>CAYFWF010000050.1:0-209750 GCA_964346815.1 uncultured Eubacteriales bacterium | reverse complement strand
ATCTTTATGGGGCATGAAAATCACTTTTTCTCGTAGGCATACTCGGAGATATCGAGCCAAGCCTTTTTCTGAAGCTCTCTTATTTCTTCGAGTGCTTTTAGCCCTGTTTTGGTAATTCTGTAATACCTCTTGCTTTTTCCCCCTCTCACCTTGGATGGTTTCCCTGTGACAGTAGAAACCAGTCCTTTCCGAGTCAGCCTGTCGAGCACATCATATATGGCCCCGATGGACCAGTATTTGCCAGTTAACTTGGTCACGTGCCGACGAATAGGAACGCCGTAGGCCTTATCGCCAAGTTTCAGGATCGAGAGGAGAAGAAGTTCTTCCTGCCGGGATAAAAATTTCATAGCCAACTCCTTGATATTTCTTCGGCAATATAGAAGATATTCATCAGAATGTCAAGGATTTTTTCTGGAGCTGTCGTTTCTGAGAACATTGACCTGGATGTTTTGGGTATGATAAGCTCATTTCAGGATCTCAACGGGTGGACATCGCAGGGAAATGCTGAAGATTCGGTGCCATTCCTAAAGTCTAATCCAAATAAGGAGAGTCGAAAGATGAAAATTCTTGCCAAAGCTGCTCCTTTCCTCTTCCTTGCAGCAGTATCGATCTCGTGTGCCCCGAGTGAGGAGGCCCCAACCATGGACTATTTCAAAAGCGATGAAGGTGCTGTCAAAACAGGCGGCATCAAGATGATTCCGATCGACACACCTGAGGGAATGTTTAAAGTATGGACAAAACAGTTCGGTAACAACAAGAGAATGAGACTCCTGCTGCTCCACGGAGGACCAGGAGCGACACACGAATACTTCGAGTGTTTCGAAAGCTTCCTTCCCCAAGAAAGGATCGAATTCATCTACTATGACCAACTGGGATCTGCTTATTCTGATCAACCAGAAGACAGAGACCTGTGGACGACCAGCCGGTTCGTCGAAGAAGTGGAGCAAGTGCGTCAGGCTCTCGGACTGAACAAGGACAATTTCTACCTGCTGGGACATTCATGGGGCGGAATCCTCGCCATGGAATATGCCCTGAAATACCAGGAATTTCTGAAAGGTCTTATCATCTCCAACATGATGGCCAGCTGTCCCGAGTACGATGCCTATGCCGAAAAGGTACTGGCCAAACAGATGGATCCGGCAGTGCTCGAGGAGATCAGGGAACTCGAAGCGAAGGGCGAATTCCAAAATCCCCGTTACATGGAACTTTTGATGCCGAATTACTACCTGAAACACATTTGCAGGCTCGAGGAGTGGCCCGATCCCGTCAACCGGACCTTCGCCAGGTTGAACCAGCAGATCTACGTTACCATGCAGGGCCCGAGTGAGTTCGGAATCTCGGGAAGGCTCGAAAACTGGGACAGGAAAGCGGAACTGAAAAGCATTACTGTTCCGACCCTGGTAATTGGAGCAAAGTATGACACTATGGACCCGGAACATATGGAGTGGATGTCCGAACAGGTGCAGAATGGAAGCTATCTTTACTGTCCGAACGGAAGCCACATGTGCATGTATGATGATCAGGATACCTACATGAGTGGGCTGATCAAGTTCATCAGGGCCGTCGATAAGGGTAAAAAACAGATCGATTTATCCCAGGCTGATGAATAGGAGACTCTCCAGGAACTTCTTGGAGAAGTCATGCACACTGGCTTTAGGTTCGAATATGGCCCGGCCTTTCCTTATATGATTGTATCTGACTGCATACGGAAAAGACTGCCTGGAACTAAAAAGAAAGGGGCAGCCTTCTATCTGAAGAAAGCTGCCCCTTAGAGTTTCTGCTCTCAGTTACCTGTGGGTCGGACACTTTCCAGCAGGCTGCATTTTTCTACGAGCTGGATGAATTCAGAACGGTAGCCGAAGGCATCTTTGCCTTTTCCGTTCCGGGCCAGGTTCAGGACATTCTTGTACGTGGTATCTCCTTTGAACTCGGAATCACGAAGAAGCATCCCGAAAGCTGCCACGGCTGCAGAAAACTTGAAATTGTCCGAAGTCTTCGCTAAAGAGACGTCTTTATCCTTCAATGGGTGGACAATCAGTTTGCTTTTTTCGCCATCAGGTTTTTTGTAGCGCAGTTTAAGGGTCATGATCTCTTTGCTCCTGAACGCCGCTCGACTGATTCTGTTTTCCTGATACCTGAGGTCGTCTACTCCGGGGATCTCTTCCTGGGCACCATATGGGATAATCTCATACAGTGCAGTCACAGTATGGCCAGCTCCGAGTTCACCTGCATCCTTGGTGTCGTCGGCAAAATCTTCTTTTTTCAGAAGGCGGTTTTCATAGCCGATGAGCCTGTAGGCTTTGACTTTGGCCGGATTGAATTCGATCTGCAGCTTGACATCCTTGGCAATGGTGAAGAGAGTGCCGCGCATGTCGTTGACAAACACTTTCTTGGCTTCCATCAGATTATCGATGTAGTAATAGTTACCGTTTCCTTTGTCTGCCAACTGCTCCATCCGGCCGTCTTTGTAATTTCCCATGCCAAAACCGAGAATGGTCAGGAAGATGCCTTTTTTACGGTATTCCTCGATCATGCGCACCAGCTCTGAAGTGCTGGAAACGCCCACATTGAAGTCGCCGTCTGTGGCCAGGATGATACGGTTATTGCCTTCCTGAATGAAATTTTCCTCGGCCACTTTATAGGCCAATTTGATTCCAGCACCTCCCGCGGTTGATCCGCCGGCATGCAGCCGATCGATGGCTGCGATGATGGCCTCCCTCTGTGTGGCTTCAGTGGACGGCAATACAAGCCCGGCTGCTCCTGCATAGACGACTATCGAGACACGGTCTTTCACACCCAATTCATCTACTAATAGCTTGAAGGCCTGCTGCAGGAGAGGCAGCTTGTTGGCTGGACTCATGGAACCCGATACATCCAACAGAAAAACGAGATTACTCGGAGGAAGTTCTTTGGATCCGAGCTTCTTTCCCTGGAGGCCGATGTGGATTAACCGATGAGCATCGTTCCAGGGGCAGGTGGAGATTTCCGTGTAGATGGAAAAAGGATGATTGTCTTTGGGAAGAGGATAATCATAGGAAAAATAATTGACCATCTCTTCGATACGGACAGCATCCTTGTAGGGAAATTGGTTGCTGTTGATGAATCTCCGGACATTGGAATAAGAAGCCGTGTCGACATCGATAGAAAATGTCGAGAGGGGATTGTCCAGCGCCAAAAGAAAACTGTTCTCATAGACTCGGTCGTACTCTTCGGTGTTCCAGTACGGAGGGTACTGTTGAAGAGAAGGAGCGGTCTGGGGTTTATGCCGATAGAGTGCCTCTGTGCGGGATTCATTCAGCACTCCGCCGACAACATTCCCTGAAAAGCGTTTGTCCGCCTTCTTTTCTGCAAACTCTTCCTCGATTGGCGGTACAGGAACAATCGTGTTTCCTCCCAGATGGAGAATAAAGTCTGCTGTGGCCGTCTTACCTGATCGGACATGAATGCCCCTCTGCTTGACAGCCTGGAAACCCGGCATATCCACCCAGACGTCATACATTCCTGCAGGCAAATTGCGGAAAGTGAAATGGCCTTTGCTGTCGGATTTTGAATGGTGAAGAATTTGGGTGGATGTGTTCTGGGCAACGACCTTGACTCCAGAAACGGCCGTTCCATGACTGTCTTTGATGATGCCTTCCAGGGAGGCGGGATTTTCCGCTGAGCTCAATCCTAGAAGGAGCATCAAACTTGTGAGAATCCCAATCACTGTGATTCTAAACCTTTGTGTCTTCATGTTTTCCTCCTGTTCAATTTTTTCTGCCCTTAACTTCCATTTTCATCTTCACTGCCTAATACAATTGAGCATAAAAAAAGTTTCTTTTTAATTCGGTAACACTAAACGCGATTCCTTAATTCTGAGGTTAGGAAGTCAAATATACAGCCCGATAAGCTTAGGATCGGATTAAACCATAATAGAATTCAGAATTAGGTAATTGCGTATACTGTCACTAAATTTAAGTGGATTGCATATTCGGGGGAGAGATTTATAGGCTATGGATTTTTGAATTCTTTTACTTTTTCTCGTTCATCCCCGCCTGTTCTGTTTTTTACCGTCAAATACATCCAGGTTTGAGTTTTCTGAAACATCTCTATATTCGAATCAATCAGGAATGGAATCTTGATTTCCAGCGCTTCCTCCTTACTGCTTAGAAGGGCCTCCTCTTTTGTTTCTGCCTCATAAGAATCATAGAATTCCCACCAGATTTTGCCCTCCCCGTCTTTCAACTCCAAGCTCACATCGAGGGTCGTCACCAGCTTTTTTCCTTTTTCGCTAAACCAGATCCGAGTATAGGGAACATCTATGGATACGACACCCTGGATCCTATCGCGATCATCTTTTATCTTTTCTATTTTCCAATCGAAATCAAAGAATCTTTTCGGTTCCTTGATAGTCTGTTGTGCCTGTGCCTGAGCCAGGGAAAGATCATGCATATAGGCGAGATTGAGCGTCCGGATGTTGCTCAGATCGTAGGTAACAAGATGATAGATTCCTAAACAATTTCTGTCCACAAAAACGACAGGAAAATTTCCATACTGCCACACTTCTCTGCAGAGACCATATTGGTCGGTCCTCAAAGGACTCGTATCCCTGTACGTAGGTGGCCCGAACAGGATGTATATCCGTCCTCTATCTGTCAGCCATCCCGGTTTTCCCTCGCTTCTAAAAAGTTCATTGGCTCTTTCGATACGGTTGAAATATTCGATCCTGAACTCATTCTCTTCAGTATAAGGATCCGGGTCGCGCCTTTCCCAGAATTCTTGTTTGAATTTTTCTTTTTCCGAATCTGAAGTTTCAAGGAAAAGATGTTCCTCTTCTTTTGTAATGATGTACCGAACTTTAGACAGAAAATCAGCATCCTCAGGGAGCAGATTTTTCCTCAACCTTTGATACCGGCAGGAGGGGAAGATGAACAGGACCGAGATAAAAAAGAGTACAGTCAATTTGACACCTAGAGGAAAATTGTATCTCCTTCCCTTTTTCTCTGCGATCGTTGAGACTGTCATCACATTATAATTTAGAACGTCAAGGGTAAGAATGCAAGCTTGAGTAGAGTTCAGAATATGACTTCTTCTGGAATTTCTCTGAGGTTGAAATGAGAGGCCATGCTCCTGCAGTAGGCGCCCGCACACAGCAGAGCAAGAACGTCTCCTCGTCTGGGCAGTGACATCGGAACTTCCCTTCCGAAAATGTCCCCGGTTTCACAAAGGTTACCAGCAACCGTGACTTTTACCTTCTTTTCAGGATGAACCTTCGAACAATTGATGATCTGATGCTGTGCCTGGGTATAGATGGCAGGCCGAGGCACAGTATTGAATGTCCCGGCATTGACACATGCAAAAAGATTCCCATAGCTTTCCTTCAAGTATTCGACTTTCAAAAGCAAAATCCCCGCATCCCCGACCAGGTATTTTCCAGGCTCGACGGCAATGGCCTTTATGTTAAGACCGGACTTTTCGATCTTCTGACAGAGCGATTTTACATATTCTTGGACAGGGAAAACCTCCTGTTCTTCGGAATACCGGGGACCAAAGCCCCCACCAAAATCCAGAAACTCAACAGAAAATCCTGCTTTTTGCAGCTCTAAGGCCTTCTCGATCATCCTGTCCACTGCACACATCACACCCTCAAAATCCTGCCTGGTCCACCCAGAGCCTAAATGTTGATGCAGTCCCACTGGATTGAAACCATAATCGACAGCCTTTGCGAAGGTGGGAACAACCCTGTCTGCTTCAACACCGAATTTTATAGGTGTTCCATCCGAAGAGGTCCTTCCTGCTGTAATGACTCTGGGATGAAATCCTCTTCCCAACCCAGGATTCCACCGAATCGCGACGCTCATCGTACGCGAAGATGCCCAAAGCTCCCGGGATTCTTTCATAAGCTCCAGTTGTTCGTAAGCATCCACAGTCACGAGCACGTCTTGCCATTTGAAAACGTGTATGAGGTCCTGGGTGCTCACGCTTGTCCCGGTGAAAAGAATTCTCTTGCCTGGAAATCCAACATCTAAGGCAGCTCTGACCTCTCCCGGCGAGACGGCATCGATCCACGCTCCCTCGTTTTTGAGAGCGACCAGCAATCCTGGATGCGCATTGGCCTTCATCGCATAGTAAATTCTGGGTTCCAGGGATGTGTGTTTGACGAAGCTTTCCTGAAGCAATCGGTAATTGGATAGGAGCTGCCTCGTGCTGTACACATAGAGGGGCGTACCATACTCCTCAGCAATCTGGATGGCTTCTCTATCCTCTATGTAGAGTCTCCCCTCTTTGGCTTTCAAAAAGCTGTTTTCCCACCAGTACATCAGATTCTTCCTCCCTGGATTTTATCTCTGTTTGCACTTCTGAATAAGCGCTGTAATTTTTTTCCTCTCCTCTTGAGAAAGATTTTCTTTCTCCAGGTCAAGATATCTGCTTAAATACTCTATCGCTTTTACTTTCTGACCTTTTTTGAAATAAGCCATCCCCAAGTTGTAGATTGAAAATCCATAAGCCGGATTCAAAGCCACTGACTTTTCCCACAAAGAAATGGCCTCACCGATTTTGCCGACGATATTGTAGGCTCCCCCTAAACCATTGTAAGCGGCAGCCAGTTGGGGATCAAAATGAATGGCATTTTTGAAATGCCCGATTGATTGGGAATGATCTTCGGGATTTTTATTCCTGATGAAACGGGAAAGATACAGGGAACCCAGATTGTTATGAACGAGTGCATCTGTGCTGTCTAAAGAGAGAGCTTTTCTGTAGTGTTCAAGAGCTTCTCGATCATCGCCTTTCTTCCAATAGGCCACCCCCAAATAATTCCATATCTCTGGATCGAACTCCAGGATGGCAACAGCCTTTTGGAGAACCTCAATTCCTTTATCAAGATCTCCCTGTTCGGTGAGGAAAATACCGTACGTGGATAGGATTTCATAGCTGTCCGGAAGGTTCTGGAATCCCTGCTCAAGCACGAAAAGGGATTCTTCTCTTTTGCCCTGCGATTTATAGATGTCGGCCAGAAGCGTGTAGGCAGAGGAAAAATCTTTTCTCTGTTCGAGAAGTTCCTCCAAAGTTTTGGCGCTCTGCTCGATCTGATTTTCGTTGTAAAGCATAAGCGCCTTGTTCAGCTTAACCTGGAAAGGGAGAAGCGTTTTCAAATCGAATTCTGCTCGAAATTCTTTTTTTGGCGGAGTGGAGGAAGAGACGATGTATCCAAGGCTTCTCAATCTTCTTTGAGCCTGTCGGTCGATTTTCATCCTGCTCTCTGGTTTTGATGGCAAAGCCAGTTTCTCTTCTAATTGATCTAATTTTTTCTCAAGATATTCTAAATCCACGGTGTCAACGATGTTTTGTCTCTCGCCGAAGTCGTCCTCCAATCTATAGAATTCGGCTATAGGGGAGTCTATGAATTTGTGTTTTTTCTCGATGAATCCCCGGATCGGAGCCCAGCCTCTGTTATAAAAGGCATGAAAGGATTCGAAATAAATCGGTCTGTCTGTTAAGTTCTGTACACTCCTCGTAGGAAATAAAGGAACACCCTGGAGGAATGCGGGTTTATCGATTCCCAGGAATTGACATACGGTTGGATAGATATCGATATGACAGACATAGTCCTCGCTCCAGCCGGGTTCAATGCCCGGACCGGATATGATCAGAGGAATCCAAAGCGTGCTGTTGTAAGCAAAATATCCGTGCGTCATCTCTCCATGCTCACCAAGGGACTCTCCATGATCTCCAGTGATCACGACCAGCGTGTTCTCTGTAAGTTTGTCACTATCCAGATAATCGAACAGCTTTCCCAGTGAATGATCGACGTATGCGACTTCGCCGGAGTAAGGATTGCTTCTGAACTTACTTTTGAACGGGTCAGGGGCAGAATAAGGAGCATGAGGGTCCCAGAGATGAACCCAACAAAACCACTTGGATTCCTGTCTTTTCAGCCAGTGAATAGCACTTTGGATTACCTCTTCTGCTCTTCTTTCCGCAAAACCGAAGGCCGATCTGGCTTTAGAGGGATAAGCATCATCATATACGTCGAATCCTTGGGCAAGGCCAAATCGAGAATCCAGTGGAAAGGCACCGACAAACGCACCCGTTGAATACCCTTCTTCTTTGAGATGTTCAGCTAGAGAGGTGAATCCATCGGCGAATACAAATTTGGAGTTGTCGTGAACGCCATGATAAAGAGGCGTTGTGCCGGCAAGAATATTAACGTGGGAAGGCAAGGTAGTCGGATTGTGGGCAAAAGCTCTAGTAAACACCATACCTCTGTCTGAAAGTTTCTTAATTTGAGGCGTCTCCAGGTACTTCTGACTGTAGCAGCCGAGCCTGTCAGGACGAATGGTATCGATGGTAACCAGAAGAACATTGAGATTGGACTGCGGATTCTTGGCTGCAAAAACGAAACAAAAAAAGACAGCTGCTCCTGAGATAATAAAAAACAGAAATCCTTTCTTCAATTTTTTTTCAAATAGTCGAGCAACTGTCTCGCAACGCTGGCTTTTTCGTGCTCTGGTGCAAGCTCCAGGAATTTCTCAAGACTTTCCACAGCCTCTTCGACTTTGTTTTGCCCGATGTAAAGCGTCCCGATCTGGTAGTATGCGTCTGCATAATCGGCTTTGAGTTCTATAGTTCTTAGAAATGCATCGACAGCACCATCGGATTCTCCCAGGTTTGTCAAGCAAACGCCAAGATTATAAAAAGCATCCGGATCATCGGGATCGAGCTCGGTAGCTTTCAGATAGTAGGCCTTAGCCTCTTCGAATTTTCCTTCTTTGGCCAGCACTTCTCCGAGTTCTTTATTGCTGCTGAAACTATCTGGATTGAGTTCAACAGCTTTTTGAAAAGCGGCAGCGGCCTTTTCCCTCTCGTTCAGCTTTTTATATGCCAGACCTAGGTTGAGATAATATCCCCACTGATCGGGATTGAGCTGAATGGCCTCTTCATAAGCCTCGGCAGCTTCCGCGTAATTTTGTTCCTCATACAGCTTAATTCCTTTGAGAAACAGCTTGTCTGTCTTTGATAGGATGCGCTCCTGAGCCTCTTGGACTTTTTCCATCTGGACTTCCAATCGTGTGGTCGATGCAATCGATACCTTGACTTCTTTGGATGAGGTCAAATACCCGGATTTCCGAAAGCTGACTTGATAATATCCTGGTTGGAGCCCAATTTGAGAAAATTTCCCTTCTTTATCCGAATGGATCTCGAATCGTCTCGTAGCAGCCCTGGTGGAAACGATGGAGACATCCACATTCTCCAACGGGTTTCCTTGGGTATCGGTGACGATTCCAGCTATCTTGCCATGGACCTGAGGCCACATATTCAGGAAAAGAATTCCCATCACAAACAACAAGATCATAATTTTTTTCATGATCGTCTCCTTGGCCTTACCCAGCCGTCTCATCCTTTGGCTCTTCCCATCTTTGTCTCGAATATTATGTTATCTTTGGTCTTTTTTCGTTTTTTTCATCAGATTTCGAATTTTTTCCTGATGGGGTTCCAACTCCAAGGATTTTTCAAGAAGCGTGATAGCTCTCTCCGGCTGGTTGAGGTTCAGGTAACACTCGGCAGCAAGGTTGAGCACGCTCACTTCTACTGCATACTCCATCAATTCCTCAAGATAAATCAGTGCCGAAGTCCAGTCTTCAAGTCCAGCGTAGTTGACAGCGATGACCTTTGCGGCTTCCCTATCTTTTGTATTTTGGTAAACGGGGAAAACGGCAGCGAGGGATTCTTTGTATCGACCGAGGCCGTAGAGAGCCTTTGCGAGGAGGAGCCTCATTCTTGGTTCATCTTTGATTTCGAGCGCCTGTTCAAGAGTACTTTCGGCCATTCCATAATTTTTTGTCAAGAAGTACTGAGACGCCAGCAAAAAAAGATGATCTGGATTAGGGAAACGGGGGTGTTGCTTTGAATAGACCCAGGGCACTAGGGAGTGCTGCTGTGACAGAATGACGAAATTTTCTTTTCCATTCAAGATTTCTTTTTTTGAGGGATCCAAAAGAGCAACATTTACGGTGTAGTAGCCGGGCTTAAAAGCTGAGAGGGGGAGAGGGGGGATATCGATTCCTCTGTTATCAGAAGTGCGCACTTCTTCCAGTGATTTTGTGGTTTGAAAGACTGGATTGGAGGAAGTCATGGACCTTATGGCGACCTGAACAGATCCTGCACCTAAATCTTCAAGATTACTAACCTGAAAGTAGACCCCCAAAGACCTTTGCGGGCTGAAATGGCTCTGTGCATTGAAGATATACTGGTTATCCCCGAAAGCAAATGCCTTGAGAGTTCCCTCTTGGGTTTCCGCAACTTTTTCACGCCCGATATACAAAAGGAGAGGGCTGAGATAGAAGCTTCCTCCAGGCTCCGGGACAACGATATCCGACTGGAAGGAAGTGAAATCCTTGGCGGTCTTATTCTTGAGCAAAAAGAAAACTTTAAACCGGCCGGGGATAATGGGAAGGATGTCCTGAAAGGCAAATATCTGGCGTTCATGTTCTTCATACTGTTCGGGAGTGATATTCAAGGGAATCTCCTCCTCCTTTTCTAAAACCAGATTACCCAGAAAGTCCTCGATCCTGATGATAAGTTGGAACGAGGCATAATATTTGCCTTGATAGTAGGAAAAATTTAATTGGCTCGGTTCCCATGACCAGTGAATGAAATCTCGGCCGCTGTTTTTAAAGACTCCGATCTTATATTGGCTATCGAAGAATTTGTGAGAGTAATCCGTTTCCACATAGTCTTTGTAGTTTAGAAATTCGCGTGCATATTCATCCGAAAATTTCTTCTCTGCCAAAGACCGGGCATTAGAGACGAGGATGTCAGAGGAAAGGGAGGCTGTTCCCAGAGTATTTTCTCCCGGGATATAAGTCAATGTTGCATTGGCCAGCTCACCCGAAATATTTTTCACGATGCCAAAGGCCGTCGATCGATTCAGCACCTGTCCAGCCATGGAAGGGATGACCAGCTTCTCCGGCCCCTCGCCGGCAGGAGAATACAGACGATATTCACCTATTCCTCTCGGCTGATAAAAGAGAAGATAAAAATAGGGGGGAAGCCCATATTTTTGTTCCCCTTTATAGTACCACAATTCTAGAGGCCAGATCTGCGAGTGAGTGGTATATGTATGCCTCTCTAAGGGTGGGCCGAGAAGAAGATAAAAGAATCCTCTTTCTGTCCTGCTTCCCCGCTTCACGGTCCCCCTCCCGAAATTGAGATCTGCAAACCGAACCCGTTTCATGTATTCCTTGTAAAATTCATTTTCCTCGGTGTCTGGAAGAGGGTCCCGCCTCTTCCAGAAAAGCTGAATGAATTTGTCTCTATCCTGATGAGTCTTCAGCTTGGAAAAAACTTCTCTTTCTGTTTTCGTTATGATGGGGGAAACAAGATCTAACCATTCCTTATGCGTTTCGGATAATTTTTCTTCACAAGTAAGCTCCGAAACAAAGAGGAGGATGATCGAAAGGATAATAAGCTTCGCTTTCATTGTGAGTTCATTCACTTTTAAAAATAACAAAAGGCCGAATAAGTTGCAATTCGATTTATGATATCTTCGTATTCCTGCCGATTTCATAAAGACATTCTTGATTTATTAAAATTCGGGATTATTGCCTAAGCCGGCTTCATGATTCTGGCTTAAGGCAGGCTTAATCGTTCATACCCGGTACATTTTTTTGGAGAGATCCAAAATATTGGATAATTTGTCCCATCCTTCGCTCACACAATAATTCTCAAAGTGTTGAAAAAACACAATTTATACAGAATCCACAGTTGAATATCATATGGCATAAAAATTGCTCATACTCACATAAAGGGGAAAAGAAGTTGTGGATTATTACCGTTGCCGATATATCTGCGATATGAAAAATCGAAAAGAGGAGGAGGTGATAATAAGGAAAGCGAAAAGAATTGCTAAAGGGAATTATGGTGAGAAATTTGAAAAGGAGGTAAAATGAAGAGCAAATCAATTGTTTCGTTGCTCGTTCTGCTTTTATTTGCCTCGTCATTGGCGATAGCTCAATCCAAAGAGACTGGAGCTATCGTTGGCAGTGTTATGGACGAAGAAAACACGCCTCTTCCAGGAGTAACCGTCACACTATCGGGCCCAAAACTCATGGGCACTAGAACAGCCATCACTGATGCTCAAGGGGAATTCCGGTTTCCTGCTCTGCCACCCGGAGTGTATTCTGTCGAGGCAAAGCTTGCAGGTTTTACAACGGTCGTTCGTGAAAATATCCGCTTGACCACCACCGTAAGGCTGACCGTCGATTTCACTCTGAAATTAGCCGCAGTTGAAGAAGAGATCACCGTTATCGCGGTATCGCCCACTGTAGATGTGAAATCAACTGAGACAGCTTCTATCACATTGACCGACGAAGTTTTGAGAAACATCCCCTACAGCCAGTTTACGGCCGATCTTGTGAATTTGGCTCCCGGAGTCATAGATGATGTGGCCTATGGGGCATCCTCGGGAACTGGAGTTTCTTATCAGTTGGATGGTGTGGATGTCTCTGACCCGTATTACGGCACACCTTGGGTTTTTCTCGACCACAACATCCTCGAGGAAGCCAAAGTCATGGGCATCGGTCTTCCCCCCGAATACGGTGCTTTTACGGGCGTCATTTTCAACACAGTGACAAAATCAGGTGGAAATGTATTTTCAGGCCACTTCGAGACACTCTTCCAGGGCAAAAAAGACGACTGGCCGAAAAATTTTTGGCAAGGATCGAACAACGACAAATACAAAGATGATTTTCCGGAAGTTACCCCACCTCAATTTGCATTGTATGATTTTAATGCTCATGTCGGGGGTCCGATCGTCAAGGATAAGCTCTGGTTCTACACCGGGGCACAGTTTTATCGTGAGTTCGACAGACCGACCGGCTTTCCCGAAGATCGGGATTACAAACAACCCCGGGGCTTCCTGAAACTCACTGCGCAAGTTTCCCCGTCCACATCTTTCAATACATTCTTCGAGTACGACGCCTACAATGGAACAAATCGAGGAGCAAGCGCCACCACTTCTCCAGAAGCAGTCGTGGATCAGGATTCGCCTGACTATGTTGGGAATTTTTCCCTGACCCATATTTTCAGCCCAACCACGTTTATGGAATTGAAAGGATCCTTCTTTCTCGGTGCTTTTTATCTGGAACCTGAATCCGGCAGAGATGTCAGTGCACACTTCGATTTGAACGATAACATGCTTTACCACAGCAGTGGTTATTATTACCTGACAGACCGTGACAGATTCCAGGCGAATGCCAGTGTGACCCATTATGCTGAAGATTTTATCCAGGGAGATCATGACTTCAAGTTCGGCGTTGAGGTGGAACACGGCCGCGTTTCCGTAGAGTCAGGATACACTGGACCTAATGCCTGGTACTATGTCGATTATGTGGGATATGGACCTTTTGGCTACTATTACACCGGCAACTACCTGGCCTATGAATATGTAGGCAGAACCGAGAAAACCAACTACGTCAGATTCGAAGGTTTCGCTCAGGATCAATGGAAAGTCTCAGACCGCCTGAATATCAGTATCGGGGCCCGGTTTACTCAGAACTGGGGAACCATTCCTGAAGTCGGCACGGTTTATAAAAACTTCCGGATCGCCCCCCGCGTGGGCTTCACCTTTGATATCCTCGGCGACAAAACCACGATCTTCAAGGCCCATTACGGCCAGTTCACGGAAGCGATGTATGCCTATATTCACAGACGATTGAATCCCGACAAAAATTACAGTGACTATGTGGGCTACTATTGGGACGTTCCCTCAGGGTCATGGGTTGAAATGTTCAGGAGTGTCCATGAACAGCAATATGAATTAGCGGATGATATCAAACATCCCTACATGAACCAGATCACGCTGAGCATCGAAAGGGAACTGTTCAAGGATGCTTCATTCTCCATGAGCTATATCTGGCGGAAGTGGCGCAACATCATCGGCCGTGTGGATACAGGCACAATCTATGAAACGACAACCCTCTATGATCCAGAAGACAACACCCCATATACCCTCTATTATCAAGCCAATCCTGGCAACTACCACTACATCATCAAGAATATCGAAAAGGGAGATGAAAGCCAGATTCTGCTGGATCCCTACCGGAAATACTGGGGTTTGGAATTCATGTTCAACAAGAGATTCTCCAACAAATGGCAGTTGATCGCATCCTATGTGTACAGCAAAGCTACCGGTACGATTAATAACGCAGGAGCGTCTGACATCGGTGGCTACAACACTTCAGATCCCAATTTCTGGATCTTTGGCGAAGGCAATTTGACCTATGACCCGACCCATATGCTCAAGATCCAGGGGACGTACGTCCTCCCCTTCGGGATCTATGCCTCGGCTTACTTTCGGGCAGTAACAGGACGAGCCTGGGCTCGAGAAGTGAGAGACCGCCTTCCTTCTCCGGATCGAAGAAGAGTCTACTACCGGACAGAAGCACGTGGATCACAACATTACCCTCTTCAGAAAATCGCGGACGTGCGATTGGAAAAGACCTTCATGATATCCGAAAAATACCGCCTCGGATTTATGCTGGATATTTTCAACCTGCTGAACGACGATACCATTCGCATCTGGGGTGAAACATGGGGTTATGATTGGTTTCCAGGTGATTGGCCTTCAACAGAGGGACACGAGCTCTACAGTATTGTGAGGCCGAGAACAGCGAGAGTCGGACTGAGGTTCATGTGGTAATCTGAACTCGGGGTGGCATAAAGGGTGGCGAGTTTCATCTCGCCACCCTTTTTTTATCTTTCCATCTGGCTTTCTCTATTTATTCATGTTGAAAAGCAGAGTTAGTCTCTGATGCATAAGGCTTCCTGTTCGCCTTTAGACAGAGATACACTTCAGCTCCTGATAACAGCCATCCGGTGCCCAGTAGCTTCTTTTGTGCTAAAATAATGTTTTAAGACTATGATCAAAAACAAAGCATTGCTGATGGGCGGCATTTCGGTGTTGGTCCTTCTTACTGCAGCCTTATTCTATCTTACCAGAAGGAAAACAGATTTTCACAAGCTTAAAGGCAAGAAAGACTACAATTATATCTTAGTCACAGTAGATACCCTCAGAGCCGATCGCATCGGTTGTTATGGATTCTCCCAGATCGAAACTCCTTACATGAACCTTTTCGCCGCCAGAGGAATCAAATTCGAGAGATGCATAGCCCAGACGCCCCTGACTCTTCCATCTCATACCTCGATTATGACCGGGACTTATCCTGTCTTTCATGGAGTCCGGGATAACGGGGGCTTTATTGTCCCCCCGCAGTTGGATACCATTGCCGAACTCTTCAAGAAAAAAGGCTATCAGACTTCTGGATTCGTTGCAGCTTATGTTCTCGACTCCAAATGGGGAATCAACCAGGGCTTCGACCACTACTTTGACCAATTCGACCTGAGTCGCTACAAGGCAATTTCCTTAGGCAATGTCCAGCGCCCGGCAGATGAGGTCATCGATGAGGTCCTAACCTGGCTAGAAAAACATAAATCAGAAAAATTCTTCACGTGGATTCACCTGTATGATCCTCATACTCCTTATGAGCCCCCTTCCCCTTATCTGGAGAAATATCCTGGTCATCCCTATTTGGGAGAAATCGCATTTACAGATTATCAACTCGGTCACCTCTGGCGCTACTTAGAAGAAAACGACTTGGTCGATAATACGATTTTCGTTTTCGCCTCTGATCATGGTGAAAGCCTCGGTGAGCATCAAGAAAGCACCCACGGCTTCTTTGTGTATCAGGAGGCTGTACATGTCCCTTTGATTTTTGTTACTCCTATCGCACAGCTTCAAGGATTGTCTCGATCCCAGGTTGTGAACCTGGTAGATATCATGCCCACTGTCCTCGAGATTGCTGAAATTCCGGTCCCCGATCGAGTTCAAGGTAAAAGCCTTGTCCCATTCTTCTTACAAGACAAAAACCAAGAAGAGGTATTTGCCTACTGCGAGACATACTATCCCCGATTTCACTTCGGATGGAGCGATCTGAAAAGCATCCAGGATGATCGATTCAAGCTGATCCTAGCGCCGAAACTCGAGCTCTATGACCTTTCTGAAGACCCTGAGGAGAGAGAAAATTTGATCGATAAACAACCCGATGAGGGCCGGCGTTTAAAAGGAATCATCGATGCCTTCCTCGAAAGAACCAGCCAGAATGCCTTTGAAATGGATTACAGAAACCTGGATGAGGAAACCCGTGAGAAGTTAGCTGCCCTTGGATACATCGGATCTTTTACCGATTCCTCTCAACTGCAAGGGAAGACTTTGGCCAATCCCAAAGATAAAATCGGCGTCTTCAATCGTTTATCAAAAGCACGGGAACTAGGCCTCCAGGGAGAGTTTCTGAGAGCCGAGAAGATGATCCAAGGAATCATTCAGGAAGATCCCGATATCATCGATGCATACTTTGCCCTGGGAAATCTCTATTTCAAGAATGAGCAGTTCGAGAAGGCTATCCAATATTTCTCCCAGGCTTTGGACAGAAAACCCGATGATGCCTTCACCATCATCAATATCGCTAACTCCTACATGAGATTAGGAAAATTAGATGAGGCGGAAAAGATCATTCTGGACTCTATGGAGGCTGTTCCACCCGATTCTCAACTTTATCTTATGCTCGGCAACATCTATAAACTGAAATCAGATCATGATAAAGCCGTCACCTACTACCAAAAATGCCTGGCGGCGAATCCCTATTCCGCCTCAGCCTACAACAATTTGGGCGCTGTGTATATCATTCAGGAAAAATTGGATGATGCAGAGAAAAACATCAAAAAAGCGATGGGTCTCAACCCACAATTGAGAAATGTCCACTTCAATTTCGCCCAACTCCTGGAGGAACGCAAAGAGTTTTCCCAGGCAGTTGAGGAATACAGACTTGAATTGGAAAACATTCCTCACAATTTCAGAGCGAGCTTCAATCTCTCTAGGGTTTACCGTCTTTTAGGTCAAGAGGATAAGGAAGAAGAATATCTCGAACACACGATCGATATTAACCCGAATTTTCCTATGAGTTATTTTTACCTGGCGAGAATTTATTTAAACCGCGGCGAGAAATTCGAGGAGGCGATATCTCTCGTGAAAAAAGGGATAGAACTCAAGCCCGGGAAGGAAAACCTTCCTTTAGGCTACTTTCTCCTCGCCGATTTGTACAACCGGCTTGGAGACAGCAGGAAATCCGATGAATATGCCAGGATGGGGAAATCTCTTACTCAATCCAGTTCCGAAAAAAGATAAAAACTCCTTCACAAAGAATTTTAATTTGGTGACAGTATACGAAATTACTTAACTCTCAAATGTCGGATCATCCCTTCCATAAAAAAGCCCGAAATTGGAGGGAGTCGGATACACCCTCGATGCGGTAAACCGAATCCGGTCAACGCAAGAGCTCAATGATGCAGTTTGGATAAGAGTTTTTCCCACTTCCTGTCTACTTCCTCCTGCATGAAGGCTATTTCTTTATCTGTCAAATGGCGGAATCTTCCCTGAAGCTTGAGGTAATCATCAATGGGTTTACGCGTCTTTGGCCTAATGTTCAGAGTGTATGTCTCTCCCCATTCAACTTCAAAGAGCGGAAAAATGCGGTTCTGGACCACCATGCGTGCCAGTTTGACGGTGTCCTCTGGCCTGCTCCTCCAGCCTGCCGGGCAGGGCGCATAGATATGAATGAACCGAGTGCCCTCGATATCCTTGGCTTTTTTCACTTTCTTGAACAAATCTTCAGGATAGCCCACGCTCGCCGTCGCAACATAGGGAATGCCATGGGCAGCCATGATGGCCTCCATATCTTTTTTTGGCCTATCCTTATAGTGCTTGACCGGGGTTGTTGTCGTCCAGGCACCCCAGGGAGTGGCCGAACTTCTCTGGATCCCTGTATTCATGTAGGCCTCGTTGTCGTAACAAACATAGATGATATCATCATTTCGCTCCGCTACTCCAGAGAGGGCCTGAATACCGATATCGAATGTTCCTCCATCTCCTCCCCAGGCGACCACGGTCGTTTCTGAATCGCCGACCATCTCCAAGCCAGCTTTGACGCCGGAGGCAGATACGGCCGCCGTCTCGAAAGCACAGTGAAAGATGGGAACATCGAGACACGAATAGGGAAAGGGACCATCAATAACCGACCAACAGCAGGCCGGAATGCAGAGTGCAGTTTTTTGTCCCAGGGCTTTCAGGGCGTATCTCATGGCTAATGCGGCACCACATCCCTGACATCCCCGATGGCCGGAATGCATCCATTCCTCTATGGGAAGAGAAAGCTTCATTTTCTTTTTTCTCTTCATCGGTTTACCCCTATCCAGATAATCTCTTCTGCCGGTTTTTCTTTCTCGAGGGTGCGGCGTGCAATATCTTTAAAAGTTGAGGGCGTGATATCCCTCCCCCCCAAACCGGCAATAAAACCGAAGAGCGGCATCCCGTGGTCGTGAGCGTACATAGCTGATTTGACTTCCTGATAAAATATTCCATGATGACCGTAGGAAATGTTCCGGTCCACTACAGCGACTTTCCGCGCACTTTTAATAATTTTCCGAACTTTCTCGAATGGAAAAGGCCTGAATACTCTGATCCTTAGATTCCCAGCTTTTATTCCCTCGCCTCGGAGCCTGTCAACAGCCACCTTCGCCGTCGAACCCATGGTTCCTGAAGTGATGAAGACGAGCTCGGCATCGCCGCACTGGTATTCATCCACTTGTCCAAGAGTGCGGCCGAACAATTTTTGATATTCTTCTCCTGTCTCCTCAATCAGAGCAGGAGCTTTCTCCATTTCCTTCTGAAGCTTGTATCTCAGCTCTAAATAGTGTTCGGGGCCTGTAAGCCCGCCAAAAGCGTGCGGCTCATCTGGAGTAATTCTGATGGTAGGATTAAAAGGAGGGAGATACTCATCCACCCTTTCCTGGTCAGGTATCTCCACAACCTCATAAGTATGGGAAAGGGTGAAGGCGTCAAGGATCACCATACTGGGAATGAGGAGTTTCTCAGAAACCTTGAATGCCTGGATGACCGTATCCAATACTTCCTGGTTGCTGGCACAATAAAACTGCATCCATCCCGTGTCTCTCTGGGAAAGGCTGTCATTCTGATCCGACCAGATGCTCCAGCCAGGGGCCATAGCCCGGTTTATGTTTCCCATGACAACGGGCAGCCGTCCTCCTGAAGCCCAATGGAGCAGCTCATGCATCAGGGCCAATCCTTGTGCAGAAGTGGCAGTAAATGTCCGCGCCCCGGCTAACGAAGCCCCCAGACAGGCTGCCATGGCTGAATGCTCGGATTCAACCTTGATAAACTTGGCATCCAAAGTCCCGTCGGCACACATCTCAGAGAGAAGCTCGACGACCTGAGTTTGGGGAGTAATAGGATAGGCTGCGATGACTTGAGCGCGGCCCAGCTTTGCCCCGAAGGAGAGGGCATGGTTTCCCATGATGACTTTTCTCATCTTTCCTCCTCAACCATGGTTATGCATTTCGAGGGACATTCTTCCGCACAAAGACCGCATCCTTTACAGTATTCATAATCGACCACAGGATATTCTTCTTGGATGTGGAGGGCCACATCGGGGCAAAATTTCCAGCATATGCCGCACTGGAGGCAGTTTTCAGGGTCGATGACCGGCCTGATGTTTCTCCAACCCCCGGTCTTATTCCAGAGCATAGAACCGAGAGACATGGGCATAAAAGGCACATCTTTTTCTGATTCAAAAATGATCATTTTGTCTTGCTTGTTTTTCATGATTAAAATTCCTCTCTTAAGCCTTTTCAAAAGCTTCCCGAGCGGCTTTTACATTTTCTTCAGGTTTTACAGGAACTCCTTCACGTACAGCTTCCAAAACGGATTCGATCCTTGCCAATCCTAGGATTTTGACCACAGCTCCCACCATCGCGGTGTTGACTATGGGAGCTGATCTCGTTCCCAGCTTATGTTTTAAGGCGATATTCATGGCGTCTATGGTCGCAACCTTATAATTAACTTGAAAATCTAAATCTTCAGGTCTTTTATCGCTGTTCACAATTATCCAACCCCCCTCTTTCAAACCTTCCGTGACGTCGATGGCTTCAACAAGAGTGGGCTCCACGACAACGACATGGTCAGGATCATATATTCTACTCTTATCATAGATCGGCTTATCACCTATGCGGATGAATGCATAGACAGGCGCGCCTCTTCTCTCCACTCCGAATTCCGGATATGCCTGAACATAATTCCCTTCTTTAGTTATCGCATCGGCCAGAATTTTCGAAGCGACCACCGTTCCCTGGCCTCCTCTTCCATGAAACCGAATCTCTATCATTGACATCTCCTTCCACACATTCGGGAACCTTTTTTATGAATTGAGTTCGAAGGAATATTCTGAAAACTTCTCATTCCTTTCTGAACGCTTCGCATTCATCATAATATAGTTCTCCATAAACAGATGCAAACCTGATCTGTCCGGATTTTTTTCATTGCGGGATGGTGAACTTCAAATCTAACCGGCATTTATTATTTATCTGCTCGCCAGTCCCCCAGCCAGCTCTCCCCCATCGATCATATAGCAGTGTCCTGTCATATAGCTTGCTTCCTCCGAGGCCAAAAAGGCAAACAGGGCAGCCACCTCTTCGGGCTGAGCATGCCGAAGAAGAGGAACTTTCTTATTCGCGTCCTCCAACATTTCAGGCGTGTATTCCGCCTTCTGCATCGGAGTCAGAACATACCCCGGACAGACAGCGAGCACCCGCACTGCTGGCGCCAGCTCCAGGGCCATGGATTTCGTCAAGGCAATCACACCTGCTTTTGAGGCATTGTAGCCTGCATAGTATGGATACCCGGTCATCCCGTTTGTGGAGGCCATGTTTATAATAACCCCTGATCCTTGAGCCTTCATCCGTCTCGCAGCCGCCTGAGCTACGTAAAATGCACCATTCAAATTGACTGCCATTATTCGAAGCCATTCTTCAGGCCTGATATCCAAGAAATTGTGACGGATACTGATCCCGGCATTGTTAATCAGGATATCCAGACCCTCACAGAGAATATCCAGTTCGCTAAAAGCTCCATTAACTTCCTCTAATTTTGAAACGTCTGCGGTCAGCGTGCCTTCCATTGAAGGCAGTTCCCTTTGCAGGAGATCACAGGCCTCCGCATCGTGGTCCAATATGAATACACGCGAACCTTCTTCCAGAAAACGCTTGGCTGTGGCTGCACCGATTCCACCGGCGCCCCCTGTAATAAGCACTCTTTTGTTTTCCAATCCTCTCATGGATTTCTCCCTTTCTCAGTTAAAATATTCGTTATTACTTTAATGTGTTACTCTGTAGACGATTCTCTCTTTATAGCCAGAAACAACCTTGATGTATCCGCTGATCAGCCGATCAATGCTTTTCTCTCCAGTATCGACCAGAAGGGGACGGCCTAGATAAGAATTGATCTTATCAGCAGTCGCTGCAACGATGATATTGATGACGCCGGTTCTTTTGATGACTTCGGCGCTTATTTGTTGATTGCCTCTCCCAAACAGATATCCTTGCCCTCCGATAGGCGTGACAATGATCTTCACATTTTTTTTATCTTCAATGTGCTCCAGCAATTGTTTCTCATTCAGGTCCTTGCCGAGCAGTTTTTTTTCTTTGACCAGGTCGACTCCTAAAAGAGTACCCTCCAATCCCAATCTCTCTAAAATTGCCCTGGTGGTTGTACCAGGGCCTAGGATGTAAAGACAGTCATCATCCATGTGTTCGATAATATCCTGGGCAATGGCATCCTGGGCTGCATGCTCTAGGGGCATGCTTCCTGCCTTCAACCCTTGAATGTGCCTCCGTTCATAGGGAATCTTCAGGTATCCAAAAAGTTTGGCTGCAACAATCCCCCTTCTTACGGATTCCTCATCGATATCCATGACCTCGGCTTCCCTGATTCGTTTAATCCTGTTCTGTAAAAATAAAGAAGAAAGTTCACCGGCTCTCAGTGGATTACAGGCAAAGACTGCTGAATGCATCTTCACACCCGTGGGAATACCTAAAACGACCACCGTATCTCTGATAGCAGCATAAATATCCCGCGCTGTCCCATCACCACCCGCAAAAAGCAGAAGATCCACACCATGAGCTCTGAGGTCTTTACAGGCTCTTTGGGTGTCAACCGCATCTGTCCGGCCAACATCTATTGTGCCGATAACATGAGGCCTGAAGCCGCACTCCACCGCAGCGTATTCGCCCATCTCTGCAGGATAGGTGATCAATTCCATCTCATTTCTAAGAGGGTGAAGCATTTGGAGAGCTTCGACTGTCCGCCGCGGTGATTCGGGCTTAGCCCCGAGACCTTTAGCTCTGTTAAGAATATCGATGCCGTCTGTTCCTTTCAGTCCGACTTTTCCCCCCATTCCAGCAATCGGATTCACGATCAATCCTAATTTTTTCAATGCTTCTTAATCTTTTTTACTCATTTTATGTTTTTTCAGATACGATCTCCAGGTAATCGCCCATTTCTCCGGGTCATCGAGCGTGCTGTGGTCGATCTTATGGACAACGCTGTTATAGGGGGCATTTTTCACAAATTCAGGATTTTCATAGGCTTCCTCAACCACCTGTCTCAGCCCTTCCAGGTATTCATCCAGCTCATCTTTGGAGTAGGACTCAGTCGGCTCGATGGTGAATGGCTGGGGCACGACAAAAGGATGATGGCTGGACCAAAGATGAAAACCGAAATCAGCCATGCGGCAGGTGACATCTTCGGTCGTTACCCCGGTTTCCTGGGTGAGCGGCTCCCAGGTGTAACGTACCTGTTCGATGCGGTGTTTGCCTGCCGCAAATGGAGACGCGGCTCCTCTGATTTTCTTGATATTTTCGAGAAGATAATTGTTGTTGAGCACCGCCACCTGGGCTGCCTCTTTGAGCCCTGCTCCCCCGAGACTCATGATCCAGGAATAGGCCTTGAGGATGACTGGAAAAACTCCATAGAAACCTCTGGTTTTGCCTATGGTGTGAGGGATGTCATAATTCAGATAATATCTTTCGCTCTCCTGTTCAACTAACGGAACAGGAAGAAAATCGATGAGATTGTCCGTGACTCCCAGAGCTCCTGCCGCGGGACCCCCACAACCATGGGGGGCTGAAAAAGTCTTGTGCAGGTTGAAGAAACACAGATCAAAACCGGCCTCCTTGGCTCGGGTGATGCCCAATATTCCGTTGGCATTGGCCTGATCATAGCCGCACAATCCCCCCGCCTCATGGACGAGACGGGTGAACTCTGCGATATCCGGATTGAATATCCCTGTATCCTCAGGATTGGTGATAAATAGTGCAGCCGTACGGTCAGATACGGCTTCCTTCAAAGCGTCCACGCTGACCAATCCATCTTCGTCGTGGTACAGCGTTATGATTTTATATCCCTTGACAGCCGCAGCTGCTGCATCCGAGGGATGGGAGAATATGGTGGTGATGATCTCATCCCTTTTTTCCGCCTCGCCATTGAAGGCTTGAAAAGCACGAACCATAGAGGCCATGATAAAAATCGCGGCAGAACCGGAGCTGGGCTGCAAACTGAAACGGCTCATTCCAGATATCTCGCGAAGAAAAATATCGAGTTTATGCATGATCTCTAAGGCACCCTGAACTGTGCTGTTATCCTGCCAGGGATGAATTTCCGTCGTCTTGGGAGACGCAGCCAGCATTTTGTTGATCTTCGGGCTGTATTTCATAGTGCAGGTACCCTGGCCGATGTCGATATTAAAATCTGCTCCCAGGCATTGCTGTGAGAGACGTAAATAATGCTTCAGGACACGCATCTGCGAAACCTCTGGAAGGGCAGGCTCCTGCTCCCGAATCATGCTTCGGGGCAATGCCGAAATTCCATCACCCACAGCATCAACCACTTCGGATTCTGCTTCTGGCACCAGGATTCCTCTTTCGCCAGGCGTGTGGAGTTCGAAGATTATCGGCTCGTCCCATTTGGCTTGATGAAAATTTTCCCTTAATCTGTATTTTCTTTTATTTTCCTTGGTCATTTTCCCCTCCGCTTCTCATTCTTCCTCAGATGATAGACAATCCGCCAAGGCATCCACGAGGCTATCGATATCGTCCTGGGAATGGACTTCTGTCACACAATACAAGGCACACTGAGCCAGGTCAGGAAATTCGCGGCTGAGATCCTTCCCCCCAAATATGCCGCGGGTCAATAAAGACTTGTTGATCTGGCTGACAGATTTCTCGGTGTCGTTGAAATCCACCACGAACTCTTTAAAGTGTGCCGATGCGAACCGAGGTGCTTTCACCCTTTCTATTCCTGAAAGCCTTCTCATGACATACTGCGATTTCTGCAAGATACGCTGCCCCAGATCTTTCATGCCCTTAGGACCCATCAAAGACAGGTAGACAGCAGCGGTGATGCCCCATAGTGCGGCAGCTGTTCCTACAAATTCCTTGCCTCTCTCCCGGACTCCGAATGATGTCCTGTCATAGGCCACATCGCCGAATCCGTATTCACCATCCACAGAGGTTTTTGTGACCCCGAAGAGCCGGGAAGGATATTCCATCACGAATCTCTCTTCATCAGGCGCGGCGATGAATCCTCCCAATGCACCGCCGTAGTTCATGCGGACACCCAGAGGCTGAACGTCTCCGCAGACAATATCCGCTCCATAATGGCTGGGTGGTGTCAGCACGCCTAATGAGATGGGATCCACTCCCACTACACACAGCGCTCCGTTTCCATGCACAATATCGGAAATGAGCTGACCCTGGCTTTCGATAAAGCCTAGGAAAGAGGGATTTTCAAAATACATGCCGGCAATATTTTTGGATATCTTATCCTTCAGATCGGCCAAATCCACCCATCCTGTTTCAGGCATGTGCTTAACCAACGTGACCTTGACCACAGGCTCGCAATAGTTCCTTATCGCCGAAAGCCGGTCT
The DNA here is from genome assembly GCA_964346815.1 of uncultured Eubacteriales bacterium. Classification (GTDB taxonomy): domain Bacteria; phylum Acidobacteriota; class Aminicenantia; order Aminicenantales; family Aminicenantaceae; genus CAYFWF01. The sequence goes on along the minus strand of CAYFWF010000050.1, from coordinate 184,880 downwards.
GGCGCAACGGTATCTGCAACCAGCACTTCCCCGCGCTGGGTGATGCGCTCGGCCATCCGGAGTGAAGTGCTGGCTGCCTGGCACCAGTCATAGGTCGGGACGTTGACCACATCCATATCCAGAAGCTCAGCCATCAGGCTCTGGTATTCGAAAAGAGCCTGAAACCGGCCGTGGTCCTCATAGGGCTCGCCTGCATATGCGGTCAAAAACTCTGACCGCTGGTTGATTTCATCACAAATCGCCGGAACATAATGCGGCCAGCATCCTCCCCCTAAAAAACTGATGGACTCCTGGCAGGTCTCATTCTTGGAAAGGATCTTTTCCACATGCTGCTTCAAAGCGTGTTCCGAGGGCAGCCCTTCTGGCAAATTCAAATCCCGCTTGAACCGTAAATGTTCTGGAATATCCGCATACAGGTCTTCGATATCCCCGACTCCGATCGCCTCCATCATCTTAGCTTTCACCTGGGGCACTGAGTTGGGAATATAGGGATGGACAAAGGCATCTTTCTTTTTCATGGGCACCTCCTAAAAATGGTCACAACAAAACGACTAAGATTTTGAAACACTTGTGACAAAAGGTTTTTTGTCTCTTCTTGCGATGAGCTGGATGACATTCCGGCCCGAAAGGGCGACAAAGGGAATGCCACCTCCAGGCTCCACCCATTGGCCGGCCATCCAGAAATTTTCAAGGCCGGGGAGAGTCTTAGGCAAAGGCCTGAAAACAGTTTTGGTGGTCAGATCCCAACCGATGATGCTCCCTTTCCAGTTGCCCGTGTAGCGCTCGAAGGTGAGCGGGGTGGCCACATCCTGCATCTCTACATCGGAAGAAATCCCTGGAAACCGCTGTTCCAACAGGCGGATGACAGTCTCTGCCACTTTGACTTTTTCTTCATCGTATCTGCCATGGTGGTTCCGCAGCCCCCTCCAGTAATCATAGTCCGCAGGGAGCACAATCCTTATAAGTGTCTTGCCAATTGGTGCAAGGGTAGGGTCGAAATTGTAAATCATCGGCCGAAGCCTTTCTATTTTCAATCCTCCAATGTCTACCGGTTCTTTAAGGGGATAGATGATTCCGGCCGCTGAATGAGGGAGATTCTCGAATCGCCTGGAAACGCCCAAGGCTACGATGATGACGGGATTACAGAGAGGAAAGCTGTCATAACAGCCACGAATCTTATCATCGACGTATTTCCCATCCAGCATATGAAAGATGGTTGTTCTTCCATCAGCAGCAGAGATCACAGAATCGGCATAATGCTTGCTTCCATTTTCCAGGCGGATACCCACAGCCTTGTTGTTTTCGACCAAGATCTTATCCACACATGATTGGTATTCGACGGTGCCGCCCAGATCACGAAACCTTTTTTCGATGGCCTGTGAGAATACGAGCCCACCCCCTTCGGGATATCCGGCGGATTTCAGGTGGCCTCCTGCGACAATCAGGTGGATCAGCATCACGGGAAGATCGTCGGAGAACAGAGCTTTGCTCTGGAACAAAGCCTCCCTCAGAAAGGGATTTTTGAAGCGGTCGGCGAAGTCCCTAATGGACACGTTCTTCCATTTTCCCAGGGTTCGGATCAAGGGAAAGCGGTTCAACAACAGCTTCATTTTGTCAAAAGCCGTTTGCAGCTCCGGGGCTTTACCGATGGGCAACGGATACCTGGAAAAAATGCGAACGGCCTGAATGAATTCATCGATAGCCTTTTCGTCTTCTGGAGCAAGCTCTCTCATGTGCCTCTCCAGGCAGTCCACATCGGAGTACATCAAGAATTTTTCGCCCTTCTTCCCTTCAACGATCACGAAATATTCGCTGTCGATCATCCGGATCTTTGGGACGACTCCGAGCTCTTTCCAGACGCGGAAAAAATTCGTGCCTGGACCTGAACCGATCAAAAAGGCCAGCCCTGCGTTAATGGTGAATCCCTTCCTCTCCCAGGAGGTGCACAATCCACCTGGCCTTGCATCCTGCTCGAAGATACGGACGCCGTAGCCGTTCATCTGTCCATAACACGCTGCCGCTAATCCCGCAACCCCGGCTCCGATGACGATGATGGATTTTTCACTCATAACGTTTCTAGATTTATTTGATATTGATTTTTTTCTGAAGGGCCACGAACCGGGGATGGGCTTTAATGTCTTCGGCCCAGGGAAAATCGAAACGGTCCATCACCAGGATCAATGCAGGGAAAAAATAGTCGCGCTCCTGTGCCGATTTTTCGAGCCATTCCAGTGCCTCATCCTGCATATTCATTGCCAGATACAGTAAGTATCTCGTCATAGGGGTGACATATTTTTTCTTCATGAAACGGAAGTGTTTGAGTCCCGGTTTCAGGTAGACTCCAAGTTTTTTGAAGGGGGGAATGTACCGTTCTTTCTCTTTCCTGTCCAATTCTTCCAGGATGTTCAACGCCTCATCCCTCTGCCCAGCCAAGACATAGGCGGCACCCAGCCAGCCGTAAGCAAGGATCATCCCAGCTTCGACGGGCTTCTCCAGATGCTCTATGGCTTTTTCAGGCAAAGAAGGCTTTATAAGATACATCATGCCCTGGAAGAGATAGGGCATCGGCTGATCCGGATTCATGGAGATCGCCTTATCGATCTGTTCCCTTCCCGCCTCCACTTCCCCTCCTATAGCAAGGACAACACCAAGGAGAGAGTGAATCAGAGAAAATAAAGGGTCGCACTCGATTGCCTTTTTTGCCTCGGCTATGGCCTCCTCGCTTCTTCCCGCAGTTGCTAACATTTCAGCATGCCAAGCGTGGGCAATGGCATTCTGTGGATTCAGCTCGATGCTGCGGAGGAGATAATTCCTTGCAGCAGGGAAATCCCATTCAAATCCCATGGTCATAAAACCCAAAGAAGAATAGGCTTCGCTGAGCAAGCTGTCGATCTCCATGGCCTTCTGGAGCATGGCTTTCGACGTGTCGTATGCATCTTTGGGATGGATATATGCCCACTGGCCCAGGATGTTGAAGACATCCGCGATTCCCACGTAAGGAAGGGCGTAATGGGAGTCTTTAGCGATGGCTCTCTGGTAAAAGTCGACGGCTTTGATCATATCCCCCTGATAACGCCGGTTGAAAAAGTAACGGCCCTTGAGATACAGGTTGTAGGCGTCTTTGCTGACCGTATGTCGTTTGGTGACTTTCTCCCTGTCCGCTTCCTGAAGTTCTCCTTTGAGCTTGTCTACAACGGCCATGGAGATTTCATCCTGGATGGCAAAGATATCATCCATGGTTTGGTCGAAGCGCTCGGACCAGAGGTGGTATCCGTCAGAAACATTGATGAGCTGGGCCGTGATCCGGAGTCGGTTTCCTGCCTTCTGGACACTTCCTTCAAGGACAGTCCCGACATTCAGGATCCTTCCGATCTCACGGATATCTTCATCCTTTTCCTTGAACGAAAAAGAAGAGGTCCGGGCAGCAACTTTCAAGTCCTGCACCTGGGTCAGTGCATTGATCAGTTCTTCAGCCAGGCCTTCGCAGAAATAATCCTGATCTTTCTGGGGGCTCATATCCTTGAAGGGCAGAACTGCGATCGACTGCTGGAATTCAGGTTCATCTGATATCTGGACGCCTGTCTTTCTTTCACCGGTGATCTCTGTCTCCCCCGTGATTTCTTTCTCAATGTCGGCCAAGCCTAATAAAACTTCCTCAGCACTCCGATACCTTTTGTCTTTATCCTTTTCCATACATTTGAAGACCAACCGGCTGAGGCTCTCTGGAACATGCATATTGAATTCCCTCAGGCTTGTGGGCGTTTCGGTCTTGTGCTTCAAGGCCACACTCACCGCACTGTCGCCTTCAAAAGGCACCCGGCCTGTGACCATTTCATAGATGATCACGCCCAGGGAATAAAGGTCTGAACGCTGATCTACTTCTTTTCCATCTACCTGCTCCGGTGACATATAATGGGGCGTTCCAATGATCGCTCCATCCTCTGTCATCTCTGGGGTGTACATCGTACGCGCGATCCCAAAGTCCATGATATGGGCATTTCCTTCACGGTCTATCATGATATTTTGAGGCTTAAGGTCCCGGTGAACCACACCTAATCGATGTGCCTCAGCCAATCCTTCGCAGACCTGCCTGGCGAGAGAAACAGCCGTAAGAACGGAGAGCTGTTTCGAACGTTTCATGAAGCTCCTGAGATCCTCCCCAGGGACATATTCCATAGTGATATAGTGAGTCCCTTTCTCTTCCCCTAAATCGTACATGCCGCAGACATTTTTGTGGCGAATCTTACGCGCTGTTTTCAGCTCACTCTGGAAGCGCTCGATGGTCTTTTTATCAGCGGCAATCTCAGGCTTTATGAGCTTCAGAGCGATTTCTTCTCTGATTTTTGTGTCTTCGACACGATAAACATGTCCCATTCCACCTTTGCCCAGCTTCTCGATGATCTCGTATCTTTCTGCAAAAAGACTTCCTCTTTTGAGCTCCAGGGGGGGAATTTCCAGAGTTTTTGTGTAAGAGAGGTCAGCATCCTTCACATCACGAAGAGGCGACGCACACGCTTTGCAGAATCGTGAGTCAGAAGGATTTTCGGTATCACATTCAGGACATCTAAGGGTCACAGTCATCCCCACTCATAACGAAAAAAAAGGATAGCAGCGAATGCGGACAGAGTCAACAGTGCAAACAGGCGGCTCATTTTTTTACTTTGTATACGCGTTTACTCCGCGAAGGCATGGTATAAGAAGAGATCAGGCTCTCATTCCCGGCTTTATCGATTGCACTGACACCAAAGACATGCTCATCAATAGTGACATCTCGGAAGGTATACTCCTGTACTCTCCCTACATGAATCTCTTTTTCCCAATAGGGCGATATGGTCCTGCGCCAATGGATGATGTACCCTGCCAGATCATCGCATATCACGGGATTCCACTCGAGTGCGGCGTCATAACCACTCTCTCCTCGTCCCAGCATGGGTCGTCCCCGCTCATCATTCACTCTGGGTGCCGGAGGTGCTGCTGCCAACGACGCCAGAACCGATCCAACGATCCGAATGTTGCGGGTGCAGTAGTCGAGAGAGACATTATCGAGCGTATCATGGATGGTATGCTGGCGCGAATAGTTTTCGTTGGCTTCCATCATGCGGATACCGGCCCACCCTTCCTGCACAAAAGGCGTGTGGTCTCCACCGCGGCCGAAACGGTCCGCACGATAGATTAAATCTATCTCAACCGATGGGAAATAACGTTCCCCCACCTGCTTTACATAGCGGGCAAGCTGGCGTGAAGCCGAATCCATGGGGCCTTCTGAGAAAACCCGGATCCGGCTGTTGTCAATCCGCCCGTTTCCTCCTTCGATGTTCCCGATCATGTCGAGACCTATTACGCCGCAGATATTCTTACCTTCCTCTTTAAGGCGCGCGGCCATCAGCGTGCTGCCAACGAGACCGATCTCTTCTCCTGAGAATGCGGCAAAATAAATGGTCGCATCGAACTCATGCTGGCTGAACACTCGAGCCAGCTCGAGCAGAGCAGCCACTCCGGATGCATCGTCATTGACTCCGGGTGCGTAGTTGTCGAAGTCGTCCCGGGGCCAACTTCCATCGGCTTTCCGTGCCACCGTATCGTAATGGGCATTGAGTATGAAGATCCGTTCCTCTGCACCGCTTTGACGGCCGGGTAAAACCGCAACCACATTACGGATGGTCATGGGACGGCTTATCCTGCCTCCCTGTGAAGGAAGCTCATATGTATCCAGAGCGACTTGGAGCCTTGGACTCAGGCTCTCGAATGCGGCATGAAGCCACTCAGCAGCTGCCTTGTTCCCAAAGGCTTCCCGGTCAGACGAAAGGGTATGTCTAGTTTGAAAAGACTCTAGTTTTTTTAGAATCGATTCCACCTTTTCCTTGGAGATATTTTGTACGAGCGATGCGATTTCTGGATTTACGGCAGCAAACGTAGGCATACTGACCAGGCAGAAAGCCGCCAAAATAGAGAGGAATAACATTCTCGAATATTTCATAAGTAGAAAGCCTCCTTTGCACATCGTTTATAAACCGCTCCTTATTATCTCTGATACAGCTGGTTTTCTCAAGCAACTCTTGTCACGCACAAGCCTCTCTTCTCTGTGATGGTTTCTCCATCAGTCAGGTAAACGGATTAGGAAGCTGTTCTGCGAGGGGCGGTTTACAGCCCCGTTAAAAAATTGAACTGGAATATTGTCTTTAAAGACTGCATAATAAATAAGAATGAAGCAGAGCAGTATGCCTTCCAAGACTTCGGTACTCGTCAGATCTGTAACCACAGTCTTCTTCATGCTGGCCGTGCTGTTTATCCCGGCGGGCACTCTCGATTGGCCGGAAGCCTGGGCTTTCCTCATTCTCTATCTGGCAATGGTTACAGCTGCCCTGATTTGGATGAAAAAAAAAGCTCCTGGTTTGTTGAAGGAGCGGATGTCCCGAAAGAAAGATGTGAAAAGCTGGGATAAGAAATTCATGATTGCTTATTCCCTCTGTTTGATCTTCCTTCTGGCCGTTCCTGGGCTAGATGCCGTGCGCTTCCATTGGTCCGATGTTCCGTTGATCGGAAAAATTCTGGGCTTTATCGGCTTTCTTCCCGGAATGGGGCTGGCTTTCTGGGCCGTTAAGGAAAACGCCTATGCTTCTGATGTGGTTCGGGTTCAGCAGGACCGAGGACACACGGTCTGTACATCCGGGCCCTATCGATATGTCCGCCACCCCATGTATTCGGGTGTCATCCTCATAATGCTCTGCTATCCTCTCTCGTTAGGCTCTCTATTCACGTTCATCCCCGCGTCCATCATCATCGCTCTTTTTGTACTCCGAACCACACTCGAAGACAAAACGTTAGAAGTTGAACTTTCTGGCTACAAAGACTATATACAGAAAGTTCGATATAGACTTATCCCTGGGATATGGTGAGCCCAATGCTTGTCTCGCAGCCGATTTCTAACGGATGACATCTTGTCTTTCCTTGTCCGTTTTACCGTTTGATTACCGACCGTAGCCATCCAAAGATCTCCGCCCATTTATCGTAGTCTGTATGATAGGCATCTTTGACTTCGATATACTTATGGTTTATGCCCAGTTCTTTCAATTTTTGAACAGCTCGTCTTGCATTCTCCACAGAAACCGCATTGTCTTTGGCTCCATGGACGATGAGGAAATTCAGTCCCTTTACCTTATCCAGAAGGTCGAGAATATTTTCTCCTTGAACATAAGGAGGCGGAGCGATAGCTCCTGAGCGTACGATGACAGCTTTGAACAGGTCCGGGTGCACAAGCGACAGACGCCATGCGCCATAACCTCCCATGGAGAATCCATCCAGAATGATATTCTCCTCATCGATGTTGTACAAGGCTTTGATGTGATCGGTGCACTCGATAACGTCTTTCCCTGAATTTCCGGTGTACCAGTCGGAAAGCCCTCTCGCCTGCGGGGCGATCATGATCATCTTCGGTATCCCGCCTCTGAACCGGCCCGCACCCAATACCATCGCTATGCTGTAAGCATACCGCACCTCATTCACACCGCTTCCATGGAGTGTGACAAAAAGAGGGGTGGGATACTTTTCGTTGTAATCCTGGGGGATATAGACAGTGTAAGGCTGGAGTGTCCCGTCGATCTCGGACCTGTGGGCATATCTTCCTATGGATCCCAGAGGAAAAAGGGCTGGCTTCTCCTCATCGACTCTTTCGAATAAGGTTTTTATCTCATCGTACCACTCTTCGATGGGATCGATCCCAATGAATGGAGGAGCCTCCTCCATATATTCTTTGATCCAGTCGAACCTGATTTCCAGGTTGGAAAGGCTTTTGCGAAATTTCTCATTTTCCGTATACAATTCGCTCTTTTTGACGTCTTCGAATTTTTTTTGGAACTGTTCGAATTCTGCACGGTTCAGAACATAAAACCTGTTATCCTCCTTGAATCGAAGAGAGCCTTTCTCATTGATCACGCCGATACTGAGATCATAGGGACCTGTGGCATAATCTCGCTCTTCCAGGTCGAAGCGTAAAATATTCATCCCCTCTTTTAAAGTGATCTCTTCTTTCTGAGGCACATTTCTTGCGCTCGGTCCCAGGAGAAAGGATCTGATTTGCCATCCGGTCCTCTCATCGGGTGAAAGGACAGCAAGGATTATGCTTATCTCATCATCGTCATAAAAGTGAGTGGCGCTGAGGGACATCTGGATTTCAGGCTCTTCGGGAACATGATGGACGAACTGAAAAATCGCTCCCTTCCTTTTATCGGACAGCTCTGTGTCATAGCCAGGATCTGGATAAAGGAAGGCCAACGTCCTTTCTCCCTGATCGCGGTCAGCATAGATGAGATTGATCCCCCATCTCTCCTGGATGAATGGTTTGAAGGGGACAAGATATTTGAAAGGAATGGCTATCTCATAGACGATTTCACCGTTTTCTTCATCCGGAACGATTTTCAATTTCATATCTCTGATATCTATTCCAGGAAAATAAATTCCATCCTTGTTGACGATGAGACCGGCCGTTTCCTCCTCTTCGCGAGAAATTCCGAAGGAGCAAAATCGATCGCTTTCGTTTCCCTGGTAAGGATCGAGAAAGGTCAGCATAAATCCGTCACCGTATCTCCAGCTCCTGTTGGGAAATTCGAAACGATCATCCAGGACCTTTACTGCGGCATAGAAGTTATTAGAATCATAGGTAAACATTGCAGTGACCGACAGGTCCGAAGAGGAGGAGATCTGTTCTCCCTTGAGGGTCAGATCAATGGCTCTCTCGTCAATCCTTTCCCAATCACCGAGATTCCCATCCACTAGAATCGTTTTTTCGGTCTGGTAAATTTTCATATCTGCTGATTCCTGGGCAGACAGAGTAGAAAAGGAAAAACACCATACAGTAAATATCGCAGCAGATCCCAGAGCTTTCAGCCTTTCCTTGTTCTCCTTTATTCTTTGCATATTCCTCCCTCCTTGATAGCATCTCTGCTTTATAGTGTAGCCATTCGTCCTTTCGAATACAACTTAAGGAAAATCCAATAGCATCCTCTTTTCCATGGGTGTCTCAACAACAGTCAGGCAGTCAGAACAGGAAGCCAGCCAGATGCAAGCAGATGCGGAGAGAGGGCCATAGTGCTCTTGCGGCAGCAAACGAAATGAAGTCTTTTTGCGGGCACAACAACACAAACTGATTCAACGAGATTTTTTCACTTTTCAATGTTTAGAGAAATTGTTTTTAGACATTTCCCTCTTTTTATAGTATAGAAAAAGACTGCTCGGAATGGAGATCCACCGGAGAAAACGAATGAAAAAAACCGTTATCACAACTCTCTTGATCGCTGCTCTCATTTCTTCTTTTCTCGTATTGTTTGCGCAAAAGGAGGACATTTACACCAGGCCGCGGCAGTTCGAGAGAAGCCGTAACTATGATGTACAGCACTATCGCATCGATTTGACCTTTGATTTGGATAAGAAAAAGTTCTGGGGAACGAACACCATAACTTTGACTCCTCTAAACGATGGCTTCAAGGAGTGTGTGTTGGATGCCGAGGAACTTTCTGTTATCTCTGTTATCAACTCGGCCGAAACTGCTCTCGAGTTCAAACAAACAAAAAAGCACCTCATCATTCAATTCTCCAAAGTTTACAACTACGGCGATGAAATCACATTCTGTGTGGAATATCGTGCCACCGATCCCCAACACGGCCTGTTCTTTGATGATCAGAGTGCCGACCATCCTCAAATGGTATCCACCGTATCCTGGCCGGAATATGCCCGTCACTGGATTCCCTGTTACGACTATCCCAATGATAAAGCCACCCATGATACCATTGTGACGGTCAGTGATGCATTCAAAGTGCTCGCAAACGGAAGGCTGATAAGTGTGAATGAAAACAGGGTAAAGGGAACCAGAACTTATCATTGGCTGCAGGATCTCCCCCATTCCACTTATCTTTATATGCTGGCTATCGGTCCTTTCGCCGTTATCGAGGATTCGCTCGGCTCTCTGCCGGTGAATTACTGGGTTTATGAAAATGATGTCGAAGATGCCGAATGGATATTTAGTAAGACTCCTCGGATGATCGATTTTTACAACAGCATTTATGGCTATGCCTATCCCTGGGCAAAATACGATCAGGTGATATCACCGCGTATGGGAGGAGGGGCTGAAAACACCACGGCGACTCTTCTCGGGGAGGGAGTCATCCACGATAAAAGGGCAGAGCAGGATTTCTCCTGGGATAGAATCATTGCCCACGAAATTGCTCATCAGTGGTGGGGCGACCTCATCACACTCAGAAGCTGGGAACACACCTGGATGAACGAAAGCTTCGCCACCTATTCGGATTATCTGTATACAAACCATGACAGGGGAGAGGATGAGGGGGCCTACGATCTCCTCAGGAAAAAGAATCAATATTTGCAAGAAGCGCACACACGGTACATGCGTCCGATCGTTTTTGACCGTTACGACCGCCCTCAACAGAATTTTGACAGCCACACCTATCCCAAAGGAGCAGCGGTTCTGCACATGCTGCGCTTTATATTGGGAGACAAACCCTTCTTCCGGACGCTGAAACATTTTCTGCACAAACATGAATTTCAGGTTGTGGATACCCATGATTTCATGGTCGCCGTAAAGGAAGCTACGGGACAGAATATAGGCTGGTTTTTTGAACAGTACATTTTCAAGCCCGGCCATCCCGTGTTAGAGATCAGTTACCGATGGAATGAGACGATCCGAAAAGTCAAAATGAAGGTCTGTCAAGTTCAGGACACTTCGAGAGGTATTCCCATCTACAAAATTCCGGTTATTGTCGGCATACATACCAAGAGAGGGAGCACTTCTCACAAAGTATGGATCGAAAAGCAGGAAGATATCTTTGAGTTCGCTGTCGAAGAAAAGCCACTCATGGTGAGATTCGATGAGGGAAATAACCTCTTGAAAGAATGGACCTTTAAAAAAAGTTTGGGAGAACTTCTGTATCAGCTCAACAACGATGACGTGATTGGAAGAGAATGGGCGGCATCAGAGATTAAAGAATACGCACATGATCCCCGAGCTCTTGAAGGTCTTATCAAGTCTGCCCGGAGCGATGATTTCTGGGCTGTGAGGAAGAGCGCCGTCATAACATTGGGACATATGAAAAGGGAAGAGGACATCGATCTTTTCAAAGAAAAATGCGAAGACGCAAACTCAAAAGTCAGGTCTTCTGCGTTGCAGTGTCTCGGGGACTATGGATATCCAGAATTCGTTCCGTTTTTCAGGGAGCGCTTCGAGAACGATGACAGTTATCTTGTCCAGGCTGAGGCATTGAGATCTATAGGCAGGTGCGGGAATCGTTCGCAGCTTCCCTTCCTTGAAAAGGCGGCAAAATTGAATTCTCCCAGAAATGTCATAAAAGTCGCTGCTGAAATTGCGATAAAAACAATCGGTGAAAAGGACTCGGCAGCAAGTTCTACAGCTGTTTTTTGATTTCCTCGACCAGGTAGTCAACTATCTTTTCCAAATAGATTGCTCCCCTCTCGGCTGAGGCTTTAGTTGGATCTCCCAAAATTCCATTCTCTGTTAAAGCGGGCATTCCTTTCTCCATGATGAGATTGACCTCTTTCTCGCCCAATGGTCCGAGATAGCCAGGGGAAAATCTGTCTTTCCTCACCAATTTTTCTGCAAAGGCCAGAATAAAGGATGTCTCATTCTCGCCAGCATGGGCCCCCGCTTCTTCCTTACTGATACCAAATTCAGCAGAGATATCCAACAAACAGTTCATGAAAGCCATAAGATCCGTGTAACCAATGATCTTCTGTTCTGGGAATCTTTTCCGTTGCTCTTCAACAGCCTCGTTCACAGTAGCAAAATTTCCTCCATGACTTGGTAAATAAATGATCTTCTCAAATCCTTGTTTTATGAGGCTTTTCGTGTAATCACTGATAATGGCTTTTAAGGTTGTCGCGTCGAGCGATATGGTTCCTGGAAAGGCCATATGATGCTCTGAACAACCCACGCATATTGTTTTCGCTTGCAGAGCTTTGTCCATCTTCTGCGCCACTCTATGAGCAATTAAATCTCCAATCACAGTATCGGTTTTGGTCGGCAGATGGGGACCATGCTGTTCGGTTGACCCAACACCCACAACTGCCGTTGTGAATCCTTCCTTCAACGCCTCTTTTATGTCGGGCCAATTCATGTCTTCCATGCGGATGGTTCTCATGGGCTCTCTCCTGAGTCAATTGGCCGCATCCTGCGTAGGATGAGCGGCTCCTTTACCATCATAATTCCTATTTGACTAAAAATCAAAGCACCTTAAATCCATATGCATTGACAGGGTAAGAAGGCTGTGCTACGTTCATTCCGAGACTCTTAAAAGATGCGGATATAAGGGTAGATTGAGGAGGAAAGCATGAATTCTTTATGGCCAAAAATTGTCTGTCTTTTGTTTTTAAGCATATTCATTCTAGGGGAAAGCGCAGAGAGTCCACAGGTTGTCCTTCAGACCGAATTCGGAGACATCCAGATCGAAATTTATGAGAGGGATGTTCCGATTACAGCCTCCAATTTTTTAAGCTATGTAGATCGGAATCTTTTTAAAAATGCCTGTTTCTACAGAGTTGTCCGGATGGATAACCAACCCAATGATAAAATCAAAATCCGAGTCATTCAAGGTGGCCTGAGGTTTAGACAAACAAAGAATCTATTACCCTCTATCGAGCATGAAACCACGGAAAAAACCGGAATACTCCACAAAGATGGCGTGATTTCCATGGCAAGATTGGATCCTGGAACAGCTTCCTCGGAATTTTTCATCTGTGTGGGGGACCAGCCAGAATTGGATTATGGAGGCAGGAGGAATCCAGACGGACAAGGTTTTGCGGCCTTCGGAAAAGTGGTCTCGGGCATGGAAGTGGTCAGAAAAATCCATCAACAGCCTTTAGAAGGACAGATGCTGGTCTCTAGAGTGAAGATCTTCAATATTGTCAGAGTCGAGTGAGCTCTGCCTCTATATAAGTGCTTGCTGACAAAACCCCATAATCGAATCCTCCAAAAAAGAAAAATTTTCCTTGACATACACAAATGAAGGGAATAGGATAACACTCCTATAGGAGTGTTATATGAGTGTTACCAAAAAAAGGGCGGCTGACAGTAAAGTGACCATCAAAATCCCAGGGCCGCTGTACAACCGCATCGCGAAGATCGTGGCGGGAAGCGGATTCAACTCGGTCACAGACTTTGTTGTTTATGTCCTGCGTGATTTGGTCTCTACAAAAAGTGAGGCTGAATTTTTGAAAAAAATCGAAGATGCCAGCCTGAGCAAAGAAGAAATCGAGGCCATTAGGAAGCGCTTGAGGTCTTTAGGCTATCTATAAATTTTATATTAGGAGGACCATATGTCGTCGGAACTTGTGCCACCCCATGGCGGAAAACTCGAACCCCTGCTCCTCAAGGAAGATGAACTAGAGCAGGAGGAGGAAAAAGCACGCACATTCCCATCCGTCCAACTCACTTCACGGGAAACATCAGACTTGATCATGATGGCTATTGGCGCCTTCAGTCCGATCAGAGGCTTCATGGGAAGAGAGGATTATCAGAGTGTTGTCGAAAATATGCACATGGCGGACGGAACGCTCTGGCCGATCCCGATCACCCTTTCTGTTTCAAAGGATCTGGTCGATTCTCTGACAACCAACTCAGAAGTCGCGCTTGTGGATGAAGAGAGCGGTGAACTGATGGGCAGCATGAAGGTTGAAGACAAATTCACTTATGACAAAGTTATTGAGGCTAAGAATGTTTTCCGGACCGATGATGAAGCCCATCCAGGAGTGGCAAAGGTCTATGCCCAGAAGGAGGTTCTGCTGGCAGGCCCGGTCAAGGCTTTCAGTGAAGGACCTTATCCTGAGCAATTCGGCGATTATTACGGCCGCCCAGAGGATACACGGAGCATTTTCACAGAGCTCGGCTGGCGCACGGTGGCCGGCTTCCAGACCAGAAATCCCATCCACCGCAGCCACGAATACTGCACGAAGATCGCCTTGGAAGTGAGTGATGGCATCCTGATTCACCCTCTGGTGGGCAAACTCAAAGCCGATGACATACCTGCCGACATACGGATGAAATGCTACGAAGTCTTGATGGACAACTATTATCCCAAGGACCGGGTGGTCCTTAAAGTCTATCCAATGGAGATGCGCTACGGCGGCCCTCGAGAAGCTATCCTGCATGCCATATTCCGCCAGAACTACGGCTGCAGCCATCTGATCGTGGGGCGTGACCACGCCGGCGTGGGCAATTATTATGGACCCTTTGATGCCCAAGACATCTTTGATGAGATTGGAGAGGGAGAGCTGCACCTGGAGCCTCTGAAGATCGATTGGACCTTTTGGTGCCACAAATGCGACGGCATGGCTTCTATGAAGACATGCCCTCACAGTAAAGAAGACCGGGTGCTGATTAGCGGAACCGAGCTTCGAAAAATGCTGGCTGAAGGAAAGATGCCCCCCAAGGAATTCAGCCGGCCAGAAGTGGCTCAGATTCTGATGAATTATTACAAGAACCTTAACTCAGGCTGATTTTGAAATTTTTTACAGAGAAAGACAAATGACAATCCAAAAAGCGACCAATATAACATGGCACAAAGGAGCCTTGAGCAAAACGGACAGGGAAAAGCTCCTCAACCAGAAAGGCGTAGTCATCTGGTTTACCGGGCTTCCGAGTTCTGGCAAATCCACCATCGCCCACGCCGTTGAAGAGGAATTGTACAGGCGCAGCCATCCCTGTTTTGTTTTGGACGGCGACAACATCCGGCATGGCTTGAACAGAAATTTAGGTTTCTCTCCGGAAGACCGGGAGGAAAATATTCGCCGGATCGGAGAAGTCGCCAAGCTGTTTGCTGACGCCGGCCTCATAACGATGACGGCTTTTATCTCTCCTTACAACAAGGACCGTGAGAGAAACCGGCACCTTCTTGAGGATGGCGAATTTATCGAAGTTTTCGTGAAGGTCTCACTGGATGAGGCAGAGAAAAGAGATCCAAAGGGACTTTACAAAAAGGCCCGCGCAGGCGAGATCAAGGAATTCACTGGAATCGACGCGCCCTATGAAGAGCCTCTCAGTCCCGAAATCATTATCGACACGGACAAGCTCAACTTAGAAGAGAGCGCAAACATGGTCATCCGTTATCTGGAGGAGAAAAATATCATCAAGAAAAAGCAGAAAAAAGTCACATAAATCTTGGTTCCAGCGATTTGGGGAGTGCGCGCCTGGTTCCGCAGCCACCCAGAAGGGCGCCGGGGGAATGATGTTAAAGGACCAGGCGAGAGCAAAGGATATACCGGACTGAAAGAGGCTTTGCTTCTGAAGAACAGGCTGTAAACCTGATTGACAAGACAGATCCCTTTCAGTACCTTTAGCTCTCGATGAAAAGAGCCCCGAGTAAAATTCATCTCAATTTTTCTGCATTCCCAAAAAAAGTCTTGCTCATTCAGAAGCCCATGCTGAGGGTCTGTTATGGCCTCATACCTCTTTTGATAAGCTCAGTCTATCTTTTTGGCTGGAGATCCCTGGCACTCACTGGATTAGTGTTGATCTGCGGGATCACTACCGAAGCCCTTTTTACCTTTTTTCGAGGAAAACCGATAACTTCGGCCGTTTTTGTCACCTGTTTGATTTTTTCTCTTTCACTCCCCCCTGCCCTTCCCTTCTGGATGGCCGTTGTGGGGATTGTGGTGGGGGTTGGCCTTGGAAAGATGGCTTTTGGAGGATTTGGGCAGAACGTTTTCAATCCCGCTATGGTGGGGCGTTGCTTTATCTACGTCACATTTCCTATCCACATGACCAATAGATGGGTAGAGCCCTTCTGGGGAGCCGTTGGAGGAGCGGCGCACTGGTCCAGTCCAATGGATACTCTAACCAGAGCAACTCCACTGGTCACCCTTCATCAAGGAGATCCTTTCTCCTGGCAGGACCTCCTTCTGGGCCGCACATCCGGCTCTTTAGGAGAGACATCGGCGCTTTTGATCCTGGTCGGAGGTTTGTTTATCGTGTATAAAAAAGCGGCCTCATGGAGACTGGTTGTATCCTGTCTCCTGGGGGGAAGCCTCTTTAGCGGGATCCTCAGGCTTTCCGGATTTGACCAAATCCCTAATCCTCTCTCCACACTGGTGGCTGGGTCCTTCCTGTTCGGTGCTTTTTTCGTGGTTACCGAACCGGTCAGCGGATCAAAAACCAAAATTGGCCAGTGGATCTATGGGGGAACGATCGGAGCTCTAGTCGTGGTGCTCCGTGCTTTCTCCAATTTCTCCGAGGGCGTGATGTTTTCCGTGCTTGTCATGAATGCTTTTGTTCCACTGCTGGATCAAACCATACGTCAAATTCAGGAAAAAAAGAAGGCCAAAATATGAAAAAACTGGCGCTATCTGTTTTTTATATGTTTCTGGTCACGCTGTTTTTCGCATCTTTGGTCAGTGCGGTCAAAGCTCTGAGCGAAAGAAAAATCGCTCTCAACCGGGCCATAAAGCTTCAGCGGATCATCCTTAGGGTTCTGGATATTCCGATCGGCAAGCGAATCCCAGATAAAGAACTTCTTCAGTTTTACAGGAGGCGCGTAAAAAATATTGAAGTTCACGAAACCACATTGTATATCGGGTATGAAGAGGATGGACGAGCCATTGCTGGATATGCTTTTCCTGTAGGAGGTCCCGGTTTCTGGGGACCGATTCAAGGCATGGTGGGCGTCAATCCTGAAGGCACGAGAGTCCTCGGAATCGCCTTCTATCAACACAGCGAAACTCCTGGTCTGGGCGGACGGATCACAGAGGACTGGTTTGTTGATCAATTCAAGGATTTGCCATTACATCCCATACAGGGAGATCGAAATATTTTCTATTTGAAACCTGCTGGTACTGGAAAGGCCCCCAACGAACTGGATGCCATCACAGGAGCGACGAACACAAGTTCTGCAGTGGAGGCCTTTTTGAACCAGGAACTGGAATATTTTCTGAAGGAGCTTTGGGTCTCGGTCAAAGGAAAGGGATAGATGCCGAATCTTCCGCCTAAAAAGGAAATTTTTCTGACGGGATTGTGGAAGGACAATCCCGTGCTCAGACAGATCCTCGGCATCTGCTCCACCCTGGCCGTGACAAACTTGATGGTGAACACTCTGGTGATGGACGCAGGCTTGATCTTTACGGTTTGTATGTCCTCCTTAACGGTCTCTCTTTTGAGGAAATACACCCCCATCCGCATCCGAATGATGGTACAAACATTGATCATTGCCTCCTACGTTATCGTGGTGGACATCCTGATCAAGGCATACCTTCCTGATATCAGCGAAGCCCTGGGGCCTTATGTCGCGTTGATTATCACGAACTGCATCATCATGGGGCGCACTGAGGCTTTCGCCAGACACCATCCTCCTTTGGCTTCGTTCTTGGACGGGCTGGGGATGAGCCTGGGCTATTCGCTGGTCCTGATAGCTATCGCGTTTGTCAGGGAACCTCTTGGATTTGGAACCCTCTTGGGATTTACGGTCATGCCGGAGGGTTTTGTGCAATGGACGATCATGATTACAGCGCCAGGAGCTTTTTTCACCTTGGGCATCATGGTCTGGATCATGAAATATTTCCGTCCTCAGCCAAGCGAGGAGAAAAAGTAAAAGATGACGATGAGTCAGGTAGACCCGTCGGCTCTGTTTTTTGCTGCGATTTTCACAAACAATATTCTTCTGACTAACTTTCTCGGACTGTGTCCTTTTTTGTCTATTTCAAGAGAGAAAAAATCGGCATTGGGGATGGGCGCTGCGGTTGTGTTCGTCATGACATCCACGACTGCCCTTAACAACCTCGTCTTTTACAAGATTTTAATTCCATTGGGGCTCGAACATTTCCGCTTCATTGTATTTATCATGGTGATCGCTGCCTTCGTTCAACTGGTCGAAATGACAGTGGAGCGGTTTTTTCCCTCCCTCTATTATGTATTGGGAATCTTCCTTCCTTTGATTACCGTGAACTGTGCTATTTTCGGCGCTTCACTTTTTATGGTGATCCGGAAATACGATTTTGTTCAATCGCTTGCTTATGGGGCTGGAAGCGGGATCGGGTGGATGATGGCTATCATTTCCATAAGCGCCATCCGGGAAAAGCTGCAAAAAACATCCAAACTTCCCAGGGGACTGGAAGGACCAGCTATTACCCTGATCATTACCGGTCTGCTGGCGCTGGCCTTTCTGGCCTTCAGCGGAATGATCCGGGTACAGTGAAATGAATACAAACAGAGGAGAGCCGTGTCACCGTTGATCATCACCGTACTCGTCATCAGCGGAATGGGTGCACTTCTTGCCCTTCTCCTCGAACTCGCGGATATCTTTATCGCCAACTATGGTGAATGCCAGATAACCATCAATCGAGAAAAAAGCATAACTGTTAAAGGCGGAAGTCCTCTTCTTTTCAGCTTACAGGAGAAAGGGATATTCATTCCGTCCGCCTGCGGGGGAAAAGGGACCTGTGCCTACTGCAAGGTGAAAGTACTTGCGGGCGGTGGCTCTGTACTCCCTACGGAAACTCCCTACCTTTCCGCCCGGGAGGTCGAAGATCATGTACGCCTCTCCTGTCAGGTCAAGGTAAGGAATGACCTTCTCATCGAGATTCCAGAGGATCTCTTTTCGATAAAAGAATTCAGCGCCAGAGTGGAACGCATCTTCGGCTTTACTCCATATATCAAAGGACTCATCCTCGAGATCATCTCTCCGGATGGAGGCATCGCGTTCAAACCGGGACAATATATTCAGCTCGAAGTTCCCAAGTACAAGTTTTCGGAGACTCCCGAATACAGGGCTTTTTCGATCGCGTCTTCACCCCATGAGCGTGACAGGATCGAGCTGTATGTCGGTCTTATCGAAAAAGGAGTCGTTTCGACCTATGTTCACAAATTTCTCAAGCGGGGAGACGAGATCATCCTACGCGGCCCTTTCGGAAATTTTTACTACCGCGACTCGGAAAAGGATATTTTAATGATTGCCACAGGAACAGGTCTTGCACCCATCATGTCAATCCTCCGGTACATGCGCAGAGAAAAAATCCAGAGGAAAACCACCCTCCTTTTCGGAACCCGAACCGCAGATGACTTGTACTGCGTGGAGGAGCTTGGAGATCTGGAAAAACAGCTGCCTGGATTCAAATTTATTCCCACATTATCCAGGGCAGAGGAGGATTCTGCATGGGGAGGAGAAAGAGGCCGGGTCACGGCATTGATAAAAAAATATGTTCCAGAAGGAGCCAATCTGGATGTCTATATCTGCGGGAATCCCGGGATGGTGGACTCCTGCCTCAGGTTGCTGAAAGAAAAAGGAGTCCCCGAGGGACAGATATATTTTGACAAATTTGCCTAAATATCACAAAAAGCATGTTTCAGCAGCAGTCAGGTCAGAAAGCAAGGAAGCCATCCGGGAGCGAGCGGCATGAGATCGAGCTTCACTGACAGGAAGGGAGAGTGTGCCTAGGGGTAAGCGGATTTAGCCCATTATTTCATAGCGTCATTCGGAAGCCTATACCAGCAAGAAACCGCCATCCTCCCAAATCCACGGGAATCTCGAAGGGCTGCACTTTGAGAGGGATGTACTTGGCTTCCGCTGTTAAGAACAATCCCTTGTACATATTGAAGCGGATCCCGCCTCCCACGATAGTTGCCCATTTGTGATGGTCCACTTTAAGCCGAGTGAATTCGCTCTGGATGTCCTGTCTATAAGAGAAATAACCGACTCCGGCTTTAAGAAAGGAGATGATATTCCAAACGGGATAGCGGAGCACGCCGCACAACTGAAAACCAGAGATACTCAGGGTGCTGTCTTCCTGAAAGAGACCGATAGGGGCTTCTTTATTGTATCCTCCCTCATAGGAAAACTCCAAACCATAATTTGATGAAGGAAAATAATTCACGTAAGGATTGATGACCAGTCCACCCCCATAGATGGCCTTCAGCTCAGGGTCTTTGAGCTGACGGTAGCCGAGCTGAATACCAAGGACGATGTCGTCTGCAAAATTGAGTTGTGGTAAAAGCGCAACCAAAAAAATGAGAATGCTTGCTTTTTTCAACTCAATTTTTCCTTGGGTCTTTCCCCTGCTCTCTCTCCAGATTACAGTCGGGCATAGTCAGGATCGCTTTCCTCCCCAGAATGGCTGAGAGTTGTGATCTTGTAAAGGAATGTTTCATCACCCAGCAATCCTCGCCGCAAAAGGACAAAAGTCTGGCTGTCCACCTCATTTATCAGTTCAAACGGCTGATCTGGTCCATCTAAATCCTTTGCGAATATCCGATAGGATTTCACAGCGCTCCCGTTTCTGGGATTGGGAATCCATGAAAGCTGGTCCACATACTGGATAAAGAATCCATAGCTGTTTTCCAGCCTCTTAACGGCGAATTCTCTGGGTGGATGCAGGTTTTTTACAGGATAAAAAGCGGCTTTATAGGCATCGAGGATACCCCAGCCATAACGATTATCGGGAGAATCATACCTGCTGGATGTCAATTTCAGCGCTTCCATCACGTCTTCATTGGTCCAGGTGGGATTGATCTCAAGAATCAAAGCAGCCACACCTGCTGTCAAGGGGCAGGAAAAGGATGTCCCGTCGACAAGATCGTACTCATAAGGGTTCTCGGGATTCGCCGAATAGACAGCCGAACCCCTGGCCATGACATCAGGTTTGATCCTCCCATCTGCTGTGGGACCTGTGGAAGAAAACGCCACCCTGTGCCCTTGTGCGTTTACGGCTCCTGCGGCCAGGACTCGAGGGCTGTCAGCGGGGGAAACCAGGGTATTTTCTGGGGGTGAAGATGATCCTTCATTTCCTGCGCTGTTGACGATCAGGATGCCTCGGCCTGCAGCGATGTTCGCTCCCTCAGCCACAATCGTGCTCTTCCCATCCAGATGCTGCCAATTGTAATCAATATCTCCATGGCTGAATTGATCTCTGTAACCCAAAGAACTGCTGATGATGTCCGCGCCCAGAGAATCGGCCCATTCGGCTCCTGCAATCCAGTGATCTTCCTCGATGTGACGTTCCCAATCGGTGTTCTCCGTTTTACCCAAAATGAAGCTGGCGCCGTAGGCAGGCCCAATCAACTCGCCCGGTTCATACCCCGCAATCACGCTCAATGTATGGGTGCCGTGATTCCCGCTTCCCATCTGCTCCTCTTGATCGAAAACATCGGGATCTCCGTTGACAAAGTCCCAGGTCACCATTACATCCAGATGATCCAAAGCTTGATGAGAAAGATTGTTGAAACCAGAATCGAGCATACAGATGAGGATCCCCTTTCCGCTGTAGCCCAAGTCATGTAAAAGGGGGACGTTGAGCTGGCTGTTTTGATCGAAGGAGAGGCCATAATTCAATAAATGAGCTTCAGCCTTTGAAGGAATCTTTTCTGGTTCTATTTGAACTTCTGGAGCAGGTTCACGGTACGTAAAGGCCAAGACTTTATCCACCTTCAGAACAAAATGATGTTTCGCGATTCTTTCCAGTCCGGGACTTTGGGCTTCAACCGAAACAGCGTTCAGCCAGCGGGAAGCGTGCCGGATTTTTATGACAGATTGTTTTACGATTTCGACATACGGCTCATAGACAGGTAAATCATGCTCATCCACCAAAGCCTCAAAGCCGTGGCGGAGCCGCCTCTCTAAAGACTTCAGGTTCAAAGATGACCTTGCCTTTTCCAGACCCTCGAGTATCCCGGGGCCTTTATCTCGGAAATAAATCCATGCTGTGAAGACACCTTCGCTGCCACTCTCTTCAATTTCATTCAAGAGCCTGATTGTGAGCTTATCCTGCTTCTGAGGAGTCGCTGTGGTTATCAGAATCGCCAGCAACAAGAACAGAAAAAATAGTCGATGGAAAGACCTTATGTGAACCATGGTTATCACTCTCACCAGACAGACGAATTATTCAGAGAAGAGGCTATTATAACAAATTCTGAGATTATTTTGACAAAAGAGTCTGCAGCAGGGGATATTCCTAAATTCGAGATCAAAAAAAAAGCATTGGGGATAAGATAAAAATTTTCTACTTATTTAATACATAATATATTTAAATATATTTTATTTTATATAATTGTACTTATATTTTTTAATATTTACATCCCTTCGCTCATCTTAATTCTTGGCATTTATCCCGAAGTGACGGGGAATAAAATCGGGATAAAGGAGCAGGCAAATGTCGGAGGGTCATTGAAGACCCCGAACCAACCTAACCCAGCCAGGACGGCCGCTCTTCGAGGGGATCTGAGACAGTCAGACGGCTATGTTGTATTGAGCACGACTTTTAATTCTTGTTCTTGACCCGCTCAGATGGACCGTAATAAATCGCATTGAAAAGATAACGAAAAGTGCCATGAGATTGTCCCCTGTAGAGTACGGGAAAACCTATCAGGAGGACCTTTCCTTTCCCATAAGACACATCGACGATGGCGCTTTTGTCCACCAGATGTTCATCTCCGGTCGTCCACCCACTGAGGAGGGTGTGAGTCGGATATCTGGCCACGCTCGTACCCTGGTGCACGATAAAAGCCGGACTTCTCCTGAAAAAGAGCGCCGTATCCCTTTCATAACCATATGCGATCGGATGAGAGGTCTCATTCAAGACACTGAGAATCGAACCCGGAATGAAAAATTCCTTCCTGCTCAATCCACTCACGCCGTTTTCAACGGCAAGACGGAAACGCTTTATCGCAAAATCCGCCGACCCGTTCAATGTGATCACAGTCCCTCCATTGGTCACAAATTCGACGAGGTTTTTCACGCCAACTTCCCCGATACCTCCTGCATATTCAGGAGGAACAGAGGTTTCGGACATGCCGTTTAAGATAAGAGACTCCCTCAGGTCGGGAAAGACGATGACATCAAACTTTTCATTCAGATTCCCCTGCCTGATATCCTTATTAAAGACACTTCTGTAAGGAACCTCATGCTGTTCGAGAACCCATCTTGTCCATCCCTCGTCCATCGAAGCAGACCAGCTCTTATACAGGCCGAGTCGAGGGGCATTCAAGGTGTATACCTCTACGATGGGCTTTGCCCAAAGCCCCTCAAAGTGGACCCAAAGCTCTTCCACAATTGATTCAAGATCCTCCATCAACCCCTCTCGATTCTTCACAATCATGGTTCCTTCAGGATAGTTTCTTCCATTCGCTTCAAACTCCTCAGCACTCCAGAAGACCGAGTAGCCCTTTCCCATCAATCTGTTCAGAGCAACCATATCATCATTGGTTGTATGGCCCCAAGCATAGCCATAGGCACTGTCAACGGGGGAAATCTCACCTTCCGGTTTTTCGATCTTATCCAGAAGCTCGGTATCCACCACAAAGGATTTCTCGACCTGAAACACATCCACTCCCATCAGAAACGGAAGAGTATGGGCCACCACATCATAAGGAGTCTTTAAGGGTCCCCCTGGAGTTTCTCGAATTTCAGGATAATGCTGACTCTCGAGTAAGGCCTTGGCAAAACCTCCGTAAGGCTGTGCCGTATAGATGATATAAGAGCCGGCCTGATATTCATGCTCATCTGCCACAAAAGGTGTATTTGCCCTGAAAACCTCCACTCCTCCCAGCCTCAACACATTCAACATTTTGATCGTTGTGGATAAATCTCTTTTCCTTGCAGGTATGATGAAAGCATACGGAGCTGCTGTCCGGGTGACAGCATTCTTGTGGATTCTGTAAAAATTCTGAAGCCAGTTCCTCCTGAGCCTGGCAGCATTCGTCAGTGCTGCTTTCGCCGCGGCATAGTCATAATCCACGATATCCTTGAGCGTCCATTGACCGCCTTTCCAAGGGAGGGGCATACTCACCGATGGTTCCCTTACCGATGGCGACAAATTTTCAAATTTGACTTTAATCGGAGTGGCAACACGCACGCTCGCTGCTTCAGTCAGTATTCGGATCCCGCCGTGATAATGATGATAGGCCCTGGCGGGAGTCCATGCATCGAAGATGATGCTGTGAGCAACGCCCGCTTTGCCTTGAGCGGTTAGCTCGGCAGCGATGAAGGTTCCCATCATGGCGACCTGCTGCCGGAGTATTGGATCGACATTGGGCTCGTAGGGATCGACATAGGGAGGTACAAAGAGCCTGGCTCCATTGCTCCCCATCTGATGCATGTCCACGATGACCTGGGGATGCCATGCATTGTGAACCTCCAGAGTGAGGCGTGACTCGACTTGAGTGAACATGTACCAATCCCGGTTGTTATCGTGGCCGACATATTTATGATAAAGCCAGGGCATGGGGCCTCCTTCATATTTGGTACCCAGGTGTTCCTTGTACCAATCGGCTACCATCTGTATTCCGTCCGGGTTGTGCATAGGAGTCAAAAGAAGGATGACATTATCTAAAATTTCTTCAGTAAGAGAATCATCTGCTGTGACCAAATCATAGGCCAATTCCATGGACATCTGGCTGGCTCCGATCTCAGAGGCATGGATCGAGCAGTTGACCATCACCACGGCTTTTCCCTGGGATATGATTTCTTCGGCCTCCTGATCCGATATCTTTCGCGGATCAGCCAAAAGCTGTTGATACTCTTGGAACTTCTCCAGGTCTCTATGGTTGTCCACTGAGGTGATGATGGCCACGATAAAGGGGTTTCCCATGGTGGTCTTTCCCACTTCTTGAACCAGAATCCTTTCGCTTTCCCGATCCAGGATTCTGAAGTACTCGATGATCTGGTGCATATCAGCGAGATTTCTGTCTTCTCCGACCTTGAATCCCAGAAACTCTCCGGGGCTGGTCACTTCGGCAGAAACTAACTGACAGAATAAAAGAAAAAAAAGTGGCGCTAACAAGAGGATTCGCTTTCTCATATGACTCTCCTTTTATTTATATATTTTCTAACTACTTCCCGCGATAAGGAACACCGTTTTTAATCCATTCTGGAGCCGGCATTCCTTTGAGATAATGATCGAAATACTGCTTCATTTTTATGGAATAATCCAACTTGTTGGCATACTTTTGAAGATGATGCGGCTCGCCCCGGTATTGGAGGAAAATGCAGTCCTTTCCAAGGCGGCGCATGGCCAGATAGAGTTCAATGCCCTGATACCAGGGGACAGCACCATCCTCGTCTCCGAACTGGATGAGGAGGGGCGTCTGGATGCGGTCTGCAAAAAACACCGGCGAATTTTCGATGTATCGCTCAGGATACTCCCAGAGACTTCCACCGATCCGGCTCTGTGACTTTTCGTACTGAAACTGCCGTGCAAGTCCTGATCCCCAGCGAATACCGCTATAGGCGCTGGTCATGTTAGAGACCGGGGCTCCTGCCACGGCCGCAGCAAAAATATCGGTCTGGGTAATCATAAAAGCTGTCTGGTATCCACTCCATGAATGGCCGTGAAGTCCTATGGCATCCAGGTCAGCAATTCCCAGTTCGACAAGTTTTTGCACTCCTGGACCCAGACATTTCGTCGCCGCGTATCCGGGCTGGCCCACATCGAATCGAATATCTGGAAGAAAAAGGGCATAGCCATTGCTGGTATAAAATGGAAAGTTCGGACGATGGTTCACCACCATCTGATTGAATTCGTAGAGCCGTTGAGAGAAAAAACGGTAAAAATAGACGATGACTGGATAGCGTTTGCCTCGCTCGTAATTCGCCGGCTTGACCAGAACGCCCTGGAGGGGGATGCCGTCCAGGCTGTTCCACACCACCAGTTCTGCACTTCCCCATGCAAACTCACTGATCTGGGGATTGACATTGGAGATCCTTTTCGGGGATGAGAATTCTCCATCCGCTCTCCATATATCCGGGAACTCTTCAAAGCTCTCTCTGGTGTACAGGAGCACATCCGCTTCTTTGGCTTTAGCTAAGAATCGAAATTTCTTTTTCTCCTCTAACAGTTTGATGACTCCAGGTTTTCCGACCTGCGTGGAATAAAAGCCGAAGTTTTTTTCTTTGTTATGGTAGGCTGAAAGGAGGAGCTTCTCGTCGTACCCAAAATCTCTCTTTTCTGGATCGAGTCTGAGTACCCGAAACGTTATTCCTTCTTCCCGGCCCTTTCCGCCGGTGATACTTGTCGGCTCATCATTTCCGGTCGGAAAATGCCAGATATCATATTTATCATTAATCAGAATCCCGCTGTTATCCTCGAGCCATCCAGCCGCTCCATAGCTCGGCACTTTGCTCGGGTAGTCATGATCTTCGTTGAAAAAAGGATTCTCTATTATCTCTGTAAGGTTCTTCGTATCCCCGGTTTCTCCGTCGAATAAATGCCAGTTTTTGTCTTTATAAAAGACAACATACCGCCCGTCCGGAGACAGGGAGGAGTCATCTTCAAGCCGTGAGGCAATCCTCTTCCGGCTGCCGTTTTCAAGATTCACCCGATAGATATCCTCGAGACGGCCGTACCAGGTGACTTCCTTCCTGTAAGGAACATCGGATCGTCCAAGAGCATAACCGTCACTGTCATTCAGATCAACAACAGGCATTTCCTGGTCGGCAAGCTGGACGAACCGACGAGAATTCACATGATAGACCGCCAGATACGTCTGGTCCTTCACTCTGGGCCATCTGTTCTTCTCATGTGTTTTGATGAAGGGATCGTTCCAGTGCCAGACATCCACTTCCTTTTTTTCCAGAATTTCTTCCGTATCGAAAAGATCGGTTTTCCCTTCTCGTTCCTCTTCTTCTTTTTTGTCCGCGTTTACCAGGGCTTGGTGGATCTTTTCGGGCTTGAGTCCGAAAAAAAGACGTTTGCCGTCGTCACTCCAAAAAACGGAATTCTTCTCTGGAATCATCCACTCATGGGGAACTCCGTCGGCCGCCACAGCGAGCGTTTTTTCGCCTTTTTGTCCATCCCAAATCCATAGCGAAAAGCAGCCTTCCCCTTGACCCGTATCCTCCTGAGACCTGGCTAAAAAAGCTAAGCGGCTTCTCTCCTTTGTCCAGGCGAGACCGCAAATCCGCACGTCTTCACCTTTTTGAATGGAATTTCGGGGCAGGGATTCTTGAGTGAGGTCAACAGAATAAAGCCCGTCATCTTCATCCCCAGGAGTTGCAACCACATAAGCCAGAAACTTCGAGGATTCATCAAAGGCATAGGACAGGACATTCGGTATTTTAACCTGGCTCCCTGATCCGAGATCGTTCAAGACCAGAAGACTTCCTGTTTCTTTCTTTATCTTCTGCCCCTCACCTGGCCCTTCTTCTTGAGCTTTCCCCTCCCCTTTTACCTTTGATTTCTCTTCCTCTTTTTGAGCGTTTTCCTCTTCCTTGTGATGGAGAAAGGCCAGCCATTTTGAATCCTCAGAGAAGGCGAAGCTTTGGACCTTTTCATAACGGACAACCTTTCCCGTTGCAGTCTCCAGCAGAGCCATCCCCTCTTTGGGTTTGTCCTTGTCGGCTTTTTCAAGCTCCGCAGCTTCTGGTCTCACCGACATGGCGATCCATTCAGAGTCTTTGGAAATTTGTGGATGGACTCCCCGCTCGACAACAATTCTTTGTCCGTTCCCCAGCCCGTGAACAACGACCTCCCCATCTCCCCTATCTGGTTGGGCATTATAGGCCAGCCACAAGCCGTCCTCTGAAATCACCGGACCGTGAATCTCTTTGAACTTCATGATATCTTGGAAGGTCAGTACTTTTTTTTCTCCAGACTGAAACGAAAAACCGGAAAGAAAGAAACACCAAAAGAAAATTACGAATAAAGATAGCCTTAACGATGATTTTTGTCCCATCTTCTTCCTCCGTTCATTTTTTTCTAAAATAGTGAATATTTGAGGGAACTCATGAGGTATATGTAAAGAAAGTGTATAACAAAAAATTCATGTACTGGCAAGCCACGTTCCGGTATCAAGAGCATTTTCGAGACCCTTTTTTCACTGCTCTTTGGGTGTTGCGGAGAGGGTAAGAATTGTATAGTATAAGCACAAAACTTATGGGATGAGCGACAGAATGGAAACAGTGGTATGCCTGTAAAAAGAGCGAAATTTTCAAAAGATTTCTACGAAACGCAAAAACAGCAGTGGAGCAAGAGCCTTTTTGTGTTCTTTGTCCTGATCCTGTTCTACTTGTTTGCTGTGAGCTTCTTGATCTTCGTCTTCGCAGCGATCGTCGGCCTCTTCCTTCGGGAAAAGCCTTTGTCCTCCCAGGAAACTCTGCTGGCTCTTGCTTATGCAAGCACAGTCATTGCCTTGACCATTGCCACCTTTCACTACTTCGACGCAAAAAAATATGGTGCCGCGTTCATCCGCAAACGACTTCTGGCCAGAGCGCCTGATCGTTCCGACCGCTACCACAAACAGTTCGTAAACACTCTAGACGAGATGCGGATAGCAGGAGGACTGCCGCGGGTTCACCCCTACATCCTTCCCACCTTTGCCATCAACTCTATGGCTCTCATCGAATCCGACGGGACTCCCAGTGTTTGTGTCACCGAGGGGCTCATCGCCGAATTCACCCGCGATGAACTCCAGGCCGTGATTTCTCATGAGCTGGCTCATGTCGTGCGGGGCGATACCTGTTACATCACTCTGGTTTGTTCTTTGGTGAATTTTTTCGAGCGGCTGAGGGAGGCCGTTGAGCCGGAAAAATATTCATTCCCCGCATCTTATCACGGACAAATGAGAGGCGGCGGCGCTCCTTTGGTCTATCTGGCCCTTACCATATCCACGCTGATCATGCATCTGTTGAGCACGCTGGTGAGCCGCCAAAGGGAAATCCTGGCTGACGCTGCAGCCGTAGAGTTCAGCCGCAATCCTCAAGCATTGGGCCGGGCCATTTATAAAGCCCACCTCAAGAATTCTTTTATAGGGGATTTCAACATCGCCTACAGTCCTCTGCTCATCGTACCTCCACGATCAACAGGCATCACAGGTGGATTTTTTTCACGCCTCTTCAACTCCCATCCTCCTTTGATGAGAAGGATCCGACTTCTGGCAGGCATGGCATCCATAAGACCGGCAAAAATCATCCAGGAGGTCTGGGATATCCATAAGAGCAGAGAAAAGGCCCGCCTGGTCCTCCCTGCTCAGGAAGAGACCCAAGCACAGCGGGGAAGCGAACTCAAGCCTGAGGCTGGCTTCGAGGATGAAGGAATGATTTGGATGATCCAGAACCAGGAGGGAAAGTGGGAGGGCCCCAAAGGCCTCGAAGAACTCATTGGTCTCCAGTTTTTCGCTCCGAACCTTCGGATCAGAAATATTCAGGAAGATGTCGAAGCTCCAGCAGGAGAATTTCCGCAAATCCGAGCAGCTCTCCAGAATCCGAATAGAACTAAGCCTTCCAGAGAAAATCACTGCCCCCGCTGTGGTATCTCTTTACAGGATAATTTCTACGAGGGAGTACCTGTAAAGATATGCCCGGACTGCGGAGGGAAGCTCATCGATTCTGCGGTTATGGAGAGAGTCATTGCCCGAAAAGAGGTTGATTTCTCCGAGCCTCTGATGAAAAAAGCCAGAGAATTCGAAGAAAATTTTCTTCTCGACCCTATTCTGCGAAAAAAAATCCATGCGGATAAATCATCGAAGATTTCCTGCCCCAACTGTGGATTACGGATGCTGCCTAGACCTTACAACTATCAGTACGTGATTCCGGTAGATAAATGCCTTGCCTGCCACAAAATCTGGTTCGACTCCGATGAGCTGGAAATCCTGCAAATTTTGATCGAACACTGAAAGACCGTCATCTCCCTCGCTTGCCTGACAGGCCTTCCCGAATCTATTGCTGACCTGGCCGATGGCCTGTTACGATTCCATATAGGCCCTGGACAGGATTTCCATATAATCTTCTATAGAGGCTTCTCTGGGATTGGATGGATTGGAGTTGTTGGCAAAAGACTTCTGTGCAATTTCGGGAAAATGCACCTTTTCCAAGCCGATGTTTTTGACAGAAGGAATGCCCATTTTCCTGGACAGGCTTTTGATCTTCTGGATGAGCATGTTGGCTGCCTCGTAATCATCCACTTCGTGGATTCCTGCCAGCCTTGAGATCTCCGCATAGCGTCTTGCCGAAACTGGAAGATTGAAGTCCATCACGTAGGGAAGAAAAACCGCGTTGGCCACACCATGTGGGGTATCGTAAAGGGAGCCTACAGCCTCTGATATGCAGTGGACAGCACCCACATCGCTGTTGCCAAAGGCCATCCCGGCCAGCATGCTGCCTAGCATGATTTTTTCCCTGGCTTTGAAATTGCCCTGGATATCTTCATATGCATCTTCCAAGGATTGAAAAATATATTTTAAAGAGGCCCGGGCAAATATATCGGTGATAAAGGCAGCCGGTTTCACGGTATAGGCTTCGATGGCATGGGTCAGGGCATCCAAACCAGTGGATGCAATCAAAGAAGGCGGCAAAGTTGTTAACAGCTCAGGGTCCACTAGGGCAACCGCCGGAAAGAGAAGCGGGCCTTTGACGCTCATCTTGAATTTTCTATCGGTGTGCGTGATCACACTCACCCACGTCACTTCGCTGGCCGTGCCGCAGGTCGTCGGGATGGCCAAAACGGGGAGGGGAGGAGTTTTGTACATCTCTCTGCCTTCGTAATCTTCGATATTTCCTGGATTCGTGGCCAGCAGGGCTAAGGCCTTGGCAGCATCCAATGAACTCCCGCCGCCCAGACCGATGATCAGGTCAGGTTTGAGACTTCGCACCAGATCCCCGGCTTTGTTTACTGTTATGTGCTTAGGATTTTGTTCGACCTCATCGAAAACAGGAATATCGGGAAACTGAGAAGTCACCTTTTCGGCTATACCGCAATCCTGGATTCCTTTATCCGTGACCAGAAAAAGATGAACGGCCTTCAATTCTTTTTCAACGATATCTTTGAGCTGAGCGATCGTTCCCGGCCCGAAAAAAATCTTTGTCGGCACTTGGAACTTCATCTCGGATACCTCTTATTCCCTAAAATCCAGGGAATCCTGGTTGGCCATATCCGATACGGCTAAAAATATCAACTGAGCCAGATCTTGGAGAATCTCAGGCGTTATGGTATCTATGGTGTCCAGAGGGACATGATAATAGGAAGGAGACCCAAAGGCACCGAAGGAAATTGTCGGAACATCCTTCCACATAAACCGGGCTGCGTCCAGCCTGGGTCTGGCAATATTGGCAAAATAACTCTTTCTGATGATGCGGTGGATGTATTTCTGGTTAGCCATATCGAGGAATTTCCAGAATTCCGGATAATTTCGAGCAGCCAGCGCGCTCAGCTTGTCCCCGCAGCCAACACTATCCATGTTGATGAACCCTATGGTTTTCTCAAGAGGAAATACGGGATGCTCCGTGTAATATTCGGAGCCTACAACTCCCTGTTCTTCCGCACCGAAGCCTATGAACAGTATGGAGCGCCTCAATTCTGCCGCACTCTGAGCAAGGGCTTTTGCGACACCCAAGAGAACGCTGATGGCAGAAGCATTGTCATTGGCACCGGGCATGATTTCATAGCAGCGACCAAGGTGGTCCAAATGGCCTCCGATGATGATCATCTCATCCTTGAGTTCAGGATCCGATCCTTCAAGCAGTCCGATAACATTGTGACCGATTCCTTCGGGATGATGTTCTGTGGTATTTCTAATGGTAACGACTTTACCGGTGTGAAAGGAATGAGGTTCGAGTGTCACTCTGGTTTCTTCCATCACTTTATCATGCTCATATCCGGTTCCTGTAAAGATATCCGCGACCACGGCATCTCCCACATGAGAATAGATGAGATCCTTGTTATACGAATTGTTGGGATTGCCGATCGGTCCATAATTATAGAGCATTCCTCTGGCACCGTGGGCAACGGCATTTTCCAGTTTGTACTGATGGAAGGAATAAGGCCGCCATTTTTTAAACAGCTCAGGATTCTCGCGGGGAGAAACTGGGACTTCTCTTTCCATCAAAACGATCTTCCCTTTTACATCCATTCCTTTATACTCGTCATATCCGAGTTCGGGGGCTGTAATCCCATAGCCTACATAAGTCACTTCTGCTGTCACCTCGCCTGAGCCTGAAGTGCTGCCGGGGATAAATTCATCGAAATAACGATAACATTTTTTAATGGTACTATCCTGGTAAGGAATAAGAAGAGAAACCTCGCAATCCTCAAAGACCAATGTGTAGGGATTGGGGAAGCTTTGGAGGAATGTTCCCTTGTCCCCCGCAGGAGCAATGCCCCATCCTTCCAAATGAGACGCTACCCACTCTGCGCTCGCATTATATGCCTCAGTTCCAGTGAGACGGCCTTCGTATTTATCCGAAGCCAGCTCCTTGACATAATCGAAGAGTTCATGGCTAGAGATGGAATGCATGACTTGTAAAAGCTTTTGTTCATGAGTGAGCTCTTCACGGGCCTGCTGACGAGCAGAAACAGATAATGTACCGAGACAGGTAAATAGAAGTGCAGTGATCAACCAAACTATTTTTTTCTCTCTCAATGAGACCTCCTCTTCATTCTACTCCTCTTATGGTATGATAAATTTGAGAAATACAAAAGGTATTTATCGATGAAAAGGCAGAGTCTTTTCATGCTCATCATGCTGTGTTCTGTTTATTATTTGCCTTTTTTTACTGACTTATATCAAGACAGGAAACCTCTCTTAAAACGGCCAGAAGCGTTTGAAATTGAGAGGAAACTCTTGGAGCATGCTAACAGGGAAAGGAGGAGGAGAAATCTTGTTCCCTTGAAGCCCTCCACTGATCTGCGGTCCCTTGCCCTCCGCCACAGCCAGGATATGGCCTCTCATAAGAAACTTGCTCATCTCTCCTCTTCAGGCCAAACCTATCTCGATCGCCTAGTCGAGGCTGGCCTTTATTTTATCAAAATTGGCGAGAATGTGGCTGTCAGTGATACCTTCCGGGATGACATCATCCACCAGAAGCTGATGGAAAGCCCTGCACATAGAGAAAACATTCTGGATCCTGATTTCGACAGGATTGGAATCGGAATTTCCTATAAAGAAAAAAAATATTACATCACTCAAGATTATCTTCAGTCTCTAGATATTTTAGGAATCGAAGAGGCCGAGAAAAAAATGCAGAACGAAATCAACAGAATTCGGCTGAAAAGTTCCCTGCCGCCGCTGATGTTTTCAGAAGATGCCAACTCCGCCGCTCAATCTTTCGCGACCAAAAGAGCCAAAGGCCATCCCCTTCCCAATATCGGAGATATGTTCGGAGAAACTCATATTCGATTTATAACGTTCCCTTCCCTTGACGCGGTCGAAAATATCTCTGAAGAATTGACTAACGCAACCTACAGGAGGGCAGGCGTCGGAACCTGGTTTGGCCGGCTCAAAGAATATCCGGGAGGAACATATGTGATCGCACTCTTCCTTTTTCCCGATAGTAAGTACAAAAATATGAATGAACAGGATTTGGCAAAGTTCGCATTGGAAGCTTTGAACGCCAAAAGAAAGGAACAGGATTTTCCCCCCCTGAAACTGGATAAAGAACTCTCCAAACAGGCTTCTTATATTTCGGATCAGCTCATGCGGCAATTCCGGCAGTCCAACATTTTGCCGGATAATGGAATGACAAGAAGACGGGAGATTCTATCCTACGTCACAGAGGATTTGTCTGTTTGGCCATCCGAACTGGGAAAGAAAATCGTCAGAAAGACACTCAAAAGCATCGGATTGGGAATCAGCTATAGGAAAAAGGAAAAAAGCCAAAAAATCACATTCTGGGTTACGTTGATCCTCTAACCTCTTCAATTCGGGAACAGTATACGCAATTACTTAACCTGTATTATTCATGAAAATGATTTGTTTTAACAGGGATTTAATGCTAAATGTCTGGAAACACCTGCACATGAATAATTCAGGGTGACCTGGATAATTTATGAATTATTCAGGTTAATTGTCTGTGCAAAACTAGCTGAATGAACACATCCCAATCTTGTCATCGAATTGTCTCCTTTAATATAAATAAGATACCTGCAAAATTCGGTGATTACGTATACTGTCACCAAATTCTCTTAAATTCTGATCTTCTCATTCTTTCGGAATTTTCAACTTTCTTGCCCTTTTAACACAAGCCAGAAGTTATTTCTCTATTCTTTGACTCTAGGATCAAAGCGTGAATTTATTGATTTGAAGTTTTAATTTTGATATGTTGGTTTATCACATTAATAGAGATAGAGGAGGAATCCATGCTAAAAACTATTTTTGTCGGATTATCGCTTTTTGGGTTGTTCTTAGCGCTCGCTTTTCTTGCAGACGCCGGACAGTCCAATCCCAAGATATTGATGAAAACCACCATGGGAGATATGACGATCGAGCTGTACCCGGATAAAGCTCCCATAACAGTAAAAAATTTTCTTTCTTACGTTGATGAAAAATTCTACGACAATACCATTTTCCACAGGGTTATAAAGGACTTCATGATCCAGGGAGGGGGTCTGACCGAGGACTTCATAGAAAAATCCGCGAAACCTCCCATCAAAAATGAGGCCGCCAATGGCCTCAAAAACAAAAGGGGCACCATTGCTATGGCACGCATGAACGAACCCCACAGCGCCACGTGCCAGTTTTTCATCAACCATGTAGACAACTCATTTTTGGATAATGGAGTAGCGGCTGACGGCTGGGGCTACTGTGTGTTCGGGAAAGTCATCGATGGTATGAACGTTGTGGATGCCATCGCCAAGACACCCACCATGACCAAACATGGCATGGCCGATGTGCCTCGTGAAACCATCAAAATCATTTCGGTGACCCGAATAGAGTAAGTCCCGGAAAGAATAGCAGGATCCATGAGAATTTGAGAATGGATTCTATTTTTTGGGATGTTTGACTACATTTTTGCCTTTTTTCATCTCGCCTTACTTCTCGGCGTTTTCGGTTACGCCGTGTACTCACTGCTCGAAGGCAATGTGCTGAGGTTCGCTCTCATCGGTGTCTGCTTGGTGGGATATTACTTCCTCGCCCTGCACAGAAATGTAAAAAAAGAGATCGAGCGGAAAAGAAAAAAGAAATAATTCAGCTTAAATGGACATTTTCGAGCGGATGATTCGCTTCCTTGCCGCCCTTGTATGGGGCCCTCAAACAGTGGTTCTGCTCCTAGGAGTCGGACTTCTTTTGACAATATGGCTTCGTTTCATCCAGTTACGGCGGATGAGACTGAGCTTCCGGTTCATTTTGGGACCCGAAGATTTTGGTGAAAGCCGCAAAGAACGCAAGGGAGACATATCCCCCTTCCAAGCTCTTGCAACCTCTCTGGCATCTGTAATCGGAAATGGCAATATCGCGGGCGTCTGTACAGCTATTGCCATGGGAGGACCTGGTTCTGTCTTCTGGATGTGGCTGGGAGCTCTTCTCGGGATGGCAACCAAACTCATCGAAGCCGTGCTGGGCCAGAAGTTCAAAAGGATCTTGCCGGATGGATCCGTAGCCGGAGGCCCGATGTACTACATAAGAGAAGGATTGGGTCTTCCCTGGCTGGCAAGTATTTTCGCTTTCTTTATGGGATGCAAACCTCTTTTTTCCACCTCAACCATCCAGTCCAACTCTGTAGCACTCGCCCTCAAGACACAGCTGGGACTCGAGAACTGGATTTCCGGTCTGGGATTAGCTTTCCTCACTTGTCTGGTTATTATCGGCGGGATCAAGTCCATCGCCAGAGTCACCGAGTTCCTGAGTCCCTTCATGGTTATCCTCTACATCCTGGGCGCCCTGGCCACCATCGTGCTCTTTGCTCCGGAACTTCCTCATGCATTTTCTCTGATATTTGTCGGTGCTTTTAAACCTTCGGCCATTACAGGCGGAGTGGCGGGCATGACTGTAGCCAGAGCCATCCGTTACGGACTCGCCAGGGGAGCATACTCCAATGAAGCGGGATCCGGAACTGCAGCCGTATTTCACGCAACCGCTCAGACCAGCGAGCCCGTGCGTCAAGGGTTGATCGCCTCGCTGGACGTATTTATCGACACCATCATTATCTGCACCCTTACCGCCTTGACTGTACTCGTTACGGGAGTTTGGACAGAAGGCACCAGTACAGGAATGACTGCGGCCGCCTTCAATGCTGCCATCCCTAAAGTGGGAGGACTTATCGTTGCGGCCAGCTCCCTCCTTTTCGGTTACTCCAGCCTCATCGCCGTGACTTATTATGGAGAAATTTCTTTCAGTTATCTGTTGGGATTATGGATCAAAAAGCCTTATCGCTGGATCTTATGTATCGGTATCTTTATCGGTGCTGTCTTGGAGGTCGAAGTTGCTTGGTCTATCGGAGATTTCATCAACGGAATGATGGTCTTCACCAATCTGTTCGGAATATTGGGTTTATCTGCCCTTGCCGTGGCTGCCGTGAAAACTTATTTAAAAGAAATGGAAAAATCCTCAGGGGAGTTTTCATGAACAGTCTGAACAATGAGATCGGCATCATAAATCATTCAGGCTGGTTATTTCAGAACTTTGCCTGTGAGAATAAGGATCAAGGCTTCATCTCCCCCGTTCAGCTTGGAGACTCCGACCACGCTCCGTTCACCGCTTTTCAAGGATATGGTCGTGTCGATCAATGTTAAAGAGATAAGGCTTCCGTCGTTTTTATAGCTATCCTTTGTAAGCCTCAATTCCACTCTCATCGATTCGCTGTTTTCTTCTTTGATATACCTCGGCTGCAGGTCGAGCCTGAACGTCAATCCTTCGCCTCCCATTCTCTGAGTGGACCGGCTGTTATCCTGAACCTTGATGAGGGTCGAATCCAACTTCTCGAAAAATTGGAAAGCCAAGACACGGTTCAGCTCCTTTATCAACGGATCGGATTTAAGGCTTTCCGAGGATTTTGCGCCGGACCTCTCTTCACTCCCCTCACTCGACATGGATCCCATTATCAAGTCAACAGTAAACTGCAAATCGAGAGGTTTGATGTCTATCTCCTTCAAGATAGAAAGAATCTTCTCGACCATCTCCGGAATGTCTTCAATGATCAGCCTATTGCTTTCGCGAACCAGCTGAATTTTCCCGTAGCCGCTGGTATAGGGGTTGAGAATGGTTGCAGCAGAGCGTGCATCGATGTAGTTAACCTTGACGACCTCCTTTCTGAGTTCAGGATGTTCCGCTTTCTGTATGGCACCGAAACTTGCAGCGAATCCTAACAAAAGAAAAAAAGATAAAAAAACTATGGTCATTTTTTTCATTGTCTCTCCTCCAGATCAAAATTTTTGTTGAAGAACCAGACGATTTTGAGCCCGGTCTCCTTGGAAACCATGGTCATCGAAACCACTTCTTGTTGTTCGACTTCTTCTGCGGCTCTCAAGGCCTCTATTTTCATCCCATCCACATGCTTTGGTTTGAGTCCGATTTTTTCAACAATCGGAGGCCGAACCACAAGCACAATGATAAGAAGCACAGCTCCTGCCATGAGCGCAAAAGCCCATCTTTTCAAAAAAGGCCAAGGAACCAAGGAAGGTTTTTTAGATCCTCCCACAGCGATCTCCCTTAAGGTCTGCTGCCATTTTTTCTCTTCCCAATCCAACCTGTCCTCAGTAAGCCACTCCCTGGTCTTTTGGACCAAAAGGACATATTTCTCGTACTCCCTGCGGCACAGAGGGCACTTACTCAGGTGAGTTCTCACTCTCGAGGCTTTTGGTCCGGAGATTTCATCTCCAGCCATAAGAGGAAGCAGACGCTGAATTTTTTTACATCTCATGTTTCAATCCCTCTGGATCCAAAAGATTTTTTTTATCGAAATGACCTCTGATTTTCTGCCTCGCACGGGACAAGTGGGTCCGGATGCTCATTTGGGAACATCCAAGAACCCTGGACGCTTCCCAAACCGAAAGCCCCTCACCGTCCCGAAGCAGAAACACGGCTTTTTCCTTGGGAGTCAAAATATGAAGCACGTTTTGGATTTTTTCCCTTATTTCCCTGTTCAATAATCTCTTTTCTGCCTCGTCATTTTCAAAGAGCTCTGTTTTTTTTTGTGTTTCCAGAACCTTTTCGAATTTCTTTTTTTCTCTTAAGAAATCGAATGATGTGTTCATCACGATCCTGTATGCCCAAGTCTTGAAAGACCGGCCTTTCTTAAAAGATTTTAAATATTTAAAAATCTTGAGGAGCGCATCCTGGCATATCTCTTTTGCCTCTTCCACATTTCCAGTTACTCGATAAGCCATAGTCAAAAATCCTTGACGGTAAGGCTGAAGCAAAAGCTCAAAGGAAGAGTGTTTCCCTTGCAGCACTTCATCAATGAGTTCGTCTTCATCTCTCATCCACATTAATATACCTTGCTTCCCCCTCAAATGTTAAGCCAGGATGGGAACATGCCTGCCCGCCTCCGGATGACTTCCTGACCAGCGGCCATGCTCCTAAAGAGATCATCAAGGAAATAAGGATGCTTACATAGAGCTTCGAGATGTTGACTAAATGTTTGAAATCATTTATTTTAAAGACTCAGGGTTTGAAAAGGCTACCAAGCTTATGATCGTCGCGATAAAGATCTCCAGATCTCGGAAGAGAGAAATCGGCAGACTTCCTTTGCTTCTTTTCATCATCTTGGCTTTTGCGCTCTTTCTCTTCTTGAGTTTCCTCCCAAAGGATAAAGCTCAGTCAGAATTAAAAACAGAGGAAAAAAAAGAAGAACCGATTCCACAAAAAGTACCGGATTCCCCCCATTCGCTAATGAAAACCAGAGAAATCGTTCGAAGAGGAGAAACTCTCTCGGATATCCTGTCCAGACACAGATTCTCTCCGGCTGAAATACATAAATTAAGGCAGGAGGTCAAACCGGTGTACGATCTGGCAAGAATAAAAGCCGGAAAGGAAATGAGGATCTGGACAAATCTAGATGGAACAATTGCTGCTCTAGAGTATGACATCGATAAGGAAAACTATCTCCACATCCAGAAAAAAGACGGCGCATACGAGGCTTCGACCAGAAATCTGCCCATTGAAACAGAACTCCATATGATCTGGGGAATCATCGAAGACAATCTTCCCAATGCGATCCAACAGCAGGGAGAAAAGGCCGTACTGTCCTATGAACTGGCAGAGATCTTCGCCTGGGATATCGACTTTTTCATCGACCTCCGTAAAGGTGATTCATTCAAGATACTTTTCGAGAAAAAATATTTGAGGAATGAATGGATAGGCTACGGCGATATCCATGCTGCCGAATTCATAAACCGGGGTAAAAAATTCCAGGCTTTCCGTTTCACTTATCCAGATACAAAAGAAACGGACTATTTCAGCTCTGAGGGAGAATCGCTCCAAAGGCAATTCCTCAAGTCCCCGTTCAAATATACTCCTCGGATAAGCTCTCGCTTCAGCTACAGCCGCCTCCATCCGGTGAGAAAGGTCTATCGCCCCCACTATGGCGTGGACTACGCGGCCAAACCTGGTACCCCTGTTCAGGCTACTGCTGACGGCACCGTGTTATTTGCGGGTTGGAACGGATTGTCGGGACGAATGATCAGGATTCGCCATATGAATCATTATGAGACCATGTATCTTCATCTGCGAAAGTGCTACGTCAAAAAGGGAGATAGAGTCAAAGGGGGGCAACACATAGGAGAAGTGGGTCAATCGGGCGAAGCCACCGGTCCTCACCTCGATTACAGAATCAAATATGGAGGGAAATATATCAATCCTCTAGCTCACAGATTCAAACCCGTTAAACCTTTAAGGCCGGAATTTCTGGAGGCATTCCAGCAAATAGCCCAAAATTATTCTCTGTGTCTCGATGCGCCTCTCGTCATCTTCTCGTCCTTCTGAAATTCATCCTGCCCAGAGAGCCATCTGCTCACTTCTTTTCTTTACCGCCCGAACTTTTTTTTGCGCTCCTTGTGGAACTTCTTGAAACAGAACGACTCGAAGAGGAGGTGGCCGAAGAGCTCTCTCCCGAAGAACTGGTTGAACTTATCGATCCACTTGAACCGGAGTTGACAACAGATCCACGGGAAGTGAGTCTGATCCGGGGACCGATGTAGCCTTTGGATCCGGTCACCTGCCGCGATGTTATGTTGAGTTCAGGACATCTCACTTCATTTGACCTGCTCGAATATTTTATAGAAACACCTGCCCTCCTGGCTACCTTCATATCAGGATTCCAATCACGGAAGCGCAGGGAAGGCCTTTTTGGCTCAAAGGTCATTGATCGAATGCTCGGTGACCGAGAAACAGCATCTTTTTTGGGTGCGGCGGTTTTCGCCGTTTCTCTCTGTCCCTGAAGTGAGGGATTGCGCTTAATTTCTGGGGATTGGATTGCTTTAGACTCTTGCCCTTCCACATCTCGAATCAATCCTTTGAATTTATCGAGCAAGGAAGCGACCCGTTCATTTCGGGTATAGGTGTCTACAGCTGTACGATAAGAGTTCTTCACGGAGCTTTGGCTGATAAAGGTTTTCTGTACTGCGGCCGATAGATCGGTCAGCCTGATTACCCTTTCATGGATTCTCGAGGCATTAAGGTCTTCTTTATTTACCAACATCACGTGTTCTGGTACCTTTACTAGACGAGAGAGAATCCGTTCATCGCCGTTCTCCAGGCCCGCCAGAACTTTTTGATATGCCTTTTTCAGCTCTTTTGGAATGGGATAAGGAGAGGATTCTTTTTTCCTCAATTGATCTTTCCGAATCACACGAAGAACCTTCCTGTTCCGATCACTCCGTTCCGCTGCGTTACCGGTTTGTCCATAATCCAGATAGGCGTAAAAGGGAACGTACGATCCATCGAATCCGGAATAACTGTACCAGAGCCAATCTTCGACCATCCAGGGACGCCATCCGAAGCGTCCAAAATAAAACGCCCAATCGACCCAGGCAGGAGCGAAAAAGGAACCTGGAATCCAGAGCCATCCTTTTTTTGCATCCCACGTCCAGATGCCCAGGTGATAGGGCACCCATCCCCACGGCTCAGTAGGAACCCAGAAGAGCTGCTTGTCGACGCTGGTCCATCTTCCTGAATAATAAGGCTTCCAATTTCCCCAAGGATAGCGCTGATCGTTCAGAAAAGGCCTCCAGACATATCCGAAGAAACTGTCCCACAGCCATTCCCCATGGATGTTAGAGAATTTTTGTGCGAAATGAAAGATAGCCAAAGGCATCTTTTGGATAGGCAGAGGAATGACAGCCTTTCCCTTATGGAGTTCAAGGAATTCTCGGTTTACCTTTTCGTTCCATGCTTCAAAATCATCGATCTCAAGAAAAGGAGCGGCAAGAAACCTGTCGTCTGCCGTTACCGTTATTGTCTGCCTCTTCTTTATCTTTTCCTTCATTACATGATCTTCGTCCGGCCCAAAAAGGGCATAGGCTTTACCAGCATTTACATGGATGTCTGTGCTTCCATCGGGCTTGGCTTCGACCATGGCCACTGATTCGTGATTCATCTTGACGGCAGCATTCGGAGTTATTATCTGAAAGATCTCCTTCCTGATATACCGTTTGTACATGACATAAATCTGCCCCTTGGAAAGGACAAAATTGGTGAGTCTGTTTTTGGAGCTGAGGCTCTGGGCCAGAATGGTTTCGATCTTGAGCTCTGTATTTCGGTCGAGTCGGACGATTGTTCCCGTATCGAACTGAATTTCACACCTTCGTTCAGTCGTCCGAATGGAGTCACCAGGAGCAATAGGAAGATTCAAATCGGCAACTTCGGATCGTGCTTGTCCTTCCCTTAGGACAACCGCATCCTTTCCATCATGCCTGGCTTCTGGATAAATCACATGCCCGAAATAGATCTCGGTGTCCCAATAGATGTATTGGTAATGAGAATCCGTCCACCCTGCCGCGCATAAAAGCAGACTCACGGTGATGAATGAAATTGCTTTTTTCATGACCCCCCTCCTCATTTTTACCCAATTTATCTTGGCCATTTTCATTCTGGCCGAGATAAAGGGATTGTTACTTCTTCTTTCTTACAGATACAGATGTCCTGGAAGAGGACTTCCTGGTGCGGATTCCCGAAGACCTGGTGGAGGTAACACCGGATCGAGATCTTATGCCTGTCGTGGAGCCCCTTCTCACCGAGGTGCCTTTACGAATGACGGGAGAGGATCTGTAAGTGCTTCTGCCTCTCAGCTGTCTCTTTGTAATGTATGTTTTGTAATATCTGCTTGAAGGATAATATTGGTTTCCCCAATATGTGCGGTAGTATCTCCAATAGTAAGGAGAATAGTAGCCATAATAGTAGGGAGAATAGTAGCCATAGTACCAGCTGCTAAGATATCCATAATGCCAGAAGGGATTCCAAAAGCTGAAGCCGACCCAAAGGAACGGATCATAGTGCGAAGAGTAGTAAGGGCCATAGTAGCCATAGTAATCATATGGATCCATGTAATAATCGCCGGGATGTTCCGCAGGTTCTGTCTGGATTCGCTTTCCTGTGTATCGTTTGTCAATGGTGGTACAACCCAAGAAAAACACTGTTATGATGATGGCCAGAGAAAGTATCAATAGAAGCTTTTTCATAGCTTTTTCTCCTTTCTTCATTATTCATTATACCTAAGTGCAATCTTTATGCCAACAAACACAGGGAAGAAATTATCATTTTCCCGAAAATATTGTCCTCTTATGCGGACAACTATCCTTTCTAGTTGACAGGAGGCTGATAAAACAATTAGAATGATTTACTCATTTCATTTAGGGAGGTTTCAATGAAGATTACACTCAGTGTTTTAAAAGCGGACATCGGTAGTATCGGTGGTCATATCACACCCAGCCAGGCTGTGGTGAAAGAAGTCAAAAGTCATGTTCAAGAAGGCGGCAAAGATTTTATCATCGATTCCTATATTAGTTATACGGGTGATGATATCGCGATATTGTGCACTCACGAGCGAGGCACAAACGATGAAAAGATTCATGAATTAGCCTGGAATGCTTTCACCGCCGGAACAGAAGTAGCCAAGAAACAAGGTCTTTACGGCGCAGGTCAGGACC
The DNA here is from genome assembly GCA_964346815.1 of uncultured Eubacteriales bacterium. Lineage (GTDB taxonomy): Bacteria > Acidobacteriota > Aminicenantia > Aminicenantales > Aminicenantaceae > CAYFWF01. The sequence goes on along the minus strand of CAYFWF010000050.1, from coordinate 142,094 downwards.
TGCTGAAGGATGCCTTCAGCGGAAACATAAAAGGCCTGGGCCCAGCGGTAGCGGAGATAGAATTCGAAGAACGCCCCAATGAGCCTTTTATCTTTTTCGCTGCAGATAAGACCGATCCCGGTGCTTATAATCTGCCTTTCTATCTGGCTTTCTGTGATCCCATGTATTGCGCTGGCCTCATTTTGAGTCCTAAGATGAGCGACGGATTCACATTCCGCATCATCGATGTGGAGTACACGGAGCAGGATAAGATCATTGAGCTCAATTCGCCAGAAGAACTCTATGATATCGCAGCCCTTCTTCGAGACAACGAGAGATACGTTATCGAGAGTGTCTATTCCCGAAGCACGGGCAACCAGGCCCTTTCCATATCCACAACCCGTCTTCACAACATCGCTGGAAAATACACAGGGAAAGATGACCCTGTGGCTTTAGTGAGAGTTCAGGGTGAGTTTCCGGCAACTGGCGAAGTGCTCGCTCCCTTCCAGATCGGTCATCTTGTTGCAGGATTCATGCGCGGCAGCCACAACGGTCCTCTCATGCCCTGCACTTTGAATTCCACGATTTCTTACTTTGACGGGCCCCCGGTCGTGACCGGCGCCGCCTTCTGTGTGAATAACGGCAAATTGACCGAACCTGCTGATGTTTTTGATCATCCCTACTGGGATTATGTGAGGATGGAAATTTCTGAGAGAGCTACAGCCATTCGGCGCCAAGGTTTCTCTGGTGCGGCCATGCTGCCTTACAGCGAATTGGAGTATGGAGGTATCGTCGAAAAGTTGAACAAATTGGAGAAAAAATTCAAACTCGTTTAGAAAAAATCCTCTGTCATCCGATCCCGAAGGGAGGACGAGTCTCGAGAGAAAAGATTCGTAAATAGCAGGCGGATTATTATGAGAAAAGGCAGAAATCCTGTCCCTACGGTCGATATCATCATCGAAGTGCCGAGGGAAGATGGCAGCCACGGGATTGTCCTTATCAAACGCAAAAATCCTCCTTATGGATGGGCTCTTCCGGGGGGGTTCGTGGATTACGGTGAAACCTTGGAAGAGGCGGCTATTCGGGAAGCCAAGGAAGAGACCTCGCTGGATATCCAGATAAAATGCCAAATGCACACCTATTCGGATCCCAATCGGGATCCCAGACAGCACACCATTTCAACAGTCTTTATCGCTCATGCCGAAGGTGAGCCTCAAGCGAGAGACGATGCGCAAGACATTGCTGTGTATTCGAGAGAGGAACTGGACTTCTCGTTGGCCTTTGATCACAAAAAAATTCTGGAGGATTACTTCGATAGAAAATCGAAAAAAAGAAATATCTAAACCGAAAAGGAGGAAAACATGGGTGGTGGTACTTACCATGAACCTTTAGACAAACTCTCCGACAAAACAAGGGAGTTGCATCGGGCATTGAATTCTCTCATCGAAGAGCTCGAAGCGGTGGATTGGTACCAGCAGCGAGTCGATGCGACAGAAAATGATGAGCTGAGAGATATTCTGGCTCATAACAGAGACGAGGAAAAAGAACACGCAGCCATGATCCTCGAGTGGCTGAGGCGCAACGACGAAGCCATGGCCGAAGAGTTGAAAACATATTTATTCACAGAGGGAAAAATCACAGAGATCGAAGAAGAACACGAGGAATAGTCACCTATCACAGCCCCATGGAAGGCAAAAAAGGCAAGAAACCCGCTCAAGACAGAGAGTCTGCGTTCAAGGAATTATACAAAGCCTGGGGCCCTGCTGAGGCTGAGGTTGTTAAAAGCTTCCTCCAAAGTCATGGAATTTCTAGTCTCCTCAAGGGGCTGGTAGTCCAATCTGTCCATCCCTTCTCCATGGATGGTCTGGGAGAGATCAAAATCTTTGTCCATGAAAAAGACTTCCGTCTAGCGAAGAAGCTTCTTGAATCCCACAGGCCGGAAAAAAGCGATGTAAACAAACAGAAGAGTTAGCCTAAGTTCTGACTCATCCACTCTATTTAGTATCCTACCGCAGTCTTTCTACAACATATAGAAAATAAAAAAAATAAGGGGAGATTTTTATTTTTTTTCCTTGACATAGGATTATATAATACATATATTTTAAAAAATGGGACAAAACGGGACATAATGGGAAATTTATTAATAGGCAGTTATGCAGCACGATTCGACAAGAGCGGTCGGATCAAGATACCGGAAAAATTCCGTACGGCCATCGAAGAGGAACACGGGAAGGAGCTCTTCATCACTTCCTTGACAGACGAAGCTGTCCAGATTTATCCCCTCCCTGTCTGGAACAGCTTGACAGGAATTGCAGGAGAAGGGGCTTACCATTTCAAACCTTCCATCAGGAGATTGTTGATCCGCGTCAATTCCAAAGGAACCAAATACCAAATTGATTCCAAAGGACGGGTCCTCATCAACCAAACGCTGAGAGAAAAAGCAAGGCTCGAGGAAGAGGTGGAAGTTATAGGCCTTTCCAATCATTTGGAAATATGGAACAAGGCTCAGCTCGATGAAATGCTAGGAGAAAAGCCTCTGACCGATGACGATTTTGAAAGCATTGCGGAGCTTATGTCCCAAAATAGAAACAAATGATCGAATGCTCCCATGTTCCTGTCCTTTTGGAAGAGGTAATGTACTATCTGGATGTGGAAAGAAAAGGACTATATGTCGATTGCACCATAGGACTGGCAGGACACTCTTTAGAAATCCTGAAGAGAAATCCCCAAGCTAAGGTCATCGGCCTCGACATCGATGAATATTCTCTTTTGAAGGCACGAGATGTACTCATTCCCTTTAGAGAGAGAGTGGAGCTTTACCACTCTGATTTCAGGTATCTTCCAAAGCTACAGATCGATTTTTCAGAAGTGAGGGGGCTCCTGTTCGACCTTGGCATCTCCTCTTTTCAATTGGATACGCCGGAAAGGGGATTCAGCTTCAATCAAGAAGGCCCATTGGACATGCGCATGGATCAGCGAAAAAAATTAACAGCTTCAAAAATTATCGATGACTATTCAGAGCGTAAGCTTGCCGAGATGTTCCACCGATATGGGGAGCTGCGGCAGGCAAGGCGGCTTGCTCGAGAAATCGTATCCAGAAGAAAGATCAATAAGATCCAAAAGACGACCGAACTCAGACGGCTGGTGGAGGAGGTCTGCCGATGGAGGCCACAAAAGGGAAAGATCCACCCAGCAGCGAAGGTGTTCCAAGCGCTCCGAATCGAAGTCAATCAGGAACTCAACGGACTCGCAGATTTTATTGAAAAAATCACCGCTAAAATATCCAAAGGCGCCCGGATAACCGCCATCTCCTTTCATTCTCTCGAGGATAGAATCATAAAACGGACATTCGCTGGCCTTGCTCCGGGAAGGGAGAACAAAGCCCTGCTCAAAATTTTGACAAAAAAACCCATCACTCCCTCAGAGAAAGAAATCCAGATGAATTCGAGAGCACGGTCGGCAAAATTGAGAGCAGCCGAGAGGATCTGATGGTAAGAAAAAAATTCAACAAAAAAGAAGTCCTCCTGGGCATAGTTTGCACTCTGCTTGTTCTTTTCATCCTCAGTCTCTATGTCTGGCATCAAACTGAATCGGTCAGTCTGGGATACGATACAGCAGAACTTGAACACCAAGTCCTCCTGCTTCAAAAGGAAGTGGAAAAACTCGAGACTATAAAATCGAGCCTCCTGTCACTAGATCGAGTGGAAAAGATGGCCAAAGAGAAATTGGAGCTGTCCGAGCCCGAGGAACATCAGATTTTTTATGAGGATATTGATCCGAAACGCTGAGATATAAACCGATGAGAAGCTATTATCAAAAAAAAGTCAAAAACCGGACAGTCTTTCTATGTTTTTTCTCGCTGCTCTGGTCTGGTATTTTGGTGTTCCGTCTCGTTCAACTTCAGGTGATCGATCATACTCGGCTCAAAAAAGAAGCGAGCCAACAGAACCAAAACAAAAGCACAATCGAACCCAAACGGGGGACCATTTATGATCGCAACGGGACAATTCTCGCCCGCAGCATTCCCAGGTATTCGGTTTTTTATCAGCCGGCTGATGGAGAATCACGGTCTCAGCAGTGGGCGACGATCGAAAGACTGAGAAAAACATTGGACCTGAGCCAGATGAAAATAAAATCCATAAAAACGCACCTAAAAAAAGACGCTTCTTTCATCTGGATCATCAGAAAGATCGACGAGACAAAGGCAAACCGGATCAAAGAGATGGATCTCGATGGGATCTATTTGATGGAGGAAAATAAAAGATCTTATCCCCATGGAAAACGGGCGGCTCATGTCCTGGGCAGAGTGGATATCGACGAAAAAGGTGTCAGTGGAATCGAGTACGAGTACAATGCGATCCTCCAAGGAGAGAAAGGTGAAGGGCTGATTCTAAGAGACGCAAAAAGACGCAGATACAGGTTCGAAACTTTGAAAGCCCCCGTGGATGGAAAGGACCTGGTTCTCACTATCGATGAGATCATACAGTACATATGCGAAAGTGAGTTAGAAAAAGCTGTGGAACACCATCAGGCAAAATGGGGAACGGTCATCGTTTCCGTGCCCTCGACCGGCGAGATTCTTGCTCTCGCCAACCATCCGACCTATGACCTCAATAATCTTCCAAGATCTTTTTCCAAAGTCGACCGGAACAAAGCGATCCATCACATTTACGATCCTGGCTCGACATTCAAGATCGTCACGCTTTCTGCCGCCGTCGAAAACCACAGTGTCGGTCTTGACGAAGTCTTTGACTGCAGCAAAGGCTATGTCGTGTGGGCAGGAAACGTCTTTCGGGACCACCAAAAATTGGGGGTTCTATCTTTCCCTCAGGTCTTTATCCATTCATCCAATATCGGTACGATCAGTATCGGCCAGAGAATCGGCGAGGAAAATCTCTTCAATGCCATAAAAAATTTCGGTTTTGGCCAGAAAACAGGCATCGATCTTCCAGCCGAGGAAAAAGGCCTGCTCAATCCGCTCGGGAATTGGACGAAAATTTCAGTGGCCTCCCATTCCATAGGATACGAAATCTCTGTCACTCCGTTACAGATGCTTCAGACTCTCAATATCATCGCCAACAACGGAATAAGCATTCCTCCAAGAATCGTAAAAAAAATCCATGGTATGGACGAAGACCCACCGGCAATTCCCCAATCCAACAAAAAGATCATTTCCGAAGAAACAGCAGAAAGGGTCAATAAGATTCTGCACAACGTGATCCTGGAAGGGACAGGGATTCTGGCACAGATTCCAGGCTATACCGTCATCGGAAAGACAGGGACAGCCCAGAAATTCGATCCTATCGAGAAAAGATATCTTTCTTCCTCCCATATCGCTTCCTTTATCGGATTTGTAGCCAAGGAAAGACCTCTTTTTTCGATCATAGCAGTCATCGACGATCCCGAAGGGCCTTATTATGGAGGACAGGTGGCTGCGCCTCTTTTTAAATCCATTGCAAAAAAAATACTTTTTTACCTCGGCGTTCCGCCTGGTGGACAGACACCAGCGACCTTGATCGCATCCAAATCCTGGAAGAAGAGGAGAGAATGAAGATCCGGGATCTATTGGATGGGGTTCCCTACGTGAAACTCAGCGGAAGTGAAGAAGCCGAGGTGCAGGGAATTGCCTACTCCTCTCGTACCGTCAGTCAAAATTGTCTCTTTGCTGCTTTGAAAGGTGAAAAAAAGGATGGAAACGATTTTGTACCGGACGCTATCGCAAAGGGAGCTGTAGCCTTTCTTTCTGAAAGATCCGTTCCTGCTGGATTCGATCTCAATTGGATCGAAGTCAAAGAGGCACGGAAAGCCCTGGCCATGTGCTCAGCTAATTTTTACTCTCATCCCTCCCGCCAGATGTCAGTTGTGGGAGTCACTGGAACCAAAGGAAAAACCACCATTACCTACATCTTAGAAAGCATTCTTAAGAGATCCGGTCTGCCAACAGGAGTTATTGGGACCATTTCTTACCGTGGTCCTGGCCTGAACATGACAGCGGGAAGAACGACTCCCGAGGCTCCCGATCTGCAAAGAATGATGAAAACAATGGTCCAGCAGAATGCCTCTCACTGCCTTATGGAGGTTTCCTCTCACTCCATAGACCTGGATAGGATAATCGGGATCGATTTCGACGTTGTCGTCTTCACAAATCTGAGCGGTGAACATCTTGACTATCACCTCACCATCGAGAGATATTTCGAAGCCAAAAAAAAGCTTTTTCTATTGAACCAGAAAAAGCGAATGGCCGTAGTCAACACAGATGATCAATGGGGAAATAAGCTGACCGAAGAGCTGGATAGGAACATCCTCACCTATGGTCTCAATCCCAAAGCCATGATAAGGGCCGAAGAATTCACTTTATCCGAGAATGGAATAGAGTTGATCCTTAACTATCCGGCAGGAAAAATGAAAATCTCCTCTCCCCTCTTGGGACGGCCTAATCTATACAATATATTGGCAGCCGTTGCAGTAGCTTTGACCCTCAAAGTTCCTGAATCTGGCATTGCCGAAGGAATTTCTTCACTCCGAGTAGTCCCAGGCCGGTTTGAAAGAATCAAAAATTCCCTTGGTCTCCGTATCTTCGTCGATTATGCCCACAACGACGATGCGCTGCGTAATCTTCTAGAAACCGCCAAAGAGCTTGCTCCTCAAAAAGTCATTCTCGTTTTCGGAGCGGGAGGAGACCGGGACAAAACAAAGAGACCCAGGATGGGAGAAGTGGCCGCAAGACTCGCTGACTATACCATCGTCACCTCCGATAACCCGCGTTCTGAAGACCCCCTGAGCATCGTTTCTGATATCGAGAAAGGCATGAAAAAGTCAGGACACAGCTCCTACGAGGTTGAGGTCGATAGAAGAAAAGCCATCGAACGAGCACTTGCCATTGCCGAACCAGGGGATTATGTTCTGGTGGCAGGCAAGGGGCACGAGAATTATCAAATCGTGGGTGATAGGATTATTCCTTTCAATGACATCGAGATCATCCAGCAATTGCTGAAGAAACAAATAAGGATGAATCCAATTGGTTGAACTCTATTTGAATGAGGTCGCAGAGAAAACAGGAGGAAAAATTCTCCAGGGCTCCTCGTCCACTTTGTTTCACACATTCAATATCGACTCGCGTCTGACTCGACAGGGAGGACTTTTTTTTGCGCTCATCGCCCAGAGAAACGGCCATACTTATGTATCCGATGCCGTCCAAAAGGGTGCAGTTGGAGCAGTTATTTCTCAAGAAATCATGCCGCCCAATTCCGATATGGCTCTGATCATGGTCGACGATACTCTATTGGCCCTTCAAAATCTTGCTCAGAAGGTCCTTTCCGGCCACAAGGCTCGTGTCGTTGGCATTACGGGGAGTATAGGAAAGACAACCACCAAAGAGTTTGCGGCGTCTCTTCTTTCCAAGAGTTTCAAAGTTCTCAAATCAGAAGGAAACTTCAACAACCATATCGGTGTCCCCCTCACCCTTCTCAGGCTCAAGGATTCCCACCAAATCTTGGCATTAGAGATGGGGATGAGCGCTCCTGGTGAGATTTCTCGACTCACCCAAATCGCTCCTCCTGATATCGCTGTCATCACGAACATCCATCCCGTCCACCTGGAATTTTTTGAAGATATCGAGCAGATCGCAAGGGCAAAAAAAGAAATCCTTGACGGGATGAAGCCTTGGGGAACGGCCATCCTCAACGGAGACGATCCGTTGGTTGAAAAAATCAGTGGGGACTGGAAAGGAGCGAGGATCGGTTTTGGCCTTTCCAAGCATTGTGACATTCGGGCCACGAACATCCGGAGAATGGGCATCCAAGGACTTGCTTTTGATCTTATTTACAACAATAAAAAAGAAAGAATTCATTTCCCTTATTTTCATACCAGCTTTCTGTACAACTTTCTCGCAGCTGTCGGCGTGGCACAAGCATTCTCTACTCCTTCGGAGGATCTCCTCCAACAGATACAAACTCTCAAACCCATTGCGATGCGAGGGAAAATATACCATCTCGAGAATGACATCATTCTGATCGATGACAGCTATAATTCGAACCCGGTTGCCCTGGAGTCTTCTCTGAGAGACTTATCTGAAATCCCCGCAAAAAGAAAAGTGGCTGTATTGGGGGACATGTTGGAGTTGGGGAATCAGAAAGTCAAATATCACATCCAGGCCGGAGAACAGGTGAAAGCATACAACTGCGACATCCTTGTTACGGTTGGACCTCTCAGCCAGTACATAGCAGAGGGGGCAGCTAAATCCAGAATGAGAGAAGACCATATTTTTTCTTTCTCCGACTCAGAAGACACCGCTGATCATATCGAGCCTCTCCTGAAGAGAGGAGACCTGGTTCTGGTTAAAGGATCAAGAGGTGTGAGGACAGATAAAATCGTCAAAAGGTTGAGGAAAAAAGGAATCTGATATGCTGTATTGGCTTCTGGAACCGCTTAAAGAATATTCCATCCTATTCAATCCAGTGGGATACATCACGGTCAGAACGGCTCTGGCTGGAATTACTGCTTTGCTCATTTCCTTTCTCCTCGGGCCCTTGATTATCAAGATGCTCAAGAAATTTCAACTGGGGGAAGAAATCAGCCCATACGGCCCAGAAAGCCATTTGAATAAGAAAGGCACGCCTTCGATGGGAGGAATTTTGATCATCGGAGCGACTCTCGTTCCCAGCCTTCTATGGGCAGACTTGAGCAACACCTATGTCCTGATGGCGATGACCACAATGACTCTTTTCGGCGCACTCGGCTTCTGGGATGACTACCTCAAGATAAAAAAACACAAATCGAGAGGATTGATCATACGCCATAAATTCGCCTACCAGATCCTTCTGGCTGGCCTGATTGGACTGGTACTCGTTTATCTCGGATTTCTTGGAGAGTTTGATCTCCACCTGAGCTTTCCGTTCTTCAAAAAATGGGTTCCTTATCTGGGATGGTTTTATCTACCGTGGATCATGCTCATTCTTATCAGCTCCTCCAATTCTGTCAACCTGGCCGATGGTCTGGATGGGTTAGCGATCGGATTAACACTCATCAGTGCCAGCGCTTTTTCAGCGCTGTGTTATTTTGCTGGACGAGCGGACTGGTCTGAATATTTGAACATATTCAGGGTTCCCCAAGCAGCCGAACTCACCATATTTGCAGGAGCCATGTCAGGAGCCTGTCTCGGTTTTCTCTGGTTCAACTGCCATCCTGCTCAAGTTTTTATGGGTGACGTTGGAGCGCTCTCTTTAGGAGGCACGATTGGAGCTATAGCCATTATGATCAAACAGGAATTTCTTCTTTTCATGGTTGCTGGAGTGTTTATTTTGGAAGCACTGTCTGTCCTGATTCAAATATTTTACTTCCGGCTGAGCGGAGGAAAAAGGATATTCAAAATGGCTCCTCTTCATCACCACTTCGAGCTCATGGGTTGGTCGGAACAGAAAATCGTGGTTCGGTTCTGGATCTTGGGAATCATATTTGCCCTTTTCAGTTTGACGACTTTGAAGTTGAGATAATATGGACTTAAAAGAGCAGAAAGTACTGATCGTCGGTTTGGGTAGAACAGGCGAAGCCGTAAGCACATTCCTCCTTCAAAAGGGAGCCCGAGTTAAAATCAGTGAACAGAAGAATGCCGAGGAATTGGATAAGCCCATTCCATTTTGGCAAAAAAAAGGAGTGGAGATCGAGGCCGGAGGGCACAAGCTCCATTCATTCCTAGAGGCCAGCATAATTATTCCAAGTCCAGGTGTCGCCTATCTTCCGGAGCTCGAAGAGGCAAAAAAAAAGGGGGTGCCTATCTTATCGGAAATAGAACTGGCCTTCAGGTTTTTAAATGGTAAAATCATAGGAATAACAGGAACAAATGGAAAATCAACCACGGCAACACTCACTCATAAAATATTGAAAGAAGGGGGATGCCGAAGCCATCTTGCAGGCAACATCGGCATTCCTCTGATTCAGTTTGTGAATCAGAGCCGTCCCGAGGATATCTACGTAACAGAGCTTTCCAGTTTCCAGTTGAAATATATTGATCAGTTCCGGGCAGCAGTCTCTGTATTTTTAAACATTTTTCCTGACCACCTCGACTGGCATATCGATTTTGATGACTATTATGAATCCAAGAAGAATCTCTTGCTCAAACAAAAAAGAGGAGACACGGCTATTTTGAACAGAGATGACTCGGGCGTATGGGCTTTGAGAAATCTAGGGGAATTTCGAGTGTATGCCTTCAGCCAAAAAAGCAAACTCTCCAGCGGCTGTTGGATCGAGAATGAGTGGATTATCCTCGCTGACGATAAGCAGGAAAGACTGATGAAGACGGATGAAGTCCCTCTTTTAGGTGCACATAACAGAGAAAATATCATGGCATCTGCACTGGTGGGGCATGTTTTTGGAATTCCATGCTCCTCCATCAAGGAATCCATCAAAAGCTTTAGCGGATTGGAGCACCGGTTGGAAAAAGTCCTGGCTCTCGATAACGTGGAATTTTTCAACGATTCGAAAGCTACGAATGTGGACGCTGCTCTCAAATCCATCCAGAGCTTCGATGAGCCCATCATCTTGATTTTAGGAGGAAGAGATAAAGGAGGAAATTTTTCCCTATTGAGAGAGCCCATCAAAAAGCGGGTGAAATCGATCATCCTTCTGGGTGAGGCCAGGGAAAAAATCGAAGAATCTCTGAACGGTACGGCTCCGATAATGAAAGCTTCCGATCTCAGAGAGGCGGTGCATTTGGCTTATTCGGCTGCCCGGCCTCAGGGAGTCGTGCTTCTGGCGCCGGGATGTTCGAGTTTCGACATGTTTCGTGATTTTGAAGAGCGAGGGAAAGCCTTCAAAACAGAGGTCATGGCATTAAAGGACGAGATGATTCAAAAGAAGGGATGAAGAATGGAAATCTTCAGAAGATATGGTTTTGATAAGCCTCTTCTCATCGCTACCCTTGCCCTTATTTCTCTGGGATTGATAATGGTCTTCAGTTCTTCGGGCGTGCTCTCCAGTGATAGGTATGGCCAACCCTTCCACTTCTTTATCCAACAGATCGTCGGAGCCGGCATCGGCCTTATGATGGTGATCGGCATAATCAGCGTGAGAAAACCATTTTACCAGAACACTTCCTTTGTTTACGGACTGGTGATTTTGACCCTGTCTCTGCTGGCCCTGAGCCTCGTTATGCCTGCGGTGGTCAAAACCAACCGGTGGATTCAGTTCTTGGGATTACGGTTTCAGCCCTCAGAACTGGCGAAAATCAGTCTCGTTCTCTTCTTTGCTTCCTACCTGGACCGGAAAAAAGAGAAACTGCATGAACTCCGGGCTCTAGTCTTCCCCTCAGCCACTCTCCTCCTGTTCATCCTGCTGATCATCAAAGAACCTGACTATGGAACAGCCCTTTTAATATTTTTGATCGCCATGATAATGCTGTTCATAGCCGGTGTGAAGCTGAGATATTTTTTCCTCTTGGGGGTGTGTTCTGTGGGTCTTTTTGCCTTTTATCTGCTCAGAGCCAGTTACAGAATCGACAGGATTGCCGCCTTTCTATCTCCCACCCAGGACCCTCAAGGCAGCGGATTCCAGATTATTCAATCCAAGTTGGCAGTCGGATCCGGGGGGCTTTTCGGGGTCAGCATAGGACAGAGCTCTCAAAAACTCTTCTTCCTCCCCTGCGCTCACACAGATTACATTTATGCAATCCTCGGAGAGGAACTCGGCCTTGTGGGAACCCTCACCATTCTTCTCCTGTTTCTTGTCATCCTATGGAGAGGTTTAGTGATCTCCTGGAGAGCCCCCAATCTGTTCACCCAAATAGCTGCCGCTGGTCTCACTTTTGCCATCTTCTTTCAGGCCTTGTTGAATATGACCATCGTGCTCGGTTTGGGTCCCCCTACGGGCTTTCCCCTTCCTTTGATGAGCTATGGAAGATCATCCTTAATCTGCACACTTTTTGGTATCGGGATTCTGCTTCATATCTCCCAACGGAAAGGAGCTTGGAACAGAAAAAAATGAGAGAGAAAAAGATCATCATCAGCGGAGGCGGAACCGCAGGACACATCCACCCTGCGATCGCTGTGGGCCAAAAATTGAAAGAGAGAGAGCCTGATTGTGCGCTTACCTTCGTGGGAACCACCCGCAGCTTGGAAAAACGCATTATGACACACTATGGGGTAAAATTTATTTCTCTTAACATTGAAGGAATCAAGGGGAAAGGGATCAAAATGATCAAATCCTTCTTCCTCCTTCCATTCTCCTTTCTCAAATCACTGGTCATTCTGATTCGCATCAAACCGCGCCTTGTCATAGGAGTCGGAGGTTACAGCTCTGGGCCGATCGTACTGCTTGCCTCCTGGCTAAAAATTCCCACTCTGATCATGGAACAGAACTTAAAGCCGGGCCTCACCAATAGGATTCTCCGGCGCTGGGTGCAAAAAGCCGTAGTGTCATTCCCGCAGTCGCTTCCTTATTTCGGGAAAAATGGCATCTTTATCGGAAACCCGGTAAGAGAAGAATTCTACACACTTGGGCCAAAGGAAAGAAATGACATGCTCACCCTGTTGCTCTTCGGCGGAAGTCAAGGATCACATTTTCTCAACATGTGCATGATGAAGACTCTTCCTCTATTAAGAAGAGAGAATGACCGCCTCAAAATTTTTCATCAGACAGGAGAGAAAGATTTCGTATGGGCCAAAGAAAAGTATGCCCAACAAGGTTTCGAGAAGGCAATCGTTGCTCCTTACTTCGATGATATTGCCAATTACTTCCAAAAATCGGATTTAATCATAAGCCGTGCCGGAGCTTCCACCATCGCAGAGCTCATTGCTTCACAAAAGGCCTCTGTGCTGATCCCTTTTTCTCAAGCGGCCGACGATCACCAGGTCTTGAATGCCAGGGAATTGGAACGGGTCGGCGGGGCTGAAGTCATCACCGAAAGTGAATTCAGCCCGGAAGTTTTTTCGCAAAAAATCCTGGGTTTTTTGCAGGATAAGGAAAAAATCAACAGAATGGAAAAAAATCTTACACCTCTTAAAACAGATAAGGTGGCAGATAAAATTGCAGACCTTTGTATTGAACTGATGGCAAAAGGATGTTAGGAGGATTCTCTGTGGCCAAGCCAGCATACATCAAGCTGAAAAACATCCATCTGATCGGAATCGGTGGTACAGGGATGAATGGCATCGCCGAAGTTCTTATAAATCTCGGATACGCAGTCTCGGGGACAGATATACAAAAGAATGAATCTACAGAACGGCTTTCCCGTCTCGGCGCAAATATCTCCATCGGTCATTCTGCAGAAAAAGTCAGAGGTGCCGATGTGGTTGTCACTTCTTCGGCTATTCAGAAAGATAATGTGGAAGTCAGAGAAGCGAGACGCCTCAAAATACCTGTCATCCCAAGGGCTGAGATGCTCGCCGAACTGATGCGAATGAAAAACGGCGTGGCTGTGGCAGGTTCCCATGGAAAGACATCGACGACCTCGATGATCGCTCAAGTTCTGGAGCAGGCAGGGCTTGATCCGACGATCATCGTGGGAGGAAGGCTCAACACCGTTGGAGCCCATGCCAAGCTGGGCGAGGGGGATTTTATCGTAGCAGAGGCGGATGAAAGTGATCGGTCCTTCCTTTACCTTTCACCCTTTATTGCAGTACTGACCAACTTGGACGCGGAACATCTCGATCAGTACAAGACCGTGGACGAGATCAAAAAGACTTTCGTTCATTTTGCGAACAAGGTTCCTTTCTACTGCCCGGTCATTCTTTGTCTGGACGACCCGAATCTCAGAAGCCTGATTCCCCTGCTGGAACGGAGGATCATTACCTATGGTTTTTCCAAGCAGGCAGATGTTTCTTCGCGGGACAACCAGCTTGAAAAATTTACCAGCCATTCAGTTCTTTATTGGAAGGGAGAAAAGCTGGGAGAAATGAAACTCAACGTGCCTGGATTTCACAGCATACAAAATGCCATGGCATCCGTTGCAGTAGGCCTCGACTTAGGTGTCCCCATACCCACTATCCTCCAGGCCCTGGAGAATTATTCAGGAATCGGCCGCAGATTCGAGCTGAAAAAAAGAGTGGACAGCATTTTGATTATCGAAGACTACGCCCACCATCCGACGGAAATCAAAGTGACCCTTGAAGCCGCCAAAAAAGGCTGGGGCTGTCGGACGATCGTCGTATTCCAGCCGCACCGCTATTCACGTCTTTCAGATCTGATGGAAGAGTTCGCTACAGCTTTCGATCAAGCAGACATTCTGATTCTCACCGAAATCTATCCTGCTGGAGAACAGCCTATCAAGGGAATCACAGGAAATGTCCTTTATAAGAAAATCCAGGCATTCGGACACAGGAAGGTCCATTATGTCAAAGATATGCGAAAAATACCTGCTCTGATTGCTAAGGTCGCCCTTCCTGATGACATGATAATGGTTCTGGGTGCGGGGAATATCAATGGGATTATTCCTGAAATCATCGACAACATGGAAAGGAGAATGTAATCTTGGCTGTCAACGTTCATGCATCGACAAAATACAAAAGTCGATCTCTCCTTTCTCGACAAACCTCATTCCAGCGAAAAAAGGGAAAGATAAAGACGAAAAAAATACAAAGGAAATGGAAGCTGAAGATCAAACACATTGGCTGCGTCTTTATCCTTTTCGCAGGTTTCTTCTATGGATTCAGCCGCCTCTATCTTTTCCTGATATCATGGGAACGACTCAACATCAAAGAAGTTGAAATCGCTTGTGCAAAGAGAGAAATTCAAAGGGACATCGCACGCTATTTTCACGGCAAATACTTGGGGAACATCCTCCTTCTGAACATCGGGCAACTCCAGGAGCGATTGGCTTCTCACCGATGGATTAAAAGCATCCACATCAGAAAAATCTTCCCTTCATCCATAAAAATCGAGGTTAAAGAAAGGATTCCATCAGCCCTTCTTCAAAAGGATTCCATTTATATGATCGATAAAGAAGGGATTCTCCTTGAACAGGTCCGCGCCGGGGCAGAACCCGACCTTCCTCTATTGATTGATGAGGGCGGCTTCCGAAAAGATATTGACCGAAAACTTGCTTTGGCATGGGAGTGTTTGGAGTCTCTTGACCCGGAAGATCGGGATAACGTTGCAGATATCGATCTTACCGATTACGAGAATGTATCTCTCAGATTGAAAGGCTCCGCCACCTGGCTGAGGCTCGGAAATGATAGGTTTCATGAAAAAATGAACTTATTCCACAAAAATGAGTCCCTATTCAGAAAATATGGGCCAATAGAATATATAGATTTCCGCTGCCAGGATCGCCTTGTTCTGCGGCCTCTGACCAATCAGTTTGCAGAAAACTTTAGCGACTCAGTGAAGGAGGTCTTCTGATGCCAAAAAACAGCTATATCGTCGGATTGGATATTGGAACGAAAAAAATCGCTGTTATCATCGGTGAAGTCACTGAAGAAAAGAAAGTCGAGATCATTGGAATTGGCACAGCCGAATCCAGAGGCCTGAGAAAGGGAGTGGTGGTCAACCTGGATACGACCGTTGACGCGATTAAAAAAGCACAAGAAGAGGCGGAGTTGATGGCTGGGGTGGAAATCGATGCTGCATTTATCGGAATCTCAGGAGCTCACATAAAAAGTTTCAACAGCAGAGGAGTCATAGCGGTGTCGGGCAAAAACAGAGAGATCGGAAGGGAAGACATCAAGAGGGTCATCGACCAGTCCAAGGCAGTCTCCATTCCGCCTGACAGAGAAATCATCCACATCATTCCACAGGAATTCGTTGTCGATGAGCAGGATGGGATCAAGGATCCCCTTGGCATGAACGGCATCAAGCTCGAAGTCAACGTCCACATCGTCACTGGCGCCACCACATCGGTACAAAATCTGAGAACCTGTGTCACTCGCGCCGGGATCGAGATCGAGCAAGTCGCGCTCAACCAGATCGCGACGAGCTCTTCTGTCCTCACTCACGATGAAAAAGAGCTCGGTGTGGGACTGATTGACATCGGCGGCGGAACGACCGAGGTCGCGATCTTCGAACGGGGAAGTCTCTGGTACACTTCCGTTATTCCGATTGGAGGTGATAATTTCACCAACGATATTGCTGTCGGCTTGCGCACACCCATTCCTGATGCTGAAAAGATCAAGAAAAAGTATGGCTGTGTATCCCATCCTCTGGTAGAGGAACAAGAAACCATCGAAGTTCCTACTGTGGGCAGGGGAAAAAAACCCCGTGTTCTTTCCAGACAGTTGTTGGCTGATATCATCTATCCGCGGGCAGAGGAAATTTTTCGCCTTGTGGATAACGACATCAAAAGAATGGGTTACGAAAAATCTCTCAATTCTGGAATCGTTCTCACCGGAGGAACGGCTCTGTTGGACGGGTTGGAAGAAGTGGCCGAGGAAATATTCGACCTTCCTGTCCGCAGAGGAGATCCCAGCGGAGTTGGAGGACTCGTGGATCGGGTCAGCACCCCGGATTACGCGACCACTGTGGGTCTGATTCAATATGGATACAGGCTTTATAAAGAAAAAGGTCTGCCGAGAGACCGAAAAAAGGGCTTCTGGTCAAAATTTAAAGATTGGCTAAAAGAGGCGTAGGAGGAAAAATGAGCGATCTTATGAAGGGCAAACTTAAGTTTCACTTGGTGGAGGAGCGCTTCGGTGCAAACATCAAGGTCATAGGCATCGGCGGAGGAGGAGGAAACGCCATCAACCGGATGATCGAGGCCGGGATCGAAGGCGTCGAATTCATCGCTGTCAACACAGACCTCCAGGCGCTCAGCAATAACGCCGCGGGAATGAAAATACAGATAGGAAATCAGCTTACCAAGGGACTGGGATCAGGAGGAAGACCGGATATTGGCAAGGAAGCAGCCATGGAAGATACAGAAAAGCTTCTCGAGATCATCGAAGGCGCGGACATGGTTTTTTTAACCACCGGACTTGGAGGAGGAACTGGAACAGGAGCAACACCGATCCTGGCCAACCTTGCCTCGGAGATGGATATTTTGGCAATCGCCATCGTGACTCTTCCTTTTGAATTTGAAGGTAGAATCCGCGCGAAGCAGGCGCATGAAGGACTGGGTGAGCTCAAGGGAGCCGTGGATACAGTCATTTCTATCCCCAACGAGAGGCTTTTGGAAACTGTAAACCTCGATACGTCTATCCAGGATGCATTCAAGATGGCAGACGACATTCTGCGCCAAGCGGTCCAAGGCATTTCCGACCTCATCACAAAGCCGGGACTGATCAACCTGGATTTTGCCGATGTCAAATCCGTTATGAAAGGAATGGGGATGGCTTTCATGGGAACCGGTATCGCTTCAGGAGAAAACCGAGCTGTCGACGCTGCCCACAAGGCAATATCCAGCCCGCTCCTTGTTGATACATCCATAGAAGGCGCCCATGGTGTGCTCATCAACATCACAGGGGGCGCGGACATCACCCTCCTGGAAGTATCCAAGGCTTCTGAACTGATCCACAGCCTGGCACATCCAGATGCCAATATCATATTCGGTACAGTCATAGACGAGGGTATGAAAGAAATGGTAAAGGTGACTGTGATCGCGACAGGATTCGACCAAACACAGGAGGAAAGCGTCTCCCCTGCCGATTTTGCGCAGCCGCGTCCTAAGACTCCGCCTCCTTTTGAAATTCCCCAGCAGACACCGCCTTACATCTTCGAGCCCAAAGGAAGCGAAACCCTCTGGCAAAGACCTGCCTGGGAAAAACAGTGGGAACCCTTTGAGACCCCTTCTTTCATCCGGCGCAACAAACAGACCTCCCTGAAAAAACACCCTCATGAGTCAAGCTGATCTGGCCGTCCTCAACTGCAGCCAGCTACTGACCTGCAGAAGCTCGACCCCGAAGAGAAGAGATGCACTTCAGGATGTCGGGCTGCTGGAAGACGTTTCTATCGCCTCCTTGAAGGGAAAGATTGTTTACATTGGAAATGAAGAGTCATTCCAGCATGAAATTCAGATGACTGACATGGCCGTTTGCCTCGATGGAAAAGGCCTGGTCGGGCTTCCTGGTTTCGTGGATTCTCACACCCATCTTCCCTTTGCAGGAACCAGAGAAGAAGAGTTCGTTCTTAGATTGAAGGGATACACCTACCAGCAGCTGGCCCAACAGGGTTTGGGCATCCAAACAACTGTTGACGCCACTCGGAAAGCCTCTGAACCGGAGCTCCTGGACCTCTGCCTTTCACGTCTCGACAGCATGCTGCTCCACGGGACGACGACCGCAGAAGCCAAGAGTGGATATGGACTGAATCTGGAGGATGAATTGAAACAGCTTCGTATCCTGAAAAAAGCGGATAAGATCCATCCCATCGATATCGTTCCGACATTTATGGGCGCCCATGAGGTTCCTGCGGAATACAAAGGCCGAAAAAGCGAATACATAAACCTCATCATGCAGAAAATCTTGCCAGAAGTGAAGAAAAACAATCTGGCAGAATTTTTCGATGTTTTCTGCGAGGAGGGTGTCTATTCGGTAGAAGAGACCAGAGATCTCGTACGAGCAGCCAAAGATCATGGATTGAAAATCAAAATACACGCCGATGAATTCGAACCTCTCGGAGGCACCCAGCTCGCTGTGGAGGAAAAAGCCACGTCTGTTGACCATCTGGCCGCTATAACAGAGGATGGGATAAAAAGAATCGCCCAGAGCGAAACAGTCGCAACCCTGCTTCCGGGGGTATCGTTTTTCTTGATGCAAGAGAGAAAGGCGCCGGCCCGAAAACTCATCCAGGAAGGAGCCATAGTGGCCGTGGCCACAGATTTCAATCCAGGAAGTTCAATGACCGAGTCCATGTACTTTATCCTGCAGCTCGCCGTGTTTACCCTAAAAATGGAGATCGAAGAGGCCATAAACGCGGCAACTGTTAATGCCTCCTATGCCCTAGGGAAATTTGAGCAGTTAGGAAACTTGGAACTCGGAAAAAACATGGATCTGATTCTCCTTGACACTCCAAATTATCAATCTTTGATCTATCATTTGGGTGTCAATCCGATAAAGCACGTTATCAAGAACGGCAAAGTCGTTGTCCGAGAAGGAAAAATTCTGGCAAGGCCAGAAGGTTCTCATTAAGTCGTCTTTTTAACCGGTTTTATTAAATCCTCGATCTTTGCTGCAGACAACAAACCCTGATTCAAACAAACTCGGGAAGTTGTTTCTCGTGTTCTGATCTCATAGCAATGAAGCGGTGCACGTGATTTCCACCATTCCCAATACTTTTTGACAGATTCACCGCAGAGTTCTCTGGCTTCCCTTCTGGGTTTCTTCAACAGACCAGAGGCAAAACCGATACTCATTATCCCGCCAGTAAGAAATCCACAAAGATCCTTGTGGTACAGCCCTCCTCCGAAACCAGCAGCCGCCCAGACCAACTCTTCTGGTCTATCCAGGTATCGGAGTGAGACCAAAACAAAAGATTCCGCACAACTGTATCCTTGGCCGAAATATTTATTCAATTCTTTGGCCATAGGCGATTTTTCAATTCGCTCCATATCTTCAGCCGAAAGTTCCGTCTTGACTTCCTGCGGGTGCATGGGACCTGAGCTCAAAGGTGAGGATAAAGAATATAAAGCGTTTCCAACCATCAGACTTGAAGCTGCCGCCACAAATTTTCTCCTCGATATATTCGACTTCAATTCTTGCATATTTATCTCCTTATGTGATTTTGCAGTCATGATTGAAGAGGGAACAAAGGTTCGAGACTTTTGGCAAGCGTCATAAGCTGCCGCTTTTCTTTGTCATTGATCGGAGTGAAAGAATGGGCAATTTCCAATGCTCTTTTGAAGAGTCTGATGTCCCCGGGTGGGACTGCAGCAGTAATCGGCTGTGAAAGAGCGAAGCGAAAAGCCAGATAGGCCTCTTCCGGGTCAGTAATAGGCTGATACCAGGCCTTGGGCCAATTTTCTCTCTGGACATTGTCAGGCCATGGCTGGCGAGCCAATCCTTTGATAGCCAATATTCCCATTCTCTTCTCTCTTGCCTTTTCGATGACCTCCGCTCCAAAATTTTCTTTATAGTAGGAGACGTAATTTATGGGAAAGAGTACGGTATCGAAATCAAATTGATCCATGGCCCTCAAAGCAGCCTCAGATGAATGGGCAGAAAATCCGATATACCTGATCTTTCCCTCCTCCTTAGCTTTCAGGAAAGAATCCATGGCTCCCCTCCATCCTAATGCCCGATCCACCTCCCGGATCTCCTCCAAGGCATGGAGTTGATAAAGATCGATATGATCTGTCTTCAGCCTCAGAAGCGATTGATTGAGTTCCTCTTCGGCTCCTGCGCTGTCTCTTTTCTGTGTTTTACAGGCCAGAAAAACGTCCTCCCTGAAAGGTTTCAAGGCAGGTCCAAGGAGTTCTTCTGCATTGCCGTATGTCGGAGCAACATCAAAATAGTTCACTCCATGGTCGATTGCATTTTGAATAATCTGGTTCACTCTTTCCTGTTTCTCGTTCATATAAACCACTCCACCCAGCCCAACGATGGAAAGGTGTTCTCCAGTTTTTCCCAAAATCCTCCTGGGAAGAGGTTTCCTTCTGATCTTTTCGATTTGGTCAGCTCCGCTGTTTCTCCCATTATGAGAATTGAGAAATCCCCAGAGTCCAATCACGCTCGTTTTCAAAAAATTCCTTCTTCTCATCCGTATACCTCGATTTTTAATCATTCTATCAAATAACCTGGATCATTCACAAATAATCCAGACAATATGGAAGCATCACCAGACAATCCCACATTGCTGTATTATTCAAACATGATAGGAAACCTCTCCACTTTCTTTCGATGATTCAGATGGCATGGGGAATGGCTTTTATGCGGGACCGTACTCAGTCGAAGTAACCGATAAGCTCATCTCGGTTCAAACCCTGGTCGAGGGCAACACGAACGACTGTCCGGGCAACCTTGTGGTGCACTTCTCTCTCCAAGGGACTGGGAACCAGCTCACCGGGGCTGGCTGATTCGGCAATCGTGTGGGCTGCTGCCAACAGCATTTCACAGGTTATTCGCGGCACATCGGCATCCACAGCTCCCCGGAATATGCCAGGGAAACCGAGAATATTGTTCACTGACTTTCCATCCGCAGCGAAAGCGGCTCCAGAGGCCTTGGCTGTCTCAGGATCGATCTCCGGATGGGGGTTGGAAAGCGCCAGGATAATCTGTCCCTGCCGAACCATCTCTGGCCTGATCAATCCGGGAACTCCAGTTGTGGCGATCACCACATCACAGGAAGACATGATCTCACCCAACTGAGAAGGCTGTCCTCCTTCTTTCTCCAGCCTTTCCAAGGCATCCTCTGAAACATCGGCTCCCAAGACGGGCTTTTTTAAATAATGCATCAGCATCTTGGAAACAGCCAGCCCCGCCGCGCCGAGACCCACCTGCCCGATACGGCACTCATTCAATTTGACATGGGCCATCTTGGCCGCATTCAAAAGCGCCGCTGTCACTACGACGGCTGTCCCATGCTGGTCATCGTGCAGGACCGGTATGTGTCGAGACGTCCTTTCAACCGCGCTTCGATTTCAAAACAGCGCGGAGCGGATATATCTTCAAGCTGGATGGCGCTGAAGGTCGGAGCAATATTCGCAATGGACTCGACTATCTTATCTGTATCCTTTGTATCGAGGAGGATCGGAACTCCGGATAATCCAACAAGGGTTTCCATCAGTGTGGCTTTCCCTTCCATCACCGGCATGGCTGCTTGAGGCCCGATGTCCCCCAATCCTAGCACAGCCGATCCATCGGTGACTATAGCCACAAAGTGACGGATGGATGTGAATCGCCGAACCAGCGAGGGATCTTTTTTGACCTTCAAGCAAACCTCAGCCACGCCAGGCGTGTAGACTCTGCGCAGTTGTTCCAAAGTATCGATCTTATAGCGGCTGCGGATGGCGATTTTTCCACCCTGATGCAATTCGAGCACTTCATCTCGGACTTCGATCAACTCCACATCCGGAGTTTCCTGTGTTATCTGGATCAATCTATTCATGTGGGATTGGTCATCGGCGAATACGACGATATCCCGGACGATGGTTGCACTTCCCATATGGACAGTCCGGATTTCCCCTAAAAAACCGCCCGCGTCTCCAATCGTCGCGAGGAGATTTCCCAAAGCTCCTGGTTTTTGTTTGAGACGACAACGCAGAGTCCGTAAAAGTTTGTTTTCCCACCACATTCTCTTATCCCCAGGTAAAATTAACGGGTTTTGATCTCTTTAGCAATCAAAAATGCTCAAGATAGAGGAGCCGATCTGTCGTTCCTTTCTTTCGAGAACTCGGTTATTGCATGATAGGGACAGAAATCGGAACAAGCTCCACATTCAACACACTTCTTCCCGTCGATTTCGGGAGTTTCGTAATCCTTTTGATTTACGGCCCCAACTGGACAGATTCGGACACATGGACAAGTATGATCTTCCGGACATCTCTGTTTGATAACGAAGGGCATTTTTCTCCTATGAGAAAGAGAGGATGCTCTTCAGATGATCTTCCAGCTGGTTCTGAGGCTTGAATCCGACTATCCGTTCTACAACCTCTCCTTCCTTGAAAACCAAAAGCGAAGGAATGGCCAAAATCTGATATCTCTGGGCGGTCAGGGCATTCTCATCTGTGTTGAGTTTGACGACCTTCAGGTTATTCCCCATTTTCTTCGCGACAGCGTCCAAAATGGGTGTCATTATCTGGCAAGGGCCGCACCACGGTGCCCAAAAATCTACCAGAACCGGAGTGTCAGATTCTAATACCTCTGACTGAAATGTATTTTCGCTGACTTCTTTGATTTCTGCCATTTTATTTTACTCCTCACTCAAATATTTTCATGATATTTATGACTCTTTGATCAGAAATTCTGTAACAAATTTTGTTTTTATCTCGCCTCCCCTCTATAATACCAGCCGATCTCAACACTCCCAGATGTTGGGAAACGTTTGGCTGAGGGAGGGCCAAGCATTTTTGAATTTCTCCGACACAACATTCCTTCTCCAGTAGATTCGCCAATAGATTCAGGCGCGCAGGATGAGCGAGTGCCTTGAACATCCAAACCATCTCTTTATGAGACTGCCTTTTAGTCTTCATAGCTCTCATCTCAATGTCAAAAGCAGTCCCAACAGCATTCCGTACACGATACTGGTCCAAGGATTCCTGGTTATGGGACAGTACCCTGTTTTACATCCTATAAACCTGTACAAGAGAAAACCGAAAAATCCTCCCGCAACGACACCGATAGCAATCTTCAATTTATCCTTCTTCATCTTGATAATTTAATATTCGAATATTATTATATATAACATTTTTTATATGTCAAGTAAAATTTTTTTAAAAATATTTATCCATCATCCTGTACTGAATGGCTTCTGAAAGGTGCACCGGACGAATTTGCTCTTCCCCGCTCAGATCTGCGATGGTCCGTGCCACCTTCAAAGCACGATTGTAAGCCCTCGCACTGAATCCGAGACGGTCAACCGCCATTTCCAGAAGCTCCCTTCCTTGTTCATCGATCGGGCAGTACTTCTTGATATCTTTCGCCTCCATTTGTGCGTTGCAAAAAATCCTCCTCTCTCCATATCTTCGAAGTTGCCTTTCTCTAGCCCTTGAAACTCTCTCCCTTATCTCCGAGGACGTCTCGCCTTCTTCTTTTGCGATGATTTCTTGAAATTCGACCTTGGGAACTTCGATCTGGATATCGACCCGATCGAGGAGAGGCTTGGAGATCTTTGAATAGTACCGCGTACACTGACTTTCCGTTATTTCCGTCTTCATCGGACCCGTCCCAAAAAAAGCATCTCCAAAGGAATTCATGGCAGCTACCAACATAAAAGAAGATGGAAACGTGACACTCATCAAAGCCCGAGATATGGTGACCATTCTGTCCTCCAAGGGCTGCCTCAAATCCTCGAGGACTCTCTTACGGAACTCGGGAAGTTCATCTAAAAACAAAACGCCATTGTGTGCTAAGCTAACCTCTCCTGGACGAGGGACAGCGCCTCCTCCAATCAATCCCGCATCCGAGATGGTATGATGGGGAGCACGGAAAGGCCGTTCTGCGATGGCCCCCTTTTCCTTCAGCAATCCAGCGGCGCTGTAAATCTGGGTTGTCCCGATGATTTCCTCAAAACTCATCGGGGGAAGTATGGTGGGAAGCCTTCTTGCCATCATGGTCTTCCCAGCGCCTGGGGGCCCGATCATGAGAACATTATGAGAACCAGCAGCAGCCACCTCCAAAGCCCTTTTGACATGTTGCTGGCCTTTGATCTCTCGAAAATCCAAATCATACGCACTCTCTGGGAGAAGTTGTTGGTGAGAAAATTTTCGGGGAGGTGTGGCCTCTGGACAGTTCAACAAATCCACCACCTGCACCAAATTCTCCATACTGAAAATTCCGATCTCCTGCACAAGACCCGCTTCCTTTTCATTTTCCCTGGGGAGGACGATCCCTTTAAATCCCAATTCCTTGGCCATAACCGTGGAAGAAAGAATCCCCTTAACAGGCTTCAGTCTTCCATCCAAAGCCAGTTCTCCTAAAAAAAGATATTTTTCCAAACTCTCCTTCGGAAAGAGTTCCATATGGGCGAGGATGCCAAGAGAAATCGGGAGGTCAAATGCCGAGCCTTCTTTTTTTCTGTCGGCAGGAGCAAGGTTTATGATGATTTTTCGGGAGGGAAATCCATAGCCACAGTTTTTGAGTGCTGCTCTCACCCTTTCCTTGCTTTCCCGAACAGCTGGATCCGGCAGTCCCACAGTGGTGAAACCAGGCAGACCAAATGATATGTCGACTTCCACATCCACGAGATAGGCTTCGATACCGACAAGAGATGAACTCGAGACTTTGAACAGCATTGTGCCTCAGATATACAGACGAGGAATGTATCGGAATTATGTCACTCGGGAGAAGACTTGGGGAATGGTTATTCTTTTCCGCGGCTCGTAAACTCTTTGGCGAGATTTTCCAGCTCTTTTTCGATATCTTCTTGGCTCTTGAACTTGACCTTTGTCATTCGGATGGGAGCGGACTCCTCCTTGGCGGCGAATGCGATCTCTTCTTTTAACACCGGTTCTGCGGCCTCTTCTTCTTCCCTTTCTCTAACCCTATCTCTCTTCACGAATCTTCTCTGCTTTACCGTAATTTTTTCCTTGACCCTGGGGATAGCCTGTTTTGTGATTTGCTTGAGAGTCTCAAAAACTCCTGTTCCTTCGATTGCACAAGATTCTACAAAGGGAAAACCATGAGGATTCAAAAGGCTGTTAAACGTTTCCACTGGGACGAGATTCTCGAGATCCCGTTTGTTGTATTGAAACACTAAAGGTATGGCATTTAAATCCATATCGTGTTCTAAAAGATGACTCCGGAGATTATCAAAGCTTTCAAGATTGGCATCGAGAAGAGGGATTTGAGAATCGGCCACAAAGACAATGCCATCCACCCCTTTCAGCACGCTTCTTCTCGATGACTCATAAAACACCTGACCCGGGACAGTCATGAGCTGCAAATGAATCTTGAAATCGTCGATGACTCCGGCCTTTATAGGCAAAAGATCAAAAAAAAGAGTCCTTTCTGTATCGGTTTCCAGGCAGATAAGCTCGCCGCGAAAATCTGCATCCATATTCGTATAGATATACCTGAGATTTGTGGTTTTGCCGCTCAGACCTGGTCCGTAGTAGACAATTTTGATGGCGAGATTACCCGTTGTATAATTGATGAATGCCATCAGCTTTTTTTGCCTGACTTGTTTCTTAACATAATCAATCTGTCCAGTCAAATCCGATCTCGGCGTTTCTCTCTATAGAAACCGACCTCGATTCAAAGAATTCTTCATTTATTTAGTCAATCAAGTTCCAAATAAGATGAACATTATATCAGAGTTTTTTTCTGAGATCAGCCTCCGAGGAAATCAAAGAGTTTGATATATTTTTCCGTGACCTTTGGCCAGGAATAATTGGCCCTCACATACTTCAGCCCGTTTTTTCCCATCGTCTCGTTGAGTTTTTCATCATTCAGAAATAGGTCCAATACCGCTTCGAATTCCTCGTAACTTGTATAATACAGCCCACTTTTCCCTTTGACGCAATGCTGCCGGAGAGGCTCGGTTTTTCCCTGCACAATTATGGGAGTTTGGACAGCCAGGGACTCGAGTGCAGCCATACAGAGGCTTTCGAAATAGGAGGGATGGACGGTCGCTGATGCGGCGTGCATCGCTGCATTTTTATCTTGGGGTGAAACAAAACCCAGATATTTTATACCAGGATGAGAAGGCAGCTGCATCAGCAATTTGCCGATCAAAACCAGCCGAAGTTCAGGATGCCTTCGATGAAATCTCATGAAATATCCGATGAGTTCCTCACATCCTTTCCCTGCCTCGATCCGGCCTGCATAAAGGATATAAGGGGGGACAATCCCGTGTCTGCTCAATAATTCAGTTGAGATCATCTCATGGGGAATGTCGACACCGACTCCTACAATTTCCTGATATTTGTTCTCGAAGGAAAACAGCCGGCTGAGCATCTCTCTCTCAGACTCTGTGTTGAACATGAATGCCTCGGGAATAGCGAAAACCTCTTTCATGATTTCAAGGTGTAGAGCCGGCTCATCATGAGCCGTGGGCACCAGAACCTTTTTTCCCTGCACCTTTTTTAGGCCCCAATATGTGCTGTAATACAGGTAAGTGAAGAAAATGAAAAGATCATGCTCGCTCTCCTTCTCCAGGGCTGACAGGAGTGCTGGGCTGAAAGGTCCTTGGTCCTGCATCCATTTCCATTCATCCTCTTGGGTGTGCTCGTTGAAGAATATCCAATCAGAGTAAGCGTTGAACGATTCGATGTCTCTCTCCTCTTTTACAGGGAACCGTCTGATGACCACTCCATTCAGGAGAGTTTCTCCACTGGGATATTCATTCCTCCAGGTGACGTAATCTTTTGCTGTCGTGGTATAAACGGTGCAGTCGTATCCTGCCTCGACCAGTTTTTCGGCGATCTGACGGCAGTGCAATTCAGAACCCCCCATGACCTCTTTGCCGTATCGCTGGACTACAAAAGCAATCTTCATTTTTTCAAATCACTGATTATTCGGCCAAGAAAATCTCGAACGTTCTTTTCCTTGAATTTTCTCAAACGCTGCCGCTGTCCTTGTATGACTTTCTGTCTCACCTCCTGATCGTGAGAAATATAATTGATGAGTTCAGAGACATACTCCACTCGTTTTTCTTTTATCAGAACCCCTGCGCCATCTAATGTGTACGGAACAGCTGTGCAGTCGTATGCGATAATAGGCAGGTCAAAAACCATGCTCTCGATAAAGGGAAGGCCAAAGCCCTCATGCTCGCTCAAGGAAAGAAAAACATCTGCAACCTTGTAAAGGGCGAACATTTCCTCATCCGGAATATGTCCGGTGAAGCAGATCTCTTCAGGCCGAAGATAAAACTCATCGGCAAAACGAATCAAGCTCTGGAAATATACGGGAAGCGAGGAGGTTTTCCCCACTACAATCAGGCGCACTAGGGGTGAAACATATTTTTTATAGGTAAAAAGGACCCGGATGAGATCTTCAATTTTTTTGTTAGGGACAATCCGGCCCACAAAAAGGATATTTGTTCTCTCGTCATCGAATAATGTGTAAAAAAACCGGCTCATTGGCTGGTCATACTTTTCGAAATCGATGAAAAGGGGGAAAACTTCGGTTCTCTGAAATCCGAGAGAGACCAGCTCCTTCCGGTTAAATTCCGAATCAGCCAGCGCCACCGTCACGTGGGGAACGAGAGATTCGAGCTCTTCCCGGCCGGTCCTGGAGATTCGCTCCATCTCGTGACTGAAGTCCGTGAAGAACTCTTTGGGAGTCAGGTTGTGATAGATGATGGCTTTCCGGGAAGGCGAATCCACAAAAGCCTTGGACAATGGAGAGGGCAAAGCAAAATGCAAGATGGTGATATCTGTAGGCCTGGGGATTTGATATTCAGAGAACAATCTCGAGCTCTTTTCGAGTCCTTTATCACGGCTCAAACAGTATATCTCCGATTGAAATCCCCGGGAGAGGAAATATTTTTTCATGTGGAGGGCTGTATCCCCGATGGCATCTCCGCGATGGAAGGCTGGAACGAGCTGGTCGATTCTCATTTCTTCATGACTGTTTTTATGTGGTCGAGAAGAATTCGGCCCACATTATCCGTGCTGTATTTTTCGAGTGCTTTCTTTTGGGAATTGAGGACTGCCCTCCGAAAAGAATCTCCCCTCTGTAACTGATCTAAAAGCGCCGCTGTCCTCAAAAAATCTTTTTCGCGAAGGAGGATTCCCCCGCCGTTCAAGGTTTCCTCTACAGCACCGGCCGCATAGGCCACCACAGGGAGTCCCACATAGAAAGATTCGACCAGAGGGACTCCAAATCCTTCATGTTCGCTCATGCTCAGGTAAACATCTGCGAGGCGAAAATAAGAGAGGAGCTCTGCGAAGTCTACATTCCCTGTAAAATGGACATCTTCCATGTCCAATTTGAGCACCAATTCCTGGAGAGCGTAAAGATAGCGCTCCATTCCTCTAAAATCACCGATTAAAAGCAGCTGCGAGTCGGAATTAAAATATTTTTTATAAAAATAAAAAATCCTGATAACATCTTCGAACTTTTTGTTCGGAATGACTCTCCCTACAAACAAAATAGTCCATTTCCTTCCAGAATAGGTTTCTCGAATAACAGGGTCATCATCTCGATCAAATTTGGAGAAATCAATCAGTAAGGGGAGGACGCCGGTTTTTGAGTATCCAAAAGATTTCAGCTCCTTCTGGTTGAATTCGGAGTCGCCGAGTGCCAGGTCCACCTTATCCACAAAACGCCTGATTTCGAGTCGACCCTTATAGCATTCTCGGCTCAAGACCCGGTGGTAGTCCAAGAAATACTGGTAAGGCGTGATATTGTGGTAGATCATGATCCTTTTATCTGGTATCCGGAAAAACAACTTGCTGACAGGAGAACCGATAGAGAAATGAAAAATGACCACGTTGGAAGAAGAGCTGAACTTACCGTATTCTCTAAAATCATGGGCAAGGCTGGCCATTCGAGGTTCATAGAACCTGGTGAATATTTCAGATTCATAGCCCTTCGACCTCAAGGTTTTCTGTATCTCCAGCATTTCATCCGAAATTGCATCTCCATAGGTCAGAGACGTTGCGAACTGATGGATGGCCATTAACTGTCCTTTTCCAGTCTGTCAAGGAGGGAAAGATATTTTCCTTCTATGACTTCCCATGTGTAGTTATCCTGGAAATACTGCTTTCCATTTCTCCCCATCGCTTCGCGCAGGCGTTGCAATCGGAGAAGAAGCTTAAAGGCTTCATGGAATTCTGCATAATTCTGGTAAAACAGCCCAGCTTTGCTTCTCAGACATTGGCCTTTTAAAACATTGCACTGCGCGTTGGCGAGGACGGGCTTCCCGAGGGCCCATGCTTCGAGCGTAACCATGGAGAGGCTCTCGTAAAAAGAGGGCATCATCAGGGCCAGAGAACCATCCAATCCAGAGAATTTGTCCTCCTCGGACAAGAATCCTAGATAGACAATATCCGGATGAGAAGGGATGTTCAGTTTGCTGCTTCCGACGAGAACCAGCTTCACATCCACAGATTCGTCTTTTTTAAACTGCTGGAAATAATTGAAAAGCTGAACACAACCCTTATTCTCATCGATTCTCCCTATGTAGATGACATAGTTCCCATTGAGACCAAATGTTTGACGAAAATTCTCGGAGGAATACGAGAGAGGGATTTCAGTTCCCACGCCCACAACGTCTCCTGTAATATTCTCATTTCGAAACAGCGTGTTGATCATCCTTCTCTCTTCAACAGAATTGTAAACCAAAGCTCGAGGCTTTTTGAACAATTCCTTAAATATGTGGAGATGAATGACCGGATCATGCTCTGCCGTAGGGACCAGAATACTCTTATGAGGCAGTGTTTGGATTCCCCAATAAGAATGATAATACCTGTAGCTGAAAAAGAGAAAATAGTCGTAATCATCTTGGTGGCTGTGGATATAGTCGATCAAAGAGGGAGCTAGAGGGCCTTCTTCCTCAAGCCAATTCAGCTCGTCCTCGAGAAGGTGTTCGTTCTCTAGAATGCTGTTCTGTATTCGTCCGAATCTTTCGGGATTCCTGGGGCGCGCAACAGAAAATCTCTTGACCGGAATCCCATTAAGGAATTCTTCCCCTTCTGGATAGTGGTTCTTCCACGTGACATAATCAAAGGCACGGGTGGTTAACACTTCGACCTCGTGATATTTCTTCATATGTTCGGCGATCCATCGACAGTGCAGTTCAGCCCCTCCGTTGATCTCCAAACCGTATCTCTGGATAACAAAAGCGAGTTTCATTCGAACACTTTTTTCTCCAGGGCTTTTTCCCGCTGTCCTAAAAACTCGAAGTCCTTCTCCAATATCCGCGTGGTGACCTTCAATCTTTCTTCCTCAATCTTCAATTTTGTCAGTTCCACCACCACATTATGGGAAAGGTTATGAAGGAGTTTGACGTATTCTCTGATCCGGTTCAACTCCTTTAGTCTTCTGTTCACGGCTTGAAATTCCTCATGTATTCGAGAAAAATTGCGGTCAATTTTTTTCTCCAAATTATCCAGGCGTTTGTTCGTCTCATACAGATTTTGAATAGTATCCCTCAATTCTTGATGGACGGGCAGCACAAGAAATTTAATAATGGGAAAGAATGGCCGCATGAGTTTCAACGCCAAATTTTTTATTCTCCCTTTTTTCCCCGGAGTTTCCTCATTTCGGGGAACGGCAGCACCGGGCGTTGCTGAATATTCTGAAGGGATAAACTCTTCAGGCTCTGGCTTTTTGGGCTGATCAGCAATTTTTTTTCTGATTTGTTCCATGATCTCAGCTACATCGATATTGTCATAGTCAATGATAATATCGTTATCCCGGGCTTTTTTTTCGTCCGTCATTTGCCCCTCCTGGAAGAAATGGCCTCTGGATCATTCCTCAAACTCAAGTTCTTCATAAACGCTCTGCACATCCTGAATATCCGGCAGCGGTCGCAGCTCCATCTGTTCGATTTCCCTGAGTTCTCTATCTGTGAAAATCCCATCTCGCATCTTGAGTTTGATTCTTTTCTCTATTTCTTCTGATATTTTTTTCTGGTCTTCTTTTTTCATGCACTTGATCTCAAAAAATTCCGGCATCTTTCTTTCCCTCGATTGTTTTTCAGTTCAATATTTTAAAGAAAATGATGAAGTCCGGTCAAACTTCCTTCCATGTAAAAAAATTCTTCGTATCTATCTGATATAGCCCAAGGCCTCCAATTGTTTCCTGAGTTCGTTGCTCAACTTCAGTTTTCCGGTACTCCTTTTTTTTGCTTCCTTGTAAATCTGATCGATGTCTCGGATGATCCGGTTCGCCAGTTCAGATCTCATGCCGGCGATGTTTTTTTTCTCTCCGGGGTCCTGGATCAAATCATAAACCTCCACGGGAATCAGGACAGGAGGTTCGGCGAGAAAAAATTCAAGCTTCTCTTTTCTGAATCTCTGATTGAGGATGAGTTTCTCTCTCCCCTTGTTCATAGAGATTTTTCGGGGAATATGCGAATCAAGAACATTGGAAGCAATATCTGCAAGGAACGTCCTGTCTTCTTTTTCTCGTCCTCTGATAACAGGAAAAAGGCTTTTTCCATCCATCTCCAGGTCATCGCAACGGATTTCCATCTCCTCCAAGATTGTAGGAAAAATGTCCACGAGGGAGACAAAATTGGAGATCTTTTTTCCCCTGTATCTAGACTCCGGGAATTTGATTATCAGGGGAACTTTCAGGGACTCATCAAAAAGGCTATGCCCGTGACCCCAGCCTTGATGCTCATAAAATTCTTCGCCGTGATCGCTGGTGAACACGACCAAGGACTGATCATAGATGCCTAAATTTTTCAATTTCTGAATCAGGGGCCCGATAAACTTCTGGTCAGTATACCGGATCTCGCCGTCATAAAGACCGACCACGTTCCGGCGTTCTTCCTCTGTGAGAGCCTTGAAAATCCCAGCTTTTCCTCCAAGAAAACTCAGGAGATCGAGATGCCTCCACTTCGCGCCTTCTTGTACGAACATCGTTTTGTGAGGGTAAGGACAGGCATAGGGATTATGAGGCTGATAAGTATGCAGAAACAGAAAGAAGCCTTTATCCTTGTGGATATCGAGCCATTCCGAGACGAGATGGAACAGATGCTCAGCGGAATCCTGGCGAAAAACTCCTCCCGCATCATTGCTGTAAGTATCAAATCCTTTGGAGAATCCATAGACTGAACTTACAAATCCCCCTCCTGTCAGAGCCGCGCAATACAACTGGTTCTGCCTCAAAACATCGGCGAGTGTAACCAAGGAAGGATCCATGGATTCATCATCATAGTAAACCTGGTGATGAACCCCATGAAGAGAGGTGAGAAGGGAAACGTGGGAGGGAAGCGTCCACGGGGAGGAAGCATATGTATTCAGGAATGTCACTCCGTCCAGAGCAAGAGCATCGATTTGAGGGCTTGTCTCCCTCCGGTATCCGTAGCAACCCAGATGGTCAGCCCTGAGGGTATCAATAGAAATAAGGATGACATTTTGAGCCTCCGACAGTCTCCTGTACACGACGGGATTCGACCAGAAGGAATGATTTCTCCTATCTCCCTCTGTAACAAACAAGAGATTCGCCGGCTCAAGGATATGTGGCAATTCTATCCTCTGCCAAGAAAAAACTGGTGACTCTTCTTCCTCTGGTGAAGAAAGATATTTTTGAAAAAGTAATTTCCTCTTCTCTCCTGTTTCAAGAGCTACCATAAAGGTTGTACCCCTGTTTTCTTCATCCATGCCATCCCGGTTCTCTTTGGGATCCTCTCCTTTCACCGTGCCAATCCCAAACTCCAGGACCGCTGGTCTTCGAGGCTTGATCCTCCAGCTGATCTCTGTCTTTGGCGGACTAAAAAGGATGTTCCTATCCGTCCCTCCCAACCTGATTTTTCTCTTTATCCCGAAGGGATTTTCTCCAGAACCCAGGTCGTTTAAAGGCTGAGATCGTACGGGAAAGGAGATCCGTGCATCCAGGGACTCCTCCAGGGCATCCTCCAAAGGACTGAGGAGGATATTTTCTTCGGTCAGATTGTCGATCAGCCGTAATATTTTCAGCTCTTGACGAGATTGCCTGGAGCAAACCGATAGGAACAAGGCCAAAAACAGGAAAAAGTACTTCCCTTTCTTCCTCATCGAGCGGTCTCCGAAAGAGATTTTATAGGATTTGGACCGCGGGTTCAACCGTATGGAATCGGATCCGGTCAAGCGGCATCATTGAACAAGAACGATCTCCTGAACCGGAGGGCACTCTTAAGGAACCGAGAGAAAGCATCTTTTCCGAAGAAAGCAAGGAAGCTTTCACAAGAAAAAGAAAACCAAACTTCGTTATTTAAGAGATATGTTAGAATAAGAGAAAATTCGAGTGGATTTTTCGTTTAAACGAGTGAGGAAAGGATGAATCTCGATGGATGAACAAAAAAAATTACGCATAGGAGTGATCGGAGGAGCAACCGCGGACTCAAAATTTCGAAAGATCGCCTACGAGGTGGGAAGGCTCATTGCTGAAAAGCGGGCTATCCTGGTCTGTGGGGGCTTGAGCGGGGTCATGGAAGCCGCTGCCAGGGGAGCAAAAAAAGAAGGCGGCCTGACCATTGGTATCCTTCCAGGAACCTCTCTCCAGGACGCCAATCCATACATCGACATCCCGATCGCAACGGGAATAGGCTACTGCCGGAATTCTCTGGTGGCGATGAACGTCGATGTTCTGATCGCTGTAGATGGACAATTCGGCACCCTGACAGAAATCGCCTATGGGAGCATTTATCAAAAAAGAGTCATCGGAATCGGAACCTGGGACATCCAAGGAGTGATACAGGTCGAAACTGCCGAAAAAGCCGTGGAGGCGGCTCTCAAAGAATTTCACCCTCTCGCTTCATGACAGACAGCGGTTCTTCAGATCGAAAAAGGACTGGACTCAACGTTCGTGTTATTGCCTCAAAATGCGAAGGTTAACCCGGCACGAAGGACAAACAGGTCGGTGGATGATTCATCGATATGATAGATCACACGTTCGTTCACCGTAACGATAGAACCTTCCTTCATGTATTCTGCTTTCCCCCCTTTTAAATAGCGAGCGTTCAGATCAAAAAAAAGGGAAAATATACCGGATTTTTTCTCGCTCCTTCTCTCATAAATAGGCAACATCAAGCCGCCGCCGATCCCAAGGCTCCAGGTCCAATCGCTGAAATTGACATCGCTTGCGATCTCCTGATGGAATCCATCCGTATCATACACACCCGTTTCGGTCCATAGGTAGTTGAATCCCATCAAACCATCCAGATACGGTCTGATCTTTCCTCTTGGAGGTTGAAGGCGTAATAAAAAATGGCTCGAAAAAATATTGTTTCTTGTCGTAACACTGACGGCCACTTCCGGAATATCAGCGCTGAACCATTCCTTTCTCGATTCACTTCCATAGACCATCAAACCGAACGAGGCGCCTACAGAGAAAGGGGAGCCTTTGAGGTTGTAAATGAAATCTCCCGAGCCTCCAAGAGCAACGTTGCTCACGTTCTCTCTGAATTCATTTATGGGAAAAGCGGGATTGAAACTCACATTTACTTGAAACCTCTCCTCAGAGTGCGCCGAAGGCACCAGAACCAAGAGACATAAACATAAAAGAGCGGAATTCTTGCAGACGCCGATCATAGGTTCCTCCTTTTTTTCTCGATTTACAGGAATACATGTTTTGCATGGAACACGCACACAGCACTTCCAGCTTTTGCAAAGTATGTGCCAAATACTAGCTGGGGACACCCCCAGAATCGTAGAGAATTTTGTCCTTCGAAGAGGTCAACTGTTTCTTTCCTGCTCACCCGGTACTAAGAATACGTTGATATTGTCCGGGCAGTGGTCCCCAGTGCGTGCCGTCGATATCCCTTGAATAAAAACACAATATTCTGGATACTAAAAGTGAAGACATGACGCAAAACTACAGAATCACTCTTTGCTATGATGGAACCGATTATTCCGGGTGGCAAAGACAGCCGAATAAAAAAACCATTCAGGGATGCCTGGAAAAAGCCCTCACCCAGATCACCAAGAAGAACCTTCCCGTCATAGGGGCCGGCCGGACAGATGCTGGTGTTCATGCCCTTGCACAGGTGGCTCACTTCAAGGCGGACACCTCATTGAGCGAAAGAGAATTATTGAAAGCGTTCAACTCTCTCCTTCCCAAAGACATCCGTATCCTTTCCATCCACAAGGCCGATCAAAACTTCCATGCAAGAAAAATGGCAGTAACAAAGGTTTACCAGTATAGAATCAACAACACTTCGGATATCAGCCCTTTTATTCTTCGCTATGTTCTGTGTTGGCCCTCACCGTTGGATGCGGATAAAATGAAATCTGCCGCCAGGCTCTTCGTTAGAGAAGCGGATTTTACCCCCTTCTCATCAAACAGGCATCTTTATCCGGTTAGACATGTTCTACGCTCAGAGATCCGTAAGAAAGGGAAGGAAATCATCTACGAGGTCGAGGCAAACGGGTTTCTCAGGTATATGGTGAGGACGATGGTCGGAACTCTTCTAGAAATAGGTAGAGGAAAATGGCCGCCGGAAATCGTCGGCGAACTTTTTAGAGAGGGCAAACGAAGTCTCGCCAGCCCCACAGCGCCTGCTCAAGGCCTATGCTTGATCAGGGTGAATTATTGAGAGAGGCTCAATCCCATGACAATTGCATCTTCAGCAGGATTCCGGTAATATCCTTTTCTCAATCCCAATATCGTGAAACCCAGCTTGCTATACAAAGAACGAGCTGCATGATTCGATGGTCTCACTTCCAGAAAAATAAACTCGGCTCCCTTGAGGCTCACTTCGTGAAGGATCTCTTTCAGCACAGCTTCTCCAACTCCCATCTGTCTGTAGTCAGGGCTTATTGCGATGTTGCTGATCTGAACTTCATTCTGGATATGCCAATAGATCACATAACCAATGATTCTGTTCAGCGGTTTGAAAATGACCACGTAAGGATTAGAGAGGGGTTTATTGTCTATCTCGCCCTTGAATGTCGAGAGCTGCCAAGGATTGGGATAGGAAAGATTTTCAATCTCAAGGACAAAGGGCAAGTCTTCATCCTTCATCCTTCTCAACAAACACAATTCTTGAGGAAGTTTTGAATGTTTAATGTTTTTCCTCCGCCTGTGACCTGCGCAGATACAGCGGCTCAATTTCTCGAAAGTCTTTTCCTTTATTTCTCTTCAACAAATCGAACCCGATCAATCCGATCTCATAAGCAACATAGGGAGATCTTTTAGAAAATCGGGCCTTGTCCCTGAAATATTCTCTGAGAGTGGAGGCGAAAATATCCCTGCCGCTCCCTATGAAATGAATGATCCGGTGGGTGGGAAGAAGGGAAAAAAACGCATCAGGAGAGTAGGCCCCCTGAGAAACTATCTCTCTGAGGACCCCCTGCCTTGATTCAAACAGAGCCGCATAGACTTCTCTTTTTCTTGCGTCGATAAGGGGACAAATCAGCCGACCGGAATGGATGAGCTTCATGGCCAGAGCTGTCAATGTAGAGACGGGGGCAACCGGCTTTCCTGAGGCATAGGCAAAGGATTTTATCGTACTCAGACCTATCCTAATGCCTGTAAAAGAACCAGGGCCGACAGCGACAGCGTAACCATCTATATCCTGTATCGTCATCCCGCTGGACCGAAGCACAAACTGAACAGCAGGAAGAAGCCTTTCGGAAAAAGTGGTCGAGGAATCCTGATTGAATTCTGCAATAAGCCTCGTATTTCTCAAGAGGGCCACACTCCCGGTGGGGGTCGTGGTGTCCACAGCAAGTATAAACCGCTCTCTGTTATTCTTGGCTTCGCGCTTTCCCATAATTAAAAAGGTTCCCTGCGCTATAGATTTCGTATTGGACCTCGCTCATGGGGAATACATGAAAGGAGACATTCTTGTTCATGATCTTTGCATCGCCGGAACGAAGAGAGAGTTTCACCTGATCACCGGTCTCGAGGATACCGCTTTGGACAACCTGTTTGATCTCCGGGCACCTCAGGACCGGAAATCCAGAATTGACAGCATTCCGGAAGTAGATCGCGCCGAAGGAAGGTGAAAGAACGGCGCCTATCTTTAAAGAAATGAAACAGTCCACTGCTTGCTGGCGGGATGAGCCCGCACCAAAATTGCGCCCAGCGACAAGGAGATCTCCAGGACGGGCTTTGCTGGGAAAATCCTGCCATCCCTCCAGGTTGCCCAGGGCATACTTTCCCATCTCTGCGAGATCGGTAATATGAAGATGGGCATTGTGATAAATCTGGTCTGTGTCGATATCCTCGATCAGAGTTCCTTCGTGATTCGATAGGACCCATACGCGGCCTGAAAGAAACGCGTCTGCCATTTTATACATCCTCCGGATTGGCAATAGATCCCACCAAGCAAGATGCTGCCACCACCTCGGGACTCGCAAGATAAGTTTGTCCCTTTCCCTGCTTACCTGCAAAATTTCGGTTTCCGGTGCTGATCTGGACCTCTCCATCACCGGTCAGTCCAATATGCCCCTCGGCACAACCTCCGCATCCCGGATTGCTGATGATGGCACCTGAAGCAAAAAGGGCTTCTAAGACGCCTCGCTCCAGCAATTTTTCATAGACCCGCCGAGTAGAGGGGACGATTTTAAGCATGATTCCTTCTTTTATCCTCTTTCCTTTCAAAATCCGAGCCGCAGCAGCAAAATCCTCTATCCGGCCGTTGGTACAGGAGCCGATAAAACCCGAGTCTATCCGGGTCCCTTTGAGTTCATCTGCCGGGAAAACGTTTTCCGGTGAATAAGGAGCAGAGACCTGAGGAGTGAGACCTCCGATATCTATCTTCACTGAGTCTGTGTATTCGGCATCTAAATCTGGCTCGGTAGGAAAATAAACCTTTTGGGATAAATTTTCGATCTCCTCTCGTAAAAATTCATTAGCTTCAGGGATAAAACCGATGATACCAGCCATTTCAGTTACCATGCTGCAAAGGGTAAAGCGACCTGCCAAAGTAAGATTTTTTATCGCTTCCCCATAAAATTCCACCGCTTTCAGGCAGGCTCTTTTCGTACCCAGTTTTTTCAGGATATAAAGCGTCAAGTCCTTCGAAGTACAGGGCCAAGACATCTCCCCTTCGATCTCTACCTTGAGTGTTCCTGGCACTTCAAACCACGTTTTCCCCGTTCTGAAAGCGAATGTGATATCCACATCTCCCATTCCCTGACCGAAACACCCTACGGCACCGAGAATATTCATATGGCTGTCTGTCCCTACCACGGTTGTTCCAGCGGATGCCAAACCTTCTTCGAACAGCACATGTGACCCGATTCCCCTGTCCACATCAAAGATTTCCAGGCCCTGTTTTCGCGCGAATCCCCGGCATATTTGTTGGTTGTCTGCATATTTCATGGAACAGGCCGGAACGCACAGGTCAAAGGTGAAAAAGGTCTTTTCTTTATCGGCAACAGCAAGATTTCCGTATTCTCTCTCGTAGTTACGCACAACATTCGGCCCGCCAAAATCTCGAGCCGAACGAATATCGAGGTCCATCCAAACGATCTTTCCGGCTTTTACATCCTCCTGTGAGTGAGACTGGATGATTTTCTCTATGGTTGTTTTACCCATTTGTCCTTCTTCTCTATTTACGGCACAAATCTGCGCTCTATCGCATAAAAAAAATCAGATGAATTCTGCTACTGCACGAGCGATATCCAGAGTGGAAGATCTTCCCTTTAAATCGTATGTTCCGACCTTCCCTTCTTTGATCACAGTTGCTATGGCACGCTCCAGACTTTCGGCCGCCTCCCCCTCACCCAGCCACTCCAGCATCATCTTGGTTGCCAGAAGCATGGCCGTGGGATTGACCCTGTACATACCCGTATACTTCGGAGCAGAGCCATGCGTGGGCTCGAACACAGCGTACTCATCCCCTATATTTCCGCTGCAGGCAAAGCCCAGCCCTCCCACCAGCTGAGCAGAGAGGTCGCTTATGATATCTCCAAACAGGTTCTCCGCCACAAGAACGCCATAATCTTGAGGGTTTTTTATCAACCACATGGCCATGGCATCCACATTGGCTTCCCAGAGTTCAACATCGGGATACTCTCTGGACATCTTCCTGGCTATATCGAGGATGAATCCTCCTGTCTCTCTGAGAACATTCGGTTTCTCCACGATGGTGACAGATTTACGTTTTTCTTTCTTTGCATATTCGAATGCTCGGCGAAGAATCCTTGTACAGGCTTTTTTGGTCATGATTCTAGTGGAAAGGGAAATTTCATCGGCGGGTACATCCTGAAATTTTTTCATCTTGGGATGAATGAGCAGAGCCCGTCGGACTTCTTCAGGAAGAGGATAAAACTCCACTCCTGCATACATGCCCTCGGTATTCTCACGAAAAATCACCAGGTCAATGTCGTCACGATAGTTCAGGGGATTTCCCGGATAGGCTTTGCACGGTCTCAAGTTCGTGTACAGATCAAATTCCTGGCGCAGCCGCACAATAGGACTGTAGTAAGAACATCCTTTATCACGCAGTTCGGGTCTGAGCTCCCTGAGCGCATCTTCCTTGGGTTTCGACGTGATGGCTCCGAAAAGGCAGACATCCGTTTCCTTGAGCATTTCAATGGTCCGTTCAGGAAGAGCGTCTCCTTCCTCACACCAGAAATCCCATCCGATCTCCCCCTCCACGTATTCGGCATCCAGATGGATCTTCTCCAAGACGATCATGGCTGCTTCGATCACATCTCTGCCAACCCCATCTCCGGGCAAGACGGCTATCCTGTATCGAGACATCACTCACTCCTTTCAAGATCAAATTCTGCTGAACAGGCCTTTTAGCAAAAAAACCACCCAATCGTTCAGGGCTCCGTGCCTTCTATTCAGCGGTTTTTGTCTCTATTTTTCTGATTTTCTATTTTTTTCTTTATATAAGGAATAAGCCCCCCAGCTTCCAGAATAATCAGGATGGATTCAGGAAGGGGAGCAAAATCGAAAACGCCTTTTTTGGTTTCTATTTTTCCAGCGGAAAAGAGGACAGATATTTCTTCTCCGTTTCTGATGTTATCCACAGCATCGGCACATTGGATAACAGGCAATCCCTGATTGATGGCATTGCGGAAAAAAATTCGTGAAAAAGATTTCGCGATCACAGCCTGTATCCCTGCATATTTCAGACAGGTCGCGGCTTGTTCGCGTGAACTGCCGCATCCGAAGTTTTTCCCGGCAACGATGAAATCACCTGGCTCGACTCTTCGGGAAAAATCCGGGTCCAAATCTTCCAAGGCATGTTGGGCCATCTCTTCGGGCTCGAGAACGGAGTAGGTGTATTTCCCCGGGAAGATGACATCGGTGTTGACATCATCCCCGTATTTCCAGGCCCTGCCGCTCATTAAACAAACCTCCTCGGATCGGTGATCTTTCCTTCGAGAGTAGAAGCAGCGACTGTAGCAGGCGAGGCAAGATAAACCTCCGAATCACGGCTTCCCATCCTTCCCCTGAAATTCCTGTTGGCCGTACTGAGGGCAACTTCTCCTGGTGCCAGCACTCCTTGATGTGCGCCCAGACAGGGGCCGCACCCCGGATTCAGAACCAAACACCCTGAATCAACAAGGTCTCCCAGCACCCCCTCCTTCAGGGCCAGCAGATACTCCTTCCGTGAAGCGGGAATGACCAGAACCCGCAGAGATGGATGGATTTTTCTTCCTCTCAAAATTTGTGCCGCTGCTTTCAAATCTTCGAGCCGCCCGTTGGTGCACGTGCCGATGACTCCCTGATGAAAAGGCACTCCCTCTACTTCCGAAATTCTCTTGACATTATCCACCGTGTGCGGGCAGGCTGCCTGAGGTTCCAAAGACGATACCTCGACCTTCAAGACGGCCTCGTAATCCGCATCCCCATCAGAGGTAACCGGCTCGAATTTGTCTTTAGCTGTTTTCTCCAGCCATGACAGCGTCTTTTCATCAGGGAAAATATAGCTGTTTTTTGCCCCCATTTCTGCAGCCATGTTGGCCAGGACGAGCCGTGATGCCATAGAAAAATCACGAACAGCCTGGCCGGCAAATTCCAATGATTTGTAGTTTGCCCGGTCCGCTCCCTCCTCTCCTATGATCTTCAGGATCACATCCTTGGCATACACCATCGGAGGGAGTGTTCCTTCGATTTCGATCCGAATAGTCTCTGGCACTCTCAGCCATATCTCGTCTGTGGCCCAAACCGAGGCAGCCTCTGAGCGCCCGATTCCCGCTGAAAAAGCCCCAAATGCCCCATAACTGGTGGTATGGGAATCCGCGCCCAGGATCAATTTTCCTGGCATGGCAAAGCCGTTTTCGGAAAACACCTGATGACAGATGCCATTCTGGACATCAAAGAAATAAGGAATCCCCTGTTCCTCGATAAACTCACGGATGATTTTATGATTCTGGGCATGTTTCTCCGTAGAGGCTGGAACCACGTGATCGAGCACGATCACTATTTTTTGGGGATTTTTTACCTTTTTGATTCCAAGCTTCCGGAATTCCTTGATGATGGCAGCGGAATTATCATGAGAAAGGATATAATCCGGACTGACAAAAACGATCTCCCCGGTTTTTACCCGCTTTCCGGCTTTCGCCCCGAGTATCTTTTCCGAAAATGTCTTCCCCAATTTCTCCTCTTTTAGATTCTTAAAACATCGAAATTTACGAAATCGGCATGGTTGACGATGATGGCTTCTACAGTCTTTCGCGCCCCATCTCCTTCCTTGGAATGACAGGCGATGATATGCAGTACTCCCTGAGGCAAATCGAACTTATAAGCAAAAGCCGCACCGGAGATGGGGTGCCTGAGGAGCTTACCCTCCTCGCTTTTCTCGAATCCATCGTCTCTTTTCTGGTATTCGAAAAGTTTCCCCACATCATGAAGGAGGGCTCCTGAAAGCAGGTGATCCCGATCGATCACGATTCTCTCCCTGTATTCCTTTTGCAGAACTTCAGCAATCTGTAAGGAGCACTTTGTTACCGCTCTGGTGTGCGTGATGATATTGACAGGATTCCGGTGGATAAGGAGGGTAAAAGGCATTTCCAAAAGGTCGGAAATATCCCAGCTCTCCTGTCTCATGGCATCCTCCCACACACGAATGGTTTTTTCCTGCAAGTCGGGATCTTGGATAAGCTGGAATTCGGGCATCAAAGACATAAGTTTTTTTCTCATTCAAATTCCCTTTCTTCGAGCCCGTCATACTCGAAGTCCTGAGGATGGATTTTTCTCATGGGTCTCATACGAATCTTTTCCTCGTGAATATGAGCCACGAGTCCGGGCACACGAGCGATGATAAAAAAGGCATTTCCTATCTCTGGAGGAAAGCCCAGATCGCAGAGCACGGCCGCTATGGCACCATCCACATTGACGGGCAGAGATTTCCCCAGCATTTCTTTCAAGCTTTTCTCTACCGCAAGAGCGATTTGAATGTGCTTTCCTGCCAGACCGAGCTCCTGGGCCAGTTTAAAAAGCTTCCTCGTTCTGGGATCTTCCGAGTGAATGCGGTGGCCAAAACCCGATGCCCTTTTTCCCATCTCTCTCATTTCGTTCATAACTTCCCGAACAGCTTCAGTCTCAGACTTTTTCTCCTCCTCCATTCTCCCCGCGATATCCAAAAAGAGATTCATGGCTTCTTCGATAGCCCCACCATGATATTTGGAGATGGCCAGCACTCCAGAAGCAATGGCGGCATTCAGTTCAGCTCCAGTAGAAGTTACGGTGCGGGCAGCCAGTACGGATGGAGGACTGGCGCCGTGGTCAATAGAGGAAACAAAAATCGCATCCACCAGTTTCCCGACTTCCGCCGACGGCATTTCTCCGGTTAACACGAGATAAATCGCCTGGGCAAATGAGATTTTGCCCATGAGTTTGTCTACCGGATATCCTCTGATTGACACTTTATTGGGTTCAATCTTGGTCACGGAAGTCTTCCAATGCAGGTCACTCATCCTATCTCTCCCTTGCTCATTTTTTCAGCGACTTTAGGTATATCGGATACGAGATCGACGACATGGGCGCCAACCTCTTTCAACCGCTTCACTTTATTTTCATAAGATCCCCTCGTTCCTTCCACAATAGCTCCAGCGTGGGAAAAGCGGGTTCCTGACTTGGCCGCTTTCCCTCCTATGAAGGCGATAAGAGGTTTCGTAAACCTCTCCTGTTCGATCATGTCAGCCACTCTCTCCTCCTGAGTCGTACCTATCTCACCGAACAGAGCCACTATCTCTGTTTGTTCGTCTTTTTCGAAAAGCTCCATCACTTCGGGATGAGAAAGCCCCACCACCGCATCCCCGCCCACGTGGATGATCGTACTCTGGCCCAAACCGACTTCAGTCAAATAATAGGAAATGGCAGAGGTCATCCCCCCGCTTCTCGAGCTCACACCGATCTGTCCGGGACGAAACCATTCCCGGGCCGTCTCTGCCCTTCCTCCAATCATTCCCAGCACCGCTTTTCCTGGGCTGAGAAGACCGAGGGTGTTGGGTCCCACAAAGCATGCTCCTTTTTCCTTCGCTAAATGGGAGATCTCTAAAACATCGAAGATGGGCACGCGGTCAGGAACGATCACCAAAAGTGCCACTCCTGCATCGATGGCTTCCAGAGCCGCATTCTTTACCAGAGCAGCGGGCACAAAAATCACGCTGATATCGATAGGTCCTTCCTTTTTCCAGGCTTCTTCGACCGAATCATAAACAGGAACGCCGTAGACATCCCCGCCCCCTTTACCCGGAGTCACTCCTGCAATGACATTCGTCCCATAATCTTTCATCAGCCGGGTCCGGACCATGCCTTCTCTTCCCGTAATTCCTTGTACGAGGACCCGTGAGTCTTTTTCAACCAATATCGACATTTCCTCTCACATTCCCTTCCTAACCATTTCCCTGTATTCCCTCAACCCGGGAATGGGAAGATGGATGGTTATGGCATCCTGTTCATGAAATTTACAGTAGATTTCACAGGCCAGGCACTCCGTACATTTTCCATTCCTTGCTTCATTCTCAGAGACAGCCAGGACCGGTCTTCCTCGATGGATTTTCAAAATTTCGGCTTTACAGGCATCCACACAACCCTTTGTTCGGCAGTGAGGGCATTTCGAATGATCGAAA
Source organism: uncultured Eubacteriales bacterium (assembly GCA_964346815.1). Lineage (GTDB taxonomy): Bacteria > Acidobacteriota > Aminicenantia > Aminicenantales > Aminicenantaceae > CAYFWF01. The sequence goes on along the minus strand of CAYFWF010000050.1, from coordinate 97,960 downwards.
AAAATCTTTCCGGTGAAGGTCTCAAAAGCATAAGCCCCTTCTGGAATGATTGGATCACGAATCGGCCTGACTTCATGACAGGCAAAATCATTCTCTTCTATCAGCATCTCCATCCTCTCTGCGCAGTGCTCGGGTGAATCATCACGTCCATATCCCTCGACTCGGGCTGGAATATCTTTCAGATATGCGGCAAGAATCTCGATAGCTTTTTCTTCGAAATTACCCCCGAGCCGAATCACCCCTGGAATATCCAAATTTTCCTCATAGAAGGCTTTCACCAAGCCCCTCGCGGAGTGATATTGTTCCTGGCTTGCAACCCCAGAACCGGAAGCAAAATAGCCCTTTATATTCGGTTGAGAAAGGATGATTTTTGCTGCACGGTAGACTTTGCCGGCTGCAGGATTGCCACTGGTATCGCAATAATTGGCCAGTTTGAATCCCCTATTGAGAACGGCATCCATGGACATCATCGACCCTCCGCCGCCAGCGCCGTTGAACCCAATATATTTTTCTTCCTTCGGTATGTCCTCGGCCATCTGCAAAAAATAGAATGTCCCCCGATGATCCTTCTCTTCCACATGGTAGGCAATCTTCTCCAGAAATGTTGGAGGCCGGTCAAACTCCCGGGCGACCTCGATCCCGAGTTCGGGATGCCGAAACACAGCATAGTCATCAATAACCAGGTGGCAATCCGCGGCATAGACAAGGCCGTCTTCAGTCAAAACCAGAGGATTGATCTCCACGGAACGGGCATCATATTTCCGAGCCGTTCTATAGAGTCTGACAAGTGTTTCAGAGAGCTGGATCAGGAGTTTTCCAGAAATTCCTGTTCTCTGCAAGAGATTGCGGGCTTCATAATCTCTTAATCCTCTCACCACATCCACCGGAATCTGCGCTATCTTCTCTGGATGAATCCTGGCAATCTCTTCGATTCCGGTTCCACCGGCTGCACTGAAAATGAGCAGAGGAGCCTTCTGGGCATCGTTTACCAGAAGCCCTGCAAAATATTCGGATTTGATGGCCAGCTTTTCTTCGACCAGGAGCTTATCTACGACAAATGTTTTGATCTTCATTCCGAGCATGCGCGAGGCTTTCCTTTTCGCCTCTTCAGGAGTCTCGGCAAATTGTATTCCGTCCATACCCGCTCTCCCCGTCACCCATACTTGGACCTTAAGAACCACCGGTTTTCCAATCCTCCGGGCTATACGCAGGGCTTCTTCCGGAGATGAAGCGACTTCTCCCTCAGGTACACGAATGCCTTCTTTTTCGAGTAGCTTCTTGCTTTGAAATTCAAACAGCCGGGCCAATGGCGTATCCTTTCGAATCTAATATTATTCAGTGCATCAGGGGATTTGTCAACGAATAAGGAACTCCTCTCCAATGAGAGCGACTGTGAATAAGAGAACTGGATAAAAAGAAGAAGGAGTTTGGATGGAGTGGCTATCCGAAGCTGGCTGTACGGGGAGCAGGTGAAAGAGATGAGATGTGCTCTGCATCCTCCTTGCCCAGCCAGCACAGCAAGGCACATGTATTATATCTCAATTCATCGGATTATTCAAAAAATTTTCAGCCCAATGAAGCATCTCTGTTTCCATGTTACTAGAAGGCTTTCTATCGGCTTCTGGAAATGGTTGCAGCGACAACCTCGACTAGAGCAATGGTCACTGAGCAAAATTCGCGAGTAGATGCACCAGATTATCTGACTGTTAGAGTATCTGGATAAGGAGATGCTCTTTTCGAACCGTTGGAGGAAAACCGATAAGATTTCCGCCTTCTGATCTTACGTACAAGAAATTAAAAAGCGCGATAATCAAAAAAACAGGGAGATGTCCGACTAATACGTATGACAAATATTCAAATTTGAAGTGAGAGAAAAATGCGAAACGAATCAAAGCTCATGAAAGAGATCTTGCAGGAAATAAGAGAGACCAACCGTTTGATCCAAGAAATGAGCCAATCCCTTGCAGTCCTGAAAAAGCGCATGATGCCCGAAAAACATTCCAGCGAGACCATTCAGAAGGGGGAAGCCATCACAGAAATAACGGTCCGTACTCCCGAAAAGCTGGATCAATGGAAAAAACTGTTCGAAAGCAAAGGTCTGAGAGTGGAGTATTACGAACCCTACCAAACAAACGGAGAAGACTATTTCGCAAAGCTCTGGGGATACCTGGACGGACGCCGCAATCTGCGAGGTTGGAAAGAAAATAAGCAAAATCTACAAGAAACATCCATCTAACCCAGATTTGCGGATTGGATAGCCCCTTCCTCCTTCCAAGTTCCTTTCATCACCCATGCCATTTGATAAAAGTTGGAATTCCCTGTAAAAATTCCACCTTTTCCCTCTTCTGAGTTGTGGAAAATAAAGGGAAAGTGCTGGCCGCAAAGGGGGAATCAGTAAAAGGAGGGATTTAAGAAATGCCCATAGCCAGCACTTAAGTTATCCAGAATATAAATCCTCACAGTTAAAATGGCAATCGCCTTTAGGGAGGATTTGAGGGGTGATTTTTGGGCAGAGCTCTATTCGAGCCAAAGTTTCAAAAGACCATCTTCACTCGAGATCTCGATGAGCGACATCGGACCCGCCTCTCTGAGCTCTTTATAAAGCTTTCTGAGATCGAGGTCATAATCATCGCATTCGATCTTCATTTCCTTCTCTTTTATGCAGTTAAAAAAGAGATCGACCAGGGAAAGCGGCACAGTCACTTTTATTTGTTCTTTTCTGTTGTCCTTGCTTGTGAAGATCATTTTAAACCATCGAACTTCTCTGTCAGAATTATGCCGGGGATTTTTCTTGACCGCCTTTTTGATGGTTTGAAGATCGAAATCTTCTGTGCTGAGGAGAAGATTGGCCAAGATAAAGCATGAGATGACCACGACCAAAACAAGAAGGGCTGTTTTTTTCATTCTAGACCTCCTGATTTTATTCAATCCAAATTTTTAAGACCGAATCTTTTGTCTCTATTTCAATGATCCTTTCTCTCTCTATCAACTCCCTGAGAATACGATCCAAATCATATCCCTCCTGACGAAGTTGTCTTTTGGCCTCCTCAGGAATATTTGCCAGCGCCAGATCAGCCAGAGCCCAGGGGATGTTGAGATTGAAAGTGATTTTTTTTGTCCTCTTGTCTGTGGCCCTTATCTTCAACATCATTATTTTTCTTTCGTATCTCTCTTCCTCGAAGTCCTTGAAGGCATCCGGATCGATACGAAGAAGAGCGATTTTTGCTTTGTCTCTGAGCTCTTCGTCCTTTTCCTCTTCCAGTATCTCTTCCAGAACGGGAATGGCCTTTTTGGCTTCCTTCTTGTTTTCTAAGTAACTCAGTTTGACTGCCGCGTAGTAGCGGATGACTCGATCGGGCCGGAAAAGTCTGGTTTTTATTTCGTTCAGGTAGGATTTTCTTCCCTTTTCATACAAAGTAAAGGAAAGATTGATGATGGAGATCTCAGCCTCCTGAATCAGGATCTCGTTACTGTCCCTCCGCAAAATGTATTTTTCAAAAACATCGATGGCCTCTTTCTCTTTTCCCTTTTGGTTTTCGAGTGTCCTTCCCAGGTAAAAAAGAGCCTGAGAATACAGGGGGCTGTCAGGAGAATCTTCGATAAGCTGCTCCAGTTTCTCCTGTGCGCTTTCCCATTCCTTATCAAAAATCAGGATTTTGGCTTCCCGGAAAAGTTCTTCATCGCGTTGAATCCCGGCATATGCTTGGAAGAACACCGAAGCAATCAAAAAAATTCCTATATGTTTGGATAACCTCTTATATCTATTCATTTTATACCTCACTCTTTTCCAACTCTTTTTTAACCAGTTTTATCTTCAACAGGAGCTTTCTGTCTTCGATGAGCGTTTGGATCTTTTTCAGCTCTTCTTCAGACAGCCGTTCGCTTATCTGCATCAACTCGAAGAAGAGGAGTTCGATCTGATCACAGATGAGTTTAGCCTTGGCCAATTTGAACTTGTCTAATTGAGGATCGATGTATTTTTTCTTCGACAGCAAATCCATGGTCTTCTGCGACCCAAATTCACTCTGCCAGAATCCTACGAATTTTTCAGGGGAAGACTGGACAAAATCCAGGAGCAAATATTCGCTTTTTTCGAGATAATCGATGGTCTCCCTCCTGGCCATTTCCAACTCCATCTTGTCGTAGAAGCCCTGCGGAACAATGATTCTCCCGTTTTCTGAAAGCGAGGGGGACTGAGTTCTGATAATCAGAAACGTGATCAACGATCCCAACAGTACGCCCAGCAGAACACCGGCGTAGGCAGGCCTGAATCTGGGCTGGAAGAGAAACCGCCAGAATCCTCTTCGCTGCTGTTTGCGAACAGAGGACATTTCCTTCTCAAGGACGGTGTCGACAATTTCTGCCGGCAGATTCTGCCAATCTATGGATTCTGCGGCCTCCTCGATATCTTGGTTCAGTGCATCAGCCGCTGTATGGATCTTCCTCAATTGCTCGAGTTCCATCCGGCACTTTTTGCACGATTCGAGATGTGCCTTTAGACGCTCTTTTTCGCTTTCCTCCAATTCTCCATAAAGGAAAGCCACCATATTGTTGCCCATTTTTTTGCAGTTCTTCATCCTATTCTCCCCATGTAAGGACTCATGAGAGTCCTTAAATTTCGAACCGCTTTGAAATGAAGAGATTTGACCGTTCCAGATGCGATATTCAGGATTTGAGCGATCTCGTTATACTGGAGCTGGTTGTAGTGTTTCATCAGGAAAACCATCCTCTGTTTTTCACTCAGCTTTTTAAGACACCGGGATAAAATCTCCTTAAGGTCCGATGAAGAATGGTTCTGGTTGTGATCGGAAGAGGGTGCAGATAAATTTTCGATGGCCTCCTCTCTCCTCCATTGGTTATTTTTGCTTTGATATTTCCGGTAGTAATCGATGCAGATATTTTTAGCGATTTGAAGAAGCCAATTTTGAAAATTCTTCCCTTTCTTGTAAAGCCGGGCTTTCTGGTAAAACCTGAGAAAGGTTTCCTGCACGATGTCCAGAGCATCTTCCTTGTTGTGAAAATAGGAATAGGCAAGAACAAAAACCTTCCTTTGATACATTCGAGTTACAGCCATGAAAGCCTCTCGGTCATCATTCTTGACTCTCTCGACGAGTTCGCTGACATTTAACGGATCGAATTGATCTCTTGCTTCCATTCTCTTTTTTTTAGCTTCCGTCCGATATATTTTGGCTCACTCACTCGAGCCGACTCACTGACAGGATCTCTTTTCGTTGGTGACCATTCTAACCTGTGCATCCAAATCTTCAAAGTGTATTACGGAGGAATTTTAGAAAAGGTTCATGCCCGTGTGGAAAGACCAGAGGATGATTTTGTTCTATTTTGTGCGGCTCAGCCACATAAAATGAAAGAGAGGCGGATTATTTCGTGAGAAGAAAGGAGGCCTCTACTACCCGTACCTCATCCACTTGATAATCTCCCCAAAACTTGGCCGTTTGCCGTACATCAGGATTCCGACTCTGTATATCTTGGCTGAAATCCAGATCATCAACACCGTCGTCAGAATGAGGAGCAGGATGGAGGCTGCAATCTGACTAAAAGGCGGAAGAAGCACGCAGATCCGGAGCAGCATCAAAATCGGGGCAAAAAAAGGTATCATCGATAGGGTCACGGAAAGCGAGCTGTTCGGGCTTCTGACCACAAACATCATGAGCAGTATTGGCACAACTAAGAACATAGTTACGGGCATGACCAGCTGCTGGGCCTCTTTTTCATTGTTGACCATCGATCCGATGCCCGCATATATGGTGCCATAGAGGAAGTAGCCCAAAATGAAAAAGACCACGAAATAGATGAAAATATAAGAAGGGATAGTAGGCATATCGAATGCGCTCGCTGCGGGGAAAAACCTCGTTAGGATGCTCTTGCTGTAACGGGTCGCTGCTATTCCAAACAGACCCCAAATTGCATACTGGGTAAATCCCACAGCAGCGATCCCCAAGATTTTCCCGGCCATGAGCTGAAAAGGCCTCAGCGAGGAGAGCACTATCTCTACCACCCTGGAGCTCTTCTCCTCGATCACTCCTCTCAATATGATCTGGCCATAGAAGATGACAGTCATATACAGAATGAAAACCAGGAACCAGGAGATGATAAATGTCCCTCCCATATCTTTCTCCACACCTCTTTTGGTCACCTTTTTGGTCGTCAAACTTACAGGTCTCATGTACTGCCCGATTTTATCCGGATCCAGCCCCACCCTGCTCAGTCTCTTCTCAATGACTATGCTGCTCAGTGCACGGTTGATGTTTCCCTGTTTGTCAAAGTCAGATACATGTTCGGATACATATTCGGCTTCCCCTCCTTCGGATATGTCTTCTGGAATAAATATATAAGCGGTCAATTCCTTGTCTAAGACTTTCTTGTTGAGCTCTTCAAGCTGCTCCTCCACATCGGTCCGTGGTTTATATTCCTCGAGGAGATAACGGCGGCTTCCATCCTTGAGCTTCTGGTCTAATTTTTTATCCAGTTCCTGGAAGATCTCACCGGTGAGGTCCACCACTCCAATTTCTTCCTGCTGGTCGACGGAAACAAACTGGACCAAGATGGGAACCACGATGAACGCTGCCATAAGAACCGGACCGAGGATGGTTCCGATGATGAACCCCTTTGTCCGGATTATCTGTATGTATTCTCTCTTAATGACTGACAGTATCTTGCGCATTCTTCTCTCCTACCTTATCGATGAATATGGCATTCAGAGTCGGTTCCCGGACTTCAAACTTGTTGACTTTTACTTTATCGACCAACCTTTTCAGGAGATCCTGAGGATCGGATTGTTCCTTCATCTTTATCTCCATGAATTTTCCATAGTCATCGGTCTTCTCCACTTCTGGAATACCATCGATGAAAGAGACATCTCCTTCATAATCCAATACAATGGTATTTTTCCCATATTGCTGTTTGATCCAATTCAGGTTTCCTTCCAACACTTTTTCCGCTTTGTTGATCAAGCAGATGTTATCTGAGATCATCTCGACCTGTTCCATGCGATGTGTGGAAAAGATAATGGTGTTTCCCTTTTTTTGCATATCGAGCATGATATCCTTCAACAGCTTGGTGTTCACGGGATCCAATCCACTGAAAGGTTCATCCAGTATGATCAAATCAGGCTGATGGATCACTGTGGCTATGAACTGGATTTTCTGCTGCATTCCTCGGGAAAGCTCCTCTGCTTTTTTAAATTTCCAGGCTGTCAGGTCGAATCTCTCCAGCCAATTATCGATTTTTCTCCGGACATCCTGTCCCTGGAGTCCCTTCAGCTCGGCCAGGAAGAGAAGGAGTTCTCCCACCTTCATCCGGGGATAAAGCCCCCGTTCTTCTGGGAGATAGCCGATCCTTTTCTTCATATTTTCATCCATTTTTCGGTCGAGTATCTTGATCTGGCCATCATCGGGAATAATGATGTTCATCACCATGCGGATGGTTGTGGTTTTCCCCGCACCATTGGGCCCCAGAAGGCTGTAAATGGTCCCCTCCGGGATTTTGAAGGATAGATTTTTGACAGCGTAAAAATCGCCAAAACTTTTGGAAATGTTCTCAACTTCAAGAGCGTTCATGGAATTCCCTTTCTCACCTAAATGAATTTAAATCCTTTTGTTCGGTTTTTCGTATATAAAATCACAAAAATAATAATGGAAATATAAATCAATGACAACTTATATATCGATACGTAGTCAGTGAAAAAAAGTTTTTATTCCCATGATGTCCCCGTTTTTGATATATTTGAGTTTACGTCATTCTGAACAGGAGGACTCATGAAAAGAGGAACCTATGTCTTGATTATATTTTTTATTTTCATTTTTCTGATAATCGTGGCTTTTGCATCTTTCCTCTATTTGGAGTTCGGAAGGCCCCCTGCAGTCAAGGCTCATTCCTATCTGGAGATCAAATTATCAGGAGAGTTGCATGAGAAAGCCGCCGCGGATTTCTTTATGTCATTTTTTGGAATGAGAACTCCTCTTTCGATGTATGATATCTGGCTCAACTTCCAAAAGGCCAAAAGGGACAACCGGATACAAGCCATCCTCTTGAGGTTGGGTTATCTACAATGCGGATGGGCTAAGATCAACGAGATCAGGGATCTTGTTCTCGATTTTCGAAAAACAGGAAAGAAAGTCTATGCGACCATAGAAGAGACCATCGATGCGGATAAAGAGTATTACTTGGCAAGTGCCTGCGATCGAATCATTTTCCATCCCTCGGGTCTGATGTTCTTAAACGGCCTGGGTGGCCATATTCCATTTTTTAAAAAAGGCTTGGACTCCTTGGGCGTAGTATATGAATGGGAGAGGATCGAAAAATACAAAACAGCCATGAACCAATTTACCGAGAAAGGATTCACACCAGCTCACAAGGAGATGATGGAATCACTCTATGGTGAGATTTATTCTCACTATGTAAATGAAGTCGCTGAAGCAAGGGGCAAAAGTGAGGAAGAGATCAAGGCTCTCCTCGACTATGGATTCTTCCAGGGGCCGAAAGCCAAAGAGGCGGGTTTAGCCGATGATTTGCTCTATGAGGATGAACTTCAAGACATTCTCCAAACAAACGGAAGAAAAATATCAAAGATCAGTCACGAGCGGTATTTGGATATAAAGCCTTCTTCTTTAGGGCTCTTCAGAGGGAAAAAAATTGCTCTCATCTATGGAACGGGAACTATTCTCACCGGAGAGGGGACATACCAGATGATGGGCAGCACGACCGTGGCCCGCTGGATCAGGCAGGCACGGAACGATCATTCCATCGAAGCTGTGGTGTTTCGTGTGGACAGCCCTGGGGGTTCCTCTGTCGGTTCGGATGTCATATGGAGAGAAGTGACTTTAACGAAAAAAGAAAAGCCGATCATCGTTTCCATGTCTGATCTGGCTGGTTCAGGAGGGTACTGGGTAGCCATGTCGGCTCACAAGATCGTTGCTCAGCCTCAAACGTGGACCGGGTCTATCGGAGTGTATTTTGGAAAACCTAATCTCATCAATCTCTATGAGAAGCTTGGCGTCACATCAGAAAGACTCACCTTTGGCGATAAAGCAGATATTTTCTCGACTTTTAGAGAATGGACTCCCGAAGAAAGACAAATCATAAAAACTGAAATCGAATGGCTTTACGATCAATTCCTGGCTAAAGTAGCCGAGGGCCGGAACATGACCATAGAAGAAGTGGATAGGATAGCTAAGGGCCGGGTATGGACCGGAAGTCAGGCCCTGGAGCGGGGATTGGTGGATGAACTCGGAGGTCTCTCGAGAGCTCTTGCCCTGGCGAAAGAACTTGCGGGGATTCCTGATGCCGAACAAGTCCAGCTTGTAGTTCAGCCAAAAAAAATTTCATTTTTAGACATGATCTTCGGAAGAAAATATATTCAAACAAATCTGGATTTGAGTCCTCCATTGGAAAAAACTCTATCTGCGCTTAAACTCTTGGAAAATGAGCGTATCTGGGCGATCATGCCTTTCTGGATCACCCCGGAATAAACCTCTCAATAGGCATAGGAATCCGGGCAAATGGTTCTAAAATCGCAAAGTCCGCAGTTATGCCAATCAGGCTTCGCCGGGAAATTTTGATCTCTGATCCCTTTCTCTGCTGTCTTGATTTTCCCTTCCGCTTTCTCCAGTTCGGACTTTCCTTTTTGGGCATGACCGATGATGTCTGATTCAAGAAAATAGAGCTGCGTCTCATTCAGAGGAGCGTTTTGGGTTTTGACGTACGAAAAAGCGTACATATCCATCTGAAGGCTTTCTTTGGTTTTTTTGTCCGCTTCTTTCTGGTCTTTAACCGCACTCGCCTTGAAATCGATGATAACCGCACCTCCCTCATGGTGGTCGATCCTGTCCCAACGACCTGTGAATTTGACGTGATCTAAGATCAATTTGAAACTTTTTTCCAGATATTGGGGCAAGAGGGAGGAAGCCTCCTGCCGTTTATAGAAAAGGCGCAAAGCCCTCTCTCCCGCCTTCTTTTTCATTTCCTCGTGCTCTCGACTCAGGAAACCTTCATTGATCCACCTGTCCTCATAGGCGCTGAGAAGATCTTTCTCAGACATTGCCTTCCCGATCATCCTATTCTTCAGATAGAGATAAATGGTGTTATGGAGGACCCGGCCAAATACAAGATTGTGATGGGGAAGGACAGGAATTCTCATGATGTATCGGAACTTATACCGGAGAGGACAGGTTAGGTAATCGTCTACCTGAGAATAACTCAACTGAAGGATCTCTTTTTCCTTTGCTTTGTAGCGAACAGAACGGATTGAAGGGTAAGCTGCAAATCTCTTGATTTCCTCTAAGGCGGATGTACGTTGCATCTCATCAGGCAAGGAAGGAAGATCCAGAGCTTCCAGTATGAATGGACTGACTTTTTTTAGCCTTTTGAGGCCGTAATCTCTGGCCCAGGTTAGATAAAGCAGTTTTTTTGCCCTGGTCATCCCTACATAAAACAGCCGCCTTTCTTCTTGAAGATAGTTTTCGCCCTCGGGAAGATCTTCCTTTAAAATCGCATCAGGTACAGGAATTTTTTCCCTTCGCTGGCGCCCCGGAAACCGATCCGCTATCAAACTAACCATAAAAACCACCTGGAATTCCAGACCCTTGGCCTTGTGAACGGTCAGTACATTCACCGCATCTTCCTCCAGTTCCGCCTCAGCCGTAGAGGGATTGTCCCCAACTTGTTGAAGAAGATCCAAATGCTGGGCAAAGGAGTAGATGGAATCATCTTCTATCAGTTCGGAAAATTTGCGGATCTTATCGAAAAAAATTCGGATGTTTCTTATCTTCAGCTCCGAAGAAAGATCGGATTTCTCGACTAGAGACTTCAAATAACCAGACTTTTCGAGAAACCTATAGACCACCCGGCCTGCGTTTTGCGAACTGGCGAAGTGGACGAAATACAGCAGATCCTCGACGATCCGCTTTATACTTTTCTTGGCAGATAGAGAGAGGTTGACTGCGCCATTATCCTGATGAACTTTCTTGAAAACACTGTGGAGCGGAGTGTTTTTCTTGTGAGCATAATTGGTGAGGGCAGTCAATTCATAAGGATCGACCTGGTAGACTTCTGACAATGCCAGATAGAACAGGCTCTTGCTGTCTTCAAAATCAGTCAAGGCCTTAATAAACGCTACCAAGATCTTAATCTCATCTTGAACGTACAGTCCACGGCTTCCTGAAAACCGGAATGGAATTCCCTTCATGTTCAGTGCCTTCAGGAACGGATCCGCATCCGCATTGCGCCTGACGAGAACTGCGATGTCGGAGAACCGAAAGCCGCTTTCCTTTTTTTCACTGATCAGTTCGGTCACTCTATCTGCCTCATGGGAAAGTGTGTCGAATGTCAACATATGAATGCTTTTCCCTTTTTCCTCTATCGAAGACTCAAGAGTCTTATCGATTTCCTCCTGAACCTCCAGCCTATGAGGATTGTTGTGCTGGATGAGTTTGTATACTGAGTCGAGAATAGGCTGAGTTGACCGATAATTTTTGGTGAGAACGACTTTTTCGTAATCAGGGTAAATTTTTCGGAAATTGAGGATGTTCGCTAAGGACGCTCCTCTGAACCTGAATATGCTCTGATCATCGTCTCCCACCACCGTAAGGTTTTTGTGTTTGGCAGCTAACAACTTGAGCAACTCGAATTGAATATAATTTGTATCTTGAAACTCGTCCACCAGGATATACCTGTATTTTGTCTGAAACAACTCAAGGATGGATGGTCTTTTTCTAAAAAGGCCGACCACCAAGACCACCTGATCTTCAAAATCAATCTTTCCCTCGGATTCAAGACAATCTTGATAAGCCTTATTCACTCGAGCCATCTCCAGATGTTTAAGCGCCCGCTCCCTTTCGGCATCACCCGAAGCCTCCTCTGCAAGCTTTTCTGCATACTCCAAAAAGTCCTTCGGTTTTATATCTTCCTGCTTCAACCTTTTGATCGCCAAGAGGATATCCTGGATATATCTCGTCGGCGAACTCAGAGGACGGTAATAATCCAGAGGGAATTCGAACAGATGTTCTCTAAAAAAAATAGCCTGCTCCACTTCATCTAATAATTTGAAATCTGGAGGATAGCCGATCTCGATTCCATAATCCCTCAAAACACGCTCGCCAAACGAGTTGAACGTACTGATTTCGACGAAGGAATAACTATAAGGAATGAGAATATCGACTCTTTCTTCCATCTCGCTTGCGGCTTTTTCCGTGAAGGTGACAGCAAGGATCTCTTCGGGTTTTGCCTTCTTAGAAGAAATAAGGTAGGCAATCCTCTGGGTGATGACTTTTGTCTTCCCGGTACCCGCTCCAGCGATGATGATGAGAGGTCCCTCTCCATAAGTCACGGCTTTTTTCTGGTCAGGATTCAAGTTTTTTAGGAGCTGCTCCATTTTCCTACATGCATGCGATGAAGAAAAAGACAATCGACAGGACGACAAGGGATCAGGAGATTACGGATGACTTGACTAACGGTCCTTTTTATCAATGATTACGATTTCACCCTCTTTAACCAAGCCGAGTTTTTTCCGTGCTGTGGCCTCGTATGCTTTTGGGTTCTTCTTCAATTCCTCGATATCCCTTTCCAATTTTGTCTTTTTTGCTTCCAACTGTTCGAGCTTTTGGAGGAGAACATCCTGTTTGCGTTTTGTGCGGTAAATCTCGATCAATCCTCTCTTGCCGAAAAAGGAGGTTATGATCAAAACGAAAAACAAAAATCCTAGACCTCCGAGAACAACTTTTCTCTTGAACGAAGGAGAGGATTTTTCTTTCTTCATCTTCTTTCTAACAATTTTAAACCATGCCCAACCAAGTTTTCCACTTCTTTCTTGGATCCAGCCTCTGCATAGCAGCGAATAACGGGTTCTGTACCTGAAAAACGAAGGAGAACCCAATCATCATCGGAAAAATCCAATTTGATCCCATCGATGGTCTCGATACCGGTGACCTCTCTCTCCCCCAGTCTAGAGGGCGGGTGCTTTCTCAAATTATTCAACATCTCCTCTTTCTCAGGAGTAAGAGGTGTGTTTTTCAATTTGCCCTCTCTTTTGCCGTATGTCCGGAACAGGTCCTGTATCATTTCTGAGAGGCTCTTTCCCACTGTAGCCATCATTTCCACCACCAGCAGTCCTGCGAAAATCCCATCCTTCTCAGGAATATGATCTTTAATCGCCATACAGGCGCTTTCCTCGGCTCCGAACACGATTTTTTTCTTCAAGAAAAGATCTGCCAGATATTTGAATCCCACCGGAGTCTTGAAGAGAGGGAGACTGTGTTTTCGAGCGATTCTATCCACGAGATGAGTGGTTGCCACAGATCGGGCCACTCCTCCCTTCCACTTTTTTACCGTCACCAAATAATCGAGGACAAGAGAAAGAATAAGATTCTGAATCACAAAATTGCCGCTCTCATCGAGGATTCCGAACCGATCTCCATCTGCATCTGTAGCAATCCCTACGTGGCAATTCTTTTCTTTGACCAATTTCATGAGCTCTTGTAAATTCTCCACTGTACAAGACGGTGTGATGCCTCCAAAGTAAGGATCAATATATCCATGGATTTCTTCTACAGGGATATGATTTTCCTCCAATATCTCATCCAGATATTCCCGGCTGGTCCCATATAACAGATCCACAGCAACTTTTATTTTCGATTTGCGGATGGTGTCAAAATCGATTTTATTCTGGATAAAAGAAAGATAATCTTTCTGGAGATCGATCCTTTCGATAAATTCGGTTTTTGGATAGAGGGGACAAAAGGAATAATCCTTGGTTAATAACTCTATTTCTTTCTCAATTTTTTCTGTCAATTCGGAAAGCGCAGGAGCTCCTGTTTCGGAATTCAGCTTTAGGCCGTTATATTCAGGAGGATTAAAGGAAGCCGTAAAATTGATGCCCGCTTGGGCTTTTCTTTGAATAATCTGGAATGCCTGGGCCTGGGAAGGAGCATCTCTATCCGAAAGATAAACATGAATCATGTTGTGAGAGAGGACCTTTGCGGCCTCAAAAGCAAACCTTTCAGAAAGAAAGCGGGTATCATAGTTGACAAGAACCGAGATCTGATCGTCGGGAGACTTTTTTCTCAAATGATTGGCGACGGCTTGGACGACCAGCCTGACATTCTGGAAGGTGAACTCCTCGCCCATTACAGCGCGCCAGCCCGAAGTGCCGAACTTTATCATCCTGTTTGATTGGTAAATTAACACAAGGAGCGATCAAAAGCAACCGTTTGGAGAAGGGATACAAGCATCCTGATTTCTTGGATGGTTTTTAGATATGAGGCAAGGGACGTCCGAAGACAAGTGGCCTGAGAAAATGGGAATTTGACGGATCGAATCGCCCGGGTGCTTCTTTTCCACGGAAATGACCAGGCCTTCTGGAATGGTCTTCTCTCGCGAGTTCGATTGAAGTTTTGAAATATCTGATATATCATCTTTTAAAGAAACCGATGATCTTTGCGAAGTCGGACGTGGTTTGATATGAGATTCCGTTTTTTGGCCGGTATTTTCTTGATATCCTCCGCTACTCTTTGCCTTGAAATCTCCCTCATCCGATTCTTTTCTGTCTCCCAGCAATACCACTTCGCCTTTCTGGTAGTCAGCATCGCGTTCCTTGGCTACGGAGCTTCCGGGTCATACCTCTCCCTCCTCAAAAATATTCAACAAAAAAACCAAGAAAACTTCCTGGCCATCGCAGCGCTTCTTTTTTCAGCCTCCATTCCTCTGAGCACCCTGACCGCCAACACCATTCCTTTTGACCTCATCAAACTATCGTGGAACAGCAACCAGGTTTTTCTCATCTTCCTTTATTATATTGTTTTGAGCATGCCATTCTTTTTTGCCGGAATGATCATATCCTTTGCCATCACGCGAACACCCTCGTCTGTCAACATCATTTATTTCTTCGACCTTCTGGGAGCAGGAGCGGGAACTTTGCTCACTATCTTCATCTTTCTCCCAAGAGGCGATAAGGGAGTGCCTCTCATCCTTTCTTCGCTCGTCCTTTTTGCTGCCTGGCTTTTTAGCTCCAAAATGCCCAGGTGGTTTAAAGCGAGTGTATTTTTGCTCCTGGCGCTTGAGCTGGGTCTCTTCTCTGCCGGGCCATCCTGGCTGGGCTTCCGAATTTCCTCATTCAAAGCTCTTCCGGTAGCCTTGAAATATCCCAACGCAAAGCATCTCTTCACCCGATGGAATGCCATTTCTCGAATAGACATTATCGACTCTCCAGCAGTACGGTACGCACCCGGCCTCAGTCTTCTTTATGCCCGAAATCTCCCCCCTCAGCTCGGGTTATCTGTAGATGGAGGTGAACTCAACGCCATCACGCATTTTGAAACCAAAGAAGATTCTTCCCTCGACTTCCTTCCCTCCGTGCCCTCTTCTCTTCCCTACTTTCTCCTTGACCGCCCTCGTGTTCTCATTCTCGAGCCCAAGGGAGGATTGGATATCTTGTCTGCTTTATACTTCAAGGCTTCATTCATCAAGGTCATTGAAGACAATCCTCTTATCAGCAAAATCGCTCAGGAAGAACTCGCGTCCTTTTCTGGTCAACTCTATGAAAAGGAATGGATACGCTCGGAGACGTCCAACAGCCGGTCAGCTCTGAAAAAGGAAAAAAATCGTTACGATCTGATCGTCTTTTCCTTAGGAGATGTTTTCGGTTCCACCGGGACAGGCCAGTACGGATTTGGAGAAAACTATTTATACACCATCGAATCTTTCTCAAACACTCTTGAACGACTTTCATCTGACGGGATAGCCAGTATGACTTTTTATTTGCTGCCTCCACCGAGACAGGAAATCAGAATTCTAGCAACTTGGATCGAAGCGCTACGGAGAGTGACGGAGCGGCCAAAGGCTCATCTTATCGCCATCCGGAGTTGGGGAACTATCAGCTATTTCATAAAAAAAAGCCCTTTTGACCCAGATGATATCAAAGCATTGAAAGACTTCGCTGACAGAAATCTTTTCGATCTTGTTTATTACCCTGGGATAAAACCAGACGAACCCAATACCTATAACCAATTTGACGAGCCGATCTATTATGACATAGCTCTCAAGCTTCTTTCGCCTTCCGAATCTCAAAAATTTTATAAAAACTATCTTTTCCAGGTGAAACCCGTATCGGATGACAAACCCTTCTTTTACAACTTCTTCAAGTTGAATAATGTCAAAGCCACCTACACCGCACTGGGGCAAAAATTGCTGCCCCTTCTTCAAGGCGAATTCCTGGTGTTTATCATCCTGACCCAGGCCATGGCAGCTGCATCCCTATTGATCCTTTTACCCGTCTTTATCCGCCATAAGCGAAGAATTCACAACAAGACAAGTTCTCTATCCATCTTTTTCTACTTCGGTCTCATCGGAATGAGCTTTATCTTTTTAGAGATCACCTTCATACAGAAATTCATTTTATTCCTCGGACATCCCCTCTACTCTATGGCCTTGATCATTTTCGCTCTGCTTTTTTCTTCTGGAACAGGCAGCCTGATGTCGAAGCGAATCCTCGGTCAGAATATGCTGAAAAACATCAAATTTGTTTTTTTACTTTCTGCTTTTCTCATCATCACCTACAGTATCATTCTGCCGCATCTCTTCGAAGCACTCATCGGTTCGAACTTGACCGTAAAATTCTTGATTTCTCTAACGGTGATTTTTCCTCTCGGATTTTTGATGGGATTCCCTTTCCCGACCGGTATCCGTTTTTTGGAACATGATGGAAAAAAGGTCATTCCGTGGGCATGGGCCACCAATGCTTTCTCATCGGTGGTCAATTCTGTGGCTGCTTTATTGATAGCTTTTTGGGGGGGATACAACCTAGTTATGATTGTCGCTGCTGGGGGCTATCTCATCGCCCCTCTTTTCCTGGGCTTCTCCAATCATAGGAACGAATCTCACGCCTAGAATATGCCTGACTTTAGGCTTCTCCTTGGTCTTGGTTATTAAAGTAAGAGTCTGAAAATAGAGGGTACTGCCCAGAGGTATGATGAGCCGGCCTCCTTCCTTGAGCTGTTCGAGCAAGGGAGGCGGTACATGATTGGCCGCACATGTGACGATAATGGCATCATAGGGAGCATATTCCTTCCAACCATAATAACCATCGTCCCATTTCACCTTGATCTGTGTGTAATCCAACTGTTCGAGTGTCTCAGAGGCTTCCTTCGCCAACTTCTCTCTGATCTCTATCGAGTACACCTTATCGGTAAGATGGGCCAGCACCGCTGCTTGGTATCCTGAACCTGTGCCGATCTCCAAAACCTTCTCTCCGGGCTTGAGTTTGAGGTGCTGAGTCATCAAAGCCACTATGTATGGCTGCGAAATGGTCTGCCCTTCATCGATGGGCAGGGGATGGTCTGCATACGCCTGGCTGCGGTAGCGGGGACTGACAAACAAATGGCGTCGTACTGTGCCCATTATTTCCAGAACTTTAGGATCTTGGATATCACGGGCAGCAAGTTGAGTCTCAACCATCTCCTTCCTCATTCGGGTGTAGATGCTCTCTTCCTGAATAAAAGAAAACAAAGGGAGTGACAAAACCAGAAGAGGAAGGGAAAGGGCAAAAAATGTTCTAACCTTCATTTATCCTTCGGCTTTGCTCTCTTATAAGCTCCTCTGTTAATACTATTATAACGAATACAGAAGTTCAATAGTAGCTCCGAGACTTCAGCAGGCTCTCCGTTCATGATAACAAAACGCGAGTTGAACCGTCTTCACTATCGAGAAAAGAGAAATCTAAAAGGCGGTGGGACAAATGAGGGAACATGAGCGTCCTAACCTTTAGGGGTGAATAAAGCGGAGAAAATATCCCCCAAAATATCCTCTTATACGGTGATTGACGTTCTTGCTGTTATCCTTAAAATGGAGAAAAAGATTGGACGAGGTATTGGATAGAAAAAAATAAGAATTAAAAAAGGGATTTAATTGACAAACCAAACTTTTTTTGATACTAAAGTAAACACCCCAGGTGAAAGAGTCCATAACTTATACATGAAGAAAAAGGCAGTCTATCCTGGCTCGTTCGATCCTATCACGAATGGTCATGTCGATATTATCAAAAGGGGATTGGAAATATTTGAAGAAATTCTGGTAGCTGTTTTAGAAAATCCCAAAAAAAAGTCTCTCTTTTCGACTAAAGAGAGGGTGGCAATGATACAGGAAATTTTTTCCGATTGTGAAAATGTAGAAGTGAAGGCCTTTCACGGACTGCTCGTCGACTTCGCAAAGAAGCACGAAGCCAAGATAATCATCAGAGGATTGAGGGCTATATCGGATTTTGAATACGAATTCCAGATGGCGCTGATGAACAGAAAACTAGATCCTGAAATTGAGACGCTATTCATGACACCCAGCCTCAATTATTCCTTTCTCAGCTCAAGACTGGTCAAAGAGGTCAGTACGCTGGGAGGCTGCCTCGAAGGCCTCGTTCCCTTCGAAGTGGAAAAAAATCTAAAGTCGAAACAAAAGATAGTTCCAAAATAAATTTACTATAAAAGGAAAAGAAAATGTTGGGATTAGGAAGAGAAAGAAATTTTGTCGGCTTGGATATAGGATCTTATGCTGTTAAGGCAGTCGAACTCAAATCAAAAAGAAAAGGATCGGAAGATCTGTACGAAGTGAGAAAGATCGGATATGAACTGCTCCCCCACGACGCCATCGTCGAGGGGACGATCATTGACTCGGCTGCTGTGATCGAAACCATTAAAATGGTTTTCGACGAAAACAAAATCACTAACCGAAATGTGGTGATTTCTGTATCAGGGAACTCGGTGATTATAAAAAAAATCTCTCTTCCTTCAATGGATACGGAAGAATTGGCCGAGTCCATCATCTGGGAAGCGAAACATAACATCCCGTATCCTTATGAAGAAACCAACGTCGATTACGCAATCCTTAAGCCCTCTGTCCTTTCAGAGGAACAAAATCTCGATATACTTCTTGTGGCAGCGAAGAAAGATAAAATCTCCAATTACAGCAACGTGATTAATCAAGCGCGAAAAAACTTGGAAGCGATCGAAGTCGATGTGTTTGCCTTACAGAATGCTCTCGAGGTGAACTATCCTGAGTTATGCAAGGAAAAGACCATCGCGATCATCAATCTTGGAGCCAACATCACAAATGTCATCATTATCGAAAAAGGTATCCCTCAACTCTTTCGTGATCTTTCGCTGGGAGGTTCCTTTTTTACGGAAAATATCAGCAAAGATTTGGGGATCAGTTTCGATGATGCAGAGAAATTGCTCAAAGGCCTTCCGGTGAAAAACGTGGAACCTGAAAGATTCGAGGCCATTCTGAACATGAACGTTCAGAATATCCTCGAAGAGATTGAAAAAACCTTTTCCTTCTACGAAGCCGGAGAAAAGACTGAGAAAAAAATCGATCTCATTTTTCTCAGCGGTGGTCTTTCAAAACTCAAAGATCTGGCCGCAAAATTCGAACAGAAATTCAACATGCGCACGGAACTGCTCAATCCCTTTCGAAGAATCTACTATGATGACAAGAAATTCGACAATATCTATTTCGATGAAATGGCTGCTCTCTTCGGAGTGGCAGCAGGATTGGCCACAAGAAAGATGGAAAAGTAAATGATTAGAATAAACTTATTAAAACCGGAGAAAAAGGAACTCAGAGAGGAACCGACCAGCCTGGTTCCGGAAATCAAGGAAAAGAAAAAAACACCTCTAACAGGATTGATCGTCATCCTTTCTCTCGTCGTTATCGCTGCTCTGTACTATTTCCAGGATAAAGCTATAAAACAGGAAACAAACCTTCTCAACCAAGCCCAGGAAGAGAAAAAAAGCCTGCAGTACGTCCTCACAGCTCTTGAAGAACTGGAAGAACAGAAAACCATCCTGGAGAGAAAGATCATCTTGATCAACCAGCTAAAAGCCCGTCAGGAGATCGCTGTGAGGATTATGGACGAGCTGAGCAAGAATATCCCAGGCTGGGTATGGTTGACTGAAACCTCATATGGCGAAAGAGAAGTCAATATCAAAGGAAGAGCTCTTTCCAATAATCTCATAGCTGATTATGTGTACAATCTGGAGAACAGCCCTCGTCTGAGCAGCGTCAGGATCATATCCATCAATCAGAGGCGGGAACAGACGAACCAGTTTCTCGAGTTCACACTGACTGCGAACTACGATCTTCCGCAGGTTTTAGCCTCTTCCGAAGAAGCCACGCAAGGGGAACAAAAATGAGAGAATGGCCATGGTTTGCTTATGTCCTCGTTGCCGTCATTATCCTTGGGCTTTTCTATTTCATGTATTACAAGCCCAAGAATGACGAGCTAAACAACATAAGGGAAGAGAGAATAAAGGTGGAGGGAGAAGTTGCCCATCTCAGGCAAAAAAAACAGGAATTGGATCAAATCCAAGCAGAACTGGAAAGGATGAAAATTACGCTCAGCAAGCTCGAAGCGATCATGCCCCAGAAAGAGGAAATCAGCGCCATATTGAGGCAAATGCAGCAACTCGCTTACGACACCAGATTGAACATTGTTAAGTTCATGCCCAAAGAAGAGGTTGCCAAGGACTTCTACGCAGAGAAACCCATCTCAGTAGAAATAACCGGATCCTATCACAACCTTGCCATCTTTTTTGACCGTTTGAGCAATTTCCGACGTCTCTTCAACATCGATGATTTCACCATACGGGCTCTCAGAGAACAGACCGAAGCTTCCACTATTTCGGCCGAGTGGACAGCAAAGACCTACCTGTTCCGGCAAGAACCCCCAGAGAAAACCACTGCCCAAAAACCAAGGGGATCCTAAAATGAGAAAAAAAATCTTTCCAATATTAATGATGGGGCTTCTTTGTGTGGGCACTCAACCTCTTCTTTCTCAAAGCCAAGAACAAACATCAGCGCAGGAGTCAGAAACTCAAATTATCCAAACCCGCGGTCCTACTTATGATCCTGCGGACAGAAGGGATCCTTTCAGAAACCTGCTGGTGGGACAAGATGCCACGGAAAAGGAGATGGAGAGAGGAATCCAGAATATATCCATCGATGATGTCGTCCTTATCGGGATTGCCGAAAGCAAAGGAGTGTTAGAAGCCATTATCAACGACTCGCAGGGTTACCCCTACTTCATTAAGAAAGGAGAAACCCTCGAGGACGGATTTGTCCTTTCTGTAGATAACAGTCGAGTGGTTTTCCGCAAAACGCAAGAAAGAGGCATACCCTTGATGAAACCAAAGGACATAGTCAAAGAAATCAAGATAGAGGAGCGATAACATGAAAACGAAAAAATATCTGCAAATCCTTGTTTGTCTTTGCGCTCTTTCTCTGGTCAGCGGATTTGCAAGCCACAACGAGCCCTTAGGCAACATAAGCAACATTTCTGTATCTCCCGGTAATCCGACTACTAGGGTTATACTCGAGTCAGATTCTCCTTTGACTCTTTTCCATTCAAGCTACGCAGATGACCGTCCTTCCACCCTGCTCGTGGATTTCGATGGAGTCGAAACGAATGCCGAACCTGACCTGTCAACCCTCACATCTTCATTGATTAAAGACTTGAGAATCACGAAAATCGATTCAGATACGCTCCGTCTGGAAGTCGATCTTAAAGAACGCGTTCCTTACCAAATTGTTTCGGATAAAAACAACACTATCGTCGCGTTGAACCACATACAAAGATCCGCTGGAAAATACGTCCTTTCTCCTGAAATCAAAGGCCAACTGACACAAACCTCGAACCAGGTGAGCTATCTCACAAACATCGACGTTTCCGAAAAGGCTGACAGAGTCGACGTCAAGGCAACCCTCAGCCACAAGGCTGTATCCAACGTTTTCGTACTGGATCAACCTCTCCGGCTCGTTGTCGACCTTTACAACACCTATTTCTCGACCTCCAAATCTGCGCAATCTGTCAACAAGCTCGGTGTAAAAAAAGTCAGAGCTGCCCAATTCCAAATCGCCAACCCTTATACGGTTTCAAGGATGGTCTTTGACCTCACCGAGCCAAAACTCTATTCCATAAAATCTACTGATAACAGCCTCACTGTCTCCTTTTATAAAGATCGAACAATTCATTCTGTCCCGGCCGCCAGTAGACCTGTTTTCAAACCTGCACCTCCTCCTGTTAAAGAGGATAAACCTTCGGAAAACAAACCAAAGGCGCGGGAGCAAATAGAAAATCCTCCCATTGAGAGAATCACCACATCGAAACCGAAGGCCACCGAGGAAAAAATTGAACTTCCCGAGAAGCTCGCGCCAGAGAAGAATGGATCCCGCATTGAAAGTTTCCAAGAAGAGCAGTTCCAACCCAAAACCATCTCCGAAAGACAGGAGGAATACTCAGGCGAGGTCATGACCCTGAAATTCAAAGATGCCGATCTCCGTGATATCATCACCTATATAGGTGAGCATGTGGGGTTGAATGTTGTTTTCGATCCCGAGGTCAGGGGAGTCGTTACCTGCAACCTTGTGGATGTGCCCTGGGATCAGGCCCTCGATATTCTTCTTAAGACCAATAAGATGGGAAGAACGCTGGAAGGGAACGTTCTCAGGATTGCACCTATCGGAACCATTACCCGTGAACGTGAAGAGCTGCAAAAGCTTGAAGAGAGCGAAGAACTTGCAGGTCCTCTCTCGACAAAATCCTTCACTCTGTCCTATTCCAAAGCCGCCGACGTGGATAGCCTCCTTCGGAACAAACTCTCGGAAAGGGGAGAGATGATCGTTGACAATCGAACGAACACCTTGGTCATCACCGATGTCAGGGATCGTATCGTGCTCATTGAAAGACTTATCGACGTATTTGACACGCCTACTCCTCAGGTCGCCATCGAGGCTCGAATTGTGGAGGCAACAAGCCAATTTGTCAAGAACCTCGGGATCCAGTGGGGAGCAAGAGGCATTGTCGATCCTTTTTACGGGAATCAAACTTCCCTTCAGTTTCCGCACAAAGTGCTTGTTGACGGTGCCTTGATTCCAGCGGGAATTGTGACCAAGGGCATCGGAGGGCCGCTGGGTGGATATGCGGTCAACCTGCCGGCTCCTGCATTCACGACTGCCATGGGAGTATCTTTTGCCAATGTTCTGGATACCTTCAGACTGGATATGGCCATTTCTGCATTGGAAACCTCCGGCAACGGCCGGATCATTTCCAGCCCGTCAGTAACCACTCAGAACAATCAGGAAGCTGAGATCATTCAGGGCAGACAGATCCCGGTGCAGACAGTCGCCAATTTTACAGTAACAACACGCTATATCAACGCAGCCCTCGAGCTGAGAGCCACCCCTCAAATCACAGCCGAAGGTACCATCATCATGCATCTCGAACTCAGAAACAATGCTGCGGATTTCGCCAATCTTGTCAATGGCATCCCTCCTATTATCACCCAGAGCGCCATGACGACGGTCATGATCCCAGACGGAGGAACTACGGTGATAGGAGGTATTTATCGAACAGAAGATTCCATAACTCGAGATCGAGTTCCGTTTTTTCATAAAATTCCGATTCTGGGAAACCTGTTCAAATCGTTCGCACGAACCAAGCAAAGCCGAGAGTTGCTCATCTTCATAACTCCCAGAATTCTTAGATAAGAAGGTGACAAAATGAGAAAAATGAAAAATGTGTTAAAACTGATGGTAATCGTCCCGGTCCTTTTCCTCCTGTTCTCTTGCAATCCCTTGGAGGACGATTCCAAATCTGACACCCTGCTTCTTGTGGTGGAGATTGTAGGAACCGATATCGAAGATTCTGAGGCCAACTTTCTCGAGTCGGACGTCGTCGATACCGACTCCGACGGAAATGCGACCGTTGCAGACGATGCCGCTGTAGTGACATTCACAGCAAAGACTCTTGATCCAAATCCCTTATTCGAAGACCCTTCCGTCTACAGCAGTATTTTTGTCGAAAGATATGTGGTGAGCTACATCCGTTCGGATGGCAAAAGCCAAGAGGGAGTGGATGTCCCTTATTCTTTCGAAGGAGCGATGTCGGCTCTGGTGGAAATTGACTCTGAGGAGAGCGTTTCCTTCATTATCGTCCGGGCTATAGCAAAACTGGAGCCTCCACTAGTTGATATGGCTCAGGGAAGAGGAGAGGGCCAGCTGAACGTTACAGCAAAAATCGATTTTTATGGAAAAGACACTGTTGGCAATGCGGTCAAGGCAACAGGTTATTTGAGCATATTCTTCGCTGACTACGCAGAACAGGAATCCAGCGGAGAAGGAGGTGCATAATGAGAACAAAAAATAAATTTTTACCGATCCTCTGTCTGATTCTGAGTATAGCTGTCATCACCTCCTGTACAAGGGACGCCGTGGAAGAGCCTTCTCCCTTAGGGCCTTCAGGATTCGCCATTTCATTTAAGGTCTCAGCGAGTCCGAATGTCCTTTTTGCCGGATTCCAGCAAAGACAAGCCACGACCATAACCGCGGTATTAAAAAAATTCAACGGGGAACCGCTGTCAGGGCGGACCGTCTTCTTCGAAATCATTAACGCAACGAAATCTCAAAGAGCCGACAGCGTTGGATATTTTGAAGGTGTGCAGGCAGTAGCCACAAGAGTCACCGATGGGAATGGTATCATAACCATCAATTATTATGGACCGACAGCTGAAGAAATTCCAATAATTCTCGATCCAGCCAGAAATACTGCTTTTGACTCTTACTACATCACAGCCAATGTTGCCTGGGAAGGGAATGAAATGATCGAGGAGGCTACCCCGGTCTTTTTCGTTCGGGATTACTCAGATGTCATCTTCAACGTGACGGTCGAACCGAACATCCTGTGGTGCACGAACACAAGGCCTGAGGCTGTCATCAAGGTCTTTTTCGCCGTTCCGGATGGAACACCTATTGCGGGACGGAAAATCTTCTTCGAGATCAACAGCGGTCCCGGCACTTTCAGCGATGGCAAGGTCAAGACATCCAAGGATACAAACGCCAATGGTTATGCCACTATGATCTATAGAGGCCCGACAAGCAGCCAAATGAGCAGCAGCGAACAGAAAGTCAGCATCACCGTCCAGCCACAAACCTGGTGGGAAGGATTTGGGCCCTATGGTGCCCCAGATCCCAATAAATACTGGCTTCATGCCGACTTCAAAATCACACTGAAGAAAGGAAACTAGAGGTCGCTAATCGTAGATAAAGACAGCCTTTCTGGATTTCACACTGGATAAAGACTCTCTGAGGGCTCCGAAGAGGGCCCTCTTTTTTTTCGACTTCAAAACGACCTGGACTCTGTATCTTCCCCTCACCCTGGCTATAGAGGCCAACGCCGGCCCCCAGATCTCGATATCAGCCTCGTTCTCTTTTACATGAACAGAAAAACTTCTGGACTCTCTGGCAAGGATCCTTAAATTCTCTCCGCTGAAAAGCACTTCAGCCACATGGGCGTACGGGGGATAATTCATGATCTGACGGAATTTGATTTCCTGGCGGAAGAAAGATCGGTAGTCCTCCAGAGCCGCAAAGCGGATGCTGTGGTGTTCGGGGACCGATGTTTGCACCACCAACTCAGAATCTTTCTCTTGAGCTAAAAATTTTGCCATTTGACTGACAGCCAGGAAGGTCTTTTGACTCGCTCTGAAATCGGGCAATGTGAGAAGGATTTCAGGATGAAGAATTACGACCAAAGATACAGGGAGGAGCCCTTTTTGGCGAGCGAGAAGTTGGGTGCCGAGGAGAATATCGATCTTTTTATTGTTCAACAAGGAAATCATTCTTTCCTGCTCTTTCTTTGTCTTCACCGCATCTGAATCAAAACTCATCACACATCTATGAGGGAGCCTTTTTTTCAATTCCTCTTCCACCACCTCAATCCCGAAACTCTGAGCAAAGCCAAGCCTGCTCCCGCACTCCGGACAGTAGTCTGGCTTCACTGTGGAATAGCCGCAGTAATGACAGATCAGTTTCCTTTCCTTCTTATGGTATCGCAAGGCCGCGTCGCAACGGGTGCAGCGCGGCATGAACCTGCAGCGTGGACAAATAAGAAAAGACACATAGCCCCTGCGGTTGTAGAAGACAAGTACGGGTTCTTTCCTCTCAACTTTTCTCTCAATTTTCTGGATCAATCTATCCTCAAAGAGACCGTCTCTGGCTTTACCTCCTATGAAGGCAATTTTTCTTTTACTGGATTGCTCCTTCAAGCTTATTAAATATCCTTCTTTTTCCGCCTTATGATATGCTTCCACAGAAGGCATCGACGAGCCATAAACCAAAAGCGAGGGTGCATTTTTTGCTCTCAGCCATGCTCCTTTCCGGGCATCATAGGAGGGACTTTCTCTCTGATAATAGGAATCATCGTGTTCTTCATCCAGTATGATCAATCCCAGATCGGTTAAAGGGGAGAATAGAGCAGAGCGGGGTCCGGCCACCACCTCTGCTTGGCCTTCTTTTATCCTCTTCCACTCCCTTTCTCTTTCTTTCTCGGTCAATTGACTGTGGAGGAGTGCGGCTCTTTTTCCCAGTCTTTTTTCGAATCTTTCCAAAAGCGTTTGGGTCAGAGAAATCTCTGGAACCAGGAAAAGCACTCTCTTCTGGACATCCAGCACTCTTTGAATCAGGCCGAAGTAAACAGCCTCTCTTGTTGTCCGGGCAGCATAAAGATAAAAAGGAGAAAAAACCTTTTTTGGGAGGGGCCTTGATATGGCCTCTACAGCCTCTAGGGATTTCTGATCCAGAGAGAAGTCCATCTCGAGTTGTACTGAGGAAGGCGCACCGGCCAGGCTCCTTCTCTGCACAGATTTCACCACTTCCGTTTTGACCTGGATGAGACCTTTCCTATCAAGCCTCGAAAGCAGGGAGGACAATGATCCAGTTTTAGTTTTTCTCTTTATATACGTCCGGGTATAGGGTCCTTTATGAAGCAGACTCAAGACCCGCTTTTCATCCTCAGAAAGGGAATCGTCCTGAAGGGATGTTTTTCCCTTCTCGGTCAAAAAATACCTCATCCTGCTTTTAGGGAGATAGGAGGGGGGGAGGGAAGCCTGGAGCAGCTCTCCCCAGGAGCAAAAATAATGCTCGCTCAATTTGCGGGTAAAGGAAAGAAAATCAGGAGAAAAAACAGGTTCCTCATCCAGTACAGCTTGTATCTCCTTGAGATCATATTCTCTTGTCTTTCTTCTTTTCCTTAGTTTGACGATAAATCCGGTTAAACTCCTCCTCTGAAAGGGAACGAGAACCCTGGAGCCTAACTGGACGAGGTTTTGGTGGGATTCAGGTATGATATAGGTGAATGTCTGGGTCAGCGGAAGACCAAGGACGACATCAGCATAGAGAGTCATTTTTTGCCCAGGAAGGCCATAACTTTTTTCATATCTTCCCAGACCATCTTTTTCAGCTTTCGATTCCCTTCATTTCTGATCAGATAAGAAGGGTGAAAGGTGGGCATCACCTTGATATGATGGAAGGCGTAAAAGTCACCCCGTAAAGCCGTCATTCCCAGGCTGCTTTGGATAAAAAAATCAGAAGCCACTTTACCCAGCGAGACGATGACTTTCGGTTGAATCCTGTCAATCTGTCTGAGGAGATATGTCTTGCATCGTTCGATTTCGGCACCTTCCGGTGTTCGGTTTCCCGGGGGCCGGCATTTGACCACATTCGTGATGTAGACTTCATCTCTGTCGCACTGCATGGCGTTTATGATCTTCGTCAAGAGCTGCCCTGCCCTTCCGACAAAAGGCTTTCCCTGGATGTCTTCATCTCGCCCCGGAGCTTCTCCTACGAACATAAGATCAGCATTGGGATTCCCTTCCCCGGGAACAGCATTGGACCGCGTCTGAGATAACGGACAGAGTTGGCACTGAAGGATGGATTCCTCGAGAGATAAAAGTGGAGATTCTTCCATGATAAAATCAACTCCGAGAAGGGAAAGAAATTTCAGCTTCTCCTCTACCGCGCTGAGAAGTTTTTCAGCTCCTTCTGCCAATTCTCCCCTCGATTTCATCCAGTATCATCTGGCTGATCTCAGATTTACTCTTCTTCCCCGATCTGCGGATTTTGCCGTCGGAAAAAAGGAGCGTGACCCGGTTATAATCCGAGCCGAATCCGACATCGCCCTTCGAAACATCGTTGGCCACGATCATATCCAGATTCTTCTCTTTGAGTTTACTCAGGGCGTTTTCCTCTATATTCTCTGTCTCGGCCGCGAAGCCAACCAGAAATTGATCCGTCCTCCTCTTTGATGTTTTCTTCAAGATGTCGGCGGTCGCAACCAGGTGGATTGATTCGGATAGAGTTTGTTTCTTTATTTTTTGAGAAGATGAAGATGAAAACCTGAAATCCGAGACAGCCGCCGCCATGATAATGATATCGGATTTTGGAAGATACCGTTCCACCTCTTCGCCCATTTCCTCCGCCGTAAGGATCCGTTTCGCCTGCACTCCAGGAGGAGGGAGGATATGGGTTGGACCGGAAACGAGAATCACCTCAGCTCCGCGCCTCAAGGATTCCCCGGCCAATTCAAAGCCCATTTTGCCCGTGGAAGGATTGGATAGAAAACGTACCGGATCCATATGTTCACGGGTGGGCCCGGCAGTAACCAGCACGGTTTTTCCTTTGAGGCTCTGGCTCTTTCCCATCACCTTGAGCGCTTCGCTGACGATCCTCTCCAGAGAAGCGAGCCTCCCCCAGCCTTCATCCTGACAGGCAAGATACCCCTGTTCAGGCTCGACAAAGCAAACTCCCTGGCTCTTTAATTCCTTGACGTTCCTCTGTGTCTGCTTGTGAAGATACATTGCCTCATTCATAGCAGGAGCAACCAGGACAGGCCCTTTGAAAGCCAAATAAAAGGTGGAGAGAAAATCATCCGCTACACCCGAAGCGAACTTGCCCAAAATATTAGCTGTGGCAGGAGCCACCAGCAAAAGAGAAGCCTCCTTGGCCAGTTCGATATGCCGGATCTCTTCGGATACTTCTTGTTCAAAAAGGTCGACCAGAACTCTCCGGCCCGTGAGTGCGCTGAAAAGCAGTGGTGAGACCAAGCGGGTGGCATTCTCAGTCATTATGACCTGGACTTCAAAGGATTCCTTCTGGAATCTCCTCGCAATCTCGCAAGCCTTGTAAATACTGATCGATGAACATATACCTAACACGATTTTATTCATTCCATCCCCTTAATCGTCGCCAGAGAAACTTCGAAGAATCGGTATGATCTTTTTCTTGCGGACTTCAGTCCGGCATCTCTGATTCAAGATAACCGCTTTCAGTTCTTCAGCGGCCTCATCCAGTTGATCATTGATTATGATGTAGTCGAATTGATAATAATGTCTTATCTCCCTTTTGGCTATCTCCAGCCGCTTCCTTATGGTTTCTTTGGATTCTTGCCCCCTCTGTTCCAGCCTCTTTTTCAATTCTGGAAACAGGGGGGGAAGGACGAAAATAAAAATGGCCTTTTTCACCTTCTCTTTGACCTGCTGGGCTCCCTGTACATCGATGTCCAGCAGTAAATCTCCTCCTGTTTTCTTCTCCAGCTCCCTTTTGGGAGTGCCGTAATAGTTCTCATGCACGACAGCCCATTCTACCAGCTTATCCTCCTGAATCAGCTTCTTAAATTCCTCTGGTGAGACGAAAAAGTAGTCTTTTCCTTCCTTTTCTGTGTCCCTCTTTTCTCGAGTGGTATAAGAAACAGAGAACGCCACTTGATCAAGCGTATCTAACATGTACTTGACCAGGGTCGACTTGCCACATCCAGAAGGACCGCTGATTACAAAGAGCATTTTACTTCATCTCTATAGATCACTCGATGTTTTGCACCTGTTGACGAATGCTCTCCACTTCTGACTTGATAGACAAACTTCCTCTGATCACTTCAATATCCTGTGCTTTTGAATTTATGGTGTTCGCTTCTCGGTAGAGCTCCTGGGCCACAAAGTCCAATTTTTTGCCGACTGGTTCCGGTTCTGTCGAGTTGAGCACTTCACTAAAATATTTCAAGTGAGATCTCAGCCTTACTATTTCTTCGGTCAGGTCATAGCGCTGTGCTAAAAAAGACGCTTCCTCTGCCAATCTGTTCTCAGAAAAAGTCTCTTCCCTGTTCATTTCTTCCAATCTTTCTCTCAATTTCTCTTTAATCAAGAGGGGTTGTTTTTTTGCTCTCTTCTCCATCTCACGAAGGAATGACCTGATATTCTGTATATGAGATTTGAGCTGTCCTTTGATTTCCTTCCCTTCCCTGGCTCTTTCTCTGATCAACTGGTTCAGGGTTTTCTCAAATCCCCCCTCCAAGAATTCTGCTTCTTTCTTGGTAAAATCTTTCCTCTGAAATTCCACGATGTGCGGAATATTGAAGAGATTCTCCAGAGAAAATTTCACTTTATTCTGCGCATCAGGAAAGGCTCTCTCAATGGAAGAGAAGACCTGCCTGAGCAAATCCTTGTTGATCCAAAACTGCCATTTTTCAGGGCTCAAAATGCGGAGTTCCACCGATACTTCGACTCTTCCTCTTCTCAACTTTTTTCGACAAATATTTCTCAGGCTTTCTTCTAAACCGCTGATTGGACTCCCCCGGTAGCTCCAATCCAAAAAACGATGGTTGAGTGTTCTGATGTTGATTCTGGCAGAGAATGTTTTGAAGACAAACGTCCTTTCTGCATAACCGGTCATGCTATGGATCAATTCATTGTCTCCTTTTCTTCGGGAAACTGCAGATCATAAAGTTTTCGGTATATCCCGTTTTTTCTATAAAGCTCCTTGTGCGATCCGACTTCCACGATACGGCCCTTGTCCAGAACCAAAATCTTATCCGTATTCCTTAACGTGGAAAGCCGATGCGCAATGACAAGTGTCGTTCTGCCCTTCATGACGTTGGCTAAAGCGGTTTGAATCAATCTCTCCGATTCAGAATCCAATGCGGAAGTGGCCTCATCCAGAATGAGAACCGGAGGATCCTTGAGCAAGGCCCGGGCAAGGGTTATTCTCTGTCTCTGTCCGCTAGACAGAAGTCCTCCCTTTTCTCCGATTTGGGTTTCATAACCTTGGGGGAGATTCTGGATGAAATCGTGAGCTTTGGCTGCTTTGGCCGCAGCGACGACACGCTCCATAGGCATATCTTCCAGTCCATAGGCAATATTGTTGCGCACTGTATCATCAAAGAGGATGAGTTCCTGGGTGACCAGTCCGATTTGAGCGCGCAGGGAAGAAAGGGTAACCTCCCGAATTTCAATACCATCGATAAATATTCTTCCCCTCGTCGGTTCATAAAAGCGGGTTAAGAGGTTGACTATGGTGGTCTTTCCTCCCCCGCTCAAACCGATCAGAGCGACTCTTTCTCTGGGCAGTATTTCAAAATCCACCCCATAGAGAACATCTATGTTTTCGTTATAGCTGAAAGAAACATTCTGGAATTTCACGTGACCTCTTACCTGTGGAAGCGGATAAGCCCGGGGGTAATCGGCGACCTGGGGCTTTCTTCTCAAGACTTCATCTATCCTTTCATAGCTGGCAACTCCCTGCTGAATCATAACATTCGCCCTGTTCATTTTTTTTATAGGAGTGTACATATAGAATATTGCCATGACAAAAGTCCCGAAGTCCCCTGGACTTATGTAGCCCTGAGTGATCCGAGTCGTTCCAATGACGAGAATGAATGCACCCACTAAACCACCCAGGAATTCCATGAAAGGAGAAGCCAGGCTCCCTGTCCAGGCCAGCCTCATGCTGGATTTCAGGTAGTTTCCCGTTGCCTGGAAGAACTTCTTTTGTTCAAAATCTTCCATGGTAAAGGCTTTTACAATCTTGTTTCCGGTAATCGTCTCGTGGATAAGCCGGTAAATATCAGCCATCCTGATCTGATTGATCCTCCCTCTTTTCTTCAGCTGACGGCTGAAAATGGCAAGCGGTATAACGGCCAGAGGAGTGATGACAAAAGCGGCTAAAGCCAAATGCCAGTCGACCAGGAAAATTCCAACTAGGAGGGCAAAAAGAACAAAAGTCTCTTGGATGAAGTCCCCCATACTGCCTGAAACAGCCTCCTGTACTTTATCTACATCATTGGTTAATCGGGACATCAGCTCACCCGTTGCCATCCGGTCGAAATAATCAGAGGATTGATGAAGCATATGCTCAGAGAGGTTGTCTCTTAATCTCTTGGATACCCTCAGGCCTATGGATTTCATCAAAAAGGAGGATAGGAAGGTGAAGAGTCCTTTGCCGAAGATGACCAAAACAAGCAGCCCCGGTATAATCACGATGAGCTGTTCTTCGCTTATGTAGCGATAGATAAAATCGAGAAAACGGAATTTTTCGACCGGCTCTGCAGGAGCCAAATTGAGCAGTTTATCCATGATAGGCTGGACCAGATTCACGAACACATATGTAAAAAAAGCGACGCATAGGGTAAAAAGGAAGGAGAGGATGAGCTTGTTCTTCTCCTCTAATGTGAGCTTGAGAAGCCGGAATATATCTTTCATTTTTTCGGAGGGATAATCAGAGAGCTTTTCTCCAGGATTTCGAACGCGTTCAAGGCAGAGCCTCGGGTTAAATTGTCGGTAACAGACCAAATCCAAAACCTATTGGGATGGGATTCTTCTTTTTTGATCTGACCTATGAAAATCTCATCTTTCCCCGCTACCAAAACAGACGAGACCGGACAAGAGGCGGATGGGGGAGAGACTTTAAAATAGGGGGATTTCTTGAAGAGGTTTTGAATGGTCTGGATAGCGGGTTTCTCCTCGAGTTCCAGATGTATCATGATCGAATAGGTGTGAAAGACAGGAGCCTGAATAATGGAAAGGGAGAGGGGAAAATCCTTGGCTTCGAAAACGCGGGAAATTTCCGAAATGATCTGCTTTTCCGATGATGAAAAACCATTCTTATCCATAGCTTCGGTGTGAGAAAGAAGGTTGAAGGCTATCTGGGTGTTAAAGATATTTGTCGACACGGACGCACCCCTCAAGACTGCGACGGATTGATCGGCCAGCTCCTGGATCCCGGAATCATCGAAAGCCGATACAGGCTGGAGGACAAAAGCCACGGCTTTCACGAGTTTGTACCTCTCCAGGAGAACATGAAAGAGATGACTGAGAATGATGGTGACCGAATGAGGATTGGCAATCAGCTTGGGCTTTTTCTTTCGAAGGATATCATGGTTAACGCCGGCGACTACAAGAGGAACGTTTCGTTCTTCATTAAAGGCCTCACTGAGGTCGACTGCCAAATAATTGCTTTTTACAGCCATCTTTCCCAATTCCAGGCTTGTCCTCTTATCAGCAGCCAAAAAAACTACATCGGAACACCCCAGGGCCGATCTCTCAAGAGGGAGTATAACACGCGGTTCGCCTCGAAACTCGGTCAGTTTAGAGAATTTTTCCTTGACATCTGAGTCGTAAAACTCGATCTTTTCGAACGGGAACTTTCTCTCCTCCAGAACCTCTTTGATCTCTTTCCCGCGGAAGGTGTCTGTTCCTACCAAAGCCAAACGGATTCCTCTCTGATTTCTCATTACTTTCTCTTGAATTTTTTCTATGGAAGAGATTTCTTGTATTCTGTCATCAAAGAATACATTCTATCCTTTAACCTGAGCTTTTCTTTCTTTAACTGTCTCTCTTCCCATGTTTCTTCATCAGATAGAAAATTCTTGGCCTGAAGTTTGGCCAGCTTTTTCTCCAACTCTTTATGCTGTTCAAATGCCTTCCGGAACTCTTCATTC
Source organism: uncultured Eubacteriales bacterium (assembly GCA_964346815.1). GTDB lineage: Bacteria > Acidobacteriota > Aminicenantia > Aminicenantales > Aminicenantaceae > CAYFWF01. The sequence goes on along the minus strand of CAYFWF010000050.1, from coordinate 64,365 downwards.
TCTTTCAGCAAAAGCTCCTTGATTTTCTTCTCTTCCATCCAATCTATCCTCCCGGATGAAAGAATATCACAATGCCTATCCTATTTCAATTTCACCATTTCTCCCCATTGACATTATATACCGAGCTATTTATACTATTGCCCGGACTAGAGAATTTCTCAAACGGCGAGGTAGCTCAGTCGGTAGAGCGAGAGACTGAAAATCTCTGCGTCGGCGGTTCGATTCCGTCCCTCGCCACTCCCCTGAAACCCTCTGAAATTTTATAAAACTAAGAACTTACACTCTTATCTAAAAAATTATAGGCTCTCAAGGAATCCATGTTCCCAGAATCGTCATAAGGGAAATGGCTTGATTACAAGCCCCAGATAAAGTGCCTGAAACTTGAATACGGTTCGATTGTCAGATCCCTTCCTTGACAGCTCAGAAGGGAGAAACTCTTACAGGTCCTTCAGATGATCCTTCAGACTCTGGCTGAATTCGGGCCGTTTGAGCGCCAGTTCAAGAATCGCCTGGATAAATCCCAATTTGTTCCCGGCATCGTAGCGTGTTCCCTCGAAGAGATAGCCGTAAACCGGCTGGTCTTCCAGTAAATGTTTGATCGCGTCGGTAATTTGAACCTCTCCCCTCTTATCGGGTTCGGTCTTCCTGATGGCATCGAATATCATCGGATTGAAGACGTACCTGCCGATAACAGCCAAATCGGAATGTGCTTTCTCAGGACCTGGTTTCTCTACCAAATCCTGGACTTGGAAGACTCTCCCGGAAATTTGTTTGGGCTTGATGATCCCATATTTTTGAGTCCCTTCTTCATCTGTCCGGCCCAGAACAATAACCGAAGCCTCGAACTCTTTATGGATATCGATCAGCTGTTTGATACACGGTGTTTCACAGTCGAAAATATCGTCAGGCAAAAGGACTGCAAAAGGCTCGTGGCCGATAAACTCTTCGGCCATCAAAATAGCATGCCCCAACCCCAAAGCCTCCTTCTGGCGGATGTAACAAAATTCAGCGAGACGCGACACCCTTTTGACCTCTTCCAGGAAATCGAGCTTTCCCTTTTTCTCCAGAAAATTCTCCAGTTCAGGGCTGCTGTCGAAATGATCTTCGATACTAGATTTCCCCCTGCTGATTATGACAGCGATCTTTTCGATCCCTGCTCCGACCGCCTCCTCCACACTGTACTGAATCAAGGGTTTGTCTACAACGTTTAGCATCTCTTTGGGTTGGGCCTTGGTAGCGGGCAGGAAACGCGTTCCGAATCCTGCGGAGGGAATCACCGCTTTTCTTACCATACTCATGTTCATTCCTTTATATTGAATTCCAATTGGTTATTTTATTTTTCGGTTTGTCCTGGGATGAAGGGAAATAAACCGGGATAACCTTTTCTGGTACACAGATCGGCAAACTAGAATTTATAGCTCACAGAAATATTGGGAACGACCACACTCATATCGTATGTTCCTGGCATAGCTGTTTCCCATTCGGGATCTGTGACGGTTTTCAAATAATCGACCTCCCTCTCTTTTCCCATCAAATATTCAATCCCGAAGTCGATCTGAATTCCATCCAGAGAATACCCCATTCCAGCCGTGATCACATTAAAATCGAAGTTGGGAAGAAGAACATTCATGGTTCTGTTAGGTGCTGGGGAAGGGTCCCAATAAAAGCCTCCTCGGAAAGCCCAAACATTGAACACATATTCGGCTCCGAACCGGATCTGCACTGCATTATCCCAGTTCATGGGTCTGTCTGTGTCATCTGCCAAAAGCAGCTGCCAGAAGGCATCTTTATATTCTGTATGAATTTTGTCGATTTCCGACCAATGGGTGTATTGAACATCACCGGTCAAGGTTAACGAATCCATAGGCTTGACGGCTACTCCTACAGCCAACCACATAGGCCAGGTCAAATCTCTGTCTATGTCCGTGGAAGGATTGAGCGCCAGCCCGAGTGCCGCACCTATGAGAGAAAGTCTAGGTATGGAAGCTTCTCCATTGAAAGAAACTTTGCTGGGTGTTCGAAATGTCGCACCGATGCTGAACATCTCGCTGGGTTTCACCAGGATTCCAAATGTCGCACCGAATCCCCAACCGCTCATACTTTCCTCATACTGCGCTAGGTCTATCTCATAAGGAGGTACGGGAACTTCGGCTGCTCCTGCATGAAAGGCCACATCGAACGTGCCGTAATTGATGTTCAAAGCTCCTCCAATGGAAACCTGCTCATTGATCCGGAAAGCCACAACAGGAGCGATGGTCACCAACTCTATCTTGCTCTTCCATTTGAGATTCGGATTATTGGCGGCGATTCCCGCAAAATCCGCTCCATCCCATTCCGCGCCCAAACCAGAAGGGGTATAGACTCCGATACCGGCAACTACTTGCTCACCGATGGGGTGGTAATAAGCAGCCAATCCTCCGAGATAGTGTTTGGTTACAGTCTCGGCATCCACTACCGGTAAAGGGCCAAGACTGAATGAGTAAGTGCTGGATGGGATGATATCCGTTCCATAGAAACCGATATACTTCTTATTGAAGTGTGCAATACCAGCAGGATTCCAAAAGATAGCGCTATGATCATCCGCCAGTCCAACAAAAGCTCCTCCCATGGTCAGGGCTTTCGAACCCAGGCTGTTCAGGTTCAAGCCATTGGCCAAAACACTCACACTTAAAAGGAGCACACACCCGATTACAGAAAGATACGTCTTCGCTTTTTTCATACGGACCTCCTTTATGCTTCTCTGTTTACGATATTCCCGCAATTTTGTCAAATTCCATCCCTCCTCCTTGCGCATCTTCGCTATGGTGCCAGTCCCAACAGCAGCCAATGGAACTGAGGAGAAAGTCCTCCGGAGGCCAGCTGCCCCCAAACAGAGAGAGGCAATCCGCCCCTGAGAGATTGTTTCACCATGAGTATCGGTTCGTATCGATCACGCGAACCGCCCGAGAAATCCGAGCAATGGAGAGTGGACAGACCTGATCGTTCCTATTCTTCCTCATCAACAGACTGGATCTCTTTGACTTCAGGTACTTTCTTTTTTATGAAGCGCGTTATTCCATGGGTCAAGGTCATCTGTCTCATAGGACACCCCACACAGGCCCCTAAGAGACGCACTTTAACCACCCCATCTTCGGTCACATCGACCAATTCCACATCTCCTCCATCTGCTTGAAGGTGGGGCCTTAATTCTTCGATAGCCTTACGGACTTTTTCTTTCATTTCTTCTCCTTAAAAACAAATTCGCCCTTCTCATCCACATCAACCTTCACGATATCCCCTTCAGCATACTTTCCTTCCAATAGATTCAGGGCTAAGGGATTTTGGATATATTTCTGGATGGTCCTCCTCAGAGGCCTGGCCCCATAGGATGGATCATAACCTCTCTCCGCGAGAAGCCTTCGGGCACTTTCAGAGACTTCGATATCGATTTTTTTCTCTTTCAATAAGGCACGCAATTCATCAATTTGAAGCTCGACAATCTTCAGGATGGTGTCTTTGGACAGGGCTTTAAAGATCAGGATCTCATCCACTCTATTGAGAAACTCAGGACGAAAATTCATGTCCAGGATTGCTTTGACTTCTTTCTCCATCTTCTCAAAATCCTGACTGAGCTCTTTGATGAGTTGGCTTCCCAGGTTCGAGGTCATGATGACGATGGTGTTTTTGAAGTCAACGGTGCGTCCTTTTCCATCTGTCAGTCGGCCGTCATCCAAAATCTGAAGAAGTATGTTAAAAACATCGGAATGGGCCTTTTCTATCTCATCCAGAAGAATAATCGAATACGGCCTGCGTTTTACTGCCTCGGTGAGTTGCCCCCCTTCTTCGTAACCGACATAGCCGGGCGGCGCGCCGATAAGCCGTGACACGGTGTGCTTTTCCATATATTCTGACATATCCAGTCTCACCATGGCCCGTTCATCATCGAAAAGAAACTCGGCCAAAGCTCTTGCCAATTCTGTCTTTCCGACGCCTGTCGGGCCGAGAAAAAGAAAAGATCCCAATGGCCGTGAAGCGTCTTGAATTCCTGCCCTTGCCCGCCTTATGGTATCCGCAACTGCACGCAAAGCCTGGTCTTGACCGATCACCCTTCTGGCCAGTTTTTCTTCCATCTTGACTACTTTTTCCACTTCCCCTTCCAGCATTTTTGAGACGGGAATTCCCGTCCATTTGGAAACGATATGAGCCACATCTTCCTCATCCACCTCCTCTTTCAACATCTTGCCTTTATTCTGAACAGTGGCCAACTTCTTGGATACGCTCTCAATTTCTTTTTCTGTCTCGACGATTTTTCCATACCTTATTTCGGCCACTTTTCCCAGTTCACCTCTGCGTTCTGCATTCTGTTCTTCCACCTTCAGGCGGTCTATCGTACCCTTGAGCTCATTCATTTTATCAATGAGCTCCTTTTCTTTTTGCCAATGAGCCTTGAGGACATCGCTCCTCTCCCGCAACTCTGCCAATTCCTTGTTCAGATGGTCCAATTTTTCTTTTGCACTCTTTTCTTTCTCCTTTTTCAGAGCCTGCTTTTCTATTTCTAGTTGGATGATACGCCTCTCCAACTCATCGATTTCTTCGGGCATACTATCGATTTCTATCCGGATTCGCGAAGCAGCTTCGTCGATCAAGTCAATAGCTTTATCCGGGAGATAACGGTCTGCGATATAGCGATTGGAAAGCGTGGCCGCTGCTATAAGAGCGGAATCTCTAATTTTAACACCGTGGTGTATCTCATATTTTTCTTTGAGCCCTCTCAATATGGATATCGTTTCCTCGACCGACGGCTCCCCCACATAGACCTGTTGGAATCTTCTCTCCAGCGCGGCATCTCGTTCGATGTACTTTTTGTACTCATTCAGAGTGGTGGCACCGACACAACGAAGCTCTCCCCTTGCCAGCGGAGGCTTGAGCATGTTCGAAGCATCCACAGCCCCTTCGGAAGCACCGGCTCCGATGATGGTATGCAATTCATCGATAAAGAGAATAATTTCCCCTTCAGCTTCTCTCACTTCTTTCAACACAGCCTTCAGCCTTTCTTCAAATTCCCCCCGATATTTTGCCCCCGCGATTAAAGCTGCGATGTCCAGGGCAATGAGTCTTTTATCCTTCAAGGATTGAGGAACATCTCCGTTGGCAATACGTTGGGCCAGGCCTTCTACTATGGCTGTCTTCCCCACCCCAGCTTCACCGATCAAGACGGGATTATTTTTTGTCCGGCGGGATAGAACCTGGATAACTCTTCGGATCTCATCCTCTCGTCCGATCACAGGATCCAGCTTCCCCTGTCCAGCTAAGCTTGTGATATCCCTGGCATAACGTTCCAAGACTTGATATTTTCCCTCCGGTTCTGGATCAGTGATCCTGTGTGTCCCTCTGATGTCCATCAGGGCCTTGAGCACAGTTTCTTCATCTAATCCATTTTCCTTAAGGATACGGCCGGATTCACTCTCAGTTTCTTTCACCAGAGCAAGGAAAAGGTGTTCCGTTGATAGATACTCGTCTTTCAGCTTTTGGGCTTCCTTCTCCGCTTTGCTGATTATCCGCCGGAGAGAGGAAGATAGATAAATTTCTCCTCCCCCTTCAACTTTAGGGATTTTTTCCAACGATGCTTCCACTTCATTTTTCACCTTTTGAGCATTCACTCCAATCTTAGCAAATATGGCATTTACGATATTTTCCTCTTGATCCAAAAACGCCCAGAGAAGATGCAGAGGTCTCAGCTCCTGATGAGACAATTCTTGCGCTCTGGATTGTGCAACCTGGAAGGCCTCCTGAGATTTCACAGTAAATCGATCCCATTTCATTTTCTTCTCTCTCCTATTTGTCCAAAACGATCATATAATAGACGCACCAAAAGTTCAATTTCCTTCTGCCTACCCCCTTTTCTTCACAGGAATCTTTTATTTATCTGTCTTCTTCAAGCTAATCGAAAAGACCATATTCCGAAAAAAACCGCTTATTTTCAATTTCTTCTTGACAATTTGATAAAAACTGATATTTTTTTGATGGGAGCTTGAGATGGAAGAAATTGAAGTCATGAGCTGGTTAACACTCGATGCCATAAAAAAGGCTGCAACTATTGAGGAAAGTGTCGGGGATCTCCAAACAGGTCACTGCATGTCTGTATTCTGTAAAATTGAAGAAGATTTCTTAGAGCTGTGCTACAGCGACACCGTATCCAACTACTTGAGAAGATATGAAGACAGCGACGAATTTCAGCTCGCATTGGAGAAGCGCAAGGAGGAAGTGGGAGAAAGGCCTTATGATGAAGACAAGGGATTCGACGAAAATTTTGCAGAAGAAGACCTGGACGAAGATTTCGGCTCTGAAGAGGACTCCGAAAACTTCTGACGTCTGCCTCCATCGACCCGCCTGCACAAAAAGTCTAGCCAGTTCCTCACAATTCTCACCTTCGCTCTGAATTCGCTAAAAGGCCGGGCTAATACGCCCCTAAGATCCTTTCTTGAGGCTTTCCATCTTTTCTTTCAATCTGCTGATAATATTCAAGGCTTCGAGGGGCGAAAGTGAGTCGATAGCTAAATTCTGGATCTCTTCTCTCATCTCTTCCAACTTTTCTCTCTCTTTATCCTCTTGGAACAAGAGAAGCTGGGATTTGTCGCGTTTTTGAGTAGAGCCGTAAGCAATCCTGGGTTGTCCCGAATCATCTAATTCTTTTTTTTCCAAGTTGAACAGTATCTCTTTAGCTCTTTCAATAACCGTTCGTGGTATACCCGCTAGCCGAGCGACATGAATGCCATAACTTTGGTCCGAAGGACCAGACACGATCTTGCGTAAAAAAATGATATCTTCTTTCCATTCCTTTACGGAAACATGATAATTTTTTATCCTCTCTAAAGTTAAAGCAAGTTCTGTCAATTCATGATAATGGGTTGCAAACAGAGTCTTGGCTTTCACGTCCTCTCTTTCATGGAGATACTCGGCTACAGCCCAGGCAATGCTGAGCCCATCAAAGGTGCTCGTCCCTCTTCCGATCTCATCTAAAAGAATCAAACTTTTAGCCGTAGCATTATTGAGTATATTGGCTGTTTCTAACATTTCCACCATGAATGTCGACTGCCCAACACTTAAAAAATCCATGGCACCTATTCGAGTGAAAATGCGGTCGAGCAGGCCGATCTCAGCCTCTCGAGCGGGCACGAAGGAGCCTATCTGAGCTAATATACAGATCAGAGCGACCTGCCTCAAGTAGGTGGATTTCCCTCCCATGTTGGGACCCGTAACAATGAGAATCTGGTCCGCATCTCGGTCCATATACGTATCGTTGGGGATAAAAGGTTCTTCATTGGTGACCTCGATAACAGGATGTCTTCCTTCGACAATCTTGATTTTTCCTTCAAGATTGATTACTGGACGGCGATAATTTCGCTGAGAGGCCAATTCTGCCAGGGATGAAAGAGCATCCAGAATGGCCAGATATGAAGCCAGCTTTTGGAGCCTTCCAGATTCTCTTGAAATTTTTTCCCTAATCTCGCAAAAGAGACTATATTCCAGCTCTCCGATTCGTTGTTCGGCATTCAGGACTTTTTCCTCATATTCCTTGAGCTCTGGCGTGACGAAACGCTCCGAGTTTACCAGAGTCTGCTTGCGGATGTAATCGGATGGAACCAGGTGCAAATTGGGCTTTGTCACCTCGATGTAATAGCCGAAGACCTTATTGTATCGGATTTTTAAAGAGGTGATCCTTGTTCGCTCCCGTTCTTTCCTCTCCATCTGTGTGATGAAAGTCTTCCCAGATCGGCTTATCTCTCTCAATTCATCCAGCTCTCTGTCGTGGCCTTCTTTGATCAAACCTCCTTCGGTAAGCAAAAAGACCGGCTCTTCTAATATTGCCTCCTCGATCCATTCCACCATATCCAGGGCATTATCCCAATTTTTCTGTATGTCCTTCATCATTCCGGAGGTGAATGGTTCGATCAGTCTCTGGATTCGAGGAAGAGGCAGAAGCGATTTTTTCAACGCAATCAAATCTTTTGCATTAGCTGCTGCCAAGGAAATCTTTCCAGCTAATCGCTCCAAATCAAAAATATCCTCGAAGACCGCTCTCAACTCCTGCCGTTCTATGGTGTGATGGAAAAACTCATCCACAGCTTCCAACCTCTGCTCTATTTTTGAACAATCTAATAAAGGCTGAAGAAGCCATGACCGCAGAAGTCTCCCTCCCATAGATGTGATGGTGAAATCGATGATATGAAGGAGAGAGCCTTGTAAGCGCCCGTCCCTCAAGTTTTTTATGAGCTCAAGATTCTTAATAGTCGTCGAATCAAGAACCAAATACTGGCCGGACTCGACACAGGAAAGTCCTCGCACCAAGGAGAGGGAGCCTTTCCTCAAATTCTTCAAATAGAACAACAAGGCTCCTGCGGCAGAGACAGCGAAGTTCTTGCCACCCAGGCCAAATCCATCTAAGGATTGCACGCGAAAATGATCGATCAGAAAATTTTTTGCTTGCGTGAAATCGAAAATCCACTCCTCCTGAGGACTCCTTACTACTGCATCCATTTCGTTGCGGGCAAGAACTTCTTCGATCTTTTCCTCTTGTTCCTCGGGATAAATGATCTCTTTAGGGAATACCTTGAAAAGCTCGTCTGAGAGCAGATCGAGGTTTTTGCCCTGTCTCGTCTGGATTTCTCCCGTAACCAGATCGACAAGAGCCAACCCCCAATCCCCATCCTCTATGGTCAGGCTGCTGACGAACGTGCTCTCCTTGGCCTCCTCAAGCTCTAACTCAACGGCAGTCCCTGGCGTTAAAACTTTAACCACGTCCCTTTTGACCACACCTCGAGCATGTTTAGCATCTTCCACCTGTTCGCAAATCGCCACCTTGAATCCTCTCCGGAGAAGTTTCGCTAGGTAGGATTCTGCTGAGTGATAGGGCACCCCGCACATGGGTACTTTTTGGCGGGATGTGAGTGCAATCTCTAAAACAGAAGATGCGGTCTTTGCGTCCTCGTAAAACATTTCATAAAAATCACCAAGGCGAAAAAACAACAGAGTATCCCGATAATTTTTTTTGATCTTGTGATATTGATCCATCATAGGAGTGGCGGAATTTTTCTTGACCATCGGCTTTCATTCACTATACTTACTGGTGCTCTTTTTTTCAAGATCAGGTTATTTTGTATTCAGCCCGTTTTTTTTTTGGTTTTTATTCTGTATAATTCAATCAAGATTTTTCCTATGAAACCGTACAGCAAGGCCGATAAAACAAAAAAAAGAGGGTCGGGTTACATTCTCGTTCAATCGATGACTCTCATTAGAATCCCTATCTCCATTCTTTTTCTGATCGTTTGGATTTATTGGAAAAACGTTGATCTGAAGATGGCCTTTTGCCTCATTCTTCTGGCGATCATTGAATTTACAGATGCGTTCGATGGAAAAATCGCCAGGCGTTATGGACTGACCTCCGAGTACGGAGCGACTCTCGATCCTTTTGCAGACAGCATTTCACGACTTATTGTCTATTGGGCTCTTGCCTTAACGGGCAACGTAATCTTTCTTGTGCCCCTTGTCATGGCGGTGCGTGATATCACGGTTGCTTATTCAAGAATCGTTTTAGCCCAAAACAACCAGACAGTATCAGCCAAACTGAGCGGCAAGATCAAAGCCTCTGTTCAAGCGGCGGGCTCCTTCTTTGCTCTGCTGGGCCCGTTATACTGGGACCACATCGGCAAATGGAGTTTTTACGCTCTCTCCTGGCTCATTATAGTCGCAACATTCCTGTCTGCAGTCGAATACGTCAAGGATGCCTTGATAAATTTAAGAAAAGATAAGTTCTGATGGCCACGTTTGATCGGATATTCAGGAACAAGAAGATTGTTTTTCTGGACCTGGATGGAACGGTGTATATCGGAGATTCGCTTCTCCCAGGAGCCAGGGATTTTATCGATCGCTTGAATGAAAAAAACATCTTTTTCTACTTCCTTTCCAATAATTCCTCTCGATCCAAGAAGGATTATGTGAAAAAGCTGGCTAACTTGGGCATCGCTTCAAACCAGGAAGAAATCATTCTTTCGACAGATGGGGCTATAGAATATCTTCTTGAAAGGGAAATAAGGCGTGTCTTTGTCATCGGCACTGAGTCTATGAGAGAAATGTTCGTTCAAGCTGGACTGGAAGTCGACTCTCCCGCTCCCGATTACATTGTTCTCGGATTCGATACCGAACTGACTTATGAAAAACTCAGAAAAGCCGCTCTTTTTATCCAGAATGGAGTCCGGCTGATCGCCACCCATCCTGACCTGGTTTGTCCCTCGCCTGAAGGCTTCATTCCCGACGCAGGTTCCATGCTTGCTCTCCTAGAAAAAGCGACTCAAAAAACCCCAGAAAAAATTTTCGGGAAACCCAGTCCAGAAATGGTTGCACATATTCTGAAGAAACACGGGGCTCGTTCTCGAGAAGTCGTGGTGATCGGCGACCGTATTTATACCGATATGGCGCTCGCTCGAAACATCCCTTGTGATTTCATCCTGGTCCTCAGCGGAGAGACAAAGAAAAGTGACATCTCGAGCTTGAAAGAGCTTCCCATTCTTGTGGTTGAGAATATCGGCAGCCTCCTCAGCTAACCTGGATTATTCTTCAACACGCTCGCTTCACGTTTTCGAGGCTTTCCATGTCCTGCACATTCACGACTTCTGTATCGAAGGGCCAATCTCTGCCAATTCTCTTTATCAATCCCGACAAGACTTTTCCCCAACCCAATTCAACAAAACATGTAACTCCCTGGTCAGCCATAACTTTCATGGATTCAAACCAAAGGACGGATCTGGTCACCTGCCTCTTCAATGCATCCCTGGCTTCCTCTCCTCTGTGAATCATCCGGGCATCCACATTGGTTATAATGGGAAAAGCCAAATCCTTGAATTCCACTGCATCCAGATCTTTCGCCAGCTTCTCTTCAGCGCTTTTCATCAGTTTGCAGTGAAATGGAGCGCTGACAGGGAGAAGGACCGAACGGGGAGGCTTCAACAGGGATAGGGCGTGTTTTACAGCCGATTCATGTCCGGCGATTACGATCTGCTCTTTGCTGTTCCAGTTTGCTATCTCTACCGTTCCTTCTTCGATCTCTGCCAAAATCTTCTCCACACTCTCGTAAGGAGTTCCTAACACGGCAGCCATGGCACCCACACCAACAGGCACTGCTTCCTGCATATATCTTCCTCTCTTGTGAACCAGAAGAACCGCATCTTCGAAAGACAGGGAACCGGAAGCGACAAGAGCCGAATATTCTCCCAGGCTATGTCCGGCAGCAATGAAGGGGACCTCCTCCATCAGGGAGTAAGCGACAGTGCTGACGATCAGCAGCGCCGGCTGGGTGTTTTGGGTCAGACGGAGTTCTTCATCGGGCCCCTCAAAGCAGAGATGGGATAGAGAATAGCCCAAGATTTTGTCGGCTTTATGAAAAATTTCCTGAGCAACGGTCGAACTTTCAAAAAAGTCCCTGCCCATTCCGACTGCTTGGGAACCTTGGCCCGGAAACAAAAATGCCTTTTTTTTCATTTTCGATCCTCAATTTCCAATTTGATGCAAAAAGGTCTTACGAGAGCTTTATCTGAATATTTGCTTCTTTCTTCAAGTTATTTATCCATTCCTGGACCTGAGTTTCTATCTTTTCCCGTTTAATTTCTCTTTCGATCTGATCCAGCATCTCTGTCAAAGGCTCTGGTTCGATTCCCTTAGTCCGTTGGCTTGGGATATAGATCTGTTCATAATAGACTTCTATTTCTTCCAGCTTAACGATGACGCCTTGGTCAAATCTCTCCGATATGATTTTTTGATACAAAAGCCTTTCGCGGAGGTAGCTTTTCAAATCGTCCCAGTCTAAACCGAATCGAAGAAGCGCCCTTTCTGCCTCCCCTGGCTCCATTCCCTGGATGACTCTACTGAGAGCTAATTCTATCTCTTCTTCCTCAATCGGGATGCCCTCGCTTGTTAACTGAATGACCAACTTTCGGCTGATGAGCTGATCAAGAATATGCCTTTGAATATCCGTCGTCTGTTCCTCCTCAGGACTTTCATAAAGTCCAAATGCTCTGACCAGATTGAGATCGGTAAGGGTAATGACATCGTCATTGACAACGGCAACGATGCGATCGACGACTTCCTGCCAGCTATAGACATTCTTCATTGAGGAAAAAGCTGAAACGAAGAGAAAACAAAAAAGTATAGGTTTGTTTAAAGCTTTGGTGGATTTAAAACACATTGCCTATGGTAATGAATCCCAGGATATTCTTTTCCCCTGGAGCAGCGTCCAGGTTCCATGCAATTTCTAATCGAACAGGCCCGAGAGGGGTTCTGTATCTCAGCCCGACCCCGAGAGCATCCTGAAGTCCAGCCAAACTCATCTGTTTTCTGGTAGAAAACACATTGCCTTTGTCATAAAAAACCGATCCATACAGTTCTCTGAGTGTTGAGACAATCGGAAAAGTCAGCTCAAAGTTAAACAAAAGAAGAGCCTTGCCACCGACTGGCTTGCCGGATTCAGAATCCTTCGGTCCCAGCTCGTCAAATTCTGCTCCACGATAAGAGCTGCTGCCTCCGGCAAAAAATCTTTCATAAATGGGGACTCTCCCCTTGGCCAATCCTAACCGGATGGTTGAGCCCAGCGTCAGGCCAGGAATAAGAGAAGCATAATACTGAAATTTGTTAAATGTTTTCAAAAAATCTGACTCGGTCTTGAAATAAGGAAAGGCCCATTCGAGTGCGGAACTGAAAAAGAATCCTTGAGTGGGATTGAATGGATCGTCCCGCTTTTCCCAAATATAGCTCCCTGAGATCGATGTGGTCGAGAAAGGATAGAATCGTCTGTCTATCTCCGATTCGTCCATAAAACCCAGTTCGGTAATCGTTCTTTCTGCATATTTCAAGGTCGTTAGGAAATCCATGTTTTCTTTTTCCGATATCGATTTCACCGTGGTCAAACTGATACCGCTTCCCTCATAGGTGAAACTTGTGCGAGCTTCTCGCTCCACCCAGATGTTCAGGTAGGTTTCCAAAGGCAGGCCAAAAAAGTAGGGCTGCCTCCAGGAAAATACGCCTCTTGTTTCTCTTAAACTTATCTGCCCGACAAGGCTTGCCTGGGCGGCCGAGCCAAAGACATTGTAGCGGATATATTCTGCGGTTCCCCGCAGTCTGTAATCATTGTTCCAAACATCAAAAGTGCGAGGCTTGTTTTTGGATTCCAGCCCCAAGCCCAAACTGGCATAATTTCGAGCTCCTTCTCTGACATTAACCAGCAAATTGGCACCCTCTGAAGAAGTGGGGATTTCATCGATCCTCACTTCTGTGAAAATGCCCAGCCTTTCCAAATTTCTTTTGGTTCTGAGGATTGCATCATATCGAGCGTAATCCCCCTCTTTCAGCAAAAGTTCTCTCGAGATTGTCGTCTTTTTGGTCGCCTCATATCCTGTGATAATCACATTTTCAACTTGAATCCTCCGGCCCTCTTCAACCTCAAAGCGCACAGAATATTGACTCCCGTTGGTCGGCTGAACAACAGCGTTAATCTCAGTTCCTCTGAATCCCTGATTCAAATAATATCTCCTCAGCTCTTCGATATCCTTCTGAATGTCAGGTTGGAAAAAAGGCCCGCCTGGAACGCAGTTGATTTGTTCGAGAAGATCTTCCTCTTGGAAAAAGCGTATTCCCGTTATGGAAATTCTATCGATCTTTTCCTGCCTTCCCTCCTGGATAGAAAGGACGGGCCTGATCTTCTGGTTTTCTTTTTGCAGATACAGTTCCACCTTTGTCTCAGGAAATCCATGCGATTCGTAAAGGAGCTCGATTTCTCGAGGCAACTCAAAGAGCCTTGCTCCGTCTATTTTTTTGAACAGAGAAAATCCCTGTTTCATCAGAAGCTCTTCCTGGATCTCTTCAGGAGTAAAATAATCCAGACCTTCGAAAGATAATCCCTGAATATTGTATCGTCTCCCAGGCTTCACATGGTGGATTATGCGCATGAGATTGTCTTCGTACTGGACCGATGAATCAACAACCGGAAAAAGATATCCCTTTTTTCTCATGTGATTGATAATCTTGGCCTCGCCCTCCGAAAGGCCCCACTCTTCGAAAATCTGAGCTTCCCAAATCGGCCTTATAAGGTCAAGAGGCACGTCGGCACCAGTCACATTGAACTCTATCTTCTGTTGGGGGAGCACTTTGATGAGAAGAAAAACCAGTTCTCGAGACTCATCAAAATTCTGTTCTTCCAAAAGGACTTCTGCCCTTCTGTAATCCATGGAATTGTAGATCTCTCTCAATCGATCGAGGTCCTCTTGAAGCCGGGAAGGGACAAATTCCTGTCCCTCTTCGGTGTGCATTCTCTTCTTCAACTCCTTCTTGGGCAAAACAAGATTCCCCGTGAAATCAATGCTCCCGACGGTATACCTTTTTGCAGCCTGAATCACAAACGAAACATTAACCCGAGGAGACGCGGGATCTTTTTCAACGATCGTCTTGATATCTGGCCGGAAAAATCCTTCTTCTCTCAAGATCTCTTTAATTTCCTGGACACCCTTATCAAGACTTTCCTCCGAATAAGCTCCCTCTTCTCTCAACGAATATAAATTCTCCTTTATTTTATTTTGAGGAATCTCGTTATTCCCGGTAAAATCAATCCTATTTATGAAGAGCTTTCTGGTGAGATGGAAAGTTAAGTCCATTCCCTGGCCCGGTTTTCTCAAGACCTCGATATCAGAAAAGAGGCCTGTCTGATAAAGTTGTTTGATGCTTTCACTGATCCTCTTTAAAGAAAAGGCCTCTCCTTCTTCCAACGGAATGAGATTTTTCATCTCTGTATCTCCGGGCTCTTCATCGATAATCAGGTCAATTCGCTCTATGGTTGGAAGAGATTCATATCCCTGTGGATACGATCGGAAAGGCAGGAACAAGACCACCAGGAATCCGATAAGGGATGTCGCCGCCCTCAGACGCTTCTTAAGAAAATTAGAATCTTCTATGAATCTTAACATCGAAACTTGCTCGTCCTTCCTCATCTCGAGTTCCCACTATCGAGAAATCCCTGGTAAATTTCCATTCGATCCTGATGATTTCCTCCCGCTGGGTGGTTAAGTTCGTTGAGTAGAGAAAGGAAAGGTTTCTTGAAATATTCTTTCCCACCGTCAGCCTGGCCGTCACTTCCGCCGATGAACCGATCACGAATGGATCGATCCTGAAGCGGTCGATAAAAAAGAGCCCTTCGGCTCTCTTTTTCGCCTCTTCGGAAAGCTGGAAAGAAAGGAGAGAAGCCGTGCTGAGCTGCGTGCTGATATCATAGGAGTAGGTCCGTTTGAATGCTTCTCCCAAGGCCAGTAGGGCAAGCACATCCTCTGGGGGAAGCGGAGGCGAAGAGCTGAAATCAGGATTCAGCTGGTCCAAAAGTCCTTCCAGAGAAAAGGTCACCCTGTAATCCTTTACATATGTTTCTCCTTTAAAACTCAGATAAGGCTCGATGGTTTGAGGATTGATAAAGCTTACCCTTCCCCTCAATATCCTGAATTCTCTATCCTGGAAATAAAGCTCTCCATCCAGGGCTTCGATATCCCCCAGAACGATCGGAGAATTTATGCTTCCAGAAACGTTTAAGTCAAACCTGCCCCTTATTCTTCCCAGAGAATTTTCCATCCATGCGTTATTATCGGCCTTAATTCTGAGATCCAGCGTCAGATCATCGAAAAAGTTTGGCTCCCTTCTCTGTTCGAGGGATGCAGCTGTAGAAAAAGCAAATTTTTCAGTGATTTCTCTTCTCCAGGAAAGCCTGTGCACAAAAAACTCCCCTTTCAGGACGAACTGATCAGCATTTTTGATCAAGCTTAGATTTCCATCCGTCAGGGCTCTCGTCCTTTCTAACGGGGAAAGGAGAAGGTTATTCCCGTCGACCTCTACATCAATCTCCTCAACTCCACCTCTGCCCAGCTTTAGGCGGCCAGAGCCCTGAACATCGCCTCCTCCAAATTTCCCCTGGACAGATCGTAGAGAGAACATCCCGTTTTCAAAGAGCACCAGCCCTGAATAATCGCGGAGAGCGTGGGCAAACTGAGGGAAAGGAAACACAGTCCCCTGGAAATCGATGCCTCCTTTCACCTCAGGTGCGATCTTTGTCCCGGTGATGGTGGCGATATAATTTATCCGACCTCTGGCTCCTGTCCATGGAAGGAGAAGATCATAATTGGCAAAGGATCCCCGTATATCGCCAAAGACAACATCTTCTCCAAAAGGGATACCGAGGGAGATGAAAAACTTGTTTTCTCCCGGCTCGAAGTTCCCCTCCATCTCAAGGTCGATCCTTTGTTCGGTAAAGGTGAGCTGCACCTCTCCCTGGGTTTCTGTCTTCTGAAAAGGATACAGATTGAGGTCTTTTATCTCGAAGCTCCCTGATGCGGAATCAGCGCCTAATCTCCCGCTTCCCTCAGTGTGGAAAGAGAGATTCCCTTTAAGAGGAACATAGATTGAAGAGAGGTTGATTCTCTCCCCCCAAACATCTACATCAAAATCGCGATTCAAAAGGCCGAAGTGGACCGATCCTGCTATTTTTCCCCCGTACAAATCAAACTCAAACTCCGGCAAGGAAAAAGTATCCCCCCTCCACTCCAGCTTTCCTCTGACATTGTTCAAGTGCTGACCAGAGAATTCGATCTGAGGACTGAAGAATGCTCCTTCGAGCTGAAGATCTTCTCCTTTCTGTTTGAATTCGAATTTTCCGGATGCTTCACCGCTGAGAGGAATGGCTATGTCAAAACCGGGTAGCAATATTTCCACACGGCCTTTCTCAAGTTCAGAATCGACCTGGAGTTCATCATCCAGGGCATGAACCCGGATCTCTCCCTTAAACGACGGGTCGTCGACGAAAAAGCGGCCATGGAAATCATTCTCTATTATTTCGGCTTCTCCTTCAACAAACTCGATATCAAAATCTCTGAATCCACCAGGACTCATATGGAATTTCGCTTGGACCTGAGGGTACATGAAGTCTCCAAAAATTCGAATGAACGATTCTCCCCTTCCTCTGATTTCTGGAAATTCAAAATTCTTCTCCAGCACGAGCGACGTAAATTCGCGGGCTTGTTTCAGTTCCGTGATTTCACCGTCGATTGTGAAATCGACGGTCTTGCCGACGACCAATCCCCCGTCCAGCTTCACACTGAAAAATCCCGAATCGAGACGTTCAGAGTAGAAAGAAAATCTCTTTTTCCGGTCCCAATTGACTTCTACCAGACCGTTGAAGGAGTATTTTGAATCCTCTGACTCCAGAACCTCATCCCTGAATTCGATTTCAGCCAGAAGTTTGTCTCCCTCGATAGTAAAATCGCCCCAACCAGGGGAAGCAACAGGCCAAGGGATACCAGCAAAGCTCATGATCGGATCCAAATAGAACCCTCGTGCCACTCCCCAAATCCTGTCCTTATTGAAATTAACGCGGACAAATTCCTGCCGGAAGCCTCTCTTTTGAATATTGAGATCGACCCGTCCTGCGGATCGTTCAAAATCAACATTCCCATCTACTTTTCCCATGTCTATCTTATTCAGAACGAGGTCATCGCTTGAAAAACCTGTGTCGATTCGAATTCTCCCCTGGTATCTCCTCACGAGCCCCTCGCCTTCAATCCAACCCTGTGACTCAAACGGTATGTTCAGGACATCGAAAACCAAATCCGCCCGAAGATTATAGCTTGTCTGCAACTGAATCTCAGGATCGTGAGGATCGATCAGATGACCGTTCGCTTTGAGGATTCCTCTTGGACCGCTTATTTTCAGCCTTTTTATGTCGACGTCGTTCCCTTTTCCATCCAGTGAAAAACTGACCTTTCCCTCTATCGGTTCCATATCGGATGATAAAGAAAGAGAATTCTCTTGGGCCTCTCCCATTACCGAGAATTCTTCACCTCTCTGGGTAAAAACTGCATTGATACCCTCCGCGACCATCCGAGTCCCGTCGCCCCAGTAGTATAACGCACCGTCCCTGATCAACCCTTTCTCGACAGCAAAAGGCAAGGCCAGGCTGATCCTTTTCTCCTCCGCCTTCTCATCTTTTTCCGGCATTCCATACATTCTCAAAACAGGATAATCTATTAAAAGAACGAGCGGTCTCTCCTTGGAAAGAAGAGATGAGAAAGATATCCTCACAGAGATTTTCCTTGCAGAAAAAAACGGTGATATGGATTTTGACCTGGCATCCTCGAGAATAAGGGTGGGTGGAAATATGGAGAGGTGAAGATCGGAATACCCGAAGTTCTCTTCGATCCTGTGCCTAAACTGGTTGAGGAGAATATTTTTGACCACCGTGCCCACTCCGATCAACACGAGCAAAACCAAAGAGAGAATCAGCAGTGATTTCAGTGTCTTTTTTCTTCTCATAGCAATCGCAGACGTTCGTCTCTAAATGATAGCATGTTTCGTTTTAAATATGAATCACAGTGCGGTGAACATCTCCACAGTGTGCAGGCCTCTCCAAGATCACAAGGAAAGCCTTACGCCTTGGTTAGATTGGCGCTGTGAGGCTACAGGTAAGGAGTTTTATCCTACGGAAAAAAGGAGAGCTCCGGTTTCAACCGATTCACTGGCCTTGGGTCCGATTTTGATAATTCTTCCTGCCCGGGGGGATTTGATTTCATTCTGCATCTTCATGGCCTCCAGGATCAGAACCGCCTGGCCTTCCTCCACCTCTTCTCCTTCTCTCAGCAGCACTTTCACAATCCTTCCCGGCATAGATGTCTTTACAGTGATGGTTTGCTGCTTCTCATCTTCCTTTCCAAGAATCTGGAGCGCAGATTTCTTTTCGATATGAAAGCGGCTTCCATTCACATATACGAAGTACGAGGTGGTGTTGGAATTGACGATAACCTCATGAATTTTGCCCTCGATATTCAACAGGATTTCATCGGGATTTAAAAACTCGGCCGTGACATGATAGGTCTTTTTGCCGAGGGATACCCGGATATCATTCTTTTTCATCTGCACGAGGTTTAATCGGAACTCTTTTCCTTCAATCCAAAAAGATATGTTCATTTTAACGCCTGCTGGTAAAATTGTGGAATCGGCCATGAAGCCGCCATTGACTCATTTTTTTGTGCCGATGAAAGCGCAAACCAGATTGACTGTCGCTATAGCTTTTTATCCCCGCAGCAATCAGGGCAACGACTCGGTTTTCTGTATGAGTTCTGTCCTCTTCTTTTTCCAGGTTAGAAATGAAATGGGTATTGTAATCCCCTTCAATGAATTTCGGATGGAGAAGTATGCGTTTGAAAAAGGGAATCGTCGTTTTGATTCCATATATTTGATATTCGGAGAGGGCCCTGAGCATACGATGGATCGCCTCGGTTCTTGTCCGCCCCCAAGTGACAAGCTTGGAGAGGAGGGGATCATACTCCATCGGTACTTCATATCCTTCATACACCCCATTGTCATCACGAACGCCCAGCCCGCCTGAAGGAGGGCGGAAATGAACGATTTTTCCCGGCGAGGGCAAAAAATCATTATCGGGATCTTCGGCATAGATCCGGCACTGTAAAGAATGCCCGGTGGATAGGATATCCTTTTGAGAGAAAGCTAAAGGCAAGCCAGCAGCGACCTCCATCTGGCATTTCACCAAATCTATTCCTGTCACCATCTCTGTTACAGGATGTTCGACTTGAAGCCGTGTGTTCATCTCCAGAAAATAGAAATTTTTGTTTTTATCTACCACAAACTCCACCGTACCGGCGTTCCTGTATCCAACGGCTTCCGCAGCCTTCACCGCAACTCGTCCCATTTCACGTCGCTTTTTTTCATCTAGAAATGGAGAAGGTGTTTCTTCGAGCACCTTTTGGTAACGCCTTTGAATGGAGCATTCTCTCTCGCCCAAGTATACTGTGTTCCCAAAACTGTCGGAAAGGATCTGAACCTCGATATGATGCGGCTCATCGATGTATTTTTCGATATAAACTGTCGGATCATCAAAGCTAGACTCCGCCTCAGAACGGGCTAAACGGAAGGAAGAGGCGAGATCTTTTTTGTGTTCAACCAGGCGCAATCCCTTTCCGCCTCCTCCTGCGGAAGCTTTGAGCAGGACAGGAAAACCGATTTTCTCGGCTGCCGCCTCCAGCTCTTTTTCTCCCTCTATGGGCTGAAGGGTTCCAGGGATGATCGGGACTCCCGCATCTGCCATCTTAGTACGAGAAGCGGTTTTTTTTCCCATGATCTCCATAGATTCGGAGGGGGGTCCAATAAAGATAATCCCTTCTTCTTCACAGCGTTCGACCAGTCTGGAGTTTTCAGCTAAAAATCCATATCCTGGATGAAGGGCTTCCGCATGACATTTCTTGGCTACTTCGATGATCCGTTCAATATTCAAATAGCTCGAAGAAGGCAGGGCATCCCCTATGTGGTATGCTTCATCCGCTAATCGAACATGCAGGGCCTTTCGATCGACCTCAGAATAAACTGCCGCCGAAGGGATTCCCATTTCCCTGCAAACCCGAATGACACGCACGGCAATTTCCCCTCTGTTTGCCACGAGTACTTTTTGAAAAATTTTTGCCATCTGCAAGCCTTCAGACAAACGGTCAAGCTGTCTTAAAAATTAAAGCGGGATATTGCCGTGTTTTTTGGGGGGATTTTGATCCCTCTTGTTCTCCAGCATCTTTAAAGCTGCAATCAACTTAGGCCTAGTAAATTTTGGCTCTATAACTTCGTCGATATAACCCTTCTCACAGGCGATGTATGGATTGGCGAATTTATCTCTGAACTCCGCTACTTTCGCTTCACGTAAATCCTGTCTATCTTTTGCACTGTTCATCTCGCTTCGATAGACGATATTCACTGCACCTTCTGGGCCCATCACAGCGATTTCTGCTGTGGGGAAGGCATAATTGATGTCTGCCCGGATATGTTTGGAAGCCATGACACAGTAGGCACCACCGTAGGCCTTTCGGGTGATCACGGTAATCTTTGGAACCGTTGCCTCGGAAAAAGCGTAGAGAAGCTTTGCGCCATGACGAATGATCCCCCCGTGTTCTTGTGCCACCCCGGGAAGAAATCCTGGAACATCCTCGAATGTAATCAAAGGAATGTTGAAGGCATCACAAAAGCGGACAAAGCGTGCCCCTTTATCCGAGGAATTGATATCTAAAACCCCAGCCAGATGATCGGGCTGATTGGCGACGACTCCGACCGACTTCCCACCAAGCCGTCCAAAGCCAATCACAATGTTTTTGGCGTAATGTTCATGCACTTCAAAAAAATAACTGTCGTCAAGGACTTCTGTAATAACGTTCCTTATATCATAAGGCAGGTTCGGATCATCAGGGACCATGAAATTCAGTTTTTCGTTTATTCTGTCAGGAGGATCTGATGTTTCTTTGTCAGGAGGATCTTCCATGTTGTTGTCCGGGATGAAAGAAAACAGTTCGCGGATCAACGCTAATGTGTGTTCTTCGTTTTCGGCCGCGACGTGAGCCACACCGCTTACAGTGTTGTGAGTCTCAGCTCCCCCTAATTCTTCCATGGTGACTGTTTCATGGGTCACGGCCTTGATAACCTCGGGCCCGGTTATGAACATGTTGCTGATGTTTTTGGTCATGATGATGAAGTCGGTCATAGCCGGAGAATAAACGGCTCCACCTGCACAGGGCCCCATGATGGCCGATATCTGGGGGATGACCCCCGATGCAAGCACATTCCGCAAAAAAATATCTGCGTATCCTCCGAGACTTTCTACTCCCTCTTGAATCCTTGCTCCCCCGGAATCGTTGAGCCCAATCATAGGAGCGCCCATCTTCATGGCCAAATCCATAATCTTGACGATTTTGGCTGCGTTCGCCGCACTCAGAGATCCCCCGAAAACAGTAAAATCTTGGGCGAAGATGTAAACTGTGCGACCATCTATCGTTCCATATCCAGTTACCACTCCATCTCCATAAATCCGCTTTTTTTCCATGCCGAAATCATGGCACTGATGCACCACAAGTTTGTCCGTCTCTTGAAAGGATCCCTCATCCAGCAGGAGATTTATTCTCTCCCTGGCTGTCAGCTTTCCAGCTCGGTGCTGCCGCTCTATTCTTTCCTTCCCTCCTCCGAGCTCTGCGAGCTTCTCTCTTCGCTTCAGCTCTTCCATTTTTTTTTGAATTGTCATTCTTTTCTCTTCATCCTCAACTTTTCTTGACCTTTTTCCAGTCACTGAGGAACTTTTCCATCCCGATATCAGTCAAAGGATGTTTCACCATTTTTTCGAGAACACCAAATGGAATGGTCGCTATATCGGCGCCTATATAGGAAGCCTCGATCACGTGAAGCGGGTGCCTGATGCTTCCGACAATGACCTCTGTCTCAATTCCATAATTGTCGAATATGGTCACGATCCCCTCTACAAGGTTGATCCCTTCATGGGCGATATCATCCAGCCGGCCGACAAAAGGACTCGCATATCTCGCCCCAGCTTTAGCAGCCAACAAGGCTTGAAGAGGAGAGAAGATTAAAGTCGTGTTGATGTGGATTCCTTCTCTGGATAATACTTTGATGGCTTTGAGGCCTTCAATACAGATGGGAATTTTCACTACCACATTGTCCGCAATTTTCGCCAGATTCCTCGACTCCTCTATTATATCCTCGGCTTTTGTCGACACACTCTCCACACTCACGGGTCCAAGCACGATTTCACAAATTTCCTTGATCAGGTCTTTAAATTTCGCGTTCTCTCTGGAGACGAGGGTGGGATTCGTGGTTACTCCGTCCAAAATCCCCCAGCTCGCTGCTTCTCTTATCTGCTTGATATTAGCCGTATCTAAAAAAATCTTCATTCTCACCTCCTGGGATCATTTCCCGTTGCTAGCGCTTTGTTCGTTCTTACTATTTAATACAATTAGGAAAAAAAGTCTATTTTTGCAAATCCCAAACCCGCATAACCGTATTGGATAGTGTGCCGATCCCTTCAATCTGAACGTCCACTCTGTCCCCAGGAGACATCGGTCCAACACCTGCAGGTGTACCTGTGGTGATGAGATCTCCTGGCCTCAAGGTCATGATATGCGAGATGAAACGCACCAGATAAGAAACCGGAAAAATCATATTCCTGGTGTTCCCCGATTGCCTTAGCTTTCCGTTCAGGAAGGTCTTGATTCTGACTTTAGCGGGATCCACATCGGTGGCGATACATGGGCCTACCGCAGCGAATGTATCAAAGGATTTTGCCCGGGTGAACTGGACGTCTTTTTCCTGAAGATCTCGGGCCGTCACGTCATTGAAACAGGTGTAACCCAAGATGAAATGATCCACTTCCTCTTCCTCCTGAAGCCGGCTTGCTCTCCTTTTCATGACCAAAGCCAGCTCTCCTTCGTAATCCACCCTTCTTGCCATCTCTGGATAGACAATGATATCGTTCGGGCCCACCACTGCCGAAGGCGGCTTGAGGAAAATCAAAGGCTCTTCAGGAAGGGACCTTCCCCTCTCCCTGGCATGGTTCTTGTAGTTCACTCCAACCGCAACAATCTTCGTAGGTTTTACAGGGGGGAGGAGAGACACATCACCTATCGAAATCCCTTTCTTCATGATCTTGAATTCTCTTGTGACCGGGCCTTCTATGGGAAAGAGTCTTTCTTCTTCTAAAACGCCGTAGGAAATTTTGTCCTTATGTTTATAACGATAAATTTTCATGGAAGCCTCTTTCTGGTCGCGTCGGAAATGACCGCTGACATCTGGCTCTCATTGCCCTGATTGTCCACAGCAGTTACCGCATAATAATAGACCTTATCGTTCTCGACTGCGGTATCAGTGTACGAACTTTCTTTTACCTTCTGTGGGGTCAGGAGGCGAAATTCTTTTTCTCTTTCCTCTCTCCTCCATACTCTGTACCCCGCTAAATCCTCCTCGCTGTTCTCATCCCAGCTGATCGCGATCATCCCGGGCGCTCCCACAGAGATCAATCCTTCTGGCGGATGAGGGGCAAAGGAGTCCTCAGCCAGGACCTCCACAGGTTCGGAATCAAGGCTTTCGAAAAAAGGGGCTACATCAGTGGCCGATGTTCTGACAAAATATCTGTAGGTCTGACCGAAACTGAAATTTCGGTCGGCATATTTCTCTTTTTTCACGAGATCCGGATTGATGCGGCGGGCTTCTTTTTCTGCCTCAGAACGATAGATATTGTAGCCTTCGAAGTTGGGAGGCGATGATTGATCGATATTTTTCAAGGGCGCTTTCCATGCGATCTCGATTCTATCCCGAAAAAGCGAAGCCGCGACATCTCTCGGTGGAAGCGAGACAAGAACAGGTTTCAGCGATGCCAAGTCCGAGAAATCCGAATACTTCTTTTTCTCCTTGATACGTATTCCGAAAGTGTACGTATAGGTGAAAGAGTCCGCCGCTGAAAACTCATAGAAATACTGCATCCTCTGTTCCGCTCCGGAATCTTGGACGGTGTATTCAGGAATGTTTTCCTTGTCTATACTGAATGCAAGTTGAGCCTGCTCTTGAAATGTGTCTTCTCCGATCTCTGAAGTATCCTTTTCTGACTCCTCTCGGGTTTTTAAGACCCATATCTCGATTCTCTCTATTTCCGATAACGCACTTCCATCGACGTAAGCACTAGGGTTTCTCCATTCCAATATGATTCTGTTTGCCCTCTGGACAGCGTGAATGTCTTCGGCCGTCTGAGGGAATCTCACCCGAGGAGGAAGAATGTCTCCCTTCTTCCCGCAACAGAGAAAGGACAATGATAAAAGCGAGGAAAGAAAGATGGAGACCGTTTTACTCATCAAAGGATAAAGCGGCTCAGGTCTTCGTCTTTGACGATATCCCTGAGCTGCTCTTGTACGTATTTCTGATCAATTTTAATTTTTTTCTTTTTCAAATCAGACGCAGAAAAGGAAATCTCTTCCATGACCTTCTCCATGACGGTATGGAGTCTTCGAGCACCGATATTTTCCGTGGATTCATTCACCTTTTCGGCTATCTCTGCAATTTCCTCAATGGCATCTTTGGCAAATGCGATATGAAGTCCCTCGGTTTCCATCAGAGCCCTGTATTGTTTGATGAGAGCATTCTCAGGTTCGGTCAATATTCTGATGAAGTCCTTCCTATCCAGAGAGGTCAGTTCCACACGGATAGGAAACCTTCCTTGGAGCTCAGGAATCAGGTCAGAAGGTTTGGCCACATTGAAGGCACCGGCTCCAATAAAAAGAATATGGTCTGTACGGACCAATCCGTAGCGTGTATTCACCGTGGTCCCTTCGATTATCGGAAGTAAATCTCTTTGGACACCCTCACGACTGACCTCTGGCCCCCGGCCGGCTTCCCGTCCAGAGATCTTATCCACTTCATCGAGAAATATGATTCCTGAATGTTCCACTCTTTCTACGGCCAGTCGGGAGACCTGGTCCATATCGATCAGTCTTTTCTGCTCGTCCTCCAGCAAATATTCCCTAGCTTCAGATATTTTCACCTTTCTCTTTTTGGATTTCCCCCCTAAAAATCCGGGGATGATCTCCTGGATATGGATGCCGATCTCTTCGACACCGCTGTTGGAGAAAATTTCAAAAGGAGGTGTCATCTTTTCTTTTGTCTCGATCTCTATCAACCGATCATCCAACAGGCCCGCTCTGAGCTGTGTTCTCAACTTCTCCCTTGTGTCCTTGAATCTCTCGACCTCTTCCTGATCCTGGTCAGACGCCTTTCTTCTCGGTGGGGGGAGCAAAAGGTCCAGGATTTTTTCTTCTACATTTCTTTCTGCCTTTTCCTCGATTTCCTCAACCTGTTCCTGTTTGACCATCTCTACAGATATCCGGACCAAATCTCTGATCATGGATTCTACATCCCGTCCCACATACCCTACTTCAGTGAACTTGCTGGCTTCGATCTTTAGAAAAGGGGAAAAGGTGAGCTTGGCCAGTCTCCTGGAGATTTCAGTTTTTCCCACTCCTGTGGGTCCAATCATGAGGATATTCTTCGGCGCAATCTCATCGGCGAGTTCTGGAGGAAGTTTTCGGCGCCTGTATCTGTTGCGCAGAGCTATGGCCACAGCCTTTTTCGCAGCGTTCTGGCCGATGATGTACTTATCCAGCTCTGAGACGATCTCCTGAGGAGTGAGCTCTGCTTCTTCAGTCTTTCTGTTTTTTTTCTCAAGACTCTGAGGAAGTTCAATGGCCATCTAGAGCTCCTCTGCGGTGATCTGATCGTTGGTGTATATGCAAATATCCGCGCTGATTTTCATCGCCTTCAGGGCTATTTCTCTGGCTGACATCTCAGTATGCTCGATCAGAGCGCGCGCTGCAGCCAGAGCGTAGGCGCCACCCGAACCGATAGCCAGGATTCCGTCATCCGGCTCTACCACATCCCCGGTTCCTGAGATAAGAAAGCTGTGGTCCTTGTCGGCCACAACCAGAAGGGCCTCCAGCCTCCGCAAAGCTTTATCCAGGCGCCAGTCCTTTGCCAGCTCTATAGCAGCACGAGAAATATTTCCATGGTATTCCTCGATTTTCGTTTCGAATCTGGAAAAAAGAGCGAAAGCATCCGAAGTAGCCCCGGAAAAACCAGCCAGGATATTCCCTTTGTACAAGGTCCTGATTTTGCTGGCTTTCTTCTTCAGGACTGTTTGGCCTATGGTCACCTGCCCATCGCCAGCTATGGCTACTTTACCTCTGTGGCGCACACAAATGATAGTTGTTGCTTTTAACATCGGCTCACCGTACTTTTCTTATATTAATGAATAAGAGAAAGAATTTCAATCTTCACCGAAGCTTTGTTGACCTGATTCGGATTCTGTGGTATTCACATATGTTCTTTTTTTCAAAAAAAGAGGAGAAAAATAACAATGCACAAATCAAAAGAAAAAGTTTTTCCCTTTTTGTTGACAGTGCTCTGTTTCTTTCTGACAGTCTCTATCGTCTTTTCTCAACCCGCGGAAAACGATCTCTTGAAAAAACTGGATTACCGTTCGATAGGACCAACGCGTCAGAGCGGAAGGTTTGTCGACTTTGCCGTCCCGGAACAGGAACCTTACACATTTTATGCAGCCACAGCTTCGGGTGGGCTCTGGAAAACCACCAACAACGGAATCACTTTCGAACCGATCTTCGACCACCAAAGCGTATTTTCTATAGGCGATATAGCCGTCGCTCCCTCTGACCCGAACATCGTGTGGGTCGGCACCGGAGAGGCCAACAACTCGCGAAGCTCCTACTGGGGAGACGGCGTTTACAAATCCCTGGATGCAGGAAAAACATGGACAAATATGGGGCTCAAAGAATCTCATCACATCGGCCGAATCGTGATCCATCCGGTGAATCCGGATGTTGTCTATGTCGCGGCTCTGGGACATCTTTACTCGGAAAATCCCGAACGCGGCCTGTACAAAACGTCCGATGGTGGACAGACCTGGAAAAAAATTCTCGGGCCCGTTGTCAGGGAGAAACATATCGGAGTAGTAGATGTAGTGATGCATCCGACCAATTCCGACATTCTTTATGCAGCGACATACGACAAGGAGCGAAAGCCATGGACGTTCAACCTCGGAGGACCGGGAAGCCGTATCTATAAAACTATAGACGCCGGAAAGACTTGGAAAGAACTCAGCGGAGGCCTTCCGGGTGGAATGCTGGGTCGGATCGGAATCGACATCTATCTCAGGAACCCAAACATCCTTTATGCCTGCATCGAAAATGCAAACAAGCCGGATATGCCTGATGAAGAGAGATACCAGGAACTGCGTGCCGGAAAATCCAGCCGAGGCATGATCGACGGCGAAGTCTACCGCTCCGATGACGCAGGTGAAACCTGGAGAAAGGTCAGTCCGGATGACAGGAGCATAGGAGGAGCGCCCGGCTATTATTACGGACAAATCCGTATCGATCCGAATGACGATAGAGTGGTGCATGTTCTGAGTGCAGCCTCTTGGGGAACCAAAGACGGAGGCAAAACATGGCAGAGACGGCCATTAAGATTCGGCGGCGACGATCACGCCTTATGGATCGATCCGGACGACTCGAAACACATCCTGCTGGGTTATGACCATGGCATGGGCATAACTTATAACGGAGGAAAACACTGGTATCATCCTGATTTTCTCCCACTGGCTCAATGTTATGCTGTGGGAATTGACATGTCCTATCCCTATAGGGTTGCCTGTGGCCTTCAAGATAATGGATCCTGGATGGGACCGAGCACCAAGCGAGGAGAAGAACCGATTCGGCTCGAAGACTGGTTAAGAGTCGGTGGGGGAGACGGCATGTACAATGTGTTCGACTCTGACACAAACCGCTATCTTTATAACGAATCCCAATTCGGACCTCTGATCCGGTGGGACCTGGAAACAGGAGAAAGAAAATCCATCGCTTATCAGAGAGAAAAGCCGGAACTCCGATGGAATTGGAATGCTCCGGTTCTGATCTCTCCACACGACAGCGATGTCATCTATCACGGCGCTAACGTCCTGGTGAAATCTCCCTATCGAGGAGAATATTGGGAAGAGATCAGTCCTGACCTGACTACCAGCGATCCAACAAAGCTCACTACAGGAAAAGGCGGCGATGGAAACATCCAGTACTGCACAATAACCACTATCGATGAATCCCCGCTCGAGCAAGGAGTGCTCTGGGCAGGGACTGATGATGGAAACGTTTGGGTCACCAAAGACGGGGGCGGAAAATGGGAAAAACTGAATGATAGGATTCCAGGAAATCCAGGATACTGGGTAAGCAGGGTGGCAGCCTCCCATCATACCCCAGGAACTGCGTACATCTCTTCTACAGGATACAGAAGAGATGATTTCAAGCCATTTCTGTATAAAACAACAGACTATGGAGAAACTTGGGTGTCGATCGCTTCCAACCTTCCAGATGAGCCTATCAATGTTATCCGGGAACACCCCAAGAATCCGCTTCTCTTGTTCGTAGGCACAGAGTTTGGCGTGTACATCTCCATAGACGGCGGAAAGGGCTGGATCAAAATGAAGAATAACATGCCCACACAGCCAGTCCACGACCTTGTCATTCACCCTAGGGAAAATGACCTTGTGGCAGCCACCCATGGGCGGGGAATATTCATTGCAGACATTTCACCTCTGGAAGAATTGGCGCCAGAAATGCTCGAGAAGGATGTCCATTTCTTCGACGTTGAATCCAGGGTCCGCTGGATCAGCGGTTTATCCCGGGCATCCAGCACTTTGAATTACAATGGGAAAAGCGAACCCAATGGCCTCGTGATCTATTACTATCTGAAGGAGGAATCTCAAGGGGAGGTCAAGGTAAAGATTTACAGGGGCACCATGCTCGTAAACGAAATCAAGGGAAGGAAACGTGCAGGGATCAATAAAGTCATCTGGGATATGACTCAACGAAAGGAGCGAACCGAAGAAGATAAAAAGCGGATAAAGGAGCGAATGAAACGTTTTGCTGCCTATGGATTTCCAATGAGAGAGGATCCTAACTTTGCACACGGCCCTGCTCCTTTGGGTGAATACCGGATCGTTCTCTCTGTTGCCGGCCAGGAACTCACCAAATACGCCTCCATCCTCCAGGATCACTGGTATGATAAATGAGAGGGTTTCCATTTATGGGCATGGGACTGTAATGGGAGAGGACCAATAAGAAAGACTTATCGCAGGCTTTAAAAAGAATGGGAATTGAGGATGAATCCGGCTAAGAGGCCCTTTAATGCCTTACCTCGCTGGTGGAAAACAGCAGATGGCAAAATCAGAATAACAACACAGACTACAAAAAACCGAAAAAAAGACCTATAATAGGAATCAACTGTTTTCAGGAAAATGAGAAGCCCCTACTACATTATCGTTAACTTTTTAGTGATCGTTTTCTTCGTGCTGGCCTTCCTTTCGGCGGAACTGAGAAAAAAATTGATCCTTCTGGGAATTGCGGTCCTGCTTTTCGGTCTTCCCTATATCATTTCTTTTGACGGTCTCTCCTGGATCCTTTATGCCGCAAGGATCGTCTTTGGCT
Source organism: uncultured Eubacteriales bacterium (assembly GCA_964346815.1). Classification (GTDB taxonomy): domain Bacteria; phylum Acidobacteriota; class Aminicenantia; order Aminicenantales; family Aminicenantaceae; genus CAYFWF01. Next base: position 34,438 of record CAYFWF010000050.1, on the reverse strand, counting down.
TGGCCTGCTATATTTTCATCCGGAGACAGGGCTTTTTATGAGGAGAGGATTTTCCTCCCACAGCGGGGGCAGTAATCATAATCTTCCATCAGAAATCTTCCACAGTTGGGGCACTTCCCCGGTCCATCCCTTGGTTGGACACCGATAGGTGTTCCACTGCCGTCCAAGACCGTATTACAGTTATCGCAGACTGAATAGGGAACACCTTTCTTCACCGGAAAGAGAGGGATGAAAAACAGACTCAAATAATGATCCACCCTTTTGAGATAGACTTCTGGATGACCGCAGACAGGACAGGAGAAGGCCTGTCTCTTCAAACGGACGGTCTTTGGCTGGACACCTCCGATAAAGAAAAACATCCGCTCTATTCAATATTCAAGCACAACGATATTTTACCATCCTGCCAATTTTTTGCACAGCAGTTCCTCCTTTCCAGAACCATATCTATTATGTAACATAAGAATGGTTCATTTTGCGGAAGAAATACAAGTGATCGATTTAGAAAAAAAGTATTTAGGCGGAATGATAGGAAGCGCACTGGGGGATGCTATCGGAGAGATGGCTTTCCGCTATAGAAAAAAGAAGGCTCTCGACTCACGACTGGATGCCTTGGAAGAATTTCATTATACAGATGATACGGCCATGGCCCTTGGTCTTGCCGAATCCCTGATTAACAAAGGAGGCTTGGATCAAACAGACCTTGGAGCAAGATTCCATCAAAATTATCTCAGCCAACCCTGGAGGGGTTACGGTCCTGGTCCTCCGACTCTGTTCAGGATGGTCGAAAACTCAAGGATCAGTTATGTGGAGGCTGCAAAATCTTTGTTTCAAGATCAGGGGTCCTTTGGCAATGGGGCAGCCATGAGAATAGTTTCCTTGGGTCTCTTTTTTTTCGATTCCCCTGATATCTATGAAACAGCCTGTTCATCGGCAGAGGTCACCCATGCCCATCCAATCGGCAAGGATGGTGCAGCCATACAAGCAAAGGCGGTGGCCCTCGCGACCATCTATGATCCCGGAGAATCTTTTCCGCAGGAGAAGTTCTTGGACCGACTGATCCAGGCAGCAAAGACATTCGAAATGAAAGAGAAACTTCTTTTGATTCAACGATCTTTAGCAGACAGATCATCCCCCTCTCAAGCTGTTCGTCTCCTCGGCCGCTCAGTCGCCGCCCATGAATCGGTTCCTTTCGCTCTTTTCTCTTTTCTTCGACATCCCAAATCCTTCACAGATTGCCTCTATTGTGCCGTCCTCAACGGAGGAGACAGGGACACCTTGGGAGCTATGGCCTGTGCGATTTCTGGATCATACTTAGGAATCGCGTCGATACCCTCTGATTGGCGAAACAAACTCGAAAACAGATCCTACATCGAAACTTTGGCCCTGAAATTATCAGAGAAGAAAAGATCTTAACACATTCAGAAGCCTTTTCTGTGAGAAACTCCTAGGACCTTTCGGCAGTTGGAAAAGAAATAATGATATCTTTTACCCAAGAATCCCCGCAGCCCACGGTACGGAATCGACATGAGTGCGGCATCCAAATTCCACCCAGATGCAGCCGCTTATTGACCCTTCAGTTTTCCTGTGGTATACAACAATCCAGGATAAATATTGAAAATCGTCATTGTCTTCAATGGGATACCCCCATTTTCTCCACATCGATCCAAAACAGACAAAGGGAACGAAGATGAAAAAAACGACTGCAATTTCTCTTTTAATCGTGATGTTGTGTCTCTTTTCTTCCAAGCCTGGCTGCAGGTCGAAAAAAGAAAAGGACTCGCCGCCTAAGGAGGCCTCGGCTCAAGCTGGAGAGTTATCCGTTACCTATGTGAGTCCTAAAGGACCTACAGAGGCCGCACATGAAACCGATACTCTGGTGGTCATTTTCGACCATCCCGTGATTCCTCTTGAAGCCCTAAGAGAGGACGGAGGGCCAGGATGGATGCGGCTCGAACCCTCCTTTTCCGGAAGACAGCGCTGGCTAAATCCAAAAACTCTGACCTTCACTCCGGACAAACCTTTCCCTCTCTCGACTGAAATCAAGGTCACCATCCCCGCTGGGACTCGATCGTACGATGGCTTCATGCTGCAAGAAAATTATTCTTGGATGTTCCAAACCGTCCGGCCCCGTCTCCTCCAGCATTTTCCCCGGCACCAACAAAAATCGTTACGGACAGATACTCAGGTTCTGCTTGTGTTCAACCAGCCCGTCCGTAAAGACGAATCTTCTCTCTCTCTAAAAAAAATCAGAATGGGCGAACCTGAAATTCCGATCGAATTTTCACTCAAAACACCCTCTCCAAGACTGTTGGAAGAAAACAGGATCGAATCTCCACCCGAGAACACAGTCCTTCTCCATCCAAGAAAAGAACTCGAACCGGATTCCAAATACGTCGTCGAAATCAAAGAAAGCCTATCGGGTACGCAAGGTCCTTTAGGGATGGAAAATCGACAGACATTCTTTTTCGAAACCTATGAGACATTCCAATTTGTCTCTTTCGCAGCGACTGAAAACCATAATCCATACGACCCACTGAAATTCGTGTTTTCCAACCCTGTATTTTATGAAGAATTTGTACAAAAAATTCGATTGGAACCGGCAGCAGCCATTCCCGACTATTATTCCGATTGGGACTATGAAGATTCCACGTTATGGGTGGCTCTACCCCTTCAACCCGAAACTCACTACCGTTTATGGATAGAAGCCGGCCTCGAAGATGTTTTCGGGAATAAGCTCTCGAAAGACATCCCACTGGAATTCAAGACAGCTCCTTTTCCTGCCTCTGTATCCATGAATACCGGTCACAGAATCATGGAAGCCACCGGCGATCTGAGATTCCCTGTGTATGTCCTCAATACCAAGGAAATATCAGCAGAGGCTGCCTCCCTCAAAAAAGAAGATATCCTTCCTCTGATTACCAAAGAAAAACTTTTCTGGTCGAGCGAAAAATGGGCTGAAAAGAATTTTTTCAGCTTTCGAGAGAGAATAGAACTCAGTTATCCGCGCAACAAGAAAGAAATTTTTCCATTGGACGTGAACAAATTTTTGCCTGAGAAGTTCGGCACAATCTTCATCCAACTGGATACTCATCTCGTGGACAAGTGGAATCGATATCCAAAAGCCTTGATTCAAATCACGAATCTCGGTCTCTCTGCGAAGTTCTCCCCGGAGAACAGCCTCATCTGGGTCACAGAGCTTGAGTCTGGAGATCCGGTACAGGAAGTTTCTATCGAAATAAGAGATGATTCCAACAAAATACTCTGGCGTGGGAAAACAGATGAAAAAGGGATGGTCGAAACCCCAGGATGGAATCCCTTAGGAATCAAAAGCAGAAACAGATGGAGCCAACCTAGGCTATGGATATTCGCAGCCAAGGGGAAAGATTTCGCTTTTATTTCTTCAGAGTGGGAAACCGGTCTCCTGCCCTATCGATTCAATATTCCTTATGAATGGAATCCACAGCCAAAAGAAGTCCATGGATATATCTTTTCAGAAAGAGGGCTCTACAGGGCTGGAGAAGTCGTCCATATCAAGGGAATCCTCAGGAAACGGGAAAAAGGAGATTGGAAAAAACTCTCGATCGAGGAGGTCGAGTGTGAAGTCTTGGATCCTTTCAAGAAGAGAATCCTGAAGAAAAAAGTCGAACTGGACGAGTTCAGTTCGTTCGATCTCGACATCGAAACCACGGAGGAAGCATCGTTAGGCACATATCGGATCCAGGTAAGTATCCCTCCTGCGTCCAAAGACGAAAAGGAATCCCTCCTCTTTTCATCATTCCGAATCGAAGCCTTCAAACCTGCTGAATTCGAAGTGCATCTCCGTTCTTCTCAAGAAGACTATATCTTTGGAGATTCCTATGCAGCCGATGTGAAAGCGAGATATCTTTTTGGCGGCGCGATGGCTTCCCAAAAAATATCCTGGCATCTCAGACTCAATCCCGGTTTTTTCGATCCTCCAGGGTACAAAGATTATATTTTCGGAAATCAAATCGACAGATGGGAAAGATATGGACAAGAGGACAGCCGTCTTCTTTCCTCAGGGGAATCCCTGCTGGATGGAGAGGGAAACTTCAAAATATCGACAAAGCTGTTACCTGAGGAAGAAAGAAATTCAGCCATTGTCGCCCTCGAGGCCACTGTGCAGGGGCCGAGCAGGCGGAGCATATCTAACCGCATCCAGTCAATCGTTCACCGGGGAGAATATTATATCGGCCTCCAGCCGAGCACGACTTTTCTGCCAAAGGGAGAGGAGATCTCTATCGGTGTGATTACAATCAGGCCAGACGGACAGATAGAAACGGACCAAAAGATCCAGGTAAGGCTTCTGAAAAGAGAATGGCATTCGATAAGGAAATCAGGAATCGGAGGGAGGCTCCAATGGGTAAGCGAAAAGGTGGATACGGCAATCGGTTCCCGTGCGATTGAAACAAAAGTCGATCCCCAGCCGGTCAAATTTCTTCCTGATGAAGCGGGTTTTTACCTTGTAGAGGGGGAAGGAAAAGACAGGAGAGGAAACACCATCACGACCAGAACCTATTTTTATGTGACAGGCAAGGATTATGTTCCCTGGAAAAGAGAAGACGAGGATATCGTCGAATTGGTTGCCGACAGCCCCTCCTATCAACCCGGAGATGTGGCGAAAATACTGGTGAAATCACCCTATGAGAGTGCCAATGCCCTGATCACGGTTGAAAGGGAATTTGTCCTGATGAGTGAAATTCGTGAAATAATCGGAAGTTCCAATCAGATCGAGATCCCTATACAGTCCCAATATATTCCGAACGTGTATGTCTCTGTGCTTCTTGTCCAAGGTCGAACAGCCCAGATGGTCGACGACGACCTTCAAGATCTGGGCAAGCCTTCTTTTAAAATAGGGTATACCAAATTGAACATAGACCCCTCGGAAAAGCGCCTGGAGATCGTTATCCAGGAGCAACAACAATCCTATAAACCAGGAGAGGAGGTTTCTTTCACTCTGAATGTAGAGAATGCGGAAGGAGGGGCCGCCAAAGCCTGCCTCAGCCTGGCGGTTGTCGATGCGGGAGTTTTGAACCTCATCGGTTTTCAGACCCCTGATCCTTTCTCGCAGTTTTACAGCCACAAGTCTTTGGCGGTTCACACCTCGGATTCGAGGCCGTTTATTCTGGAACAGTTGGCTTTTGGCGAAAAAGGAGAGGATGTGAGTGGCGGTGTGGGAGAACTGATGGAAAAGGCCTTTGCTCCTACCCTTTCAGAAGTTGAGTTGCGGGGGGACTTCAAGTTTACGGCATACTGGAATCCTTCATTAGTTACCGATGATGACGGGCGTGCCCGGGTGACTTTCACATTACCGGATAATCTGACCACTTTCCGTGTGATGGCAGTCGCCCAAACCGTGGATTCTCGATTCGGCCGTTCAGAGATAAGTTTCAAAGTCTCAAAGCCTCTTCTTCTCCAAGCCTCTCTCCCGCGCTTTGCTCGAGTAGGGGATGAATTTTCCGGCGGAGTGGTGATTCATAACCGGTCGTCTAAGAAAGCGGAGGTCGTCCTCGAGTGCCGAGCCAAAGGAATCCTTATGGATAATGAAGACAGCACTCAAAAACTCTCTCTTAGGACCGGAGAGAGCCAGGAAGTTCTCTTCCCCTTCAAGGTGGAAAAGCCAGGTATGGCCGAGGTAGAATTCCGAGCCCAGATGGGAGAGGAAACCGACGGCCTGTCCGTCTCCTTTCCCCTGAAACTGCCCCGTGCCACCGAAACCACAGCGCTTTTCGGGGAGACGACAGAATCTGTCGTGGAAAATATTGTCATCCCAGAGGATACCTTTCCCGGAGAAAGCCGGATCGAATTTTTAGGCTCTGCGAGTGCGTTATCCGGGTTGAAGGGAACCGTCGACTTCCTCACAGACTATCCCTACCTCTGCCTCGAACAGCGCCTTTCGTCTATTCTTCCCTACATCGTTGCCAGGGATGTCCTTTCTGAGTTTGGACTGAGCAGGTTCAACCGAGAGGAAATACAGAAATATGTCCAAAAAACCCTTAATGAAATCTATGATTACCAAAAAGAAAACGGGGGCTTCGGCCTCTGGCCTGATTCGCCTCACGATTCCCCATTCAATTCCTGCTACACAGCCTTTACTCTGGCTGAAGCTAAGCTCTCAGGCTTTTCCGTCAACCAGAGTTCTTTGGACCAGCTCATTCGTTATCTGAAGAACTTGATGCGCGGACGACTGAACAGACAAGCTTATCCTTATGGACAACAGAGCTGGAAAACCATCCAGGCATTCGCCCTGTACTGCCTGGCCCTTCTCGATCATCCTGAGCCCTCATATGCCGAAAAACTCTATCAAGAGAGAAACTCCTTGTCGCTGTTTGGAAAGACCCTTTTGCTCAAAGCACTCGACAGAGAGAGAGGTTCCAAAGATGCTCAGAATACACTCATCCAGGAATTAATGAACAAGATCAAAGTTTCCCCGACCAGTGCCCATTTTGAAGATGATGAGGGGAGGAAAGGCCGCTGGATTTACAGCTCGAACAACAGAACCACCGCTCTTATCCTCCAGAGCTTGCTTGAAGCGGGATACGACAACCCCTTTGTTCCTTCTCTTGCCCGCTGGCTCGTCGAACGGAGAAAAGCAGGGACATGGGCAAGTACACAAGAAAATTTTTATGTTTTTTACGCCTTGAATGAATTCTATAAAAGCTATGAAAACATCGAGCCCGGCTTCAAAATCGAGGTCTCTCTCAGAGGAAAACAGCTTCTGGAAGAAGCATTTTCAGGAAAAAATCAGACCAGGACGTTCAAGCAGTCTCTCAGCGATAGGCAACCCGGAAAAACGGTTCCTTTGAAAATCGACATGAAAGGAAAAGGAAGGCTTTATTACCAGGTAAGGTTGACCTATGCACCGAAAACGAGATTATATCCTAGAGATGAAGGTTTCAGCGTTGTGAAGGAAATCACGACGCTCGACGGGAGGCCTTTGGAATCCATCGAAGCAGGGACGCTCGCCGTGGTTACACTGCAGGCTATCCTTTCCAAAGAGAGTTTGTTTGTCGTTCTGGAGGATCCTCTTCCCGCGGGTCTGGAAGCCGTTAATCCGTCATTTGTTACAGAGAGTGAAGAACATCAGCACCAAATTGAAGAGCGGACAGGGAACAAACAGCAGAAACCATGGCATGGATTCAGTCATATCGAGATGCATGACGACAGGGTTCTCCTCTTTGCCGATTCCCTGACGCCCGGAATCCATACCCACCGGTATCTTGTAAGGGCCTTGACCTCCGGAACGTTCCATGCGCCAGGGACAGAGATCGAAGAGATGTATGCACCGGAAGTTTTCGGCCGGGGCAGTGAGTTGAAGATCTCCATCGTCGAATAAATGATGAAGCAGAAAATAATTGTCCTGCCGGTCTTCCTGTCTGGACTCATCTTTCTCTCTGCCTCATTATACATTCCCTTCCCTAAAGCAAAGCTGCATCCAGGACCTGTCGTCTCTCTGTCACTCGTCGACCGGAACAGTCTGCTGCTTAGAGAAATCCTTTCAGATGAAGGGGGACGCTGCCGATGGATCAGGTTCAAAGACGTCCCTTCTGATTTAGTGAATGCCACTCTGGTCGCAGAAGACAAATATTTTTTCATTCATCCTGGGATCAATCTCTTCGCGATCATCCGGGCTCTTTATCAAAACATCCGCTGCGGACGGGTCGTTTCTGGTGCCTCTACCATCTCACAGCAGGTCGTACGGAACATCCTGCACAGACGGCGGACAGTTTTTTCGAAAATTCACGAAGCCTGGCTCGCCATCCGGCTCGAAAAGACGATATCAAAGGAGGAAATCCTCACTCAGTATCTGAACCGCATTTGCTATGGGAACCAAGCCTTCGGCATTGCAGCGGCTTCTCAGCTTTACTTCGACAAAGAGCCAGAGGACCTCAGCCTGGCAGAAGCGGCTTTTCTTGCCGCAATCCCCCGCGCACCCTCAATTCTTGATCCCTACCGTCACTTCAAACCAGCCAAGAAAAGGCAGGAAAGCATCCTCTTCCAAATGTATAAGCAGGGCTACATCGAAAAAGATCAGGAGCGAAGGGCAAAATCAGAATCCCTTCAACTGGTTCCAGCAAGGAGAAATTTCCGGAGTCCTCATTTCTGTGATTTCATTCTCCAGCAGATTCCTCCGTCCAAACTGAAAAGGTTGAGCCGGATCCTGACTACCTGCGATTACAGATTACAGGAAAAGATCGAAATGCTTGTCCGTGATCATCTAGATGGGCTGGATGAAAAAGGGATCACCAATGCTGCGGTTATCGTGCTGGATAACTCGAGCGGGGAGATCCTCTCTATGGTTGGATCAAAAGACTTCTTTGATGCCTATCACGACGGACAGGTCAACGGAGCTGTGTCCCTCCGTCAACCCGGATCAACTCTCAAACCCTTCACATATGCTCTGGCTCTGGAGAATGGGATGACCGCTGCAGAAATACTCAAAGATCGCGAGACCCATCTCTCCACTCTGGAGGGAAGCTATTCGCCCCGAAATTACGACAAGAGATTTCATGGGCCCGTGCGTTTGCGTCGCGCTCTAGCTTGTTCCTACAATATCCCAGCCGTTTCTCTCCTGGAGAGACTCGGACCCGACCTTCTCTACCAAAGGCTAAAGCAGTTGGGTTTCGAGAGCCTGGATAAGAGTCCCGGCCACTACGGAGTCGGACTGACCTTGGGCAACGGAGAGGTCACGCTTCTCGAGTTATCGCGTGCTTACTCTACCCTGGCAAGGGGAGGCTTCTACTTGGAAGATCAATCCATACTCAAACAATTCGATAAAAACGGCAGGGAAACAGCTTTGAACAAGCAAAAAGAATCACGAAAAATATTTTCCCCGCAGATCGCTTTTCTCATCACCGACATTCTAGCGGATAGAGATGCCCGTGTTCCTGCTTTTGGCTACACCTCTCCTCTCAATCTTCCTTTCGAATGCGCGGTCAAAACAGGGACTACAAAGGATTTCAGGGACAATTGGACAGTGGGTTTCACTTCCAGATACACAGTGGGGGTCTGGGTAGGAAATTTCGATGCAGCACCCATGCATAACATCTCAGGCGTGACGGGATGCGGACCACTCTTCAAAGATGCGATGCTCCTTTTGGAAAATAAAAATTCTGAAATCGAGTTCCCTGAGCCTCCAGATATGATAAAAATGAAAATCTGCCCGCTCTCCGGGAAGCTCGCATCCGAGTACTGCCCTGGAAGCATGGATGATTTTTTTATCAAGGGAACTGAACCAGATGAATACTGCAGCCTTCATACAGAAGAGGAAAGGCAGAGAGACTTTCCTGCCTTCCACAGAGATGAGATCAGAATCATCTTTCCCCTAGACAAAGACGTGTTCAAGATAGATCCAGTCCTCCGTCAGGAATACCAGAGGATCATGTTCAAAGCATCTTCTCGCGGTGACGTGGAGTTCGACCGGGTCGAATGGTTCGTGGACAAACGCAGCATCGGCAGCGCTTCTTATCCTTACAGCATTTACTGGAGCCTCGATCCCGGCTCGCACTGCATTGAAGCCATCGCCGTCAAAGGAAAGCAGACACTGAAAAGCCCATCCATAACAATAAGGGTTAAAGAATAACTCGACGCTATTCCATAATTTACTGGATCGATGTAAATAACGGAACGCTGCTAAAAGTATGAGGTTGTCCCAAAGTAAGAATCTCATAACCGTTGGGTGGACATCGAAAAAAAACGCCTCGGGAGCAAAGAAGCACTGATTGACTTCTTGTTTTCGGTTCGGTTATCATTCCTGTCGCGGGGAAAAAATCATGCAGCAATGCCCAAAATGCTACACCCTCAATTCCGGAGACCGTCACTTTTGCAGCAAGTGTGGAGCTGCCCTTGAAGAGGACATCGATACCATCTCCTACGGATCTCCTGAAAAGGCTCCAGCAGAAACCGTCATTTGTTTCAAATCTGGGGAGATATTCGACAATCGTTACCGTATTATTGAAGAAATCGGACGCGGCGGAATGGGCTTGGTGTACAAAGCCGAAGATACAGAACTAAATATAACGGTCGCTTTAAAAATCATCCATCCTAAATATTCATCCAATCCCGCCTTTATTCATCGCTTCAAAAAAGAGACTCTTGTCGCAAGGTCGATCTCTCACGAAAATGTCATTCGAATCTATGATCTGGGCGAAGCCGACAAGATCAAATACATCTCTATGGAATTTATAAAGGGACAAAATCTGAGAGACTTCATCCAAGTGTCGGGATCCCTGGCATCCGAAACAGCCCTCAATCTGATCCGGCAGATGTGCGAGGCTCTCAAATCCGCTCATCAAAAGGGAATCGTCCACCAGGACTTGAAGCCTTCGAATATAATGGTAGACAACAGCGGGCACCTGTTTATCATGGACTTCGGTCTGGCAAGGTCCTTTTATCGCGAGGAAGAGGGAATAACCAAGGGGATTTCAGGCACTCCCCGATATATGTCACCAGAGCAGGCGAAGGGAGAAAAAATCGATTCCAGGTCTGACATCTATTCTCTCGGGGCCATCATATATGAAATGCTGACCGGCCAGCCACTTTTTAAATCAGACACAGTGACTGAATATCTCAGAAAGCATATCGAGGAGCCTCCGCTCAATCCTTCAAAGATAAATCCCCAAATTCCTCCACAACTCGAAAAAATCGTTATCAAGTGTATTGAAAAAGATAAATCAGACCGCTATCAAAGCGCGCGCGAAATTCTTGAAGATATCGAAAAGTACGAAGAATCCAAAGTGGAAAAGGTCAAGAGTTGGATAATCAAACACTGGTATTTGCTTCTCGCCCCAATTCTTATAGCCATATTCCTGCTTATTCCTTACGCATGGAAGAAATCGCCCCCTCCGCTTATCTCCAAAAACAAAAGAATTTCTCTGGCCATCGTTCACCTAGACAATAACACTGGCGACAAAAATCTCGATTGGATGGGTAAAACTTTCTGTGAACTCTTGATCGCCGACCTCATACAATCCCAATACATACGGGTGATAACCGGGGACAGCCTTTTCAGTATTTTGAATCAACTCAATCTGCAGGAGGCTCCCTCATACTCCTCTGACGACTTGAAAGAAGTGGCGGCAACGGCCAATGTCGACTACATTTTGAACGGAAATTTCACCAAAGCTCATGAGACTTTCCGAGTTAACACATTCCTTCATAAATCGGCCACTATGGATCTCATCGGAACAGAGAGAGTGGAAGGGCAGGGGGAAGGCAGTATTTTCATCATGGTGGATAGACTGACCAGAAAAATCAAGGAAGATTTCGATCTGACCCCAGAAACCATTGCTCACGATATCGATAAGGACGTGATGCAAATCACCACGAACTCACATGAGGCTTTGAAGCATTATGTCGAAGGCAAAAGACTTTACGCCGAAAGAAAATTCAAAGAGAGCATAAAAGTTCTTGAAAAAGCCATCGGTCTGGACCCGGAATTCGCCCTCGCTTATGTCAAAATTTCCGAAAATTACTATTATCTGCTGAATCCGGATCAGGGAGATAAATATCTCTCGAGGGCTCTGTCTCTTTTGAACCGAGTTTCTGATCGAGAATACTATCTGATCCAAGCTTACGCTTCTTTTTCTCCTGAAACGGCGATAGAAAATTACGAAAAATTACTGGAACTCTACCCCGACGATCCCACAGGAAACGGCTATCTCGCTTCCATATACAGAAACATGGAGGAATGGGACTTGGCATTGGAAAAATTCGAGAGGATAACTGAAATAGATCCCCGAGATTTCCTAGCCCTGGAAAATATTGCCCATATCTATATGGCTAAAGGTCTTTACGAGAAGTCTATCAGAATTCTCAAAGACAGTCAGGATGTATTTCCCGATCCAGTGCCCTATCACGAGAGACTGAGTATCGCCTATCTTTGTAGAGGACAATATGACGCTGCTGTCGAGGAAATCGATAGGGCGCTGTCCTTGGATCAGGATGCCCCTATAGCAACACAGCTGAACGGTCATATCTATCAGCTCAAAGGAGAATTCGATTTGGCTGAAAAGACCTATCAGCAGCTCAACCAAACCTCTGAGTTGGTGTTCCAGTATATGGGACGCTTGTGGCTGAGCCACATGTGTTTGACCCGGGGACAATACGAACGCATAAGAACGGAGATCGAAAAATCCATCGATACTTTTCAAAAGGAAGATTTTCAGACCGGTCTCTTCAACTTCTGGTTGCTGAGTGGATACATCAGCCTTCAAGAAAACCTTCTTTCCGATGCTTTGAATGCGGTATCCAAGGCCCACGAGGCAGCTCTACAGACAGACTACAACGATCATAAAAACTATTCCCTTCATTTTCGCGGATTGGTTTTGGCCAGAATGGAAAAATTCGAGGATGCCAAAGAAGTCGCCGAAAAATTGAAACAGCAGATCGAAAAAAGCGGTCAGAAAAAGCTCATGCGCCACTATCACCACCTGATGGGAGAGATATCCAGGTTAGAAGGAAACCTCCAAAAGGCCATAGATTACCTGGAAATCGCCTCATCCTTACTGCCAAAGCAGTATCAGCAGTATGACGACCACATTTTTTTTCTCGATTCTCTGGCTTCATCTTACTACCACAACAAAGACTGGACAAAAGCACAAAAAGAATATGAAAAAATTGTATCCTTGACTACGGGGAGACTCAGGTGGGGGGACAAATATGCCTTGGGTCTCTATACGATGGGCAAAATTCATCAAATGAATGGCGACAAAGAAAAGGCCAAAGATTCCTACCAAAGATTTCTGGAAATATGGGAAAATGCAGACACCGATCTCACACAAATACAAGATGCGGAAAAACAGCTTGCATCGCTGAAAGACAGCCATCCCAAATGATGTCCTGCCAACTTAGAGAAGGAAAGAGAAGCGGTTCCTCGTAAAAAGCCATTGAGCCTGCTGACCTACCGTTAGAGATGCTACTCACCAGAATCCCATTGTATTTCCTTTTGAAATTGCCTCCTCTCTCTTCTCATTATCTTTCTTATCTGGCAAATTCGATAAGGAATCCTTCTCATCACAGAACCGGCAAAAAGAGCCTCCACAGGACACACCACGCACTCTTCCAATTCATCACAGAATGCACAAAAACCTTCGCGGGTAGAAAAATTTTCCATCCCTAAGCAAGCGTATCTATCTAAGCATGAAGGATAGAGCTCATGATGATTTCTGATAAACGAGTCCAAGTCCCCGAAGCAGTATTTCATGAAGTTTTTAGCATTTTTTCGGCTGTTGAAATAATCCAAAAAAAGACAACACCCCCAGAGTTTTCCGTCCGGAGATAAGGCCATACGGTCTTTTCCGGCAAAGCACCCGAAAACACATCGCTCAGCATTTGGCCTGAATTCCGTGACAGGAATATTTCCTGTTTTTCGGTAAAACGAAACACAAAATTCCCGCAAGAACGACATTTCTTTTTCTAGTTCTCTCAAGGAATGGCCGTTCCATAAGGAAAGAGCAGAAAGAGAGAGATTGGCAGAAGGGACACCCGATTCGACGATGAATCGTATCGATTCGGAGAGGCAGGGAACGGTCTTGTCTGTAAACACACTGTTCGTCTCGAGTGTGACATGAGAGCATTTTAAAATCTTTTGCATGACCGCTAAGGTTGAATCGAAGCTTCCCTCTTTTCTCTCTATCTCCTGAGCCATTCCATCGAAGCTCAGAAGTACAGTAAATTGATTCTCCTCCAGAAATCGAAGCACATCATCGTCAACAAGACTTCCATTCGTCGTTATGGAATACTCGAATTGTTTCTCATCCGATTGATCCTTCAAATACCAGACAATTTCCTTGATCTGGCCGAAGGCAAGCATCGGCTCCCCTCCATAAAAGTTTATGGAACAACCCGGAAGCAGATAAGGGGAGAAAAAATCAACAGCCCTTTTTGCGGTATTGATGTCGAGATATTCATCGGCTTTTTTCTGATAGCAGTATGCACAGTCATAATTGCAGTCGGTTGTCATAGAGAAGGTGAAGCTGGAAAACTTCATATGGATCAACCCACCCTTGCGAACATCCTTTCTTTAAACGAACCAGATGCTTACAGAGTACTCTCCATCATCGATTCATGTTTTGAATTCTCCTCGACTTATGGTCAGCTTTTCTTCGAAGCGGTGCTCCGTTCGACCACCAACCTTATTATTTTACCTTTGCAGGGTTCACGCTGAGGGAGAGGCAGAAGTATCGTTTGCGCGATTTCCATAGCTTGGATCGCGTCAGCTCGATACTGCTCCCATTCCTTATCTTGAATGGGCACCTCTTTTACAAAGGCAAGCACAATGTCCAGGAAACAATGAACACTTTGGATTTTTTCAGGATCTATGCTCATAATCCCTCCTTAAGCGAGATATAGTGGCATCTTATTCAAAATAAATAATCAAAGTCAACAGGAATTCTCGCTGTTCAGTTTCAAGCTCAAACGGTATCTATAGCCTAAATCTTTTACCCGGAATTTCAGTGACTTGATGACTTTGATTTCCGGTGTATTCCACTTGGCGATACAGGCATAGACCTCTTTGTGCCCTTGTCCCTTGGCGTATTCAATGATCTCCCTGTGGAGTCTCTTGGAAATGCCTTGGTTCCTGTAAGGCTTGGAGACGAAGGTGATCTGCAGATAAAACTCGGGTGTAATTCGATCGGAGGAAACAGGCAGAACATCATACATGTTATCCACTTCAGGTGCACCGACAGAGGGATACCCCATGAGATATCCTACAATTTTCTCTCCCACCAAGGCGACAAATATCTTGTACTTGTTTTCCGGTTTCAAGTATCGATTCCTGTAATCCGGTTCTCCGGATTTTATCTTGATGCCCTTGAACTTCTCTGCCATTTCAGCCTCCAGCTCCCGGACAAGTTGCAGTATTTGGGCCATATCTTGAGGCTGATATTCCCGGATTTTCACTTCCAGCGCCATTCTTTTCACCTCCAGCGAACGGTTCGGTTTACCTTAAAATTCGCGAAAGAAAACAAACTCAGGGTTTATTAAGCTCGGCAATCACCTTCTTTTTTTCAGGCTCCATTTCCAGAGCTTCCCACGACCAAAACACCACCCCCTCCGAAGGAGACTTGAGCGCTTCTGTCAAAGAAGCTCGAAACTCATGGACAGTGAGCCGATCCTTCAAATAGGCCTCCCTGACCTGAATGCTGGGGAGGACTTTGCAATCGGCCTGAAGTCGGATATCCTTAACGACAGAGTGAATCCAAGGAGGATCTCTCTTCACCATGTGGGAATAGGTCATCGGCGAAAGCAAGTCGACAGCAGGAGCGATTCTGGCGAAATCCTGACCTGCTACGATTTTTACAGCTCCGTCAAAATCCTTTTGGCGCCAGGGAACAGCGTGGACATTGATCAGAAGCTGAGTCCTGATCTTTCGAACTTCTCCGGCAATCTCTTCGATCATGCTGGTGATGAGTCCGCACTTCCAGCGGGTCCATTCCGGAAGATAATTTTGCCTGATCCAATCGGAAACTTCTTGGGCTGCGCCCAACGAGTCGGGAATAACGATCCCCGTGTCCTGTTGGAACTTTCTCATGCAGTGTTCGTCAAAACATGTATTCACCAGAGATTTGAGGGGCCGTTCCGGGTAAACTTTTTCCCAGAAGACGAAATGCCGGATGAAATCTATACTCAGGCCATCGGGTTTCAGGCTTTTTACCCAATCCTTAGCCAGCTCAACTTTTCGTTTTCGAAAATCCTCCCGTGAGGGACACACAAAGGCGACCCATTCCTCCTTCGCTTGTTCTCCATTATCTGTTATGGCATATAAATCCGGAGACTCTTCTAGAGACTCGGGGTCATAAAAGACAGGAAAAATAATGAAGACAGCGATGTCCTCAACTGCTGCCAGAGACCGGAACTCTTCGTTCGAGGCCAGAGATTCACTCACCAATGCCGTGTTGATACCCATCCTTTTCCACTCCGCGAACAATACGGGGAAATTTCCTTCATATTCATAAACCTTCACTCCAATGATCCGATCACCATCGGGTTTGTACCCTGGGGTTTTCACCTTTTTGCAGGTTCCCAGTAAACCAAATAGGGACAGGCTCATAATAAATATGCTGACCACTCGTTGATCTCTCACCCTATTTTCCATTCGTGCCTTCTCGGAAGCCGGATTCTTTTGCCTTCCCAAACAAGACTTGCTCTTCCCATTCAGGAACGACCTCCCGCAGCGTGAAATCCACCCAAAAGATCCCGCAGTTCTGGCTCACCCGTTCGGCGATGGCCTGTCCCATTTCGCCGGGAGGATTTTCCATTTTCTGCCACCAAAATCTATCCGATGGATACCCTATCTGGAAAAAAACCGTATTCGGCACAAAATAGGCCGCCCAATACTCCGCAAATTCATCCAGCATCTCTTCGAAATTTTGAAATATTTGGGAATCGCTGACAAAGACGATATCTCCTCTGTACCGGGGAGGCATCCAGTTTCTATCCCAGTGCTTAAGAAAAAGCCTGTATTTCTGATCGTGAGATTTGACCTGCTTTTCCCACATCTCTGCTTGTTTATCGGTCACCCTCACTCCCCACTCGGGATTTTCGGCCTCCCTATTCCACTCCACGTCTATGCCGAATCCGATGACGCACTCGTGGTGCTTGTACCTGCTCAAAACGAGATCGATCAGGACAGGAACATCTGCATGGGCTGGCTCGACCTGGAGAAAAACCTTGACGCCCGATTTGTCAAAGAAGCTGAGATAGGATTCGTGTTTGTCGAAGTCGGAAAAGATGATGTTCTCATGGGCACTGCCTTCAGCGGGGAATTCCAGCCTGCAGGACGTTTTATTCTTTACCACGCCGACTATCCAGATCGCACACGGACTCGAACCCTCAAAATAGCTGCTCATTTTCACCATAGAAGAATGCCATTTCCCTGGTTCGGGAAAGGGCTTGATGCCGTAGCTTGAAGATCTTACACCGGCGCAGATAATGTTTCGAGGAGCACGGGAGGCTTCATGTAGCATGCTGGACTGACTGATTTTGTGAAAAGCATATGCCAGAAGGAAGAGGCCCGACATCAGAACGATAATTTTTTTATTTCTCAACAATCCCTCCAAATGAAGATCATTACCTTTCCCCTTGTTGACCACCTCATTTTCTTACGTGATAAGTTTATCTCAGAAAGGAACACAATGAAAGATAAATAATAGGGGTTCTCAAAAAACTGAACCGATCAATCGCTGCCTGGGGGATTCCTCGAAGATTGTATGAAGAAAAATCGGTTTCTTCCCACTGAAAATCCTTATCTTTATTGACTGTGTCTTTTCTGTTTGATACATTCAATCTCTCGTATGATGCTCTTCCGAGGCAGTTTCATGCGATCAGAATTCGTTCAAGAAGGAAGGATCATGAGAACATATGGGTCAATTGCTCTTGGCATTCCCGAAATTCTTCTTCCCAAGGCTGGAATCGACCTGGAAAAATGGGCGGTCATCGCCTGTGACCAATTCACTTCAGAGCCGGAATACTGGCACAAAGTCGAAGAATTGGTGGGAGATGAGCCATCGACTCTGAATCTGATCTATCCTGAAGTTTATCTGGGTGAAAACGACCCAGGCGCAAGGATTCGCCACATCAGGGAGCACATGAACCTCTATTTGGAAGAGGATCTTTTCGATCAATTCGAAGGCTTTGTCTATGTTGAAAGGCAAACCCGAAAGGATACCCGGAAAGGGCTGATGGCCTGTCTGGATTTGG
The DNA here is from genome assembly GCA_964346815.1 of uncultured Eubacteriales bacterium. GTDB lineage: Bacteria > Acidobacteriota > Aminicenantia > Aminicenantales > Aminicenantaceae > CAYFWF01. The sequence goes on along the minus strand of CAYFWF010000050.1, from coordinate 16,717 downwards.
ACCACTATGACTACCGCAAAGGATCCTCGAGCCTGATCAGGGCTTCGGAAGGGACCATCTTGGAACGCATCCCTCCCCGGGTGAAAATTCGAGAAGGAGCGCCTTTGGAAGTGCCCCATATCATGGTTTTGATCGATGATCCAGAAAACACGGTAATCGGACCGCTGTCCCAGAAGAGAGAGCGAATGGAAAAGATTTATGATTTCGAATTGATGATGGGATCAGGAAACCTCTCCGGCTACAGAGTGCAGGACCCAAACTTGGAGGAAGGAGTCCTCAAAAGCCTCGAGGCGTTGGCAGATCCCGAGGCTATCACCGAGAAGTACGATTTAAGCCCTAGAACTCCGGTGCTTTTGTTCGCCATGGGAGACGGCAATCATTCTCTGGCCACGGCAAAAACGATATGGGAAAAAGTCAAGGAAAACGCCCAGAATAGAGCGCTGATTTCACATTCCTCGTTACGTTATGCCCTGGTCGAACTTGTCAACCTCCACGATGACGCTTTAGCCTTCGAGCCTATCCATAGAGTATTGTTCGGCCTGGATCCGGAACGAAATATTTTGGATGAGATGAAAACATTCTATCCTGGTCGATGCCAGGCGGTCGAATGTTCGAATGCCGAGGAAATGACAGAGGCTGTCGAATCCCAAGAGAGTAGCCTCCAGAGAATTGGATTCATCAGACCTGATCAATTCTGGGTGATTGAAGTCACGAATCCCGACTTCAACCTTCCGGTGGGCACTCTCCAAAGTTTTCTGGATGTCTTCCTTGAAGACAGCGGAGCCCGAGAAATCGATTATGTCCATGGCAAAGAAACCGCAATCCAGCTCGGCAAAAAAGAAGACAGTGCAGGATTCTACCTTCCAGCCATGGACAAACATGACTTATTCAAGACCGTCATTCTAGATGGTGCACTTTCCCGCAAGACCTTTTCCATGGGCGAGGCATGGGAAAAGCGTTTTTACATGGAAGCGAGAAAACTCTCCTCAGCCTAGATATCTTTAAAAAGAAGAGATGAAAGAATGGCCTCTCCGGATAAAGTTCTAAAGAGGCTGAAAAACAAGACCAGGCCGGACCGGTTGAAAGGGATGGCACGTTACGCCATAGGAGGGGAGGGAAGACTGGGCGTATCGGTCCCGGAGATGCGAAAACTGGCAAAGGAGATGGGAGAAGATCACGGTCTCGCTCTCGAACTCTGGAAAACGGGGGTACCGGAAGCGAGAATCGTGGCAGGTATGACAACCGAGCCCGAAAAATTGACAGAGCAACAGATGGATTCCAAATCTGCCCGATGGATCGCATCCGACGCGATCCGAGAGCTAGAGAGTGAGGGGGTACAGAAACGGCTGAAAAAGAAGTAAAGAAACATATCCTCTCTCTCTTGGAGATAGAGCCTCATCCTCAATCTGTTGACTACGTCCTTAATAAAAAACAATTCCAGCTTCATTCCCTTCTCACCGAACAAAGACATTCTCGAACATGGAATTTGAGTTTCATGGTCAGAAATGATGTGGAGGAAGGCTGGAAGCAGATTATTTCTGTGGATGAGGATATTGCAAAAACGTTCCATTGTCTAGCAAGAGACACAGCCCTGATCGACCAGGCTGTTCAAACCGTGAGCCGAACCATAGAGGAGAGGAAGAAGATCTTCATCTATGGTTGCGGATCCACTGGCCGATTGGCCAAGATGATGGAGAGTGCACTCTGGCGCCCTTTCTGGGACAAGTTGAAGAAGAGCGTATTCTGGGACAGATTGAGGACAGAGTTACCTGACGATATAGAAGACCGCCTTATCGGTGAAATGACGGGGGGAGATCGTGCTCTCATCAGCGCTCTGGAGGGATTCGAGGATTTGCAGATCGTGGGCAGGCTTCAGCTTCAGGAAAGAGGTGTCGAAAATGGCGACATGGTGGTTTGTATCACCGAAGGGGGAGAAACATCCTCTGTGATCGGGGCGATTCTGGCCGCATGCGGGCAATATGGGCATCTCACTGAAGATAAAATCGACGCGGCAAACAAACATCTTTATTTCATTTACAATAATCCTGATGATGTGCTCAAACCTTTTGATAGAAGCCGAGCCGTGATCGAAAATCCGGCCATCACCAAGATCAATCTGACAACAGGACCTCAAGCGGTCGCCGGCTCTACTCGGATGCAGGCCACAACAGCCGATACGTTCCTTATGGGCATCATTCTGGAATTCGGAATTCGCGCACTCCTGGAAGATTACTTATCTGATGAAGAGCTGGCCCAAATCGGATTCACCATGATAGATATGAGTGAACGCTTGCGCTCTTTCGATCGCATCAGGGAACGTCTTGCGCCGGCATCCACTGAAATGGCAGAATTTATCCGACTCGAGTCTGAAACCTATCAACAGGGAAATCTGGCCGTCTACTTTGCTTCGAGGGCATTGCTCACGGTCTTCGTCGACTGCGCAGAAAGAAGCCCCACTTTTCACCTTCATCCGTTGGATATGGCAGAAGAAAAGAGGAGGAAATGCTGGCTGCAGGTTTGGACCGAAGGCGGGGATTACAAACAGGCATGGCACAATTTCTTGGGGAGAGAATTTCGAGGCTTGGACGAGTCGTTCTACAGACCTTATTTTTCAAGCAAGATCGACGACGTTTACCTTAAGGAGGCGGCTCTGAACAGCTTGGCTCTTTCGGGGGGTGAACAGGAGAAGCTCTATGACTTTTCTTTCAACAAAGAAAACATGCGTAAAAGAGGGCCTAAAGAAGATGACCTGGCAGTGCTGGTATGCCTGGACGAGGAAATCGAAGAACTTTGTGCAGAGGGGTCGGCTTTTCATCGATTTGCCGTCCTCTGTAAAAAAGAGAATGCCCGTCTGGCGTTCATCCTGGTGAGCGATAAAAATTCCCGTGAGATCGAACACATCATCAGCAGATTACCCTTGAAGAAGCGGGATTTGGCCATACACATATTCATGGAAAAAAAGGGGGATCCCTTGAACCTCGATAGACAGCTGCTGCTCAAAATCCTCCTGAATTCTCACTCCACTGCAGTGATGGCACGGCTGGGGAGAGTGGTAGGAAACACCATGACCAACGTCATTCCCAGCAATCTTAAGCTCATCGGCCGGGCGACCTACCTGATCATGAGTCATGTGAATGATGTACTCTCAAAGAAGAAATGGATTCAAGAATATGGAAAAATGGATCCTGTGACTTACGAACAGGCCAATGCCATCCTGTTTGAAGCAATGGACTTTGTCACAAAGCGGAATGATCAAATCAGTGAAGTGGAGCTTTCGATCATCCGTGTTCTTGAGGCTCTTAGAACGAACATGTTTATCAGTTGGGAAGATGCTCTTTCGATTTTAATGGACCTGGGCCTCGAAAATTATTTAGAAAATCTCAACCCCTCACTGCGCGGATATATGTGAAATGTGCTTCAAGCGGAGAGACTATCGATAATAAGAGAGGACGGTGGGTTTTACAGCTATTGATTATTTTGTTGTCGTCGTTTATTTGATCGGAACGACCGTATTTGGACTGACCGTCTCCGGCAGGCAGCGGTCCACTGAAGACTATTTTCTCGGGGGTCATCGGATTCCCTGGTGGGCAGTGCTTTTTTCTGTGGTGGCCACAGAAACCAGCACCCTGACGTTCATAAGCATTCCGGCAGTTGCCTATGGCGGCAGTCTGACTTTTCTCCAAATCACTTTTGGCTATATTGTCGGCCGGACAATCGTCAGCCTGCTTTTCTTACCGAAGTATTACAAAAGTCAGCTTGCGACAGCCTACCAGTTTCTCGGTGACCGCTTTGGTCAAAGTATGCGCAATATCACGAGTTCCACTTTCCTAGTGACTCGATTGCTGGCAGATGGAGTGCGCCTTTTTGCTTCTGCCATCCCGATTGCGATTATCCTGAAACTTGCCGGGGTCAAAGCCTCTGACCTGAATATTTATCTGATTTCGATCCTGATTATTTCTGGTGTGACCCTTCTCTATACCTTTTTGGGAGGAATCCGAGCGGTCGTATGGATGGATGTGATCCAGATGTTCATCTATATTGGCGGAGCTTTTCTTGCGGCTGGGATCATAATAATGCGCTTACCCCATGGATTATCAGACGTCATCCAAGCGGCACAGCAGGCAGGAAAACTCCAGATTTTCAATCAGGGATTTGATTTGAGCTTCAGGGAGTTTATCTCCCAGCCTTATACTTTTTTAACTGCCCTGATTGGCGGGGCAATATTCTCTATTGCCTCTCACGGGACAGACCAGCTCATTGTGCAGCGTCTTCTTTCGACCAGAAACCTCCGGTCCAGTCAAAAAGCCCTGATCGGAAGTGGGATTGTGGTGTTCCTGCAGTTTGGCCTGTTTCTGTCTATCGGCCTCTTGCTTTATGGCTTCTACGGCGGGCAGACACCTGAACAGCTTGGACTGTCCACCACGGATGAAATCTTCGCCAAATTCATCGTGCAGGAACTTCCGACGGGTCTCTCCGGCCTGATCATCGCCGCCGTACTTGCAGCTGCCATGAGCACTCTGTCCTCATCCATCAACTCGCTGGCTTCTGCAACCACTATGGATCTTTATAAACCTTATTGGGGCAAATGCAATCCACCTGAGAAGGATTTGAGGATTTCCAGGTCAATCACCATCGCTTGGGGGATCATCCTTACCTGCTCTGCGTTTTTCTTCGCCCTCTTGCAGCTTCGGTCTCCAGGTGAACGTCCGGCAGTTGTGGAACTCGGATTAGGAATCGCCTCCTACACGTACGGAGGACTCCTGGGTGCATTTATGCTCGGGGTCCTGTCAAAAAAACTCGAGCGTATGGATGCGGTTATCGGTTTTTTTTCAGGGCTGATCGCGCTGCTCTTTTTAGTCAAAGGACCGGTCCAGGCCCTTCTTCCCGGACAAGGTTGGGCTATTGCCTGGCCGCTTTACACAATGTTCGGCGGGATTGTTGTCATTTTAACAGGATACATTTCCTACTCAATCCGAAGGCTGAAAACCAGTCCCATCAATCCTTTGGTTTAATCATCCTCAAGAAAAAGAAGAACTTATTATGAAAGAAGAGCTCAGCATGTCCTGCGATAAAGTATTTCTATGATCTGACTGTTTCCTTGAATTAAGGTGGATTATTCACGAGTCAAGATTGCTGCAACGGCAAGGAAGTGGCCCATAAAGCTTGGCAGGTCGGGTCGGGAGTGAACTACCGCGAGCCGACCCAACCTAACCCGGGCTACAACGAAGCTGATGCAGTGAGATTGACTCGCCCGAAGGGTAAAAAATGCAGACGTATACACAAATTCTTTCTTGAAAAAGTACTTTTCAAGATTTCCCGTAAAATCATGATAACTATCTGATTTTACTGGAATAACAAAGGTATCGGCATTTTTTTATGAATAATTCAGGTTAAGTAATTGCGTATCTGTTACCGAATTGATAAACAAAAAAATCTGACAAAAAATAAACCATTTCTACAAGATTCCAGTATATATGAATAAGAGGTGAACGAATCATGGATGATTTGAACATGTTGAGCCGGTGGGAAGAGGTATATCTGTTGTCCATCTTGCAGCTCAAAGACAATGCCTACGGAGTGACCATAAAGAGACAAGTCGTAAAAAAAACCGGCAAGAGGCTTTCCTACGGAGGTCTGTACTTCATGCTCGCTCAACTGGTTAAAAAAGGGCTGGTTTTAAAAACGCCAGGAGAGCCGACTCAAAAAAGAGGCGGACGCAGAAAATTCTATTACACTCTCACTGAAAAGGGAAAAAGAGCCCTCCAAGTCACCTATCTTCACCAAAAAGCCTTATGGAAGGACATCGCTGATTCCCTGTTGGATTAAGCTGCCTATGCTGAAAACAAAAAAGAAAAAGCTTCCTCGCGCAGCCATCTGGCTCCTCCGCCATCTCTCCGACCCCGAAGATGCTCTCTCCATTATCGGAGACTTCGAAGAGGATTTCACGGATGACTGTTCTCAGCGGGGAAAATTCCATGCGAAATGCTGGGTTTGGTTTCAAGTTCTGACATCCATTCCTGCGTTTTGCAAATCTTATGTTTATTGGAGTGTAACGATGATTCGGAATTATCTTAAAGTCGCTCTGCGTGTCATAAAAAAACACAAAGGATACTCCTTTATCAATATAACGGGACTGGCCGTGGGCATCGCCTGCTGCGTGCTCATCCTCCTCTGGGTACAGGATGAGCTGAGCTTCGACACTTTTCATGAGAATTATAAGGAGCTTTACAGGATCAATCTCAACATCGAAGGCCAGTGGACAGACTCAAGCCCTTGGGCTCTTGCTCCGATACTCAAACGCGAGTACCCGGAAGTCCTCCTGGCAACAAGATATCGCTTCAACACCCTGCTTGTCACCCACGCGGAAAAGAGCTTTTACGAACAGTCTGCATTCGTCGATCCCGATTTCTTCGAAATGTTCACCTTCCCCCTGGTTGAAGGCGATCCGAAAAATCCTTTTCCCACTCTGAACTCGGTTGTCATCACAGAAAGAACGGCGATCAAGTATTTCGGCAGGGAAGACCCCATCGGGAAAACTCTCACCATAAGCGATAGAACCAAATTTTCGGTAGCGGGCGTCGTCGAGGATGTCCCTTCCAACTCGAGCCTGGAATTCGACCTCGCCGCTTCTGTCAAAATTTTCGGGGAAGAAACCCTCAGCAGCTGGGCTTTGGAATCCGGGTCATTCATAATGCTTCAAAAAAACGCTTCCCCTCATCTCCTGCAGGAAAAAATCATGAGCATCACCATGGAGTACGATAAAAGAACCAACAAAACAGTGACCACACATATCAATCCTCTTTCCCGCATGCATCTCTATTCTTTAGGAGGAGGCGGGAGTATCACCTACATCTATATTTTCTCGACCATAGCCGTCTTTATCCTTCTAATTGCCTGTATCAACTTCATGAATCTGTCGACAGCTCGAGGGAGCACAAGGGCCAAAGAGGTCGGAATGCGAAAAGTAGTGGGCGCTCGACGCAGCCATGTCATCAAACAATTTTTTGGAGAATCGCTCCTGTTTTCTTCCATTGCCCTGGTGGTTGCAGTTGTCCTGGTCTATATCTTCTTGCCTGGATTCAACACCCTCGCCCAAAAAGATATCAAACTCGATCTCGGTGGCAACCCCCTTATTCCGCTGGGTCTGCTCGGGATAACCCTTCTTACAGGGTTAGTATCGGGAAGTTATCCCGCCATATTTCTATCAGCCTTCCATCCCGTCAAAGTCATCAAAGGAGCTTTCTCATCGAGTGCGGCAGCGCCGCTGCTCCGGAAATCTCTGGTAATCATTCAGTTCACCATTGCCGTTGTTTTGATTGCCGGAACTTTAACCATGGCCAAACAACTTCACTTTATTCGGAACAAGGAACTCGGCTTCAACAGGAAGCATGTCCTTTCCCTGCCCATGAATCCTGGATTGAGGGAGAGTTACGCATCCTTTAAAAACGAACTCCTGCAGCACTCCTCTATCAGCCATGTCACATCAGCCACCAGCCGTCCCACCCAAGTGGGGAACATCAATCCTGTCTATTGGGAAGGCAGAAGCCCTGAGCAGTATGAAGTGATACGATTCGTGGCTTGTGACTACGACTACCTCAAAACCTTTGAGATGGAAATTGTGGATGGGAGGGATTTCTCTCGCGATTATCCCACTGACCGGCAAAATTATATCGTCAACCAGGAAGCCGTGAAATTCATGGGTTTGAAAGATCCGGTGGGGAAAATCTTTTCCATTTGGGAATACGAAGGCCAAATTCTCGGCGTGGTGAAAAATTTTCATTCCCGCTCCCTTCATGACACCATCGAACCACTGGTTATCACCCTGAACCAGACATGGGGACCTAATTATGTTTTTATCCGCATCAGACCGGAAAATATTCCTCAAACATTGAACGAAATAGAAAAAACTTGGAAGAAATTCGCGCCTCATTACCCCTTCAATTATCAGTTTTTGGATGAAGTTTTCGAGCAGCAGTACAGGACAGATCAACGAACCGGAACGGTCTTTAAATATTTCACAATCCTTGCCATATTCATATCCTGTCTCGGTATCTTCGGTCTGGCTGCTTTTACTGCAGAGCAGCGCACCAAAGAGATCGGCATCCGGAAGGTGCTGGGCGCATCAGATACCGGTATCATATCTCTGGTCTCAAAAGAATTTGTAATCCTCCTCACTTTAGCCAATGCTCTGGCTTGGCCGATAGCCTTTCTCCTTATGGACAGGATGCTCGAAGGCTATGCTTACAGAACCGATATAACCGCATGGATTTTTCTCGCAGCAGGGGTATTGGCTTACATCATCGCCCTATTGACTGTCAGTTACCAGGCATTCAAAGCGGCCCGGACAGATCCCGCCCGGGCGCTCAGATATGAATAATCATAAATGATTCCTCTTCTCCTACTTTACGGGAACTCTGAGATCTATCGTTCACTCTTCCCGGGGATTATTTTGAAAGGAAGCGGCGGAAGTTGAGCAGCGAAAGCGAGAGCACAACGCCGGTGATAACACACATGATCGCGAGTTCGCGGCCAAAATAGGCGATGCCGTTACCTTTGAGAAAAATCTCCCTGATGATCTCTATCAGATAGCGGAGCGGGTTGATATCGGCCAGCCAGCGGAAAGCTGGCGGGATGTTCTCCACAGGCGTAAACAGTCCCGAAAGCAGTAGAAAAGTGACCATGGAAAACCACCCGAAAAACAGGGCCTGCTGCTGGCTGGAGGATAGGGTCGATATCAGCAGGGAATAAGACAAGATGGCAAACAGGAAAACCACTGCAGCGATCAACAGATAGAACAGGTTCCCCCTAAGAGGAATGCCGAAAACCAGGATCACCACCACGATGCCGATCCCCATTTCGATCAATCCCAGCAGTGCCATCGGCATGGCCTTGCCGATGTAGATTTCGATCGGCGTCAGCCGGCTCATCAACAGAGTGTCCATGGTCTGCTGCTCCTTTTCCCTCACCAGACCGATCGATGTGAGGAACATGGAAATGATCGTCAGCAGAAGCGCTACGATACCAGGTCCCATGTAGTTTATGCTTTCGAGGTTGGGATTGTAACGGATCAACGTCCGGCTCTCCAGAGGCATCCTCATGCCCTTGCTCCTGACATCCTCGATGATGTACTTTTTGGTGATGCCGTTAAAGTAGCCGGCCGCAATCAGTGCCGTGTTAGAGTCTATGCCGTCCATCAATATCTGGATTTCAGGATAATGCAGCGGTTTCCGCTTCTGTTCGTATCCGTCTCTCAAAATGAGGATCGCCCTCACCTCTCCCCGCTTGAACCTCTCGATATAATCCTCAGGCCGGCTGCTCACCCGCTTCAGATCGAACAGGGGAGAACTGTCTATCCGGTTGATCAGCCTGTGTGCGGCCTTGTTTTCTGAGAGGTTCACGATCTGAACCGGTATGTTTTTGACGTCGGTGGTCACCACATACCCGAGGATGACGGTCTGGATCACAGGAGCAACGAACAGAATAAACAGCATTTCCTTCTGCCTGAAGATTTCGATCAGCTCCTTGCGCAGCATGTAAAAAAGGCGGGGCAACTTCATCGGCTGGCCTTCCTTTCCCGCGAAAACTTGGCAGAGGCCACATTGATCAGCACCAGACTGAATCCCAGCAGAACCAGTCCCTCCAGCACAAAATGGCGGAGTGAAGCACCTTTCAAGACGACCCCTCTGATGATCCTCAAAAAATAGGTGGCCGGCACAACATAGGAAAAGGAGCGCAGCACTGGTCCCAGCGAATCCAGCGGGAAGATAAACCCGGAAAGCAGGATAGAGGGCAGCAGAGTGATCAACAGGGTGGCGATCATTGCCACTTTTTGGGAGCCGGCCGCAGCAGAGATGGTGATCCCCAGCGACAGTCCGGATACGATATACACGAGAGAAAAGAGCAGCAGGATCATCAGATTCCCTCTTATCGGGATCCCGAATCCAAACCGGGCCACCAGCATGATGATGGTGCCCTCCATGAGAGCCACCACCACATAGGGAACGGTCTTGCCTACGATAATCTCCCTCGAACGCAGCGGCGATATGAAAAGCAGAGCGATCGATCCAGACTCCTTTTCCCTGGCCACGCTCAAAGAGGTCAGCAGGGCCGAAACCATGATCATGATCACGGCCACAAGACCGGGAATGATGAAGGTAGAACTCTGGACTTCCGGATTGAAATACATTTTAGTGCTGATATTCAAAAAGTCCTTAAGGTTTTGTCTCCCGGAGAGAAAATCGAGGAAGATCATCTCGTTGTACTGGTGGATGACGTTGGCGATGTTGGAGTCGCTTCCGTCGATAATCATGGCGATCTCGGCTGAGCGCCCGGCCTTTAGGTTGGCCGAAAAATCCGCAGGTATGATCAGATACTGTTTGATCTCCCCCTCCCGGAGCATTTGTTCGGCACGCTCCACAGCACTCCCCTCCATCTCCCCTCCAAAGGCCGGGGATATCAGAACATAGGTGGAGTTGTTGGAAAAAGCGCGCACCAAATTTTTGGAAAGCTCTCCGTGGGCATAATCGATCACCAACGTCTCGATTCGTTTCACATCAAAGGAGAGTGCAGAACCAAAGATAAAAATCATCAGAAGAGGAAGGGCAAAAATTATGACAAGACTCCTCGGGTCCCTGATTATGTGAAAAAATTCTTTAGCGACGACAGCTTTAAGGCGTTTCATGGCTTTCGATCGCTCGCTTGAACAAGCTCTCCATCGACTCGGTGCCCTCTTTCTCCAGGAGGGCAGAAGGTTCGCCCGCACGCACGATGTGCCCCTGGTGGATGATGATGACCCGGTCCGCATACTCAGCCTCGTCCAGGTTGTGAGTGGTCACCAAAACGGTTTTTCCCGCCCTTTTCAATCCGTAGATCTGCATCCAGAAATCCCGGCGGTTCTCCGGGTCAACCCCAGAGGTGGGCTCGTCCAGGAGGACGATTTCTGGGTCGGGCATCAAGCAAGCGGAAAGGGCCACCTTCTGTTTGATCCCCGGCGGAATATCCATTACCTTCTGACGGAGAATCCTGTCAGGGATTTCCTTTGATAAGTCCTTGTTGTGCTTGCGGATCTGTGCGAGGGACAGGCCGGAGATGCCGCCGAAAAATTCCATGTTCTGATAAGAATTCAGCAGTGGATAGAGGGAAAATTTCTGGGACATGTATCCGATCAATGTCTTGATCTTTTTCAGGTTTTTCTTGACGTTCAATCCCATGACATATACATCGCCCGCCGTGATATGTAAAAGTCCTGTGATCATTTTGATGGTGGTGGTCTTTCCGGCGCCGTTCGGTCCGAGAAAACCCAAGATCTCCCCTTCGGCGATCTCGAAGGTGATGTTGTGGACGGCGGTGAAATCACCGAACCTTTTGGTCAGACCGCTGACCTGTATTACGCTGCTGTTAGAGCCGGAAGTCATGACCTTTCCTTTCATAATAGAGATAGATATCTTCCAGAGTGGGAATTTCTTGGTAGACTTCGCGGGCCGGGATCCGGCCGAGCAAAGAACTTTCTTTCTCTTTTTCCAGGTATTTGATGAATCGTCCGCGGATATAAATATCATCTCTGATATCCGGATCTTCCTGGAGGCTCAGCATGATTTCCAGGACATTTCCCTTTGGTCGGATTCGATACAGTCTGCCGGGAAAATCCGCTTTGAGGTCAGAGATCGCTCCCTTCTTAAGAATTTCCCCGTCTTTAATAAAAACGATTTCGTCTCCCTTTTCGGCTTCGTCCAAATAAGGGGTGGCCATGACGATGGTTTTTCCTTCACGCTTCAATTCCTCGATGATGTTGAAAAACTCGATCCTCGAGAGGGGGTCCACCCCAGTGGTCGGCTCGTCGAGGATGAGGACCTCGGGAAAAGCAAGAAGAATGGAAGAAAGGGACAGCTTCTGCTTCATGCCTCCGGATAGAGCTCCTGCCCTTCTCTTTCTAAACGGAAGCATTCCGGTCTTTTCCAGGAGACGTTTTTTCATCTCCTCGCGTCGAGGGGGCGGGACTTGGTGAATATCGGCATAGAAGTTCAGGTTTTCCTCGACGCTGAGATCGGTATAAAGGGAAAAGCTTTCGGGCATGTATCCGCTGATCCTTGTGATCATGTCGAAATTTTTTCCGACAGGTTGACCGTTGAGAAAGATTTCCCCGGCATCTCTTTTGACCAGCCCGAGGATCATCTTGAGGATGGTGGATTTACCAGCCCCGTCGGCACCGGCCAGGATGGTGACGGCTCCCGGTGTGAGGGAAAAGGTGACATCTTTGACCGCCTGGATGGGGCCAAAGGATCTGGAAAGATTCTGGACGCCTATCATATCAGGATGTCCCGAAGGCGACCGTAACCGGCATTCCCAATTTGAACACTTCAAGGTCACGGTCCAGCCTCACCTTGACCCGGTAAAGGAGCGAGCGCCGTTCCTTTTCCGAGATGATGTATTTGGGGCTGAACTCGGCTTTCTGGCCGAATTGGATGATGGTGCCCGAAAAGGTGCGGCCTTCCATGCCGTCCACCAGGATGTCGGCCTGCTGGCCGAGCCTGAGGCGGGATAGCTCGGTCTCTTCGAGGAAGGTCTCCACAAAAAGACTGGAGCGGTCCAGGATATCGGCCACAGGTGTGGCGGGGAAGAGCGTCTCGCCTTCGGAGACGAACTTCTCGAGGACGACACCAGTGACAGGAGAAACGATGAAATGGTCTTGGAGGATCAGGTTCAGGTGATCTTTTTTGTTCTGGATGTTTTCAGACTGGATGGAGAGGGCACGGAGGGACTGCTGGGCATCGAACAGAGAGGCTTCAACTTCTTCGAGCTTCAGCCGGGCCTGTTCCAATTTGTCACCGGATATGGACTCTTTTTCCTGAAGCCGTTCGAAGCGCTCCACCTGCTTTTTCCAGTAAGCGAGGTTGGTTTCGAGCAGGTGGATGCCGCGGTCGAGTTTTTTGCGGTTGACGGCGACTTCCTCCTCCTGGATGGCAAGACCCTGGAGTTGGTTTTCGATTTTGTCCGTATCGACCGCCACAAGCAGGTCGTCTTTGGATACGGAGGCACCTTCATTGATATGTAAGGTTTCGACCTTTCCGGACGTAGCTGCTTTGACCGTGATGACGTCGCCATCAACCACGCCAGCCGAGACGATTCTGTCCGAGGGTTTGTCGGTGCAGGCAGAAAGGACGATCAGAGTGAGAGCCGCTGCAAAAATTTTTTTATCCATCGACATCCTCCTTGGATTTTCCGATAAGCAAGTTGATCTTCACCTTTATGCTTTCGATCTGGATATCTATTTCCTGAAGGATTAGGCCATTTTTTTCTCGATTGAGAAGTGCGGCCAGATAATCGACATTGGGAATCTGCTGTTCCGAATAAAGAGCCTCCTTTAGGGCGGCATCTTCTTTGGAATATTCGATGAGCTGGGAGATATGGGCCTTTTTTTCTTCGAGTTTCCCGACCGAAGAGTAGAGGGCTGAGAGGGTGGCAGAAGTTTCGTTCACAAATTCGTTTTTCTGGTTGATGAGCTTTTGAGCCTCATAATCGAGGAGAGTTTTTTGTGTACGGAGCCGATTCCAGTCGAATACGGGAATGGTAAGGACAATTCCTCCCTGAAAGTACAGGGACCACTTTTTTTCAAAAAAGTCGACCCCGGGTCTGCCGTAGTGCAGCTCTGCAAAAGTCGAGAGATGGGGAAGGTATTTTCCAGAGGCGATATTACGACGGAGGGAGAGCATGTCTGTCTGGTGCTCAAGAGTTTTAAGCACGGGGTGGTGCTGCTTGAAATAGGAGAGGGCCTCGCCGGGGGAGAGAGATTCTTCGGTGTAGGTGGCGTCGATCTGCTCGGGATAATAGCCGCAGAGTCTATGGAAATGGATTCTTTCTCTTTCTATAGCCTGCTCGATATCGGTTTCGCTGGCTTGTATTTCTTCGATTTTGGAAAGGGTCTCCAGAAGGTCGGATTTGCGGACCAGATTCTCACTGAAAAGGTTTCGGATGCGCTGGTGGTGGAGGTCGAGAGTCTTTTCGAGGATGAAGAGGGACTTTTTACGTCGGGACAGGAGCTGGTACTGGAAGAAGGAGGATTTGATCAGCCCTGCGATTTGGTTTTTTTGGAGGATCTTCCGATTGAGGGCAATGGCCCGGCGTACTTCGTTGAGCTTGACGGTGTTGGTGAGAACTCCGCCAGTAAAGAGGGGTTGGGTGAGGCCGAGCTTGAGGTCGTAGCTGTGGTGGACTCCGGCTTCGATTTTACGGCCGGGTATGGTGAGAGCTCCGGGGAGATCGACGGAGGGAAAATCGATCACCATCGTTTCTGACCTGTAGAGATAGCTGGCATCAAAATCGACATGAAACAGCTTGTTTTTAGCAGAAAGCCGCTGTTGCAGGGATGCCCGTTCAATATCTAGTGCGGCATTTTGGTAGGCGTAATCCTTTTTCAACCCTTCTCGTATAGCAGTTGTCAGCGGGATTTTGGCGGATGGAGGCTGGTTTGAGAGGAAGGCTTTCGGGAAAAGAGAAACGGGAAGGCCCGAAGATGACGAAAGAAAGCACACGAAGAGAAGAAAGCACGTTTTTTTCATAGAAGCATTCCTTTTTTCAAAAGATGGGAGATGCTTTGGATGCGTTTCTCCAGAAATTCTGCGTCTTCGGTGATGCGAACCTCCAGGATGCCTTCGACCATCGGCAGGGCAATGATAGGAAACAGACAGAGCGGTACGATATTGAGGATAAAATGGACCGGATCGGATTCGGATATCAGGCCTTCGCGGTACCATTTGGAGATGACTTGGGGCAATGTTTTGGAGGTTGCATGGGGAAACTCGGCTAAGATTTCCCGGATAAGAGGAGCGATGCTGTCCGGAGAGTGGATCAACTCGCGTACGATCATTCGGATGACCTGTCTATGGCTGGAAAAGTAGCGGATGTAGAGGGCAGGGATGGATTCAAAGAGAAGCTCGGGTTTGGGAGATTCCGTGATGGCTGTCTGGACCCTAGGAACGAAATCTTGGAGGGCATCCTCGATGACAGTGCGGTAAAGGCTTTGTTTTGAGGAAAAATAGTAGAAGATCATGGCTTTGTTGATTCCTGCAGATCGTGCGATACGGTCCACCCGCGCGCCTTCATATCCGTGGTCGGCAAAATCTTTGAGAGCCGCATCCAATATTTTTCGTCTTGTGTTTCTTATGTTTGATTTTCTTTCAAGCATAATTTAATCAACCGGTTAGTTTAACTATTTAGTTAAAATAATTCTTTCTTCTTCTTTTGTCAAGTTTCATTTTGAAGAATAGGCTTCTCTCCTTCTATGACCGCATAAAAGCACGTAGCCAAAGATGTGAGAGCATTGGGGAATGGATAGAACGAATCTGGAAAAGAGAGGCTCAGATCAAAAAAATCGATCTAAAGTCTGTATTCGAGACGATCAGGGCTCTCTGGATTCGTATTTTTCCCGAATGAACCTCTGGTCGCACTGCAGACAAATGTATTCGATCTTCTGTTTTTTCCGTTTGTGGCGTTTCCTTGTATCCAGCAGTTTGCTGACGACGGCCACCAGGATGAGTATGAGGATAACGGGATGCAGTTGAAGGAGAAAAAACAACAGGAGGAGAACAACGATCAAGGAAAAAACGATGGCCAGGACTATCCAGAACGGATAATCCTTTGTGAATTCGTGCTCGGCCGGTGAAATATTCTCCGAACCACAGAAGGGACATTTCATCGCTGAGAGCTTCGATCAAATTTCAGAATAGACCTCTCCCTTTTTAAAGAAAAGGCTCGGAAGAAATTACTGATCTATCGTCTATCGTCTCTTCGAGGACGGGCTTCACTGACTCTCAATGCCCGCCCTTTGAGTTCTTTTCCATTCAAATCTGCAATAGCTGCGTTCCCTTCCTCTTTGTTCGGCATTTCGACAAAACCAAATCCTCTGGAGCGCCCAGAGAACTTGTCCACGATAATTTTGGCAGATGTCACTTCTCCGAAGGCTGCAAACGCTTCCTGCAATTCGTCCTCACTCAAATCCCAGGGCAAATTGCCTGCATAAATGTTCATTCTGATCTCCTTTACTTCTCGGACCTCATAAAGGATTAGTGCCGTTCTTCTCGAGGCTGATCCTTCATGAATCCTCGATCATTGGCTTTACTCTATCATAAAAGCCAATAAATGTAAAAAAAAACCCGGCAACGACCTACTCTCCCACTCGGCCCCCCGAGCAGTACCATCGGCACTAAAGGGCTTAACTTCCGTGTTCGGAATGGGAACGGGTGTTTCCCCTTTGTTATGGTTGCCGGGAATTTTAGTATTCAAAACAGTCAATTTAGAAACTATTGGATTTTTTGTCTTAATAAACTTTATGGTCAAGTCTCACGGGCTATTAGTACTGGTTAGCTCAATCCGTCACCGGACTTACACTTCCAGCCTATCAACCTTGTAGTCTACAAGGACCCTTCAGCCCTCGAAAGGGTGGGAGATCTTATCTTGGGGCAAGCTTCCCGCTTATATGCTTTCAGCGGTTATCCCTTCCGAACGTAGCTACCCAGCGCTGCCCCTGGCGGGACAACTGGTACACTAGAGGTTCGTCCGTTCCGGTCCTTTCGTACTAGGAACAGCCCCCCTCAAATCTCCTTCGCCTACCGTGGATAGGGACCGAACTGTCTCGCGACGTTCTAAACCCAGCTCACGTACCGCTTTAATGGGCGAACAGCCCAACCCTTGGGACCGACTTCAGCCCCAGGATGCGATGAGC
>CAYFWF010000049.1:0-164812 GCA_964346815.1 uncultured Eubacteriales bacterium | reverse complement strand
CTTTGGGTGATAGGGGTTTTTGTGGGGAGAATAAGGATTATTTTTTCTCTCAAGATTTAAGAGGGATTCCATGGTGTCTAATGATATAGACAATTGTGGAGGTGTCAGAGAATAGACTTATCCCCATGCGGCGCATATGTGCCAAAAATTGTTTAAAATAGCTGAAAATACGGGTTTGTAGTATAAAAGACAAAATTAAGGAAAAGCCTAAAAACCAGAGTATACCCCTGGTACGCCCGGCGGGATTCGAACCTACGGCCTTCTGATTCGTAGTCAGAAGGATGTCTCGTTTTCTTCTGTTCTCAGCAACCAGCAGCTGTCTCTGATAATATCTTGATTCGGCTAAACTCTGACTCACCAAGTGCTCTAATCAACTTCATAATATTTTTTCTATAGCCACTGGGACTGGGTTCCATCAGCTGGTGAACTTCCAATTCTGCAATAATTGTTTTGAAGGTCAGCCAAACCGCCACGCTCCGCTCGCGATGACAGTGCTTCGATCGTGTGAAAAAGTTCATTTGTCTTTCAGCCGTAAATGACATATATATAAGGAAGGGAGCGCTGTGAAACCGATAACCGATGAACAGTTGATGGAACGGCTGAAGAATGGGGACAAATACTCCATCGACGAGCTGTACAGGAGGTATGGCAAAAAACTGTATGTCTTTTTATCGAGCGTGATGAAAGTTCCCAATCCTGAAGATCTGGTGCACGATATTTTTATCCGGGTGATCGAAAAAGCCAGGCAGTTCAATCCCAAGAAAGCATCGTTCCGCACCTGGCTCTTCAGAATCGCCCAAAATCAGGCGATCAATCTTTACCGGCGTCAAAAGATCGTGAGATTCTCTTCGATAGAGAGAAGAATCGGACAACAGGAAAACGGCAGCAGCCTGCATCTCAAAGACACCCTGGAAGATAAGAGTCGGCACACAGATGAGTCCTCCCTCATCCTTGCTGTCCGCGAATGTATCGGCGAACTGAAAAAGGAAGCCGAAAGGGAGGCGCTGGTGATGTATTACATTCTGGGTAAAAATTACCAGGAAATCAGCGAGGTGTTCCGGAAATCCATCAGCGCAGTGAGAAAATATGTGTTGGCGGCAGCAGAGAGGGTGCGGCTGTGTCTGGAACGCAAGGGAATCGATTCGTTTCAAGAATGAGAGACAAAAATCTATTCCTGAAACGTATGAAAGAATGGGAGTGAGTGACCCTATGGATGAAGACAAATTTAAAAAATTAATGGATAAATGGGCGTCCCATGAGATGGATGCAGCCCCAGAAATCCACCCTACAGCAGAGGTCTATCAGAGGCTTGAGGACAGACAAAAGAAGCCCAAATTTTCGGCAATCTCCTGGCCCGTTCGCTGGGCTGCTGCGGGGATAGCGGCTGCCATTATCCTTTTGTTTATCGTCCTTCAGCCCTCTGAGGAAATCGCCCCCCCAGTGGGATTGAGAAAAGGTATTGTCATTGAGAAAGGAGAGGGGATAGAGAGCGCTCAGGCTCTCAATGAGGTCGAGGCCCCCAGAGAAGAAGAAATCCCAGCACCGGCCAAAGCGCCTCGAATCGCCGCAAGAGATATGGCGAAAAGAGAAAAGAAAAGTCAGCTGGTCAGCGGAGAGTATATTTTTCAATATCAACGACCAGGAGCAGAGACGATAGAGGATGTGGACATCCGGACACCTCGAGACAAGATCCTCACTTTATCTTCGGAGAATAACTACCGGTTGGTTTTGAAGCCTTCGCGAA
Organism: uncultured Eubacteriales bacterium; assembly: GCA_964346815.1. Classification (GTDB taxonomy): domain Bacteria; phylum Acidobacteriota; class Aminicenantia; order Aminicenantales; family Aminicenantaceae; genus CAYFWF01. The sequence continues at coordinate 163,068 of CAYFWF010000049.1, read as the reverse complement.
AGAGATATGTCTCTATCTATCAGACCGATAATAGAGGACGTCTCATCCGGTTCTTCCCCAATCCCGAATTTCAAGCTGTACAGAATCCTCTCCAGCCAGGAAAGACATACATCTTCCCTTCACCCCCCAATTGGTTCTATGTCCAGGAAGCCGAAGGCGAGGTGGCCATCTCTATCATCACTTCCGGCCAACCGCTTCCAAGGCTGGATGACCTGTACGCCCGGTACCAGGAGATAGAGAAAAAAGGGGGAAAAAAAGAAATTATTTCGCGGCTGACAGATGGATTCAAATCCATAGAACAAATGCCGGAAAAAGAAGCAGAGCTTCTTGTCTTCAGGTTCCAAACGCAGTAAAAGATTCTTATCTATTTGATTCTGGCGATAAGATCCTCGATTTTTCGCGCAACCGGGCTGGCCCCCCTGTCGTAGTTAGAGAGCACGGCTGCGATGTATCCTTCATCGAGGTAGATGGAGAGGTTTCCGTTAATTCCGTCAAAGCCCCCGCTGTGGCCGACCACCTTCCCATGAGGGCCTTGTGATACCGTAAATCCATACCCGTAATTTTCACCATAATGATCTGTCCACATTTTATCCAGAGATTTTTCTGAGACGAGTTTGCCTGACAGCAGGGCCAGAGCAAAACGATACAGATCTTCGACCGTAGAAAATCCGCCGCCGGCAGGACCTCCCTTGATGACGTGTTTGTAGAGGTTGTTCTGCCACCCGTACGGGCTGCTGCGGTCCGGGCTGTATCCGATGGCCAGATTCTCGACCGGGTAATCCATCTCGTAGCTGTCCGAATTTTTCATCCCCGCAGGCTCGTAGATGTTTTTGCGGATGTAGTCGAAATAGCTCTGCCCGGTCGCGCTTTCGATCACCACTCCCAGAAGAAGCATCCCGGTGTTGCTGTAACGGAAGCGATCTCCGGGCTCGAAGGCTGGCTTTTCTCCTTGGACCAGGGGCTTGAAGTCCTCGACATTCCGGAACAGGGCCCGTGATCCTTTCATGTACGTCTCGTTGAAGTAACTGCCCAGTCCTGAAGTGTGGGTGAGCAGATGATGGATGGTGATCTTGGAAGTGATCTCCTCAGGAAGCCATGATTCATCCACATATTTGCTGATGGGATCGTCTAAGGAAAGAAGGCCTTTTTCCACGAGCTGCATGATAGATATAGCGGTAAACATCTTGTTCATCGATCCCAGGTTGAGTTTGGTCTCCAAGTTGTTAGGGACATGGAACCGTTTGCTTGCCTCCCCGCCCACAAAAGTCATCAGGACTTTGTCTCCCTTGGCGATAAGAAGTGTCCCCGAAAAAACGTCCGCCTCAGTCAAGCGCTCCATCACGGCCTTGATTTCTTGGAGAAATTGTGGCTCAGTGATGTCGGATTCCTCGACGTTGGAGGGAGTGCGGGCAGGTGCGAAGCTGGCCCCGCTGATAAAAAAGTCGTTTTTCTCGTCGAATCTGAGGACCAAAGCCATCCAATTGTCGAGAAGCCGGTCCTTAAGGATAACCACCGTATCTCCCTTGCGTTCAGGGACATAAGTGCGTATGCTGTGGAAGTCGATGCCGCCTGTCTCCCGGAAGAAGCCCAGGAACACGTCGATGTGCTGATCCATAGGCGCGAAATCGCGAAATTTTTCCGTGAAATGTTCCTGCACGAACTGGCGCACGCGATCGGGATCGTTGGCATTCACGGTGTCGATGAGAGCCTGAATTCGTTCCCCTTTTTTCCCGGTGGGAAAGACCGGTTCGTCATGATAGCTGATTTCTCCAGGCTGCTGAGCACCTGCCACCTGGAGGATCAGCAGAAAAAGGATGACGACCATCGAGATTTTTCGAAACATGATTGGCCTCCTCATTTTAAGAAATACTTATATTTATTATTACGATAAATTTACATAAATAGCTTGAATTATTCGTAAAAAATGCCAATACCTTTCGGTATTCCAGTAAAATCAGATAGTTATCCTGATTTTGCTGGAAATATTGAAAAATATTTTTATAAGTTTTCAAATTTATTCCTATACCTTGTTTTCAAGGTGTGTTCTGGAGTGCTCCTGAAGGCTGATCAGATAAGGCGGCTCGTCCTGTTTTTATTGTTCTTCAACAGGACATTCAAGAGATAAATGAACCCAGGCACCACCAGCAAAAATACGGTCACCAGCATGGTCTTTCCTCTGCCGAACCGCTCGATGAATTTATACAGCTCATCGAACCACAGAGTCCAGGAGATGACACCGACCCACATGGCAGGAAGCACGGTCAGAAGCGTGTTTTTAACACTGTATCCTTCCATGTGAGCGATGTAAGATCCGATCGCAGCACCGGTCCAGGGCAGGGGAATCCAGACAAAGATAAAGATTCCGAACCGGCTCCATCTTTTGAATGACTGTTTTCTTTTTTCCGCATCCCTTCTCATCGATCCTACCAGCTTATCTATCATCTTGAAACGCTTGACCTTGGCAGAAAGAAACACGAAAAGAGAATACATCAGCAGGACATAGGTGGTGTTGTAGAACATCACAACACAAATAATCAGCAATGGCGGAAAGCCGTTCTCCAAACCCACGGTGATAAAGGGAAGCCTCCCCCCGATATGATTGGCCGTGATCATGGATAGGATTTTGGCTGCAGACCTTTGGTCGACAAACGTGCAGGTTATAAAAAGACCGATTTCCGTCATCAACATCAGGATCCCCGCATACAAGGGTGTGAATTTTTTCATTGCCTCATCTCTGCTGCTCAATCCATATAGCCCAGGCTCTTGAATTTCTTCCGTATTTTTTTCTTTTCTCTGGCATCGGAGGATAATTCAGCAGGCGATTCACCAGCTTCATGCCGTTCAAGTTCTTTTTGTTTCTTGGATTCCAGTTCCTGGATGGTGTCTTCGAGCCTTTGTCTCATCTTTTCGGCTTGTAATTTTTGGTTCTTGATCCTGTTATCCGTTTCTTCAGGGTCATCCATAAGATCGTAGAATTCCTCCACTCCTCCGTGGACCTTTTGGCAGTACTTGCATTTTCCTATCCCGTCCGGTGCATAGATATATTTGTATGCCTTTGTCCTTAAGGCCACTTTTCTCTCTGCGTAAGACTCTTCGATCAAAGCGCAACCGCGGATCTCTTCTTTGTCTCTTGAAATCACGGGCAAGAGGCTTTTGCCGTCCCAGGACATCTCTTCTGCTTCGATACCCATAAGCTCGCAGAGGGTAGGGACCAGATCCACATGCTGAACCAGCGCATCGATCCTTTTTGCAGATGGAAAATATTTGGGTCCGGACAGAATCAGAGGGACATGGGTGGTCACATCGTAAAGGCCGTGATGATCGAAGAATATCTCGTGTTCTGTCAGGCTTTCTCCATGGTCTGAGGTGATGATGATCAGCGTGTCGTCCAAAAGGCTTTCATTTTTCATGAACTGGATCAACTTTCCCAGATTCCGGTCGACGTAGCTTACTGCTCCCCTGTATTTTGACTCGAGTAAATCCATGGAGTCCCGACTCTTTTTCCGCGGCCTGAATTTTTTGGGACAGTTGTAGGGAGGATGGGTATCCCAGTAGTGGATGAAGAGCAAAAAATGGTCTCCCTTGGCTTTCCGGATCAGCTTCTTGGTCAGCCCGGTGACGAACTGGGAGTCGTGGATTCTTGCCAGCTCGAAGAGAAAACGAAAGGTCTGGAAGACCTCCTTGAGCGTTTTCCAGTCCGTGGGGGACGAGGCGTTCCGCCTTTTTTTATATATTTTGACGATACTGATCCCTGAGGCCATGTATTTGATGTGGAGATAGGGGAGCGTGATGAGAGTATACATCGTCTTTTGGAAAAAGTTTCGCTGTGGCGTATATCCGTAGTCGTCGAATCCTCTCTTGAACCATCGGCCCATCCAATCGACGGCAAAGGTTTTGTATCCTTTTTGCCGGAGGATATCACTGAGGAGCGGAATGTTCAATTTCCGGAACGTATCGAGGTCCTCGGGAGGTATTTTGTCTCCGTGATGGGTGATTCCATGGGTTCGAGGGTATTGTCCTGTCAGGATGGATGTCAGGCTCTGGTCTGTGGTGTTCCAGCAGCAAAAGGCGTTTTCGAAGAGGACTCCTTTTCCGGCAAGCTGGTCGATATTCGGGCTCGGATGACCTTCTGCGCCATAGCAGCCCAGGTTCTGCGCCCGGAGCGCATCGATAACGATAAGGATAATGTTGGGGAGATGAGCCTTTTCTTTTTGCATGAGCAATATATTCTGCAGGATATCCGGATTCATTTATTATCACACGCCTGATTTGAGGTCAAATGCAAAAATTACAGGAAAGCATCTCTGTTTCCATGATCCTAGAAGGCTCTCTATCAGCTTTTGGAAATGGTTTTACTCAAGTGAAGATTTTTTACGCCATTCCTTTACCGCCCTTCTCGGCGGCGCTGAACTGCGCACCATAACACCCAACTCTCCTCCTTTATCCTCTGTTCCCGTGCCTGCACACAACTGGTATTCTTTGGCAAAGTGGTGCTCAATACAGCACCGCCGTCTGACGGAGTCAGATACCCTCGAAGAACGGCAGGAATGGCTGGGTTAGGTTGGGTCGGAATCTTCAATAATCGCTTCAACCATCGCCAAAAGCCGCATTTGTCATGGAAATAAGGATGCCTCCAAATTCCGGCAAAGTTTTGTCCATGGGCCGAGGCTCTGAAGGCCTGGCGAATGCATCCAGAATTTGGCTGCAAGCTGCAGGCCTCTGGCAAAAATCTCTTTGAGATTTTGACCGTATTGTGATATTAAATTTCCTCATGAAGAGTTCCGCGGCTTTGCTAGAACGAAGACACTCTGGGGGTAAGGAGAAAGCATGAGACGCTATATGCCGCGAATCATCGGGGCTGTGGGTGCAGCTGTGCTTTGCGTTGCAGCCCTCGGTTTGGGCACTCCTGCGGATGCACTCAGTGTCAGGCTTATCCAGACCGTGCTTCTCGCTGCAGCAGTCGTACTTCTGATCCTCACCACTCTGCGGCGCACCAGCGTCCCCACACAAATCTTTGTGGGGCTCATTCTCGGAGCCGTGGCCGGCTTGATCTACAGCCAGGATGCCGCGGTTATGCGCCCTGTTGGAACCGCTTTTATCCGGTTGATCAAGATGGTCGTCATCCCTTTGATTTTCGCCTCCCTTCTGGTCGGAGTGGCAAGCCTCGGGGACTTGCGCAAACTGGGACGCATAGGCGGAAAAACTTTCGTTTTTTATATTGCCTATTATGTCTCGGCCGTGGCCCTCGGTCTTTTCCTGGCCAATGTCTTGAAACCAGGCGCCAACCTTCCAGAATCAGTACAGGCAGAACTCAAAGCGAGCTACGGCGAAACAGCCGAATCTCAGGCCCTGCGTGCCGAGGAGAGACCAGGACTCGGAGACGTCCTGATCGACATCATTCCTGATAATCCGGCCGATTCTTTTGTCAAGGCGAACATGCTTCAGATCATCTTCATCGCCATGTTTATGGGTGTGGTGATCTCTCTGCTCGACAAGAAAAAAATGAAGCCTGTCATTGCGTTTTTCGAAGCCATAAACGACATCATGATCAAAATCGTGGAGATCGTGATCAAAATCGCGCCGTACGCGGTCTTTGCTTTGATCGCCGCAGTGGTAGGGACATTCGGAGTGGATATACTGATGTCGCTCGTCCGCTACTGTGCGGTCACCATCGGAGGTCTCTTTCTGCTCGCATTCACCTATCCAGCCATTGTCACGCTCTTCACCAAATATCCGTATTTTAAATTCTGGAAAGGCATTTATGAGGCCCAACTGATTGCCTTCAGCACCTGTTCGAGCTCAGCTACGTTACCCGTTACCATGGAAGTTGCCGAGGACAAGATCGGCGTCTCCAAAGAGATTTCGAGCTTTGTCCTGCCTCTGGGAGCGACCATAAACATGAATGGGACAGCCCTGTATCAGGGAGTGACAGCCATTTTTATCGCCCAGGTCTACGGCATGAACCTGGGACTCGGAGACCAGCTCGCCATCGTCCTCACCGCTACGCTCGCTTCCATAGGAGCAGCGGGAGCACCGGCCATGGGAGTCTTGATGCTGGTGATCGTACTCAGGCAGGTTGGAATTCCCCTGGAAGGGATCGCGCTCATCCTGGGAGTCGAACGGATCCTGGATATGTCCCGAACCGTTATCAACATCACCGGAGATATTGCCGCAGCCACGGTCATCGCGCATTCAGAAAAAGAGCTCCATCCTCCCAAAGAGGCGTAGGCAAAAATTGTCGCTCAACCGGCTTACAATGTCAGCAGAGCGATGACTGTATAGAGGACGGCTCCTAGACCGGCAGCCACGCTCGCAAGCGGCAGTTGGGTGAAGACATGATCCATCAGGTCCGTACCCGTAGCCAGCGAGGAGAGAATGGTGGTATCGGAGATGGGCGAACAGTTGTCGCCGTAGACCGATCCTCCTGTAACGGCGGCGAAACAGAGCAGGTTAAAAAACGGATCTGGATTGACCGAATAGGCCAGAGGCATTGCGATGGGAAAAACCACCGCATAGGTTCCCCAGGATGTACCGATGGAAAAAGAGATGAACATGGTCACGAATAAAAAGATTGCGGGCAGCAAAAAGGGAATGATCAGTTTCCCGCTCGTACGGATGATGTAGTTGGCTGTTCCCAGGGAGCCTGAAACATTTCCCAGAGTGACTGCCAGACCCAGAATGATGGCTCCCACGGTCACTCCCTTGCATCCGTTGATGAAACCTTCGATCACGGTCTTCAACCGCATTCCTTGATACAAGGCTAAGATCATGGCCGACAGGGTGGCTAAAATAAATGCTTCGGATACATACAGCTTGCCAATGATGAGATAGGGTCCGATGGCAATGAACAAGAGAACGCCTATGGGGATCAGAAATCCCAGGATGGAGGGTTTGAAATCCTCTGGAATTTCGAGCTCCGAGAGTTCCTTTGAAATGAGCGGTCGTGCTTCTTTCCTGTTCAGAGCGCCTGTGGATTTCACCCGCTCCATAGCCTGTTTCATCCGTTTCCCGTACCAAGGGAGCTTTTCCCAGCTCAGAAGCAGCGTGAACAACAGGGCAAACCAGGCGTAAAAATTAAACGGAATCGCTTTAAAAATATATGTTTTGCTGACATCCAGATCGGCAAAAATGGGTGAGGTCCCGACCACAAGCCCTCCGATATAGAGAGGCCAGACATTGAATGGCAGTACCGTGGCTACGGGCGAGGCCGTGGAATCGATGATGTAGGAGAGCTCTTCATGGGAGACTTTTTTCTCGTCGCACACAGGCCGGACAGTGGAGCCGGCCAGGATTGTACTGATAGTTCCTCCTTGATGAAAAAGCACACCCATAAGATATGCGAAAAATTTGGCTGTTCGCCGGTCTTTTGCGATCTTGGCACCTGCCCATCGGGCAAAATGTTGAGCTCCACCTGTCTTTCCCCAGATGCCGATCAGACCTCCCAGACACCAGAGATAGACCAGCAGGATTTCGCCGTATTTCGGACTTCCGATCGACGGTATCAGGAACTCCTGGACGATGTTGAACTTTCCGCTGATAAATCCTCCCAGCAGTATGCCTGCGAAAAGGGAGGGGATGACTTCACGAGTGGAAAAACACAGAATAAGGGTAACTACTGCAGGTATAATCGACCAGAAGCCGAAATCATTCGATATTTCGTCGAATTTTATAAAATCTGTAGTCGTTCTCAGAAAAAGGATGACGATGGTCCCGATCAGAACAAACAGCCATTTTAAATATCTTTTCATAAACCGTTTTATTCGTTTTACTTCAGAGTACATCAATCCTATGACAGCGATTCGGTTTTGTCAATCGAACTTTGAACTCCCACCTCAGGGATAACAGGACTGGCGTCTTTCCTGAAGGAAATCCCTCCGTTGAAATGTTCTTAGGAGATGAAATTTATATGAACGGTTAGAGAAAGGAATGAGTGTATGTTCGTTTCAAATGGATGATCGATTCTGTCACTCGATCTTCTTGAGAAACTGAAGGTAGCTCACGCCCTCTCCGATGAGATCTCTGATACTCATCGAGATGATGTATTCCTCAGGTTCGACATACATCTCGGCGGTATAAGGGTACGAACTTTTTACAGCCAGTTCATAATCGGAGGAGGGAATCCTGACCTCTTCGACCAACTCATGGCATGGAGAGAATCGATTCTGGGAATCCTTCAAAGCAATGTAAACCTTAATGTTACCGAAATATGTATTCCCTTCGTTATAGAGGATCAGATTTTTAATCGGAACGAGGATTTTAATTTTCAAGCAGCGTCTCTGAGAAGCCGTCATGGTTTCGACCGGCAAAGCCTGCACCACTACGTTCAAGGGATTTTCCTGCCGGTGCAGGAAAAGACGGGATGAGACTGAATCTTGAATTCTCTGCTCCTGTGAGATTCGTGCATAGCCCTGGCGTACTCGGACTCGATAGTCTTCATCCACGCCCACCAGTTTGACTTCGACAGAATGGTATCGGCCGTCTTCCTGACGAGGCGACCTGTATCCCAGAGAATAGTAGAACTGAAGATCGTTCCCGATGCGTGCCAAATCAGGGGCGATATTGTTCTTGTCAATTATACTGAGCCCACCCGTCTCTTTAGCCATTAGCTTGAGTGCATCGTTCTTGACTCTCGACATTTCTTTGATCATACCGGATCCCCGTCTATACACATTCCAGCCTTCTTCTCGGTCTGCGGAGAGAATGCGGCTGTCGAGTCCTCGGGCATTGATGGGATATAGAGTGACTTCAGCAGCGTTGCATCGGGCTGTCAATTCCTTGAAAAGGTTCGTTGTATCATAAATCATGGCCTCTGCACGGGCGTTTCCTCCCTGAAACGCACTATCTATATAATCATATACTACTTCTCCAGGATTCAGTGCCAATCCGTCGCTGATGTAAATCAGAATCTTTTTTCCCTCGACTCCCATCAAGTTATTGACGAGCGCATTCAGGGACTTCAAGGAGTAGATGAGGCTGTTGTGCTCCGACTCGACATAATTCTTTGCGAATCCCAGGGCTCTCTGAAAGCTCTCATATTTATTGTCGGACATCGAGGTTTCAGAAACCATTCTGTTCAGTTCTCTTTGCATTTCCTCTTTTTCTTTCAATTGAAGGAGGGAGTAACCCGAATGATTCTTGGTCTCATTAACAGCACTCAGAAGTTTCCGGGGATTGGGTGTGAATTCCTGCAGGATCTCCAGCTTCTGGCCGAGACTGACAATCATTCCCTCATTACTGGGATATTCATTCGTAAAATTATTCTGGATAAATTCCTCCAGCTTCTTTATGATTTTGTTTCTGTTCAATGGATGGATTTGCCAGTTGTCGAAATAGAATATTATCTTGTTTTTGAATTGCGCAGATTCCACTGGCAGCGGCTGTGGTGATGGAACAAAAACCTCCATGCCTTTGACCTCATAGAAATTGGTCAATTTCTGGAGCAGGCCATCTTCGTAGATCTCAAAATTTTCCGCCTTCAAACCCGTGACTCTAAGGCCGTCACTATCGGTTACAATGACACTCACATTGGTAACGACAACCTCTACCTGATAGGCTGGCTTAGGAATTTCTTGTTGTTCCTGCTGAGGAGTGTTTCCTTGCAACCCAAGAATGAAGACACACGAACCAAGAACAAAGAAAATGAAAAAAGTATAATGCTTGGACATTTTACATTTCATAGACATCAAATTCAATGACCTGATTTTGAGGAGAGGGCAGACACTGCTCTAAGTGCCGGCCCTCTCATCGATGATCAAAAGGTCAGAATCTTATTCTGGTTCCGACGTAGAACCTCATAGGCATCAAGAGCTCTACCACATCTTGGTAGTCCCACTGTGGGTCGTTTCGTGCGTACTGGACATCAAGCGCCTGCTGGGAGTTGGTGAGGTTGTAGATATCACAGAAGAACTGGATCGAGGCTGTTTGCATTAACCTTAATGTGTAGTTGAGCTTGAGGTCGATCTGATAATAGCTGGGAGTTTGTTCTGCTCCTGTTTTAGCCATCAGTGTCTCTTCTTCGTTCAAGGGCCAGTTGTAATAGATGCTGTACCGACCAGGTATGAAGTCATAGGATTCTGTATAGACCATGCCGGAGTTCCAGTAGAACAGTGCGCCGATATCCAGGCCAAAAGGAGTGCGGTAGGTGCCGAAGAGTTTGATCTTATGAGGGATTGTTCCGGGAGTGCGCCCCCACATCCAGTCATTTCTCGGGTCGAGCTGGATGAAATCTCCCTGGAGGTCTGCGTTTCCGTCCGACTGGCTGTTTCCTTTCGCGTCTTTGTAGGAGTACTGGGCAACTACGAATGAACCATTTTGGAATCGTTTGGAGACCTCAAAATCAAGGCCGTACATTTCTCTTTTGGCTCCGATGAGGTTGGAGAGAAAGTAGTTAGCCGTCCCGGGAGGTCCAGATTCTGGATACCCGAAATCCTGGAATGAAAGATCCAGATGTCCCCAAACGGGATCCCCTTCGTAGTGTTCCACATAGGTAAACAGATCGTAGTCTTCGATGATTTTTCGGTCCTGTCGATAATAGGCTTGAGTCGCAAACACAAGGCCGTCTCCCACGTCGATTTCATGAGTCAAGGAGGCCTCGTGAGAGAGAGCATCCCTGGTGTTCGGAGTCCAGACAGCATCCCTTCTCTCAGCTGATCCCCGGACTCTAAAAGTGAACCAGTCATGATTGAGCCAAATCTGCTCATTCCGCACTGCCCCTGTAATGTTTCCGGCGAAGTGGACCATGCTAAATGCAACGGGGTCGGAGAACTGTCCGTAGAAGGCCGTCAACTTGTGGGTGCCTCTTCCCCCGATATTCCAGACAAGGCCAATCCTGGGCATAAACCTTACCGGCATCTTCAGGATGACTGAATCATCAGAGGCAAAATAGTCATGCTTTTCGATTCGGACTCCAGCGTTGAGCGTGAAGTAGTCGTTGAACCTCCAGTCATCCATCACATATCCCATGTATCGTGCGGCACGAACTTTGTTCTCCCCTATTTGTGCGTCCATCTCTCTCTTGAAATATAGGCCTCTCTCGTTCAGGTCTGTAAAGGTGGCTGTTCTCAACTCATCTGCAGACACAACACCATCATTATTGAGATCATAAGCCTCTGAGGTCGGACCCCAGTTGTTGTTCAGGGCAGGAAGAAGCCGCTCACTGAATTCACTTGAAGGCCATATACCCCAGTCAAGGAGCTGTCCGAGTGTCGATCCTGCCAGGCTGGGATCTACGGAATTGCGTCTCTCTCCATTAGTATAGTAAGGAGCGTCCAGGTCTGTCTCACGGGAGTACATGAACCCAAACTTGGCCCGGTGATTACCGACATACCACTCGATTGATCCGCTGAGCTGATTTCTGATATTATCATAATCACCACCCTGGTCGTAGCTTCCAAATGAGAATTCTTCGATAGCCGGGTAGGTACCTGCCCTGAAATACATGGTATCATTGATACCGGCATCTGGGTAACGAGGTGCAAGTAGGTATTTCCTCTGGTAACGGCCGAAGCGAAGGTCGAGGATCAGGTTGTTTGCCAATACTCTTTGATAATAACCGCTGAAGACATTATAATCGTATTCCCGTGACCGCTGCCGGGTCTTGAGAATGTTGGAATCACGTTCGCCTATTATATCAAAGGTATCGAGGAAGTAAATGAACGTGAAGGAATCGTTGGCAGTCGGTTTAAAGGAAGCTTTCCCGAAAAGGCCCGATCGTTTCTGAGAATAGTCTGCTTGTTCCCGGGTGGAAGAAGCAGATTCGGAAAGAGTATAGGTTTTCGCATTGTTCCTGTACTGCCCGGAAAGGAAGAACCACAGTTTATCCCTCATGATGGGGCCGCCTAGAGTTGCAGCCGTATCATAGGCGTCGTCTTTAAAACCTTCCAGCATGGTGGCTTCGCTGAAGGGAGTTTCTGGCTTATCCGCGTTATCGTACTCATTCCCTCCATAGGGCAAGTAAAAGCCCTCTAGCTGCATATAAAGGTTTGCAGACCCTGAGAGCCGGTTTCCTCCGGATTTGGTCACAATGTTACCGACGATACCCTTTCCTCCGCCGTACTCTGCTGGCACTCCGGAGGTCATCAGCTCCTGCTCCTGGATGACCTCATTGTTGAAATTCATCAAGGCGTTTTGAGATGATAATCCCGTGATGTTTATACCGTCGAGAAAATAAAGATTATCACGGGATCCTCTCTTCCCTCCTCCGGTTCCGGAAACTGGTGGATCTGATCCTTGCAGGCCGCGGTCATAGTAATTCTGTCCTCCTTTGCCGGCCGGATCCTGTGGCATATCCCGTCCCTGTGAGTTGGGAACCATGTTTACACCTGGAGCCAATTGCAGATAGCTGACGAAGTCGCGAGCAATGGGAAGGGATTCGACTGTCTCATGCGTCACGTGTTCGGCAACGACCGATTTTGTAGTATCTACAGACGGTACTTCAGCTGTTACGGTGATCGATTCCTCAATCGCTGCCGGTTTTATCTCTACTTGGAGAAGAGTCTGTTTGTCGAGTGAAACTCCGATATTCTGGGATACCTTCTCCTGAAATCCCATAATACTAGACTTGAGCTCATAAGTACCTGGAGACAGATTGATGAACAGTGCTTCGCCGTCCGTGTTGGTAGTCATTATCTTCTCGCCCATCATGACGGGACTTGAGAGTGTAAGAGTAACACCTGGAACAGCGTTACCACTATCATCAACCACAGTGATCTTGAGGGTTCCTGTTCGCGACTGTGCGAATAGCATATTTGAGGCGATGAAAATGATGAACAACGCGATGAGTATGTTTTTGAAGTCATATCTCATATTCTTGTTTACCTCCTTCTCCCGAATCTTTGGGAGTGGTAGCTCTCCTCCTTTTATTTGTTTGTTCAGAGTAGAGCCTTTAACTATGTGCCCTGGAATCAAGGACCAATAGAGGTCTTGTATTCCAAACCTTAAGACCGTTTGTCTGGGTGGATACTGCTTTAAACACCTCCTTTTTGTTTATTTTCAATGCTGTAATTTCATGAATGTAGAGATCTCAATAGTAGAAGATGAATTTGGAAATCTATTCTCTAACCTCCTTAATTTCTAAAACATGATTCCTTCCCATGAGTGCAATATACGTACCAGTATGACTTGATCAGTTAAATGCTTTCTTTACAAGGAGATCGAGAAAGGATGAAAGGATCTCTAAAAAAAATTAGATTTAATACTCAAGGAAATATGTCTAAAAATTAGGCGTTTTTCCTCAAATTTGGATTCATCAGTGGCGGATCATTTTCAGAAACAAACAAGGAGGATCCAAAAGTCTACATACCTACATTCCTATCTATAAATGCAATATATTTAAGAAGATGGCTAGACATATGAGATGCTGCGATTACAAGAAGACAGAGGAAAGACAGAAGGACTTATTTTATTTTGGATTTCATATTCTAGGTGATAGTGTCTAAGAATTAGGCAATATTTCTCAATTAGGGATATATCGTCGCTACTTTATTTAATATGCTTCAATAAATTCTTGGCCAAAGCGGCCTTTTCTGAATCAGGAGCTATTTCTATGACTTTTTTAAAGCTTTCTCCTGCCTTTTCCATATCGCCTTTATTAAGACTTGCCAAACCTATCTGATAATAGGCATCCACGTAATTCGGATCTAATTCGATACTCTTCGACAGATACTGGATCGCCATGTCTGCCTGATTGTTGTTAAAAAAAAGAACTCCGATGTTATAGAAAAGAGTGGGATCTTTGAGGGTTTGTTCATCGAGCTGCTGGAAATATTTCATCCCCTCTTCAAGATTGCCTCTTTCAAAGTAAATAGCACTCAGGTTGATGAGTGTATTCTGGGATCGGGGTTCTTTTTCTATCATCTTTATGAAATTCTCGACGGCATTGTCATAGTCGTTCAATCTGTAATAACAGAGTCCGATTTTATCATAAGTTTGATACAGATCCGGATATTCTCTCAACACTCTTGTGTATTCCTCAAGAGCTTCTTTATATTTTTTCTCTGCGTAAAGAGAATCTCCCCGTGTAAGAGGCGATTTCGGTAGAGGATTCATCCGCACATCGATGGGGGGATTCTTTTTTATGGATGAGAGTTCGACCCTGAGGTTTTTAGGTTCGTAACCGTCGGCTATAAAACCGATTGTCCAGATGCCAGGCTGAAGATTCATTTTCCTCCATCGTCCTTTTTCATCCGTATCCAACTCAAATTTTGTGCCATCCTGGATATAAATCAATATGACTCGAGCTCCTGCAATGGGCTTTCCATCTTTTGATTTGACTGTGCCGTCCAATGCAGCAAAGACTTGTGCATACACAAAAACAGCGCAGATCACAGTGATCCCAACACAGATTATTATGTTTTTTTTTCTCATGCCGTCCCCGCACATCACATTTATTTAAATAATTATTATAGCAATTGGAGTGGCGAAGGGCAAAAGCTTTTGAGCTCTTTCCTAAGTTTGAGGCCAAGTTTTTCCTCAAGGAGTTGAAGGCGAGGCATAATTTGTAAGGGATGAGCAGGGAAAAGTCACTCCTCTGATCCTCCATCAGAAAGGAGGAAAAACAAAAGAAAACAAAATCAAGTAAAGCAGGCAATATGAAATTGCCGGTAGAACCAGCAATGTGAACATTCCAGTGTCACATTGAGGTAGACACGCCTTGCTAGCCATGACATTTTCTAACGCCAATTCTGGATGCAACTTCATAGTGCGATTTGTTGTTTTCTATAGGTGAAAGTCTGAATTTTGGAGCAAAGATGATGCGGAAAAGGACTCCAGCGGTTCTTCTTTTTGAGCCTGATCCCGATGGATGGAGACTATCTGATGGTGGTCCGGAACGGCCATTACGGACAGAATGCGTTGATCGACATTTTCGATCCTTCGGGAAGGTTTATCATTGAAAAAGAGCTCTCCTTCAGCGTAAAAGATGGGATCTGCAGAGGGCAAAGGCTCTATACCATCGATAAAGACGGGGATGGCTATTCATGCGTGAAATGCTATTCTTATCGGTTCAGACTTTGAAATTTCCTTTTCTATAGGCGCTGCTCTCATCAGCGATGTTTTTAAGCTCCACGGTATAGGTATAATCTCCCTGGGGAAGTTCTACCTGGATATTTATGGTATAGTTTTCGACGATGATCTCCTCCAGTTCTTCTTCTGTCAGGCTGATGGGATAATCTTTTATGATTTCCTTGACTCTCTCTCCCGATGAATCGAAGATTGCGAGATTCACTGCCAGAATGGCCTGAAGCTGGTTGTCTTCCTCTTCGAACCAGATCAGATTGTACGGGACTTTCACCTGAAAAGCCACTTGATTTCCTGCAACTTTTTCCACGTCTACTTCGAATTCTAAGGGATATTGTTCGTCCGAGCCCAGCGGCTTCAGCCGCATCTGTGCTTTGTTGAGCTCGGATATCTGCCAGGGGCTATCGGCAACGAGTTTATAATCGCCGTTCCAACTGTGGTCGATAAATCTGATCACGAACCATCCATAACGCCATATTTCCGTGGGCTTTCCATAAAAAGTGATACCTCTGGGATAAGTTTCTCTTTCCCACGGCGGCCCTAACAGGATGTAGACTCTCCCCCTATCCTGGAGCCACCCCGGCGAGCCTTCTGTAAAAAGATGGTTGGCTTCGTTGATGCGCTTGAAATACTCGTCTCTGTATTCGTTCTCCTCTGTTTCTGGATCAGGATCTCTGCTTTTCCAGAATTCTTCGATAAAGGCCTTCCGCTCCGTTTCAGGAAGATTGAGGAAGACTTTGCGTTCTTTCTTGGAGATGATGTATCTCACCTTGGAGATGAACTCTCTGGATTCAGGATCCAGATTCCTCATCAACCTGGATGTGGCGCACGAGGCGAGAAGAAGGGAACAGAACAGAATCAGTAAAATATAAACAGCTTTTTTCATTTTTTCCTCATTATCGAATAATTTTTTGGTTTCATCGAATCGGTTCGCTCGGCTTCTGACTGGGATCTCCTACCGAAAAAGCGGTGTTCACGCCGGAGCGTGATTGAGAAAAATTATCCAATGCAAAGATATACAGAAAATATTCGCCTGATGATAGACCTTCTGTCTGAAGCTCCAGCAAAAAAATCTCTGTATCGGCATCGTGATATCTCTCCAGAATCGAGATGGCCGCAGGGATAGCATCACCGCTGTTGCTTGAGCTGTGAATGAGATTCGCAGAGAGCTGAATATCCGGCTGCTGGATTCCAGAATAGGAGCATCTGACTACAGCCAACACGCTGTTCGTTCCCTGTTCCAGAGGCTCGATGAGGGGGAAATATTGATTTGAGTTAAAAGGATAGGCAGCAGTTGCCTTTTTCAGATAGGATGCGTTCTCATCTGATTTCAGAAGCAGGGGGGGATAAAGATGGATTCGCTGTTCCTGTGCTTCCGGAACGATAACCGATGAAGAGGCCACAGCACCTGTTCCGGTTTCCGAATTTCTCAGGACAATGCGGCATTTGTACTCACCCGGGAGGAGAGAGGTAAAATTGGAGTAATAGATGTTTCCCTCGGGCAGCTTGGTGAAATCCTTCTTCTCTCTTCCCATCTTGATGATACTGTTTTCTGTATCGAATATAAGGCTCACGATCGCGACATCTTTTCCAGAGAGAGCTTCGATGTTTTCCATAGGCAGTTTCGCGAACATAGAGATGTAGGAGTCGCCTTTGATCGAACACGGCAGGGAGATCATCGGGAAATGACGGGGTGTTCGGAAAAGAGACCTCTCATTCAGAGCCAGATCGACGAGATGCAGTTTCTTTTCGATCTTGGTGTATTCACTGAAAGGCTTGGGATTGTAGTAGCCTTTCTGAGCGTGGACTTCTAGTCCGGGGCGGTTCACCTTGACTTTTATTTTGTGGTAGTCCCCGTCCCATTTTTCATCGATGTAATACCCAAGGACATAGAAGCATCCGGTCATGTTCTGAATTTTCTCCAGGTGCTCTTGGTAGCTGTTGACGTCTCCGAAGTATTTTCCTCCGGTAGAACTCGCCATGGTCTGGAGTGTGTAACCTCCCTTTAATCTCGAATCGACTCCCACCGTCGCCGACAGATCCTCGGTATCGATGGCATAGACCGTGCTGTTGGAAGATGCCAGTTCCTTGAGCATATCATCGTACCGTTCTTGTATGAGCCTGTTTCCAAAGTCCCACCTCTGTTTCAGCATGGTGTCGATTCCTCGTGTGGTATCCCATGTCTCAGAGGGATGTTGGATTCCATACATAAGGGAATAGGGAATTCCGGAGGAAAAAAGAATAATGTGTTTGGTGCCAGGAATATACCTCAAGGCTTCGGCAAAATCTTTGATTCTTTGGACAAAATGGAGCGCATGCACGTTGCCGTCTTCCTGTGCCTGGAATTTTTCGAATTCTGGAGTATCCCCGGTAATGGGTCTGTCCTCGATTTGTGCGCCATGTTTGAAAGTTATTTTTCCTGCTTTGCTGGCATCGATGGGATTTTGTCCTGTAACCCGGAACCAGTAGTCCTCCTCGAAATTTTCCGCCCTCCCGGCTCTTTCTTTTATGCCGAATGCTTCCACCATTTTGCGGACTTCGCTATGATCGCGGGTTAAATACTCGTGGAGGGTCAGACTTTTTATGGTGGTGTAGGTCAGCACCCCCACTTCATCGGATCGCTGAACCTGGGTGTCCAAGAAGTGCAGAGCGGCTTTTTTAGCTTTCTTGATACCTTTGGCATTGTTATAGGCGAAATCGAAGAGGAGAAAAAACTTTCGACTCATGAGCTCTTGTGACGAAGGAGACTGGATTTCCCTGGCTTTCTCGTGAGCCTCTGTTTCTGATGGAGGCAGGTGCAGGATGTGTTTTTCGAATTCTGTGATCTTCTTTTTATCGCCGTTGTCTTGGATGATGAAATCTTCTTTATTCAAATCCACAACAGGATATCCGTCTTTATCGGTCACATAGATTTGGACAAGTTTGAGAGTGACCGAGACTTGATGCTGAAGCGAATTTTCCTTGTCACTCTCCTGCGAGGGATTGAGGTTTTGATATGATACTAATGTGAATGGTAAAAAAAACAGCGATAATTTCAGAAAAATGGTTTTTTTATTCGCGAATTTCATTCTTTAATATTTTTCAACTCCTCCAGTTGTTTTTTGTATTTCTCCACATCCACAATTCTGTATGTCGTGACCCTGCTGTGGAGTTCGAACTCATCGCGATAGGCGCTCTCAGACATATTGGGGCTCAGTTTCCACTGTCTGGGCTGTGAAAAGTCGAACTGATAATTGATGAGATAGCCCTTGAATGGATAAACCCATAATTCCGACATCCTCGCAGCTATATCTTCTTTGGAACGATCTACATTTCTTCCTGCTCCCACCTCAGCGGCTGTTATATCAGATACGAGAGTCCTTCCACCCAGGTTGGTGTTTTCGACATACCGAACCTCGGCCGGCCTGCCGTGAAGGAGAAAGATTCTCCCTCGATCGGTGTTCCAGGGAGTGCTGGAACTTTCTCTTTTAAAGCTTTCTGTGGCAACTTTCAGTCTGTTTTGGAATATCTGCTGGGCCTGTGGGACTCTGACCTTCCAGAAGAGCTCTTGGAATTGTGCTTTGGCGGTGGGCGAAAGTGCCTTGTAAGTGTCCCATTCAAAATCCTGCATGATGATATAATGCTTGGCATACCAGGGGTCCTTGGAAGGAAAAAGCCCTACAGAGCATGCACTGAAGCAGAGAAAACCGAGGCAGAGAAGAAGAAAAATCCCAATCCGTTTTTTCTCGTCGCTCATTTACCCCTCCCTAAAATAAGATTTGAAGATATCCGTTTATGCTTTAAGAATTCCATTTGATTTATCGTCTCTTGCTCATAACCGATGCAAACTCTATACCTTATTGTAACAGATAGGGAGAGGCTTTGATACTCAAATTTCTGTCATGAAAACAGGACGGGTGTCCACTATTCCATAATCAAAAATTTTGCAATAATGTTTCGTTTGGTTTAGAATTTAAAGTCATATCGAGGAGGTCGAAATGAATACAACAAAATTATTGTATCATATTTCTCTTGCTGCCTTCATACTCATCGTAACCACGGCAGGATTCGCCGGAGAGGACCTTGTGCAGAGCGAATGGGCTTCCCAGCCCTTAACCATCGATGGACAGGGTGACGATTGGAGCGGGGTCGAGTTTACCACCGAAAAGAAAGTGAAGGTGGATTATGCAGTCAGGAATGATGCCGAGAATATGTATGTGCTGTTCGTCTTCAAAGATCCGGAGTATCTGAGCACCATTAATTACACTGGCATCACCATGTATTTCAATACGGAAGGGAAAAAGAAGAAAGACGAGGGATTTCATTTTATTCAAAAACAGGTCGGTCCGGACGAACTCATCGCTTATTTGGAAAAACGAGGACAGGATTTGACCGAACAACAGATTCAATCGATCAAATCCAAGCCCGGTTATGTGGTGTTTATGGCTGAAAGGCTCAAAGAGGATGGTGAAGAAGGCGGAGGAGTGCAGGGTCCAGAGGCCTTACAACCGGGGTTCAAGTTAAGCCGTAAGGACAAAACGTTTACCTTTGAATTCAGAGTTCCTCTTGTCCAGTCTGCATCATCTCCAGAAGGAATAGGAGCCCAACCCGGGCAGAGCCTGAAACTCGGTTTTGAATGGGGAGGAATGACCAAAGAATTGGCAAAGAAGATTCGGGCCGGTGGAGATATCTCGGAAGAAAGTCGAGCCGGAGGAGTCATTGACACGCGGCGCACTACAGGCGGAGCCCCGAGAAGTGTTTCTCGTCGTATGCCCAAAAAATATGACTTCTGGTGCGATGTCAAACTTGCTGAGAGTCAATAGTTTACTGATTCCTTAATCGTTCGCCAAAACAGCCTTACGAAGAATATGGACGATCTCCCTTTTTCCGGCTTTGGAGGCGATATCCATCGGAGTGAGGCTGTCTGCATTTTTTAGATCAGGATTTGCCCCCCTCCCGATCAGCAACTTGGGTCAGGTCATTTTTTTCCATGAACCCCGAGTCCCAGATTTCATACAAAAGACTTTGGATCGTCCTTTTGCTGGCAAGGCCTCCCTTCCGGCTGGTGGGCTTCAGTTTTATTCACGGAAACAGTTTATACCCAGCTCTCTGGCAGGTGCAGGGCAGGAGTACAGTCAATAAAATTGCTCGAATGAACTTCGTCCTCATTACTCCAGATGCTCCATTTTGACAAAAAATAACATACCAAACAGCTAAAAATATAATCGAGTGGCATGAGCAGCGGGAAAGATGTTCATGCAAAAACAGGAAATTTATCCAAATTTTTGTATTAAATTCAATTTATTGGATAGAACAAAAAAACGGAAAACATAAATATTTGAAAATAAAGGAAATAGAAAAACCGAAGATTGGCACAAATATTGCTTATTAAAAGGATGAGTAGAGGGATGATTAAAAATTTATCTGCAGGAGGTGATAATCACAGGTATTCTACACTGAAAAGTAATGAGTTGGAGTGCATCTTAAGGACTGCACTCTAGGGTAAAACAGGAATTCCCGTAAGACTCCTTAAAAGGAGCGCGGGATATCACAAGGAGGATGGATGATTAAATCCAAACATTTATTCCTTTTCGCTCTCGCCATCGTTTTTGTGACATCTTCGATGTTCGCCCAGATTTCTACCAAAGGAAACATCTTCGGTACGGTTGCCGATGAAGATGGCAATCCTCTTCCTGGTGTGACAGTCAAGGCCATCAGCCCCAAGCTGATGGGAGAGGCTTCGGTTGTAACAGATATCAACGGAAGATACCGTCTGGTTTCTCTGCAGCCGGGAACTTACTCGGTCAGATTCGAACTCCAGGGTTTTAAACCTGTCGTCAGGGAAGAAATCGACGTGGGCGTCAACATGACCGTCACTTTGGATATTCGCCTGTCTTTGGGTGCCATCGAAGAGCAGATCACGGTTGTGGGCCAATCGCCTCTTATCGATGTCAAGAGCACGACCAAGGGGATGACTCTGAGCAAAGAGATGTTCGAGCTGCTTCCCAAGGGAAGAAACTTCGACACTCTGGTCACAGCCGTTCCTGGCGTGAACAATGAGCCCTGGCTGGGTGGAGTTTCTGTCGACGGTGCATCGGCTGCCGAAAATATGTACTTTGTCGACGGCACGGATATCACCCAAATCGACAGAGGCCGTGCCGGCCAGAGCGCTGCCTTCGAATTCGTTGATGAAGTCCAGATCGTGGCCAGCGGATACGAGGCAGAGTACGGCGGCGCCTTGGGTGGCGTGGTCAGCGTCATCACCCGCCAGGGAGGAAACGAGTTCCATGGTGAGCTCATCGGATACTTCAGCGGATCAAAGCTTACCGGCAAGGAGAGGGACTCTCTCCGTATTAATCCCCAGCAATTCAATGTGGCCGAATACGTCAATTACGAGGACCTGTACGGAAAAGACCCCATAGACAGATGGGAAATTGGTTTCAGCCTGGGTGGCTACATCCTCAGGGACAGGCTGTGGTTCTTTGGTTCATTTCTTCCTGTGTTTCGCACACACGATAGGCATGTGGTCTTTCTGAATCCTGAAGGAGCCGAAGGAGACTACACGCAGAAACAAACATGGTGGAACTTCCAGGCCAAGTTGACCGCACAGCCCATCAGCTTGATGCGCGTGGGCGCTTCTTTTGTGAACAACTTCTACAAATACCGGGGATCGCTTCCTTCGCGTGCGGGCACCAGCAATTACAGTGATAAGTTCTGGGATCAATACGGCTATGACTACCCCAACTGGACAGCTTCTGGTTTCGTTGACCTCACCTTCGGAGCCAACTTCATGGTCAACATCAGGGGAGGCAAGTTCCGCTACAACAGGACGAATCAGCAGGTTACAGCCGAGGACTGGGGAGAGCCCCGTTGGTACCATTATGGCTATCATACAGACAATTGGGATGGAACTGCCTTGGAGATCCCTGCTGGATTCCAAGTACCACACTATTGGCAGAACCACGGCAGGATCTATGAGTACAACAAGCTCATAAAATACAAACAGCACTTGGGAGCTGATTTCACGTATTTCATGTACCTGGGCGGTGAGCATGCCTGGAAATTCGGTGTGCAGTGGGTCCGCCAGGGTGAAGATACTGACAGGACCATCAACAAAAACTATCCGGATGTCTACTTCAACTGGGGTCGAGACCTGATCATCGGCGGTATAAATTATGGCCAGGGAATCTACGGTCACTATCAGGTTCGGGGAAGCGAAGTCACCGGACCTTTTGGCGAATTCTTCAACGTGCACAACGACCGCTGGGCCCTGTACCTCCAGGACAGCTGGACCATTGCAGACAGATTAACCCTGAACCTGGGAATCCGGGCAGAGTCAGAATACATCCCGCCGTTTTCCGAAGATCCTTCGATTCCTTCGGGCTTCAAACCCATGGAATTCGACTTCGGGGATAAGCTGGCGCCCAGAATCGGGTTCATCTATGACGTGTTCGGCGACACCAGCCTGAAGATCTTCGGAAGCTTCGGTCACTACTATGATGTGATCAAGACCTACATGCCTGCTCACTCTTATGCTGGGTTCAAGTGGAAAAGCGCCTACTACACGTTGGACAGCTATGAATGGCGTGGCATCGGACTGAACAACTACTTTCCTGGAACGCTTCTGGCGCTCATTGATTGGCGTACACCCTCATTTGATTCCACAGATCCGGACATGAAGCCGGTCAGCCAGCGGGAATTCTCTTTCGGTGCGGAAAAAATGCTGATGGAAAATATTTCCGCCACAGTCCGTGTTGTCCAAAAGCACCTCCGCTACACCATCGAGGACGTGGGTGTCATCATTCCTGGAGTGGGAGAGAAGTACTTCGAATGTAATCCCGGCTATGGCTACTCACTCCATCAGGGCAATGGCACAGGTAAGTTCGATCCCAAGTATCCTGAGACACCGAGAGCCAGCCGTGAATACTGGGCCGTAAACCTGAGTTTGGACAAGCGGCTGTCCAACAACTGGCTGGCGGGAGCCTCCTACACCTGGAGCTACCTGTACGGTAATTACTCCGGTCTGGGCAGTTCAGATGAGTACGGACGGACGAGCCCCTATGTGGAGAGAAGCTTTGATAACTGGGCCATGTCCTACACCAAGGAGCTTAAGGAGCTCGACGGGACACTGCCAACCGACCGCACCCACTTCTTCAAGTTCTACGGCGCTTACACCTTCCCCTTCCGTCTGACAGTGGGAGCCGTGCTCAACGGCATGAGCGGTGTTCCGTTCACAGAAACCTGGTCTATTCTCAACACCTACTGGTACCCCTTCAACCGAGGAAAATCTAGAAACGGCATATCCGGCAGCGATCTCGAGGAGAAGAGAACACCTTTCCTGATGTTTGCCAATGCCTATGCCGAATACAACCTGAGATTTGCCGACAGGTACACGGTTCAGTTCAACCTCAATGTGGATAATATCACCAATACCTCGACAGCGCGCAGGATCTACAGCCGTCGAACTTACTATGGATTGGATGTCGGCGAGGATACCATCCTGTCTACAAACTGGGATATCGACGATCCTCAATACGGATTTCTCCAGCACGACATGTACGGCAAGGAAATGGATTTCTACCCGCCCATCGTAGTAAGGCTCGGAGTGAAGTTCATCTTCTAAGCTCTGCTGAACTAGACGCTCAAGCCCGCCTCCCTGTACAGGGAGGCGGGTTTTTTTATTTGACTCCACAATACATACAGTGTAATTTTTATGTATGGCGAAAAAGAAGAGAAAGAAGAAAAAAAGAAGATCCCAGGAGCGCACAGCTCCCAGACCACAGCCTCAAAAGAGGGAAGAAGAGGCCGCCGCAGAGGAAAAGCCGAACAGGAAAAAGTTTCTTCTTCTGGTCCCGTTTTTTCTCCTTATGGCTGCGGTTGTTTTGGTTGTCCTCTTTGTCTCCTCTCCTCAAAAGAAAGTTCTCAACGACAGCAGCCTGAATGTTCTGCTGGTGACTCTGGACACCACGAGAGCAGACAGACTCGGCTGTTACGGCTACCCCAAGGCAGAGACGCCCAACCTTGATTATCTAGCTTCCAACGGTGTCCGATTTTCCGATACCTATGCCCCTGTTCCTTTGACCTATCCCTCCCACTGCTCCATCCTGACCGGGACCTATCCGCTCACCCATCAGGTCCGCAACAACGGGACGTACACTCTTGCGCCTGAACTCAGAACTCTGGCCGAATCTTTAAAAGAACAGGGATTCAAAACCGCCGCGTTCGTCAGTTCTTTCACCGTGGATTCCCGGTTCGGGTTGGACCAGGGATTCGATGTTTATGATGACCAGTTCTCACCTGACCAGACTTTTAAAGGATTGACCTCTGAAAGAAAGGCCGACAAAGTGTTCGCGTCTTTTTCCCAGTGGATGGATGGAAACGCAATCCATCCCTTCTTTGCCTGGGTGCACTTTTTCGATCCCCATCTTCCCTATGACCCGCCTTCCCCTTATCGCGAACAATATTTAGATAACCTTTATGATGGGGAGATCGCCTACATGGATTTTTATGTGGGGAAGATTCTGGATAAATTGAGAGAACAGGACCTTCTCGCAAAAACGCTCATCATCGCGGCAGGAGACCACGGGGAAGCTTTCGGCGAGAAACAGGAAAAGGGGCACGGCGTTTTTATCTACGAAAGTACCATGAGAGTGCCTCTCATTTTTTACGCTGAAAACAACCTCCCCAAAGGAGAAGCTGTAGAAGCCAGGGTGCGGCTCATCGACATCATGCCCTCTGTCCTGGATATGCTGGGGGCCGCACTGCCCGAAAACATTCAGGGAACCAGCCTTCTTCCTTATATTGAAGGGAAAAAAAGGGACGACTTGAGTTCTTATATCGAGAGCTATTATCCCAGAGAGAATTTTGGCTGGTCAGAACTCGTAGGACTCATAGACGGCAGATGGAAATACATCAAGGCTCCTCAGGAGGAACTGTACGATCTCGAGCAGGATCCCGAAGAAGAAGTCAACCTCATCCAGGAAGAGAGAAAAATTGCCCAGGAGAAAAGGGACAGATTGGATGATATCATCCAGAATTCTGTATCACCCATGGTTGCAGAAAAAAGGAATCTGACCGCCGAAGAAAGGGAGCGGCTGAGATCTCTCGGCTATATTGCTTCCTCAGAAGGTCCCTTGCAAGGAGATTTGCCGGATCCGAAGGAAAGGATCGAGGAGCTTCTGCTGATCCAGAAGGCAGAAGAATATGAGAGGGAAGAAAGGATTGAGGAAGCTGCCGCCATCTACGAAAAGATTATAGCCCTAAGACCGGATGTTGCCAACAGTTATGTGAATCTGGCGCTTATGAAGGCACGGATGATGAAGCTCGATGAGACCATCCAGATTCTGGAGCAGGGGATCGAGAGGATCCCGGACTCAGAGATTTTGCTTTCCCGCTTGGGACACACCTTCATGGCAGTGGGGAGACTGAAGAAGGCTGTTGAAGCCTTTGACCGAGTCTTGAAGAACAATCCCCGTCATTTCGATGCTCTTTTGGGTTCGGCATGGATGTTTGACCTGATGGGTCAGAAGGAAGACGCACTGGCCTATTACCAGAGAGCTCTGGCGATCGAGCCGGAAAATAAGTTCGCCAGGAAAAACTTCGCTCTGAGCCTTGCGATATCGGGAAACTTGAACCGGGCGATTGAGATCTTCGAGTCTTTGAAAAAAGATTTTCCTGATGATTATGAGATCTATCAGGATCTCGGGATTGCCTACGGCCGGGCAGGAGAAATCAACCAGTCCGTTGAAAATCTGGAGATGGCTATAGGTCTTCATCCCACACCGGTGGCCTATCTCAATCTGGCCGTTGCCAAAAAAAAGCTGGGAAGAATCGAAGAAGCCGTGCGTTATATCCGGCTCTATCTGGAAAACCCGGAAGGAGAGAGCGAAGAGACCATCCAGAGCGCCCGTGCAGAGCTCGAAAGATTAGAAGAGATGCTGAAGGAATAGCGGATCTATTCTTTGATCGTCTCCAGATATTCCAGCATATTCTTGACAGTCGGTGCAAGTTCGGAATTGGGATCGACTTCCAGGAATTTTTGAAAATCTTCTCTTGCACTCTGATAGTCTGTTTTGCTCACATAAACAAGCCCGCGTCTGTAATAAGGATCTCCCCAGTCGGGTTTGATCTGGATGGCTATACCATAGTACCGGATAGCATCATCCAGCTTCTGATTGGCAAAATAGATTTCCCCCACGTTATAGGCTAAAATTTCATTATCGGGAAGCAGTTCGATGGATTGTTCGAAGTAACTCTGGGCGTTTTCAAATTCTCCCTTTCTCAGATAGATATCGCCGATGCCGGCCATGGCTTTGGCGGTCATTTCCCCGCCTATCTTTTCATCGGTCTTAGCTGCTTCCAGGGCAAGATTGTATTGTTCTTCCGCCTTTTCATATTCTCCCATCTCCTTGTAGCAGTCCCCGATGTTGATGTGAGTGGGGTAGGCGGTGGGATTGTTGGTGAGAAATTCCTGGAGCAGAGAGAGGGCCTCATCGTATTTTCTCTCGTTGAACAGATCATTCGCCTGTTGGATGAGGCTTAGATCGGCAGATTGGACACCAGATATGTCTGCTTCGGAAATTTTTTTCAAAGTCAGGACTATTTTTGGATTATGGGCGATCTGGCTGACAAACGCAGTCGTCTCTGAAGGAATAAAACCTTCCGCAGAAGCCATGATTCGCCAGTTTCCTGAGCCGAGACCAATCAGGGACCATTCTCCTTTTCTATTGGTCTTTGTATCCCGGGTGACCGCTTCCTGGCCCATCAACTCCATGACAATTTTGGCAGAGGGGATGGGATTCCCATCTTCATCGGTGACGGTTCCAGCGACCCGGGCCGTGCCTCTTCCAGCTTGAGCCAGAGCATAATGGAGCATCAGAAATGTGAAAACAAGTATGAGAGAAAATCTCAAAAGGATTTTTCCCTTCATGGTGACCTCCTGTCACATCCTTTGATTGTGAGTGATTTTGATCCAAGATTTATTATATGCAATTTATTAATTTTTATCTTTCAGAGATTCCACTTTTTCTTTGAGTTCGCCCTGGTTTGGATTGAGCTCCAAGGATCTTTGCCAGGCAGTCAGGGCTTCTTCTTTGTTTCCCAGTCGAAGATAACAGTCTCCGATGGAGTTAAGGATCTGGATATTGGTACCGAAGTAAGCCAGGTAGCTTTTGTAATAGGAAATGGCCTCAGCCAGTTCACCGAGTGCCTGGCAGGATTGTGCCAATATGGCATAGAATTCGTGTCTTTCTGGTCGGTCGAGGAAGGGGCGTACAATTTCCTTGACCTTTTGATATTCTTTCAAGTGGTAAAGGTTCATGCTGAAATCCAGGGCAAATTTGACCGATTCGGGATTTCTGCGGTAAGCATCCTCGAGTAGTTGCCTGGCTTTGAAGTGATTTTTTTTGTTCATATACTGATTTCCCAGGATATTCTGGTAAATCGGGTCTTCTGGGGAGGACACGGGAAGCGAGAGAAGCCAGGGTCTGGGGAGAGAGGCAGCATAGCTGATATAAAAGTCGGCCTCTTCATACAGGGTCTCCTGCTGCCGGTCTTTCTCGAAGAGAGCAGCTTTTATTTCATAATAGCCCGTCTCGAGGCCAGAAAGAGAAATATCCTCGAAGAAATCGGGTGCATCGGGATATTCTTTGATATCTTTGCGAATCGATCGAACGATCTTATCTCCGGTGGAGATGGTGAATTCGAGGGACCCGGTTTCCTTGATCTCCTCTGTCAAACCCTGAATCTGAAGATAAAGATACAAATGGTCTTGCTGGGTGAAATCATTCCGGGGAGAAGGGATGAGCTGGATGTCTTCTATAAGGAAGGGCTTGCTTTTTCCTTTGTATTTTGAGTCGCTCAGGGCCTTGTTGGCGAGTATGAGCGGAGTCATCCGCAGGCCGTTCGAAGATTCAGGAATCGAGATATCTGCTTCGACAGAAGTGAATTCTTTCGAGACTTTGTTCTTCAGGAGCACATTCAGCTTATAATTTCCTTCGATCAGGGGAAACATATCCTGAAAGCTGAACAGCTTATTTCTGATTTTATCCATCTGGTCTTGATTGAACTCGATAGGAACGGTTCGCTCGTATTGATAAACAGTAGTCCCGTCCAGATCGCTCACATTGGCGTTGATTTCAAGATTGCTGAGGAAGCGATTCCCATACTGCTCGAAAGTCAGCCGGTTGGGCTCGATGAGATAGTGGACAAAATGAATCCCTGAATCGTCCTGAATAACTCTGACAAAGGAGTCGTTGTCGATATAATTGACAGAATATTCGACCTCCACGATATCTTTATACGCCAGCAGTTTATCTGCCCAGGCGTCCTCGACTTGTCTTTGGGGGACAGCGGGAATGGTGGCATTGAGAAGGATTTCAGATGCGATGGATGGAGAAGTGGCATAGGTTCTTTCGCCTTGAAGCAGGGTTAAGGATGTGTAGGCCAGGGTGGGACTGACATCGAAGAGCTCTCGATAAGCCGCCATATAGTCAGCGGGATCTCCTTTATAATGGACCAACAGGTGGTGGGGGCCGAAACGTATGGGAGAATAGAGCTCGTATTCCCCTAATCCCCCTCTTTTGAAAAAAACGACATTAAAAGCCTGGAGAAGACCCAATTCTGGCCGGGCACTGTAAGACCAGATAATGGTGGGGTAAACCTCGGCATAGTTGGTGAACCTTTCAATGTACCCGGGCTGTCCGAGAAGGATATAAATCCGACCGCGCGCCGATCTCCATCCTGCTCCCGGGCCTTCCTTGCCGAAGTTGTGATTGGCATATTGTATTCTCCTGTAATGCTCATCCTTGAATTCGTTTTCAGGAGTGGAAGGATTGGGATCTCTGTGCTTCCAGAAGGCTTCCATAAACAGGTTCCGTTCCCTGTCGGTTTCCAGTTGGAGGAAGACTTCTTTTTCTTTGGGAGTAATGATGTAGACGACCTCTTCTTCCAACCATTTTCTGTAGGTAGGACTCAGGTCTTTGGGCGATTTTGCTTTCTGTCCGGCAAAGGAGAACAGAGAGAGGAAAAACAGATAGAGGGTTAGATACAGAAAGAGCTTTTTTCTCATCATTTTTTTACCTCCAATTATATTACAGGTAACCGATCTTTTCAAATAACCTGGCCACTATGCTTCCGGCCACTATTTATAAACACATCCTTTCCCTCTTTTGTTGCTTAAGACAGGATATGAAGTCCTGACTGGAACTTACTTTTCATCGGGAGCAAAGAATGACCATCTTGTCATTGCGAATGTAATGAAGCAATTCCCTGTTGCGAGGCCAGGAGATTCATGGCAATCTCTTCTTGTCATTGCGAAGCCCAAAGGGCTGAAGCAATCCTATAATATGAGATTGCTTCACCACCAAGGCTGGTTCGCAATGACAAAATGCCTCAGTGGGGAAAATCCATAGGAGGGTGGCTTATTCTTTGATCACGGTTCTGGTAATGATTGCTTTGCCGGCAGCAGCGTTGAAGAGAACCGCAACTTAGGTTAAGATATGTGGTTCCGCTGAATCACGGCAAGGATCGATGAGAGCTTTCAGCGTGTCAGAAAGAGCGAGGAGATGACGTGAAAAAATTTGTCTTCTGGAGCATCCTCCATAAAAACACCTGCGTCGCCCTGAATGAGGACCTTTCCAAATACGCTCAGGGGGAGACTTTCTGGAAGGCCATGTTGAATTTGGGCGAGAACTTGAAAGAGTGGATTCCCTCTGCCATGACTGAAGAGAGCGCTATCAACCATCGGCTCAAGATGTACTATGAGACAGGGATCAACAAAGTCGAAATATTCGTCAATAAAGACGGAAAAAAATACGCGGTTAAATGCTCGAACAGCCGCAGCTTTATCGACGCTGCATCCGAAACAGAAGCGCTGTTGAAATACATAACCACTAGGGCTAAGACTTCTGTAATCGATCCTGGCCTAAAAAAGCTGGATTAATCAAATCGATTCTGATTGATCCTCTATTTTTATCGGCTTGAACGGTTTGAATAAGGAAAAATCGGACTCCTTCAGCTTTTTTTTGAAGTTTTCGACATCCGTCTCAAAGACAGCATTTACTTTCTGTAAAAATTCTTCTACCGCGGGTACAGCCTTCTCATACAGCACTCTGGCCGCCTCGCTGATCGGTTCGTATCCAGCCCGTGTTATACCTCTTACAGCTCTCATGACCTGCATCCTCAATCCGGCTGACCGGTCAGCGATTCCCTGTTTGGGAGGAGTGGGATTCAGGGTTTCAGCCAGGTCTTCCAGCTTTTTGTCAAGACCGCGCGCCGCTTTCATGAGGTCTTTATTTTCTCTGACATGGCCCAGGATGGTTTGGAGGGTGTTCCTTGTCTCGTCGATTTGACGGCTGGCTGTATTGATGGCATCGGATAGTTTTTGGGCTTCCTTTCCTGCATCGTAATTTGCTTTGAGAACATTCCTGTCCACATCGATCCGGGGATCAAACTCCACCGCAAGCTTTTGGCTGACTTCTTCACCGTCATATTTGATCTTCACCATGTATTCTCCAGGCAGTGCTGTCAGGCCTCCGCCGAATCTGAAAAAGGAGGACCGTCTTGCAGAGGAGTCATCTTCCTCTGTCTGCTCCATGAAATTCCAGTATACGCGATTGATGCCCTTGTTTTCGGTGCTGCTTAGACGGCTGATCATTTTCCCGCTGCTGTCCTCGATGGTGATTTGCACCCGTGAAGAGCCGGCGTTCATCATGCCCATTCCGCGAAACCTCGAGCCTCCCCTCTGCCTCATCCGTTCCATCATCTGCTGCCGCCTCTCATCCATTTCTTGTTCGTCCTTCTCTTTTTCTTTTTGCTCGCTGGGAGTGAGGTAGTAGGTGATCGCAGCTCCTGTGGTTTTGTTTTCACCGATGAATTCTGTGTCCCCGGGGCTTTGGTAAGAACTCAGCCTTCCCTGCTGGAACTGATAGGCCTGGGGCACATTGAAGAGATAGATCTTCTTTTTTATGATTTCAGCGGAGAATTCCCTTAATGGCGAGATATCGTCGATGATATAAATGGCCCGGCCGTGTGTCCCGACGATCAGGTCGTTCTCACCGGGATGAACAGCGATATCTCTCACAGGAACGGTCGGAATTCCATGGGTCCATTTCATCCAGTTTTGGCCGCCGTTAAAACTTACGAAGAGGCCGAATTCTGTTCCCAGAAAGAGCAGGTTTTTATTGAGGAGATCTTCTTCGATCACATGAACGAATCCATCGATCTCTGGGGTGGCCAGGCTTTTCCAGGATTTCCCGAAATCATGGGTGACATAGACATAAGTGGTCCAATTGGCACGCCGGTGGTCATCGAACACCACATAAGCAGTGGCTGCATCGAATTTAGAAGCCTCCACATGAGGAACCCAAGTCGCAGGAGGGACCATTCCCTTTTTACCTGAAGTCAGCTCTTTGGAGACCAGCTCCCAGGTTGTGCCGCTGTCTTTTGTGAGCTGCACATTTCCATCGTCGGTTCCCACCCAGATCACACCTTCCTGCACCGGACTGGGAGCGATACAGAGAATCGAGCAGTGATTTTCTGCGTTGGTCACATCCAAAGTCAAACCGCCGCTTTCGGCTTGTCTTTGTTTTTCTGGATCGTTCGTGGTCAAGTCCGGGCTAATAATCTCCCAGGTTTGGCCCTTATCCGGACTGCGGTGCACGAATTGGCTTCCAAGATAAATCGTCGCCGGATGGAAAGGGTCCACTGCAAATCCGGCATTCCAGTTGTGGCGGTGTTCGACATCGGATACTGTGGGAACGATGCTCCGGCTGGTGCCGAGGTTTGTATCGAAGTAGTACAGATTTCCTCCTTGAGACATGCCGTATCCGGCACCAGGGACTTCGGGATTCGGTTCGGTGTCGAACCCGTCGCCCCCGCCGACGGTTTTCCACAGATAACTGTAGATAGCACGTTCCTTCAGCACATAGCCTGGGCCCATCCAGGATCCGTTATCCTGAAGGCCGCCGTATACATTGTAGGGAGTCTGTGTATCGAAGCTTACATGATAGAATTGGCCCAAAGGAAGATTGGTCACGAACCGCCAGCTCTGTCCGCGGTTATAGCTGATCACCACACCGCCGTCGTTTCCGACAACCAGCATCTCGCCGTTGGGATGCGCCCAGAGGGCGTGATAGTCAGAATGGGACTGCATGAAAGAGGCCAGACGCTCAAAACTTTTTCCTCCATCCTCGCTGACTAAAATCTGGCTGTGCAGGATGTAAACGATGTTTTCATTCACCGGGTTAACCCAAAGACGGCAG
Organism: uncultured Eubacteriales bacterium; assembly: GCA_964346815.1. Lineage (GTDB taxonomy): Bacteria > Acidobacteriota > Aminicenantia > Aminicenantales > Aminicenantaceae > CAYFWF01. The sequence continues at coordinate 130,813 of CAYFWF010000049.1, read as the reverse complement.
TAATAAAAGGGACGGCTGTTGACGTTGGACTCATCATTGACCATATTCCAGGTGAGCCCGCCGTCGGTCGAACGGTAAAGAGCGTTCTTGGTGGCCTCGACCAGAGCGTAGACGATATTGGATTTGTTGGTGGAAAAGGCCACTCCTATGCGGCCCAATTCTCCTTCGGGAAGCCCGTCCTCATCTGAGAGTTTCTTCCAGTCTTTTCCTCCATTTTCCGTGATGTAAAGGCCGCTTCCCGGACCGCCTGATTTGAAAAACCAGGGCCAGCGGCGGTGCTCCCACATGGCTGCGAGGATCTTATTGGGATTGCCAGGGGCCATGGCCATGTCGGCGACCCCTGTTTTTGCATCCACATAGAGGATCTTTTCCCACGTCTCGCCGCCGTCGACGGTTTTGAAGACACCCCGCTCCGGATTTTCGCCCCAAGTGGTCCCGAGGGCTCCGACATATGCCACATCTGGATCGTCGGGATCGAGCAGAATTTTGCTGACCTTTTCGGTCTTTTCCAGTCCTAAGAATTTCCAGGTCTTCCCCCCATCGATGGTGAGGTAGACGCCGCGTCCCACGCCGACGCTGTTCCGGGGAGTGGCTTCTCCGGTTCCAATCCAGACGATGTTGGGATTATGCTGGTTGATGGCTATAGCCCCGATCGAAGAGACCGGCTGGTCGTCCATAATCGGATTCCAGGTGATTCCTCCATCTGCGGATTTCCATAATCCGCCTGTGGCGGCCCCGACATAGATAATGTTCGGATCAAACGCAACGGCATCGATGGCTCCGATCCTTCCGCTCATGTTCGCCGGACCGATACTTCTGGCTTTTAAACCGGAAAACAGGTCGGGATCGAACTGAGCGAAGGATGTCTGACTGATGAGAAGCAGACAGATGCCGATTAAAGCTAAGGCTTTGATAGAAAATCCCCTCATTGAGCCCTCCTTAAATATTAGCGGTCAAATACAGGGTTGTCGGACTAGAAGCTGTATCCTAAGCCCACAGAGAAAGCATAAGAGGTTTTCTTGTAGGTCTCATTAAAGACTCCAAAATCAGGGTACAGAATATTCTTTGAGTCATCCAGATAATTTACGTAAATAACGCCAAGATCCAAATCCAACTCTGGAGTCACTGCGATCCTGCCCCCAAACCCGAAGGCACTGCTGTCGAGTTCATAGCTGAGGTCGTTCAGATAATCTTCGCTCAACCCGACTTTGGTGTAGAGGTATCCACCGCTGATCAGAATAGTGTCGGTAAGGTCGTATTCCAAACCGATGCCGATATCATAGGAGTTAGAATCCACCAGGTCTTCCCGTCCCTCCCAGTCTGCACTCTTGTCAAAGAACATATGATAGGAAACCATCACGCGCAGCTCAGGCATCAGAGAATATTCCAAGCCCAAAGAGAGGATGCCCGGAATATCGTTCTGAGTTTTTTCTCCGTCCGGAAACAGTCCCACATCATCCTGAGTGGTATCGTTTTCGAATTCCAGGCTGGTGTTGAATTCATACCTGATCCCTATGTTCAACTCCTCGGCCGGTTTGATAAACAGGCCGACTATCGGAGTGAAACCGGTTGCGGTTTGTTTGGCATCCACGATCTTATCCGAGACCAAAGCGGCATAGTAGGGCTGTCCAATCAAAGTAAAAAACTGGGATGCGGAGATATAGTCACCGGTTGGATTCAGCAGGGGATGCAGGGGATTGATCAGGATATTCTTGATGTGTCCTTCATATGTATTTTCCGCGTAGATGTAACGAACTCCGCCGGCAGCGGAGATCATATCGCTGAGGGCATAAGACACATTGAGTTGAAAACCATAGTAGACCGATTTGCCGTTGAATGCCACATCCGCTTGATAGCCCGATGTCGGAACTCCCAGGAAAGTAACAAGGGGTGGTATTTGAGAAATCGGGACCGTGAACGAGGGCAGGCCAGAAGCAAAATCGGCCGTGCCTCCTCCTGAATTCGGGCCAAAGCCGAAAGATAAGGCCAGCTTTTCTTTCTTATAGACGACAAAAACAGAGGGGAAGAACGGGACATCCACTTCGCCCATGTACTCTGATTGGTTAAGAAAAGGGAAGGCGTTGACTACGGTTTTTTCCTGCCAGATGGTTTGGTTGTGAACAGCGATATGGAAGCCATCGTCCAGTTGGGTCAAGCCTGCGGGATTATAGTACACGGCATCGATGTCTGTGGATGCGTTTCGGGCGAGCAGCCGTAAGTAATGTGTGCTTTGGTTGGTGTTCGTAATGATCGTTGCAAAGCCCAATGGGATACAGAATAACAATAAAGTTGCAGCTAATAACACTTTTTTCATGTTACCTCCTAAATGACTATTTACTGCACATGATTCCCTGCGTTATAAACGCAGCGTTCCGTTATATATAAAAAAATTTTATATAAAATTCAAGAAAAAAACAGTAAAATCATATTCTCAAGATAATCGATTCGTGCTTTAATTTTTCTGAATGATTGCTGATGCAGCCATGGCAAGAATGACATTCATCGGCGCAGGAAGCTATGGGACGGCTGTGTCCAGTCATTTCGCTGAAAACAGACAAAATGAAGTTATCGTTTACGGGCGAAACAGAGAAGTCATCTCCGAGATTAATCAGGATCACACAAATTCAAGATATCTCGGGGCATGCCGTATTTCCAATCGTCTGAGGGCGACTTCTCATTTTCCAGAGGCTGTCAAAGGCGCAGAATTTCTTTTTATCGCTGTACCTGCTCAGGAAGTGCGAAACATAACGAGACTCCTTGCAGACGCCATCAAAAACGATATTATCATCATCAACCTTGCAAAGGGGATCGAGGTCGAGAGCCTTAAGCGTATGTCGCAGGTGATCTCTGAAGAGCTTAATGGCCTCAGGTTTGAGTTCGAAGTGATGACGCTTTCCGGCCCCAGTTTTGCTGAAGATGTGGTCAACACAGAAAAATCAGTTGCTCTGACATTGGGAGGAGAGAACCGGCGAAGGCTCAAATGTGTGCGGGATCTCCTCCATTCAGAAAGCTTCCGTGTTTTCGCCTGTAAAGACCTGGTGGGCGTGGAAATGGGCGGAGCTCTTAAGAATGTCTTTGCCCTAATGGCTGGGATCATGAAAGGTGCCGGTGAAGGCAACAGCTATCTGGGAGAGTTCATTCCCCGGGCATTGGTGGAAATTGACACCATTAAAAGATATTTTGGAGCGAGACGCGACACAGCACGTGCCGTATCCTCACTTGGGGATCTCATCATCTCCTGCACCGAGGCAAGTAGAAATTTCCGTTTCGGGAAAGCCTATTCGGAGTGCTTTTCCAAGGTATTATCTGGGGCTGATGTCATCAAGATGGCTTTCGATGCTATCGGGAATAAGACTGTGGAAGGTTATCATACACTCAAAGCAATCTATGGGTTTGTGGATAAGAAAAATATGTTTGCTCCGATAGTGAGGGAACTCTACGATATTCTCTACGACGGTCAGAAGACAGGAAAAGGTCCTGCTGATGCTATCGCTTCCTTCCGTCAGGCTGACAGCCTGAGAACCTGGGAGAACCTGAGAACGTACTCACGCATGCTTGGGAGCATCTTTCCCCAATTCTGGTACAGGCGGTACGCTTCAAGTTGGAAAGCGATCGGGAAGGATATTTTCAAAAATCGCTAGCGTTTTTTTTTGCGTGCTTTGGGAGGAACCCAATTTTCGATAAATCTTTGCCCGCCCTCGTGTTCTTCGACCAGAGCCTGAAATATCGCCTGCATCTGTTCATAAGGCAATGTCCCGATGATCATACGACCGTTGATGATCATCGTCGGCGTGGAACGTATGCCATAATCGAATCTTTCTGCTGTCTTTTCATATTCTGTGCCCGTATTCATGATGCGCTGAACCAGGTCGTGGGTGTATGGATCGTGGAAGGCTTCCTCCACTCCGTATCTCATCGCTAGCTCACGACGCCAATCCGGATCTCTGGCCGCATTGAAGTTGGCAAAGATTTCATCGTGGATGGCGAGAAATTGTGACGGATCATAGGCCGCAATGTAAGAAAGTTCGCATGCTCCTGGATGGAGATTCTTGTCCACAACGGAATTGCATTTTTCATCGAGGGGGAAAAACTGAAAGGCGATATTGATCTTTCCGGCGAATTCTTCTTTGAGTTTGTTAAGCTGCTGTGTTGAGTACAGACAATCGGAACACAGAAAATCCACATATTCGACGATATGGATGGGCGCGTCTTCGAAGGATTCGGTGGAACGCGCGGTCCAATAAGGCGAGATAAAGCTCGGATTGCCCACTACAGGAAGTTCGTAGAACTGCTTGACAATCTGGGTGGTTATTCCTGCTTGAGCATCACGTTTGGCCTCGTGAAAGAGGATCATCCCATAAGCTCCCAGAGCAGTGATGCAGGCGAGAGTGACAATCATCTTCAAGGAGGGACGGAAGTAGCGTGCCATGCCTTGACCTCGGGCGATTCCATACTTCCAGAAAAGAGCCAGGCTTAAAAGGGCAAAGACATAGTAGCCTATGCAGAGCAGGCACAGGCTCTTCATGATGAAAACAGAGTAGAGGATGAGCCCGATGACACCCAATCCGTTAAGGAGTGCGATGAATGAGTTGGTCCGCTCAAAACTCTCCGAAGGAAAGAGGGCCCCGAGTGCCACCAGGGCACCTACGATCAATCCGAAAAATCCGATAGGGATTCCCATGAACTGAGAGAGAGAGGAGAATGCTGAACTGTCGCAGTTGAAAAAAGTGCTGATGTCGCAGAAGGAGCCTTCAAAAATTGATTCGGGGTAATTGGCCAGAAAAAAATGCTGAATGGTCAGGATGGATGCTGTCATCATGCCTATGCCCGTAAGGAAACTCAGGATGCGAGGGCCTCGAACTCCGTTGACGGTCAGTGACGTGCTCTTCGGCATGTATATTCCTCCGATAAACATTCTCGAGTTTAGTTCTCTAGGGTACTGTTTTTTATGCCAGAAATCAAGTAGTCGTTTTATCCGCGGATGGCCCAGCGGAAAAGATTGGAAAGCTTTGGCGGCCCTCCTTGCATCAGGATGCCTACTCGAAAAATCCTTCCTCCAATCCATACAGTTATGCCGGTGAAGATGATGACTCCGATGAGCCCAACCCAAGGCTGCCAAGCCGGAATCGCTACAGGTGCTGCTTTTCTGAGAAGCATGAGCATGGGCGTAAAAAGGGGAAAAAGTGACAGCCAGGTGGCCAGGGCGCTGTTGGGTTCCATCAGGATGGGCAAAAAAATGAACATGGGGAAAAAAACGGGAAACATGCCCGGGAACGTCAGGTTCTGCGCATCTTTAGGGTCATTGCAGGCTGAACCCAAAGCGGCTAATAAAGATCCCAACATGATGATTTCCAGCACCAGAAAAGAAAAAAACCAGGGGATCATGTGGAACGGAATAAAGTCAGTCAAACCGATTCTTCCCAGGAAGAATACCCCTCCGATCACATAAAATGCTGCCCCGGTCATCGATACGCCAAGGCCTCCCAGCACCTTTCCTCCCATGAACTCATGGGGTTTCATGCATCCGAGAAGTACCTCTGCGATCCTCTGGGTCTTCTCTTCCATGGTCGTGTTCAGAAGCGGCATGGCACCCATCATGACCATCATGAACATCAGGAAAAAAAGGACCGCAGGGATAATGAAAGCCTCTGCTTCGCTGGTCCTTCTTGCTTCCTGGATTTCACCGGATTCTTCGTCGATAGAGATGAGCCCCATGGGTTCGACTTGAATCCAGGTCATTATCTCTTCGGCTTGAGACATATCGACACCGGCGTCTTCCAGTCGCATCCTGCGCAGATAGGGATTGATGGTGTTGTTCAGCCAGTTGCGGATGTTGTCCACCGCAGCATTTGTGGCATGGTATTTTATGCTAAAGGCATTCTGTTCTCCCTTAGGACGAAGAACATTCGGACCGATCTCCAGAAAGGCATGGAGCTCGCCGCGGCGGATGCGGTTGGAGAGTTCGAATCTCTGAGCTTGGGGATCCAATGTTTCCGGTTCCAAGACCTCCAAAATGTATGCGGGTTGGATTTTTTTACCGGTTTCCTTGTCATAAACAGATACGGCATTCCTCTCTTCTGTGGCTTTCAGCAGCATATCTGTCACGATTCCCGAACGGTCCAGTACAGCCACCCGTTTATCCTTCGTGTCCACCTGGCCTCTAAAGAGGTACATGGCAATGGCACTTCCTCCCATCAGCACAGGCATAAGGATCAACATGATGATGAATCCTTTTGTCTTGACCGAAGCTAGATATTCCCTTTTTGCCAGTCCAAACACCTTACGCATCGGCTTCCTCCCTTGCTTCAGGTCCGGCAATCCTCAGAAAGATATCGTACAGAGTCGGTTTGGACAGCTCAAAGCTGTATACTCGCGTCCGGGACATGATTTCGGAGAGGGTTTTCTGATGGTCATCACCGGGATGGAGGCGCAGCTCCTGAACCTGTCCGAAGTCCGTGATTTTCTGTATGCCGGCCAGGTTTCGTAAGGCTGCCGCACCCCCTTCTACACGGATACGGAGCGTGTCGTTCCCATACTTATCCTGTATCGAGACCAGCGTCCCATCGAGCACTTTTTGTCCCCTGAAGATCATGAATATGAAGTCACACATTTTCTCGGCCACGTTCATGTCATGGGTGCTGAAGATAACGGTAGCTCCTTGCCTCCGGAGGTCGAGCACCGCGTTCTTGATTGCCTCGACATTAACAGGGTCCAGACCGGTAAAGGGTTCATCGAGGATGATCAGTTCTGGCTTCGAGACGATGGTCGCGATAAACTGTACTTTCTGCCCCATCCCTTTGCTGAGAGTCTCTATTTTATTATTGGCCCATTCGCTGAGATCGAGTCTATCGAGCCAGTAGTCCACGTCCTTGTTCACCTTTTGACCGCTTTTCAACTCACCGTAGAACTGGAGAAGGTCGCGCACCTTCATTTTTTTATACATGCCGCGTTCCTCAGGAAGATAGCCGATGCGGGCGCTGGTGGTCCCATAGGTTTCTTCGCCGAAGGTCCGGATGATCCCAGAGTCAGGATAGAAGATGTTCATGATCATGCGCAGGGTGGTTGTTTTTCCTGAGCCGTTAGGCCCGATAAAGCCGTAGATACATCCTTTTGGAACGTTGAGCGAAAGACTATCCACGGCTGTAACAGAACCAAAGGTTTTGGTGACATTTTCGATTTCGATAACATTCATTGCACATGCTCCAATACCTATTACGATGATTGATTCGAGTCGGTTTAGTCAACAGGAATTTTCCCTGTTTCGGAAGTGTTCTCTTGTCGATTTCTTTACTTTTTTAGAGGCCGCGTATATAGTATCATCTCTATTTCTGATTAGGAAGCTTTCACTATGGATGTAAGGTGTAGTCCTGAATAAACTCTTTCACGTATATGTATATAGAGTGATGACACCATCTTTAAAATGATGAGGAGGAAAAATTGAAAAAAGAAAAGATTCAAACCTTGTTGATCCTGGTAACCGCTTTTCTGGCCATCAGTATGCTGGCAGGATGTGCAGCCAAGACCGCTCCTGTTTGGGGCGATCCTCAGAAAGGACTTATCCTTCAATACAGAATGCCGGAAGGACAAGTGCTGAAGTATGAGTCGTGGGGAGAAACTCAACAGACAATGGAAGTCATGGGACAGACGATCGATGTCGACATAGACTCGATGAATGCCTTTTCTGTCGAATCGAAAGGACAAAAGGAACAAAATTATAGGCTCACCATTACCATCGATGACATGAGCATGGGTATCCAATCGCCGCAGGCTGATCTAGAGGCCGATATGAGCACCGTGATCGGCAAAAGCTTTGATATGTTGCTATCATCGCTTGGCAAAGAGTTGGAACTCATCGGAGCAGAAGACATTGAATACGATATGGGTCCAGAGGGAACGAGAAATGTAGCCGCAGGCTTCCAGGATATCTTTCCGGCCGTAACAAACAGACCCGTTAAGATTGGAGATACTTGGCCTGACGAGTCGACTGTTACCGATAAGAGCAGCAGCGGTGAAGCTATCATAAAGATCTCGAGTCTGAACACTTTGGAGGGATTCGAAACCATCGATGGATGGGAATGTGCCAGAATATCGGCCAAGGCTTCGGGGACAATCGAGGGCACGGGGGAGCAGCAGGGGATGGAATTGATCACCAGGGGAGACATTAAAGGAACAGCAACCTGGTATTTTGCCTATAAGGAAGGCCTGTTTGTGAAACAGACAATGGAAGGGAGTGTAGAAGGTACGGTCAACGTGCCCAGCCAGAGCATAGATATTCCCTTTACAAGAGAAATGACCTCCGAGATCAAGCTGGTCAAATAACGCATTGCGGTGGTCAAAAGTCCACAGATATTGCTGATAAGACAAAATACATAAACGTGCAGGAGATTGTCCAACTGGTCCTTACTATGGCTGGGGGAATAGCCCGCTGCGAACAGAGGATCCAAGCACATTCATAAAAGAGATGAGGGAGAGGAAAACAAGAAATCTCAGATTAAACTCAGATATTCAGTGAAAAGGAAAGCAGTCATGAAGAAGCTTAAAATCGCTCTCTTCGTTTGTTTGTTTATAGGAAGTTCATTGGGATCTGCTCAGAATCAACAGACAGCAGATCTGGTCATCACCAATGCAAAAATCTTCACGGTATCTGAAGAGAATCCTTATGTCCAGGCGATCGCTGTGAAGGATGGGAACATCCTGGCATTGGGATCAAATCAGGACGTTGCACCATATACAAGGACCACCACCAAGGTTCTGGATGTTGGAGGGAAACTGGTCATTCCAGGCTTTATCGATGCCCACTGTCATTTTGGATCTGGCGGACATTCGTTGACAATGCTGGATCTCAGTAATGCTCTCTCTGTAGATTACATCCAAAAGCAAATTGCAGCCAGGATCGAAGACCTTCCTGAGGGCGCTCCTGTTTTTGGCTTTGCTTCCTTCCCCAATCCCGGACTTTTCAAGGGCTTGGGCTGGCCAAAAAAAGAAATATTGGATAAAGTTTCTCCGAATAATCCTATTGTCATGCGGCGCAGAGGCGGGCATGCGGTATGGGTGAACAGTGTTGCGCTGAAAAAATCGAACATCACCAAGGATTCGGAGGTGCCAGAAGGCGGAGAGATCGTCCTCGATCCAGAGACAGGCGAACCGACAGGGATCCTGAAAGAAGCTGCACAGAGCTTGCTGAAGGTTTGGGATCAACCAAAGCCCAAGGAAGATATCGAAAGAGCGCTCGAACACGCAGCCAAACTCGGCCTGACCAGCATTCATACGGGTTCCTACTTAAAACAAATTGAAATTTTTAAACAATTGAGAGATGAGGGAAAATTAACACTCAGGGTGTATGCATGGCTTTCTTTAGATGATATAGATGATTATATCCAAAAGGGGATAAAGCAGGGCCAGGGCGATCATATGGTGAAAATCGGCTTTCTCAAAGCTTTCATCGATGGGACTATCGGAGTTCGATCGGCCCTGATGTTCGAGCCTTTTGCCGAGGAGCCCGGAAATACAGGACTTGCCCAGTACGAGGAGGAAGAATTCTATGCATTGGTGGAAAAAGCTCACGCGAATGGCTACCAGGTCGGTGTGCATGCCATCGGCGATAAGGGCGTTCACTGGGTATTAAACGCTATCGAACAGGCCCAGCAGAGGCATGGAAAAAAGGGACTCCGTCACAGGGTCGAACACAATACCGTTACCACATTCGAAGATACCAAAAGATACGGCAGACTCGGAGTCGTGGCTTCCATGCAGCCCAATATCACAGGAAGCGAAATGTACAAGAGAATGCGATTGGGGGTGGAGCGGGCCAGGCGGGTCGATATGTGGAAAACCCTGCTCGACAACGGGGCCGTTCTTGCCTGGGGAACGGATTGGCCAGTGTCTCCACTCAATCCCACGTTCAATCTGTATCAATTGGCGACCAGGTATTATGAAGAAGAACGGTTGACAATGGCTGAGGCCATTAAATATTACACCTATGGGCCTGCTTACGCATCATTTGAAGAAGACATCAAAGGCACCCTAGAGGTTGGAAAGCTTGCCGACATGGTCGTGCTTTCCCAGGATCTTTTCACCATCCAACCCAGGGACATCACGAAGACTGAGGTTTTGTACACCATCCTCGGTGGGAAGATCGTTTATGAGAACTCATCCGAGTAAAACATCTTAACATCTTAATTCCATTTGGGATTTATTTTCTTGTCATTCATCGACATCCTTAATAGAATGTGTGGAGAGTATTCATTGAGAAAAAGGAGGAGGAGTATGAGAAACAAATCGATAACCTGCTCGATCATTCTGGGAATCGTATGGATGCTGTTGCCTGTTTCGCTTCAAACCCAAGAGGTCCCAACTCTTGCCGGTCATTGGGAAGGGTCCATCGACATCCCCGGGATGAAACTCGAAGTCCTGATCGATTTCGTCCAGAAAGAAGATGGAAGCTGGGAAGGGAAGATTTCCATACCTGCTCAGAAGGCAAAAGATGTTCCGTTGAGTCCCATCATTGTCATCGATAAAGATGTGGCTTTCGAGATAGAAGGAATCCCTGGAAAGCCCACCTTCAAGGGAACGGTTAGCGATGATGGAATGTCTATATCCGGAGAATTCACCCAGGGAGACCAGAAATTCCCTTTTAATCTCAGCCGGGCGGTCAGTCCCAAAATCAGAGCCAAAAACGCCCTGGCTGAATTTGATCGAGTGATCGAAAGAGGGCTTAAAGAACTCAACGCTCCTGGAGCGGCCATGGCTGTGGTCAAAGACGATGAGGTCATCTTTGCCAGAGGATTGGGTTACCGGGACGTGGACCAACAAATCCCGATGACTCCTGACACCCTCCTGGCCATTGGTTCGGCTTCAAAGGCCTTCACCACGTTTGCCATGGGAGTTTTAGTCGATGAGGGCAAGCTGGAGTGGGATGAGCCGGTGCGGGACTACATCCCCTGGTTCCGCCTTTACGATTCCTTTGCCAGCGAGCGGCTGACTCCTCGCGATCTGGTCACTCATCGATCCGGTCTTCCGAGGCACGACCTCTCCTGGTACAACAATTTCGAGGCAAGCCGGGAGGAATTCGTCAGAAGGCTGGCGCATTTGAAACCGACTGCCGATCTCAGGCAGAAATTCCAGTACAACAACTTGATGTTCCTCACGGCTGGATATCTGGTAGAAGTGTTGACAGATAAGAAATGGGAAGATGCCATCCGGTCGCATGTCTTTGAACCTTTGAAGATGGAGAGAACGAATTTTTCTGTCGAAGACTCTCAAAATGATGAAAATTTCGCGCTTCCCTACCGTGAAAGAGAAGGGAAGATCGAACAGATTCCTTTTCGTAACATCACCAATATAGGTCCGGCTGGTTCCATCAATTCCAGTGTGAACGAGATGAGCCACTGGCTTTTGGTCCATCTCAACAATGGAAAATTCGAAGGCCAACAAATCATCGGTGCCCAGACTCTCGGAGACATGCATTTGGCGCACATGCCTACAGGAGCGACACCTGCCATTCCCGAGGTGACGCCGGCAGACTACGGATTGGGGTGGTTTGTGGACACATACAGGGGCCACCGTCGAGTCCACCACGGAGGCAACATCGATGGTTTTTCCGCCCTGGTCAGCATGCTGCCGGAAGAAGGAGTCGGATTTGTGGCGCTCGTGAATAAGAACGGAACGCCCTTGCCAGAGCTGCTGGTGAGACAGGCAACAGACCTAATTTTGGACCTCGAGCCAAAAGACTGGATCGCAGAGGCGGCCGAGAGAAAAACCAAAGGGGAGGAAGCCCAGGAGGAAGCAAAACAGAAAAAGCACACCCGCCGAAAATCCGGCACAAAGCCGGCGCACAAACTTGAGGAATACACCGGAGAATATCATCATCCAGGATATGGAGATTTGGAGGTCGTTCTTCAGAAGAGGCAGCTTCACTTTACCTATAATGGAATTACCACACCTCTCGAGCACTGGCATTATGAGACTTTCTACGGGAAGCGGGCGGATGATCCCGTTTTTGAAGACATGAAGCTCACTTTCCGTACCGATGTTAAAGGCAACGTAGCCAGTCTTGAGGCTCCATTTGAGCCGACCTTGGATCCTATTGCATTTGAAAAGAAGCCGGATGCTCGACTCTTCGATCCTGAATATCTCCAGCAGTTTGTGGGAAAGTATCAGTTGATCAATCAGGTTATCACCATCGATCTGAAAGGGAACAGTCTCACTGCCTTTATTCCCGGGGGAACGGAATTGGATTTAATTCCTGAAATCGGAGATGAGTTCATCCTGAAACAGGTCAAAATTATCAGCCTGAAATTCAAAACCGACGAGAAAGGTCGAGTGACCGGCCTGGAACTCTACCAGCCCGATGGAGTCTATGAAGCCAAGCGTATCGAGGACTAAGCCAAAGAAAGCAGTTGGTGTGCGAGGATGAGCATACCCTGGATGGGAACGTCGTAAGGGCAGGCAGCTTCGCACAAGCCTGAGCACGTCCTGCAAACCTCGGCTTTAACACCGGGAATCTTGTTGTACTTCTCCATGGCTTCCCTTTCTCTGCCCTGGGCGACGAAGTAGTGGTTAAAGCGCATGATGGAATTCACCGGCACTCCATGAGGGCAGGAGGGCTCGCACACTCCGCAGGCATGACGGCAGTAGAACCCGCCGCATCCCTGCTTGTAGGCTGTCAGGATTGCTTTGTCTGCTTCGTCCAGTGCTCTTCCCGAAAGGCTGAGTATCCGGTCCAGCTCGTCATAGGTTCCGATGGAACAGCAGACCGTGCTGACACGGGGATTGGAAAGAACGAACTTGATGGCGGCTGCCCTGATTTCGTCGGGGTTTTGCAGGTTGTGTTTTTTAATGAAGTGTTCGGCCTTGTCCAGGTTGGCTTTGAACCTTACCAGCCCTTCCTTGTAAAGGGGGTGGACGTCTTTTCCTGCTTTTTCCGTCCTCTCCACCGAAGATTTGACTTTATAGTAATTGAAAACCGGGGTGGTCTTCATCATGGTGGTTCCGATTTTTTTCTCGTGGCAGACCTCCAGAACTTTTTCCGACTGGTCCATCCTGAGGAAGTTGTAGGCAAAAAGGAAGACATCGAAGCGCCCGTCTCCGGCTGCGGCCAAGAGGATTTTATCCATAGTCTGCTCCGGGTCTCTGAACCAAAACGAACCGTGGTTGGAAGCCCCAATATAGCGGATCCGTCCGTTGGTCTTGAGCTCCTGCATGGCGGCGTGAAATCCCTCATGTTGGAGAGCTTCCACTGTTTCGGGACAGTGCAGCATCATACAGTCGACGTATTCTGTTCCCAGGTCCTGAAGAATTTTTTGCGTCCGCTTGATAAGCGCTTCCTTGGACGTCTCTCCCTCCATCAGCATCTTGGATGTGATGAAAAGCGATTTGCGGTCGCGATCCTTGATCACTTTACCGATCATCTGGTGGGATCCAGGGTAACTTTCTCCTGTATCTATGTAATTGATGCCAGCATCCAGCATGGCTGCCATAATTCCTTCGTCCCGGATATAACCTGTACCGAGGTCTGATACCTTGAATCCTGTCCGGCCTAAAATGCGGTGATCCTTGATTTTGACTTCTGGTTTTTCTTGGACTTGTTGTGGATCAGTGCTTTTGCTTCCTTTGGTGCGAGCCCATCCGTCTTTAGCAGCGATTCCTGCACCGAAGAGACCCAATGTTGTAGCCTTTAAAAAGTTCCTGCGGGTAGTATCTTTCTTCTTTTGCATACTGCCTCCTCTGAGAGATTACTTTTATAGGCTGTCAATATATTTTGGAACAGGATAAATGTCAACAAGGATTCTCAACATCACTTCTTATTTGACTGAACTCCATGGCTGTGATATCAATGTCATCATGCTCTTACAAAGGAAGTTCTCGTAAGCGAATTTTTGTGAATTTATCCAGTTTTCAAGAAGGGAGTCCAGAATGGCCAACGAAGTAAAAAAAGTGAACAAGCACTGGGGGCGCTGGCTGGTTCTCTTTGTGATCAGCATGGTGATGTTCGGATCCTACTATATTTATGATGTGTTGAGCCCGATAAATGAATTTATTCAACAGGATATGGGCATCGACAATGCCCGGTTTGGGCTGCTTTTTTCGTTTTATTCCCTTCCCAACCTTCTTTTCTTGCTGATTGTCGCTGGATTTGTTCTTGATCGATTCGGCATAAGAAAAGCGGGCACCTTCTACGTTTTTCTTGTTCTGTTGGGATCGGTCATTACTGCACTCGGTGCAGGAAAATCCCTTGTGGTGATGCTCATCGGAAGGATAATCTTCGGATTCGGGTCTGAATCAACCCTCCTCGTTACCAACAAGGTGATCGCACGTTGGTTCAAGGGGAAGGAATTAGGATTTGCCTATGGTTTGAATATTACGGTGATGAGGCTGGGAACCATACTGGCATTGAACACGGCTGCTCAAATAGCCGACTGGACCGGTTCGTGGCGCTGGTCTGTATGGGCCAGTGCGGCGGTCATGCTGGTATCCTTTATCCTCTTTTTAATCTACCTGGTCATCGACAAGGATGTGGATAAAAAGATTAAAGCAGGCTTAGAGGAGAAAGTGGTGGTTAAAGATATCTTCAAGCTGAGTTCTGCTTTTTGGTTTATCAGCATTTTGTGTGTGACATTCTATTCGGCGATTTTTCCCTTTTCCAATCATGCGCCGAGATTTCTCCAGATGAAGTTCGGTCTTTCGGCGGCAAAGGGAGGGCTGTATACCTCTTATATCATGACAGCTTCCATGATCTTCACTCCTCTTTTGGGCCTGCTGGTCGATAAGTTCGGGCATAGGGGGAAGATCATGGTTCTAGGATCGTTAATGCTCGTCCCGGCACACCTTCTGCTCGGGTTGACATTCGTTCACCCTGCTGTATCGTTTTTGATTCTCGGTGTCTCCTTCTCGCTTGTCCCTGCGGCCCTCTGGCCGGCCATTCCCATATTGGTCAAAGAGAAATTTCTTGGTACAGCTTTTGGACTGGTGGCCTGGGTTCAGATGTTCGGGCTTTTTCTGTTTCCGATGCTGGCCGGGAAGATCGTGGATCTCTCAGGAGATGACTACACCAATATGGAAATCATGTTCGCCATGCTGGGATTTGTGGGACTCATCTTTTCGATTCTTCTGCTCAGGGCTGACAAGAAACAAGGGATCGGTCTGGAGCTGCCGACAAAAGAAGCGCAGGCTAAGGCCGACAATGCTTCCTGACAGAAAGGCCTCGGAGTAAGGCATTTTTACCCTTAATGGGGTGACAGTAAACGCGATTACAGAATTATGAAAGGCCTATTTCAGAAACAGGATTCATAATCTCTCAATTCTAGGGCTATGGTTTTGATTTGGCGAGTGGACACCCTGCTCTTAATCCGTCTCTCAGACTGCCTCCTTTATAACTCTCAGCAATAGAAAACAAAAAAAATGCCAATTTTATAACTGGAAGTTATAAAAATTTTTACCTTCGAGCCCTAGGGTGTTTTGTGTCTTGAAAAAACTGACCTTAGAATATTGAATTGACATAAATATTTGCATCTAGAAAATAAGTGGCGTAAGCTGGAAATAGTTCTATTTCCCGAGGATAAAATGACGAAGAAAAAATTACTTTTCCCGGCACATGTATTCTGTTTTGTTGCGCTTCTCATCGTTGGAATAGCCTGTCAGGGGAAGGGCAAAAGAGATTATTCAGTCAAACCAGTGGAGTTTACCAAAGTGAAGATTTTGGATGAATTCTGGCGGTCGAGGATGGAGACAAACCGAAGAGTCACTATTCCCTTTGCTATGGAGCAAAATGAAGAAACTGGGCGCGTGGATAACTTCGAAATTGCCGGTGGTTTGAAGCAAGGGGAGTACAAAGGGGAGAGATACAACGATACCGATGTGTACAAGGTGATGGAGGGAGCGGCTTACACTTTAGCCACCGAGTCTGATCCAGAGCTTGAAAAATACCTGGACGAGTTGATCGGGATTATAGCAGCAGCCCAGGAGGAGGACGGCTATCTGTTTACGCCACGCACGGCATCGCCGGAGAAGCCAGTCATCGGGATAGGAGAAGAGCGATGGTCCAACCTTGGCGTCAGCCATGAGCTGTATAATGTCGGACATATGTATGAGGCTGCTGTGGCCCATTACCAGGCAACCGGCAAACGCAATTTTCTGGATATCGCAATCAAGAATGCGGACCTTCTGGTCAGAACGTTCGGTCCGGATAAATTGAGATCTGCGCCTGGGCACCAAGAAGTGGAGATAGGCCTGGTCAAACTCTATCGGGTGACTGGCAACCAGGACTACCTGAACCTGGCCAAATATTTCCTCGACCAAAGGGGAAGGGATCTCAAGCTCAAATTCTACCCTGAAGGACACCGGTTTGCTATCTACAACGACCCCATTCAAATCCAGGCGCACAAGCCGGTCCTCGAACAGGAAGAAGCTGTCGGACATGCTGTGCGGGCGATGTATATGTTCGCAGGCATGGCAGATGTCGCGGCACTCACCGGAGATGAAGAATATGTTCATGCTAGCGACAGGCTCTGGGAGAATGTGGTGACTAAGAAGATGGCGCTGACCGGAGGACTTGGGGCCCATCATGACCGAGAGCGGTTCGGAAAAAATTATGAACTTCCCAATCTGACATCTTACAATGAGACCTGCGCTGCCATCGGAAGCGTGTTGTGGAACCACCGGTTGTTTCTACTCCATAAGAATGCCAGGTACATCGATGTTCTGGAGCGAACTCTGTACAATGGAGTCGTTGTGGGGGTATCTTTAGAAGGAGATACTTTTTTCTATCCTAATCCATTGGCTTCAGATGGAAAGTTCAGGTTCAACAAGGGCGCAGCCTGCCGACAACCGTGGTTCGGGACGGCCTGCTGTCCTGGGAACATCGCACGCTTTATTCCCTCGATTCCAGGATATATTTATGCCTCGACAGAGGACGAGATCTATCTCAACCTTTTCGTCGTCAGTGAAACGACCGTAAACCTTGGCGGTCAAATGATTAGAATCGAGCAGGAGACGCAGTATCCCTGGGATGGAAAAGTCAGAATAAAGATATCACCCACTCATGAGACCGAGTTCACACTCTATGTCCGTATCCCTGGCTGGGCCCAAAATCAGCCTGTTCCAGGAGACCTGTATCGCTATGGGAATGCAGTTGACGCACAACCAGAGATAACGGTCAATGATGAATCCATGACTATCGGGCTGGAAAATGGCTTTGTGCGGCTTCGACGCATGTGGAAACCCGGCGACACTGTCAAAATCGACCTTCCCATGCCTGTCCGGCTCGTGGTGAGCCATCCAAATGTTAAAGAGAACCTTGGAAAAGCAGCCTTGGAACGAGGCCCTCTGGTCTACTGTGTTGAAGGTATCGATCACGGAGGGAAGGCTCTGGACTTGATGCTGTCAGGGGATCCGGAGTTTTTCGCAGAATATGACCCTGATTTCCTTAATGGGCTTGTGGTTATCAAAGGAAGAGCATTTCAGGACGGAAAAGAGAAGACACTTACCGCCATCCCTTACTATGCCTGGTCCCACCGCGGGACAGGAGAGATGACAGTTTGGATCGATCGAGCCGAACCTGAGAGGCGAATTAGGTAATTGGGTATACTGGCACCGAATTAGAATTAGAGGGGATTATTCGTAGCGGAGGGCTTTTGCCGGATTTGAGGTGGCGGCCTTCAGAGCTTGATAGCTGACTGTGGCTGCGGCGATCAAAAGCGCCACTCCCGCTGAGAATACGAAGATTTCCCATCCCAGGTCAACCCTGTAAGCGAATCCCTGCAGCCACCTTTTTGAGACAAAATAAGCCGCGGGCCAGGCGAATGCATTGGCCACTAAAACCCACCCGGCAAATTCTTTGGTCAACAGCACCACGATTCCTGAAATCCCTGCCCCCAACACTTTTCGAATGCCGATTTCCTTGGTCCGCCGTTCGGCCATGAATGAAGCCAGTCCGAACAGCCCCAGACAGGCTATGAACATAGTGAGTGCCGTGAAATAACGGAATATTTTTCCGATTCGCTGCTCTGTCCTGTACCAGTTCTCGATATTTTCATCCATGAATTCGTACCGAAAGGGGATATGTGCTCCGACAAACTTGTCCCACTTCGTTTTCAAGAATGTCAGCAGTTCACTCATATTTCCAGCCTTGTACTTTACGAACACGTGAAATCCCTGCCCCGGCTGCATGGCCACCGGAGCGATTGGATTGTGGAGCGAAGACCCATGGAAATCCTTCAGGATTCCGATGACGGTACCTTTTTGGCCTCTGAAGGAAAACCATTTTCCGACGGGTTCTTCGAGCTCCATCGCCATGACTGCTGTCTCATTCAGCACCCAGTTCTGGCCGTCATCGGCAAATTCAGGTGAGAAAAAGCGTCCTTCTGCTATCTTGAGGTCGAAGACTTTGAGATAATCGTTGCTGCACGCCCCCCTGGCGATCTTGACCTCCAAAGAAGGATCCTTACTTTCCCAGTCGACCTCTGTTGTCCCCCATTCTCCTGCCGGGGGTGGAAAACCTCTACAAACTGCCTCCACATAGGGACTTTGGAGAAGTTCGCTCTTTGACGCCTCGTAGTTTTCCTCATACTCGTTGTAGCCAGCAAAAGAAATGATATTTTCCGTATCGTAACCCAAATCTCTGTTCCGCATGAAGTGAAGTTGAAGATAAATGACTCCCGTACAGATGATCAGGCCGATTGTAAAGGTGAACTGAAGGACAACCAAAGCCTTCCGCATGCCTCCTCCACGGCTTGAGCCAAGGTCTCCCATGTTCTTGATGACCTTCACAGGCTGGAATGAGGAGAGGAAAACAGCCGGATAGCTTCCGGAAATAAGGCTCGTCATCAACGCGATAACAAACAGGCCAGCCAGAATCTGCCAGTTTCCCGATTGAATCAGCCTCAGGTCTTTACCTGCAAGTCTGCCGAAGGTCGGAAGCATAAGCTCCACCAGGACTGCGGCGGCAAAGAGCGACAGAAAGGTCAAAAGGATCGACTCTCCCAGAAACTGCTTGATAAGATCTGGCCTTCTGGCCCCCACCACTTTGCGCATTCCGACCTCTTTGGCCCGAACAGCGTAGCGTGCAGTGGAGAGATTCATGAAGTTGATGCAGGCGAGAATCAGTATACAGAAGGCGGTCAAGGAAAAGATATAGACGTAGGCGATATTCCCTTTGTTGGGATAGGCAAGCATCCAGGTGTTGATGCCGGTGGAATGGAGGTGGATCTCTTTGAGCGGCTGAAAGTACACTCTTCCCTTTGCTCGATGTTCTTCAGGTAGGTGCTGTCTGACGATACCCATCATCTTCTTTTCGACTTCAGCGATATGGGCGTCTTTCCGCAGCGTAACATAGGTCGCAAACTGAGTGTAGGTCCATTCATCCAGCTTGGATTCCCGCCATTTTGTCATGTTGATCGCAGGAAAAGCGTATGTGAAGTGGAAGTGGGAATTGCGGGGGATGTTCCGGATGATCCCTGTTACGGTCATATCCGCATCGTTCAGCTGAACGATTTTTCCCATAGGATCTTCCTCCTCAAAGATTTTTTGGGCCAAATCCTCGGTGAGCACGATGGAATAGCGGTCAGCCAATGCCGTGCTCGGGTCGCCCTGGATAAATGGGAACTTAAAAATTTTAAAAAAAGTCGGATCTACCGCAGCCAAATACTCTTCCAGAAAGCGCTTCTCTCCGAGATGGAGATTCCATCTCGACCATCCAGACTGCACACGGGTGAAGCTCAGGACCTCCGGTACTTCGTCCACCAAGGCCTGTCCCAGTGGGGCAGGGGAGCCCGCCAGGAGAAAACTCGCTCCTCCAGAAGTGTCTTCGGTGTTGATACGGAAGATTTGATCCGCGTTCTTGTGGAATTTATCATAGCTTAGCTCATCCTGGACCCATATCAGGATGAGGATACAAGCGGCCATCCCGATTGCCAGGCCGGCGATGTTGATAATCGAAAAACCTTTCTGCCTCCTGACCTTGCGCAGGGCGATTTTCAGATAGTTCCAAACGAGAGCCGGCATGAAGCGGCGCAGTTCCCAAGGGGGACGACCGGAAATGTTGCGGGTGTGGATTTTGTAGACCTCGGCTCCGATGTCCAGGATTTTTCCGATACTTCTCACAGCTTTCTGGAATGCCTCTTCTTTATTTTCACCCCGGCTGACCCGTACCTCTATCTCATCCCTGAGGTGAGCTTCCAGCTCCTGGATGTGTCCATCCTCCAACGATTCGATTTTATGGAGGGCCTTCTTCCAGTTCCTTATGGCCTTTTCCAACTCAAACATTTTCTTTTTCCTCATCATACCCTATGGATTCAAACTTCATTCTACCTGACATCCTTATATACCTAACAGCGCAAGGTGTGCAAAAACCATGCCATCGGATTTCTTCCAGATGAAACCTCACTCAGAACTACATAAAGAAGGAAAAAATCGTACGCTTCAGAACATTTTATGTCCGCTTGTGAACAGACAGCAGAAATTTGATTGACGGCGGATAGGCAGCTTTTGTATGTTTAGTGAAGCGCACCATGAAGCCAGACCCTAGAGAGTTCGTCTTCACAAGATCTGACTACCTTGAACTCATGGATGCATGGGACAAAATAAAAGAAGAAAAAAAGGAGGGTATCATGAGAAAATCTAGAGTTCTCATTTTATGTGTGCTTCTTTTCGCCGCATCCGGTTTGACTGGTTTCAGACCATCTTCCGGTCGCTCTGCCCCAGACTTGACCGAAAGGAAAATCCGACCGGCCGCTACCTACTCCATCGTTGCGTATGATAAAGAGACGGGACAACTGGGAGCTGCAGTACAGTCCCACTGGTTTTCGGTGGGATTTCTTGTCCCCTGGGTGGAGGCAGAGGTCGGAGCTGTTGCCACGCAGTCTTTTGTCGAAGTCTCTTATGGACCCCTGGGGCTTGAGATCATGAAGACTGGAAAAAGCGCTGAACAAGCCCTCAGTGCGCTGGTCAGCGCGGATGAGAACGAGGATGTCCGTCAGGTCGCAATGGTGGATGCTCAGGGACACGCAGCTGTCCACACAGGTAAAAACTGTATCCCTGAAGCCGGCCACTTCATCGGAGATGGATTTTCCTGCCAGGCTAATCTGATGCTCAAGGACACTGTTTGGGATGCAATGGCCGAAGCCTTTCTTAATACCAAGGGAAAGCTGGCCGACAGACTGGTTGCCGCCCTCGAGGCAGCCCAGTATGAAGGGGGCGACATCAGGGGGAAGCAATCGGCTGCTCTCGTCGTGGTCAGCGGTAAAAGCTCTGGTATCTGGTGGAAAGACAGGATCTACGACCTGAGAATCGAAGACCATCCCACACCTGTGCAGGAACTCAAGCGTCTTCTCAGACTCAACAAAGCCTATAATCATATGAACCGAGGAGATGAATATCTGACAGAAAACAAGATCGAAGATGCAATGAAAGCCTATACCAGAGCTATGGAGATGTATCCTGACAATGCGGAAATGATCTTCTGGCCTGCAGTTACCCTTGCAGCAACAGGAAATGTCGAAAAGAGCCTCCCCTTGTTCAAGAAAGTCTTTGCCATAGATAAAAACTGGGCTATTCTCTTGCCGAGGCTTTCGGACGTCGGTCAACTTCCCAAGGACGAAATGCTCATACAAAAAATCCTTTCAGTGGCCCCAGAGCGAAAAGAATAGACCAGGAGATTAAGAGCTTCCTTTAAACGAAGAGAGATCACAGCATCGCTATGCTCCTCGTGATGACAGCAATACGTTTTGCCTGCTCTTTTATTCCCATTTTATTCCCCGTCACTTTGGGACAAAACCGCTTGCACGAATGATTGTGTGATCCAAGGTGGGAAAGCGGGATGAACGGGGTGTGCCAGATTTTTGAATTTGACAACGCAATCGTGATTTAAATAAGATGATTCTCTTCCATTTTGTGTTGGAGGGCTGTCATGGAACAGGGCACCAGGCATGTCTGCAGCGGCATCGAGGATTCAGGCCACACAAATTGGAAGAGAAACAGAAATAGAGTTTTGTGCTTGAAGAAAAGGAGGGCGCATCTATGAAAAGGAAACTTTTTGTTTGGATTTCTGTCCTGGTACTTCCTCTCATGCTTATCGGCGAAGAGGTCCCTTTTTTCACATCCGATTTCTCTCTTGAGGAATTCAGGCAGCGGCGAGAAACCATATATGATCAGATCGGGAAGGAAGCCATTGCCATCGTCCAATCTGCTCCCAAACCCGACTCCTATGTGAAATTCCGCCAGTCCAATCAATTCTATTATCTCTGTGGAGTGGAGACATGGGATTCCTATCTTGTCCTGGACGGCTCCCAGAGAAGGGCAGCGATTTTTCTTCCCGCTAAAAGGAGTGTCGAAGGGCACATGTTCGGGGCGGAAGACCAACAACAGGTGATGAAAATGACAGGTATCGACTCAGTGATGCCAGTGGATTACTTGGGACAGTATCTCGCCCGACTCGCATATAGGACTTCCCTCGAGTCGATCTTTACGCCTTTTTTCTCTTTTGAAGGATTGGCCATGAGCCGTGACCTGGCTATTCTGGGAGATGTGAACAGGGCGACCAATCCCTGGGATGGCCGACTGTCCAGAGCCGCGAATTTCGTAAACCTTCTGCGCTCTCGTTTCCCCCAATTCGAGGTCAAAGACCTCTCCCCCATACTGGACGATATGCGCCTCATCAAGAGTCCCGCAGAACAGAGTCTCATCCGGAGAGCGACCGTGCTCTCAGGCCGAGCGATTATGGAATGTATGCGTTCAATAGAACCGGGTCTTTATGAGTACGAAATCGCCGCACTCGCGAAATTCGTTTTCCTGCGAAACGGCGCACAGGGTGACGCTTATCATGCCATTGCAGCCAGCGGTCCCAACATGATCCACCCGCATTACAATGCTAATTTCCGGAAGATGGAAGACGGGGATTTTTTCATTCTGGATTATGCTCCGGACTTCAAATACTATATGAGTGACCTGACGCGCACCTGGCCGGTCAACGGAACATTCAACGGCTGGCAGAGGGAACTTTACGGCTTCTATGTAAAGTGTTACCAGGCCCTCCTTTATGCGATCCGGCCCCATGAAACCGCTTCTGTGATCATCCAGGAGGCTGTTGCAGAGATGGAAAAAGCGCTTTCTGAGACGAAGTTCTCGAAGGATATCTATGAAAAAGCATGCCGGGGATTTGTGGCCAGATTTAAACGGGCCTCTTCCTATGCTGGAAGCAGACTCGGACACTGGGTCGGGCTTTCCACACATGATGTGGGGAGGGATTCCGGACCACTGCGCCCGGGCATGGTTTTTACCATAGAGCCAGCTCTCAGGGTTCCGGAAGAAAATATTTACATCCGCTGTGAAGACCTGATTATCATCCACGACGATCGTGCTGAGATTGCCTCAGACTTTCTTCCCCTCGAGATCGATGAGATCGAGAAACTCATGAAAGAAGAGGGGCTTTTACAGAAATTTCACCGGATCAAGTGACCTTTAACAGTCAAAGCTGATCGGTGGGATTCGCTTCTGAGACAGAGTGATCATATCGAGTCCTATGGGGGCGGATCCCAGAAAAATTCTTTGAAACGGAGATCGCAATGAAAAAGACAACCGGGATACTTATTTTTGTTGCTGTTGTTTCCATGGTCTCCTCGGCCTATGCCCAATTCGGCTTCCGCCATACAAACGTGGAGATCCGGAATCTCATCAGAAAAAACAAACTCGACCAGCTTCTTATCCCTATCATGGAAGAGTATGATATCGACTGCTGGGTGACTCTGACCAGAGATCCCTGCGATGACATGACCAACGTTATTTGGGAAAGGGATATCCAACTGGACCCGATCGTGGAGTATATTGGAGGCGAAGAGGTCACGGTTCCAGCAGCTTTCGTTTTTACGGTAGCGGGAAATAGGATCGCCATTTCTGCACAGCGGGATGCGAGACACATTAGAGATACCGGGTTATATGAGGAAGTTCTGACCTACCGCTACAACCGGATGAACGGACATTCCGAGTTTCTCCGAATTCTGGGGGATACTCTAAAGGCGCTCGATCCTCGAAATATCGGGCTGAATTTTTCAGAAGAGGAAGGAGTTGCAGACGGTCTCTCATACGGTATGAAGCTGATGTTCGATAAAGCGGTTGGGCCAGCGCTGGCCTCGAGAGTCGAATCTGCAGAGAAGATCATCATATCTCTCTGGAACAGGAAGGTGGCTGAGGAAATCCATCTTATCGAGAAATCGAGCCGGCTCTCAGCAGAGATCACGGAAGAGGCCCTGCACATGATCCAGCCAGGAAGGACCACTGCCCGGGAAATTTTCGACTACATCCGCCGACGGATGAAGGAAGAAGGAATGGAGCCGGGATGGCAGGAGTACTGGTGTCCTACGGTTTCTGTGGGAACTTTCCGTCTCAGGAAGCCTCCTGCGGATAAGGCCGTAGAAAGGGGAGACCTGATCGTGATCAATTCAGGATTTTGTGTGGAAGGGTATATGTCCGATGTCAACAAGGTGGCTTATGTGCTCGACGACGGCGAGACGAAACCGCCCGCACTGATCCAGAGAATGTTCGATACCTGCCTTCGGGCGACCCAGGCTGCAGTAGCAAAAATAAGACCAGGTGCCACAGGAGTGGAGGTGGATCAAGCGGCTCGAGATGTGGTCATAAGTGCCGGCTTCAGAGAATACGGCCATGCCACAGGTCATACCACGGGCCTCTGGGTCCATGGACTGGGGATTATTTTGGGCCCGGAATGGGAGGCCTACGGAGATAAAGTTCACATGAAGATCCACAAGAATGATATCTATGCGGTTGAACCCAGCATCTCTTTTTATTCAGAGCAGCACCAGGGCAATATCAGGATTCACTTCCAGGAAATGGTGATCGTCGAAGAAGAAGGCGCCAGATACTTGACGCCTGCGGTGACAGAGCTGATGCTCATAGAATGAACGACTCACCCAAGATAGACATCCCCTAAGAGTCTTTAGATTCCTCAAAAGATTCCTCAAAATTTTGGATTGCCGCCCGACTAACCCCATGACTATGAAGAGGAGGCGGTCCAAATGAGACGAGTCATCCATAGAAAAATACATCTATTTTCTGTTCTCTGTCTCGGGCTATTGATTGTTTTCGTCCTTCAACCAGACATTTTTGCATCTTCTCACACGCCTTCGTCTCTTCCCGTCTCGAGTCAGACTCTCTGCGGGAATATCGAAGTGGTTCCCACTCCATCCACGGGAGTCTACAACGACGAGATTTTGATCCACATCAACATATCCAATAATCAATGCCAGATGTGTGCCTTTGGATTCGATCTGTTTTACGAGACATCGATGTTTTCTTACGTGGGGATAGAGACACAGAACTGCCTGACCTCGGATTGGAGCACGGTGGATGCAGATGAAATCGCCCCTGGCCAGGTCCGGATCGGCGGGTTCGCAGGAAGCGGTTCCTGTATCGAGTCTACTGATAATGGATGCCTGGTCGTGGTCAGGCTCGTGGTGACCTGTCAGTGTCCTGGATGTGTGGACGGACAGCAGAGCGTCATATCCATAGATTCCTATACGGATAAACTAGCGTCTTATGAACCCCGACCCGCCGAAGGCACGTTCACCTTTATCTGCTGCTGCGGAGATATTTCCCTCCCAACTGGAAAGTCTGGAACCTGGGGAGATATCGTTCGATTTCCTGTCAATATCGCCAACAATGAGAACCAGATCTGTGATTTTGCATTCGATTTTGTTTTCGATGCTTCAGTGTTCGATTTTAAAGAAGTCGAAAGAAGCGTTGCGATCCAAAACTGGTCCACACTGAATTGGAATCAAACTTCACCTGGCAAAATCCACATCAGTGGGGCTGCAGGAACAGGGACATGTGTTTCGCCCATGACGACCGGGAGCCTGGTCACCATGAAAATGATGGTGAAGTGCGTGGGCTATACAACGAACACCTCTGTTCCCATCAGGATAGAGGCATATCAGGATGGGATCTCCTGTATGTGCCCGAGATTTTTCGAGACGGATTTCATATACCGGGCATGTCCGCGGCTGGGAGACGTGAACGGAGACGGCACGGTGACCCCTGGAGATGCACAGAATGCCTTTGAAATCTATCTTGGGAGGATTTCTCCCACCCTCAATCAATTGACCATATCAGATGCCAACTGCAGTTGTCCCTGCAATTCTATGGCGCACACAGCCCAGAACACCTGTACCACGCCAGGGGATGCCCAGTGGATTTTCGAGCATTACTTAGGGAGAAGAACTCTCCCTCTTTGTTGTGCCGATTATCAATGTGGGACAAGCTCCATAGCGATACAGAGAGAAGTCATCATTCCTCCGCTTGAGAACCGGGAAATTTATGTCCTCCCCTCCATAGGGAACTCCGGCGAAAGAATGATGATCCCTGTCATGGTCAATTATCCGGAAGGAATTCATACTTTCAGTCTAGAGATGTTTTATCCGCAGGATCTGTTGGAATATGAGGGACTCCTCGCGTCACCTCTGACTCAAAAATTTGAATATATAAGAGGTGAGGAGGAGGTGCCGGGAGTGGTAAAGATAGAGGGACAGGGAGAAGAAGAACTCGGAGGAAGGGAATACGGATCATTGTGTGTGGCCATCTTCCGCGCTAGAGAGGGAACCAGCGGAAGTGCCCCTGTCCTGTTGAACAGTCCGAGGGGGGATCTGTTCAAAACCGGTGCAGAGAGTTTGGTCTTTGTGCGGACGAAACCACCAGTGGACGAAAAAAACAGCATGAGCCTGGATAAGTGCTTCCAGAATGGGAGCATGTTGGTCGTGCCTGTTAGGGTGACCAATGCTTTCGGTGTGAAGGCATTTGGATTGGAAGTGAATTACTCTGCGGACAAGATGACTTTTGTAGGAGCTCACCGGACAGATTTGACGGACGATTTTGTTGCAGTGGATGGGAATGATATCGGGAGAGGCGTGGTTAGGATCGGTGGGTACAGCTTGAGCGGGATCCAGGACAGAAGCGGCGGCATTCTGGTTGAGTTGGTCTTTCAAGTGAGGGAACCTGGTGGAGACATAGAGATTCTCCGTGCCGTTGATGATTTAAAGAGATTCCACATAACAAAATAAAATGTGACCAGTCCTTTCATATCATGGGATCGCCGCGCTTCACTCGCGATGACCCATGATTCCGATGAGCATCCAACACGAGTCTTGCGGGCATGCAACATGATTCTGGTGAGCATGCAACACGAGTCTGCTGAGCATCCGACATGAGCCTGGTGACCAGGTAAGTCGCTTTGGATCGTTCGGGAACCGACGAATCAGTTCCCGCCACTGTTTCAAAAGTTTGTTGACACCTGATTTTTTCCTTGATATCCTTTCACAAGACCGGGTTTGGGAAAATTTTAATTATGAGATTTCAGATATCGATTCTAACAATTACGGAACTTGGAGTTTTAAGAGAGACGGCAAGAGATCTCGAAAATTTCATAAATGGAACCTAAATTTAAAAATTCGGAGGAGGGGAGATGTTAGAGAAATCAATCTATGAGATGTTCAAGAATGTCTGTGAAAAAAACAAAGATAAGGTGGCATACAGGTATAAAAAGGGGGGAGAATGGATCCCTGTGACCTGGGCTGAGAATCAGGATGCCTGCAGAAAAATCTCCAAAAGCCTGATGGCATTGGGAGTCAGAAAAGGTGATAAAGTCGATATCCTGAGCTGGACCCGGCTGGAATGGATCCAGGTCGATATTGCCACTGTGAGCATCGGTGCAGTGATCGTCGGGATTTATCCAAACAATTTAGCCGATGATTGTGCTTATATCATCAATCACAGCGATGCTGTCGTGCTTTTCGTGGAGAACAGGACTCAGTTAGATAAGATCGTTCAAGTCCGAAACAATCTGCCTCATCTGAAGCACATCATTCTTATCGAGGGTGAAGCCTCGGGTGTCGATGGAGTGATGAAATGGCAGGAATTTATGGACAAGGGAGCCCACATTTCAGATGATGAATTCCTCTCCCGGACGGCAGAACTGCAGCCCGGAGATGTGGCTTCGATCGTTTATACCTCAGGCACAACTGGCGTCCCTAAAGGAGCAATGCTCACCCACGAGAACCTCGTTTTTACCTCATGGTCAGCCATCCAGTCTCTCTACCTCGAGCCTTATTTCGAAAACCTTCTCTTTTTACCTCTGGCTCATGTCTTTGCCCGCATCATCGTGTACGTCTGCCTGCGAGGAGGCCTCACCACTAGCATCGCTGAGAGCATGGAAACAGTGGTCGACAATTTGAAGGAGATCCGGCCTCATTTCTTTGGCAGCCCGCCAAGACTCTACGAGAGAGCTTATGCCAGGATCACATCCAATGCTATGGACGCTGGTGGAATCAAGTACAAGCTTTTCAAATGGGCGCTCGGTGTAGGCTCTGCTGTGAGCGAACTGCAGCAGCAGAAAAAGCCCGTAACCGGCTCGCTTGCATTCAAACATAAACTTGCCAATAAACTGGTTTTCTCCAAAATTCAAGCAGCATTAGGTGGACGTGTGGTGTATGCGATTTCAGGAGCAGCGCCTCTAAACAAATCCATCGCAGAATTTTTCCATGCCTGCGGGATTCTGATCCTGGAAGGCATAGGAATGACAGAAAATACTTCGTTCTCGAATGTCAACTTATACCATCACTATAAATTCGGCACAGTAGGACCGACAGGCCCGGAGATCGAACAAAAAATTGCTCCAGATGGAGAGGTGCTTTACCAGGGCAAAAACGTCATGTTCGGTTACTATAAAGAGCCCGAAGCAACGGCAGAAACGATCGATAAACAAGGCTGGCTCTATACCGGAGATATGGGCAAGATAGATGAGGACGGGTTTTTGACCATCACCGACCGAAAGAAGGATCTCATCGTCACATCGGGCGGAAAAAATGTCGCCCCACAGCGGGTTGAAAAAATCATGGAGACATCGCGTTATGTCCATCAGGTCGTGGTGTACGGAGAGAGGAAAAAGTATCTCACGGGTGTGGTGACTCTCGATCAAGGACAGGTTGAAGAGTGGGCGACCAAACAAGGAATCCAATCCAGCAGTTGGGAGGAGCTTTGTCAGCATCCTGAAGTCCAACAATTGATCGACAATGAAGTAGCCGAGAAAAACAAACAGCTTTCTTCTTTTGAGACCTTGAAAAAAGTTTTTATTGTGCCTGAGGAATTCAGCATCGAAAGCGGCGAAATGACCGCATCTTTGAAGGTTAAGCGCAGTGTGGTCACAGAAAAATATTGGGACAAGCTGGACTCCCTGTATGAGGACTAAAAACAAGTTTATATTCTGCGGCGCAGTTTCACTTCTCGCACATCCTTATCTGTCGAAAGTTGGCTCCTTTACTTCATAATCCAGCTTCAAAGAGGATAGGATGTCCTTATCCGGGCAGAAACACTGAGTCTTGATTTTTTTCACTCCCTGCTATAGGGTGGACTCTGGAACTCATCGAAGAGGAGTAATGAGTTATGAGATATAAAGTCCTAATGAGTGCCTTCGCGCTTTTTTTTGATTATCAGTCCTCTATCAATAGTCTGAGGACGACTGCTCGAGCTTTCTCGTTGCCAGAGGTGCCTCGAAGGTCGGATCTGTCATGATCACCTACACCTGTGACGGAGAATTCCTTCCCCTTCTCGAGCATATTCCGGCCCAGAACCGGGAGCCTATCAAGCTTCCGACTTGGGAAAAGGAAGAGAAAAAATAATTCGAAGGGGTTTTCCATGAAGAACAAAACGGGATTTTCAGAAGAAAAAACGAAAACCTCAGCATCCGAGGGCCTCAAATGGATAGGTACGAAAATCATCGATGATGTCTTCTCGGACGAAATATCGATTTTCAAGCCCAAATTTGAGGTGGACTATGAAGCTTACCTGGACCGACTCTGGAAGGCCAATCCAGAGATATACGATATACTCAAAATCGCTCCGGATAAAGAATCCGCAAGGGATGGCTTGTACACATATCTGGAAAAAGCGGAAAGGAAAATTTTCGATGTAAACAATGACCTTCATATTCTCGAAAAAGCCACAGTTCGGGAGGGAATCCGTGTCTTCAAGAGCATTATCGGACCCATCAATGAATACCGAACCGGCGTTTCTGCCCTGGAAATCTTGTGGAAGCTGGCACGAGATAAACGGGAGGAATTGGCTACAGAGGTCTCCGTGGGTTTCCTGATGGAGT
The DNA here is from genome assembly GCA_964346815.1 of uncultured Eubacteriales bacterium. Taxonomy (GTDB): domain Bacteria; phylum Acidobacteriota; class Aminicenantia; order Aminicenantales; family Aminicenantaceae; genus CAYFWF01. The sequence goes on along the minus strand of CAYFWF010000049.1, from coordinate 100,665 downwards.
TCATCAACCTGTTCCGCAGCGTAATCGGGGAATCCAATATCTATCTCGAGAACAGTGAGGTGAAAAAACACATACCGGATTTTCTGAAAATGGAAGGTTTTGAAGCCTCTCGAGTACGGAGCGAAATCCTGGATGATTTCGGATCCACCGTAAAAAAATATTTCAAAAAATTCCCTTCCGGCCTCGAAGAGGAAGTTGTGTCATGGAGAAAAGAGAATAAAGCGAAAATCTTGCGCTACTTCGGTGGAAGCTTGAGCGATTGGGATGATTATAAATGGCATTTGAAAAATGTCATCAGCGATTCAAAACCGCTGTTGGAATTGATCGAGCTGACCAATGATCAAAAGGAAGCGATCGAGAATGCGAAAAAAAACAAAATTCCCTTCGGGATCACTCCTTATTATCTCAGCTTGATGGATTCCAATATCTCTATTGGATACGATCACGCAGTACGTGCTCAGGTGATTCCTCCCAAAGAATATGTAGACACCATGTCCCACCACAAGGCAGAACGGAACATTCTGTTCGATTTCATGGGAGAACATGACACCTCTCCCATAGATTTGATCACACGCCGCTACCCATTCATAGCCATCATAAAACCTTTTAATTCCTGCTCCCAAATTTGCATTTACTGCCAGAGAAATTGGGAGATCGAACGCGTTTTGGATCCCAAAGCGCTCGCCTCGAGAGATAACGTGGATCAGGCGCTCGCTTGGCTGGATGCACACAAGAGCATCGGGGATATCCTTATCACAGGAGGGGACCCCCTGGTTATGAAGGACAGTCAACTCGAGAGAGTGTTAGACATTCTCGCCCAGAAAAAACATATCTACCGCATTCGATTGGGAACCCGGACTCCTGTCGTACTGCCCATGCGCTGGACCGAAAAGCTGCTCAAACTCGTTTCGAAATATCATGAGCCTCCCCGAAGAGAGATCGCGGTGGTCACCCATTTCGAACATTCCTACGAAATAACGCCGGACTCTTTGAAAACCGTTCAAGATATCCGAAAGGCAGGCATAAGTGTCTATAATCAGGTGGTTTTCACCATCGAGAATTCCAGGCGTTTTGAATTGGCTAAGCTTCGCTGGGACCTGAAATCCATAGGAATCGATCCTTACTATACCTTCAATATGAAAGGGAAGGAAGAAACCAAACGGTACATGGTTCCGATCGCGAGGATTCTGCAGGAGCGGAAGGAAGAAGCCCGACTCTTGCCGGGTTTGGACCGGACTGATGAGCCCGTCTTCAATGTTCCTAAGCTGGGGAAAAACCACCTGCGGGCCTGGCAGGATCATCGTCTGGTCATGATACTGCCCAATGGCTCCCGTGTCTATGAATTCCATCCGTGGGAAAAAAACATCACTCCCATTCCCCCCTATAACTACATAGACGTTCCCATCTATGACTATCTGGAAGAGCTGGCTGCACGCGGTGAAAATATTCGGGACTATCGAACCATCTGGTACTATTATTGAGGCAAGTTTGGGGTTTTATTTCACATCGGGCTTTAAGAGCTCTACAAAATAATCAACCCGTGATTCCCCATAAGTGCGGATGCGTATTCCGTGACGCTGTTCCGGATAGATCATGAAGTCGAATGTCTTGTTGTGCTTTTGTAATGCCTGTATGAGCTGGATCGAATTCCCCGGGTGCACATTGTTATCGATTGCGCCGTGATGTATGAAGAGGTGTCCTTTGAGGTCTTTGGCGTAGTTCATGCAGGACCCTTTTTCATAGCCGTCCGGATTGTCCTGGGGCCGCCGCATGTATCTTTCGGTATAGATGGTATCGTAATTCCGCCAGTCCGTCACAGGAGCACCGGCCACGCCGACATGGAAGACATCCGGTTCCTTGAGAAGGGCGATGCAGGTCATGTATCCCCCATAGGAATGTCCGAAAATCCCCACCCGGTTCTCATCCACGTAGGGACGCTGCCCTATGAATTTGGCTGCGGCAGCGTGATCTTCCAATTCGATTTGGCCCAAGTTCATATACATCAAATTCTGGAAGGCCTTGCCCCTGCTCGAAATTCCACGATGATCTATTGCGATGACGATAAAACCCAGCTGGGCTAGAGCCTGACTGCCGTCGTTGAGACTGTAGCGGTTGTAGATCCTTTTAGCTCCAGGCCCACCGTAGACCGACATGATCAGAGGATATTTTTCGGTCTCGTCGAAATGAGCTGGTTTGTACAGGATGCCGTCCAGATCGTATTTCCCATCGGCCGATTTGAAGGTGAAGAGTTCGGGTTCGATAAGATCGAGCGATTCGAATTCTTCACTTGCGATATTCCTTCCCAGTTCCCTGGCCAGGGTTCCATCTGGCTTGTGCAGGGAAACACGGGTGGGAGTATCCCAGGAGGAAAAGGTATCTGTAAAATATTTTCCTTTGGGAGCAAAGTTCACCCGGTGGCTTCCTGGCTCGCTGGTCAATTTCATGAATCCGGTTCCGTCCATCTTCACTCGATAAGCGTGGGATTCCATGCCGCGGTATTCAGCACCTGAAAAAGAAACCCAGCCATTTTCTTCGTCCACATGGAGAATCCGCCTGACTGGCAGCTTTGCATTGGTGAGTTGCTTGACTAAGTTCCCATCAAGATCATAGAGATAGATCTCCTTCCACCCGCTTCTCTCCGAAGTCCAGAGAAAGTGCTGATTGTCACCTAAAAATCTGAGGTCGAAATCAGCCTCGATGTAGCACGGATCTTCATCCTTGAGAATTCTTCTGACCTTTCCTGTTTCGGGATCGGCTGCAAAAAGCTCAAGCACATTCTGAAGCCGATTCAATCTCTGATAGGTGAACTCCTTACCGTCATTTGTCCACCGCCCCCTGAACAGATAGACATTGGTTTCCATGCCGGTTTCGATCCTGGTGATTTTTTTGCTGTCGATATCCACGATAAAGAAGTTAATGATGGGATTATTGTCTCCTGCTTTGGGATAGCTTTGCAGCTCGAGTTCAGGCCGGGGATCGATATCATGGACAATCGGGTATTTGCTGACCGGACTCTCATCGAACTGCATGAAGGCTATTTTTTTCGAATCTGGAGACCACCAGAAGGCTTCGTACTGACTGAGTTCTTCGGGATACACCCAATCGGGAAATCCATTCCTCAGGTCTTTATGTCCATCGGTGGTCAGTGCTGTTTCTTTGCCTTCCAAATCCTGTATGTATAGGTTGTAATCCCGGGTAAATGCCCGGTATTCATAATCAGGGGAGAAAACCTCGGAATAAGTCCTTCCGCGGACTCCGGTAATTTCCGGCTCTGGGACATAGAATATCATTTTCCTTGAGCCCAGCTCATAGATATAAGCGGAACTGCCGACCATGAAGCGGATTTTATTGCCTTCATCGAGATAGGAAAACCGCTGGAACGGCAGCTTCTCCACGTCTTTGCCGGTGATGGTGTTGTAGGCCTTTATGATCGCAGCGTCATCGAACAAAGGAGTTCTTTGACCGCTGAGAGGATCGATCTTGACGAAAGTATCCTCTTCTAACTCGTAATAGGCCGTTCCGTCCGGAGTCCATGTCACTCTCTCCAAGCCCTCAAATGTAAAGAGAGTCCTTCTCTCTTTGGTCAGTTTGTCGTACAGGGCCTTTCCTCTTATCTGGGCCCCAAGAGATGGGACCAGCGAAAACCCTAGAAAGGTTAAACACAGAATCAATGAAAGAGTTTTAAGACGGTTTCTCATTTTGCCTCCTTTAGACTTTTCGAATCTTTTCATTAAATAATGCTTATATCAAAGTCGGATTATTCGGTCAATTATAATCAGAGATTGTCCTGAATTGTCGGTGATGAAAATTGGAATCAAGGAGCAGAAAAATCACCTCAAAATTCATCCCTAAAGGCGATTGTGTTCCCGGGAAAGATCCGAGAAAATATTTTTGAAAGTTTAGAATTTATCGAAAACTTGAAGCAGAATTTTTCTGTAAAGAATATCCTATGCGGAAGTCAGGAGCATGAACAGGGAATTAAGCAAAACAGAATTAGAGACTCTCATTTATACGGATGAATTGACCCGCATAAACAATCTGCGGTACTTAAGGGAGCAGATTCCTGTTTTTCTCGAACAGGCAAAAAAACAAGACAGTTCAGTCGCATTCCTTTTGTTCGATATCGATGATTTTAAAAATATCAATGATAATTACGGACATTTGGTCGGGGACAAAGCTCTTATCCATTTCATCAGGATTATCGGCGAGAAGATCAATCAAAAGGGGATTCCCATCCGTTATGCCGGAGATGAATTCATTGTGATCATGCCGATCAAGGACAAGCAGATGGCCAAACAGTTCGGCGAGGAAATCCAGAAAAGCATAGCAGAGACACCGCTCGAGGTTGATCATAAGGAAATAACCATCGGGTGCAGCATAGGAGTTTCCCTCTATCCCCAGGATGGAGAAAGCTGGAAGATACTCTTCGAGAAGGCCGACGAAGCTCTTTATGCAGCAAAAGAACAGGGAAAAAGTAAAATCGTTATCAATCCAGATTCGGGAAAACTTCTCACTCCATCCAAACTCAACTCCATCCTGGACGCGCCTTATATCGTGGGCAGAGATGCTTTGATCCAATTCTTGAAGAAACATCTTTCGGAGGAAGGCAACTCCCAATCATTCCCGATAATCTTAGGCGGCGAAGGTGCTGGAAAAACACGGCTTCTGAGACTAGCGCGAGAGATCGCCCTGGAAAAATTGTCCTTCACTCTCTACACCAAGGGCTATCCATATTGGCAGAGCGATCTCTATGGTGCTGTATTTGGTGCTTTGAGCAGCCTTTTTGACCAGAAGCGCAAAATATCTGACCATGTGCGTTCCAGGATCGACGACAAGTATAGGCTCATTCTCACACCCTATATTCCTTCCTGGTATGTCAAAGAGGAAAAGATCCCAGAGGAGGCCGGGGAGACCGATAACGTGGCTCTCTTTGAAGCACTCACCCAGACATTCTTCATCCTTCGTGAACTGGGAGATGGTGCTGTTCTGCTCGACGATATAGACCAAATCGATGTTCCATCCCTTCAGTTCCTGGGCTCTCAATTCGGCCATAGCGAGGAAGGAGGAAGCCTGCACTTCGTCTCCTCGATCGGCAGTCCAGAATTGACTTCGGGCGAGGAAAAACTCCTTTCTCTTCTCGATTCCATGCCTGAATTGACGGCTGGAGGCCGTGTGCAAAGATTTGAGCTCGAGCCTTTAACTGATGAGCATGTCCAACAACTGGTTGCAAAATTGTTCAACGGCAAAACACTTCCCCCTGAATCGGCGGAGGCCCTTTTGAACAGTTCCGGAGGAAATCCGCTGTTTATCGTGGAAGCATTATCCGTTCTTCTTCTGGAGGGGAAGGTTTCTGTAAGAGAAGATGAATGGGATTTGTCCTCTACCAAACCCGAGGATATACCCAAAATCCTGCCTAATATGATAAAAAAACGTCTGAGGAGCATGGACAAGGAAGCCATACATGTTCTCAAGATGGCCTCCATCCTCGGGGAGAGAATCAACCCGCTGCAGCTCGCAGAAATTTCGAAACTCAAACTCCAACAGGTTTTGAACGCTCTCAGCAATGCACAAAGATCACTTCTCATCGAAGAATGCATAAATCCGGGCGAATATGTTTTTTCCCACAGAATCATCCGTTCTGTGTTGTATTCGCTCATGAGTGAAGGAGAACGCCGTCAATATCATGCTCAAGCCGTGAAAATAGAAAAAAAATTTGCAGCCCGTTCTCCTGAAAAGATAGTTGGGAGGTTAGCGTATCATTTCCACAATGCAGGACAGTTGGAAAAGGCCGCTGAAATGTTTTCAGTTATGAAAAATCAAATGGACGCCGTTCATATCTCAAAAGGATCAAGAAAAATTTTAAAAAAGAGAATTCATTCGGTTTCTATGGCAAAAGAGTCGCCTCTTGAGACCGAAGACCTCTCCGAAGCCCTGATGATAGGAAGGACATTCAGGTCTTGTATACAAAATCTTCGGCTCTATCCAAAAGAGAACGAAAATGTTAAAAATTCTTTACAGCAGTTCATGAATCATCTCACCCCCTTTCTTGAAGAAAAGACGGAAGCACTGTCTCTTTCTGTGACGCTGGAAGCGATTCTTTTCAATGGCACCCCTTTGCCCCCTTATTTGGAGGACAAAAGGCTAACCCAGGATCTTTATGTGACTCTAAACAGCTATGGTCTTCAAGGCGTGTTGTTCATGCGCGGGATCGTTCATGAAGAAGTTGTGCGGTTTTTAGAAATATTCAAGAGACTCCCTGAAGAGGTCATCGGTCAATGGGATGTGCTGCTGGAACAACTCGGAATATCGAATATCCTTCCTGACCGGAAGATTTTTGTGGCGGTCAGCGAACGCAGAATCATTCTGGATGAACAGGAACTTCTTGCACAGCCGATGGATGAGGGAGAAAAACAAAATGCAGGGTCTTCTCCTCCAGCACAACCCCAGATGTCTGATAACCAGATCGAGCAGTTGAAAAATATATTGAACCAATTTTCGAAGGAAAAACGAGAATTGATCACCGCTCTCAAGTCGAGTGAGATTCGTGAACAGGATCTTCAACACCTTGTGCATATACTGAATCAATCGAATATTGAACAGTTGGCAAGATCTGTTCAAACCTCAGGCGGAATTCAAGACCTTAATGGTGAAACTTCTCTTCAGAAGGATACATACTCCTTTACCAAGGGCGATTTTGAACTTTTAGAGGATACAGAGGAAGATATGGCTTCGGCTTTTGAGGATCTCGGTTCTGAAGATCCGGAAATACAGGCCCAGGCAGCGGCTATTTTAGTGAGAAAAGAGCCGGCAAAACTTGCTGAAGCTGGACTCAGGGCAATTACGTCGGATATTCCTTTTAAAATCCGGCGAATCGTTGCTGGAGTCATCAAAAAAGCGGGAAAAGATGCAGTAGATGCATTTTTAGGGTCGATACATATAGGAATGCACTATGTCTCTCTCATCAAAGTGATCAGAATCTGTGACATCTTCACCGACCACCCTGGCCTGGTCCAGGTATTGCGGGAGATAGCTCTGAATGGACCAGTAGATACGATTCCTCCAACTGTGAGTGTTTTGAAACAGATCCCTGGAAAAGAAGTCGATATGATTCTTCTCGAGATTTTCGAGAGAACTACAGAAAAAATGAAAGAGGACATCATTCCTCTGTTTGCAGAACGCAAAATACTGGAAGCCGTTCCCTTGCTCGTTGAACATATCAAACCTGTTAGAGTATGGGAAACCGAGCAGAGAATTTCGCTGCAGCAAGATGTATGCCGGACTTTAGGAGTGCTGCGTTCGCTGGATGCTGCCGAAGCACTCATCACAGCCGCCCATGCACCCAAGTTATCTACTATCTTCAAAACCAAACCAGAGTCCATTCGGGCGGCTGCGACCTGGGCTCTCACCCAGCTCCCAAGAAACAAGGAAATTGAGAAGGCCCTGAACAGGCTCAAACACGATAAATCCCATCAGGTCAGAAAAGCAGTTGAGTTAGCCGAAATATTGCATAAATAATCTGTGGATATCCCTCTCTTGTTTACCTTCTGATCGTATCCAAGTATTTTTTCCCTTCTCCGAACGGATTCAAAGGGGACACGATTTTGATTGTTTGTTTTTCCGCCTCTGTATCAATGAATCTTTTGTTCTCAGGAGGTGAGATCACCTCGACGGTCGGTCGGAAAATATCACGTTCGTTCACTTCTCTGACCACGGCGATGCTTTGATCACTTAAAGAAACGATGGTCCCCACTGGCCAAACGCCGGTTACTTCGAAGAATCTATCCAGGATTTCTGGATGAAAAAGTTTCCCCCGGTCTTTGATCATAATTTCATAAATTTCGTTCGGGGGGCTGTCTTTTTTATATGTCCTTCGCTGGGCGAGGGCGTCGTAGACATCACAAATAGATACAATAAACGAGGCTATGGAAGGCCTTTTCAGGTAGGTCACCTTGGGATAACCGGTCAGATCATATTTGAGGTGGTGCTCGAATGCCACGACAGCGGGAAGAATTCCCATGGTATCCGAATATTCATTCAGGATTCTCGCTCCAAGAATGGCGTGATCTTTGATTTTTGAAAACTCGCGCTCTGTGAGTTTTGATTTTTTTCTGAGTATTTTAGAAGAAACGTACATTTTCCCGACATCATGAAACAAAGCCGCGGCTCCCACATCAAGCACATTGTCTTTAGAATAGCCCAATCTTGCAGTTAAATGCATAGCGAGGATGGAGACGTTCATAAGATGGACATATGTCAACAGATCTTTCTCCTTTATCGCGATCAGACTCATGATCTCCTGATGTCTTCCCATGAAATTTTCCATGATATTGAGCATATTGAAGCGCAGATCGATATAATCCAGCTCCTCAAGATTGAGAACACTTTCAATAGAACGAACGTAAGAGTCGATAGAAGTTTCGTACAGCTTTTGCAGGACCTGCCAGTCTTCTGTTCTTTCCACCAGAAAAAGAGATTCATCCTTTATTTTTCCTGTTTTAATGTTCCTGATCCCATGAAGAGCGAGAACCTTTTGGGAGTCTTTGGAGAGCTCGCTTCTAGAGGATGAGAGAAGGGAGACAAATTCGCTCAATTCGTCCTTATTCAGAGCCCTGTGGAAGTGGATCTTCTCGATATTTCTATCCAAAAGATAGAGAATGGAGGACCTCAATTTGCGGCTTAAGTCAAAATAAATATCTTCTTCACAGGCCAGCTCTCCATCCACCATCCCGACGACAATTTCAGTCTTGTTTGCCAAAACTTCTTTCAAACTTTTATAGGACTTCTCGATGGTTTCGCTGAATAGGGGATGGCCTCTAGAGTAGAGTTTGGCTGTCTGAATCGCCGAGAAGAGATGGACGAGGGCTTTTTTAAGCACGTTCAGCATTCCACTTCTCCAAAATTCTTTTTGCGTTGGCTCGTATCTTTCTGTTCCAGAAATTTTTTCTCTCGCTCAAGGAGAGTAAATAAGGCTTTGCCTCTTTTACTTCCTTTTGTTCGACAATTTTTATGTTTTCCAGCAGACGCTTATTCTTGATGCCAAAGGGGGAAGGAATAGAAAGCAGTTTTTTGAGAATGTTGTCCCGGTTGTCCTTTTCGTTGATCAGAATGACGAAGGCTTCGGCCTTCAGACGCAGGTCTTTTTCCTTAAGTATGGGGAGAAGGAACTTGGAGTCGAATTCGGTGAGATTCTGCATCGCTTGAAGCACATCGATTTTTATTCGTCTATCCCCGAGAGGATAAATGTTTTTCAATGTCACAAGGGAAATTGTCGAATCGATCAATCTCAGGCTCTTGATCATCTTCTTGATGAGCTGGCCGTCAGAGGAATATTGCTCCAAGTTGATGTTGAAATAGAAGAGATATTCCTTGAAAAACTTGAAAAAAGCCCCTAATGTATATGGGGTGATATTGCCGTCCGTGAAGATTTTTTCCAAATACACATTCACGTCCAAAGTGCTTCTTTGGAAAGTATTGATAAAATAATCGAAGTAGTATGAAAGCTCGCCTTGAAGCATTTCCTTCTCGATGAATCCGATTATTTGATCTTCGAGTTCTTTGTATACAGATTCTGAAGACAGTATTTCTTCTTTTTCTTTGAGGGTATCATAGAATGCTTTGAGGCACTCGTAATCTTTCTTTTCGGTTTTTTTTCCCCATTCACCTAGGAACTTTTGCAGAAGCAGAACGAGTTCATTTTTGTTTTCTTCTCTTTCGATGAGATTGATGAGCATAAACCGGTAATTTGTAAACAGAATCTCGTTTTCAAGGGTTAATTCTTCCTGAAAAGTTATTTCTTTGAGAAGCGTAGCAAGGGTGTTCCGGTAGATCTCCGAAATCATGGGGCTCGAGCTTTCGGACAACAGCTCTTCTATTTTTGTGATGACCTTTGGATTGGATTGTAAAGATTCATTTTTTCTGAAAATATTGGCAATAAAATGGGCCACGCCTTCATGCTTTTCCTTTTCTACGAGTTTGGTAAAAATGTTGAAGTTAAGAGAGTCAAAACTATCATCGGTGAGAATTTCCTCCCAGCAGGTGGCGGCCATGTCTTTTTCCCTGAATCTGTGGGCTAATTTTTGTAAGTTCTGTATGCCCTCTTCCGAAATAGCTTTTCTGTTTCTCGTAATCGTCTGTACGAAGTCTTTGGCACACTCGCGGTATTTTCTTGAATCAATTTTTTCGAGCTGGGCGAAGAACTCTGATAGGGTTTCAATCAACTCGCTGTTTTCTACGATATCTTCTGTTTCAAAGGCCTTTATGACTTTCTCAAATGTGTCAGCCAGTTCCTGTACTTTCTCTTCATTTTGTGTCTCCAGTGCTTCTTGCAGCAAGACGACCCAGATGTCTTTTATTTCTTCCCCTGTCCCTTTTAAAAGTTCGGAGTAATCGAGTTCTTCAAAAGCTATATGAGTGAGGACTTCTTTGTCTAACAGCTTGTTCGGACCGCCGTTTTTGATGACATCTTTAGGCGATGTCGCCAGTTTAGAGATAAAATGCACCCATTCATTTACAGTCACTCCTTCGATGATCTCGATTCTTTTCAATTTTCGGAGGTGGAATATCTTGGCAATTTCCTGATACAAATGGGATTTTTCCAAGTACCTTCCATCAACAAACAGAGAACGTGAGGTGAAACCGATGGATATGGGAATGATGAATTCAAAAAGTCTGTTGGATTTTTCTTTGAGTCTGTCTGCAGATTCTGAAAATGCCGGATGTTCGACACCATACATGGAGGCGTTTTTAAAAGAAATCTTTAGAGTGTTGAGAAAATCTTTGAGTGATTCCTCTTTACTCATTCATTGAATCCTGGCCATAATCCGAGAGAGGCCGTATCCCCTTTTTAGAATAAATCTCTTCCCCATTCGGTACGTGTTTCAGGTTCGAACATAAGCCATTTGAGCCATACCGATTTTAATATAAATAGTAATGGAGTACAAGTTTACAAGTGTCATTAGGCCCGATTGAGTGTCGGCTGCAGATCCTTTTCAGCTGGATGGACGGCCTCTATGAAGACAGGCAGCCGCGCTTACATTCGGCGCTGAAATGACCTGTCTCTACCCCGCTAAAAACTCCGTGGGAATATCTTTGATCCTTGCGATATCGGTGATTTTCCTTTTAACATCGAATCCAGAAGAGCATATCACGCTGCACGAGATGCAATCAGCGCATGGGATTTTAGAGATTTCTGTGCTGTCGAGGGTTTCTCTGGCTTTTGCCGGGCTGTCATAACCATAAGCGTACATATAGCTGCGCATCAGCGTCGGGATGTCCAGCCGCGCTGGACACTGGAGAAGACATCCTTCACACTGGGAGCAGAATAATCCAGTTGAAGAGTCGCCCTGGTCCGATTGAAGATCGGCTCTTTCCTGTGGGGTCAACCCAAGGTTCTCCATGACAGATAAAGCCTCGAACAGTTGATCGCTATTCTTAAAACTCGGTATCGCCGTATGAATGTTTTCATCCTGGAGGGCCCATTTGAGAGCTGCTTTCATGTTGATCATATTCTTTTTCTCTCTGTCCCAATAGACACCTGCTTGGGTTTTCATGGCCACGATTCCCATGCCTTTTCCGGCTGCATATGCCACAGCTTTCCTGATTTCTTCCCTGTTGTTTTTCCTGAAATTGAAAGCTGTGAGTACGACATCATAGACTCCGCTGTCGGTGGCGGAACGAATGATTTCCGGTTCGTTTGCGTGTGTGGTTACGCCGAGAAAACGGAGCTTGCCCGCTCTTTTATACTCGGTCAATATGTCCAAATAGGGTTCGTGCACTGCGATTTCTTTATGCCTGATTCCGCCGAGATAATAGATATCGATATGCCCCAGAGCGAGTCTTTGAAGGCTTCCGTTGATGTAGTCTCTCAATTTTTGTGGAGTGATGACTTTCTTGATTTGACCTGGCTCTCTAAACTGCCACATCCCGATACTTGTCCCTATGACGAAGGAGTCGCGCGGGCGGTTTTTAAAAATTTCTCCGAACATTCTCTCATCATTCCCCTCGTTATAATCTGCAGAGGTGTCAATATGTACGATTCCAGCATCCAGTGCAATGTTAGAGATACTCGTTGCATTGTAAGTGCCCATGCTCACAACAGGAAGTTCGATTCCCGTCTTGCCGAGTGTCCGGTAGATGAACTTCCTCTCCTTTTTTTGCTGGGGGAAGGATTCTCCTGAGGATTTTATAACACCAGGAGCCAATATCGCTCCGGCAAAACCGGTGAATCCCTTCCGGAGAAAATTTCGACGGCCTTTGTTCTTAATATCGCGGTTCATTTTGCCTCCTCTCAAGGTATTGTGGTATTTTTCGTGTAAAGAGATTTGTTCGATATCTCATGCACTGTGCTTTTAAACTTCAAGTTCTTGAGTCAGAAAGAAGAAGAGCAAAAAATATGCCAAGATTGTCTTATGGGATGTGTTCGTGTTTATGATATACACCCTGTCCGTTTTTCTACAGTATTTGTCCATATATGGACATTTCACAGATGAGATGATTGAGGCTGTTACGTTCACATACCATAGGAACAGGGAGAGATAGAGGTGTCTGCTCTTCGGTATGGAGGGAAAATTCATTAAAACGACATATATTCCTTCAAGCTTGTTAGGCTCTCATCATGCATCTCTCTTCAGTATTTATGGGAATAATCTGTATCAGCTTGTTTATAATGACGTATCCTTTCCTTTATCCTTTCATTCCAAATCTATATAATATCTTTTCTTGAAGGATCATGTTTTCACATTAACTTTTGGAGGTTGTCCTAAAGTGACGGGGATGAAGTATCCATCTAAGGTGCAGGGAAATGTCTTCGCTCTAGTTCAGATTTTTAAATCTTCAATGCCGCTCCGACATTTCCCTGCACCTTTATCCCGGTTTTATTTCCCGTCACTTTGGGACAAAGCCAACTTTTGATGATGATGAAAGGGAAGAGCTGGAATGCGTTATAAAGAATTCGGAAAAACAGAAAAAAAAGTTTCGGTCCTTGGATTCGGGGGGATGCGTTTTGATCCCGAGGATGAGGGAATGTCAATTCGCGCCGTGCAAAGAGCCGCAGAACTCGGGATCAATTATTTCGATACTGCTCCTGGATACTGCAATGACACATCAGAGACTTTTGTCGGCAAAGCCTTGGCTTCGCTGCCAAAAAAGATGGATAAGCATATCTACATCTCGACCAAATCTCACTACCGAACTGATTCTGCTGCGGATGATGTCAGACGACGCATCGATGATCAGCTCAAAAAGCTGCGATGCGAGAAAATTTCTTTCTACAACATGTGGTGCATATTGGATCTGGGGCAGTTCGATACCATCATGAAACCTGGCGGCCCTTATGAAGGAGCCGTGAAAGCCAAGAAAGAAGGTTTGATCGAGCATATCTGCGCATCCACCCATGCTTCCGGAGAGGACATCGCCGCTCTGATTAAAGCAGATGTTTTCGAAGGCATCACCCTTGGATACAACGTGATGAACCATGAATTCAGAGAAGAAGGCCTGAAGGCGGCAGCAGAGGCAGGATGTGCAGTGGTTACCATGAATCCTTTAGGGGGAGGTCTTCTGACCAGAGATGAGCAGAAGCTTAAGAACTTCAAGGATAATGGATCCGATTCATTCATAGCGGCAGCTCTTCGTTTCAATTTCTCCCATCCTCAGATAACAGTCGTCCTTTCAGGCATGAAAGACGTCTATGAAGTGGAATTCAATGTGAGGACAGCCGAATCGGTGAAAGGTCCGGATCCTGCTGTGGTCAAACGCTTGATTCAAAAATTTGAATCACTCGGAGAGTCTTTCTGTACCGGATGTGGGTACTGCCTCGAGTACTGCCCTGAGAATATCCAAATTCATCTGTATGCACAGATGTGGGACCGCATAAGGATGAAACAGCCCGAAGAGACAGAGAGGGTCTATAAAGTCTACCTCAGCGATGATGAACGCTGGTTAGGGGGGAAACGGGCTTCGGACTGCACCCAGTGCGGGGATTGCGAGAAGGCCTGTACCCAGAAACTTCCCATCCGAGAATACATGGAAAAAATCGCCCAGTTCCTGGGTGAAAAATGAGGCATAAATAGGATTAATACCCAAATCCATGATCGAGATTGGTTATATACATATACGAAAGGATAAATACATATTGGATCGTAGAAAGTTATTTACTACTGCTTTTCTTCTTATGTTGATATGGGGAGCGGGACGGCTTTATTGTCAAAAGGCCGATCTGGCATATCGTTTTGCAGCGATGCAGTATCAAGATGAATCAGGAAATGTTTTGTTTTACCGCTTGCTCAAGCCAAAAATGCTGCGAGAACAGAACAAATACCCTTTGGTTCTTTTTCTTCATGGAATTGGCGAGAGGGGAGACGATAACAGCGGCCAGCTCAAATGGGGAGCGAAAAACTTTGCCACAGATGAAAACATGGAGAAATATCCATGTTTTCTCGCAGCGCCCCAGTGTCCTCTCGATGATTTTTGGGTTTCGGCACTGGAGGATCTGTCCTCCCCTTATGCCATGGCCGAAAAGCCCACCGAAGCGATGAAGATGGCTCTGGAACTTGTGGAATTTTTGATGGCAGAATATCCGCAGATCGATCCCCAACGTATATATATCACCGGTCTGTCTATGGGGGGATTCGGCACCTGGGATGCAGTCCTGAGGAAACCGGACCTGTTTGCAGCAGCCGTACCAGTCTGCGGCGGTGGAGATGTCACCCAGGCAGAACGAATCGCCCACATTCCGATTTGGGCATTTCATGGAGCTGAAGACCGGCTGGTCATCCCCAAATGGTCTCGTGATATGATCGCAGCCATTCGGGGAGCAGGAGGCAGTCCTAAATACACCGAGTATCCAGGCATAGGGCACCGATCCTGGATCGAAGCTTATAGTGCCCCCAAACTGTTCGAATGGCTTTTCAGTCAGAAAAAAAGTGGACAGTCGGAAAAACCGGTTAGTCGGGCAACGTGTCTTATCATTCGACTTCTTCGTTAAAAATCTATCATGTGTCGTTCCTTCGAATCAAAATAATTCTAAGCCTAACACCGTACTGTGAACTTTATGCATATTACGAGGAATGAACCTGTACGGCGACACGTCATTGCGAATGGAATGAAGCAATCTCATTATACGGGATTGCTTCGCCACCTTCGGTGAATCGCAACGACCGGTTTGTTGTGCTTTGCTCACGGCGTTCTGTTCATAACGCTCAATTCATAAAGCTCTTCTCATGATGTTCTGTTCGCGATGTTCTGTTCATGACACTCCGCATTCAATGTCTGATTAAGACGTTCTGCACATGATGCTCTTTTCTCGGCACCTCGCTTGAAACGGCTGTTTGACTGCGAATGACTTCCCAGATAGACTGGCTGGCATCCAAAAGATTGGTGCGAAAACAAGAATTCGGATGTTTTTAGATTGTAATTTCCTCGTCTTTTTTATATTGTAAACACTGCATATTCAGGCAATGATACATACCCATAACGCTCAAGGAGGTTTCCATGGCCGGAAAAATGACTGACTTCCTGTCTGGAATTTTAGTGGTCTCAGTTCTTTTCATATTTGTCTTTTTTGTGTTTCAAGGCCAGAGCTCTGCTCAAGAGGTCAAAGCCGAGGTATTCGGTAAACTCAAATACCGGCATATCGGTCCCGTGGGAAATCGCGTGAGTGCAGTGGCGGGCATACCCGGGGATTCGCATACCTATTTTGCGGGAGCCGCTTCAGGAGGAGTATGGAAGACAGAGGACGGGGGAATCCGCTGGAGGCCGGTGTTTGACGACCAGGAAGTGCAGTCGATCGGTGCCCTGGCCGTGGCTCCTTCTGACCATAATGTCATTTGGGCAGGGACAGGAGAGGCCTTTATCCGGAGCAATATCTCGATCGGCAACGGCATTTACAAATCAACGGACGGCGGCAGGAATTGGAAACTCATGGGCTTGGAAAAAACCGGGAGAATCGGACGCATTCTGATCCATCCTTCCGATCCTGACATCGTCTTTGTTGCAGCTCTGGGCCACTGTTACGGGCCCCAGCCCGAGCGCGGAGTTTTCAAGACCAACGATGGAGGCGAGACCTGGAAAAGCGTGCTGTTCGTGGATGAGAATACCGGGTGTTCGGACCTGGCCCTGGATGCCAGCAATCCGAGGATTCTTTTTGCCGGCATGTGGCAGTTGGAGATCCATACCTGGGGAAGAGAGAGCGGAGGGCCTGGAAGCGGCCTGTACAAGTCCATGGACGGAGGATCGACCTGGAACAGGATCGAAGGACACGGACTGCCCGAATCTCCTTTGGGGAAAATAGCCTTAGCTATTGCCCCCAGCGATTCCGACAGGATATACGCACTGATCGAGACCGGTGATGGTGTGCCGTGGAAGGGAAAGGAAACCTCGACCGGTGTGCTGTGGCGTTCCGAGGATGGCGGCGAGAACTGGAAGCTGGTCAATTACGACCACAGTCTGACGCAGCGTCCTCACTATTATTCCCGTTGTGCCGTTGCCCCGGATGATCCTGACGAGGTGTATTTCTGTGCGGTCCGATTCCAGAAGTCACTCAACGGCGGTGAGACCTTCAGCACAGCCCCCATGATGGGAGGGGACAACCATGATATCTGGATCGATCCAACAGATGGTGATCGAATGGTTGTGGGAAACGATCAGTATATTTCCATCTCCACCAACCGGGGGAAATCCTGGAGAGGCCATGGACTTCCCATCGCTCAGATGTACCATGTGGCGGTGGACAATCAGATTCCCTATTATGTGTACGGAAACCGGCAGGATGGACCTTCCATGCGGGGACCGAGCAACAGCCTTTACGGATTCATGGGGATTCCAATAGGGGAGTGGCACAGTTGTGGAGGTTCTGAGAGCGGTTTCGCCATTCCCGATCCCGTGGATAACAACATTGTCTGGTCAGGGAATTACCAAGGTTCCCTCGACCGTTATGATGAGCGTTCCAGGACATCGCGGTCGGTCGATATCTGGCCGGATTATGGGATGGGATGGTCGGCAGCGGATCTGAAATACCGGTTTCAGTGGACTTTCCCGATCTGCATCTCTCCGCATGATCACAACAGAGTCTATGTGGGCAGCCAGCACGTTCATATGACTACTGACGGCGGACAAAGCTGGACCATCATCAGCCCAGATTTGAGCACCAATGATAAAAGCAAGCAGCAGAGTTCAGGCGGTCTGACTCCGGATAACGCAAGTGTGGAATATGCCTGCCTGATTTTTGCCTTGGCCGAATCACCCTTAGAAGAGGGTGTGATCTGGGCAGGAACGAATGATGGACTGGTGCATGTCACTCGAGACGGGGGGAGCAATTGGACTAATGTCACCAAGAACATCCCGAATCTGCCGCCTTGGGGCACTGTGAGCAACATCGAACCTTCCTGCTTCGATGCCGGGAGCTGCTACATCAGCGTCGATTTCCACCAGGTCAACAATAGAGATCCTTATGTGTACAAGACAGCAGATTATGGAAAAAGCTGGAAGCTGATCAGTGCAGATATCCCCAAGAGCGTTTTCAGCTATGCCCATTGTGTGAAGGAAGATCCTCAAAGAAAAGGACTGCTCTATGTGGGGACAGAAAATGCGATCTATGTTTCGTTCAATGACGGGGAGAATTGGATCCCTTTACAGAACAACCTGCCTCATGCTCCGGCCCACTGGTTGGTTATCCAGGAGCATTTCAATGACCTGGTCGTGGCAACCTATGGGAGGGGATTCTGGATCCTGGACGATATAACTCCCCTCCAGCAGATCTCTTCAGAAATTCTCGAGGCAGAAGTCCATCTTTTTGCACCGAGGCCAGCATACAGGTTTCGGTCTAAAAGCACACCCATGGCGAACTCCCTGGAGCCTTCAAAAGGAGACAATCCTCCTTATGGCGCTTTAATAAACTATTATTTGAAGTCGAGATCCAAGGGGAAAATAAAAATCGAGATACTGGACCAGAAGGAAGAGGTTATCAAAACTCTGGTGGGAACGAACAATGTCGGGATCAACCGTTTGGTTTGGAACCTGAGGTATGAACCATCGGAGAGAATCGAGCTGAGGACAAAACCCAAACACGCGGATTGGGTTGACCTGGGAAAGTCTGGTTGGCGTTCTTACGTGAGCTGGGGAGGTCCCATCAGTCCGCTGGCTGCTCCCGGAAAGTACACCGTTAAGTTCATAATTGGCGATCAGGAATTCACCCAGGAGCTCTCTATAAAGAAGGACCCGAATGCACCTGGAACAGATGAAGACATCCACAAACAGCTCGAAATGCTGCTGGAGCTTCGGGAAAACAGCAACGAGGTCGTCCAGATGGTGAACCGGATCGAGTGGATCCGGAAGCAGATATACGATCTTTTCGAATTGCTGAAAGAGGGCAAGGAAGCTGAAGATGTCTTGGAAGAAGGCAGGGAACTTGATAAAAAACTGATGGATGTGGAAGAGCATCTTATCCAGCTCAAGCTGACAGGAGGGAGTCAGGATATCCTGAGATGGCCGATGAAACTGTACGGTAAGATCAGTATGCTGGCAAGAAACGTGGCGAGTGTTGACCATCCTCCCACAGACCAGGCTCTTGAAGTGCATGAGATATTCAAGCAGAAGATCACAGCCTACCAGGATCTGTTTACAAAGCTGCTCGATAAGGATATCCCGGCCTTTGACAAGCTGCTCAAGGAGAATGATCTGGGCGGAATCGTGACAAGGATCAAGCAGCCTGAATTATGAATAATGGCAATGGTGTATTAAAAGGGGATTGCTTCGCAGTCGCCCGTAATGACGTAGGTAGTTTTCCAGGTAATAATTCACGATAACTATTAATGAGGAGCGAAGGATGGCGCATTATCTTGTGATGGGTGCAGGAAAGATGGGGATTGTTTTGGCAAGGGATCTGATCGAGAGCGACCCTGAATGTAAAGTGACTCTTGTGGATGTTGATTTTGGGCAGTTGAAGGGTGCGTCGGAATTTATACAGAGCGATAGGCTTCTGCCCCAGCAGAGAGATATCGAGGATCAGGAGCAGAGATATGGGATTATGGAGGGGAAGGATGTGGCCCTGTGCGCTCTCCTGCACGAACACAGTCTGATGGCCTTGGATGCGGCGGTTGAAAAAGGCGTCCATTACGTCGATCTGGTGGGAGAAGGACCGGTAGAGCGGATGGAATATGATGGAAGAGCCAAAGAGAAGGGGATCGCTGTGATTTCAGGTTTGGGGGTATCCCCTGGCATCACCAATGTCTGTGTGGGTAGAGGTGTACATCTTCTGGATCAAGTAGAGCAAGCAAAGATCTATGTGGGTGGAGTTCCTGTCGAACCCAAACCTCCATTGAATTATAGAATCGTGTATGCTGTCGAGAGCCTTTTGAATCTGTATCAGCGGGATGTAACCATTCTCAAGGACGGAAAAAGAAAACGTGTGCCTCCTTTATCGGGCTTGGAAAAAATGGAGTTCCCTGCTCCCTTTACAGAGATGGAATGTTTTTACACCGACGGTTTGAATTCGATGGCCTATACCATGCAGGGAAAGGTCAAGGATGAGCTGGCTCAGAAGACCATCCGGCACAGAGGACATATCGATGGCGTGGAGACGCTCAAGGCCTGCGGACTTTTCTCGCTCCAGCCTGTCGATATAGACGGCCAGAAAGTCGTTCCACGGAGAGTCCTGGAAGTGCTTCTGGATAAGCGGATGAAATTGGGGAAGGAGAGGGACGCGACTTTGCTGAGGGTCGTCGTCCGAGGGCTGAAAGATGGAAAAACCGCCACCCATATCTTCGAGATGATCGACTATTACGACACCAGCAAAGACTACACGTCCATGGCAAAAACCACCAGCTTTCCCTCCTCGATAGCGGCTCAGATGCTTGTTTCAGGCAGGATCACTCAGCGGGGAGTCGTGTTTCCCGAAAGTATTTTCGGTGCTGAATTATACAAGCCCTTCGTAGAGGAACTCGACGAACGCGGAGTCATCCTATCGCATAAAATCATCCAGGAGGATCGATGATTGCTTCATCATTCGTGAAATACAAGTCCTCCGGCGTTTTTATGTCGTAACATTCGAAGGGAATGCCTACAGCTTCGGCGAAAGCCTTTAGCTCACTGAGATAGTCCCCTATTACTGTAATGGGATGGTTGGAATTGATCATCCACTCGATCGAACCGCAAAGTTTCAGATACCAATGAGGCCAATCCGGGCTGCAGTTGGCAGATCTTTCCTTCCACTGCTCTTCTGTAGGAACATCTGTTACCCCGCGGCCTGCACAGAGATACATCTGGTGATTGCGGTAGGATATCCGGGCCCAAGTAACGGTTCCCGGTATTCTGGCGACGACAGAACTGGTTCCTCCGCCCTGTTTGAAATACATGTAAGTCTGCCTCTCGGACCAGGACCCTTCCAGGGAATCATGACGTCCATGAGCGAAGAAGGGGGCAAGGGCTCCAGAATTGACAAACCAGTAAAGGCCTCGGTCGGGATCCCAATAGCGCAGATCATTGAATCCCACAGGCTGTCCGCCGCTCACCAATTTCAAGATCTGCATAGTGAGGGCAGCCCCGTCGTCTGCTTCTGTGGCAGCCACTAATGTCTCTCCGTCTGTCTCTGGCCGGAGTTTGTTGTTTAAAATACCCAGCGTCAAGTCTGTCGCAGGATAATGCTCGATCCAATCCAGCTGATCCTGGACACCGATGAAATCCAATCCAAACCGATCCTTGAGCTCGAGAAGGGCAAAATAGACTTTCATCTGGAAGATGACCATGTCTTTAGTTAGTTCTGTGGTAGGATCTTTTCCTATCTTGAGGTTCATCCCCTTCTCGATAAGAAAGTCCATCGCTGCCTCTGCACGTCTGTCAGGGATCTTTTCCGTCATCTTCAGCAGGCGTAATCCATCGAATCCTTCACGGGAGATGCCGAAATGTCTCAGAAAATCCGCCTCAGAGATCTTGTTCCACATCTGCATGGAACGGGGTCCTATGGCTCCATAGATCGAACCTCTCAATCGTTCAACGACCGACCGAGCTTTTTCCCTCTGTTCTTCTGTAACTTTGACATCGATAGTATGGGGGTAGGAAGGAGCATAGCGTCCGGTATTCAGGAACATTTCTACCGCCTCTGAATATTCTTGAGGGTTTTCGAACCTTTCCACGAACAATCTGTCACATGAGATGCCGACATGTGCTGTGCCCGATTGAGCAGCCAAAAGACCCACACTCCCTGGATAGTCTGGGATGGCACTCCCAACCATCAATTTTGGAAGGTCCTTCGGAAGCTGCCACATCGGACTCACCGAAAAATCAGGATAAGCCCAGCCTCCCATAAAGTTGATAAAACGGTCCCCCTTTGCCTGCGCGATCACATCCAATCCTTGGGCCACACTCGTGATAGGTCCGGCTGGATTGAGTACTTTGGCCTTCCACCCCAATTTCTCGATCACCGAAGTCAGTGCTCTGAGCTGTTTCATGGTAACAGGCCATACCTCATCGTTCGGCTCTTTCCGACTGTCCAGGGGCAGGTATATGTCGACGGTTTTATTCATAAACGACCTCCATTCTTCATGACATGTTCAGATTTAACGATCAAAGTGATATGCCCCGGGAGTTTGTGTGCGCCTAGAATCAAGGATTCCCTCAACGAAGCAATCTTGTTTGCACATCATTCAGGTTAACATTATAACAATATTGCCGCAAAGATAAAGGACCCCGGGAGAGCATCTTTGTTTCCGTGACAAATGCGGCTTTTTGGAGATGGTTGAAGCGATTATTGAAGATTCCGACCCAACCTAACCCAGCCATTCCTGCCGTTCTTCGAGGGTATCTGACTCCGTCAGACGGCGGTGCTGTATTGAGCACGACTTTGCCAAAGGATACCAGTTGTGTGCAGGCACGGGAACAGAGGATAAAGCAGGAGAGTTGGGTGTTATCGTGCGCAGTTCTTCGCCGCCGAGAAGAGCGGTGTGGGAATGGCGTTAATAATCTTCACTTGAGCAAAACCATTCCAAAAGCTGATAGAGAGCTTTCTGGTGTCAAGGAAACAGAGATGCTTCCGGATCTGAGGAAAGAATTTTCCAGCCAGCTTTTCTTCCAAAATTGAAAAAAGACAGAAAAACTGGTTTAATATTTAAGTGAAGGATACCATCGAAGAAATTTGAGCTGTTTTGAGGCCAATTCAACAAATGGAGGTCAAAATGGGAGTTCTTCGCAACAGAAAAGAAAAATCTGAAAATCTCAGAAGAAAGGCCAGGATGGAGCGGAGTGAAAAGAAGAACAGACCACCGAAAAAGGATGTGAAGAAAAAGCCTTCCCTCCGCTTAACCATCCCTTCCCGTCGGGGGAGTAGAAAAAAATGATACAGTCTTCGGGCTTGCTGAAAAAGAAAATCAACGTTTTTAGGAGGTTAGAGTGAAAGAACTGGTTGAATCGATTGCCAAATCATTAGTGGACAATCCAGACAAGGTACAGGTTTCACAATTGGATGGGGCACAGAGCTCAATCATTGAATTAAAGGTTGCTCCTGAAGATATAGGAAAAGTTATCGGAAGACAGGGAAGAACCGCTCAAGCCATTAGAGTTATTCTCGGCGCTGCCGGAATGAAGCTGAAAAAAAGATTTACTCTGGAGCTGGTGGAATAACAGTCTTCCTGAGCTGGGCAAAGGGCTATCTGAGCCATTCGCCTCCCTGATCGATGTTCTCTCTCGTAAAAACTCTTGAAGAGAGGACGATCTCCTTCTCGATTTCTTTGCCGCTAAAGATTTCCCGTGCGATTTGGATGGCTTCTCTTCCTCCAGTGGGATATTCAAAGCTCGCTTCCAATATCCCCTGCTTGACGTAGATCTGCCCCTCATGAGGCAGAGCGTCGATTCCGACAAAGATGATGTCTTCCTCCCTCCCTGCTGCTTTCGCGGCCAGATAGGCGCCGTGTGCACCGGGATCATTGTGGGCATAGACAAGATCAATAATTTCGAAACGGGCCAGGGCCGATTCCATCTCTTTCCTTGCTTCCGGTTCGAGCCATTTCATATCCGCTTCGAAGATGATTTCGATGCCGCTTCCCTCGATGCCCTCCCGAAACCCGATGTGACGATCCTGGCCGGGGGTGGATGTCATCAGTCCTTTGAGTTCGACCACCCTTCCTTGTCCTCCCAGCCTCTCGACGATCCATTCCCCAGCTGCCCTTCCGATTTTTTTATTATCCGCGCCGATGAAACAGGTGTATTTCTCGCCCAAAACCCTCCGGTCGAGCACGATCACAGGGATACCGCTGTCATAGGCAGCTGCAACCGGTTGAGTGAGAGGTGCGGCTTCTTTAGGAGACACGATGATCAGGTCGGTTCCTGCGTTGATGAACTCCTCGATTTGTGATCTCTGCTTGAGAGAATCATTCTGAGCGTCCTTGAAGACGACCTTAAGCTCAGGATGTTTCTCAGCTTCATTCTTCACATCCAGGTTCATCTGAACACGCCAGGGTTCTCCCAGGTTGCACTGACTCATTCCGATGGTCCACTGCGGAGCCGATGCTTCCGCAGACTCTGCTTTTTCCATCTCGGTGGTTGATCGTTCCTGTTGTTTTTTACACCCTATCCATAAGAGAAGTGCGATGGAGAGGACGAATAAGCATATCATGATTTTTGCATTTGACTGTGTGGCTGTTTTATTCATAGGGATTCTCCTGGACATTACTTTTTACATCATCTCCGTGTTTTTTGAAAGAGCACTGCCCCAACGATGATGGCTCCTGTGAGCATCAACCGACTGGCCTCTCCCACAGCATTGATGCTGAGAATTTTCTCCAGATACCCGATGGTCATGGCCCCGATGAACGTCAGGCCGATACCTCCTCGTCCTCCCATCAGATTTGTCCCTCCGATCACAACGATGGCTATAGCGGTTAGCTCATAGGTCATTCCTGCCTCAGGGTCTCCTTGAAGCTCTTGAGCGGCCTGGCAGATTCCTGCCACAGCACAGAACAATCCGCTCAATCCATAGGTAAGGAGTTTGGTTCTGACGATGGGAATACCTGATAATCTGGCCGCCTCCTCGTTTCCGCCGATGGCGTAGATATACCGGCCCCATCTGAGCTTTGCCAAAATAATCCAGCTGATCAGGACACATCCGAAGAAAATCAGCGTGACCACGGCGATGTTTTCGTCGAGAATCTTTGAATTGAGAAAGTTGAATATGGGCGGAACCTCTACGTAATGGTAGGTTCCATCCGGTTGAAGGACGGCAGTAGATATTTTTTGTCCTCCAGACACCCATTTGGCCATACCTCTGGCAAAGACCATCATGGCCAGGGTCGCGATGAAAGGCTGGATTTTGAACCTTCCGACGAGACCGCCGGATACAGCGCCAAAAGCTGCTCCCACCACCAGACATCCCAGCACTGACGTCCATGGAGACCAGGCTTTTTGGATGGAAAACAGAGAAAAAAGAACCGCTGTCAGCCCTAGAAGGCTCCCTACTGAGAGGTCGATTCCAGCAGTAATGATGACCAGAGTCATTCCGCAGGCAAGTATGGCAAAAACAGATATGTGCCTGAGCATATCCCTGTGGGTGTTCCATTTGAAAAAGGCTCCATCCGCATTGAACACCATTCCGATCAAAAACACGAGTGCCAGTGCAGCGAAAGCCCTCAGCAGGGGGGATCGCAGCAAAGCTTTTTTTGTGACAGAGGTTTCATTTAGTTGAGATTGAATGTTCATGCTTCTCCCATAGCAGCATGGATAATTTTCTCTTGGGTAGCCTCGTCCCGGGTAAATTCAGCCGTGATTTTGCCGCGGTGCATCACCAGTATTCGATCGGACATGGCCAACAGCTCAGGAAGCTCAGAGGTGATGAGAAGGATAGCCAATCCCTCAGACGTCCATCGATTCATCAGAGCATATATATCATGTTTCGCTCCCACGTCGACACCAAGCGTGGGCTCATCAAGAAGCAGGACCTTGGGATCTGTTTGCAGCCATTTAGCCAAGACCACCTTTTGTTGGTTTCCTCCGGAAAGAGTGTCGACTTCTTGATAGAGAGAATGGGCTTTGATTCCTAAGCGTCCCATGTGCTTTTGAGCGGCTGTCTTTTCTTGCTGGGTGTGCATCCATCCTCGAGGAGAAAAGGATTTAAGAGAAGAGAGCGTGATGTTGCGGATGATATCCATCGGAGGGACCAATCCAGTGCCCTTTCTGTCGTTAGTCAAGAGCACCAGGCCCTGTGCTATGGATGTCATCGGCGACCGAAGCTTAAAGGGTTCTCCATCGAGGAAGATGCTGCCTTGGGCCGACTTTCCGTATACGCCGAAAAGCCCGTTAAGCAGCTCGCTCTTTCCGGATCCCCTAAGCCCGGCGATACCGAGAATTTCTCCCTCACGCAGGGAAAGCGAGACATCTTCCACCACCCAATTTTTGGATTCCGAAGGATCGGGCAGGTAAAAATGTTCGACCTTCAATTTTTCCCTTCCGACTGAGGACATTCTTTGTGGGAATTGCTGACTTATCTCCCTTCCTACCATCCACTGGATGAGCTTTTGAGGGGGAAGGTCATTGGCCTCGGCAGTCCCGATAGACTTTCCGTCGCGAAGTACGCTGATTCTGTCCCCGATTTCATATATTTCTTCCAGCCTGTGAGAGATGTAAATGATTCCGTGTTGCCTCTTTTTCAGATCCCGTACGATGTCAAACAGACGCATGACCTCGAGATCATTCAATGCAGAAGTTGGCTCGTCCATGATGATGATCAGAGCATCATAGACCAGGGCCTTGGCGATTTCTATCATCTGCCGCACAGACAACGGATATTCCTCTACTGGCGACGATAGGTCTACCTGAATACCCAATTGATCCAGAAGCTTCTGTGCTGTCTTTTTCTGGGAGCCGTGGTCCATCCATATGTTCGCATGGACTTTCTCTCTCCCGAGAAATATATTATCGACCACTGTCATAGGATTGATCAGAGACATCTCTTGATGGATGGCGGAAATGCCACATTCAGCAGCGTCATGTGGTGATTTTAACCGCATGGATTTCCCGTTCAAAAAAAGATTACCTTCATAATCTTTATGAACGCCGGCCAAGATTTTCATAAGAGTCGTTTTTCCAGCTCCGTTTTCTCCAGCCAGGACATGGACCTCGCCAGGATTCAGGTCAAATTGCACACCGTCCAACACTTTGATTCCAGAGAAGGATTTTGTGATGTTTTCCATACTGAGAAGATATCTTCGCTGCTCGATGGCCATTAAAGAGCATATAACACAACACTCCTTCCAGAGCAAGGGTTAGATGGCTCGATGCTGAAAAGTGGGGCTCTTTTCCGTTTTGCGTGGATTAGCTCTGATGGAAAAGGCATCAGGCATGTCCAGAGCGCCATTGAGGATCTAGCCTTCACGAATCGTTTTTCGAGGGAATCCGGCAGAGCCGGACGGCGAGTATGTATTGAGCACGAGAGAACCAAAGGGTTAAGAATCCCAACAAACCCGGGAACAGAGGGTTGTGTCGATGCGATAAGGAATGAACGTGCGCAGTTACGCAGCCGCCGAGAAAGACGATGAAGGAATGGCGTTAAAGATTCGAACTAGAGCGGAGGATATGCCTGATGACAAAGACAAGCTTGAAAGTTATGCCTATATAAAATGGAAAAGAGCCCCGCTTTTCGTAATAGAGCAAGGTCTAGATAAAAATCGTGTTTTTTCGTAAAATAGCTATTTCCGATGGATAAAAAACTGATTGAACTTCTGGATAAATCTCCTGCAGACTTCAAAAGAGATGATTTTTTGCGGGTCATAGAAGAACGCGGGATCGAACGCATCACCTTCCACTACACGGCTCTCGACGGACGGCTGAAAGAGCTCAAAATTCCTGTCCTGGGGAAAAACCAAGTGCAAAATATTCTTAGTGCCGGAGAAAGGGTGGATGGGTCCTCTCTGTTCAAAGGAATCGTGGATGCCGATCTGTCGGATCTTTATGTTGTCCCAGAGTATAGAACGGCTTTTCTCAATCCATTCGACAAGAAAAGCTTAGATTTCATCTGTCGGTTCCTGAACAAAGATGGCGAGCGGACTTCTTTCGCGCTCGATAGCATTCTTCATAAGGCCAATTCTCTTTTCCGGAATAACACCGGCTTGGAGCTTTTTGCCTTGGGAGAACTGGAATTTTTCCTTATATATAACAGCGATCCGGATATCTTCCCCATGGAGAAGCAGCTGGGATATCACGAGTCATCCCCTTTCCGAAAAAGCGGAGAGATTCTCGATGAGATGGTCCATCACATATCCCGAATCACAGGAGTCGTCAAGTACAGCCATTCTGAGGTTGGCTTCATCAAGAGCATCCAGAGTGAGGTGGAAGAAGTACGGGGGAAGAGTGCAGAACAGTTAGAGATCGAGTTTCTCCCCAGGCCCGTCGAAGAGATGGCTGACAACCTCGCTCTTGCACGGTGGATCATACGAAATGTCGCTTTCATGCACGGCTGTGTCGCCACTTTTGCGCCAAAAATCGAGTTGGGTATAGCGGGAAACGGGCTCCATTTCCACCTTCAATTGAGAAAAAATAAAAAAAACATCATGACCGGTCCTGACGGAAGTTTGTCAGAGGCCGCCCTTCGTCTCATAGGAGGACTCTGTCACTGCTCTCCGTCTCTGACTGCTTTTGGCAATACGGTGGCCTCCTCTTATTTGCGGCTGATCCCTCATTATGAAGCCCCGACTCGAATTTTTTGGAGCGATCTGAACCGGAGCGCTTTGATCCGGATTCCGTTAGCATGGACAAATTCTCGGAACTTTATTGATAAGATTAATCCTCAGGATGAATTCAAACAAAACGATTTGGAGACTCATCAGACAGTGGAGTTTCGCAGTCCTGACGGGAGTGCCCTGGTATATCTGCTGCTGGCGGGAATTGTTCTGGCGACAGATTGGGCATTTTCAGGGAATCAGTCCCTGGAATTGGCTGAGAAATCTTATCTCAGAGAAGAACAGATCCGTGATAAGGAAAAGCTGGATCAATTTCCGCTCCTGCCGTCTGGATGTGGAGAATCAGCCCAGATTCTGATCGAAACGAGAGAGTTCTATGAAAGAGAAGGAATTTTTCCTCCCAGCATAATCGACTACATGGCAGACTTCCTCAGACAAGAAGACACAAAAGTGGTTTCCTCAAGTGGGTCGGTCGATATGCGGAAGCTCATGCATCGATACCTTCACATCCGCTGAAACAAATGGAGGGTCGCCACATCGTTTCGCTCCCCGCGATGACATGAAAGAGACTTTGAAGCGACGACAAATAATGCGCGATTATCCACACATGCATCCCATCACTGGCTGGTGCGATGAAGTTTAAACTCTTCCTCAAGGATTTTCCAGAGAGAATTGAACCGGTCCTGAAGCCTTTCATAAAGCGAAAAAGTAGAAAGCCGAGGTTCGACGGTCCCTTCCTCCAGTTTCACCATCTTATCTGTCAATTCTGCGATACTGACCTTCTCTCCTCGATTGAAGCGGTAATTCCACATGGATTGAATGGCCGCCCCGAATGCTGCCGCTTCTTCCTCTTTGAGTGTGACCACCGGAGTCTGAAAAATATCAGCTACTATTTGCAGCCAGAACCTGCTCTTCGATCCGCCCCCTGTGGCTCTTATTTCAGCGGGAACGAGTCCCAAGTCTTTCATCCGCGCGAAGCCGTAGCCTAAGTTGAATATGGCTCCTTCCATGACTGCTCTTGCCATGTAAGTTCTGGAAAAGGTTTTTCTGTTCAAGCCAAAAAAGACCCCGCTGGAAAAAGGCAGCACAGGCACCCGTTCCCCGGCCAAATGAGGAAGAAAAAGGAGGCTGCCTGCCCCGGGCGGAGCCTGGGATGCCGTCTGTTCGAGTTCCTCATTGGAGATTTCAAAAAGAGATTTGATGTGTTCGGTGGTATTGGTGACGTTCATGGTGCACAGAAGCGGAAGCCATCCTCCCGTGCCGTCGCAAAAAGCGGCGATCTCGCCCTGTGGATCCACGAACGGCTCTGCGAAGCAAGAGTAGACAGTTCCTGAAGTGCCCAAGCTAAGGGTGCACAATCCTGGTTTCACATTTCCGGTTCCTATGGCTCCCATCATGTTATCCCCGCTCCCACTTGCCACCAGGACTTTATCCAGTCCGAAACGTCGAGCCATATTCCTTTTGATTGGTCCAACTGGTTGGGAAGGATGACTCAGCCGTGGGAGTTTTGCCTCGAGTTCGGGGTCGATAGCTGTAATGGCGGCTCTGCTCCATTCGCGCTTTCTTATGTCCATCAGTCCTGTCCCGGAGGCGTCGCCGAACTCCATGTGCTCGATTCCTGTGAGGGTGTAATTGATGTAGTTATGGGGCAGGAGAATCGAGGAAAGCTTCTCATAATTTTCCGGTTCCTTCCTCTTCAACCACAGAATCTTAGAAGCCGTGTATCCCACGGCTAAACTGATGCCAAGAGTTTGGATACAGCCGCTCTTTCCTCCCAGACTCTCTAAGAGGATGTCTGTCTCTTCGAGTGTCGAGGTATCGTTCCAAAGCTTTGCCGGCCTTACAGGTTGGCCCCTATCGTCCAGGGGGACGAATCCGTGCTGCTGCCCAGAGACTCCCAGAGACACGATTTGAGAAGGATCGATATCTGCGTGTTTGAGAGCTTGTTGAAGTGCCTGTTCAAAGGCCTGAATCCACTCTCTTGGCTCCTGTTCACTCCCGCCTGGTTTGAGCCCTTCGACGAACCGGTGGGGCGTAAATCCCCGACAGAGTATCGTTCCATCGAAGTCCACGATCAGCACTTTGGTTCCCTGTGTTCCCGAATCAACGCCGATGGCATACATTTGAGTTTATGTCTCCTCTCGTTTGCATGCGGACAGGAGTTCAAAATAGGCTCTGAAGTCAATCTGTTCTCTTACATGAATTGTTTTATAGAGCTCCAAATAGCCAGACTCGGATTTTCTTTTCTCTCTGTAATCGACGACGGTCTCGAAGATTTTCTTTTGAGAGGAAAACTCTTGGACGGCCCTACGTACGAGATTTTCGCTGTCCTCATCCACGAGAATTCCCTTATCTGCCCGAATGGGATTTTCTTCTGATTTTGTCGGTTCGAAGTCTCCCCATATCGAATAGACATAATAGCTTTTGGGTTCGTGCGGAGTTCCCAAATCCGCCAAAATAGGATCTCCGGCTTGAGGGGATGTATAGATTCCCATGTGATAGACGGCTGTATGGTCCCAGTGTTCGTAGAATCCACTGGAGAAAATGACTCGAGAGACTTTTTCTTGCCTGAAATGCTTAATCTGCTCCTCGAACAATCCCCTTCCCTTGGGGAGGTTCCTGTTTATATAGGGTGAAAGCGAGAAATCCGGGATATCCGAGCAGAAAATATTTTCCTCCTGAATTCCTAGGTTGCCGTAGGCTTTTTTTGTTTCTTTTTTTCTTTTTCCGACGATGCTTTCTTTATCCTCCTCTGAAGAATATCCGGCATCGCCGCTGCAAAAAATAAAAATGAGAGGAACGCCGCCCTGTTCCAGAGTCGCCATCAGAAGATAGGAGGCACCCAGCAGCACATCGTCATCGTGAGGAGAGAGAAAGGCGACTTTCTCTCCCTTCTCCCAGCCTGGGAAAAAAAGATCGATGCTCTGACTCCGCTTCAGAGAGAGAAAATCCACAAATTCCATCAGTAGATCCTCACGGGATTTTTGAGTTTCATCAAAAGAATGTCCAGGGTTTCTTCAAGATTTTCATCCAGCGGGAGTACGATATAAGCGTTCTTTTCATAAAAGGTACTCCCTCGAGGGACAGAGGTTAAAAGGTTCCTGGTGGTATACTCAGCCCAGGTATAAAGAAGCGGCCGGACCCAATACACATATTTCCCATCGGAGGGAGCATAGAAGTAGGTGCCCGGCTTATTGAGCCAGTTTCCCGAAGCGGTTAAACAGGCGTTGGTATAGTCGATTCTCAGACTGAAAAAACCATAGTCTTTCTCTGTGTTCACGAGACCGACCCAATCACAATCAGGGGGTGCCACATGGACCAGGCCATCGGGAAATTCCGTCGTTTCCTCAAGGGGCATTTTGATTACCTTTCCTGTTTTACCCCTGTAAACGAGGGCGTTGAAAAGTTGGTTGTAAAGCACCATTTCATCATTCCGGATCGCACTCACTCCCAGGTCTTTCTTGATGCTCATCTGAGTTTCCGAGATAAAATAGGAGACATTTAAAGGGAGAGTGTATCTCACCTCCAGGTCCACATCCTTGATCTTCTGTAAAGGGCCTCTTCTTGTGCTGATATACAGACAGCCTCCGACTGTTTCTTCGAAAAAGGGAGGAGGATTCCAGTTGAAAGAGTGATCCCAGGCTATCCCGGGAATGTGGCATCCGGGATTCCAGTGTAGGACGCCGGCTTGGTTGAAGAGTTTGATCCCATTTTTTCGATCTACGATAGTGTTGATCTGACCACTCTGAGGGTGGAATTCCAACGAGAGCGAGTCGCTGCTGACGGTCTGTCCCAATCCTTCACCGGTGATCTCGAATGTTCCCTTTCCTTCGGCTTTCGGGTCTCCCTTGAGGATGTGAAGCATTTTTTTCTCCAAAGGTGCCATGCTCAACGGAAAGGCGATTTTGTAGGTGAGAGTGACCGGATGTGTGGCAGCAGATTTTTCTGGGGGACGGGATTCCCGGACATCCAACACCTGGTAGTGGATGGGGGATGATCCGTCCAGGAGAATGAAGCCTTGTTTTTCCAAGCTCTCTTCAACAACTGTAAGGGTGAGAGTAACGATTTCAGCCCTTCGTTCGAGACCGACCGGTTCTTCTGCTCTGAAGATCCTGTAGAAACCTTCTGCTTCAATGGGAATGCCTCCTGCTGGAGGTGCCTGTGCCTGGATCTCGAATGCTCTCTTCTCCTGTGTGTTTTCTTCCAGATAAGAGAGGAAGATTTTGTATCTTTTGTTGTTTTGCCAGCCAAAGTCTACTGATAGAATATATGCTCCTTTCTCGATTGGTTTGGAGAAGTCGATATGTTTTCCTTCCTTGATCAAAAAAAATGTCTCCCATTTTTTGCCGTTGATCTTGAGGCCCTGGATAACGGATTTTTCCTGTCGCATTTCCAGCGGAACGGTGATTCTATAATAAGGGACTTCGAAACTGGGAGATTGAAACCTCGCTCCCTCTCCTAATAGAATTGAAGGCAGGAAGAAAAGTCCTATGCAGATAATCGCTTTTTTCATGCGGACTCCTCTCATGGTCTGTAATAAGGATGTATTTTATCCTTGGGCAGTGAAGTCAGTCCTTTTCCAACTAAATCCTGGACATGCAGGGGGATCTGGTTATACACGCCTATTTTGTTTCCCCTTTTCCAGAACGAATCTTCGATCACGGCATATTCTATCGGAAAAACGAGTCGTCCCAGGTCATCGAATCCCATAAGCGCCACGTCGATCATAAGAGCCACGTTCTTTCCCAGAGGTTCTTCGGTATAAGGGGTGACAGCGCCATAGCCTTCCTGGCATTCAGAGCATCCTGTGTTGTGAATGAATGTGTAGGGCTCTCTTGCACAGAGCAGCTTTCCGTTTTTTGTCTTGATTTTCTTTTGTTCGAGGTACGCTTTTCCTTTTTTGTCAATGGTGTTCGCGGGGAGGTTTCTTTTTGCTGTCTGCTGTGCAGCCTGGATAACCGTATGGTAAAGGCCTTCCAGCACATCCATGAAGGCTTTCTCATCCCTTGTCAGGTCTGAGCCCACCTTCACGGTTCTCCGCATGATTCCGTGGTAGCCGTTGAATGTAGGGCTTATGCCCAAAGAGACGAATTCTCCTTTTTTTATCTTCCTGTTGGTAGCAGGGCCGAGCACACTTCTCCCCCTGGTTCCCGACGAAGCGATAGTGGGGAATCCCGTTCTTCCTGCACCCAATCTCTTCATGATAAAATCCCCGGTAGCCGCTACATCCAGCTCCCTTACGCCGGGTTCGAGAACGGCCAACATCCCCAGAAAGGCGGCATCTGCAATGGAGTTGGCAGCCGCAGAAATTTGGAGCTCCTTTTCGGACTTTTCATATTTGATCCGCCTAAGGAGATCCACATCATAAACGATATTTTCACTTCCAAACCTCCCCTCGATCAGTGCCACGTGATCGTAGGGTATAAACTGGCTGCTGGAGAAAAGAGCAATTTTGATCGGCCTTCCGGGATTGAAGGGAACCAGCTTGAAGACAACGTCTTCGAGCTTTTCAAATCGGGCAAACCTGTAATCTTCATCAGAGATTTGATACTCCTGAAGCAGCGCTAATTCAGCTCCGGATGCCTGGATGCAGCCTGCGATGACATGACCTCCTTCGGAGCCGGCAAGCACAACCGGCTTGCCCGCAGCCGGGATGAGTATTCCATAGCGTTCGATGATAGGATCGAAAACACCTGCAAGCCAGGCGATGTCGGAACGATCGAGCTCGCTGCCACAGGCATAAGCCAAATCGTAACCTTTCTCCTTCATCGCCTGTTGAACCGATTCCCAACGCTTTCTGTATTCCGTCCTTGTGATTTTCAGGTTTCTGTCGATTCGTGGATGATAACGAGCGATGATCTCTTCTAAAATTAGGGCGTTCATTTTTTCTTTTTTCCCGTCAGAGCATCCTCGACGCCTTCTTCGAAAGGCTCCGTGAGGATGGGTACCAGCCAGCCCTCCGGGCTCTCAGGATATGTCTCTATCACTTCGGCGATACTGAGGGGGTGCTTGTACATGTCGAAATACTTCTGGATGCAGGCCCTTAAATCTTTTTTCTTCCGGAAGGAAAAGGGGATCCAGGCGATTTTTTCATGATAGATACTGCCTTTTTTAACCGGCAGCATCCGCGTCTGGTTGTTCGAACCAAAAGAATAAACGAAGGCTCGAGCCAGATAGTACCAAGGCCCGTGCTGTATATAGATATAAGGTTGCTGGAGAGAAGCACCGCCTCCGAAGAGATTGGAGGTACACAATTCCAGAAAGAGACTGGCAAAGGCTATGTTCTTTTCTTCGCTGTAAAGAGCGATCCAGGGAGTGTCGGGCCTGAGGGTGACGACATGATCAGGATGCATTCTGGAAGCGGCAAAATCGATAGTCTGATATTTCCCCCGGTTCGTTCCATATGCTGCTTTATCAAAGACTTTTTTGTTGAAAACCACCTCTCCGTTGCGAAGGGCTTTGACGAAGATGTCCTCCAGAACCTGCAGGGTGGATTCCATCAGGATAACCGGCGAGTCCTTGTAAAAGGTGTAGTCGATGCTCACTCTGACATCGTCAAGGTGGGGCAGGGGAGCTGCGCGGCGGATAGAATAGAATACCGGTCCCACCTTTTCTGAAAAGAGTGGGTTTACCCAGTCCGAACAGTGAGACCAGGGGTGCGGTGGAGAATAGGTCCCTGGATTCCAGTGGACGGCTCCATTGGTTTCCAGCTTGTGTTCCAGCTTCAGTCCCGTGCTCTTTTCGTAAATCTCTGTGATCATTCCACTTTTCTCATCCAGCACAATCTTGTAGAAAGAATTCTCGATCGTTTTCCCAAGGTCTGATCCACTGACCTGCAAATCGGTTTCATAAAGAGGTTCCGGCGCTGAGGGATTGTTGTAAAAGACCAGAAAACTCGCTTTTTCTCTGGGCTCCAGGTCGGCCAGAAAACAAAGACTGAAGGTAGTGGTAGGATGATAACGGATGAGAGACGCACCGGTTTTTTCGTCGATTTCCTCTGCCGACAAAAGATCCTGGTCCTCCCATGGAATGACATCGTAAATCTGACAAGGAATTTCCGTGTAGGAGACATCCACGCCCGTTTTCTCGACCTTGACCACCCTGATTTCTCCAGGTGTATGGAAGTAATGACTCAGGATACCCACTGTAGCATGGACAGGATAATCGGTCCGCCTGAACCTGTTTTCCTCCGAGATGGAAAGTGCCAGATAGTTCTTCCAGTTTGCATTCCAATATCCCCTCATGTCAGGAGATTTCGCTGTGTGTATGAGTTTGACCGAGCTCTCAGTTTCACTATCTAAAAGCCTGACGAGGATTTTGTAATCCCTTTTTCCAACCCAATTGAATCTCATTTTCAGATCGAAAGGCAAATCGCCGTCTATCTTCTTGTCGTACATTTCTCTGCCGGACTGAAAGACCAAAAAATCTCTAATCCGTATGTCATCGATAGTTACTTCGGCGATTTCTAATGCAAGATCTTTGGTTTCACTTGTGTTTGGCACCATGACCTTTATATAATACCAGCCTTCGCCTTCCACGGGGTAGCCGAACTCTTGGGCAGAAACGAAGGAAACCGTGAGAAAAGCAAGAAGTGTCAGGAGGAATATCTTTGATTTCATTTCCTTCCCCTTTGGATGTTTTTTGATGGATGCTTCATCAATTTTCAGAAATTATAACATTTTTTTTCCATCAAGTATTGAATTTGTGAGAAAATGTGCTATAATAAGAACAAACCCTGCTGTGCTGGCTGGGTAGGGTTTCTTATAACCCTCCTTCATTATCCCCTTTTTGCTTATTTTCCCCATACCCAAGACAGCCAGCACTCTATTCCATACACCTGGTAGACGAGCAGGAATGAAAAGACGGAAAGAAGAGCGCAAGTGCTGAACATCAGAACCATTTGGAACAAGTCTTTCATCGTTGCTCTGAACGGATTTTTTTTCCTCTTTATGAGCATCACCCTGTTTTTTATTTTCCCGCTCTTCTTCGAGCGATTCGGCGCTTCGAAAACTCAAATCGGATGGATAATGGGGATTCATAGTTTGCTGGCCATTATCATACGCCCCATCTTCGGCCGTCTGATCGATATAAAAGGAAGGAAGGCGATATCGCTTTTTGGAATCGGATTTTTGATGGCCGTTCTCCCTTTCTATCATCTGATCTCCGATGCAGGCACCCTGCCGCTCATTCTCCGGGCCTTGACTGGCATCGGATGGGGAATCAGTATGACGGCGACAATGACCATCTGTTCGGATTTAGCGCCGGTCACTAGATTGGCACAATCGATGGGAATCATAGGAGTGGCAGGGCTTCTCTCTGTTGCTCTGGGTCCATTGTTGGCTGAGGAGATCGTTCGGCATTTTGGATTTGGAGGGCTTTTTAACACCAGCCTTCTTTTCTTGATAGTGTCCTTCGTGAGTGTTGCGTGGACCAAAGAGGCGATTAAATCCAATCATGATAAACACTTTCATAAGCCAGAATCACTGAAATACCTGGGGGCACTCTCTCTTTTGCTGATTTTCATGCTGCCCGTATTCCATGGCGCAATTAGAGGAGCGGTCGTTTATTTCATCGCTCTTTTCGGAAAGTCCATCCCTATCGAACGGGTGGGCCCCTTTTTCGTAGCCTTTTCCATCGCTGCGATATTGACGAGGGTTCTTCTCGGAGATCTTTCGGACCGCTTCGGACGAAAACTGGTCTTGTTTCCAACTGTCTGCATTATCAGTTTCAACCTTTTTTTGCTATCCCAGGTTCAATCCTTTTGGCTGTTTGTCTTGACCGGTTTCATCGGCGGATTCGGACAGGGGCTTATCTTCCCTGCACTGAGTACTTATGTCATCGATATTTTGGGTGAGGAAAACAAGGGTTTCGCCATAAGCCTTTATCTCACTTTTTTTGATGTAGGTATGGGGTTCGGGCCGGCTCTATTCGGAAGGATATCGGATTTGTTTGGATACCGATGGATGTATTTTATCGCTGGTTTGGTGTTTTTCCTGGTTGGACTGCTCTTCACTTGGAAAGCGCCCAGTCCTAAAAGAGCAGGCTGAAATCATCCCTTCCTGATTGGAAGCATCTGGAATTTATTTTTTCCTTCTTATTCGTTCAAAGCCAGAGACTCCGACAAATTCCAGTTTTTCTTCCTTCTCTATTTCGTCGAACAAAACGTTCAACCCCAGGACATCACTGGAAACGTGGCCGGCCACCACCACGTTCAGTTTGGCTTTCTTCGCATTTTCGAGGTGATCCTCACTGTAGTGCATGCCGACCAGAGTGCTGACTCCACTGTTGGCGAATTTTTCGAAGATTTCTTTCGCTCCTTCCGTGCCTCCGGTCATCTCGACAAAAATCTTTCCACATTTGTTGTTCTCGGATCCATTCAGAATTTTTGGAGGAACCTGCAATTTTGCTGATTTTTTGTATTCAGGAATATTCTTCAGGATCTTTATCAAATCCTTCAATTTATGAGGCTTTTCTTTTTCGAACAATTTCTTGAGATAATGGGTCACGCAGTTGTCCGCGGGGGTGTGGATACACATCATAGGGATATCGAGCAGTTTTGCCACATCCACAGATCGAGTGTGGTTGACGGGCATGAGCCGTCTTTCTATTTCGCTGATTCTTGTCTGCATGAGCTGCTCGGCCACACTGATGCTCACTCCATATTTTGCCATCAGATCGGCCTGTAGCTTCATCACATCGAACAGTTGCGCGAGGGCATAGCTTTCGGGGTGGTGAGATATGATCAGGTCGATTTTCTGGTCAGATTCCTTATTCAGAAGATAGGTCAGAAGGACTTCACCCACCTGCATGTCGATGCCTATGATGACTTTTTTGATGTCTTTGTTGAGGTTTCCATGAAGGATACGTGTGTCAGAAAAAGGATTGAACAACCTGTCTTTATCGTAATACTCCAGATCCTCCTTTTTGAATGCGTCGAATTTTTCTTTCTCTTCTTTCAGGATTTTTTTTATTTCAGATTTTCCCCTGAGATCATGAGCAATCCCTGCTTCGATGGCCTTTTTATATATTTTTTCCAGCTTCATGTCGCTGCTCCTTTTTACAGAATGACATATTTTATTACATAACCTGAATGATTCATAGACCTAAATGAGCCTTTCCGACGTTCCCGAATTTAACTGAGAGTATGCTTTAAAAAGAAAGATCGAAGCCGAGTCCGGGTTTGTCAGGGGGAAAGAGCGTGCCGTTGCGGAGGATAACCGCTCCCTGGGAAGGATCGCCGGCCAAATCCAGGTGTCCGTCCAGATCGGCATAGGCCACGTTCGGCCGGGCCAGGGCGAAATGAAGTCCTGCGGCGATGCTCAATGCCGCCTCGTCCATACAACCGACCATGACCTCGAGGCCGGCAGAACGCCCTACCGAGTTGATCTGGAGTGCGACAGAAATTCCACCCACTTTCATCAGCTTGACATTTACCATGTCGACAAGGTCTCGGCGGGCCAGACGGAAGGCATCGCGGAGAGTCATCAAACTTTCATCGGCCATGACCGGTATTTTAACGCTGCTCGTAACGCGGCCCAAAAGGTCGGGCTGGCCCTTCGGAGTCGGCTGCTCGATCAGTTCAAGGCGTGCTTTTCGGGTTCTATTAAAAAACTTCAAGGCCTGTTCGACGGAAAAACCCTGGTTGGCATCGAACCGCAGCTCGACTTCTTTGCCCACAGCCTCTCTCACTTTGAGGACCCGGGCAATGTCGGATTCTACGTCGATTCCCCCTTTGAGTTTCAGGCATTTGAACCCTTGAGCTATTCTTTCCTTCGATTGTGAGACCGTGTCCTCTTCGGACAAGATGCCTATGGTGACACTCGTCCGGATGCGGTCTCTGAATCCACCCAGTAATTTCCATAAAGGAAGTCCGCATGCTTTCCCTAAGATGTCATGGAGGGCCATATCGACCGCAGCGAGAGCGGAGGGCTGCGTCTCGAGTATCGGAACAAGCCTTTCCAGAAGCAGGGCCGTTCTCAAGGGGTCAGAGCCTTTTATAGCAAAGGTGACGGCATCGTTCAGAGCGAGCAAAACGCTTTCAGGAGTTTCACCGGTGATCTGGATATCTGGAGCGGCGCATCCGAATCCTGATATTCCTTTATCAGTATCGATACGCAGGAATATATTTGTGGTCTGCTCGATGGTTTCATAAGCGATGGTATAGGGCTCGGCCAACTTCATGGTGACCGGCCAAGCTTGGATCTGCTTTATTTTCATTCCAGTCAACTTTAATAGCGCTTGTGGTAGATCTCATCCAAGCTCATGTTTTTTAAATCTTCCACAAACTCGGCCAGGTGTTTAATCATGATGAGCCAGATTTTTTCCCCCTTTTCTTTACTGGCTTTGGTTGGATTCCCCAAAACACCGCTCGGTGATATTTTGGCGATCCGTGCGTACCATTCAACGCTCCGCTTTGAACTGAAGTTCAAATAACGGCTGGAAAATTCAGGAATGAACTTCCTCATCTTTTTTCTTCTGACCATATGGGGACGAATGGCCAGCGTGGTGCTCGTCTCTATCTCTCCAGCGTGAACATCGTTAGGAGTCTCTATCATGGCCAGAACATCTTTTTCACTGGTTTCACCGGTCTCCACACAGGTAAAAATATGGGCATCTCGGTTGATCATTTGGGCGGAAAACTGCAAGGCGGGAATGTTACCACCGTGCCCATTGATGATGACGAGCTTCGTGACGCCGTTACGAGCAGCGCTCATCCCGATCTCATAGACAAGTTGAGAGAGCGTTTTCGGAGAGATGTTGATGGTGCCGCTGAAGTCACCGTGATGATAAGAGACGCCGTAGGAAACGAGTGGGAGCACCAAGGGCTTTGGATCACTGCAGGCCGCTGCCACTTCTCT
This sequence comes from uncultured Eubacteriales bacterium, assembly GCA_964346815.1. Lineage (GTDB taxonomy): Bacteria > Acidobacteriota > Aminicenantia > Aminicenantales > Aminicenantaceae > CAYFWF01. The sequence continues at coordinate 61,157 of CAYFWF010000049.1, read as the reverse complement.
TGCCAGATGGTTGGCATCGAAGGCATCCGTGTCGAGGGGAAGGTGAGGCCCGTGCTGTTCTATCGAACCCACCGGCAAAAGAGCGATATCGACCTCTTTGAACCGGATCTGAGCTTCGGGCCAGGTGAGTTCTCCCAGAATCGGCGAGGACTTTTTATTTGCCGTTTCCTCCTCGTTATCTTTGGGATGATTGTATCGTTCTGCGGGGAGTTCGAAAGGGTATGGACTTGCCAGTGCGGGATCGTTCAGCGGATCATACTCGACCCATGTCCTGCCCTGGCGTTTAACCGATCCTTCAGCGTGTTCGAGGAAAATGTGCATAACGGGCTTCCGGATGTCTTGGGGAACAGATTCGATCGGCGATCTTTCCGAATCGAAGCGGGCTTTCATGATTTCAGGATGCTCCTTGATTTTAACCCTGGATGATGTTTTTCGAAGCAGCCCTTTCTGGGACAAAAGAAACGCGAGGTGTTGTGCGCCGGCATTTTCCTGGTGAACGCCTTTTTCAGCCAGAGCTTCGAGACAATCCTCGATCTGGCTCTGTGAATAGCCGCAATTTTTGGGATCTGCATCCAGGGCGACGAGCATTCCCACGATACGGCGGCATTTTTCGCATTTTCCGCACGGACGCACCCGGTTGTTTTGGATATGGGCGGCATGACACGACATTTGGTGGCGCTGGAGGTCTGGATATCTCTGTGCCAGTATTTTTTCGATGAGAAGTTCGGAAAGAGGGCGCAGAAGGGAAAATTGACTGATGTTCCATCCCTTTTGGATGAAATAGCGGGTCAATACATTATCAAAATACCGGCTCTGATCATAAAGCCCGTTATAATGGGTGATTCCCTTGAAAGCCTGTCTGCTGGTGGTATCGTACTCATCCCCTATGATGAGCCGTCCGATGCCCCTCTTCCGGATCAAAGGAAGAGCGCCGAAAAGAAAAACAGCTACCGTCCACAGTCTTATGGGATATTCATCCGAGCGAATGCTGGCATAATCGGGACGCACAAAAGAGAAGCGTTTGAGCATCCAGTTGAATAATCTGTCACAGTTTGTCCAGACTTTTGCTGTCTGGATATAATTTTTCGAGAAATATCTATAGGCATTCAGCGCTGTAAACCAGTGCCGTCCGGATTCATTGATAAAAATGGGATGCACTTGCTGTCCAGCCTCGCTGAGGACTCCAAAACTCAGGAGGCTGTCTTTGCCTCCGCTCGAAAGAACAGCATGGCGGGATTTCTCTACCTCCCAGTGTGTGTTTTCCCTGGGGATCTGTATGTCTGATCCAGAGAGGGTAGATCCAGATTCGAAGATCAATCGGGCTTGGAGATAGGAATCCAATCTCACAACAGGGAGACTGGAAGCTGGCCCCTGAAGGAAGGGGTTGGGCTCCAGGAATTTTTTAACGTAAATTTCCCTGGCTGTGTTTTTCAACATTTCCTCAATAAACTTTTGGTCGTGTTCATCATAGATTCCTTGCAGGGCGATCTCGTGACAGAAGAGCCCGTAATTGACAGCCGCTTGGACAGCGATCATATTGGCGAGATTGATTGAAGAGGGCTCTTCGGGATCGAAGACCTCTTCTCCATAGCGATAGATCAGGTCAAAAGTATCGCTTTTCCCCTCGGATTGGATGGTGTAAGGCGCGATCAATCGGTGCTTTTCCACTCGTGTGGGACCTACCTCCAGCCGCTTTACGACCTTGAGAATCTCTAGAGAGTCTTCTTCCGGATCAAAAAGCTTCTTTGCTCGATGTCTTGATGGGGTAGGGTTTCTCATTATTGACTTGCCTTTCTTTTTGACTCAGATTTTTCTTGTATTTAAAAAGGGCAGCAGGCAGTCGACAATTTCGTCTGCACCGTTTCCGAGCACATCCACCACAGGAAGTCCGCTCTGTTTCTTCAGGGATTCACAGACCGCTGGTATCTGTTCCTTGGGGAGATTTTCTCTGTTGATGGTGATGGCCACAACAGGCTTTCCTGACAGCAACTGGATGACTTGAATCTGTTGGGCCAGAGGATGAATGGGATAGCCCGGAAAGCCATCATAGTCTTTTCGACCAGGGGCATGCTGGAGCACGACAGCATCGGGCCTTCCGGCTGCCAGAATTTCGAATCCGCCTGGATAGGCTGGATTCATCAGGCTTCCCTGTCCCTCGATCAAGATTACATCTGGATGGACCTCATACCAGGCGCTCCAGACGGCATGCTCGATCTCGCCAGAGACGAAATCATTGATCAGCGAGTCGAGCATGATACCGTAGCGGACTCCTTGCATCCATGCTGTCTGCCCTGTTCCGATCAGTTCAGTCCTGTAACCTCTTTTTTGTAGAGCCTCTGCCAGGAGCCAAGCCGTGGTGCGCTTGCCTACGGCCGAATCCGTACCGAGTACAGCCACCTTGGGCGATGTCACCTGTTCGATCTTTCCGGTAAAAAAATGGAGCTGGTTGATGGGAGGAGGTTTTCTGACATCCCTGAGAGTCACATTGTGTTTTTTTGCCAGATCTGAGAGTTTCGGATCTTCTGAGATGTAGTCGTGCAGTCCTGAATCGATGTTCAGGCCGGTACAGATGGCTTCTACCACAGCTTCTCTGTGCTCTGGGCCAAGCCGTCCTCCATCCGGAGCCAGACCTATGACAAAATGGGTGGGTTTTTCTCCAGTTTTTTGGGCGGCTGCAACCGCTTCTCTGAGATTGGGGTATAGGGGAATATGATTGGTTTTACCGTCCAAAACCTCTCCGGAATCCTGGTATGCATACTGAGAATCTATGACCGATAGAACACGGTATCTTTTGGTCCTCCGCACCAGTCCGTGAGCTGTTTTGCCATTTGGCGTTCCAAATGCATCTTGAGAATAGATGATGGCCGTTCCCTCCGGGAGAGAATTCATTATTTCCTCCCGGTCAAGATAACCACATATCGGTCGTTCGGAAAAGGTTCTTTGCGGTGACGGTCGAGCAGAGAGATGAGACCTGCAGTGGAGGCAGGAAGGACACTGAGGCCCTCTCGTTCCCTGATAAAACGGGAAAAATAGGTCATGTTTTTATCACTTGCATAAGAGGCCCATCCTGCCGTTTCACGCACGGCTTGGAGGGCATGATCTCCATCTATGGATTGCCAGTTGATCAGGGGTTCGTTCACTGCTGTCTCCCGGATCTTTTCAGGTTCAAGGTCATGACAGTGAAGGGTCTTTTTCAGAAAAGCACGGATGATCGGATTCTTTCCGTAGGACGATCCTGCGATCATCTTCGGGATCCGGGAGGTTTTGCCGCGTCTATAAAGGCTCAGGAAACCTTTATAGACACCCGCAAGTGTGGTCCCGTTGGAAACCGGAATAGCGACTGCAGATGGGGCATCTCTGAGTTCATCGTAGATCTCATAGGCGATCTCTCCGTATGCTTTTAGCTGCAGGGCGGTGTTCGCACCTCCTGGATTCGCGTCGTAGATTTCATCGGTTTCCGCCCGGTCACGGGAAACCTGGACGGCTCTTTCGTAGTCGCCCGGGATACGAATAATTTCAGCCCCGTAGTCTATCATCTCCTGTGCCCGCTTGGTGTGATAGGATTCGGGTATATAGATGATGCATCTGACTCCCGATAGGGATGCAGCGAACGCCATGGCAACGCCGTAGTTTCCGCAGGTGGCCATGGTGATGGAGTCGAATCCTCGGCGCATAGCATCCAATACCTGAGCAAATGCGATACGATCCTTTTGTGTTCCCGTAGGGTTGCCGCCTTCGAACTTGAGATAGATCTGCCTGAGACCGATTTCCCGTTCGATATTACGGGCCCTGGAGAAGTGAGTGTCTCCTATTTCAGAGTCGAAAATATCTTCGTAGGCTTCGAGCCGGCTCTCCAAAGGGAGAGTTTTGTTGGCTGCGACAATCTTTTGGGTTTCGAGTTCGGGGGGGAGAGATTTTAGAAGAGCGCTCGCTTCATCCAGCAAAAAAAAATTATGCCCGATGGTTGCTGTATCCCGGACATCGTCAGGGGAAAATTTGGATTGCTTGGGCAAAAGACTCTGGTCTCTATCTTTTTGGTTTGTATCGTTCATCTCTCATTTTGACTTATAGCACAGGCCTGCTGAGTAGTCAATTTGAATTGACTTAAAAAAATTACTTTGATATATAATAGAGCGTAAGAAGAGGGACAGCTTTATTCAAAGATAAAGAGATTTTTTTCCAGATTAGAACACTTCGTTTTGGGTAAGGAATCTTTTTCATGATCGGCAGAAAGATATCCCATTACAAAATTCTCGAAGAGATCGGGGCTGGAGGTATGGGAATTGTCTATAAAGCCGAGGACTCTAGACTCAATCGGACGGTTGGCCTGAAATTCGTGGTGCCAAGAATAGTCAGAAGAGAAGAGGACAGGGAGCGTTTTATGAGAGAAGCCCAGACGGCTGCATCTCTCAATCATCCCAATATCTGTACCATTTACGAGATCGATGAAGTGGAGGAGAACCTGTTTATCGCCATGGAATATGTGGAAGGCCGAAGCCTGAAGCATATTATCGAAAAGGGGCCATTAAAGTTCGAATCGGTCCTTGACATTGCCGTTCAGGTTGCGGATGGCCTCCGGGAAGCCCATGATGAAGGTATTGTTCACAGAGATATCAAGAGCTCCAACATCATGCTGACTAAAAAGAACCAGGCGAAAATCATGGATTTCGGGCTGGCTAAGCCGCTCGAAGAAGCAAAAATGACCGAAACAGCCACTGTAATGGGTACTGTAGCCTACATGTCGCCAGAGCAGGCTTCAGGCGAACCAGTAGATCATCGCACGGATATCTGGTCCTTCGGGGTGGTGCTTTATGAAATGCTCTCGGGCAGACTGCCGTTTGGAGGGGAGCATCAGCAGTTGATTCTGTACTCCATACTGAATCAGAATCCTCAACCCCTGGACGATTTGCCTTATGCTGTCCCGATGGAATTGGAGAAAATCATTTATAAATGCCTGGAAAAAGAGCCCAGTGAGCGTTATCAACGGACGGTCGAGCTTTTTGAAGACTTGCGGAGTTTGAGAAGAGAGACGGAGACCGGTATCGTTCTCCCTGGAAAAAAGGCAAAAGACAAAGCCCCCAGAATTTCCTCAACTGCAATAGCTGCCGCAGTCATCCTCCTGTGTGCAGCTCTGGTGTTTATTTCTGGATATTTTCTTTTCGATTGGTTTAAGCCGCCTGTGAGATGGAAAACCTCAGTCGCTGTTTTGCCTATCGAGGACCTGAGCGCCGGGGAAGGAAACGAGCCATTATGCAGATACACCACAAAGAGTATCATTTTTAAACTTGCCAGATTCAGTCCCGAACTAAGAGTTGTTCCTCATGATTCGGTAAGGAAATATCAGGATTCAAAAAAAGAAAGTGTTGAGATTGGACAAGAACTGAGTGTGGAGTACGTCCTGGTTTCCAGTTTCGACAGCAGCGAAGAAGGAGGGCGGATCGATGCGGAGTTGATCGATGTGGAAACGAACACCATTAGACTCCCCATTTCCGAAAGATTCGGGATTAAAGATCTCTTTAATATTGAAGATGAGATTTCCAAAAAAATTGTCGGAGAGCTGGGACTTCTTTTTGCGGAAAGCGGATTGGCTGCCGCAAAAAAAAGAGAGCCCGAAAGTATCGAGGCGTACAACTGGTATGTAAAAGGAATGGATATTATCGATAGACAGGAAAGCTATTCAAATCTTGACCTATGGTTTACAGATGCCATAGAAATGTTCGGAAAGGCTATTAGCGTAGATCCAAAATATGCCCTGGCATACTGGGGATTGGGAGCTGCTTATGAAGCCTACTACGTCAATAGAGATAGAAAGGAAGATCTCGAACTGGCAATTGGCTATTTTGAAAAAGCTTATGATCTAAATCCTGATTTAGCTGAGGCAAATTTGGGTTTGGGGTGGGCGTATTTTTATAAAGAGGATCTGAGGGAAGCAGCCAAAAGTTTTCAAAGAGCGCTCGAACTCGAGAGAGATTCTAAAAATGCATTGGTAACCTGCGATGTGGGCGCTTTTCTCAACAGTGTGGGCTTATTCCATAGAGCCATTGAATATTTTTCAGAAGCCATCGAGATCGAGCCTTCTTATCTTAGAGCTTATGAGCATCTGGCTTCCTGTTACTGGTATATCGGCGAGTTCGAAGAAGGAGCCGAGGTTGCAGAAAAAGCTTTGGAACTGGAGAAAAACTATCCCAACCTCTATCTTTTGTCTGCCAGACAATTGATCCTGTTAGGGAAGTACATGGAAGCTGAAGAAGCTATAACTGAGGCTGAAAAAATAGATCCTGACTCTCCGAGAGTGAAACGGCATAGAGCTTTTGTATGGGCTGCGAAAGGAGAAAAAGAAAAAGCTCTCCGTTATATCGAAGGCGCCGATGAATCGTACGGCTATCCGCTTACATGTATTTATTCTCTGTTGGGTATGAACGACGAGGCAATCGAGAACATCAAACTGGGTATCGAGAAAGGCTTTAAAGAGTGGCAAAATTATCTCTATTCCTATCTTTTTCTCAAAGAAAATCTCTGTTACAGGAATTTGAACGATGACCCTCGTTTCGAAGATATCTTACATAAACAAAAAGAACTCTACGGTCAAAGAGTAAAAATCCTTGGGGATTTATTATGAGTCTTTTATCCAAACAGCAAGCTTTGGGGAGACTGGCTGTCATTTCTCGATTTGCCAGATCCAGAGGAATGATAGATTTAAATAGAATCAGCGAATTTTCGGAGAGGAGGGAATTATGAAACTCAGGAATTTTTCCAGTGTTTTCATCTTGGCTCTTGGAGTCCTTATCCTGGTCTTGTGTACGCCAAAGGCAGTGGAACCTCAGGATCAATCTCAAGACGAAATTGTAGATGTGACTGAAGTACAAGAAAATCTTGTAGACGTTGTGACAGAACAGAATAAGAGAGACCTCGCAGATCATATTATAGGAATACGAGACACTCTGAAGACGGAATTTTTATCAGGTGAGGACCAGAATTTTGAAGAAATGGGAAGGAAACTCTATGAAGCTGGCGCGATACTCGAAGACTGGGAGGAGTTAGAAAAACATAAAAAGTATAAAAGAAGCCGCACAAAAAACGAATTTAAAGCCTTATTCAAAAAACTTAAAAAGGAAAATGCGACACTTTCTTTTGATGTCCGTCTGGTTTTTATCGATTCTATCAGTGAAGAAAGGACTGTCCCGGATGAACAAGGAGCACAGGTAAGAGCTAATTTGATCGCTCGGGTCGTGGTAAAATTCACAATCACATCGCCTAATCCAGGCGAGATAACCTTTGGAGGCTCTTTTGAAGCTCTCCATAGGGAAGATTGTCCCTGGCAAAATCCGTAATCCTGGAGAAGGTGTGAATACGAGGAATACTCAATTTAAGATATCCAATACCCAAAGCTAATCAGATTTAGAAAGTCCTGACTTTTTTATCCAGATAAGGGAAGGAGTGGGTTGGTGCGGTTCCACCTCCAAGGGCTCTATGCTAAAAAGCGGGGGGCTTCTTTCTGTTTTGTATGCGTTAGTTCTGATGGAAAAGGCATGCTCGAAAGTTATGTCTATACAAAATAAAAGGGAACCCCACTTTTCGTAACAGAGCCACCTCCAGGTTGACTTCTGGAACATTTGAGGGCAACATATTCAGATTAAAAGAGGATTATACCATGAACAACTATGATATCATTGTTGTCGGATCAGGATCTGGAAGTGCCATTGTTGACCAAGCCATGGCGAATGGTCTCAAGGTCGCGTTAGTGGATAGAGGACCTTTAGGAGGCACATGTTTGAATGTAGGATGTATTCCCTCCAAGATGCTGATTTTTCCTGCCGACCGGATCGTTGAAATCCAGGAAGCGGCCAAGCTGGGCATCAAGGCAGAGATCAAAGAGGTCGATTTCCACTGGGTGATGGAGAGGACTAGAGACTATGTCAAGGGAAGCCGCAGCCAAATCAGGGAAAGTGTCTCGAGGGTGTCAGGACTTGGCTTTTATGAGGATACCGGTCAATTCGTCGATGATTACACCATGGAGGTAGGTGGGGAAACCATCAAGGGCCAGAAGATTTTTTTGGCCTCAGGCGCGAGGCCCTTGATCCCTCAAGTCAAGGGCATCGAAAATATCGACTATTTGACCAATGATACGGTGTTCGAGCTCTCAGCGAAGCCGGACAGCCTGATCATTATCGGAGGAGGCTATGTTGCGGCCGAGTTTGCCCACTTCTTTTCTGCCATGGGAACCAAGGTCACCATCATTCAGAGGGCAGAGCGCCTGTTGAAGGAAGAGGAGCCCGAGGTATCGGGCTTGTTGGAGCAGAAACTCAAAAGAAGAATGGATATCTTCACCAGCACAGAGGCTGTCAAAGCTGAAAAGACAGATACGGGCTGCAGGATTACCGCCGAAGACAAGAAATCTGGGAAGACCATGGATTTTCATGGAGAGAGAGTCCTGGTGGCGGCCGGGAGAAAGTCCAACGCAGATCTCTTGAGAGTGGAAAATACCGGAGTGGAGACAGATGATAGAGGGTATATCAAAGTCAATGAATATTTTGAGACGAGCAAGAAAAATATTTGGGCTTTCGGAGATGCTCTAGGCAGGAAGATGTTCAGGCATGCCGCTAATCGAGAAGCCGACCTTGTCTGGCATAACAGTATGCACCAGGGAGAGGAGATATTCGATTTTCTCACTGTGCCTCATGCGGTATATACCTACCCCCCCATCGCCTCTGTGGGAATGGGTGAGGCTGAGGCAAAAAAAGTGCACGACATATTGGTGGGGAGATCCGTTTATTCTGAAGTGGCAAAGGGAGTCGCCATGAGGGAGGACGAGTGCTTCGCTAAAGCCATTATCGAGAAAGAGACCTGGAGGATAATGGGATTTCACATCATAGGTCCCTATGCGCCGATTTTGATACAGGAAGTCGTCGATGCCATGGCAACCACGGGAACGGTCATGCCTATCATCAACGGGATTCATATTCATCCTGCTCTGCCTGAGGTCATCATCGATACGCTGCGAAACCTCAAAGAAGTGGATTGATCGCTTGGGTCTCGAAATAGTTTAAAAAAGAAACAGTGAAATCTTGCCGCCTAATGCTTCTCGACTTCTAATTTAAGAAATTTGGACTCCCACGCCTCGATCTTGAGCGATTTGGCTGGCTGTCTGACCGTCTCTCCCAGGACATTCACCTCGGTAATGACTTGGTTTTGAGGCCGCATTCCGGGGAGAGAGATAGAGAATTCTGTAGGTTTGCCTTCTGTTTCGCGGAGATGGAGAAGGATACCTCTCCCGTCCAGGCTCGGTTTCGCACTCACCAGCAGGATATTGTTCGCATCCATGAGGAGCATCGAATGGTCTCTAGGCTTTTTCGATACTTTACCAGGGGGGAGGACTCTGCACAAAAAAGGAATTCTTGAGCTCCATCCGAATCGTGCAGCAAAAGTTGCGGAAAGATCATTCCCTGATGTGAGAAAATAGCTCCATTTGAACTCGCCTTCCTGGCTGGCTCTGAAATTCGTGACCCAATAATTGTTCATCACCCAGGAGAAAATATGCGGCTTCTCGACCCGGGCAATGTACTGGAATTTTCCGAGATTCAAATCTCCGAACTGAACCAAAGGAACCTCACCGCTCCCTAGAACGATCTGTCCTTTTGGGCTGCGGAGGGCTATGAAGTTTTGAACGGTATGCCAGTCGGAAGAAGTGCCCTCCAGCTGGTTGAGGCCTGGAGAGACTAGTCCTCCATGAGCTTCATAAATGACTTTCGCCTGCGGGAGTTGGAACGGGAAGGCAATATAGACAGCCTCAGGAGAGGTGATATCTTTTTTGATCAGGGCATAATGGAATTCGATTCTCTTCTCGCGGTGAAAAAAACGTATCTCGAACCGGAGGGCTGTATTTTCTGCAGCCGTGGGCGTTTCTCCGGTCATATGGATGCTCTTCCATAAGGGGCCGTCCGAGATTTTCTTGATAATGACATGATCGGCGGTTTGTCTTTGACAGCTCACAAGGTGGAACTGCTCCAATTGGCTTCGGTTGGAGATGGTTTCATGGATAAATTGGCCTAAAATCCATGGGCTCTGTTCGTCGATCAATTCCATCCCTGACTGCTTGTCGAACAGACTGGATACAGCTCCTCTTTTCAGATCAAGGATCATCCTGTAGAAATCATTTTCGAAGAGAGCATCCTGTGTTTTGACTTCTTTTGCTGCTTCGCGCGGTTTGTCCAGTAATTCTAATCTGTAACTCTTGTATCCTAAGGGAGGGACGTCCTCAGCTTGGAGATACCAGGTGGTGCCGTCCGTGCGGCTCTTGGATATTTGGGCATGCGCTTCCTTTCCTTCTTCATCGACGAGGCGAAAGGCTTTTCCAGGGGGAAGAATCTCATGGTCGATATACACTTCTGCGATTCCTGAGCGAGACCAGTTCAGCGTGTTGAAGACTGCGATCAAAGGAACCTCTGTCCGAGGAAGGTGGGGCTGGACCAGTCCCATGGCGGATTCTTCCAGAATACGGGTGTCCTTTGCAGCTTCCCAAACATAAGCAGATTTTTCCGCCCACTGCACCACACTGTTGGCAGCCAGGGGCTGGCTGACGCTTTCTGCTGCGCCAAGAGTGTGTTCATCCCAGAAAAGCAGTGATTCATAGACTTCCTTCATTCTCTCCAAGGTTGATGCGGGGATTGACATGCCCAGAAGTTTTGCCATGGAGAGGAGACCCTGGGAAGAAATGAGACGGCTCTGAGTATTTCGGGCTGCCGCCGTTTCCAAGGCGGCCGATCCGAATCCGTCCGACCACCAGTCCGGCCAAGCCGCTCGATGGACAGGAAGACCATCTCCGAATTTCTCTTTGATATATTCAGGAAATTCCCTGGCTGTTGCGCTTCTCAATTTGGGCCATTCATATTTTTCATTCCAGAGCCTTATCATATCGCACCCCACCTTAGAGGGGGGAGCGTTGTCTGTGAAATAGCCGGAATATTGGACGGCGATGCGTTCATAAGGATATGCGCGCGATTCAAGGCTATCCAGGTATTGCATCAGCTCTCTTTCCAGGTTTTGGAACTTTCCGGTGTGAATTCCCCAGAAATTTCCGATCATATAATGATCGGCACGAAACGCCAGGAGCCTCTTTCCGGAGGGAGATTCCCACCAGAAAGGAGTGGGTTTGTCGAAGGGAATCAGCGCTCTATGGCCGTGTTGTCCCATGATCAAGTATTCAACGCCTATGCCGGGGAAAAAATCAGCCAAACACCAGGCAATTCCGTTCACGTCGTTCTGCATGGCTGTTGTGACCTCGAGTCCAAGGTCCTTGAACGTTTTGACGGGAGACAGGGAAGCAGCATACAGGTTTTCATCGGCGATTTCTGACATGTTGAACATCATCCCTGTCACTTCGATCCGTCCTTCTTCGACGCGTTTCTTGAGCCTTTCGATCTGTCCTGGAGGTCGGCTCTTCAGATACTGGCTGACAGCCCAGGAGGCTTCACAGGTCCAGCGGAATTTGGCATCATCAGGATAATTCTCGGTGAGGTCGCAATAGTCCAGTGCGTAATCGATGAACCGGAGATGTTCGGGTAAGATCTCTGTTTGAGGCCGGGTGTACCCGATATCCGTATGGGTGTGCTGGACCAAGTAGACAGTCCATTTTTTGACGGGTTTCTGGAAAAATTTTTTTATGATGGGCTCCTGCAGGGATGTCTCGACGGCTAGAGTGCGCGCCTTCTCCCGGGAGACTTCTGGGAATGTCAGTTCTATCCTGTTGAATCCGAATTTGATATTCGCTTGAATAGATTCCTGCCCTACAGGGGAGATTCTGGCTTTCGCAGGCTCTCCCAGGTGAATGATATGGACTTCCACGGGTTGAACCAGCCGATTTCCGTGCCGTACGAGGGCCTGCCGGGGGACGATTTCCACACCGGATTTGACAGGACTTTGGAAAGTCATGTACCATACACGGCTTCCAGCCGTTTCTCCCACTACTTTGAGCGTGAGAGGCTTTCCTCTGTCCAAGGCGGCCGCAGGGATCCGCAGGGAAGCGTATCCAAAAACGTCATCGTGTCTGTCCACTAGGGTAACCCGGAAAAGGAGTTCTGCTTTGTTTGGCCCTTTGATGGTCCATTCCTTTCTTTCGCTGGTCTCAGGATTGGAAAAACTGAACCATTTTTCTCCGTTGACAAAGAGGTCGTAGCGGTAGGGGTTGGCATCCACATCCATTCCGAAGATCCATATAAAAGAGGCGGTTTTCTCTTTAAAGACGGAGGGGACGGGTTCGGTTTGCCATTCTATGTAGTCCTCGGAGTCCAGTGAGCGGACAAGAAGAGCGGTCCTTACATCCGGTTGAGGGGAGTGATAATCGATTGTCCCTCCTTTCACGCTCTTTCGGTAGCCCTGGAACCATTTTGCCTTTTCGTCGGTGGATCCGCGGCAAGGCATGATGAGGAAAGGAAGAAATAAAAGAAACATGAACATACTGGAGATCTTTGATATATTGTGGTTTTGCATAATGGGATATTTTAATATGAAAAGGCGATGAATTGTAAAGAGTAAAGAATTTTTACAAAAGATCTTTGCGGATTGGAAGAATGCTGGACCTCAAGAGAAGCCGATAATCGGCGATATTTAGATATTTCAGTAGGAGAAGTCGCTATCGGGCTCGGTGGTAATGATGTCAAATTCGGAAAGCCGGTTGATCAGTTTTTTTACACGCAGATAGTCTTTTATTTCCTCTGCCCTTTTTTTGTTGAAAACACCCAGGAGAAACTTGTTGCCCGATTCGTCATATAAATACAGCACTTTCTTAGGCTTAGCTCTCTTGAGAGCTTCGTCGATTTGTTCCTGGTAATCTGTACTCTGTTGTACCTGCATTTTGTTCTCTCGGCATATTCCAACAGCAAAATTCATGCCAAGAATTGATGGTTTGCGGTTAGTTTTTTTAAATGTCGTGAGCATCCTCATTACCTTGAAATATGGCATGATTGTCAAGCAAACAGGGCGGTTCGGCCCTAAAAGAAAGATCTCCCTTTCGGCAGAGAGGAAATACTCCCCTCTGCTTCCATCTCGGATCGGAATCGGAGCGAATGTGAATTTGCTACTGATCTTGAAGTCGGCCCATTGCTGAGCGTGATTTCTTTTTCTGGTGAAAGCTAGGCTGTTTGGTATAATGAAATCGGAGAATAATAATGGTTGAAGATCTCTACGAAGAATTTAGAAAATTGACTCCAAAAGTAACTGGCGGATTAATTAGGATGAGAGAAGACACTTTTAAGGACACTGTCGTTCCAGCTAAATATATAAGATCCTTGCTGCCGTGGTTGCTGTTGTTGTAACTAAATGTGAACCGTGTTTAAGGGCTTATACAAAAACGGCTTTTGAAGCTGGAGCAACTCTTGACGAGTTAGTGGAATTTCTTAACGTTGCTATGACTGAGGGAGGTTGTCCTGGTGAAACGGGGGCGCTGAAAGCTTCCCAAGTTTATAAGGAACTAGAGGAGGGAAAAGAGATAAAAGAGGAATTGTGTTGTAAGACTGAAAAATAACTATTCGTTTGAGATAAGGTGAATTTGATTTGTCTAAGATAAAACCAGAGCCCTCCGAGCTTGCGAAAAGCATATTTGAAGAAGCCTGCTGTATTGAAAATAGAGATGAGAAATTGGGAAAAACTCTTTCTAGGGAAGAAAACACTGTAAGAAAATTCATCCTGACCCAGCCACCTATTCTGGGACGAATACCAACTACTGAAGAGATAAAAAAAGAATTTCGAAAAAAAGAAGTAGATTTACTATTAGAAAAATTGGATCGACTGGATGTTATCCATCTAGAAAACAAGACCATTGTTGCGGCCTATCCTTTTTCAGGTGCTGAAACTTCGCATAAGGTAAGCCTGAAAGGTAAAAAGTATAGGGCTGTTTATGCTATGTGTGCGATTGATGCGTTGGGAATCAGCTTTATGTTCGACACTGATGTCTCAATAGAATCTTCGTGTTTCTATTGTGGAGATAGAATCGAGATTGATGGGAGAGACGGTGAAATAATCTTCTTAAATCCAGAGAGCACTGTGGTCTGGTGTGATAGGGAGTATGGTGACTGTGCAGCCACTTCTCTTTGCAGGAATATAAATTTTTTCTACTCTGAAAAACACTTCCTGGATTGGCGAAAAGAAAATCTCAAAAGAAAAGGAAATCTATTGAACATAGGGGAGGCATTATATTTGGGCAAAATGTTTTTTGAGAATAGGATTTAAACGAGTAATAGAGTCGCTGGGGGGTGATTCCTTTTTTGCTAGGATCTGCTCTGAGAGCTGATCTGATATGACTCATCCTTTCCCCTGCTCCTTTGGGATTTCGCTGTGTAGTGGGGCTTAGAACGTGGCATATGTGTTGGGAAATGGTGGCTATGTGTTTTGTTTAATTGACTTCAGACTTTCTGCCCTGATATAAGTAGAAACGCATACTTAGGGGTGTAAATGCACGTACGGAAAAAATTTTCTTCTGATGAAAAGAAATATCCTCCTGGCTCTTTTATGGGGAGACTAAAAGAACGGAAGATCGCTGTGTGTGATCTCCCGAAATTCAGCCATGACCTTAAAGGGAACCAATAAAAACACGAAAACTATAGGGGAAGAATTGAATGTCCGGTATGTTATTGAAGGCAGTGTTAGGAAGGTTGAGAACAACCTTAGAATAACAGCTCAGCTGATCGATGCGAGTTCAGATATTCACTTGTGGGCGTAGAAATACAGTGGCAGCATGGACGATGTATTTGATATTCAAGAAAATGTATTTCTTCCAAAGCTTTTAGAAACAGATCCTCTCACGCCAATGTTTCAGGCTTTTCCAGGCTGGATTGAATATATGGAAGGTCATTTTGAGGATGCCTTAATATCCATACGTAAAATGTATCAAATGGAACCAGAAAATCCATTTCACAGTTTGGTATATGCGAATTTTCTTATGCGGATTGAGTCCCTTGAAGAAGCCTTTTCGGTAATTGATAGGCTTGCTGATAGGGCACAACAAACCAGTTTGCATGGTTCGGATTATTCCGTAAGTTCGCTCTGCAAGGAAAACGAGAAAAGGCTTTGGAACTTGTAACGCCAGAGTCTATAAACACAGGAAAATGGGATGAGCAAATGTCTTGGGGGATCGCAGCAAGTTTTGCTTTGATCGAAGAGAGGGACAAAGCTTTGAATTGGCTGACAAATGCGATCGATCGGGGTTTCGTCAATTCTCCGTTTCTTAATGCATATGATCCTTTCCTTGAAAAAATCCGCAGCGAAGAGCGCTTCAAGAAGCTCATGGAAAGAGTCAAATACGAATGGGAGAATTTTGAGGTCTGATGCCTTGAATTTAGAAAGGAATGGCCGATAGAATCGCTTTAAGACATGTATAGAAGTAAAAAAATAATTTGGAGGGATTCAATGAAAAAACTGTTTATGATTTTGCCTTTGGTCATTCTGCTTTGTTTTGCTTTTAGCTGCCAGAAGGCTGAAGAGGTGGCTGAAGAGCCTGTAGTTAAACCGTTATCTGCTGAGGATGTGGCAGCCATTAAAGCAATAGGTCCAGCCATGGATAAAGCCGCTCTTGCTGGAGATTTGGATGCAGCAATAGCCTTCTTTACAGAGGATGTAATGGTGATGGCTCCAAATAGCCCAATAATCCAGGGACGCTCAACGTGGCTTGAAATGATAAAACCACTAGGTATAACGAGTAAAGTGCATGTGCTTGAATTTGTAGAAGTAGATGGCTACGGAGACATTGCTTATGCTAGGGGCAATTGGGTAGAGGAATATAGTCTTAAAGGTGTTGAAGAATCACATAAGGATGAGGGTAAGGTGCTTGGCGTGCTTCGCAAACAGCCTGATGGCTCTTGGCTTATAGCAGTCTGGTGCTGGAACTCAGACCTGTCTTTATCTGATTGATATAATACTGTCGCAGTTTCCATATGTTATATGTCACTACCCTAATAATAACGATGTGATTGGACCTGATTTTCTTCCATTTTATCGGCGAAAATGTATCGAGTCGAACCATTTCATTTAATGCTCGATATAACCTGGGCCGCGAACGATCCGTCCGGGTTTCGCGCCGGTGTGTTCTCTGTTCTTGATGACCGCAGTGCCGTTGACGAAGACATGGTGCACCCCGACAGAAACCTGATGGGGATGTTCGAAAGTGGCCCTGTCGTCGATGATTTTTTGGTCGAAGATGACAACATCCGCATAGTATCCTTCACGCAGAAGTCCGCGCTCCCGGATGAAAAGTCTATTTGCCACGGATGATGACATCTTCCGGACCGCATCTTCCAGCCGCATGGCCCGTTCCTCGCGTACATATTTTCCGAGAATTCGAGGGTAAGTGCCGTAAGACCGGGGATGGACCAGCCCTTCTGGATTTTTCGGATCTTCACCCCCGGCATCGGTTCCGAACTTGATCCATGGCTGCCGCATCTGGAGTCTGAGGTTTTCTTCGGTCATCATGAAATAGATGGTGCCGATTCCTTGCTGTTCGGAAAGAATCAGTGCGACGGCAGCGTCGATCCAGTCTTTTCCCATATCTGCTGCGATTTCGGACAGTCTCTTTCCTATGTATTTTTCGTTTTCTGGCTTTAGAAGGCCCAGGACCAAGATTCCGTCGGGGGTGGCGAGTGTGCCTAAGTTTTCCCATTCAGATTTCTGGTGGAGAATCTCATCGCGGATTTTGGCCCGCATCTCCGGATCACCTAGATTCTCTAAGAGCTTTCCGTCCGCAGAAGCCCATGGAGGAAAACAGGCTGTCAGGCCTGTCCCGCCCGCAATGTAAGGGTACATGTCTGCACCGATATCCAGCCCTTCCTCACGAGCCGCTTGAATCCGGGCAATGGCTAATTCTGCTTTATGCCAGTTTCGCCGTCCAGCGGCCTTCAAATGATAGACTTCTACGGGCACGCCTGCCTTTCTTCCGATCTCTACGGCCTCGTCCAGGCCTTCCAGGAATTTATCCGCTTCTGAGCGAAGATGGGTGATGTAAACCCCGCCATAAGGAGTCATAGCCCTGGACATTTCTATGAGTTCCTCTGTGGTGGCAAAACTGCCCGGAGGATAAATCAGGGCAGAGGCGATCCCGAAGGCTCCATCTTCCATGGCATTTCTCACGAGTTGACGCATCTGCCGGACTTCCTCCTCTGTTGGCGGTCCCATGGCCATTCCTTTCACGTACATTCGGACAGTGGCAGCTCCTACGAAAGATCCAAAATTCGCAGATGTTCCGTGTCTCTTCATGGCCTCGAGCCAGTTGTTGAAGCCTCTGGGTCCGGCGAACTTCTTAGTCAAACGGCTCGTTTCTGGATCCATGCTGCCAAGAATAGAAAGCGTCTTTTCATTGGCGGGAGCATTGGTCCATCCTTCTCCCAAAATTTCTGTAGTGATCCCCTGGGTCACTTTGCTTACCACCCGGCCGTCCCCTGAGAGGAAGGCTCCACGTGAATGGCTTTGAATATCGATGAATCCGGGAGCGACGACCAGCCCCCGGGCATCGATTCTCTCTTTCGCTGGGACATTTTGAAGCTGTCCTGGTGGTGTGATTCTTGATATGCGGTCTTCGCGGATGGCGATGTCGCCGTAAAACCATGGATTTCCGGTTCCGTCTACGATTTGACCGCTCAGGATAACCACATCATAAGGTGTTTGGTCTGGTTGAGCGGTGAGAAGAGATATAACGAAAAGATAAAGAACGAGAAAAGGAAAAACTCTGCGAATTTTTTGTTTTCTCATGATCACCTCCAATCGAGAATCTCGGTCCTTTAATCCTTCAACCATAAAACATCGCCGCAAAGGTTTGGATCATGGGATCTAGAGGAGAATGCGGCAAACTCCTCTCTTTCTTTTCCGAGGACCGTGGTATCTCCATGTCCCGGATAGATCCGCACATCATCGGGCAGTACGAAGATTTTCTGTTCCAGGGACGTAACAATCTGTCGGAAGTCTGCCGGGGTGCCTGTCTTGCCTGGCCCACCTGGAAAAAGGGTATCTCCGGCTATCAAATATTTTCCGGTCAAAAAACACACGCTTCCAGGAGTATGTCCTGGAGTGTGGAGCACTTCCAGTGTCACATTTCCGAATGAAACGATGTTTCCGTCTGAAAGAAGCATTTCGGCATCCACAGGTATCTGCTCGGCATCTTGGGGATGAGCGGCTACCGGAACATTGAGTTCCTGCTTGAGTCTGCGCAGAGCCCTTGTGTGGTCTATATGGCTGTGGGTCATGAGTATGCATTGGAGGATTGTATCCTTGAGGCGATCCTTTATTTTGTCCGCATCGCCGGGGGCATCGATCAAAACACTTTCATTTGTGGATTCACAGGCGATGATATAGGCATTGGTGCCAAAGGGAGCCGTTTCGATTCTTTCGATCCGGAGGATATCATTCTTTTCGACGACTGTCATGGGTATTTTTCCTGATTATTTAATCATATCGGATGATCGGGAGACATGTAAACCCTTTTTGCCGTTTTGTCAAAACAGAGATTTTTTTGATATATATATTACAAATTCAGAGAGTTCCTAGGAGGAAGAATGAAAATTTTATGCGCCGTTGGGGTAGGACTTATTCTGGTTTTAACTCTGACGAGCTGTGCTCCCGGTCCGAATGAACTCGAAAAAACCCCGGATGAAGAGGGTAAAATTGCAGGGTTCTGGAAGGGATTGTGGCACGGCCTGGTCGCTCCAATCACATTTATTATTTCGATTTTCACCAAATCGGTCCGCTTTTACGAAGTGCACAACAGCGGGTTTTGGTACAACTTTGGATTTGTTCTTGGTGCGGGACTGTTCTTGAGCGGTGGAATTCTGGGTAGAGGGAGCTGTAAGAAGAGAAAGTGAGCTCATAAAAAAGTAAGAAGGCGGACCTCAAAGGGGGAGTCCGCCTTCGGCCAACTGTTCCAGGAAAGATCTCTTTTTATCTAAAGAATCAGGAAGGTTTCTGAAGTGAAAGGCATGACCGGATTGGATGGTGACTGCCTGGGAGGCAAGCTCGATAAAAGGCTCGACGGAGTGGGATACCACCACCACCGTCGCTCCGGATTGGACATGATTTTTTATCCAACCGAGAATTTCTTTCTGGATATGCAGATCCATTCCATCGAGAGGTTCGTCGAGAAGTATGTGGGATGGGGTTCCGATGAGGCAGGCTGCGAACACGGCCTGCCTCCTCTGTCCTAAGGATAATTCCCGGACAGTCCGGTGGGCGAGGTGTTGAAGGCTGAAGAATTCCAGGGCTTCATTTCCTGCGTCGAGAGGCTCTCCCCGAAGACGGCACACCAAATCCAGGATTTCTTTTATCGATGCATAAGGAGTGAGATCGGGATGTTCGGGCAGATAGGCTGTCCCTTTTCGAGCCTCGACCTCATCGCTCCACATGTCATGACCGTCGATGGTGATGTTTCCTGAATCCGGTCTTTCCACTCCTGCTGTCAACTTGAGGAGAGTGCTTTTTCCGCATCCGTTCGGACCAAGGAGTAAATTCAAACCCGAATCGAGCTCCATGTCGATAGATTGGAGGATCTTTTCCTCTTTCCGATACGAAAATGAAACATTTCTATAGCGGATCATCGACCGCTCCACGAGAGAGAATCTCCCACTGCGAGGTGATGAAGCTCGAGCCATTGGCTGACTTTCTGAAATTTCTCGGCTTTTATCGCCTCTTTTAGTATCCACAGAGATGAAACCAGAAGAACAAGAGAACTCCAGGGAATGATACAGAGAAAAAGCGCTGCCATTGTCCCGAGCAACAAAACCTTTCCTGAAACTCCCATGGGGGAATCTGGAGCTTGTCGAATGGAATAGACAGAGTAGAGAACAAAAAAAGGGCAGCTCACGGCAAGTGGAAGCATGGATTTTATATTCATAACTCCAACCAGGACCAAGAGCGGAAGAACGAGGAGGCTAATGAAGGAGGAATCTAGCAAAATTCTGGATTTAGCCGACCAGGGCAAAGAGCGGATCCAGGGCCATGGAGGTCTTCGAACAGCAACCATGTTGGCCAAGATTGCGCAGAAGAGAATCACACCTAACGTCCCTCCGAAACGAATCACCTGTTCAGCAAGCAGAGGAGGGGGATTATTGTTTGTAATAAAAAGTCGAGTTGCGCCGATAAAGGGCAGGGAGAACAGATAGGGAATGAGGATTCTCAGTCTGAGTGCTCTCCAGCTGATGAGTGCAGTAAGGAGTATTCCTCTGGAAGGCTTATGGAATTTAGGGTGCTTTTTCCTCTGGACCAAAGGGCCCGTTAGAGCATCTGCTGCAAGGAGTAAAAAGATCCCTGGAATAAGAAGCCACCAATTGTTGGCGGATAGTGCAATTCCCGCCAAGATCGCTAAAGACCTCGAGAAAGTTTTTCTCTTAACAGGCAGCAGACAGAGACCACAGGCCAGACTGACGAAAGGCAATCCAATAAGATAGGCAGCTGCAGGAACTTTGAAGAGCTTAGATGACATAAGGGCTAAACCTGACAGTATTATGAGCAGAGGGATCTGGGCTGTAAATATGGCGATTGCAGCCATTCGCCTGTGGATGGAACCTGCAGCAGGGAGATGGCGGATCCATCCGTCGAGTCCGAACCAGACTCGGCGGGCTGTGAAGCCAGCCATGATCAAGCAGAGAGCGGTTGTAAAGAGCCCGCTGAGCAAAAAGCCTCCGTCGAGAAGAGTGGCCATTAAGGAAAGAAAGAACTCTGGTCTGAGCACATAATAAAGAACAAAAAAGACAGCGACTGCAGGAATGAATATTCTCAATGCGAGCCGTGTCCCAACATGAAGGTGGAACATGAAAACCGATTTGGCTGGAAAATCCTTTCCAATTTTGCCCATCACCATGCTTATAACAGAGGAAAATTTCGAAGTCAACTCAAGCGGGGTTAGCATCCTTATTTCTGTGACAAAGAAACAGTCAGGCAAGCTGGTTGGGAAGCCAACTGCAGGCTAGCGAGCATCACGAGCGGAGTGTGGCGATCTTGTCATTGCGAATGTATTGAAGCAATCTCATATGATGGGATTACTTCGTCAGTTCATTCCTCGTAATGACAATGTGGCTCGCTGGGATAAATCCTTGGGCTGACGAATCAGCTGACCTGCTTCTTTGTTCCGATTTTATTTCCCCTCACTTTGGGACAACCTCTAAACTTAATATCAAGAAAAGAGTTTCAAATAAAGACAAGAATGGCAGAAAGAAGGAATTTTGACTTCCAATGTTGTATCCTGATAGGTAAAATCAAAAGAGTCAGATGGAGGAGCAGTTATGGCAAGGATAAAAGTGAGTGTGGAAAGGATCGACGGGTACTGCAACCTTCCCGTACAGGTGGGGGATCATTTCTATGTCGAGGATTCTAGGCTCATTGTTCCTGATGGTCAGTATGTGTGTATCTGGGCGCTGCAGAGTATGATGCCTATCTTTCCCATATTGTCGGTCCGGGATAAATTGGATGAGGGTCACTGGGTCAAAAGAGTGAAGAACTTTGTCTGCCCGGATCCAAAAGGATTGGTGCACTATCGACTGGAGATGGAAGAATAATTCGGGAGGAAATGTTGATACATGTCGATTTGCACAAATGCACCGGCTGCCGGAAATGTGAAGTGGCGTGCGCTTTCTTCCACACCGGCAAAATCAGCAATTTTTTGAGCCGAATCAAAGTCTTGAATCTATATGAACAAGGGATCGACGGCCCTGTTGTTTGTATCCAGTGTGAGGAAAAATATTGTTTGAACTGTCCGGAAGATGCGCTGACCCCGGGCCCTATGGGGCAGATAATCGTATCTCCCACTGTATGTACCCTCTGCGGGGCTTGTGAAAAGGCTTGTCCCATAGGAGCGATCGAGATATTCGATGGAATCGTTTATGTGTGTGATCTGTGCGGTGGATCACCGAAATGTATCGCGGAATGTACAGAAGAAGCCATAACGCAAGTCGAAGGAGCTGCCAAAAGGACTTCTCTGGCTGAAATCAAGAAAACCACAAAAAAAATGAACGTGAGCCAGAAAAGGCAGTACTTTGTGATGCGTCAGGGATCAACGCTCAGAAAGAAATGGAGCGGGAAACATGCTTGAATTTGGATATGGAGGAAAAATCCTCCGGGTGGATCTCACCAAAAGAGAATTTCAGATCGAGACTCTCGATTCCTCTTGGATAAAACCCGTCATCGGAGGAAGAGCAGCCAATTCCAAAAGACTGTATGAGGAATTAGATCCAGATTGTGATCCATTAGGGCCTGAGAACATTTTGATATTCGGTGTCGGACCTCTCACAGGATCTCTGCTCACAGCTTCTGCTTATTATACTGTTACGGCCAAGTCGCCGCTTACCGGCATATTGGGAGATTCAGCCGCAGGGGGGCAGTTTGCAGCAGAGATGAAGTTCACAGGATTCGATCAAATCATCATCACAGGAAAATCGAAAAATCTGCTCTACCTCCTGGTCACAAGTTCGGGTGTGGAATTTGTGGATTGTCCCGAGTATGCAGGGAGAAAAATCATCGAAACTACAGAAGCGATAAGGAGAGAACATAGGGATTATGCCATCCAGGTTGCGGCCATCGGCCCAGCCGGGGAGAATCTGGTCTCTTTTGCCTCCATCGTATCCAGTGGAAACAGAGTCAACGGCCGCACAGGGATGGGGGCTGTGATGGGATCCAAGAATTTGAAGGCCCTGGCTGTGAGAGGATCCTGTCCCGTCAAGCTGGCGGAGCCTCTCGGTTTGTTGTCCGAAAACCGGCAAATCGATCGGGACATATTGAATCATCCCGAATATGGGAAACGGCATCAACTCGGCACCACCATGTTGATGAAGGATCTGAACAGGTTGGGGATCCTTCCCACACGGCATTTTCAGGATGGTGTCTGTGATTATGTGGATGAGATATCCGGACAGAAGCTGGCCAGCTCCTTTAAAGTCAAGAATAAATCATGCTTCAACTGCAATGTCCATTGCTCCCGCTATTATTTGACAAAAGAGCTGGAAGCAGAAGGGCCTGAGTTTGAAACGCTCTGTGGATTCACCTCCAGAATAGGGAACCAGAGCCTCAGGTTTGCGTTGGAGATGAACGCTTACCTGAATCAAATGGGGATGGATTCCATATCCACATCTGAGGTGATCGGTTGGATTATGGAATGCCAGGAGAAGGGGTTGATCCATCCGGATGATTTGGACGGATTCAGCATAAGATGGGGAGAGAGAGAAAAAATACGGCAGGTGGTGGATATGATCGCATTCCGTCGAGGAATAGGAAGCGAGCTGGCCAATGGAGCGAAAAGATGTGCAGAAAGATTCGGAGATGAAGCACGGAAATTGGTCATGCATGTCAAAGGATTAGATATCATCTGCGGAGATCCCAGAGGAATCAAGGCCTATGGCCTGACTTATGCCATTGCGTCCAGGGGAGCGGATCATCTTCGTGCCGAACCCTATTTCGAGTTGACCAACAGGAAAGAGGAAGCCCGGAAGCGTTTCGGGACCACAGAAGCGGCTGACAGGCTTGCCGAGGAAGGCAAGGCGGCTCTGGTTAGCTATTCTGAGAAAATCGCACTGCTCACCGATTCTCTGACCATGTGCAAGAATATCGGGCTCTGCATGGATGTTCTCAATTTCGAGAGAGCCTCATCCCTCTTGAGAGCCGGAACCAGCCTGGACTATTCTTCTGAATATTTAGAGGAGATATTGGAGGATGCTATCCAGTTGGATCATCGATTCAACCGGTATTTGGGAATGACTAAAAAGGACGATACCCTCCCCGAAAGATTCCAGAAAGAACCTCTCAGCAAAGGTCCGACCAAAGGATCGACTGTTGACATCCAAAAAATGGTAAACGAGTATTACAAGATTCACAAATGGGAAGAGTAAGGTTTGAAGAGAGAGACCTTTACCTCCGATTTCGGCCTTCTGATGACCATGATCGGCGTTGCAGTAGGGTTGGGGGCTGTCTGGCGCTTCCCTTATATGGTGGGAAAATTTGGAGGAGCGGCGTTCGTTCTTTTTTATCTGACGATCGTTTTTTTTGTCGGGATACCGGCATTGATGGCCGAATGGATTCTCGGACGGCACACTCAACGAGGCACGCTGGGTGCCTTTGAAAGCGGGGGACTCCCGGGTGGGAAATTTGTGGGATTTTTCCTGTTTTTTATCGTATTTTGGGCGACAGGATACTATTCCGATGCGGTGGGATGGGTTGGATTTCATGCCTTTGGTGAGCTGGTCAATGCTTTTGGAGGACATATAAACCCAGGTGCTATCCTTCCTCCTCAGGAAGGATTCGACCTTACCTCATTCCTCCTGCAGTTGGCCATGACGGCACTGGTGATTTTTACCTGCGGAATCGTTCTGATCAAAGGCCTCCGTAAGGGCATCGAAAGAGCCAGTAAATGGATCGTGCCGACACTCTTCGGGATCTTGCTCGTTCTGATTTTTCGCTCTGTGACTCTGGAAGGAGGGGGAGAAGGGATCGACTGGCTTATCGGAGGATTCCGCTTTGGAGAACTCAAGCCTTCGGTGATGGCAGCCGCCTTAGGAATGGCCTTTTTTTCGATGTCTTTAGGTGGAACGTTCATGGTTATCTACGGTTCCTATCTCGATAGTAGAGCGAAGGTTTCCAAAAATGCGGTGTACACAGGGATCGCTGCCTCTGCTGCAGGTCTTCTGGCAGGATTGGCCATCTTCCCCGCGGTTTTCGCTTTTGATCTGGAACCCAGCTCCGGGCCGGGCCTGATCTTTGAGACACTGCCGAAAACCTTCAGCTTGATGCCCGCTGGTTGGGTATTCGGGCTCTTGTTTTTCTTAGGGTTGTTTGGAGCCGCCTATCTCTCTGACGTGGCCGCCTTCGAGGTGTTGGTGGGGGGCATACTGGACAACACGCGTCTGGGAAGAAAAAGGGCTGTGGTTCTGATTTGTTGTGTGGTTTATCTTCTGGCGATTCCTCCGATGATTAACTTCAAGATTTTCGTTCCATGGGATTTGACCTTCGGATCAGGAATGCAGGCCCTGGGCTCCCTCCTGGCTGTGGTTACAGCAGCCTGGTTTATCAAAAGATATGAATTTTTGAGTGAGCTCAGTGTCAGAAAAGCGTCTTTAGAAAGGATTCTCTACTGGTGGATGAGGATCGTTCTCCCTTTTGCCATTCTCTTCGTAGGTGTCAACTGGTTCCTGGAGTCTGTATTTGACCTAAATATTTTTGGATGATATGTGTATATAAGGATGAGGTGAATAAAATGAAGAGAGCCCTATTCCCTCTTTCGGGTCTGCTTGTCTTTTTGAGCTGTTTGGGATGTTTGGCCTTCGCTCTCGAACAAGAGGATGTTCCCTTTCCTTTGAAAAATCTGAGGGGAAAAGAGAGAATGACTTTATCAGTGCCTGCCCAAAAGCTGTTGGAACTAAATGGCTTCGCAGTGAGACCTGGAGATGAAAAGGAAATTTATGACGTCTATCTGAACGCCAAAGAGAGAAACCAGAACATCTTCGTGACCACAGATGCCGTCCTCCATACCTGTCACATATTCTTCGATTATCTGTTGAGGATTCTGGAGATAGAGACACTCTTCGATCACGTGGCGGAGCTGACAGACCGGATGATCGTTCTATCCAAAGCTCAATATGAAGAAGCCGAAATCGAGGCGGTCAGAGAAGCAGCCCGATTGAATGTCGGATTTTTTTCTGTAGCAAAAAAAATTCTAGTCCCTGAATATGAAGTGGAACTGGGATTGAAGAATTTGGCAGGAAAAGAACTCAGCAGCATGGAAGCCCATAAGGGATTAGAATTCCGAGAGCTTCTTTCCTATGTTGAAAATCCCACTCCCTTTGAAACCCCGTACGCCTTTGAGGATTTCAGCCAGTATGTCCCTCGAGGTCATTACACCAGGAATGAAACATTCCGGAAATATTTTAAAGTGATGATGTGGTATGGCCGCATCGATTTCAAACTCCGGCCTGGAAAAGATGAGGAATCCATTCTCCATGGAAAGAAGATGACACTCCAGGCTCTCTTGATGACCGATGCTTTGATGAAAGACCCACAGGCTTATCGATTATGGAGAAAGGTTTATGAGCCAACGGTCTATTTTGTGGGGAAGACGGATGATTTGTCCGTTGATGATTATAGGGAACTCATCCAGGAAGTTTTTTCTGTCGACGGCACTGTGGATAAATACTGGGAGGAAGATAAATTATCTGTGTTCATCGAGAGAGCCTTCAAGTCGAGGCCGTCGCAAATCCTCTCGGGCGCCGCCTTTACAGAGGAAGGCGAGTTTTCTGCTGCCACCAAAGGTTTCCGGTTCATGGGGCAGAGATTCATCCCCGATGCCTACGTGTTTCAAGAAATGGTCTATGGAAAAAAGGGAGATAAGGCCATTCTCGAATATACAGGCGATGGAAATCCATTCACCATGGAAGTGATTCCCGGTGCAGGACCTGCCCGGGCCTTTCCGAGGGGATTGGACGTTATGGCTGTTTTGGGTTCCAGCAGGGCGCTCGAGATTCTGGAAAACGCGGGAGACACCGCATACACGGAATATTACGGCCAGCTCAACAAGCTCAAGCAGGAGTTCTCTTCCCTCAGCGCGGAGGAGTGGAGGCAGAATCTCTACTGGAGATGGCTTCATTGTCTGCTTCCCTTATTGGAAGAGGTGAAGGACAAAAACGTACCTAGGTCCATGAAAAGTGAAGCCTGGTTGGACAAAGAGCTTCAAACGACACTTGGCTCTTGGACCGAACTGCGGCACGACACCATACTCTACGCCAAACAGAGCTACACCATGCTGGCAACGGCGCTTCCTCCTCCGCCCGAATTCACCTACGGATATGTTGAGCCCTATCCCGACGTCTATCAGAGAATCCAGGAGATGATGGGGGATTTGAGAAGAAACCTCGCGGATTTGGGAATTGCCGTTCAGGGAGTCCCAGAAAAGATTCAGAGGTTTGAGAAGATTTTAGCACGACTGATTGTGATATCCACAAAAGAACTCGAAGACATAGAGCTCGATAAAGAAGACTACGAGCTCATTAGAAATATAGGGAACGAGCTTTCTTCACTCAAGAGCTTCCCTCCTCAACTCATGGAGAAAATCACCTCGGGGACAGATGAGAGGATGGATGTTATCGCCGACGTCCACTCGGATCTCAACACCCAACAGGTGCTGGAGGAGGGAGTGGGATCTCCGTTCGATATTTATATCATCGTCGAGGATTCCAAGGGCCGCAGATTGTGCCGGGGTGCGGTGTTTTCTTACTACGAGTTCAAACATCCCCTGGATGACCGCCTGACAGACGAGAAGTGGCAGGAGATGGGAAGGAAGGGGACCAGGCCCGACCAGCCTCCATGGACCAAAAGCTTTATTGCGGAATTTTGAGTTTTTTTCTGCTGATTTATGCTTTGGAAATGTGGTGATCCGCCATGACATTTTCTGACAGCAATTTAGGGGAAATCAGGCGGTTCTTTTACCAAAAGTGGGTCTCTTTTCAGCATAGAGCCAAATCAGGCTTGCTTTTTTCTCTTTTTTTGGATATGAAATTCTCATGAGAAAACATTCGATTTCCAAAAATCTCTTTTTCGTTTTTCTGGTCTTATCTCTGTCTGTCGTTCCTCTCAATCTGCTTTCCCAAGAGCCGCCATCGCTCAAAATCGAGAAAGTATCTGGAGATGTCTATTGCCTTTATGGAGCAGGAGGGAATATCGGTGTCCTCAAGGGAGAAGACGGCCTTCTTGTGGTGGATGCTTCTTATGCCAGGACGGCTAATGATGTCAAAAATGAGATTGGAAAGTTCAGTCCGATGAAAATCCAGTACCTGATCAATACCCACTATCACGGCGATCACACCGGAGGAAATCCAATTGTCGGCAGGGATGCTCAGATCGTAAGCCAAAAGAACTGCAGGGCCTCAATGATGAGGAATCTGAAGCCAGAAGAGACACCTGAGAGCATAGGCGTTCCTCAAAAAACATATGAAGATGAAATGTCTCTTAGGGTAGGGGACGAGACGGTGAATCTGGTCTGCTTCGGTCCTGGCCACACTTCTGGAGATACGGTGGTGATCTTCGAGAAGGCCAAGGTGATTCATGCTGGAGACTTGTTCTTTCACGGAATGCCTCCTTACATCGATGTCGGGGATGGTTCGGACACGAAAAATTGGATTTCTATCATCGAAAAGCTCAGCAAGGAGTATCCCGATTACCTGTTGATTCCCGGCCATGGAACAGTGACCACCATGAAAGAATTCTTGAAGTTTGCCGATTACCTCAAAACTCTGAGAGAGGAAGTGGCGGCTGCCATCGAAGCAGGGAAGAATCGGGAACAGGCTCAAGAAAGCATCGATCTTTCCAAATTCAGCGGCATCCAAGACCAGGGACAATTCCTGACCAAGAAAGAAAACATCGGCTGGGTTTATGACGAGATGACCAGAGAGAAGAAATAAAACTCTGGATAGATCATTCGAACTCTTCGCTTCCGTGAAGTTTGAGGCTTTTGAAACCTTGTTGCCTGTTGGCTTCGTACAGAATGATAGCCACTGCATTGGACAGATTGAGCGAACGGGCATCTTCTTTCATCGGGATTCTGTAGCATTTTTCCCGATAAGTTTTCAAGATATCTTCTGGCAGCCCGGCCGTCTCTTTTCCGAAGATAAGAAATATTTCTCCTGTGAAATCGATTTTGTCATAGGATTTGGAAGCTTTCTTGGTTATGAAATTCAGGTTTTTTCCTTTGTTCTTTTCTAAAAAGTCTGCTGAGTCGTGGTAATAAATAATTTCCACCAGATGCCAGTAATCCAAGCCTGCCCGCTTGAGATATCGATCCCTGGTCGAGAAGCCCAACGGCTTGATCAGGTGGAGTTTGGCACCTACGGCTGCACAGGTCCGGACGATGCTGCCGGTATTTTGGGGTATTTCAGGTTGATAGAGTACCACATTCAGGCTGAAGGAATCCATCTCAGACCGTTTTTTTCCGCTTTTCAAAGATAACAACGAGCGTGCAAAATGCCATCGAGATAAGGATGATAAGCATGGGAATAAAAAAAATTGGAAGAATTTGGGCGATTATCCGAGAACCCATTATATTCCCGATTTTCTCTCCATAGGAAAGTAATAATAAAATGACTCCCATGATTATCACTCCGTAGGAAAAAAATTGAGCATATGCCAGGGGTTTCAATGCTTTTTTCACCAATCTTTTATCGGACCTCCTCCTTGCATGCGCTCTGTCCCAAATGGCGTCCGGGTGCGGGAGGATCTTCTCTGCCATTTCGGTGCTCCAGGATCTTTCAGTGTAACGGTTCATCCATTCATAGACCGCTATGACATTCTTACAGAGTGTACATTTGGATAGATGTTCGTTCATTTCTTGACTCAACTTTTTTCTTTGCAAAGCTTCCACCACATCTTTTTCCCAGGGACAGATTTTTTTTCTCATGATTCCCATCTCCCTTCTCTCTCCCTTTTCTTTATGACTTCTGCCAATTCTTCCCTGGCCCGGAAGAGCTGAACCTTCAAGCTGTTCTCTTTGGTTCCTGTGATCTGTGCAATCTCTCTGTAACTATAACCTTCTACATAAGCCAGCCAAAGAAGCATCCTGTTTTTAGGCCTCAGATGTTTGAATGTTTTTTCCATTTCCTCAGCCTGATGGGGCTCGGATTCATGTCTGTTTGAGTGCAGCCTTTTCTCAAATGCTTGTTTTTCTCCATCCATAGCTTTTCTCTCGATCTTTATTCTTCTTCTTTGATCGACAAAAAGCCGAAAAGCTATCTTGTACAAATAGGCCTTCATATGTCTTTCATTGAGAATGGTGGGTTTTGCCTTGAGGAATTTGACAAAGGATTCCTGGAAGATGTCATCGGCCATCTGTTCATTGCCGCAGATTTTATAGATATAAAACCAGAATGACCGCGAGTGTCTTCTGTAGAAGTTTTCCCAGACATCTTTACAATTTTGTTCCATCAGGTCAAATGACCGTATCGGCTTTTTTTGGAGAATGTTATCTGCAACTGATGAAGAAAACAATTCAACTCGCTGTTTCTGCCTTATCTGTCCTCATCCATTATGCCCCATTTTTTGCTCAATGTGTAGGATATAAGCGTTGCGACTAGAAAACCCACTCCTAGAGCGATGAATACGATACCGAAAGCAAGGAAATACCTCATCTCTGAGGTAAAGATCTGTCCGATGATGACAAGAGATATTCCTAAAGTTGTAAGAATCACTCCTTTGGACATCGAGGAGAGGATTTTTCCTTTGGGTGTCAGGCCGTTGAATTTCAGGAAGTCTAGAAATTCACCTCCTTCCTGTGACTGGAGGAAATCACTGAATTCTTGTACCGAGGTGAATTTATCCACGATTTTGCTCTGGAGCTTGCTTTTATGTCCCATTTTACGCCACTCCAGGATGATCCATACGACCCAGGCCCAAAAAAGGATCATAATTGGGAGAACGGTCATCAGAACTATGTCATCGGAACCATTCATCTTGACCTCCAAATTATCAGATTCACTCTCATAACGAGCAGCGTGTTCATAAAGTTAACAAAAATATTCTAAGAGGGTCGATTTCAGGGAAACCAAACGGAGCACGGCGATCTCAAAGCCCTTTAATTCCGATCCGAATCCTGTAAATAGCGGGCCAGATCGGATATGGTTTGTATGTTCAGTCTGGCGGCATGGTTCTCCCGCATCATCAGAGCGTAGGTATTGTTGAATCCGAGCGGAGACAGCCACTCCAGGTCATACCGTTTCCTTGTGTCTCTCCGGACAAAATCCATCAGAAGCTGTGGATTTTTCTTCAATCTCGAGATTGTCGCAGATTTCTCCTCCAACAGGACGAAAAGGCCTGTTCCTGAGTATTCAGGATAGATGTCTATTTCACCCTGGCGAAGAGCATCGAAACAGATTTTTGTGCCTGCCAGTCCGGTCTTCAGATCGGTTTCCAGTCCGGCTTGGCGTTGGATCACCCCAGCGAAGAGATGGGCCAGAATGTACTGCTCTGTGAAATTTTTGGATCCGATAATGATTTCTGATCCCCGTAAGGATTGGGGAGGAGAAGGTAAGTTCAGTTTTTCTAAAAATTCTGCAGATACCTCTTTCGGATCTCGTTTAAGATGATCAACCTGATAGTTCAGCTCCCTCATCACAGAATCGGTCAGCCGTCCCGAGAGAAGCTCGAGGGATTCCCGTAGCTCCGGGTATTTCCGGAGGGTTTCTCCCCGTATGAGGGGTGCCGCATCATACCGGGGAAAATAGGACCTGTCATCTTCGAGAACCCTGAGGTTGTAGGCTTTGATCCGTCCGTCGGTTGCAAATCCACAGATGAGGTCCACTTTTTTGTTTTTGAGCGCCCGATACATCAATCCGGGGTCGAGTTCCTCCGTCTGGAGTGACAAATCGTATTCAGCTCGAAGCCCGATATAGCCGTCCGGCCGTTCCATGAATTCGGAGGTGAAACCGGCAACAAAGTCGGGCGAGGTAAAAGAGGGAACGACCACGAAGGGTATGAAAATCAGTATCAAGGCCGCGGTAACAAAAAGAAACGGTTTCAAGATTTTTTTGATATTTCTCTGGACTACGGCCAAACCGAGATCAAACAGCAGGGCCAATGCCGCGGCCGGAATGGCTCCCGCCAGAATCATGTTGATATTGTTGAGGGCTATTCCCCTGAAGATGAATTCGCCCAATCCTCCGGAGCCGATGAGCGCACAGAGCGTGGCGATGCCGACATTGATCACGGTGGCTGTCCTGATTCCGGCGAAGATGACGGGGACGGCAAGAGGCAGTTCGACTTTTCGCAGAATCTGGTTGTTCGACATGCCCATTCCCCTGGCAGCCTCACGCACGGCCGGATCCACCTCCTCGATCCCGGTGAAGGTGTTGCGGATAATCGGAAGCAGCGCGTACAGAAAAAGCGCCACCACGGCAGGGACGACCCCGATGCCGAGGAGAGGGAGAAGGAATCCTAGCAGAGCCACGCTGGGTATGGTCTGAATGATTCCGACGATTCCCAGAACCGAGCCGGATATTTTTTTCCGGCGTGTCAATAAAAGACCGGTGGGAATACCTATCAGCGTGGC
This sequence comes from uncultured Eubacteriales bacterium, assembly GCA_964346815.1. GTDB lineage: Bacteria > Acidobacteriota > Aminicenantia > Aminicenantales > Aminicenantaceae > CAYFWF01. Next base: position 29,122 of record CAYFWF010000049.1, on the reverse strand, counting down.
AATCAAGAGAGCGGTCAGGGTGAGACCTATGTGTTCGGCCGTCTGCTCGAATATATCGCTCTGTCTGCTGATGAGAAAGCCGATCAGTCCGGGCGCTTGATTCATGTGGGCCCCTCTGGTTTAACGGCGTAAAAAACAGACAGGATCTTATCGGCATCAATCTGGGTGATCGGTTCGTCTGCGGCATCGGTGATAACGAATGATTTGGTGCTTCGTTCATCTCTTTCCAGAGATTCAAGCACGTCCAGCAGGGAATCCGATTCTGGAAAATGTGGAAGGCCTTCGGTCACCCCCTTCTTAAGGGAAAGATGAGGAAGGATATCCTTCAATGAGAAGACCTTGAGTTCGAGCAGAAAGCGATTGGCCTGGAAGAACTTACGGACGAAATCATCGATAGGAGAGTAGAGGAGATCGCGGGGGAGGCCGATCTGTTTGATTCTTCCCTCATCCATCAGGCAGATGCGGTCCCCGAGATCGAAAGCCTCGAAGACGTCATGGGTGACCAAAACCATGGTCTTGTTCAACAGGGACTCCAGATTTTTGAATTCCCTCTGGATGTCGCGGCGGGTGATGGGATCCAGCGCTCCGAAAGGTTCGTCCAGAAGAATGATGGGGGGGTCGGCGGCAAAAGCACGAGCCAGACCTATCCTCTGCTGCTGCCCACCGCTGAGTTCTGCCGGATAGCGGTCGGCGTAGGCTTCGGGCTCGAGACCTACCAGATTCATCATTTCAAGGACCCTGTCATGAATCCGCTGCTTATCCCAACCGAGAAGTTCCGGGACAATGGAGATGTTTTGAGCCGCCGTATAATGGGGGAAAAGACCGATATCCTGAATGACATAGCCGATCCCTCTGCGGAGTTCTTGGGGATTCATTCCGGCGGTATCGCGTCCTTCAATAAAAATGCTTCCCAGAGTAGGCTCGATCAGCCTGTTGATGCTCCTGAGCGAAGTCGTTTTGCCGCATCCGCTGGTTCCAAGAAGGACAAAGGTTTCTTCTTTTTGAACGGAGAAAGTGACATCTTCGACTGCCTTGGTTTCACCGAATATTTTTGTCAGGTGCGATACCTCGATCATGGACTCCGCCAAATTTTCATTTGTCTGTCCTTGGGACTTCATTCAGCCGCTTCCTCTAAGCCTTTCCTGACTGCCGATGCATGTGCTTCGAGTGTGGCTCTCGACGGCTTATCGTGATAACGGCTCCCAACCTGGAGGCGGAATCCGTCTCCTCTGTAGCGAGGAAAAACGTGGAGGTGAACATGAAAAATTTCCTGATGGGCAGCCTCGCCGTCAGCTAGAAAAAAGTTGATGCCTTCGCAGCGCAGTTTGGAGCTCCGAAGAGCAGCGGCCAAGCGCTGAGCCGTCTGGAAGAGAAGACCACCTGTGACCGGATCCAGGTCTGCTAGACAAGCGGTATGGACATTAGGAACGACGAGAATGTGCCCGGGATTGATAGGTTGAATATCCATAAATGCGGAAACAGCGTCATCCCGATAGATAAAGCTTGCCTCTTGCCGACCTTCCAGGATTGCGCAGAAAATGCAGCCGTCCATTCCGTCTATTTGAAGGGGTCCCAGCGGACCACCAGTCCTTCATATCCTGGTTTATAATTCTTACTGAAAAGACGGTAATAGTAAAGCTCTTTAGGAGAGTTGAGCTTGAGGCCACCGACTGTCCGGGGATTATCTTTTAAGTCCCTATCCGATGCCATCTCCATCGTAAGTTCGTCCATCAGATCATCCACACCCGTTCCTCCGGCAAAACGCAGTTTGGGTCTGTCGGCGATTTCGGGGGGAAGCCATCCCCGCAGAGCTTCTCGAAGAATCCATTTTTCAACGTTACGGGCCTTGTTTTTGTCGTAATAAACCTTAAGTTCCATAGGAATGGTGTTGGAGAATTCGACGATTTCAGGATCGAGAAAGGGGGTTCTGTAATGGACGGAATTGGACATCCATCCTCTATCCAGCCGCCGCAGAGCCGTGTTATAGGCGATCTGAACCAGCTTGCGGGCGATGCGCTCTTTTTCCTCCGGATCCGGGATGTCCTGAAGCTCTCGGAAATATCCCCCGAACAGTTCGTCCGCTCCCTCGCCCACCAGAACACAGTTGGTGAAATCCTTGATCATTTTGGAAGTGAAATGGTTGGCGATGGCGCCGGAAACACAGTCCTCGTCGAATGTTTCCATAAACCAGACGGCATCGGGAATGAAATCGAGAATATCCTTATCTGTGATTTCGTAAATATGATGTTCCAGTCCGAGGAATTCGGCCATTTTTTTCGCATATTTGAGATCCGGACTCGGGTAGCGCTGGATGGTTGTGCTGAACAATCTGATCCCGGGATCGATGGATTTAGCGATGGCGGCTGTGATGGAACTGTCCAACCCACCACTGAGAGATACGCCTTTGACCGCGCTATCCTCCATCCTTTTTTTGATCACCCGGACCATCAGTGTCTCCAGGATTTCGGCGGCTTCTTCGGGTGTACGGAAATCGGGAACTTCAGGGGTGTAGGGCACGAATGGTTCGAGTCCTCCATTGGTGGTGTAAAGGTGTCCAGGAGGGAGTTCTTCCACTTCATCTGTGATTGGAATCAAGGATTTCGCCTCTGAGGCAAAGGCAAACCGTCCGTTCTGCTGTGTATAGATGAGCGGCCGTGCTCCCACAGCATCCCTGGCCAGAATGGTTTCATTCCGGTCTATAATGGCACAGGCAAAACTGCCTTCCAGGGAAGAAAAGCATTTTTTTCCGACCTTCTGATAGAGTTCGCGTATGTATTCGATGTTGGATTGTCCTTCCGGCAGAGTGTTATAAATTTCTCCGTCCAGCAAAACTATGGGCTCGGAATCTCCGTAGAGAGCAGGAGTCGAGCGAGGGGACAATTCCATTTCACCGGCTGCAGCGCCAGCGTTAGGAAGCACCCTGAACACACTTCGTGCCGGTCCTCTGTGACGAATGAGAGCCAGCATTTGTTCGAGCTGGTCCTTTTTTGGGGGTGCTTCGGCTATTCCTGCGATTGCGCTCATCAATTTTCTCCTTGCTTGAATTTCTTTATTTCAGACGACTTTTTGCGGAATCGGTATCATCTTCCTCTAACACTGGTCGAAAATGTTTTCGGTCGCCATCCATTGTCCCGCTAACGCTTTCCCTTTCCTCGTCAAAATCAAATCCCGTCCAGATGCCGACAGAATCCAGAATGGAGTCCTGAGGGTGGTATCGGCGGAAAATCTTGAAATAGTAGGCAGCCTCCTTGGTGTTGAGAGAAGCATTCGGATGCTCCGCTTGAAGCCGTTCGAATTCTGTGTCAGTCACCTCTGCTTCTGCCAGCTTCTCCCCCAGACTCTCACATCCAGCACCCTGGGTGTACTGCACCTTATAGCGCCAAAGGATGTCCTCCGGCAGGTATCCGGATCCTTCAAAGGCTTTGCGAAGAATCCATTTTTCTATTCTTTCATCGGGTTCTTTAACGGTTTGTATTTTAAGTTCGGGAGGGATCTTCATGGCCAGATCGATAAGTTCGACATCCAGGAAGGGAACCCGCAGCTCCAGGCTGAACAGCATTCCCATCCGGTCCGCCCGTTGAAGATTGATGTTGTGAAGGTTGCCGATGCAGCGTCGAGCTTCAGGATTCACTCTGTTCATAGGATAATGTTTCATGTAATGATACCCGGCGAATAGCTCATCCGCTCCTTCTCCCGTCAGAACCACGGTCACATATTCGGCTGCTAATTTGCATGTGAAATAGCAGGGCACAGCGCAGCGAACGAGGGATGGGTCGTAGCTTTCGAGCTTTCGGATAACGATAGGAAGGGCCTCGAAATAGTCGTCTTCCGTGAAGTGGAGTTCGTGGTGACGCGAACCGATATGGGCAGCAGCGATCCTGGAGGCCTTGAGATCGTCGCTCTCCACTCTGTATGCATTCCGCATCCCGACGACAAAGGTATGAAGGTTCGGAATCTCCTCTGCTGCAATGGCGGCCACCAGGCTGCTGTCCAGCCCTCCGCTGCAGAAAGATCCGACGTGTATATCTCTGTCGGCAAGAAGACGTTTTTTAACGGCCCTGATAAAAGTCGAACGGATCTTGTAGCAGGCCTCATCCACATCGATTAAGGTGTGATCCTGAATGGCCGGGATTTCATAATAGCGGACAAAACCTTCGGCGGGAGTGTAGTAGTGGCCGGCTGGGAACTCGTGAATGTCCTCCAGACCCGCATGTTCCATTGCACCCAGTTCGGAGGTAAAGTATAGATGCCCGTCTTGGAAGGCGTAATAGAGAGGTTTGATGCCGATGGGATCACGGGACAGCATATATTCATCTCCCTTAACGGCCGCGAAAGCAAACATGCCGTCCAGCTTTTCGACGCATCGAGGTCCCATTTCGCGATACAGATGAAGAATCACCTCAGTATCGGAATCGGTCTGGAAGGTGTATTTGTCTTTGAGCTGCTTGCGCAGTGTACGGAAATTGTAGACCTCTCCATTGCAGACGATGCCCGATCGTCCCTCGTCTGCAAGAATAGGCTGCCGTCCCTTGCGGACGTCCACGATAGACAGACGTGTATGTCCCAGAACCGTGCGGTCAAAAGAGTGGATGTCCCTATCGTCCGGTCCTCTGTGTGGCAGGACGTTAAGCATCCGGTCGACTTTTTCTATATCTTTGACACCGAAGCAGCCTGCTATTCCGCACATTATTGACTCCCGATATCTTTTTTCTTCTGTGTTTTGGAGCGCTGAAAAGCGTTTCTTGGATTGATCCCGAACTGGGAGTCGAAAGGTCTGTTCCAGTTTTTGAGGGCCTTTTCCCGCTCCCTTGTCTTCTCTATATCTTGAATGCAGTATACGATGAATTCCTTTTTCTCTGCCTCCAGAACGATCTCCCCGGATGGGGAAACGACCCAGGCAAAAGGATGATAGGAAGGCTCGGGCCCTGTGCTTCCCCTGCCGGCGCAGAGGATCCAAACCAAATTTTCGACCGCCCGGGCGGAGACCAGGGATCGAACCCTGGAAAGGAACCGGGGTTCTTCCTTGAACGGGGCAAAGACGATTTGAGCTCCCTGGAGAGCCTGTGCCCGAATGATTTCAGGATACCAGACGTCATAACAGATGGCCACCCCGAAACGGATCTCGTTCCATGTAAAGATGGATGGTGTCCGGCCGGGGATCAGACCTCGATGATGCTGGTCGGAATGACTCAATTGAATTTTTCTGTATTTACCGATCATTCGTCCAGTGCGGTCGATGATACAGCAGGTGTTGAAAAGCCCTCCTTTCGTTCTTTCGACAAGGTTGGCAATGAGGGTGACTCCATGGGAGAGGGCCTTCTCCCGCAGCCAATCTGTGAAGGGTCCGGGGATGGTTTCTCCTTCCTTTCCGTCCAGATCTGCGGAATCTTCCGGAAGCAGTACGATATCGGCCGTCTCGACTTGGGGGAGAAGTCTGGAAATGATATTGAGGTTATCCTCATTATGACTGGCAGAGCTGTAGCAGAGTGCGGCGATTCGTAAATCCGTCATCCTATCACCATTCAGCCGGCCAGAAGATTCCTTTTATCCCGATCGATATCTGTGAGGTCCAGGGCGCCTTCGATTTTATTTCCCATATACAGCAATCCCTTCCGCAGTCCGGATCGGGATGTTTTCAGAAAGATGTTGCTGCTTTTTCCAGATTGAACGGCTTTGTTGATGGCGTCGACCTGAGTCTGAACGGTCTCCGGCGAGTACTCATCCTGCTTCGACTCGATATAACGAATACGCGAACGGATTTCCTCTCGCATCCCTGCATCGGCCTCCACACCGAAAAGTTCCAAGGCTTGGACAACTGCTGTCTGGGCCAGTTCCGATGTCGGTTTATCCGAGAACTGCGAAAAAAGAGGCTTGATGGAAGCTAAAATCCGATGGTCGATGATATATTGTTCTGGGGATACAGTCAGGACCTGCTCCAGCATACCCAGAGCGCTGTTGATTAAGGATGCACCGCTTCCCGCCTCATAGATCCAGCTGAGGGCCTTTTCGCTGACGGCCTGAGCGGTGGGTTCCTTTTCATCGGAAACGGCGGCCGTACCGCAGCAGGGAATACCGTAGAAATAGGTCATATCAGTGATCAGGGAAATCCGCCGGATGCATTCCGGTTGGCACCAGCGGGGGGAGACATCTTCGAAGAAGTTGGATGTAATGGGGATGCCGCGGTAGAAAACACGGGCTCCGGGGTTGATCATGTTGGCCAGCACCACTGCGGACAGCACCTCTGCATTGACCTGAATGATCTCGCCCAATTCCGACAGGGGCGCAGTCAGTCCTCCCTGGGGACAGCTGGAGATCGCTACTGGAAGATCCTCTTCCACCATCCGCATGAATTTTTTCAGCGTTTGCCCTGTCAGTTTCAGAGGGCTTACACAGACACAGGCAATGAAAGAAATGAGCGATCGATCTTTCACCTCGTTCAGAATATCCGGCAGCTTTTCCATCCGGATCAGATTGGCAAGGTTCATGTGTTTGGTAGTGTTCTGCAAAAATAATCGTGTCTTAACCAGATCCATGTCCTTTTCTGGAACATCGGGCTCTACGGGCCGGGTGATGAAATCCACACTGTCCAGATTCTCACAGAGCTCCAGGATTTTTTTCAGATCATTGGTTCCAGCAGTCCTTCTTCGGAAATGATCGCCGTTCTTCTCCTTTTCCACAATATACAGGGCCTGACCCCCTGTCCCGAAAAATATTCGTGGAATCCCGGCTTCAACGGTGAGCCGGTTGTTCTCATTCTTGGCGCCCAGCTCGATACGCTTCCCAGTTTTTCCGACCATCTCTTCGATTACGGCCCGCGGGATTTTGATTCTTCCATTATGGACCGCTGCACCGTTTTGGACAAAAATCTTTTCCGCCTGCTTGTTTTCTGTCTCGATTCCTGGCTCCTCCAACAAGCGGCAGGATCCCTCATGCACCATTCGGCACTCGTCCATCGACAGCAGGCTGCGCCTTTTTACTTCCGTGCCTCTTGGCATCTCCTTCATTCCTTAAGTTGTGTTATCATGATTCGTTCGTCCGTGCCCTTTTTTCTAATTTCTGGATAGCATCGAAGGCATCCTCCCCGTAGAGATCTGCCCCGATTTTTTGAGCGAATTCTTCAGTAATAGGAGCACCCCCGATGCAGATCGTGACTCGATCACGCAGCCCGGATTCTTTCAAAAGGTCGACCACTTCCTTCATGTGCTGCATGGTGGATGTCAGAAGCGCAGACAGACCGACATATTGAGCGTTGAACTCCCTGACTGCATCGATGATGGCTTGGGCTTTGATCGATGTTCCCAGATCTCGGACATCGTATCCGCTTCCATAAAGGATGGTGCCCACGATGTTTTTTCCAATGTCGTGCAGGTCTTCCTCTACTGTAGCGATCACGAATGTACCTTTGTTCTGGATATCTGTGTCGACCAAATGAGGTTTCAAAATCTTTGTCGCTTCTGCCACACACTCGGCCGAGGCAAGCATGTCGGGGATCAGGTATTCCCCCTTTTCAAAGAGTTGGCCCACCTTCTCCATTCCCGGTGTCAAGGCTTTGGACAGAATATCGGCCGGCGGAATGTCCGACTCCAGGGCCTTCTCCACCAGTTCGGTGACTCCCGGCTGTCCGGTCATTTCTTCGTCAAAGCCCTCGTCTTCGCTGTCCACACGTCCAGCGATCAGGTTATTTTTAATCTCATCCAAAATTTGGCTCATTTTGATAGGCTCCTGTCATATTTCGTTTGTTCTGAATTCGGATCTCCACGATGGTCCGAATCCTTGGTTATCTGTTGAGGATTTCCAGCGGAGGTTCTCCCGTTCTTCTGGAGTTCCGCCTCTTGGGCGATTCTGGGTGTCACGCTTTCCCAGAGCAGAGGCATAAGGTGGATGCCCCGGATGCCTTGGATGTCCTTGAGCTGCCGAATGGTTTCAACGGCGATGCGGATTCCTTCTTCCTTGGGATCGTCTGCTCCCTTCATCCGTTCGATCAGTGCTTCGGATATCCTCATTCCGGGCACTTCCCTTTCCATGTAAAGCATGGCCTTGACGGATTTAACGGGCATAACGCCGGCCAGGATGGCTGTTTTGTGGTGGAATCCTGCTCTGCGGACAGCCTCCATCCAGATGGAAAAGCGCTCGATATCGAATACTGGCTGGGTCTGGATGAAGTCAGCGCCAGCCGCGATTTTTTTTGCCAGACGAAGCACCCTGAATTCCAGGGGGTCGGCAAAAGGATTCGCTGCCCCGCCGATGCAGAGATCAGGAGTGTTTTTCATGGTATCGCCGGACAAAAAAGAACCGTTCCTCAGTTTATTTGCAGTATAGATGAGCTGAATGGAATCCAGGTCAAAGACATTTCTGGCTTCGGGGTGATTGCCGAAGCGCTGGTGGTCTCCGGTCAGGCACAGCACATTGGATATGTCGAGAGCACCCATTCCGAGGAGATCGCTTTGAAGGGCCAAACGGTTTCGGTCCCGACAGGTCATTTGGACGATGGGTTCCACTCCTTCTTTCCGGCAGATGACCGCAGCCGCTATGCTGGAGAGGCGGACGATGGCCGTCTGGTTGTCCGTGATGTTGGCGCCGTCCACGATGTTTTTGAAATAGGCAGTCTTTTTTCGAACGGCCGCGGCGCTCGCGCTTCTGGGAGGACCAAGTTCTGAAGTGAACAGAAATTCGCCCTTTTGTATCTTGTCCTTGAAATTCATGGTGCTCATTTTAGCTCTTTCTTCTGGCTGGATTTAAGAAACAGGATGGGCGGTTCGATGCGTTTGAGAATGACATTCAGCCAGGCGGAAGTGTGTTCCAGTTCCCAGTTGTGGATGTTTTCGATCCGGCGAAGCAGAGAAAGGCGGTTCAGCTTCCTCGCCCGGTGGTAGATCCGGTACCAGATGCATTTTCTTTCGGGATAGACCTCGCAGGAACCTCCTTCTCCTGTTCCCCCGCAGGGACCGTTGCGAAGACGTTTGGGGCACCGCTGAGAGCAGATGAATGCCGTGTGGCTCAGGATGCACTCCCCGCAGCGCTGACAGCGGAACAGAGGAACTTTTATTATGTCTTCGAAGAGACGGGCAGCCGTGGATACCCGGCGCTCTCCTGGGCTGATCGGTTTGGTTTTGAGTGTGGCCAAATTTCCCAGAAGAGGAAAGAGCTCTCCGTCCAGATCTGATGAGTTCTTCTGATTCCGGTCAGGCATCTGAGTCGTCCTTTTTTTGGAAAGAGTTCAATGTGTCGATGGCGTCAAAGCCGTTCACGCAGTAATCATCGGCTCCGATCTTTTTGGCATAGGCCTCATTGACTGGAGCCCCTCCGATCAGAATCTTGACGTTTTTTCTCAATCCTTGCTTTTCTATTTTGGCGATAATTTCTTCCATATGGACCATGGTGGACGTCAGAAGAGCGGATAAGCCGAGATACGAGGCTTTTGTCTTTTTTAACGTTTCGACGACCCTGTCTGCCGGCACATCCGTTCCCATATCGATGACTTCGTAACCTGCCCCCATCAGAAGGGTTGACACGATATTTTTCCCGATATCGTGGAGATCCCCCTGGACGGTACAAATCAGAAACCTGCCGTTGTTGCGAGCCTGCTCACGAACCAAAAGAGGATTGAGAATGGACAGGGCCTTCTTGACACACTCGGCGGCAGCCAGCATATCAGGAGTCAAGTATTCTCCCTTTTCATACAGCCGGCCCACTTCCTCCATCCCCGGGTTGAGACTTTTGGTCATGATGTCGACAGCGGAAATTTCCTGCTTCAGCGCCGTCTCAACCAGTTCCGTCACCCCTGGTGATCCGGCCATGGTTCCGTCGAATCCCTCGTCTTCTTTGTCGATGCGTCCGGCGATCAAATTTTCCTTGATTTGTTCCATGAGGTTGTTCACTCTTTGTCTCCTTTCTCCGTTGACTGCGGGCCTGGAGTGAAAGTTTCGATCGGGAGCAGCCCTGGAATATGGGTATATATCTTTTGGATGCTTTCGTTTTCCAGCCTGTCGTCCGGGCCCTCGAGAATGTCTTCCAGGCGCTCCTGAGCTTTGGTCAGCACTCTATCTTCCTCTCCTCCGGATTCGAACAGATAGGGAGGACTGACCAGCCCCTGCTTTGCGGCTTTGCGGATGTGGCGGGCAAACAGCCGGGAGCTGGATGCCATGACTTTCCTGATCTCATTGACACCTGCTTCGATATCCCTGTGTCCGATTCGGGCGGGACGAAGGATCCTCCGGGCGATGGCGACGTGGGCATCGTCGAGCACGGCCTGAAGTGGGGAAAAGATATTGGTTTTATCCAACAAGCCGAAGGCATAATGAATGTATTGAGCTCCAGCTGCCGGGACGGCGAGCTGGGTGAAGAGTTTTTCCACCGTCGCTTGAATTCCCGGAATTTTGGCATCTCCGACGCCGGCCGTCGAGTAGCAGGGAATTTCGTAAAAGCGGGCCATTTGAATGCAGTCAATATTGTAGTGAACGAATTCCGGGGTTCCGTAGAGATCATGAAGAGTATCCATTCTGGCCCGAACAGGAACCGCTCCGTAGAGAACAGGAGTCCCTGGGCTGACGACCTGAGTCAAAGTGATGCCGGCCAGAATTTCTGCATTGATCAGGGTCGTCATTCCTTCCTCCTGAATGGGGGCGGTCGAGCCTCCTTGAGGTGAACTGGAAATGACGAGGGGAATTCTGCGTTCGGAAATAGCCATCAATTTTTCTGCTGTGTCGTCGACCATCTGCAGCGGGCTTTTGATGACACAGGCGATGAAAGAAAGTAGGGGATTGTCACGATATGCTTCACTCCCGCCGGCCGTGATTTCCGCCAGCTTGATCAGTGGATCGAGACTGTCGAGATGAGCCAGCCCCATCTGGACATGTTTGGTCATGTACATCAGGGAGGCCAGTGCGGTGTTGACATCCTTGTTCTGCGGAGTGATTCCCTGGTCCTGAATGTTGACATTCCTTATGAAAAAATCCACTTCCGGTAGGGCATTGCACAGCTTGCTCGACTGGCAGAGGCAGGCAATCGCTCCCCTATGGATGCGATAAACGGGGTATTGGATTCGGACTGAAGATTTATCCGTTCGCTCAAATTCTGCCAGGCGGGATGTCTGATAGAGGTTGGTCTCCGAACCCGTTCCGAAATAGACCTCCGGCACGAAGGCGTTCAGAACAAGCCTGTTGTCTGGATTTCTTGCCCCCAGGATAACTTCGGTTGGAGCGCCAGCCAGACTTTCCTCCACCAGGGATTGTGGAAAACGGATTCGCCATGCGTTCTGTGTTTCCTCATCTCTGGTCAGACGGCATCCGGCGTCGTTGAGGAGGGCTGCAGCCCGTTCATTGGTACAGAAAATGCCGGGCTCTTCGAGAAGCTCCAAAGAACCCGCGTGGATGGCCCGTATCTGTTCTTCATCTAAACGGAGAACGGGATTGACTAATGTTCCGTGCCGTTTATGTATCATTGTTCATTATCATGAAATATATCCTGTTAAATATCCAAAGGTTCAGGACGTCTGGTTGGATTATTGACCTGTCTTTTTTTTGGACTTGTCCTGTTTGTCAGAATCGGCACGGCGGAGAGACCGGGTGTAACGTCGGCAGAATTTGTCCTTTCCTGCTATCAATTCTCCCAAAAGTATGGCCCTGCGGATGCTCTCTTTTGTCGGATCGCAGATGGCAGCGTCAAGGCCTCTGGAGAGAGCTGCGATGATAAAAGCTTCGTTGACCAGGACGCGTTTGGGCAGACCAAAGGATATATTGGATACCCCGAGGGATGTTTTCCCTTCAGGGACCTGCTTTTTGATCATCTGCATGGCGTCCAGTGCGATGCGCCCGTGTATGCAGTTGGAAGAAAGAGGCATGACTAGAGAATCGAAAAAGATGTTCTCGTCTGCGATCCCCTCCTTATTGGCTGCTTCGTAAATATTCATGCAGACTTCGACCCGCTTATCCGCGCTTTCGGGTATACCCTCCTTGTCCATAGCAAGAGCGATAAAGGGCATTTTTTCCTGGGCAAGAATAGGGAGCATCGTCTTTTGCAGGGCATCGTCGTTTTTGATGGAATTTATCAGAAAGGGACGCTTTCCATCCAGATGAGAAATGGCCGCCTGCAAAATTCTGGAATTGGCTGAATCGATGCTCAATTTTTTCTCTGTCGTTTCCAGCGCCAGATCGATGAGCCACAGCATATCTTTCAGTTCCTTGGCTTCGTCTCCCTCTCCGGTTCCGGCGTTAAGGTCGATAAAATGGGAGCCGGCCTCATCCTGGCTCCGGATTTGCATCCTGATTACTTCGCTGTCTCCGGAGAGAACCGCTTGTCTAATGGATTTTCTGGTGGCATTGACTCTTTCTCCGATAATAATCATGGATAGCCTTTCATGTTTTTGAATTTTTAAAACCTGGAAACTGGCTGAATCGAATTTTGGGAAAAGAGCGTTGCAGTGCTGCAGCTGCTCTTGGGTCCAGTTTCAAATCCGGAGAGGCGTCGAGAATGGACTTGACTTTTGCCCGGGCCTGCTGTTCCGTGGTGAGACGGCCGTTTGCCTCCCAAACCTCTCTCTTTTCTCTGTTCGTGAGTTCAGGAAAGTAATGATCTCTATGCATATACGTGCGGGTGTGACGGCTGGAGACGAAATTTCCTCCGGGGCCCGCAGCTCGGATGATATCGAAGGAGAGAGTTTCATCGTTGACAGTAATCCCTTGAAGGGCTCTTTGGGCCATTCCCAGAATATCATTGTCGATGACCAGTTTTTCTTTGCTGACCGTATTGGCAAACTCCATCAGGCCGGCCGCATCGTGAATGAAGTCGCCTCCGGCCAAAGTGACAAGCAGGTTATTGACGGCAGTTTCATATCCGCATTGTGCGTCCAGTGTCTTGGAGTCGCTGATTCCAGCGGTGGAGTAAAAAGGAAGTCCGTAGTATCGGGCCAGCTGTGCAGTTGCGGCATTGACCATACCACTTTCAACAGGGCCGCCGAGGTAGCTCATATCCTTGAAGTTTATGGAGGTGGCGACGCTGCCGTAGATGACAGGGGCGCCTGGGTTGGCGAGCTGGGTCAGCATGATGTTGATCAGGCCGTCACAGTTTTGGATAACCAGCGTCCCGGCCAGTGAAGCCGGTGATGTCGCCCCGCTCAAAGGTTCCACCGGAACAGCGGCGGGAATGGATTCCTTGGCCAGATGAATCATAAAGGAACCGTATTTTTTATCCAGGCGTAAAGGGCTGATACCGCAGGCGATCATGGAGATGAAGGGGCGTTCTCTCAGTGCTTCCGGGCTGCCAGCCACTTCTTCGGCCATACTTATGACATCCTTCATGCCCTTAAGGGTGTAAATGCCTCCCATGATGTGTTTGGTGGTGTAACACAGTCCGGCGAAAAAGCGGTTTACGTCGACATCCCTGACGGGAATATCCTCAGGATAGGTGGGAAGAAGAAAGACATGGATGTTTTCCATGACCTGAACGATGCGGGCGATGTCGATGAGGTCGTTCAGATTGGCCGGCCGCTGTTTGCCTGATTCCGAATCGAGGACATTCAGGGCGGTTCCTCCGGTTGCGAAGGTGACCTGCCCTGCCCCGAGCTCTACGTCGCTGTCTCCGTCCCTCCCGTAAAGAGTGATGCAGCGGGGCGCTGTTCCGATCAAATCCAGAATTTTTTTCTCGTTCAGACGGATAATGTGATTTTCAAAATCGATGGAAGCTCCCGCCTTTTTGAACAGATTGAAGGCATTTTCTCCTTGGACCTTAAATCCCACTTCCTTCAAAACCTGCATGCTGCAGTCATGAATTTTTTGGATATCGTCCCGAGATAGAGGAAGATAGGGGAAAGGTCGCTCTTTCGCTTGGTTCATTGTTTTCAACTCTCTCTTCTGTAAGGGCAATCGGTCTTGAGGCAGTTCAGGCAAGCGTTTCCGGCAAATTTAAGGGATCCTTTCCGGCAGATGCCGGCTATTCCGGATATGGATTTACGGGGATTCATCAAGAAACTTCTGGTGAGAGTGACATTGATTTTCTTGTGAGGAAGGAGGCGGAACAATTTTTTTTGTTCGCGAAGGTCCCAGTCGCAGTATCCTGGACTGTAGCGGAGGGTTGTCTCGATGGATCCATCGAAATCGTTCTCGATCCGCTCGATGAGATTTTCGGTTCCCGACTCCACGGCTGCGGAAGCTGCTGCATCCAGGATATACCCGTAGGAGGGACTTTTTTTCATCTTCTGTTTGATAAGGTGATCGATGTTTTCTCCTAGAGTCGTTAAAAACACCACGGCTTTTCGGCAAGGAGTCAGGATGTTTTTGAGTTTTTTGCTTTGGAGCTCCTGGTTTGAAATCAACACGTATCCATTGCTGATGTCGACAGAGGATATTCCGAAAACAGCCTTGAGAGCGGAATGTGCGTGGATATCGGAGACGGCTTTTTTGATGGATTTCCGCAACCGGGAAGACACCGAGCTATGAGGTCCACTGCCGATTCTCTTCAGGAGTGCTTTTTCGGGAATCGAATAGGGGATGTTGTTTGAGATGTGAAATTCCATAATGCGCCTCTTATTTTCTTCTCTCAATCATGACAGTTCATCGTAGGGAAGAGCCTCGATCGTCTCTTTGCCTGCGATTTGGATGATTTTTTCAAGTGCCAAATAGATGCTGGAAATTTCGATCCGGTTCAAATCTTTCAGTCCTTTGACCAGTTTTTCTTCGATCAAAAGGCTTGTTTCTTGACCCAACTGTTTCCCTTCTTCGGTCGGGATGATGTTGAGGGTTCGGCGGTCATCCTCTTTGCGCCAGCGTTGTACAAGCCCCATCTTTTCCAAGCGGTCGACTATTCCTGTGATATTGGAAGGGGAGACATCCAGGCTGCGGCTGATTTCGATGGAAGAGAGGGGCTTGTCAGCATCCAGGATGGTTTTGAGAACCAGCAACTGAGGAGTGGATATTCCATACCTTCGTCTCATTTCTCGTGAGTTGTGATAAAGAAGATTGGATATCTGGCGGAGTGCTTTGACGATATCCTTGATGTACGTCTCATAAAGCACTTCTTCCATTTTATTTCACTTCCTTTTGGCTATAATCCATATATATACTAATGATTAATATATAAAATGTCAAGATATATAACATATATATATTAAATGTTTTTATATGAATTATTTAAAGAGAGTATATACAGTCAGAACATATTTTCTAGAAAAAGGAAAAGGAATAAAAGCACATCTTATATCTTTGGAGGAAAGCAGAGAAAATTTTCCTGGAAGGTCTTTCAAGAAAAATCTCTATGTTAAATAAGTGAAAACGAAGAGAGGCTGATAATCAGCCAATCAAGAAAAGTCATGTGAAAACATGAGCAGCAGCCTTTGCCCCGATCTGAGGTTTTCATGGGGATTTGATGGATTTGAGGTATCGATCGATTTCCTTTGACTTTTCAGAAGGAAGTTGCCTGGGTTGGTGCGTCGCGAGGATGCCCTGAACTCTGTCCATAAGCAGGGCACCCAGATCGTTCTCAGCATCCGGATTCATAATGCTCTTCCTGTTGATATAAGGGGGAGCTAACCACAGCACATCCCGGAAAACTTCTGCCGTATGCGGATGGGCAAGATACAGTTCGTTTTTTCTGGCGATCTCGTCGATCACATCCGTGGCAAGAGTTTTTTCCGAAAAATCCACTGTTTTCAATAGATATCTTGCCCGCTTGATCATCTCGTCGGTCAACACCAGCATCCGCGCATCGTAAAGGACGCCGTGTGCAAGATACCCCACATCGTGAGCGAGCGTGGTACCGGATTGGAGACCCATTAAGATCCCTTCGTAGGCTTCCATAGCAGCCTGAGCGTCTATGGAGAAAGAATCGCTGCATCCTGCTGTGCCCCAGCTCGGAAGCTCGTAGTGTTTCCCCATATCCGCATACATCGCTACGGTCCTGAACCATTCCGGGGCGCCATAAGAGACAATGCTGGTGGCCATGTCCATTACCGACGTGTTCGCCCCGTAGACGAACTTGGCCTCTTCGTTTCTCAAAAGTGCCAGCACGAGCCCGGCCAGAGACTCGGCCCCCCCCTGTACAACGCCTCCCTCGGGAGTAATGGGAGCGCCGCTTCCACAATTGGCTCCCGCTGCAAAGACGATGGGAATGCCGTTGTCCGCACAGTAGAGCATACGATCCGTGATAGATCGGTCTAGTTTCAGGGGAGAGATGGGTTCGAGATAGGCAATGAAAAAGGGCTGCTTTTTGAAAGCGTCCTCATCACCGGACACCAGCACCGCGATGTCGTGGATCTGTTTGATGTCCTCAAGGCAGGTTGCCGTCACGATCAGCGGCTTGGTGGTATTCTTGACCATTTCTGCAAAAACGGTGGCGTAGAGCTTGTGCGGGGGCACGTCGTCCGGGAGAGCCATGGACATCACGAAGTCGAAGCCAGAAAGTGCGTCGGCCACCCTGACGTTGTCCCGGATATCAGAGAGCGTGGAACGTCTGGCTTCGCCGGTCTGCTTATCCACGTTGTACAGCGCATCGGATCCCGGGCCGAAATAGGTTCTTCCGTTTCGAAGCAGAATGGATCCCTTCCCATCGCGATCCCATAGCCGCAGCCTTGCCGCGGATTTCTCCAGAGCCTCCTCGACCATGGCAGCGGGGAGCAGGATCCTGCCGAACTCATCCTTTTTTGCTCCCCCCTCCAGGTAGAGCGCCTCTGCTTCCTCATGGTCGAGATAGATGCCGGTTTTCTCGAGCACGCGAAGGGTGGCTTTGTGGATCACCAGTGCATCTTTATCGTCCAGGAACATGGGTTTTGGCATCGCTTTCCTCCTTTATTGAGTTGTTTCCACTTGAGTCTGGCCGGAACATTATCTTTCATACGGTTGCAGTCCAATAAACCGTGGTCTTTGTTATCCATCGGTTCTTCTTTTTCAGCAACGATGGCCAGTCTCGGAACCTCCGGCTGACCAGCAAATTCGACAGGAGCACAGTTCGCCGCCTGGAAATGCAGGCGTTCCCAGGAGGTTGAAAGCCGTGAAGTCCTGCGGCACGGTGCCGACCTCCCCGAAGATCCTCTTTTTCCCTTATCATTCTTTTCCGGTCTTTCGGTTTCTCTCGAGTTCATCAGCCACATAATCCAGCCCGAGGGATTCCAGCGTGCTTCTCTTGGGATATCCTGAGCTCTCATCCCAGCCTTGGAGGTGATAGAAGCGTGTTTTGAATTCGTCGAATCTTTTTTTGTCCAGCGTTCTTTTGGAATAACCATAATAATCCCATTTCCCATTCTCTTTGCCCGGCATATAGGCGTCAGGGACGTCAGCTTGAAATAGAGGTTGTTTCTGGTAAACGTTATCGACGAAATGAACCATATCCCTATGACGGCCCTGAAGGGTCCAGATGGCATGGTCCAGATTCCAGATCTTGCGGCCGAGATTCATTCCATCCAGAAAGGAAAAGTCCTTTCCTGTTACCGCTTTGACATATTTCGGTTCGGCGATACCGGTCGAGCCGATGTTATCAGGCCTGTGAATATTCACGAAATCGGGCCAGCGGGCATCGCAGAAAAGCATGGATTGTTTCCAGAACCGGGTGTAATACCGGTGCCAGGAGACCATTTTGGCCATGTGATCGGAATAGATGTTATTCTCGCTGAAATCGAGCATATCCAGGTTCCCCTGAAAGGGAACCATTTTGTCGGTGACGATTTTCACGACCTCTTGGGCAGTCAATCTGGATTCTCTACCCTCGCTCTTAGCACTGGAAGCCTCCCATTTGATCCAGTCGAAACCGTGCTCATTGATGTCCCTGTCGCCCAGCAGCGTGCCGTAGCCCCAGTAAACCTGGGCTCTGGGTTCTTTGTGTATCGGTATGCCCCAATAGGGGAACGCGAGTATGTCGCTGTTTAAATCCTCTTCTCTTCTTCCCCATTTTTCGGCTGCCCTGACAAATCCTTCAGAAATATCCCTTCCGAACTGGTTTTCATTTCCTCTGCCATCGTTACCATAGGCGGTCATCTTCACGAATTGCTCGACAAACTCCTTGCTTCCGTACTGACTGAAATCCAGTGGGCAATCGGGGATTTGAGCTGTCTTTAACCGGCAAGTCTGCTGGAGAAAACGGAGATACAACAGGCCAAAACACATTTCTACAGCATTGAGGCCGTACCTGTTGATCAGATCACTTGCCATTCGCTGGATATCAAGGCTTTTGGCATCCCAGTAAAAAACGGAAGAAAAACATGACGCTTCATTACCGGAGGAATCCTTGTACCTGGCCCGACAGCCAGAATGGCATCCCAGACAGGCCTGGGGTCTTTGGTCAATTCTCGGGCGTCCATTTTCCCAAAATATGATAGGAGCAGGGGGGCTTTGAAATTGAAACGAGCCCCAGGTTTCTTTCAGATGGGCAAGATCGAAGGCGTAATTTTCCTTCTGCCAAAGTCGAGTCGATAAAAGCATCTTTGGGTCGTGGATTCCCACCTGTCCGGTTCCGATCACGCTGACCGCCTTGAGGTTCTTAGTTCCGAAGACAGCCCCAAACCCTCCTTGTCCCGCTGCATTGCTGGCATCGTGTATCAAGCAGGCGAGACGGCTCAGATTCTCTCCGGCCGGCCCGATGGCAACCACAGCGGGACGCTGAGTTGTCTTCCCCCCTTCTTTCCCGGAAGGGCTGCTCCAGTCATCAAATCTGCCACCCGAGAGGACATAATCCCATATGGTTCTTTGGCAATCCCATGTATCCTTGCCCCAAAGCGACAATGGAGCACAGTCCCTTATTTGAATATCGCCATCTCTAATATCGATCCAGACAGGTCTATCTGCTTTCCCTTGGAGTACGATTCCGTCCCATCCTGCAAACTTGAGCATACCTGAAAATCTGCCGCCCAGATTGCTTCTGGTGAACCAGCCGATGGGATAGGATTGGACTCCGATTCCCTGGACCTCTGTCCTGCCCGAGGCTGCCGGGACCAGGGTTCCGGATAGGGGAGAGGTCATCATAATCACCACATTGGCTGGATCGAAACCCTCGATAGTTTTGTCCTTGACCAGGTCAAAAAAAACAGCCGATCCCATCCCATGTCCTCCCATCCATTGCTCGTATCGGCTGGTAGGTAGGACGCCGGCTTTTCGTCTAGTCAAGTCCAAAATCAGTATTTTTCCTGCATAGCCGTTCATGTGTTATTCCTCCTGATGGCTCTTTAATCTTCAGGATAGCCGAGTTTCCTCCAATTCGGGCCCCTCAAATTCACCTTGTATCCGCTGTCTCCTTTTTGCTGGGGAATTTCCTTTGTAAACTTGATGGCACCCACAGGGCACACCTCCACACAGGCTTGTCTCCCATCGGGTCCTCCACCAGCTTCATCCCAGTGAAAAGGGGTGCTGGCACACAGATCGCATTTTCGACTCTTGAGATCACCGTTGTAATTGTCATCGGCTGCAAGAACCGCTCTGCTTGGCGTAAAAGGGCAAACTTCATAACATGTGCCGCAGCCGATACATTTCTCTTTATCCACCATTCGCACATAGCCATGCTTAGCATCTGCTTCCAATGCATCTGCAGGACACTCCCTCACACAGGGAGGATCTACGCATTGTCGGCATTGCTCTATAGTCAAATCACCCGGAAAGGGCTGGAAGGAATTTTGCAGGATCTGGATTCTCGACAGAGAGAGGCTTTCCACCCCTTCATGAACTAAAGAACAGGCGAGCATACAACTGGCACATCCCTGACATTTTTTTCTATCCACCAGGAGGTACCCGTCTGAAGGTGGGATTTCATCCGCCGCAAATGGGTCCCATCTCGTTCCAGCCACCAAAACAATAGTTCCGGTGATTTTCATGAAATCTCGGCGAGTGATTGTGGTCTTTTTTTTCTTTCGGTGATTCATCGAACAACCTCTCATTCTTCGAGCTTCAAAGCCGTGAGATTTATCATATTGAAATAAGGCTATCACACACAAAACAACGGGGTCAATGACTTCTCTTTGATTGACAGAAAATGAATTTTTTCATTAAAATTATATAAGGAATAACATGTGTACCAAAACCATCCTTGTCAAATACATGAACCGCCTTAGCGGGCTGTAGTTTCCTGCCTCTGTTTTTTCATAACATTCAATGATGTGTTTTCTCTGAACCGACAAAATATCGTTTGTTAATTAAGGAGTATGAAATGGGCAAGAAAACGAAAGTCATGATCCTCGGATCCGGACTTGTCGGCGCACCCATGTCTGTGGATCTTGCGGAGGAATCTCTTATATGAACGCGAAAACGTATTCCTGGATACCGCGACGCAACAGGAAGGAACAGGATACGGTGAAGCGTGTCATGAGTCTGGCGATATCCCGCGGCTGATGGCGAGGGCAGGGTCTCGTTTCCTGGGTTGGTATTTCGTGGATCATCTGTTCACGGTTGAGAATTCTGAACTTCGTGGGTGATACAGGGATTTTCGGCAGATCTGAGATCAGTATGAAAAGCTTGGTCCCGGGACGGCACCAGCAGTTCAACCTCTGAACGAGCGCCTTGAGTTCTTTAAGGTCGAAGTAATTAAAAAGGTCCCATGCAAGGATAATGTCGAAGACCGTTTCGTCATCGAACGGAAGCAGCTCGGATAATGCTGCCCCCTCCAATTCCTCCTCCGGTCCAACCGCTGCTTTCAAATCCCTGTAACTGCGGTAGAAGTCCTGGATATGCAGCCTGCAGGAGAATTGCGACCAGAATCGGACATTTTCTTCCAGGGCGGATCCAAGATCCAGAACAGAGTAAGCTCGATCGTCTCGCACCGCGTCCAACAGCACATTCAGTCCGAGCGATTTGCATACAAAAGTCGATACCACTGTTTCTCCAGGAGCTTTCATATTCATGGGATGCTGCGTCGAAGGTTCTCTCTGCAGGCTCTCTCGTGCCGTCAGGATTGTACTCTATCCTCTGTCTTATCCTGTTTGGGCACCGGAGGTGACGGAGGCTTCACTGCAGTATCGTCTTTTTTTGACGGTCTTGCTTCCTCCTTGGGTTTGGAAGTCATGTCGATGCTGCCCTTGAAGTCCGACCCGTCTTCCAGGCTCACACGTGGAGCAAAAACGTTCCCTCGCACCTTGCTGGATTTCCGCAAGATAACCTGCTCTGATCCATAGAGATCACCTACGACTTCTCCCATAATATCGATGCTCCGTCCATGGATATCAGCCTTGATGTGGCCGTTCGTTCCGATGGTGACATTGTGCTGATCCAGATCGATCTTTCCCTTAACTCGGCCCTCCACGAACAGATCCTCTCCGCCCGAGAGGTTGCCCTCAATCTTAATCGAAGAACCGATCAAAGCCCGTTCCTTTGAAGACGGAGGCTGAGTCTTCGGAGCAGATGGCCGTGGTGATGCTTGAACGGGAGTCTGGGTGGGAGGATTGTTATCATCCGATTTTTTCCATATCATTGCCTACTCCTAAACTTTAGATTCAAAGTGAAAAAAGTCATCTTTTTCACTAATTGATCAAATCCTCCTGCCCAAATTCTGTTCTGCTCGTATTGACAATTATGATAGACCGAGGCACTGTTGAATGTCAAATTGTTTCCCTTGGCCACTGTACTCTCTTTACTCCGCTATTTGGCTTAGAGCCATGCATGCATTTCCAAAACTGTGATCGAACAAGAAAACATTGAGAAATGCTTCCTGGAGTCACAAAATTGTTGACAATTCAGTGATTTACATGTAACGATACGGCTTCTGCCTTGCGTAAACATAAAATGGGTGTAAAGGTTCTATTGGCAGCTCCAATTTGAGGGAATGGGATACAATTAGGGACTTGAATGAATTCACCAAGTTCTCCCCCGAAAAGCTATGAGCAAAAGGCAAATTTGTATTGAATACAAAAGATAAGTGAGGAGGTGTGGATTCCTTATCAACTAAAAAAGCATATAAAAAGGAGCTGTCAATGAAAAAAGTGTTCAAGTCTTTTCTGAGTTTAGCCGTTGTCCTGGGATTGGCTTGCGCGGCCATATTCGGGAAGGAAAATCCTGAAACCCGAAATTTGATCGTCGACGACTATTTCCGAATCCATCGCGTCTCCGATCCGCAAATCAGTCCCGATGGCAGGTGGGTTGCCTTCGTCGTATCCACTATGGACCTCGAGGATGACGAGAGCGAGAGCCGCATCTGGATGGTGCCTGTCGAGGGTGATGAAGCGATACCGATGACTGCGAAGGGAAGCTCCGCCTCCAGGCCGCGGTGGAGTCCGGACGGGAAATATTTGTCTTTCCTCGCGGCTCGAGGCGATAAAAAGACCCAAGTCTGGACCCTGTTCCGAAAGGGCGGTGATGCCGTACAGCTCACCGAGATAGTTCAGGGAGTGAGGTCCTACGATTGGTCTCCGGACGGCGGCAGGTTACTGTTGACTCTCAAGGATCCGAAGCCCGGAGAATTAGAAGACGACAGCGGTGAAGACAAGAAGAGAACACCCAAACCCTGGGTGATCGATCGTCTTCAGTTCAAACAGGACTATATCGGCTATCTGGATCGTCGCCGTACCCACCTTTATGTCTTCGATGTTGAATCCAAGACGACGACTCAAATCACATCCGGCGATTTCGACGATAGTGATCCCGTTTGGTCTCCGGACGGCAAGTCCGTGGCCTTCGTCAGTAACCGTACTGATGAGCCCGATCATAATTATAACACCGATATATGGGTTGTTGCGGCGGACAATCCGGATCAGGGGAAAACGCTGCTGCAGGTGACCAAAAATCCCGGAGCCGACAGTTCGCCCACCTGGAGCCCCGACGGGAAGTCCATCGCTTATATCTCGATCACCGACACGGACGCCCTGGTGTACGGTACGCCTCACCTGGCGGTGGTCTCCTCACAGGGCGGTGAAGCCAAAGTGCTCACCGAGAAACTGGACCGGCATATATCGAATCCCCGTTTCTCCGTGGACGGAGAATCGATTTACTTCGTTCTGGAAGATAGCGGTGAGCGCCAGCTGGCCCGCATTCCGGCGGGAGGAGGCACGGTGGAACGGCTCATTTCCGGCTCTCAAATCATCAACGGATTCCAGATCGGTGAGGATTGTACGATCGCAGCCCTCGTTACAGGTCCCCATCTCCCTCCTGAGGTGTTCATCTACTCTGGAGGTGAATTGATGCAGCTCTCCCATGTCAACGAGAAACTCCTTGCCGAGGTTCGGCTTGGAGCCGTCGAGGAGGTCCGGTTCAAGAGCAAGGACGGAACCGAAATCGAAGCCTTTGTGGTGAAGCCGCCGGCATTCGATCCCAGCTTTCGCTACCCCGCTCTGCTCCGTATACATGGCGGGCCGGTATCCCAATACGATTACGGCTTCAACTTCCAAGCCCAGCTCTTTGCCGCCGACGGCTATGTGGTCGTCCTTCCCAATCCGCGCGGCTCTTCCGGCTACGGCCAGGATTTTTCATTAGGTATCTGGAAATCGTGGGGTGAGAAGGATTACGAGGACGTCTTGGCCTCGGTCGACTCTGTCATCGAGCAGGGTTATGTTGATCCCGATCGGCTGGGGGTAGGCGGATGGTCCTACGGTGGTTTGCTGACTAACCATGTCATCGTCAAGACCGGCAGATTCGAGGCTGCCATCACTGGCGCCAGCTCCACGCTGTATGTCGCCAACTATGGTCACGACCATTACCAGCGGTGGTGGGAGTACGAGCTCGGTCTTCCCTGGAAAAAGGAGAATCGGGAGATTTGGGAAAAGCTCTCGCCTTTCAACTATGTGGAGAACGTGACGACCCCAACGCTCATCGTGGGAGGGGAGAAGGACTGGAATGTCCCCATCCTCAATTCGGAGCAGCTCTATCAGGCGCTCAAGCGACTCGGACGCACGACTCAACTCGTCGTGTACCCCGGCGAGTTTCACGGGATCGACATGCCGTCCTACATCAAGGATCTCTATGAGCGCTATCTGGACTGGTACGGCAAGTACGTGAAGGGCAGCGCATCCATCAACTAGGCAAGGGTGCCAACTGATTCCCCAGACATGAAAAAAGGGGAAGCTTGCGAGCTTCCCCTTTGAATGTAAAGTGCTTGAGCTGTTTAGAAAACGAAACGAATGCCTAGCTGAGCTCTCCTGGGTAAAACATAACTTGTGGGTGCCAAGTAGGCGTCGCTTGCCGCATTAGTTGAGGCGACGTAGTTGTTGTAGTCGGCATTAAAAATGTTCCATACGTCTATCAACAGTTTTAATCTGGTTGTTTTCCAGAGTCTGAATTCTTTTTCCAGTCTCAGATCCAAATATGTCGGGTTCGGATGTCTTTTGCTGCCTCTTTCTTCAGCTGCTATCCATCGACGTCCCTGATCCAGCCATATCGGTATATCACGGTTGAAAGGTCTCCCTTGCTCATAAGCAAAATAGGCGCTGAGCATTATGCCGTAAGGAAAGATATAGGTTCCACTGATCTTAAGCTGATATTCTCGGTCATAAGAGCCAGGGACTCCGTACATATTGATTAAATCATTCTTATCGTAATAGCCCTTGGGGTAACTTCGTGCCTTAGACAAGGTCAAACTCCCATCCACCTGCCAATTGTTGGAAAGGCGCTTCCTGAAAGCAAAAATCAATGCTTTATAATTAGTTTTATCTCCTCGATTGGTGGTTAAATAGAAACTGTCTCCTGGGTTTGTCTGATTGTAGACCTGTATCGTCTGATTCCCAAATTCGTCATAGTAATCTATAAGCTCATATTCTGCAGTGGAATTCTGCGTAGCGACACTATCCTTTGATTCCTTATAGATACCCGTTATAGACAGAGAGAAATCAGGGAATATTTCCCTTTCGATTCCTACGGAAAATTGGTCAGAATATGGATTTTTCAGATTCCGGTCAAAACCTCTATTTGCAATGGGATCTATATGTTCCCATAGATTGTCGTATTCACCTGTATTCCAGTTGTATCCATACCAGTATCTATCGGATTTCGATGGGGCGCTAGCATAAAAGACATTCAGGAGCATATGGCCATAATACCGGCCATAGCTTGCTTTCAATATTGTTTTCCTATCCCCAGTCAATTGGTAGACGAGTCCCAGCCGTGGCGACCATGTGTCCCATCTGAGAAGGTCCATATCCGCTGGAAATGTTTCTCCTGTTGGGTTTGCGTCTTTATCCAGTCTACTGTACTCAGGGTAGCCGCCCCGAGTGTGATCGAATCTGATCCCCAAGTTCAAGGTCAAGCGGTCACTTACTGACCAACTGTCGTCGAGAAAGGTACTGATTCTGTTGGCGACTCCTCCATATTCTTCAGGGTCCATGAAATAAGCATAATAAGGATACCCACCCCAATCGTAATAATACATGTTGCCGTGGAAGCCCCATTTCCATCCAGCCCAGCTGTGGTTGTAAATAACCCCGAATTTGAACTCGTGGTCACCCTGGAGAAAATCGTCAGCATAATGAGTAACTGAGCCCTGGACTTGATGCTGGCCGGTGGGCCAGTCACCCCACCAATAGGAATTTCCTGAAGTTATCCCAGTTGCAGCATCATAATGTGCGGGAGTTTCCATGTCACCATCTGCAGCTCTAGTTTCGAGAGTAACCCACCATCCGGAATATTTGATCTCGAAGAATGTATTTTGACTGAGGATTGAATTCCAGGTGGCGCTTGGCAGAGGATTCCAGGATTGTTCGGACGACACGGCTTCATAAGCAGTATATGCATCAGGCGTAGCCTCCCATCTATACCAGTTGACGTCACATGAAAGGGTGAACTTATTATTTTTATTGATCTGCCAGTCAAGTCTCCCGAACGTAGTATTTAAGTAATAATCAGCAGCCCCGAAAGATGGATCGGCCCCCACTCCAACCGATCTATCAGTCATCAACTGCCCGGCCCAAAAAAACCAGAGTTTATCCTTTATTATAGGCCCGCCTAAGGTAGCAGTACCCTCTAAATACTTGTCACGATAGAAAGGAAATTCTTCGTCGGGTGTATTATTTCCGGTTAACCAACCGTCACGGTAATAAAAATTGAGATTACCACTAAATGTATTGGAACCCGTTTTACTGACCAGGTTGACAACCATGCCCTGAAAGTTCCCATATTCAGCCGGAGCTCCTGACACGATAACATCCATTTCTTCGATCTGATCAGGGTTTGCCCATAACCAGGAACCTGCGTTTTCTGGATTGGTGGTTTCTACCCCTTCAAAATAATAGGTGTTTGAGGTGGTCCCAGATCCCAAGGCCGATTGCCAATTATTCGAGTGGTCTCCTGTTGAGCTCGTGATGCCCGGCGTTGTTCCCACATAATCGAAGAAGGTAAAACGGCGCATAGGGAGGACTTCCATCAATTCTGAGGTGATATTGGTAGAGACAACCGACTTTTTCACATCCACTACGGGAGATTCTGCCAGTACTGTGATGCTCTCACCTATGGTGGCTTGTTCTAAGATTACATCCACAGTAACCGTTCCAGCAACGTTTACACGGAGTTCGCTTCTTTTGGTAGTCCGGAAGCCTGCCAAACTAATGGTTAACTCATATTCGCCAGGCATAAGGTTTGGAAACCTGAACTTCCCTTTCTCATTTGTTACAACAGAATGCACGCCCCCCAAAAGCTTCTCACCTGAAAGTTCGACTGTGGCGCCCGGCAAGAACACTCCATCTTCATCTGTGACCGTTCCTGTGATGGTTCCGGTTCTTATTTGGGCATAGTTTATACTACCCATGAGTAAAAGAGCTGTAGAGATAGCTACCATTGATATAATAGTTCTTCTCATTATTCTCCTCCTTCTTTTAATTATTTTATACATTGGCTATGGAGTTTGTCTACTATTTTCTTTTTTGATTTTATCATAAGGTTACTTGGTTTGTCGCCCCCGGAAGCAGCGGAAAGTTGGCTGGCTCTACATCCCCACTCATTCTATTCTGAATGATAAGGTTTATCTTCCTCCTCATTCTTTCTGCCACAAAACAACGCTCTAGCTTAAATGTATTTTCCCAGATTGAGCGTGTATAGTACAATTATGCTATCAATTTGTATAATTATGCCATTAATTTGTTAAAATTCCCATCTTTTTTTCTTTACTCTAGGTTCTAGGATTTCCTGGGGCCTGTCAGATATTTATTGCTGGGTGTGACGTTATCTATGGCCGCCCGTACTTCCAACTCTCTTATGGAGTAGGTGAGATTATAGACCTGAGCGTCACTCTTTCCATGATGGGATTCACTTATTTGAAAATTCTCTGAATTGATAATACAATGAATTATGTACAGAGTGAGAGAAACTCAATAAAATGCCGGAAGGCTGAATATGATAAAAAAATACATAGTCATTCTGTTCATATCTTTACTGGTTTTTCCGCTGGGGGTTTCTTCCGGAGTCAAGTCAGAAGGCGAACTCCCTCCGCGATTTAAAAAATGGCTGGAAGAGGAGGTTTGCTATATTATCACCTCTCTAGAGAAGGAAGTTTTTCTCCAGCTTCAGACAGATCGCGAAAGAGATCTTTTTATAGAAGCATTCTGGAAGCAAAGGGATCCAACATCTGGAACGCCAGAAAATGAATTCAAGGAAGAGCATCATCGTCGCATCAAACATGCCAATCACTATTTCGGAAGAGGTGTGCCCAAGCCTGGCTGGAAAACCGATCGGGGAAGGATTTATATCATTCTTGGCGAGCCCAGGGGAATCGATCGCCACACCGGCGCAAGTCAGATATACAGCACTGAAGTCTGGTTTTATCAAGGTCTAACACAATACGGTCTTCCCGCCGGGTTCAATCTTGTTTTTTTCCAGAAAGACGGGGTGGGAGAGTATGTTCTTTACAGCCCCAGTGCCGATGGCCCTCAGGCTCTGCTCACATCCTATTTTGGCGACCAGGCGGATTATGTCCAGGCTTTCCAGACTTTAAAGAAAATAGATCCCAGTCTGGCCAGAGTTTCTCTTTCACTTATTCCCGGAGAATCTGCTCGGTTTGGCCGCCCCTCGTTGGCCTCTGATATCCTGATTCAGAATATTCATACCGTTCCCCAAAAGGAATTGAAGGACAAGTATGCACAGATGTTTTTGGCTTATAAAGACAAAGTGGAAGTGGAATATTCCACCAATTACATAGACAGCGATTCTTCGATCAAAATCCTTCAAAATCCTTCGGGAGTTTACTTTGTCCACTATGTTGTGGAACTCATGAAATTTTCAATGCAGCAGTATCAAGATAAATATTCCACTCATTTAAAAATAAACGGAAATGTTTCCGATTCGGAGGGAAAAACAATCTACCAATATGAGGGGGCTATTTCTGTAGAACTGGACGAAGACCAGCTTAAAAGCATCGCCTACAAGCCCTTCGATATCTATGATATGTTCCCTTTGATTGCTGGCGCCTACAAGTTTTCGGTGATCATAAAGAATGAAGTATCTAAAGAATTCACCACGGTAGAAAAGGATATTATCATTCCTGAGGATGGTTCTGTACTGGGCATGAGTTCTTTGATATTAGGTTATAAGATGGAACAGGCCTCATCTGAGATGCAGAATCTTAAGGTTTTCAAATTAGGCTCTTTTCAAATTCTTCATCAACCTAAAAATATCTTTCGTCCACAAGATACGCTCTTCCTGGCCTTCCAGATCACCGGCTTATCTTCTGATTTGAGGCAAAAAGGTCAGGTGAAATATGAATTTTTCAAAGACGATGAGCCGTTTTTTGATTTCACCAGGAAAGTCGACCAATATGAAGAAGGGGTAAATTTTAAACATGAATTCTCTCTCCAGGAATTTCCTCCGGGCTACTACCGCCTTCGGGTCGGGTTATGGGATGGTGAACAGGAAATCCTTTCTGAGGAAGAGAATTTCGAGATTTCCCCTGTCTCAGCATTTCCCCGCCCCTGGATTTACAACAAAACACTGCCGCCCCCCGAGCATCCTGTCTATTCCTTCCTCTTGGGAATGCAGTTGTTCAACAAGGGAGAGTTCAACAAAGCCCAGGCCAAATTAGAGGAAGCTTTCCAGAAGAAGCCCAGTTCCTTAGATTTTGCTCTGAAACTGGCCCAAGTCTATTCTGTTCTAAAAAAACACCAACAGGTTAAGCAGGTGCTGATAGCTTTCTCTGATGTGCCAGAGGTTCCTTATCAACTCTATTTTCTTTTGGGAAAATCCCATCAGGCTCTTGGGGAATTCAATCAGGCCATTGCCGTCTTCAAAAAGGCTCTCTCCCATTATGGGATAAA
>CAYFWF010000048.1:0-31547 GCA_964346815.1 uncultured Eubacteriales bacterium | reverse complement strand
GAGTTACTTCTTGTAAAATTGTACTTATTTGCACATTTAGCGGGAAATATGTCTTTTATGACAGGATCAGCATCCTTCCAGAGGTCGAGGAATTTCTTGTAATTCTCTATGGCTTTGGCTGTATAGCCTTTCTGTTCGTAGATTTTGCCGAGCCTGCTACTTTTGCCAAGTTATCGGGGATTTTGAAATGAGGGATGGTTTTGCCGATCACGAATCTCATCCAGGTTTTTTTATTTCAGTTTTTTCATGATTTCTTTAAAGCGGGGATGATTCCGGATTGGGTCGAAATCAGAATCATTTTCAATCCATTCCTTGGATGAATATCCAGAATCAATCGCTTCCTCAAAATAGTTAAGTGCTTCTTCGACCTTTCCCATCCGAGAATATAAACAAGCAGCATTATAAAGCACCGATATTTCTTCAGGATCTAAAGATATCGCCCGTTCCATCCATTCTACGGCTGTTTCTTCATCATTTGACCTGAGAAGAGCGAAGGAACCTAAAACTAATGCCCGTGAATCGTCGGGATTTAGTTCCAGATGTTTTTTGAAAACTTCGACAGCCCGTGCATTCGCTTCCCGTGCCTCCTTTTCGAGGCCGAGATCTTCATAGGCTGCAACGAGAAAAGTTGGAGCTTGAAAGTCTTCTGGCCGAACTTGAGAGGCTTGCTCAAACAATCGAGCTGCCTGCTTATGTTTCCCCTGCACCCTGAGAGTGCGCCCATAAAAGTAGTACGCATCAAACAGCTTGGGGTTCAACTGGATCGCAGTTTCGAAGTCTCTCTCTGCCTCCTCGTACTCCAAGTTTTGTGAGATAGCAAGCCCGCATGACACGTGGGCTTCCGCCAGTTCTGGGTCTAGTTCAAGTGCCTTTTGACTGGCTATAAGAGCCTGATCAAGGTTTTCTTTATTCCTATCACAATACATATAATATTGCGAATAACTATCCGCCAAGCCGGCATAGGCAAGTGCATACTCTGGATCTTTTTTAATCGCCTGCGAAAACATTTCAATTGCATATTTAAACGATCTACAATGCGTTTGCTGAAAATACTTCCGGCCTCGAATGTAGAAATCGTAGGCATGGACATCTTCGGTTCCAGATTTTTCCAATATGTGTTTTTCTTCTTCACTCAACTCAATCTTCAAAGCTTGAACAATGTTCTGGGCGATCTCATCTTGGATGGCAAACACATCATCTATCTTCCGATCATACTGCTTTGACCAAAGTTGAAATCCATCGGCTATATTGATAAGCTGGACTGAAATACGCAATTGTTCTTCTGCTTTCCGGACGCTACCTTCCAGCACCGTTTGTACACCCAGCTTTTCTCCAATCTCACGGATGTCTTGTTCTTTGCCCTTGAACGAAAAAGCAGAGGTTCGAGCAGCAACGTGTAAGTCCTTAATGTTGGTCAGCGCATTCAACAATGCTTCTGCCATCCCATCACAGAAATATTCCTGATCTTTCTGCGGGCTTAAATCTACAAAAGGAAGGACAGCAATCGAAGGTTTACCTGACTCAAGAGGAGCTGCTTCCTTTCGGGGAATAACCAACCAGATGATAAGAACTAGGATTACCAGAGCGACAACAGCTAAACTAGGGATAAGCAGTTTCTTCAAACCCAACTTTATGGTTATTTCCTTTGAGGTGATAGGCTTCCTCTCTGGGATTACTCTTTCTGTTGTTGGTATCCCTTTCTCTATCTTCTCTAACTCAGAACGCACATCTCCAGCACTTTGAAATCTCTTCTCCTTATCCTTCTCTAAGCATTTAAGTATCACCAGGTTGAGACCATCGGGTATCTGAGCATTAAGCTCTTTAGGGTGCTTGGGCATCTCGCTCTTGTGTTTCATAGCTATACCTAATGGCGTTTCTCCTTCAAAAGGAACTCTCCCTGTAACCATCTCATAGAGGATGACTCCCAACGAGTAGATGTCGGAACGTTGGTCGACCTCTTTAACTTCCCCCTGCTCTGGTGACATGTATTCAGGTGTCCCTATCATCACTCCTGCACCTGTAATTCCTTTATCTGTAATAGAGCGGGCTATCCCGAAATCCATAATTCGGGCGTTTCCTTCTTCATCAACCATGATATTCTGAGGCTTTAAATCACGATGCACAACTCCTAATCGATGAGCCTCTGCCAATCCCTCGCATACTTGTTTGGCTATAGGAATAACTTGCCCTACACTTAATTGACCCATTTTTCTGATCAGTCTCTTTAAATCCTCTCCTTTCACATATTCCATAGTGATATAGTGAGTGCCTTTTTCCTCATTTAGATCAAACATCTGACAAACATTGTTATGCCTGATCTTTCTGGCACACTTCAGTTCATTACTGAATCTTTCAATCGTTTTTTTATCTACAGCAACTTCAGGCTTAATGAGTTTTAAGGCTATCTTCTCATTAATCTTCATGTCATTAGCTTTGTAAACCCTTCCCATTCCACCCTTACCAAGCTCTTCGATGATCTGATACCTTCCTGCAAATGTTGAGCCTGTGGTTAGCTCTTCTTTTGGTGTTTCCATGGTTTCTGTGACTTCGATCTTTTGAGGAGAAGGAAACTGAGTGCCACATTTACCACAGAAAAGTGTATCGTCGGGATTCTCATGCTGACATTTGGGGCATTTTACTGGCATTGTCTTCCCCTCTATGTGGTAGCCAAAATATTATCAAGGAATATGAATAGAGTCAATTGCAAATTGGAACATACTTCTCCTCCATGTCACACTCGCACAAATTCGGTTGAAAAGCGCTGAAACTGTGGTACTAGGATTGAAAACTCAAAACAAAGGAAGGGATTAAAATACCTGGGGAAAACAAGGTTTTTCCCTGGTACGCCCGGCAGGATTCGAATCCCCGACCTTCTGATTCGTAGTCAGACGCTCTGTTTGTTCTAACTCTTTTACAATCAATGCGTTATAAATATTTCGATTTGCTCCTTTGACCAAATTTTGACTACTTTTTTCCGGACAATTCTCAAACGAACTTAAAATTACTGGTTAATGATGCTTGGAGTTATTCCTTCAGCCCAGCCAGCCTCTTTTTCGCATCCTCCACCTCAGCAATACCAGGGTCAGCATCCTTCCAGAGGGAGAGGAATTTTTCGTAATACTCAATGGACTTGCCTTTCCAGCCTTTCTGCTCACACAGTTTGGCAAGCCTGTAATAATACCTGGGATGGATCAGGTATCGGGCTTTACTATTCGGGTCAAAAGAAATCAACCGCTCGTATTCAGCTATGGCCTTATCTAAATCTCCTTTCTGTTGATAAGCTCTCGCTATTACATCCTTAAGGAAAGGTAAATTATAGACTATTACCAGGTTTGTGTGTTGGAGCGCAGGTGGAGTCCCAGGTGATGCTTCTTTGAAGATCGAAATAGCCTTTCCAGCCGAGCCTTCAGCGAGCAATATCTCAGCCTGGAGAAACTTAATATAGAATGTTGCCGCCTCTTTATCGCTCTGCGCAAGCTTCGGAAATAGGGAATTCAGTTCAGCCAGCATGCTCTTTGCTGTATCTCCCTGTTTTTCTCCCAATCCGATTAATCCCTGAAGAAACCTGTAGAGACTTTTAAGAAATGATTCGCTTTCGGGATTATACTTTAAATAAATATCGAGCCAGCTTTCATTATGCTGCTGGCTAATTTCATACTCTCCCCGATCATAATACATCCAAGCTTTCAACGATTCTCCATAGGCTTTTCCAGTAATACTCCCTGCAGCTTCAGCCAACTTTTCGGCTTGCTGGAGATCGGCGAGTGACTTCTCCAAATTACCGAGCCAGAAGCGATAGAATCCTTTATACAAGACCCCTTGTTGTTTGGCACCTGGAGAGGTGGCAAGAGCAATATCTTTATCAACCCATCTTATCGCCTCAGAATAATTTTCTTTTAAAGCATAGATGTAGCCGATTTTCAAGGACGTTCCAAGCCAATCAGGTTTTATCTCCAATGCTTCCTTGTATTTGGTAATGGCTTCATCAAACCTTCCCATCAGAAAATAGGTTTCAGCTAGTGAATCGAAGGGATTAGCATCTCCAGGATTCAGAGCCGCATATTTTTTGAAATGCTCTATAGATTTTTCAAAATTCCTCAGATCGGCAAATAAGTAGCCAAGCTCATTATGGATTTCGCCGTAATTGGGGTCCAACTCCAGGGCTTTGTTGAACTCTTGTAAGGCTTCCTCATATTTTCCATCAGACCGGTATAGAACACCCAGCCAATAATGGAAAACTTTCTCCTTGGGAAATTTCTCAGTTGCCTGCTGAACGATACGGCGCTGTTTTTCTTGGTCTCTTTCTATATATGAGGCATAAGTTGCATCAATAAAAAACCTCTCCTTATCCGTTGCTTTCTCAGATAAGGCTTTGGCTTTTTTAATAGCCTCATTTCTCGCTCCGATATCAGCTAACCAACCGTATGAACGGGCAAGGTAGCCGTAAGCGAAAGCAAAGCTCGGGTCAAGCTCAACAGCTTTCTCGAAGGAACCTACTGCATCTTTAAAATAGAATTTGCGCGTGTTTTCCACTCCCTGCATAAAATATCTGTAGGCTTCCATGGAACTGGTTGTCACATCAGTTATCAGCGCTGGGGCAGGTTCAGTTTTTTCTCTGGCTAGGCCTATCCCTTCAGTTATCTCCTTGCTCAGCTCGTCAATCTGAGTGTTTAAAATGCTGTCCACTCCTATTCCTTTTGAGCTGGCACTCTTGAGCATCTTCTTGGTTTCCGCATCCAGGACTTTTACATCTGTTGCAAAGATATTCTCGGCTTTGACGAAACTGCCCAGGACAATAGCTTCTACTCCTTCTCTGCGGCATATCTGAAATCCCAAATTTCTGTCGATGGTTTCAACACCCTTCTTTCCCATCTGCTCCAGAAGGTCATGCATTCTTTCCCAGGTGACCACGTAAAGCTCTCCTGTCTGCTCCAAGCTGGTGATTAAAAGGTTGGGAATTGCTTTTTGGAGATAGTCATAGACTTTATCCCCTGTCTGATTTTCAAAGCTTATAACCGCAATGGAGTTCTCAATTTTTGGACCTGGCGCTACTTCTCTTTGCGGAAGAACTTGCCAAATGACAACTCCGATGATGACGACAGCGATAAAGACAAGGGCAGGGACAAAGGCCTTTTTTAGGCTGAACTGAACTGTAATCTCTCTTGATGTGAGAGGCTTTCTTTCGGGAATGATCCTTTCTGTTGTGGGGATGCTTTTTTCAATGTCTGAAAGTTCAGAGCGAACATCTTCCGCACTCTGAAATCTCTTCTCCCTTTCTTTTTCCAGACATTTCAGTATGAGACGACCAAGATCATCTGATATTTGGGTGTTAAGTTCTTTCGGATCCTGAGGCTGTTCTCCTTTGTGTTTCATCCCGATCGTGAAAGGTGTATCTCCTTCGAAAGGCACTCTTCCTGTCACCATTTCATAGAGTATGATCCCTAGCGAGTAAATATCCGAACGTTGATCAACATCTTTCCCTTCTACTTGCTCAGGACTCATGTACTCGGGAGTGCCGATCATCACCCCTGCACCTGTTATGCCCTTTGCCTCAAGAGATCGGGCGATCCCGAAATCCATGATCCTTGCATTTCCTTCTTTATCTATCATGATATTGTTAGACTTCAAATCACGATGCACGACGCCTAATCTGTGAGCCTCAACCAAACCCTCACATATCTGTTTTGCTATTGATATTGATTTTCCAATAGGCAGTTGGCCGAAACGTCTGATAGAGCTTCTTAAATCTTCACCACGCACATATTCCATCGTGATGAAATGTGCTCCCTCTGTCTCACCTAAATCAAACATTCCGCAAACATTCTTATGACGGATGTTTCGAGCAAGTTTCAGTTCATTCCTGAATCTTTCGATAGTCTTCTTATCTTTAGCAATCTCAGGTTTTATAAGCTTGAGTGCAACTTCTTGTTTTAACTTTGTGTCTTCAACCCTGTAGACTCTTCCCATCCCACCTTTGCCTAGTTCTTCTATGATTTCATATCTATTGGCTAAAGTAGAGCCTCTGGTTAGTTCCTCCTTGGGTGCTTCTATGGTTTCTGTGACTGCAATACTCTTGGCGGGGAGTAGTTGTGTGCCACATTCCTTACAGAATTTGGAATCGGAAGTATTGTCGAACTCACACTTTGGGCATTTGACTGACATTATTAACCCTCGTTGCTGAAACAAAGAATACCAAGGAACGAGGAGGGTGTCAATCACTTCAAGTTAATCACAAAAAAGCTATAGAAAGTATAGTGTAGAGATGTCGATAAAAGACTCTACCTTGCCCGGAGTCAAAGGGGGGCCCTGGGTGATAGGGGTTTTTATGGAAAGAGTAAGAATTGTTTTTCTGTTCCAAGACATCAGGGAGACTCTATGATGTCTAATGCGATAGACGATTCTTAGAATGCTGTGGAAATAGACTTATCCACATGTGTCACATATGTGCCAAAAATTGTTTAAAATAGCTGAAACTACGGGTCTGTAGTATAAAAGACAAAATTAGAGAAAAGCTCAAAAATCAGGGGATACGCCTGGTACGCCCGGCAGGATTCGAACCTACGGCCTTCTGATTCGTAGTCAGACGCTCTATCTTTCATAAATACTTTAAAATCAACATGTTAAGACTTTTTTATTTTCCCTTTTTGACCACATTTTGACTACTTTTTTCATATAGACAACAATAGTCCACTTCTCTTAAGCATGTTAGAATAAGGAATATAGATTTTCTTAATATTCTAATGGAGAAAGACAAAGTTAGAGATTACTATAAAGATAAGCTCTCAGCTGAACGGTTGGCGAAATGCTATGAAATTGCTCCGCCACGTGTTCAGCAACACCTGGAAGCAGAATTGAATCATGTTTTGAAAAAAATCCATGCCAACGACATTGTCTTGGAACTTGGATGTGGATATGGAAGAATACTCCCTCGACTGGCACAAAAAGCTTGTTTAGTGTTTGGAATTGATACGTCTATTGCTAATTTGCTTCTCGGAAAGAAAGTGTTCTCTGATATCTCAAACTGTCATTTGCTAAGTATGAATGCAGTAAAACTAGCTTTCTCTAATCAAGTCTTTGATAAAACCATCTGTATCCAAAATGGAATTTCAGCATTTCATGTAAATCAACAAGAATTAATCCGAGAGAGCATTCGCGTTACAAAACCTGGTGGAACTGTGCTCTTTTCTAGCTACTCCAATAAATTCTGGAAAGATAGACTCGAATGGTTTCAACTTCAATCTGAGGCTGGACTTTTAGGAGAAATTAATTATGAAAAGACCGGCAATGGTGTGATTGTGTGCAAGGATGGCTTTACAGCAACAACAGTGGGACCATCCCAATTCCTGACATTAGCAACATCGCTGAATGTGGAGGCACGGATTCTTGAGATTGATGAATCAAGTCTTTTCTGTGAGATGACCCCATGAAAACAATCTTAATTGAAATTTGTGATTTTTTCATTCAAAAAAATTCTTGGCATTTTCCAAACTAGTATAAACAAAAAAAATCATATAAATGTTCTCAAATTGTGAAGATATTAACTTCCTTTATCACTGATTATATTTTCATTCTTTATTTTTAAATTTTCCTATTTTTAATATTTTGGGAGATTTCTATAGGACTTCACACTTTTGCTATATGCGATTTTTTCAAGATCAAATTCAGTTTTAATATCCATGTGATGAAGAATTTCATTCGCATATATTAAATCATCAGTTTTAATTAAAGCTTTAGCGATAGGAGATAGGTTAAATAAAATTTTTACATCAAAGAATAATACTATAGCACTAAGAGGTGAAACATATGCATTCCTTGTTCCTTCTCTTATTTTAATCTCTCCATATTGTCCTTTTGTAGCTTTTAGTACAAGTTTTGATACATCTGAACGATGTGATCTGACTAGGACGCTAAGATCTTGTTGAATACGATTTGTAATGCCCCATGCGCCAATATATCCACCTCTCTTAGCAAGCTCAGTGATTCGATTAGATAACTCTTCATATGTTAATTCTCCATCACACCCGAATCCAAAAATTGACCAAGCCACATTTATTTTTTTACTTATTTGATAAGCCGAAGCTAGAATTAAGGAATCAGCTAAAGGACTTATTAGTCTTTTTTCTGTCCCTTTAGCTAAAGAATCTCCTCCACCATCAACGCATAAAATCAAGTCGGCTTCATAATGTTCGATAGCATCTTCTATTCCTTTAACAGCACCTTTAACACCTCTATTCACATTGATTAAAAAAATTTTCGTATTTAAATATTGGGCCATAAATGCTACACTTAGCTCTCTTGAAGGGATGAGGAAATCCCGGTCATCATCAGTACTATCATTCCCAGAACAAGATTCACTTTGACAAGATCTAATGAAAATTTTTGCAGTCTTTGAACTCGAGAAGACAGAGGGGATGCAACCATCGGTTCATTAATCTTGGAAGATATTCCAGCTATTCTGGGATTCAACAACAATCCCCTGTAAAAATGGATTATCACCATCACGACTACTAGAATGTGCTTCAAAAACATAACAGAACTCCACAAATTGTTAAATTCGAGAAAACCTGTAAAATTTTTCTCATAAAAAGCAATGACAAGGCCAGTTAAAATTATAACAAGGATGCTTATGTTAGCCATAGGAGTAAATCGTTTGGTTATTTCTTTCATTATCCTTTTTGTCATTGGTGCTGATTCTAGAGATTCTTTTGCCCCAGGCAGAATCACCAATAGAATCATCATAATTCCTCCTATCCATATTATCGTGGCCGTAAGGTGAAGAAAATTGCTCAGACTTAAAATAAATAGACTCATTTTACACCTCCATTTTTCTTTTTCTAAAACTCAAAAAAGGGGTGGAAGCTTTCTCATTATCTCCCACCCCTCGGCTGAATTTGAGCCTACTTTTGTTGAAATTCTTGGATGCGTTCTTCTAAACCTTCAAGTTCCTTTTTCAGTTGTTTTTTATAATCCTCCAGCCTTTCCGCTTCTTCCCTTTCAGTTAAGAAACGCCGGAATAATGGACCACAGCCACATCCGCAACAGCCACAACTACATCCCAGAATTCCAGAAGTTCTTTGACTTCCTCTCGGTTGACACATTGTTTATCACCTCCTTTATAAGATTTAAAATGTTGCTAACTGAAACAGATAAATAATAATTAAGTAATTTATTAATCACTTAATTTTAATTTTAAAAAATTTTTATTTACTTTTTTTGGACTTCATTTCATTAATTCTATCTCTAACAATTCTGAGTTCGCTTCGTAATTCTGATTCATATTTCTTTAGTGATTCCAAACTTGAATCATCCTGGGCTTTCTCTTTGTTTTTTCCTGTCCCTCGGCACCCGCATGAACAAACTTCACTCAATACAGCTTTGCAGTTTTCTAAGGCTACTTCATCTAAAGAATAAGGAATCCAAAATCCCTTCCTTTCGCTTCTAACGAGACCTGCATGTTTCAAAATTTTTAAATGTTGCGATACAGCGGCTGTTGTTATCCCCAGATCTTCTGCAATACTCTTGGCACCAAGCGGCCCTTTAGTTTTTATCAGATCAATCATTCTAATCCGAGTTTCTACACCTAATACTTTAAACATATAGGCTGGATTTAATTTCATGCACATCTTTCTAAATAATTAAGTGTTTTATTTATTACTTAAATATAAGATTTACAAGTGATCTTGTCAAGTGTATTTTACTAACTATTTTATTAGCGTGACAGTGATAGAGATGTTTCATTTTAGTAGGCCGGAGAGGGCTCACACCTTTTTGGTTTCCATCAATCCCCTTTTGCTGACAACGGCCGGCATTTGTCAAGGCAGGTGTGGGGACAAATTGGGGACATAAGCATGCCAAAACAGACGAAAACTGTCTGTTTATGTTTGTTTTCGTTTAGTTTGTCCTGATCACGTTAACTTACTCAGTTCAAAGGTGTTAGAGGCAAGAAGAGTGCCGAGGGCCGGACTCGAACCGGCACGTAGGTACAACCTACGAGGGATTTTAAGTCCCTTGTGTTTTCCACACCATAATAGACTTATCCCTCATTATTTCCGGTCAGTAATCCGGTCAGTAAAATGTCACTAAAAATGGCTTAAAATGACATAATCTGACTTAATGGCCGAAAATACAAAACTCAACTCTAAATTGTTGATTTTGATACAAAAGCCTGGAATGTAGTGGCACGCCCGGAGGGATTTGCTTGGAACTTTGAAGAGAGTTTATGAGGATACTGAATCGCTTATTATGTTGAAAGGTTGGAGGTTGGCTATAGAGGCTATTTGATAACACTCTCAAGGGACGAATCTGCCAGCTAGCTTATTCTCTTTTTAAATATTTTATTTATGATAAAATGAATTAGGATAAAAGGGTGGTCCTCATGAAACTCAGAATAAAGCTTTTAATTGTCATTTCTCTTGTCTTCATTTTCCTCTCAGTCTATGCAATAAAAAATCAAAATTCTCAATGGAAAGGCACGATTGAAGAGGAAGATGGAGTCAAAATTATTAAAAATCCGAATGAGCCTCTTTATGGAGAAATCACGTTTGATTTAGAAGAAGACTTGAGTATAGGGAATGAGGAAGATGAGAATTATATGTTTTATGAAGAAGTAAAAATGGGAGTAGATAAAGATGGAAATATTTTTGCTTTAGACCAAGGTAATTACAGAATTCAAAAATATGATAGAAATGGTAACTATCTTCAGACAATTGGGAGACAAGGGCAAGGTCCAGGCGAATTTGAGGACTATTTCACATTCTTATACTTAGACTCACACGACAACATTTACGTTCTGGATAACAGAAGGATTCACGAATTCAAAAGCAACGGAGAATTAATAAAAACATTCAACCTGTTTGGACTCAAAATCTCAGACCAATATAGGATTACAAAAGAAGGAAATATCATAGGTGAAACGTTGACTGGTTATTCTTCGAATATTGACCTTTTCAATTCGGAAGGAAAGTTTGTTAAGACGATTGTAACTTATAACAGGGAAGGAAGAAACTCTTCTTTGAAATATAAGCTCCCTAATTTTCACGAGCCTCGATTACTTATCTGTGGAATAGATGAAGAATTGAGTGTCTATGGCTATAGTTCAGAATACAAGCTGTTCGTTATTAATTCCTCAGGGAATATTGTTTACAAATTCGAAAAGGATGAGAATCCTCAACCTCTGACCAATGATGATAAAGAAAGAGTATTAAACCGTTTTATGGAAAGACCCATGATTAGAAATTGGAACCGAAAATTCTCAAGAGGTGAAGCTAAAAAAGCAATGAACTTTCCGAAATATAAGCCTCTCTTTAGTGACATAATAAGGGATGATAAAGGACAAATTTATGTTAAGAGATTTATATACTCGCCTGATGAAAATAAAGTGAGTCATTATGACATGTTCAATAAAAAGGGATATTATCTATATAGAGTAAAAATACCAGTCCGATTTCCGTTAATAAAACATGGCTACATTTACACAGCAGAATTCAACCGCGACACTGGTTACGCCAAAATCAAACGCTACAAAATTAAAAATTGGGAGCAGATAAGGGAGGGATTCTAAAAAGAATATTGAGCTCGTCAAATCGTATCCATTTTTATTCCCACTTCATCTTATAAACCACAAGTTCATGATAGCCACTTTCATTTTCTCTAAGGCAGTATATGCGATTGTTTTTAGCTTTTACTTCGAGTGGTCCATCAGTTCCAAGATATCCTGAAAAGCCATAGTTTCCTAAGCTAATTCTTCCGATAAAAATACCATCAGGATTGAAAATATCATATAAATATTCCTTCTGCTTCTCCCCTTTCTCATAAGTCATGACAAAAAGATGCCTTTCATCATCAGTAAAAATATATTGAAATGGAGGCATGAACTCAGGAAAATAGATTTTATCTCCCCATGGCACTGTTTCTGCCATTTTCATAATGTATTTTTTATATTCATCTGGAACTTTTACAGGTTTATACATCTTTTTGATTTTTCTTACTAAATCTCCTTCTGAATCATATACATTTATTTCATAGCCATTCTCTTCAGTTCCTAAGAATATTTTTCCGTCTGATATGCTCCACGTAAAGACAGGGAATATGCCTCTTAACTTTTCTGCTGTAGTAAAATCAAGAATTATGTATCTGCCAAGTTCTTTTATTCTGTCAAACCCAGAGCTGTATAAGATTAAAGGAAGTTGATGGTCATATTTATAATTGCGATGGTCAATCTGCCATTGTATCAAATGATTCCCACTTTCAAGCTGATTCACTTCCATAGCAAAACTATCTGAAACAGTATCCACCTTAAATTCATCGATATCCAAACGAATAGCAATTTCCCTCAAAAGACTTCCATCTATGCTAAAGATTACAAGCGTGAAATTGACTATATCAGGAACTACAATTTCATCCGAATTATTAATTCTTTGAACTGAGAGTCGTCCTGTTTCGTTCAGTTCTTGGTTTCTTTGTCCAAAAGAGGTAACAAAATTTCCATTTCTATCAAATTTAAAAATACAATTTTTACTTTCGTAGTTTTTATAACTTAGCATATATATATTTTCTTCAGAATCAACATCAAAATTCCAAATATTAGTTAGTCCTATTTTTTTTACATCAGCTTTTTCTGTATCAATTGTAAATACTTCCTCAAGGATAAGATTGCTAGGCTCTCCAATGATTTTGTAAGGCTCTAAATGATTGATAACCACATCCACTCCATCTTCCATAATCCTTTCCACTTCATCTTGTTTTGGTACACAGTAGACAAATAAGGATAAGATTATTATCAGATAGAATAGTTTTTTCATCTTCCCTCCCTCCTCTGCATATACAACTAATTTACTACATTATTCCTGTATACTCAAATCTCTTGATTTGACAAGCCGGCTGTGTCAGCAAAAGGGGGGTTGATGATGGGAACCAAAAAGGTGGGTGCTCTCTCCAGCCGGCACAAGAGAGCCGTACCAGCCGTATCCCCTGAAAATCAGCCTTTTTCTTAGTTTTGTCTTTTATGCTACAGACCCGTAGTTTCAGCTATTTTAGACAATTTTTGGCACA
The DNA here is from genome assembly GCA_964346815.1 of uncultured Eubacteriales bacterium. GTDB lineage: Bacteria > Acidobacteriota > Aminicenantia > Aminicenantales > Aminicenantaceae > CAYFWF01. The sequence continues at coordinate 18,497 of CAYFWF010000048.1, read as the reverse complement.
TATGTGACACATGGGGATGAGTCTATTTTGACGTAGTTCCCTATCTCGTCTAACACATTAGACCCATTTGACAATCCTCATATGCTTTGAAAACAAAAAACAATCCTTATTCTCCCCATAAAAACCCTATCACCCAGAGCCCCCCTTTGACCCTGGATATGGTAGAGTCTTTTATCGATATATACATACTGTAATTCTATAGCTTTTTATTTCTTCTCCTTCGGCTTAAGCTCCATGCCGAGTTGCTGCATTAAGCTCAGATTATCAACCACAGCCCATTCCTTAATGAGTTTGCCGTCCTCGAACTGGATAATAACGATTGCGCTGACGTCAGATATCCTATTCCCTGAAGGTGGTAGCCCCATATATTCCCCGTTGTGTGTGGCAGAACCAAGAGTGCTGGCGACCACGATATCATTGTCAGCAAAAATTGCCGTGATATCATATTGCAAATCAGGGAGTGCTTTAAGGACATCCTTCATCCCCTCTATCCATTCTTCTCGGGATAATGGTTGTTTCTTTCCAGAAGGACTGTAGCAAACAAAGCCTGGAGCCAGCAGCTCTTCAAAAATATCAAGATTTCCTTTATTCAACTCTTCTATGAATCGTCTGTACATAGCTTCATTCCGCTCTTCAAGGTCAGCCTGGATTTTGTACTCTTCAAGCTCTGCCATAGCTTCCTTGTCCTGGCAGCCGACCATAAAGCATAGAATCAGAACCAACGGCAAAATCATAAACAGTTTTTTCATCCCTCACCTCCTCTGTTGGTTGACACAAAGCTTATTTATTACAGCTGTTCATGTCAATGGAAAGAGGAGGTGACTGCTCGTATATAGTAAGCCCTCTCGTTCTGGAAAGAGATATCTAGTTGATTCTTAATGGACGATGTTGAGGGGCTTTGTAAGATTAGGATGCAGAAATAATTAAAAACAAGGAATTATGATTTAACATTGAAATGGATTCTCAGACCTACTCCTCCAAAAAGTGTGAATCCCGTTTTTTCAAGAACAGAAAATGCAGGAACTATTTCACCGAATAAAACAATATTTTTCGCAAGCCAAAAATTTATTCCGATGGGAAACCTTACACCCATATGTGTGTCTGAACCGAACTCTGAAAAAAGACCGAGACCAAAATACATGGGAATAGCATTTCGATTTCCAAAATCAATCTTGAAGGGAATTTCGTATGAAAAATGGAGAGATGTGTTTCCGCCTTCGATTCCCTGATAACCGAATTCCAAATGAACTCTTGCCAATTTCAGCGAAAGTGCTGTTGGAGAACCCACAATCACTCCTATGCCCATCCCGTTGGCGTTTATAGCCATAAATAGAATCAGCAAAACAAATAATAGTTTCTTCATTACCTTTTTTCCTCGGAGATAAATTTCCCCGTGAATGCATGATACCAACGAATCACAACCACTACCTCTGGCCTATTCTTGTCATATACAAATACCTTCAGTCTATCCCGGTCGTTTTCAGGACGGGTAATAAGCCATGCTCCATGAGGAACTCTACTAGCGAGTTCAGCACAGTTTCCAGGTGGAGGTTGTTGCCCTGGAGGTAATTTGGGATACCAGATTCGGCATTCTCCGGGGGGAGGTAATTGCCCTTCAGGAATCAAAAATGGTTGTCTTGCCTCTGGGCGTGGAGGCGGCGACTCAGGAACTACAGCAACCAAACCGCATCCTGTTAGAGCCAAGATTCCCATCAAAAGAATTATAATTAACAGTTTTGAATTCATAGGCGTATCTCTCTTCTCTATAAAGTTTTTGATAATATATTGTTTCGCCTTTAGAAATAGGTCAATAGTCTTTTGGGGTGAATCGTAAGGTGAATTAGAAGGGATTCGTAATCAGTAGGTTGATGGGTTTAATTTTCCTGATAGCTCTCTTTTATTCCTCCCCCTCCTTCGGCTTAAGCTCCATGCCGAGTTGTTGCATCATTCCCAGACTATCTGCTTCTTCCCTCGCCTCAACTATTTTCCCCTCTTTAATATAGAATATAGTAATGATACCAAGTTCAATCTTATTCCCTGTAGCAGGGATACCGTGATATTCTCCTTCGTGAGTGCCTGTCTCAGTGAACCAGGCTATAACTTTATCTCCCTTTGCAATGAGTTCATGGATCTTCAAATTAATGTCAGGAAAACCCTCAAAAGCCATCTGAGAACATTCAATTGTTTCGTCCAGGGACATTGGTTCAGGACTATTGGACGGAGAGTAGTATGCCAATTCGGGCGCACACAGTTCCTTCCAAATCTCGGCATTGCCTTTTTTTAATTCCTCAAACAAACCTTTAATTAGCTCAATGTTCTCCTCCTCAAGTGCTGCCTGTGCCCTGAACTCTTCAAGCTCTGCCATTGCTCCCTTGTCCTGGCAGCCGACCATGAAGCATAAAATCAAAGCCAAAGGTAGAATTATGCATAAGTTTTTCATGTTTCCTCCTCTTATTTCGTATCTGTAAAAGCGATATGAATTACTCAGGTAAAGGCAAGTCTGTGTTCCAGCACCAGACTGCTATAAGCCAAGAACCATCAGGCTGTTTACGAAGAATCCCAAGCGCTTTACCCTCATCCTTATGTGGCTCTTCAACACCTTCAATATTATATGCCTCTTTCCAAACTCCCCTAGCATAAGCGATGTCTCCGTAGCCATCAACTTCTACAAATTCGAGCACATGTTCTGTGACTGTCATACCTAAGGAATTTACTATTTCCAGCCAGGTTGAGCGTCCCTGGAATGTTGGGCTATTTGGACCCATCACCAGTACATCCTCGGTAAACACAGCCAGTGCTGCATCAAAGTCTCCAGCAAGAGCAGCTTTATCCATTGCAGGACCAATTGCTTTAATAGCTGCTATGTCCTCATCAGATAAAGGTTCAACTCCAGGCTCTTCAGCCACATCTTCAGCCTTCTGGCAGCCAAAAGTAAAACAAAGCAGAAAGACCAAAGGCAAAATCAAAAGTAGTTTTTTCATCCCTTACTTCCTCTGTTGATTGATACAAAGCTATAATATCTTCCTCCACTAAGTCAAATTGAATTTAAGTCAATCTTATTATTTCATTAACAGCATGAACCTTCTGCCGGAGTAAATCTGAGGAAAAATAGGTTCTAAAGTTGTCCGCTTGGGCGTACCAGCTTACACGTGTTTAAAGATAATCGCACCAGCACTGTATCCGCCTGCGATCGCCGTCAGGCCGACGATATCACCCGAGTTTATTTTTACATCATCTGCTTGACCCCTGAAAGCCAGATCCAAACTTATGGCCACCGAGGCTCCGGAAGTGTTGCCGATCGAGTGGATAATCCTGGAGACTTTTTCTTTGGGAACCCCTAGTCTGATGATCAGACCATCTGTAATACGCAGGTTCGCTTGATGCGGAATGATCACTTCCAAATCCTCGAGTGCATAAGGGCTTTGCTCTAGAGCCTTGAGCAGAGCTTCAGCCATGCCGTTTACTGCCCTTTTGAGAACGTGAGGACCGCCCGGCATATAGAGCATGCTGCGGGGCAAATATTCTTTACCCTGGTTTTCGATCCTCTCTTGAGGATTTACGGCATCTGAATTATTGAGATAGATGTGGTCCGAAAAATCGGAAGTCAAATAGGGTGGACTGCAAATTCCGCCTTCTTCGCAGGCCTGGAGCACTGCAGCGCCAGCACCGTCAGCAAAAAGAACTGCGGTACTGGGATCTCCATAATCGACCACTCTGGAAAGGGCTTCCGAGGAGGCCACCAGGACATTCGTATAGATCTCGGACTTGATCAGAGCATATCCAAGAGAGAGGCCATAGATAAAGCCCGCACAAGCGGTGTTTAAAGGAAAACCTCCCACCTTATCGGCTCCGATCATATACCCGAGCGAACAGGCGAAGTTGGGAATATCTCTTGTCTGAGTGAAGCTGGATGCGATAATAAAATCTATGTCATTGGCTTTCATTTCTGCAGCTTCCAGAGCCTGAAGAGATGCTTGAGCGGCCATCATCTCGGCATCCTCATCTTTCACCAGGCACCTTGTCTTTATTCCGGTTACCTTTTCGACCCACAAAGGAAAGGGCATTCCTGCTCTTTCTGGATCGAAATTGCGGACCATTTTTTGCATCTGTTCATTGGAAATCCGCTGTTTTGGTAAATAGGAGCCAGTTCCGGAGATTTTTGCATGTTTAGTCATTTCATTACTCCTCCAAAGGGCAACGGTCGGTCGATATGTCCCTCGGCTTCCTCCTCCAAGGTGGCTCGAGATCTGAGCAAACCTCCTTGGTCAGGGCTCTGGCGGCTGCATATCTAATCTTCATCCATCTTTTTTACGAGATGTCCCCTCCCCAATCCATCCAGCACCCGGTGGAAGTTGGTCAGGATAAATTGACAATCTTCATGAGAATAATATCTTTTCAGCCATTTCGATGCAATTCTATGGTACCGATTGAGCAGATTGGCTTTTCGAAAACGCAGAAAAGGTCTCAAAATACATTCCTTCCGGCCTTTTGCCGGATTGGGGAAGTCGCTGCCGTATATCAGCTTTGAAGCCGGGATATTCTGGAAAATTTCATCGAGAATCTTCGATTTTCTGAAGGGGGAAAACAGGGCGGAAATATCCGCATAGAGCTTCCAATCTTTACCTTGATTCTTCTGTTTTTGGAATAAATCGATGACCTCCTTCACGACGTTGTCCTGGATGATGTCGAGGTAGGAACATCCGCAGTGTGCGAGTATGACAGTGGCTCCCAGATCCAGAGCGGATTCGATATATTTTGGGGAGTTGTACTGTTCATATCCCTTGGCCGGAGCAGGGATGGAGGTTTCGACTCCGGTGTGGAAGAGAAGGGGAAGATCGATCTCCACGAGCTTTTTATAAAACCTGGTTAATTTTTCCTGTGCGAGGCGGTTCTCCGGAGACATATCTATCAGTTGGGAAGAAGCGATCCATTTGCACAGCACGGCATTCGCTTTATACTGTTCAAGCTCTGCTTCGGCATCGTTGCGGAAAGGATGGACAGAGACTCCAAGAAGAAGTTGGGGATTCTCTGTGCACAGTCCGCTGACGAATTTGTTGCTGACGTAGATTGTGGAGAGGGACCGGTCCATGTTGTCCTGGTGCGGTCCTCTGTAAGTCCCGTCATCGTCATAGACATTGTCGAATGCCAGGACTACGATATGGTCGACTTGTTCCAGTTTTCGTGCCTGTTTCAGCAGCTCATCGACCATGCGTTGATCACCGACCCGCTTGAACGTCCACCCCTTCAGTGTTTTAAGAGCCTGGAATCCTATCCCTGTTTCAAATTTTTTCGACCAGTACAGGTCTTCTCGAAACACATCGCCCCGCCCAGCGATATGCACGTGGTTGTCGATGATGCGATAATCGTTTCCCATCTTGGCCTCCTTATTTATGACCGATTCTCAAACAGCCTGAGTTTTGGCTGTTCTGTTATTGGCCCGCTTTCAAAATATGGATGCATCCCATTAGTTTGGCCGATGATCCTCACTTTTCCCCTTATGCCTCATTGTATTGCGCTTTCAGTCTATAGCAATCTCAATTCAAGGTCAATCATATCGATCGACCTCCTTCGCATAAATCCGCTGCTCTGGCTTAATGGCGCTTGAAGGTAAATGGGATGAATGATTACTGAATTGTAAATAGATGACGGTTCGCCGTCAATGAGACTGTTTTGGAGATACCGTCTTCCGCTGCTGATGCGGTCTTTGGTTCCCAATTTCCAGAAAAAAGCTGAAATTCCCCACATAGATTGACTTGATTTCAGCCGGTTTTTATGTTGGGTGAAAGTATTTTGTCGGTTATTAAATAAAGAAAAATGTAGAATTATCCGCAACTACTCCATCTTTTTGAGGGAGGGATTGCTGTTCGCCTATTTTGAATGTGCGGGTCAAAAGGTCGATAAAGATATGGAAGATTTTCTCGAAGGCTTGAATGTGGATACAGGACTGAAATGGATGCCTATGAAGGAGGTCTTTCACACCGATTGATGAGATTCAGCAGACCGTGACTTCGAGGCCGGTGGGGCTTATATCGTAGTCGAAAGAGCGAGCCAGCGGAAAAGGTCCGGAAAATAGATTTGAGCGAAGGTTCAGAGAGTTTCGACCCACTTTCTTGGACGTTTTCGAGAAAGTCAGGAAACCTGGCGCTCTTACCCATGGCGCAGCAGATTTCCCTATAGAAATCCAACCCCTCCCATATCAGCGGCCAGTTGATAGACTTCATCCAGGGGCCGACCTTCAGGTGTCGTCACGGCCTTTCGCAGTTCTTTTGATCTCTCAGATCGAGAATCAGGAATTCGTCTGCCGCTGTTTCGGAAAACTCAGGATATTTCAAATCCACGCCTCTGACCCAGTATCCCTCCTTTTTGAGCCTTTTGGCCAGATGGCTTCCGATGAATCCGCCTGCACCACAAACCAATGTTTTTTTCATGCTTTATCCTTTCCTGAATTATCCAGATTTGTTGGGCCTGGAGTCATCATCATAGATTTTATGTTAAAAAATTTATATCAAAGGATTCTTATGAATGCAATCCAAATCTTGATACTGGTGTACGACTGAGAGTATGATGACATACGGATTGATAAAGTGAGATATTTTCCATTTATTTTGATTTTCTGTGTCCTGACATCCGTGGCCTGGTCAGTGGAGTATCACGTTTCTCCTTCAGGTAACGATTCAAACCCAGGCACTCTATCGAGTCCTTGGCTCACTGTGCAGCACGCGGCAGGTTCGGTGAGTCCAGGCGACACGGTCATCATTCATACTGGCACATATAAAGAAGAAGTCGTCTTCAAAATATCAGGCGCAGAAGATATGCCCATACAGTTCACTGCAGCACAGGAAGAGATAGCCACTCTCGAGGGAGTAGAGTTTACTAAAGGGTGTGCATACGTCGAAGTGTTTAATTTGAGAATAGAGGGAGAATCCGATTGGAAAGTCTGGCTCAGAGGGGATAATCATCACATAAGACTGAAAGGATTGACAATAGCAGGAGGAGAAACAGGGGTGCGCATCACTTGGGGAGATTCCGGACAGCCTCCCATAGATGGGCCTGTCTCCGATATCGTTCTCGAGGACAGCCTTATCCAGAATCCGGTATATACCGCTGTCGATTGTACTCCAGGCCCGGGATATCGAATGACTTTTCGGAATCTTGAAATAAGGGGAGCCGCGTCAGGGGAGGAGCCTTCTTACGCAGCTGACGGCATCGCTGTCGAGCGGGGAGAAAACATTCTTGTCGAAAACTGTTACATTCATGACATGAGCGGTGATGGCATCGACTTGAATTCCAGGGATACAGAAGGCTATATCTCTGGAATCGTGGTGCGGCGAAACAAAATCATTCGTACCTATCGGAGCGGCATAAAACTCTGGTCAGGAGGACGGGTAGAAAATAATGTGGTGTGGGGGACAGGAATATCTCCAGTTGTAATAGGAATTTATCCTGGTTCCTATGAAGTTGTGAACAACACGATAGCTTTCAATATGTGGGATCCGAGCTTCAGCGATCGAGACTATTCCTTTGTTGCTGGCTACCCTGAAAACGGAATACCTGCTGAGATCGATCTCCTGTTATCCAACAACCTCTTCGCCTTCAATACCGGACCGCAGGTGGGTTCTCCTACCGGAATTTATTTAGGAGAGGGAGTCAATCTGGCAAGCGAGAGTAACAATCTGTTTTGGAGCCGAGAGGATGCTGAGATTCTAGCAGCCTTTGTGCAGGGAGATCCAGAGTTTTCCAGAACAGAGATCGGAAATGGAACCTGGACTGCGGCTTCTGGACAAGGCAACGGGGATGTCACATCCGACCCTGTCTTCATCAGTGGCTGGCCGGATGTCGATCTCCATCTGGATGGCCAGAGTCCTGCTGTCGACGCGGGCACTTCGGAGAGTGCACCGCTGGTGGACTGTGAATGTATGAAAAGGCCAGCGGGAAATGGATACGATATCGGTGCTTATGAATATGGCTCGGTGTTGGATCTGGATTGTGCAGGGAGTGAAAGCCAAGAGCCGAAAAGAACCAAAAAGGGAAAAATAAGAAGGTAAAGAATTTCAACGACTCCGCATTTTTGCCGACTCAATTATCTCGGGGAAATGAGGCCAAATTCGGAATAGCGGTATCATTGCTATCGGGAGGCCCGGCCTATGATGCCGGGCTCCCACTGGCCTCACGACCTGACTCGATCGATCCTTCAGCCCAACCTCTTGCCTGAGTTCACTGCCTCTGTCCTTTTTTTCTGTCTTGGAATGTTCGTGTTTTGAATACTTCAGGAGAGTCGATTTCATCATTTCGTGAAAGTGAAAGTGATGCACGAAGGATTTTGTTCCATTTCCTCTATGTCGTCGAAAAGTTTTGTGATACAGAACTGGCTTTGCTGTCCACTGCTGCAGCCCGGGCATGTGACTTCAAACTTGACTATTGCCAGACTGCCGTTACTCTCTGCCTGAATCGAGGGCCCCGATCCAGCGAAAGCACCGATTCTCACTGTTCCCGGGACGATCTCGTTTCCGTCTACTGTTGCCCAGCCTTCCGTTAGATTTTCTCCGCTCACACTTTGGAGCTTAAACATATCGGTGTCGAACGAGATTTCCAATCCAAAAGACTTTACCTCATTCTGGTTATTTGCGATGGAGACCGTTACACTCACAACCGTAGCCGTTCCTCCTGAGGTCGGACTGCACGAAAGAGACACTGTAGGGGGGCCTGAGGTTTCAGGCGGCTCTGGAGAGGTGGAATTGCTTTTACATGCAAGCAGTATGGTCATAAAAACGAAGAGCGGCATAAATATCAGGCGCTTTGACATTCGTTGCCTCATTGGCTTCCTTTCCGGGCATGGATATTGTAGTCCTAAATAATCCTATGGGTCAATAACCAGCTTTTCATCGGAATTGCTGAGAGAAGCAGCAGCATATAAATCCAGGTGTCATTACGAACAAAGTCCATCCCTTTATTATCTGGATTTATTTTAATAAAATGATTCTTTCCCAGTCTGTATGCCTGGATGATGAAGGAGAGAAACGGAGTTATCGTTATGTTTGACCACATTCGAGATTTGATCGATGAATATTTGACCGACACATCCAAACCTGAGACGCGTCGCTACTTACAAAGACTGGTCGTCACCCATCCCCTGAGGGAGTCTGTCGTTCGTGAGGTTATCAGGTCTCTCCAGCTTCCGCAGGGAAGCCGCGGATTGGATGCGGGGTGTGGAATCGGTCTTCAGGCTCTCTCGTTGGCTGAAGCAGTGGGACCTCGCGGGCACGTAACCGGGATGGATATCAACTGGGAGTTTTTGTGCCTGGCGGAGAAACTGGTTGAGAGGGTCAGGCAATCCGACCGGATATCCTTCAGGCATGGGGATATCAATGGACTTCCTTTCGAGGATGACAGCTTCGATTGGCTCTGGAGCGCAGACGCTGCGGGTTATCCTGCCGAAGAACCGCTGTCCCTGATAAAAGAGCTTGCACGGGTGGTGAATCCTGGCGGGCAAATCGCCCTTTTGATCTATTCCTCTCAAATGCTGCTTCCCGGGTATCCGGTGCTGGAGGCCCGACTGAACGCAACATCTGCAGGTGTGGCTCCTTTTCATTCAGGGATGAGCCCTCAAAACCATTATCTGCGTGCCTTGGGATGGTTCAGGAAAGCGGGTTTGAATGAGGCATCGGTGCAGACGTTCGCTGTAAGCTTTCATGCACCTTTGAGCGAAAAAATACTCCATGCCCTCTCCGCACTTATGGAGATGCGCTGGGAAGGGGCGAAAGAAGAGCTCACCCCTGATATTTGGGCTGAGTATCGGCACCTCTCTGAGCCTGAATCTCCGGATTTTATCCTGAAGCTGCCGGATTACTATGCTTTTTTTACCTACTCTCTTTTCAGAGGAAGAGTGCCTTGATGGAGAGGATAGTTTTAGTCTTGGAGATGTGATTCAATTTTCTCGATAAGTTCCCTGACACTGAAGGGTTTGATGATGTAATCGTCGGCTCCAGCCCTTTCCATTTCTTCCTGGATTTTTTCGGGTGTTGATTCTTGGGTAATCAGGATAAATGGAATGCTTACCGGAACATTGGAATCCTTCAATTCCTTGAAAGCTGTGAAGTCTCCGTTCCTGGCCACCGTGTCATCGAAAAGGATCAAATCCGGGCTTTCCTCTACCAGCTCGATCACTCCCGGTTCTCCATTGGATGAAGACACCACCTTATACCCGTTTCTCATCAGATTCATGGTCATCATTGTAGCAGTGGACGGTTCGGGATCGATAAGCATGATTTTTTTCGATGTCTGCTCTTCAACGCCCAAAATTTTGTCCGTTTTAGCGAAAATTTCGTTGAAGTCGTAAGGTTTCCGGATAAAAGCCGAAACGCCTTCCTTGAAGCAGGTGGCAACGAATTCGCTCGAATCCATGACAGTAAGTGCCACAATCGGGATGCCTCTTGTCTGGGGATTCTGTTTCAATTTTATGGTGGCCTCCAGTCCGTGCATCCCAGGTAGAATCATATCCATAAAGATCAAATCAGGTTGCTCTTCCTCTGCAATCCTGAGGCCCTCCTCCCCATTTTTTGCGGTCAATACCTGGTAATTTTTTTTCTTCAATCGGGTTTTGATGGTTTCGATCTCGACAGGATTGTCTTCGATCACGAGTATCTTAGGCATGTTAATCTCTATTATGTATTCCTTCCGAGTACTCTCCTGGTACTCTCCTGAATTCCGTATATAAATTGGATTACGCCGCCAAAAAGGTCAATCGCCTTTTGGGATGATTAGAGGGGTGATATTCGTTTTGACATATGATTTCGATGGTGGTATAAATCAGTTTCGGATTTGGGTAAAGGGGCTTGAAATCTAGCGATAAAAAGGACCTGCGGGCTCTCTCGGAGGGGAGGAATGAAAAAAAAAAGCAAAAACGATAAAAAATACAGGGATATATTCGAGTCCTTGCATGATGTGTACTACAGAACGGATAAAGAGGGATTGATTACCGAGATAAGTCCTTCGGTCCGCAGACAAGCCGGTTATGATCCTGAAGATGTGATCGGACATCCTGTAATGGATTTCTACAGTGATCCATCCGCTGGTATGTTGTTCACCCGGAGGCTCAAACAGACCGGAAGTATAAACGATTATGAACTTAAGCTTTTGGCAAAGGATGGAAGAGAGATCGACGTCTCGGTGAGTTCCCGCATCGTTTTCGATGAATCAGGCCGCCCCCTAGGCGTGGAAGGAGTCCTGCGGGATATCAGCGCCAGAAAACAGGCAGAAGAGGCGCTAAGGGAGAGCGAAACGAAATACAGGTCCATGGTGGAACACTCCATCCAGGGGATTTTTACTATTCAAGATTTTCGTATTGTGTATGCCAATGAAGCGCTCGCTCATATTATTGGATATACATTAGAGGAGCTGCAGTCCCTCCCTCCAGAGAGAATAAGAGCATTGGTTCTCCCCGAAGATCAGGATCTGGTCTGGGGACGGATGAAAGACCGCCTCGAAGGAAAACGGGTGCCGCCTCGCTATGAGTGCAGAGCAGTCAAAAAGGATGGGAGCGTCGTTTGGGTAGAGATCATCTCCAGTCTGATCGATTATCGAGGCAAACCGGCCATACAGGGTGCTGCCATCGATATCACGGACAGCAGACAGGCAGAAGAACGGATCAGAGCCTCCTTGAAAGAGAAAGAAGTGATGCTGCGGGAGATCCATCACCGCGTGAAGAACAACATGCAGATCATTTTGAGCCTCCTGCGCATCCAATCCAGATTGGTCACCGATCGGCACACCCGGGAGATGTTCAATCAAAGTCAAAACAGGATAAGATCCATGGCGCTTATTCACGAGGCGCTGTACAAATCCGATGACCTGGCCAATATCGATTTTTCTGAGTATATCAGCAGGATGGCGACCCATTTGCTCTCTCTGTACAGAGAAGAAGTAGGACAGGTGAGGATCAATCAGGAGACGGAGAGAATTTTTTTGGACATCAACAAAGCCATTCCCTGTGGGTTGATCCTGAGTGAACTCATATCGAATGCACTCAAACACGCTTTCCCTGGAAGAAGAGACGCAGAGGTTTTGATCAAGATGACCCCAGATAAAAAGGGAAAGTACACGTTGGTGGTGAAAGACAACGGAGTGGGATTTCCAGAGAAATTGAATTTTCGCGAGGCGAATACCCTGGGACTTCAACTGGTGGCTGATCTGGTGTCCCAGCTCCAGGGGCAGATCGAGCTCCGGAGAAAAGAGGGTACGGAGTTCACTCTAAGGTTTTAGGTTTGACGCTCCCCTCATGAGTATGGTAAATAAAAATCTCGCACGAATGAAGGCAGGAGAAGACGAAGATGAAGAGAATAAAAAGAAAACAACTCAAAGAAGATGAGTTTGTCAGCTACATAAACAGGATTATCGATTTTGCGAAGAGAAGATCTAAAGTGCTCATAGCTGCAGCAGCGGCAGTCGTCTGCATCATTGTTTTAATCATAGTAGTGAGAGCCGTTCAAGCTCACGCAGTCAAAAGAGACAGTCAGCTTCTCGCCCAAATCCTTGACTTGAGTTCCGAGCTCAGAGAGAATCCTGAGAAAACCGCTGAGCTCGAAGCTCTTGCAGGTAACGGAAAATTCTCCCGGATTGCCTATCTCAAGCTCGCCGCTTACTGGATAGAGCAGGGAGATGCCGAGAAGGCCAAGTCTTACCTCGAAGAAGTCCCGGAGAATAGAAAGGATCTCATCTATTATCAGAGTCGTGACTTACTCGGTCAGATCTATATTCAGAACGGAGAATTCGACAAAGCCATAGATTTATACAAGCAAATCGAGGAAGAGAATCCCAAGAAGTATACTCTCGATCCAGTCCTCTTCCATAGAGCCCAGGCCCATGAAAAGAAAGGAGAAACAGAAGTGGCTTTGAATCTTTATAAGAGAGTCCAGGATGAGTTTTCCCAGACCTTGTATGGATTCGATGCCACCCAAAAAGTCAAAGAACTGGAGGCAGAAAAATAACGCCTGCTCTTGTAAATTAAAACCAAAGTTATATAATAGACTGTTATTTTTTTGAGGAGGCCCTAGAATGGCATATAAAATTACTGAAGAATGTATCAACTGCGGCGCCTGTGAGCCCGAATGCCCGAACGAGGCAATTTATGCCGGTGATGAAATTTATGAAATCGAACCCGATAAGTGCACCGAATGTGTGGGAGCCTTTGACGAGTCACAGTGTGCGGCTGTTTGTCCGGTTGACTGCTGTGTTCCTGACCCGGAGCATAAGGAGACGCGGGAGGAACTGGAAGCCAAGTATAGAAAACTGCACGGTTAAGTTTTAAAGTCATTTTCATTTCATAAGATGGGAGTGATTTTAATCACTCCTCTTTTTTTCGCCTATTGGAAAAGACATGGAAGAAGAAGTCCGCCCCCGGACCGCTGACCCCCCGAGAGGGTCTCCAACATTTTTTGCCAAGAACAGAGTCTGGCTGAATATTCTGCTTTTTGTGGTCACGGTTCTGGCCACCTTTATCGTTGGATTTTCATGGAGTGCCAGTTATAAATATGCCGACACCCTATTCGGGAATCCTCATCTTGCTTCTGATCCTGCGGTTATGCTGGACCCGGAGATCATAACGCTCAGCCTTGTTTATGCGGTCGTGCTGATCGGCATCCTTCTCGGCCACGAGCTGGGTCATTTCCTCACCTGCCGTTACTACAAGATTGACGCAACTCTTCCTTATTTCATCCCAGCACCCACCTTGATAGGGACACTCGGTGCATTCATCAAGATCAGATCTCCCATAACAAAAAAGCAGCAGCTTTTCGACATCGGAATCGCCGGTCCCTTGACAGGGTTTGTTCTTTCTCTCCCGGCTGTCATCTACGGCCTTTCTGTTTCCAAAGTTGTCCCTTCTCTTCCCCAGGAAGAAGCCATACTTTTCGGTGAGCCTCTTCTCATCAAAATCGTAGGAAGCTTCATCTTTAAAGGTGTTCCTGAGGGATTCGATGTGGTTCCCCATCCCGTTGCCTTTGCAGGATGGGTGGGGGTGCTGGTGACATCGCTGAATCTTTTCCCTGTCGGACAGCTCGATGGAGGACACGTTGTCTATGCCCTGATAGGTCAGAAATCACGAAAGATCGCGCCTTTTTTTCTTGGTGTCTTTGTGTTCATGGGGGTTGTCTTCTGGATCGGCTGGTTTGTATGGGCTCTGCTCATCTACTTTCTGGGATTGAAACATCCTCGCATCGCCGATGAAGACAAACCGCTTTCTCAAGGACGGAGGGCTATTGGCTACCTGATGCTGGTCGTCTTTATATTGTCCTTCATTCCGGACCCCATCCAAGGGTATAATCTTTTAGATCTATTGAAACAGTTGACTTTTCTATAAAGGTACATTTCCCTGCACCTTATATGGATACTTCATTCCCGTCGCTTTGGGACAAAGCCAGAAAATAATGTTTCAGGGGGGCAGTTTTGCACAAAAACTGTGGAAAAGTTGTTGAAAAATCGAAAAAATTCAAGCTAAATTTCAGAAATTTCTGGTACATACGACAACTTGCACAAATTCTGGTCATCTACTGTAAGTCATTGAAAATAAATCAAATACAGAAAGTATTGAAAACAAATGAATTACAAAAAGGCCTGACTTTATGGTCTGAACGAACGCACGCCATAAGATTTCTTGCCTGATCAGGGGGAGTTGCATATAATGAGAGCGATGGAAGATCAGTTCAAGAACGTCGAGGAAGAATTCAAACAGCTAAGAAGGGAATTCAGGCTGAAGAATATTTCTGAGATCGAATTCAAGAAGCGGCTGAAGGATCTCCGTCTCAAGGACCAGGATGGCCGGTTCTGGACCATCGGTGCTCAGACAGGAAAGTGGTATTATTTTGACGGAATGGACTGGATCGAGTCGAATCCTCCATCTCTTCTGGATAAAAAGGCTATCTGCATCCGCTGTGGCTTCGAGAACGATCTCGAAAACGAAGCCTGCTCTTATTGTGGAGAGAGTCTGAAGGAGGAGGAATTCACCTGTCCGAAATGCGGACGAAAGCTCGATAAATTTTCTTTTTTCTGCCCTGAGTGCGACCCGGAAGAACGAGAAGAGAAAGTCTGGGAGCCGACCGGCGAAATGGAATTCGAAGATGAAGAAGAACAAGAGGAAAAATATGAATCAGAGTCAGAGCATGAAGGGGACAGGCCTGATCAGATCTTGCGGTCCATACATCCTCTCTCGATGGTTTTTTTCTTGGGTGCAGTCGGTGTTGTAGCCGGTATCATAATAGGAGCATTCGCCGGAGCCACAGATTTTCTTTTGGGTGCGGGGAATGTTCTCCCCCCATTTTTAAGAGAGCTTCATGGAAACCTGATGGGTGGGATATTTTACGGAATTTTTGGCGGAATATTCGGATTCATCGCTTTAGGACTGATAGGTTTTTTAAGCGCTCTGTTTTTTAACCTGATCTTCTCCTTCATAGGGGGAATTAGACTTCATATCGAGTAGGAACTTTAAGGCATAGGCGATTTGTCCCAGCGATAGCGACTCATCGTTGGGGGAGTATTCGACCGGCCGCAGCACATGGAATCCTCTTCTCTTTAAGGCATTACTCGCCGCTTCCAGGAGCCTTTTATTCAAAAAGACTCCTCCCACCAGCACCGCCGTATCGATGCTGTGAGTTTCTTCGGCTTTTTGAGCCACACGAGCGATCACGGAAACAAGAGTGTTGTGGAATTTTGCCGATATATGGGATACAGGCAGGCCTCGTTGAAGATCCCCCACCACAGAGCGTATGGTCCTCTTGAACGATATCCGGCGGTCAGCGATTTCAAATCCGTATTTTCCTCTGATTCCATCGGCGGCTGCGGCTTCCAGGCGCATCGGGGCCTCTGCTTCGAACTCCATCTCCACAGGCGAAAGTCCCGTGAGAAAGGAGACGGCATCGAACAGTCGGCCGCAGCTCGAAACCAGAGGCGTTTGGACGTTGCGCTTGATCATTTCCTTCACGCCTTTGATCCTGTCAGGACTCACCTTGTCGAAAACCTCCAAAGCTGGAATGTCATCTCCGTATGCCTCCATGAGATAGGCAAGAGCCATCCGCCAGGATTGTTTGGCCGCCACATCTCCGCCAGGGAGCGGCACCGAGGCAAAATGGGCAAATCTCTCGCATCCACCGTAGTCGGCTAAAAGGAATTCTCCCCCCCAGCCTGTACCGTCTTCCCCGTATCCGTAACCATCGAGGGAGACGCCGAGAACTTTTCTATCTATGGGGTACTTGTGTTCGATGAGCGGCGCCAAGACATGGGCAAAATGGTGCTGGACCTTCAGATGGGGGATTTTGAGTTTCCGGGCATATCTTGTGGTATGGAAATCAGGGTGGAGATCTGAGACCACCATCTGGGGTTTGATCTGAAAAAGCCTGGTCAGATGGCGGATCGTCTCCTCGAAATATTGATAATTTTGGTATTCATCCAGGTCTCCCAAAAATTGGCTGGTTATGATATAGCCATTTTTATAAAGGGAGATGGTGTCCTTCAGCTCTCCTCCCAGTGCCAGGATGTGTCGGTCCGACCGGAGTGCTTCAAAAACAGGCTGGGGATAAGGGACATATCCGCGCGCACGCCGCAAAAAAAGCGGCTGGCCAGCAGCCACCTTTATCACCGAATCGTCGGCTCTCATGTGGATAGGACGGTCATGAGTGAGGACAGCGTCGCTGAGCTCGTCGATCCCCTCTTCCTCTTCTTTCATTATCGGAGCATCTTTTTTGTTGGAGCTCGTCGCTACGATCAAGTCAAAATCCTCGAGCAGGAGATAATGAAGGGGTGTATAAGGGAGCATGAAACCTATCTCATCCAGGTGGGGAGCGATCCCCTCGATCTTTTTCTTTCTCTTGAGCAGGACGATGGGCCGCCGAAGGGAGAGGAGCAGGTCTCTTTCTTCACGGGAGATATGGGCGAATTTTTGGATAATCTTGAGGTCTTTGGCCATCAAAGCCAGGGGTTTCCTTTTTCTTTCTTTGATCTTCCGCAGCTTCCGTACAGCCTTCGCGTTTAAAGCATCGCAGACAAGATGGAATCCCCCGAGTCCCTTCACTCCCAGGATTTTCCCAGTCTTGAGAAGTCCGGCGGCTTTCTGTATTCCCCCTTCGATTTCCTTCCGTGTTTTTGATTCGAGAAGTGTGACCTGGGGTCCGCAGATAGGACAGGCTATAGGCTGGGCATGGTATCTTCTGTCAAAAGGATCTGTGTATTCCTTCCTGCATAAGGGGCACATAGGAAAGCTCTTCATGGTGGTTTTTTTCCGGTCGTAAGGGAGCGATTCGACGATGGTGTAGCGGGGACCGCAGTCCGTGCAGTTGATGAACGGATAGTGAAACCTCCTGTCCGAGTGCCTCATCATCTCTGCGGTGCAATTTTTACACACCGAGATATCCGGAGAGATGAACACGAAACTTTCTTCCTGCCTTGATTTTTTTATCTCAAAATGTTCCGCACCCGTAAAGGAAGACGGATTCACGGTGGTCTCCTCTATCTGAGCGAGAGGCGGGCTTTTTTTGCGGAGTGTTTGAAGAAAATCCTGAAAATCGGTCCGTTTTTGATCCTCGAGATGAATCTCTACTCCGAATCCAATGTTTTTGACCCACCCTTTGTAACCGAGATCATGGGCGAGACGATAGATGAACGGACGAAAACCAACGCCCTGAACCACGCCGAAGGCCACTATATCGACTGCTGATCCTTTTTTTCCTGCCATTTGATTTCACATTTTACCGCCTATTCGTCTGTCACCTTTTGGAATAGAGACAGCCGCAGTAGCCCTGTCGGTAGAGGCCGTGCTTTCTGCTGAGCTCTGTACTCTTTTTAAATCCGTCCTTTTTCTTGAAGTCGGCCGCCAGGAATTCGATCTCGAAGCGGCGAGCGAACATCCTGCCTATCCGGTTCATGACTGCTGCTTTCTTCCAGGGGCTCAGGCTCATGACAGTGGTGAAAATCTCACCCCCGAGTTCAGCCGCTATTTCTGCGGTTTTCTCCAGCCGCATGGCATAACACACATCGCACCTCCGGCCTTTTTCCGGCTCGTCTTTGAATTTCTCCGTTATTTCAAACCAGCGGGTGTCATCGTATGGGCCCTCAATAAGTTTGAAGTCGAGAATTTTCGCCACTTTTCTCGTTTCCTCGAGCCTCATGAGGTATTCTTCGCCGGGATGGATGTTGGGATTGTAGAAGAAGCCCTCCGCTTCATAATTTCTGCGCAGAAGTTCCATCACGAACAGCGCGTCAGGCGCACAGCAGATGTGGACCAGCATTTTCGGCTTTATCATGTATCTATTCTATCCTCTCTGCCTCCAACCGTAAACCCTGCAGGAGGCATTTTCCGGATCCGAAGCAGCTCCAGCAGGAGTCAGGCAAGCTGGTTTGTCAGCCCGTAAATTTTCCCCAGCGAGGAAAATTTACTTATTCCTCGGCTCGCTCTCCTCTGCGAGGAACCTTGCCCGCTCGCCTCCGGATGGCTTCCAACCCAGCTTGCCTGACTT
>CAYFWF010000047.1:0-69512 GCA_964346815.1 uncultured Eubacteriales bacterium | reverse complement strand
TAAGAGAATTCGGGATTTGTGCTGATGGAACTGGGCTTAATGGAGTTTCGAAAAATCGGCTGGTCGATATTGCAGAAACATACCCTGTGTTCGGATAGAAACTCAAAGAAATCCCTGTCATCCCAGGAACCATGCCTGACTTCAAGGGCTAGAGGAAAATCGGAAAACTGATTGAATAGGTTGACCAGATAATCGAGGTTGATGGAGGTTCGGGCAAAAGACCACGGGAATTGTACCAGAATGGCCGCAAGCCTCTTATGTGCCTTCAGAGGTTCAATGCCCAGCTTGAATTCATCCACGTCTTTTTGGGAGAATCCTTTCCTTTGGTGGGTGAAAATCTGATGCAGCTTGACTGTGAACAGGAATTCAGGATAGTCTTTGACCCGCTTTATCCAGGATAAAGAAATTCTTAAGGCTGGGGGCCTGTAGAATGTGCTGTTGATCTCAACGACATTTATGTACTGCGCCAAAAAAATCAAAGGATGAAAATTTGCGCTTTTTTTTATTGGATAAACGATTCCTTCCCAGTCTTTATAGCTCCAGCCCGCCGTTCCGATGTAGTATTTAGCCATAATACAGATTATATAACTCAAAAATGGATAGTGAACAATAGATATCCTGCTGCCCATCGATTTTCTTTGCAGTCCGCAGGAAGCGCACTCCAAATCGAGAATACGGGACCTTTGTACCCAAGTCCTAAGGACAAAATATTGGTATCTAAGCCTGGGAAAACGGGGTGAATCATCCGGTTGTAGCTCTTTATAAATTGCTGAATTATTGATAAAATTATTACTAACGGAGAGTCAAATGAAACAAAAAATGAAATTTTCGTTTTTGGGTTCTATCGTTTTCTTATTTGCCTGTACAGTCATTTTCGGAAAATCGAGTCTTTTATGTTTTGATTCTGGGTATGCCCAGCGAGAGTTCCATATGGTCGAAAAGAAACTCGTCGAGAAATATAAGCTCGCCCAAAAATATTATCTGAATGGTAAAAAAAGCTTCATAAAAGAGGATTTTAAAAAAGCAGAAGAGGAACTGAATAAATGCCTTCAGGTTATGCCGGAGCATGCCGATGCTTATTATCTTCTCGCTCAGATTGAGTATAAAAATAGCAGCTTTGATGAGGCTCTCGATGATATACAAAAGGCAGTCGCGAATCATGAATACATCGCCCAATTCTATACATTCACCCATCAGGAAAGGTTAGAGGATCTCAGAGAACAGAAAAGGAAGGCTGAGGAACAGATACTGCCTCTTCAAGATGAGTTAAACAGGCTTGCCGATATGTCCGGCTACGATGCAGAGATGCAGAGAGCGAGAATACGATCGCAGATCCAGACAAAAAAAAGTCTGATAGCTCGCATCGACAGCCAGATGCATGAACCTGTGCCTGATTCCCTCCAGATACCGGCCGATTATTATTACGTACACGGGAACATTTTTTTCAGAATGAAGCAGTTCCAAAAAGCCTATGAGCAGTGGATCAAGACTATAGAGATCGATCCCAAACACGGCAGTGCCTACAACAACCTGGCTAATCTGTATTTCATGTCCAAGCAGTATGAGCAGGCCTTGAAATATTTAGAGCTGGCCGAGTCCTCCGGAGCCGAAGTGAATCCTGAATTTAAAAAGGCACTTCTTAAAGCTCTCGATAAAAAATGATTTG
The DNA here is from genome assembly GCA_964346815.1 of uncultured Eubacteriales bacterium. Taxonomy (GTDB): domain Bacteria; phylum Acidobacteriota; class Aminicenantia; order Aminicenantales; family Aminicenantaceae; genus CAYFWF01. Next base: position 67,846 of record CAYFWF010000047.1, on the reverse strand, counting down.
CTCAGCCTGGCTTTTTTGATTATCATGTTTAGGAAAAGCCAGAGGATGAGTTGTCGAAGAAAATTTTTGCACTTCTTATCTTAATAACGCTCCTTTTCGTGCACTGCAACAGAGAGGAAGAAAACCTTTACACGATCGGGATTTTTCAGGTGGACGATGCCCCCCACTTGAATTCTGTGCGGGAGGGTTTTTTGAGAGCTCTGGAGGAAGCAGGATTGAAGGATGGAGTGAATATCCGGCTGCTTATCCGCAATGGAATGGGCAATATTCCTGAAGTTCAAAGCATCGCACAGGAATTCGTTTCTTACAGAGTCGATCTGGTTGTGCCCATTTCCACACCGTGCCTCCAGGCGGCTCTCCATGCATCCTCAGAAGTTCCTATCGTTTTTTCCTCAGTAGCTGCTCCTTTTCTTGCCGGGGCTGGACGTTCCGTGGATGACCATCTGCCCAATGTTACCGGTGTTTCTTCGAGAGGGCCTATCAAAGAATGCCTGACATTCATAAAGGAAGTCCTTCCTGGAGTCAGAATGATTGGAACTCTCTGGACTCCCTCGGAGCTCAACTCGAAATACTATCTGGATTTGACAAAGGAAGGAGCAGCGGAGTTGGGCCTGGAAGTTGTTGCAGTCCCGGTTCACAATAAAGCCGGAGTCTTGATTGCCGCACAGGTCTTGATGAACAAGAAGATCGACGCCATTTACCAGATATCGGATAACACCATCAATGCTTCATTCGAAGCGGTGAGTCGGGTCGCTGACGAGAATGTCATCCCTCTTTTTGGGGGAGCTGTCTATCATACGCGAGGCGGAGCCTGTGCAGCGATGGGGTGGGATTTTACTGACATGGGATACAAAACAGGGAAGATAGCTTTAAGAATTAAAAACGGGGAGCGCCCTGCAGACATAGCCATACAGTATATGAGCGACATCAAGCTCTACCTCAACCTGATTGCTGCCAGGAAGCAGGGGGTTGAATTCCCTGAGGGCGCTTTTATTCGAGCCGACGAAATCCTCGGCGCCGGAGAAAAATCCCGACAGGATTCCGATACTCCATGAAAAATTATTTCAGAAAATCGCTCTTGTTTCTGCTCATTGTGGTGGTGGGTTTTTTGGTTTTCTTCCCCAGTTATTTCTTTCTTTCCAAACCGAATCTCCGGGGCAAAATTTCTTGTGATGGATTGTCAGGTGAAGTCGAAATTATCACGGATGTTTGGGGCGTGCCTCATATCTATGCAGAGAATGAGGAGGATCTTTTCTTTGCCTGTGGTTATGTTCATGCAAGCGAGAGGATGTGGCAGATGGATCTCATGCGCAGGACAGGCTTCGGGAGACTCTCCGAGCTGTTTGGAGAAGAGGTTTTAAATCGGGACAAATACGCAAGAGTCATGGGCCTGGATAACTCATCGAGAAGAGATTGGGAGAAGACCTCGCCTCCGGCAAGAGATGCATTGTTCGCCTACAGCCGGGGGATAAATTCCTGGCTGGATTCCAGAGGAGGAATGTGGCCACCTGAGTTTTTTATCATGAGATACCGTCCCGAACCTTGGACTCCACTGGATTCTGCAATCATCAAACAGGTCATGGCCATGCTTTTGTGCACCGATTATCCGAGCGAAGTGGTCCGGGCAAATTTGATCAAACGATTCGGAGCTGAGAGGGCGCTTGAAATCCTGGAGAAGGGCGTGGAAAGGCCTTCCTTCGAGCCCGAAACGTCTTCTTTACAGGGATTTATGGATGTCGCGTTCCCTCAACAGAGCAATGCCTGGGTGCTGGCAGGAGAGCGGACAGAATCAGGGAAACCTCTTCTGGCGAACGATCCTCACTTAGAGATCAATCTTCCCCCTGTATGGTATGAAATGCATCTGGTATGCCCCACCTTAAATGTCATTGGAGTCACCATCCCTGGAGTGCCCTGGGTCATAATCGGCCATAATCATTTCCTAGCCTGGGGCGTGACGAATTCCACTGTCGATACGCAAGACCTGTACGTGGAAAGGTTCGACAGATCCGGGGACATGTATTGGGATAAGGGTGAATGGGAGCCTTTGATGGAGGCAGAAGAGCTCATTCGAGTCAAAGGAAAAAAAGAACCGGAAAAAATGGAAGTCCTCTGGACATCGAGGGGTCCTGTTCTATCGCCTCATATTTTGAAGAGTCAGAATCCCATATCCCTTAAATGGACCATATTTGAGGGAGAGAGGACACTCAATGCGTACCATCTTCTCAATAAATCGAAAAACTGGGAGGATTTTTCTGCAGCCCTCGCTCTCTTTGATTCTCCTTCCCAGAATTTTATTTATGCCGATAAAGACGGCAATATAGGCTGTTATATAGGTGGAAAGATTCCTTTGAGATCCAAAGAAGCGGCTCTTTTTCCTTATCCGAGCTGGCAAAGTGGAGGAGAATGGCAGGGCTACCTGGAGGAGAAAGAAAAGCCTAACCTGTTCAACCCTGAGGAAGGCATGATCGTGACGGCTAACAATAAGTCGGTTCCTGAGGATTTTCCTCATTATATGGGCGTGGACTGGGATGCTCCTTTCAGAGCCGGAAGAATAAAAGAGCTTTTGGTTCAAAAGGACAAACATTCCGTCGAGTCCTTCCAAGCGATACAAAATGACGTTTTCTCGAAAAAAGGAGAGCTTGTCTTGCCCCTGGTCAGGCCGTTAGCTGGAGCTGAAGGAAAATTGAAGGAAGCCCTCAACATGCTGCAGAATTGGAATCTATACATGGATTCGGGGAGGGAACCAGCCCTTTATGCCACATTCATGAATATCCTCCACGAGGAAATTTTTCAGGATGAGCTGAAGGAGGATTTTCGAAGTTTCGATCTTCTCTTCAGGAGGAAAGAAGCCGGGATGCTCCGTATCCTCTCAGATCCTGACATGCATTGGTTCGATGATAAAGAGACAGATGAAGCGGAAACCAGGGAAGATATATTCAAAAGAGCTCTCCAGAGGGCTTTCAGGCGGCTGGACTGGCTGTATGGTTCTCCTGATAACTGGGATTGGAGCAAAATGAACGCTGTCCTTTTTAAGCATGTGTTAGGCCGAAAATTTCTTTTCCGCTTTTTCAACGCCGGATCCTATCCTTCAGGAGGTGCTCCCTTTACTGTCATGGTCAATTATAGGACTCCACACAAGACCAGCTGGTCGGCAAGCTACCGCCAGATTATCGATCTTTCAGACTGGGATCGTTCGGTTTGTGTGATCACCTCGGGCCAGAGCGGGCATTTTATGAGCCGTTTCTATGACAATCAGGTAGAAACCTGGCTTGAGGGAGGGTACCATCCGATGATTTTCTCCAGGGAAAATGTCGAAAGGAATAAATTCGGAACCCGGACACTTTTGCCTCGAAAAAAAAGACCCTAGACTGTGTTTTTAAGAATGCAGAAGATAGTGAAAAAGGATTGTAAATAAGCCATATCTGGATAGAAAAAGCAGGATATATAGACCGTGAAGAGGATTAGAAAATGAGAATTTGTAACTTTTTAGTAGAAAACCACATTTTTTTGGATTTGAAACCCGGTGATAAGCGTCAGGTGCTCCAGGAGCTTGTCGAATCTATAAACAAGAGAGGATTGATCTCCGATGATAAACTGATCCTGGATGCGCTCTTGAAACGGGAAAGCCTGGGGAGTACGGGCTTAGAGAAAGGCATCGCCATTCCCCATGCTTTGATAGATGATTTGAAGGAACCTTTTTTGGCTCTCGCTGTGATCAAACAGGGAATCGATTTCGAGGCGGCGGATATGATGCCTACCTATGTTCTTATCCTCCTTCTCGGCAACAAGAATAACCCTGGGGATCAGCTGAAGATCCTTGCGCATGTCTGCCGTTTGGTGAAAGAGACTGATGTCGTTGAAAAAATCAAAAGAGTCAAGAATCCGAGTGAGATTTGTGCCATTTTCAAGGAAGAAGAAGGAAAAATCGTATGAAGCTCTTGATCCTCTTCCTGAACAAAGTGGAAAAACTGGAGGAAGTGTTGGAGGGCTTTGTCGAGATTGGAATAACCGGAGCTACGGTGATCGACAGTGTGGGTATGGGCCACATCCTTTCCGAAGAAGTCCCGATTTTTGCAGGACTGCGCTTCATGTTCGCAGGAGCAAAACCTCACAACAAGACCGTTTTCTCGGTTATCAGGGAGGAAAAAGAAGAGGAAGCGATCCGATTGCTCAAGAAAATCGTCGGAGACTTGGATCAGCCTGGCACGGGCATTGTGTTCACCATTTCTTTGGATAGGGTCGAAGGCTTAAAACCTGAATTTTAATCTTTCATGCAAGCCATCTATGCTTTTGGCCTTCTCGTTTTGATAGCCTTTCTGGGCGCCCGATTCATAACAAGGAGTCAGGCACTCTCGCCCATCAATTATTTCTTTTCTTCCGGGCTGATCTATATATTTTTGGGGCTGGCTCTGGGACAAAGTGGATTCAACATCCTAAGCCCTTCAGTATTGAGAGGCTTGACGCCCCTGATCAGCCTCGGTTTGGGATGGGTGGGATTCTTGTTTGGATTCCAGTTGGAAGCAAAATATTTGCGCCGTTTCTCTAGCAAGTATAAAAGCCTTTCTTTCCTTCAATCTCTGTTTGTCTTCCTTTTAGGCGGTCTGATTTTTTCTCTAGCCTTGAAACAGCTTTACCCCTCGGAGCGCACATTTCTCCTCTACGGGATCGGCTTGACCTTTGGTCTGCTGTTGAGCGTCAACTCCCCGACTCTGCTGAATATGGCCTCCCCGGTTATTCCGAAAAGAGGAAGCTATTATTATTTGGCACGATTCCTGGTCAGTGTGAGTGGATTTTGGGGGATAGTCGGCCTGGCGGTTTTTTCCTCTTTCTGGCATTATCCCATTTTCGAATCCAAAATCTTTCTCAGAGGAAGTCTCTTGCTGCTGTTCTCCTCTGGTTTCCCCATTCTCATAGGATATTTGTTTCACCTTCTGACAAAAAAGAAGACTTCAGAGGAAGAGATGCTCGTTTATCTTTTGGGCCTGGTTTTCTTCGTTTCAGGCGCATCTTTCTATTTCAATCTTCTCCCTCTGTACATGAGCATGGTGATGGGGATTACCTATTCCAACCTGACCAGAATTCATGAAAGGCTCTATCCTCTTCTTCTTTCCACCGAGAAGCCTCTGTACATCACGTTCCTGATTCTTATTGGGGCTCTCTGGGAGATATCTTTTGACTATAAGTTGGCCCTTCTCGTCCTTCTCATGATTCTTTTAAGGATCATCGGTTACTTTCTCCCTCTGCCACTGTTCAAGGTGATCCTCGATTTTCCCCTGCGCCTGCCCATTCGTTTCGGATTCAGTTTTCTCTCGTCAGGAGGGATTGGTTTGGCCTTTGCTGTCAGTTTGAAGCTGGCTTTTCCCTTACCGTTGACTGATGTTTTCCTCTCTGCAGCCCTGTTCGGGATTTTGATCACCGAGCTTATCAGTCCTTGCGGAGTGAGGCTGTCTATTTTCAAGCTCGATAGAGAGGAAAAAAGATGATCCCGCTCCTGCTGATATTTGTGCTGATGTTTTTTTTAAAAGATCCGGTACTTCTCCCTTTTGCCAATCCCGATCAAAGCACTTCTATTGCTCTTGGGTTCATATTGGTATTTGCCTACTTGCTGGGCAGCCACCTCAAACGAATAAGCCTTCCTTTGATCACAGGCTTCATTCTAGCTGGAATTCTCTGTGGGCCGTATGTGTTGAATTTTATCAGTCAATCGGATGTGCAGGACCTCGATCTTTTGGATGGTTTGGCGCTGAGTTTGATAGCGCTGACCGCTGGCGGGGAGATGAATATCCAGAGACTCAAGAGACGCTTCAAGACTATATCCTCTATCGTTTTTTTTCAGACTATCATCATTCTCTCAGGATTCGTCCTTTTAGGTTTTATCGGTCGTTCTTCCATTTCTTTTCTCCAAGAAGGGACGCTTTTTCAGGTCTTTGCCTTTTCTCTCCTCTTAGGAACCTTGTCGACTCCCACATCTCCAGCCACAACCATCGCGATTATCACCGAGACCAAGTCGTCCGGGAAGTTCACTGACCTTGTGTTGGGCAGCGCTGTGGTTAAGGACTTTTTTGTTGTCGTGATATTTGCCTTCTCCCTATCGATTTCCAAATCTGTATCCATGCCTTCTCACGAGTTCGATTTGGGATTTCTGCTCCAAATCCTGCAAGAGGTGGGAGGATCAGTCCTCATCGGGCTCTTCATAGGAGCAGGCATCATACTTTATCTTAGATACATCAAAAGGGATGTGACCATTTTCATCCTGGGTGTCGCTTTTTTCTCTTATCAGATCTCACACAACTATGGATATCACCCTCTTTTGATCTGCCTCGTGGCCGGCTTTCTCGCAGAAAATTTTTCAGCACAGGGAAGGCTTTTGATCTCGGCGATCGAGAAGAGTTCCACCCCCATCTACGTTGTCTTTTTCGCTCTGTCTGGTGCCTCGCTGAATTTGGGAGCTCTGCGTCAGACCTGGCTTTTAGCTTTGATCTGTGTGGTTTGGAGAGGGGTGTTGAAATTTTCAGGAACTTTTCTCGGATCAAGACTGACCAACGAGGAAGCGGGCGTTCAGAAATGGGCCTGGGCAGGTTTTATCTCCCAGGCTGGCGTAGCCTTGGGTATGGCGATTGTGGTTGAACACACTTTTCCGGAATGGGGGGGCGAATTCATGGCTCTGGTCCTGGCGGTCATCGCTATCAACCAGATCATCGGACCCATCTTTCTTCAGCGGCTTCTGTTCAAGGTCGAAGAAGCCGGCAAAAAGCAGTGAAATTGAAGAGGGCTTGTCCTGAGCCAGTCCGGATGGCTTCTGTCATAGCTTTATGAGTGATCTGGACAGCAAGTGAACAGGCTTGATCCAATGGAAATCCTTTGACCATATAGCAGAGGAGGGCAGAAGAGAGAAAGCATCCTGTGCCGTGTATCTTTTTCTTCAACTTTCTGTTTTCAAAGGTGTGAAATTTAGATCCGTCGTACAATATGTCGATGTTTTCTTTTCGGAGATGGCCGCCCTTTACCAGACAGGGTGTTTTTGTCTGTTTGAAAATCACCTGAGCAGCTTTTTGTGCATCAGACACGGCTTCAATGTTAATGCCGGAAATGAACTCGGCCTCTTCCAGATTTGGAGTGAGCAAAGAAGCTTTTCCACGGATTTTCTGCATATAGAGGGGAATGGATTTTTTTCCGAAAATCCATTCCCCTCCACTCGATTTGAACACGGGATCGATGATTACAGGCAGGTCCGGGTTCTCGTTGAGTATACGAACGATAGAAGGGATGTTTTTTGCGCATCCCACCAGTCCGACTTTGATTCCTGAAAAATCCACGTCGTTCCGTAAGAAATGATATTGATCCCAAAGAAGCCGTGCAGGGGGACAATGGATGTTTTTCACCCCCAATGTGTTCTGGACTGTCAAGCAGGTCACGATGCCCATCCCTTGATATCCGAGGCTCTGGAAGACTTTTAGATCGAGAGCCACACCTGCGCCTGCGGTCGGATCAAAACCTGCGACGGAGAGAAGAACTTTTTTCAACAGAATCGGCCCCTGACTCTGGACTCTATTCCAAACACTTATTTTATCAGAATTTGACGCAAAATTGTTTAAAGGATTTGGGGTGGTCCCGATCCGATCCCAGGAATAGCTTGACCCCTGCACAGGTTTATGTGTTATAAATAATAGAAACAGAGAGAGCAGGATGAAGGCGAGAGCACGCATTTTTGTCTTGGGGAGAGTTCAAGGAGTTTTTTATCGTGACAGCACGCGAAAATGGGCTTCCTCCAAAGGGCTGACGGGCTGGGTGAAGAACCTGCCGGATGGACGCGTCGAGGCTTTGGTAGAAGGCGAAAAGGAAGACATCCAGGCTCTGGTAGGACAGATGAGAGAAGGCCCTCCTATGGCAAGGATCGATAATATCGAACTCCAGTGGGAAAAATTCGAAGGAGAATTTTCTGATTTTCATATCGCCTGGTAGGAAGTTTGCATTCAATTTCCTAAACCGGAAAGTTCATCTGACTAAATATATGGCACATTCGAAGAGGCCCGAAAACTTAATGTGAGCGAACAGGAGGTGGCTGAATGATTAAAATTGAAGAAAAAGACCAACATGTTGTAGAGGTATTCGAAGGGGTCATTCGGCGAACACTAGCCTGTGGCAAGGATGTTTTAATGGCTAAATTTGAATACAAAAAAGATTCTCACGTGCCTCCCCACCGTCACTCTTACGAGCAGGTCACAACAGTTCTGAAAGGCGAACAAAAGATCATAATAAAATCTGAGGATGAAGAGAAAGTTTTAGCCGTCAGGGCAGGAGATTCTTTTGTCGTCCCTCCGAATTTCGAGCACGAACAGATTGTGCTCGATGAATCTGTGACTATTGACGCCTGGAGCCTGACTCCTTAATCGAGATTATCCAGAAAGGCCCCCAATATCGTTACTTCCTTTCTTCCAAAAATTTTTGGCGGCATTCTTTAGAACAGAAAAAGAATTCTTTTCCTTCCACGATTTCTTTAATGGCGTCCTCTCGGGGAAGATAGGTGTTGCACACTTCGTCTTTAACCATGATCCCTGAGATTTGTTTGGGCTGCCGAGGCGCCTTGTTCTTTTTGCCGAGGATTTGAAAGAGACGGATGAATTTATATATGATGTAAACGAGAAGGGCGTACAGGACGATTTTTAAAAATCCTGAAAACATGTCTCTAACTTAGATGATTTCCCTTATCAAGTCAACTTGGAGCGAGAACCGGTCGACAATTGAACACCGATTTTCCTTGATTATTGATTCCTGTAAAAGTAAGATGAGTGAAAGAGAGAGGTACAGGAAGAAAAGGAGAAGGAATGGATTTTTCACTGACTGAGGAACAGGAAATATTGAGAGATTCCATAAGAAATTTTGCCCAAAAAGAAATCCAGCCCCTTATCAAAGAAAGCGATGAGAAGGGAGAATGGCCAAATGTCCTCACCAAAAAGCTAGCTGAAATGGGATTGCTAGGGATCGTGATTCCGACTGAGTATGCTGGGGCAGGCTACTCCAATGTGGATTATGTTATCATTCTTGAAGAGATATCCAAGGTCGATCCATCTGTCGGTTTGGTTGTCGCTGCCCACAATTCGCTCTGTTCCAATCATCTGAATCTGTTTGCCTCTGAAGAACAGAAGAAGAAATATCTCACCAGGCTGGCTAAAGGAGAAACCCTGGGCGCCTGGGGATTGACTGAGGCAAGTGCCGGCTCTGATGCTGCGGCCTTGAGAACTAAAGCCGAAAAAAATGAAGATCATTGGGTCGTCAATGGCTCAAAACGTTTTATAACCAATGGGTCTTTAGCCGATATCCATGTGGTGATGGCCATAACTGATCCCGATCAAAAAAGGGAAGGCATATCAGCATTTATTTTGGAAAAAGGGATGAAAGGCTTTCAGGTGGGGAAAAAGGAAGACAAACTCGGCATTAGAGCAGCCGATACGACTGAACTCATTTTTGAAGATGTCAAGGTTCCTGCAGAAAATTTGATCGGGGACCAAGGAAAGGGGTACCGGCAGGCTATGGCTATTCTGGATGGAGGACGGGTCAGTATTGCCGCTTTTTCCCTGGGAATCGCTGCAGGTGCTTTGGATTCGGCTCTTCGATATGCGAAGGAGAGGGTCCAATTCGATCAGCCTATCTCCAATTTCCAGGCCATACAATGGATGCTGGCCGATGGGTATACGGAATTAGATGCAGCCCGTCTCCTCACTTATCGCGCAGCGTTTCTGGAAGATCAAGGAAAAAAGATCCCCAAGGAATCCGCTATGGCTAAGCTTTTTGCCAGCGAATTGGCCGTGAGGGCTTCCTCCATGGCTGTTCAGGTTCATGGAGGCTATGGTTTCACCAAAGATTATCCCGCTGAAAAGTTCTACCGGGATTCGAAGCTGGCCACGGTTGGAGAAGGAACCTCAGAGGTCCAGCGTTGGATCATCGCCCATAAGGTCCTTTCCGAATACTGAACTTCCAGATATCTTAGCAAAGAACCTCATGAAGAGAATGAATTTAACAGAGGAGATTCTTAAGGGAAGTCCCAGGGCCATAGCCAGGGGAATTTCTATGGTTGAAAATAAAAACACGGAGGCACAAAATCTGTTGAAAGAAATTTTTCCTCATACGGGAAAGTCGACTATCATCGGCATAACAGGATCTCCTGGGTCAGGAAAAAGCACGTTGGTCGATAAACTCATCGATGTCTTGAGAAGGATCGATAAGAAGATAGGAATCGTGGCCGTGGATCCTTCCAGCCCTTTCAGTGGAGGTGCCATCCTTGGGGATCGTATACGGATGATGCGCCACAGCATCGACTCGAATATATTCATCCGCAGCATGGCCACTCGGGGCCACCTGGGAGGACTGGCCAAATCCTCAGGAGAAGCGATCGCTATTCTTGAAGCTTCGGGAAAAGATATTATTCTGGTGGAAACTGTAGGAGTTGGACAGGATGAGGTGGAAGTTGTCAAATTCGCCGATGTTGTTCTCGTGGTTCTGGTTCCAGGAGCAGGTGATGAGATCCAGGTCTTCAAGGCTGGTATTATGGAGATTGCCGATATTTTTATACTCAATAAAGCGGATTCTCCAGAAACGGATAAAACGGAAAGGCAGTTGAGGGCTATTCTGGATATGGGATTGAAAGACAGTCCCGCTCCTCCTGTGATAAAGACTATCGCTACAGAAGGGACAGGCATTGAACGCCTCCTCCAGGAGATCGATAACGTAACAGCCGAAAGGGACGAGGAGACGAGGGCCTCCCGAAAGAAGAGGCTGCTTTTCTGGATGTTGAGAGGCATCATAAACGAAAAGCTGTTCCGAGCTGTTTCGGAAACTATCAAAGACTCTGAGATCGATAATTTTATAGAGAGAATTTACAAGAGGGAGATGGATCCTTATACTGTCGCAGACCAGATCATTCAAGAAGTAAAAAAGATTTGAATCCGGGCGAATTATGACTCGTCCTGAGCGCTGAGCGTCATGATCCACTTAGCGAAAGACCTGGCATCAGCGAGGTCGTTTTCGTCGGGATGGGTGCGAGCTGAAGCGGCCATTTCCACCCAGGCCTTGTGTTCTGGCGATCGGCTCAAGGCCTCCATGGCCTCGTTCGAGACTTTACCACGGCAGGAAAATGTGCCCAGGATTTTGTTCTTGGATGCCAGGACGGAAGCGTGTTCCAGAGCCTCTCGGGACAGACGGCTTCCGGTTAAAGAACCGTGGGTGGAAAAAAGTGCGATTTTTTTCCCGGGGGGAATTTTTTTTAGCAGCTCCTGTATCTTGACTGGGACGCTGTGGGAGTGGACAGGAAAACCTATAAAAATAAGGTCGTATTCATCGAGATTACGAATCTCTTCGACGTCTTTAATGCTCTTCTCTCCCTCCAGCGCCTCGAAGAGAGCCTGGGCAACCTTTTTTGTGTTTCCGGTCCAGCTTAAGTAGGTTACCAGTGTTTTCGACATTCCTTCGATTCTTTAAAACTTGAAACGAAAACCGATTTTAAAAGAGAACGTGCTCAAATCGAATTCTCCCTGGCGGAGATTCTGAATATCTACTACCCCCGCAGGATAATCAGCGGGTTCTTCAGGTTTGATCTCATGTCCGGTAAAGGCAGAATAATACTTATCATTCCACCATTGCTTGTTTTCATAGAAATAGAGAGAGGCTTCACCTGATTCCGTTGTTTGAGTATTTTCTACAGGGTCGGTCAGCTCTGAAGTGTAAGCTCCTTTAAAGCCGTCAGCCTTGGACCATATTTTTTCTGCCTCGGCCACGATAGCGATATTTTTGATCAGGTCGTATTCAAAGCCGAGCGTGGCATAAACTCCCAGTGCTTCGGAATGGTAAGTGTTTTCCCTCTTCAAGATGTAGTTTAGATTAGAAATGGATAATTCGTAGTCTTGGATGTAGGTATATTTCAGAAATGTGATATGTCTGCCAATACCGCCAAACACGGAGAGGTTTTCTAAAAAAGGAAGGGATTGAATATAGCTGAATCCGATTTTTAATGGGATCCCCTTGACTTCATTCCTGGTGAAGTCTTCCTCGGTTTGATCCTTCGTTCCGTGGACGAATTGGATGGTGCCTTCTTTTGCGCTGCTGAAAGAACTGCCGGCTAGATTAAGAGACAGCCCAAAGAAAACAGGAATCCTGATCTCCACCTCATACTTGGGTCCGTAATTGAGGGAATCGAGTCGACCGTCCAGCTGACCTCCCCAATTGGCCTGCCAATCATTCCAAAGCGAATTGTATGATTCGATCCATGTGTTCAGGTCCCCCTTACTTACGGAGGCTGTATTGTAGCTGAATTTAATGCTTACGCTCTCTGCCATAAGGGAAGAAGAAGCAACCAGGAGACCGGTTAAACCGATCAAAAGAATGTTTCTTATTCTCATCGTCTTAAAAATATTTTTCCATAAATTCTTAAAAAAATCCAGGACAAACAACGTATTATCCTTTTCGCGGAAGATATATGGTTATCTTTGTTCCCACATTTTTCTGGCTCGAGGCCGAGATTTTTCCCTCATGGTCTTCTATGATCTTCTTTGCGATGGTCAATCCCAGCCCTGTTCCGACCTCTTTGGTGGAGTAGTACGGGTCGAAAATTCTGTTCAGCGTCTTCTGATCCATCCCCCCTCCAGAATCGCTTATTTCGATGGTCAAAGCTTCCTTTTCGCTGCGGACCAGGACCTCGATATTGCCATGACCCTCGATTGCCTCCACTGCATTGGTGAAAACGTTCCGTAAGGCGATGTTGATTTTCGTTTTGTCCCCTGTAAGGATGAAGTTTTCTCCTTCATAAGTTTCCTTGAGCGATATCCGTTCGGCAAGAATTTTTTTATAAGGAGAGATCGTTTCTCCGACAATCTCTTTGATATCGAAAGTTTCCTTCTGGAGAGCGGTTTCCTTAGATATCTCGAGAAATTCCTTGGCGATTCTTCTCAGATTCTCGACTTCCTTGATGATGTAGGATGTTGACTCGGTTAAGGTTTCCTCAAAATCTGCTTTTTTGTCCTGGTACACGCTCAGTAGATGTTCGGCTGAGAGTTGAATGGGAGTCAGAGGGTTTTTTATTTCATGAGCCACTTTCCTGGCCATCTCTGCCCAAGCCACTTTTTTGCTCATCTCAGCCAATTCCTGCTGGTGCTTTTTAAGGCTTTCCACCATGGAATTGAATCCATCTATAAGAGTTTTCATCTCATCTTGGTGTTGATGGGGAATGGATACTTCCAGATTGCCTACGCTGACCTCTCTGGTTCCGGCCAGCAATTTTCTAATCGGAGTAACGATCATGCCTCCCATCCCTCGTGCAAAGAGAAGTACGATAAAGATGAAAAAAGATGATATCAGAAAGAAAAACTCGACCAGGTCTCTGGTCGCCTTGGAGATTTCCTGCTGTTCCAGGGGAAAAGGGAGTGAAATGAGCAAAAGGGAGTCTTCGAAAAGATAAGGGACGGTCAGGGTGTGGAAGGAGTAGTCCCCGAATTTTTGCGATTGAGAGTAGAAAGGATTGTTTTCATATTGAATCTTATAATAAACTTCGCCATCGATCATTTCGGGAAGGATGCCATAATCGAAAAATTCCCTTCGGCTGGAGGAGATGAGGCTGCCATCCTGATAAAGATTGACATCATTGGAAATGGCAGAGCTTATCAAAAGCATCACATAATCGGGGGGGAGTGTCAAGGAGAGCTGTTCGTCCTGCTGTTCGGAGATAAAATCTTCGACAATCCTCCGGGCGAAATTTGCATGAATTTCTGCCTTTTCTGTTATCTGTTGGGTAAACATCTGTTTGAAGAAATTTCTGGTGGAAATGGTGAATAAAATAAGGGGTATAAGAGCGATGGCGACGAAAGAAATATAGACCCGATTGGAAAATGACCAGAAAGGACTTTTTATTTTTTTTCTGGTGGGCGATAGAACGAGAGCGAAGAGGAAAATCACGAACAAAAGAAGATAGATGAAAAAGAGTTTTAAAAAATCGACGGAATGGTCGAGAAAGCTCTTTTGTGGGAGGAAAAGCGCATAGATTTTTTGATGGTATTTAAAATACAGGCTTCTGAATTTTTCCTGTTTGTCAATGAATGTGGACCAGATGGCTTCCTGGGACCTGCTCACCCTTTGAAGGGTGGCTGGAGGAATTCCTTTCGACATTTTGTTGGGATTGAACAGCAGCTCTCCGTTCAGATCGAATATGGCAAATCCGAGGTCGATTTGATTGAGCGAAGGTATCGATGAGACTCGCATGAGTTCGAAATAGGGATTGGCTGAGTACAGAAAAGGGAGCATGTCATAATCTACAGACAGGAAGATCATCAACCTGCCTATAGGCTCTCCCTCCCTGAACCAGTCTTTGTACCCTACCAGGAAATCTTTTTCGAATCCCCTGAAAAGGAGGTTCTGACGCAAGATGTTCCAGTCTTCGCTTTGAGGCAGTGCGAATTCAAGCTCGAAAAGCTCTGGAACATTCAATGAGAATCGGGAAAGGATGACTCCTTCTGGCGTGACTATTTCGAGACTCGAGTACCAGCTGAATTTTGCGAACCATGTCTCTTCCCATAGAGCCTGGGCGAGATCAGAGGGCTCCGGATTTCGAAGAAAGTTTTTGATCGTCTCCGTACTCTTGTCGATCTCGGGAAGGGATTCTCTGATAAGATACCTTCCCCAGGTTTCTTGGGATTTAATGATGTTTTGCAGGAAATTTTCGATGAGGTTTTTATTGCGCTGAGAAAAAGACACGTAGACCGAAGAATAGACCACAAAAACAGCCAAAATGAATACTGAGAAAAGAATTTCTTTTTTCCTTAAGAGTTTCGGGTGGTGAGCAAGCGTCAATATTGAGAGAATCAGAACGAAGTGAAACAGGAAGAGGAGAGGGTGAACTCTATTCTTGAAAATAAAAACAAAGAGCGCAAATTCTGCAGCAAAGAGCGAGAGGGATAGAAGCAGGTTTTGGGAAAACGACTCAGCTAACCGGAACACCGTAAAACAGAAAAGCAGAAAAATAAAGAGGAAGAGAAAGATACTGATATGCAGGAAGAAAAATGACGGCTCGAAAGAAATGCGGAGAAGGTTGAGGTTCGAATGAGAAACAAGTCGAGTAAGAATCTCCTGAAACAGGAACAGGAGAAGGAGGGCAAAAGAGATGACGGAAATATTGATAAAAAAAGCTGAAACGGGCGCCATTTTTGTCCTTTTTTGTTCAAAATAGCCGCGGAAATAAATGACACCACAACCGACCATAAGGAAGAATATAAAAGCGGTTAGAAAAATATCTGCTGGAGATTGAGTGAAGTTCCAGACAGAGAAAAAACTCGCGATAGAGGGGGAAAAGATGGAGAGAGACTGGATCTTTTCCAGATTGCTCAACGGGAAAAAGAGCATTCGCAGTCCGGCTAAAGTCAGAATGACAGCCAACACAGAAAGCGGTTTCCGTTCTTTGAAAAAAGAAGGAGACCGAACAAGATAGATAATTAAAAATATCAGCGAAATACCGAAGAGCAAATAACACATCAGAAGGATCTGTTCATGGAGGGAAGAAAGTCTTGAAGAGAGCGAAGGAGAATTTAAGTTGACAGTCGCAACTATTTTCTGGTCTGTATTCCTCAACGGAAAAATAAGGGTTTGCACTTCGCCTTGCAGTCCGGGCTCACCTACATACTCGTCCTGATGTCTCGAGAAGATCCTCTCCAGTGTAGAAACGTCGTCCCGAAAGTCCCAATACTGGATCGTGCAATTGCGCAATAGTTTTGGATTGAGAAAATGATATTCTCTCAAGTAGGGAGTTTCGAACTGGGGCAGAAAGGCAAGAAGATGATAAAAGACGAAGTAATTTCCATCGGGTGTTTTTTCTATAGACACAAGATAGACAGATGCTTTGGTCTTTACCAGGAGCGAACGATTGACTTCTTCGAAGAGAATGACTTTTCCATTTTGGCGCTTGACATTTTGAAGATCGATGATATTCCCCAGCCACAGAACAGCATTTCCCATCCTGTCATAATAGCTGATTCCCTCTGTTTCTGGATTCAGACCGAGCCGTTTGAACAGGGAAAATATTTCTTCGTTTGTGTCCAGAGGCAGAGATTCTCTAACTAAGTTCTGGTTGGCATCTATGGCATCCAAGACCTGGGAAAATTCTGTCTTTATTTTACTGGCTGTGTGTCTGAGTCGGTTCAGACTTCTTTGGTAATAGTTGGACGAAAGGAGTGAGGGCAGAAAAAAAGAACAGATGAACAGAAGGAGAGAAAGGGCCGCGCCCAGGACAAAGGCAGAAAAAAAATTCTTTTTCAAATTTTCTTGGCCTTTATTTCCGAAATTCTCCAAGCCGTCTCTTCTTCGTCTCCGGAGGCTTCTTTAATGAGGAAGAAAAAAATGTAAAAAGGATATTGGTCATTATTCTTTTTGTCTCGAAAGGACCATCTGGCTTTGAAAATATAGCTGGTCTTTTCAGGAGTCAGCGCCTGTTGTTCGGAGTAGAACTCGAAGGTTGAATAAAGAGCGAAGATTTTTTTAAACATAAAATAGGCCTGGTGATGCGTGATTTGGTCAGAAAAAAAAATGGGGTCAGGAAGAGATACGTTGATAGGATGTTGTGTAGAGAAGAGATTGGAAAGCAGTTTCGGATTGTTCTGGAGGAAGGCTTTTTCTATGTTTTGGGTAGCGGTCGTCAGGGTGAAGGTGAGGAAAGTGAGCGCAGAGATAAGGAATGGTGTCACCCAAAAATGATAGCATATTCAGGAAAAAGCGTAAACACGCTCTGGAGACATGTTTCCGATACAGGAATAAATCAGCAGCCGGGATTATTTTTTCTTCTTTGTCGGTCGAGGGGCCTTTTTCTTCTTAGGCTCATCTTCTTTAGCTGGTTTGACCTCGACTTCTTTAGAAACGATGACCTTCAGCTCCTCTCGAATTTTCTCCATTTTTTCGAGTTTATCTGTGATCTTGGCAAATAAAGCCTGCTGACTTTTTATTCCTTCCTCTATAAGGAAGGCTGCGCTTTCCGAACGGCTCTTGAAAAGGCCCGCTTCGACGAGCATGTTGAGCTTTTTGTTGCTCTCGTCATTGACACGAATGGTCAAAACTGTATTTCTCGAGGCCAATGCTCTGTCGATCACTTTTCTGATGGATTCGGCTGTCTTGACAGCGAATTTCTCCATCTGGTTGCCGAAATCATCTAAAGGCCGGTGGTGCTTTTTTTCTTTGTCTTTAGAAGTGGATTCTTTTTTCGTGTCGTTATCCGTCATCAGATTAACTCCTGTAATTTGTAATCAAGTTACAAATAACATAATTATGATAATATGTCAAGCGGTTTTTTTAACGGAAAAAAACATTTATGTGGCGACGAAAAAGGTAGACACCTTTCTCAGAGCTAAAGCTGGTGAGACCGGGAATGCGGCCGTCTGCATCGGTGATTATACTTTTGCGGAAGGGTTCAATCCCAAGATCAAGATGATTCGCCACAAGACCTTGACTTTAGGCCATGCTTACTGCAATCTCGCTATGTCCGGAACGAATAGGGAATCCTCCCGGCTTCACAAGGAGGATATGCTCTCTCTCCTCTGAAAAAAAGGTTTGGAAAGCCGGCTTTCTTATTCTGGTTCTTTTTCTGTTTCTGGTTCTGATGCTTCGGATACTTCTGTCGCAGGCGCTTCTTCTTCGAGCTTCTTGGTTCTCTTTGCGTCCTTGATGCTGCTGATTCCTGCTATGAGTGCGATAAGTCCGATAAAAAAGAGTAAAGGGGGAATCATTCCAAACACGAGTTCGTAGAATTCTCGCCACCACACGAAAATAGCAAGAAGGATTCCACCGGCCATCGCGATGAGCCCTCCAAAAACGGCAACAAACTTACCCATTTGATTTACTCCCTTTTCGTTGTTCAAGGTTCATATTCAATGCGGCATTATATCAAACAAGAATTCAAGAAGCAATAATGGGAAAAAAATTTGTGTGGGTCATATGAAACGGGTAGAATAAGGGCAGAATTACAAACATACCTGTGGAGGAAGTGTGATGGATCAGATGCGTTTTAGAAATATTTTTCTCTCGATCGTTATTCTTTGTCTGTTTTTCACGGTCCCTTTAGCTGCAGAAGAAAGTGACGCGTTTAGAATTGGGGACATCGAGGTTTCCCCAGGAGAAATGAAATCCGGATATCTTGCTGTATCCGAGGAAGGCGGTCTTGGAACCACCATCCCTTTTACAGTCATCCATGGTTCTAAAAAAGGGAAGGTGCTGGGTTTGGTTGCAGGTGTGCACGGGTACGAGTATCCCCCCATCCTGGCTTTGTACCGTCTTAAAGAAATGATCGATCCTGCGAACTTAACCGGAACAGTCATCCTCGTTCATATCGCAAACCTGCAGTCTTTTCAAAAGCGAATTATCTATTACAATCCTTATGACTGGAAGAATCTCAACAGAGTTTTTCCAGGTGATCCTGACGGTACGATAAGCCAGCGGATCGCTCATGTCCTTAAGAACGAAGTCGTGGATAGATGCGATTATTTGATAGATATGCACTGCGGGGATGGGAATGAAGCCTTGATCCCGTACACCTACTGGATGATAAGCGGTGACAAGAGCCAAGATGGAATCTCAAAAAAAATGGCATTGGCGTTTGGCATCAAGCATATCATCATCGATGAGTCGCGCACAAAAGACTTAGCCCATTCCAAATATCTGGGAAATACGGCTGTCCTCCTGGGAAAACCGGCTATCACCACAGAATCCGGTTTCCTCGGAAATACGGATGAGGAATCGATCGTCCGTAACATCAAGGGTGTTTTGAATGTGATGAGGCTGTTCGAGATGGTCGAAGGGAAACCAAAGCTGGATGTTGAAGCTGTTTGGATCGACAAATACGAGGTCGTCTACTCGGATGCAGATGGCCTTTTTTTCCCGCTGACCAGAATGGGCTATCACGTAAAAGAAGGAGAGAAAGTGGGATATCTCGCCGATTACCTCGGCAACAGGATACAGGAACTGCGGGCTCCCTTTGCTGGGATTATGCTCTATATCATCAATACACCTCCGGCTAACAAGGGAGAGCCTCTGTTCGAAGTGGGTTCTGTATTGAATGAATGAATGAGACAGTACCGTAAGGCCGAATCTTCCATGTCGCCCCGTCATTTCCCTGCACCTCTCTCGCAAATTTATTTTCCGTCACTTTGGGGCGAAGCCAATTTTTGAGAGGAGAACAGATGATAAAGTGTGTGATCTTCGACATGGACGGGACAGTGGTCGATGTTCCTTATGATTGGAAGAAGATCAAAGAGGAGCTGCAAACCCGGGGAACTCCGATCCTCTCCTATATCCAGAGTCTTGAAGAGCCGGAGAAACATGAAAAGTGGAAGATCCTGGAAAAGTTCGAGAAGGAGGCGACAGCACAGGCTGTATTGAAGAAGGGTATGAAGGAGTTCCTCTCCTTTTTGGAGAGTAAGAAAATTAAGAAAGCTCTCGTTACCAACAATTCTCGAAGGAATGTGGATTTTCTTTTGAAGAAATTCAATCTTCAGTTCGATATCATTCTGTCACGTGAGGCTGGTTTGTGGAAACCCTCCGGAGCTCCCTTTTTGTTTGTTCTCAAGACGTTAGGATTAGAAAGAGAGGACTGCTGTGTAATTGGCGATTCCCATTTTGACGTCAAGGCAGCTGCAGATGCGGGCATCCGGAGTGTTTTTATACTGGGTGGCAGAAGACAGAACAGCCTGCCATCGAGTGACAGAGTTTTCCAGAACGTACATGATTTGAGGAAGTGGCTCGAACGGCTCATCGAGCATTGATCTTCGTATATTGCAGTCTTTCAGTTTGTTTTTCCCAGATCTCGTTTGGATTGGGAAGCATTCCCAAAACCGTGACAAATCCAACAGCGGTCAGGTAAGCTGGTTAGGAAGCCATCCGGAGGCGAGCGGGCAAGGAAAGCAAGCTTTACTGGCAGGTAGGGAGAGCGAGCCGAGGAATAAGTGGATTTTCCTCGCTGGGGAAAATCCACGGGCTGACGAATCAGCTTACCTGACTGTTACGCTATCGCGGTTTTGGAAATGCTCACTTTGGGGTGAAAAAAAGTGAATATTTCGTAAGGAAGATTGTATAAAGGATATGAAACGAATAAGGCTGAATCAGGTTTTAAATAGAGAGAAGGAAATCATGAAACAGGGAGGCCGATCATGATAGAGAAGCGGCTTTTGAAAACATCAAGGATTTTACTTCCGATTCTCGTGATGAGTATCCTGTGGGGAAATTGTTTTGCAGATGGATTCATCATTCCCAGACCAAAGCCCGGGGAAGACATTCCTCCTTTGACCGTGAAATACCACCGGGTGCGTGTTGAAATCGTCAATCAGGTGGCAACGACATCCATCGACCAGGTTTTCATCAATAACCATACCAGAGATATCGAAGGAACTTTTATTTTTCCCCTGCCAGAAGGAGCATCCATTTCTAAATTTTCTCTCTACATCGGCGGCAGAAAGGTCGACGGCGAGATTTTGGATAGGGATAAAGCGCGCCAGATATACGAGGATATTGTCCGCAGAATGAAGGATCCGGCTCTGCTGGAGTATATAGGGCGCAGCATGTTCCAGGCGCGTGTGTATCCGATTCCTGCTAGAGGGGAAAAAAGGATCGAGCTCTCCTATACCGAAGTCCTCAAGTCTGAAGCAAACCTGGTTCATTATGTTTACCCATTGGACACAGAACGGTTTTCTCTCCATCCCATCAAGGAAGTCAGCATCTCGACTGACATCTCATCGCAAATCCCTATCTCCAGCATCTATTCGCCAACTCATAAGGTCTCTGTCAGAAAAGAAGGGGAAAAGAATGCCCGGGTGAGCTATGAAGCTTCGAATGTTAAGCCTGATAAAGATTTTTCCCTGTATTATTCACTCACCCAGGATGAGGTCGGGCTTTCCTGGATGAATTGGGAGGGGGAAGAGGATAACTATTTCATGCTCCTGGCTTCTCCTCCTTATGTTCATCGGAAGGAGAAAATCATCAGCAAAAACCTGATTTTTGTGCTGGACAGTTCTGGAAGTATGAGCGGGAAAAAGATGGACCAGGCAAAAAAAGCTGTGCATTTTATCATCAACCATCTGGAAAAAGAAGATCGTTTCGCTGTGGTGGATTTCGATGATGGTGTGGATATGTTTTCCTCCCGTGTTGTGCCTGCAGATTCAGCGAACAAGGCGAGAGCCCTGGAATTTGTAGAAGAAATCGAAGATTCGGGCGGCACCAACATCAATGACGCTCTTCTGCGTGCGCTCGAGATGATCGAGCAGGACGAAAGGCCGACTTATATCCTTTTTCTCACCGATGGTCTTCCCACAGTCGGAGTAACAGAAACGGCAGATATATTGAAAAACATCCACCAGGCCAATTCTTTTCATTCGCGGATATTTGTATTCGGAGTGGGATATGATGTGAATACCGAGCTTCTGGACAGAATTTCTCTGGATAACCGGGGGACGTCGGTGTATTTAGGGGAGAATGATGATTTGGAAGTGGCTGTTTCAAATTATTACGAGAAAATCTCATCTCCTCTCCTTGCAGATTTGGAGATCAATTTTGCCTCTATCCAAGTCAAAGACTACTATCCCAGGACTCTTCCCGATTTGTTTAAAGGCTCCCAGCTCATGCTGGTAGGCAAATATTCAGGCCACGGTCCGGTGAGCGTGACCCTCACTGGAGATGTCGGTAAGACAGAGCGGAAATTTATTCTCAAAGACCAGGAACTGGTCAGGAGTGATGCCTACAACTTCCTGCCTAGGATATGGGCGACCAGACGGATCGGCTATCTTCTCGAAGAAATCAGGCTTCATGGGGAAAAGGCCGAACTTGTGGAGGAGGTGAAGAAACTGGGCCTGAAATTCGGCATCGTGACTCCTTATACCTCTTTTTTGGTAACCGAGGAAGAGAGATTGGGTTTGGATGTGGCGGCTCCGGAAGCTGTAGAAGCTTTTGAGGCGAAGAAGGTGACCGGAGCAGGAGGAGTGCGGATCGCTAAAGCCACCCAGCGTTTCAAAGCGGAGGAGCAGGTTGTGCGAGTGGAATCGCGGATGATCAGGTACAAGGATGAGAAAACATTCTACTTGAAAGACGGATTCTGGGTAGACAGCCAATATGAGGAAGGGAGTGCGTGCAAAGAAATCGGGTTCAATTCCGAAGACTATTTTAGGCTGATTTCCGATAAGCCTGGAATTGTCAAATACCTCTCTGTAGCCAAAAATCTGATCATCAGTTATGAAGGTTTGAACTATAGGATTGTCAATAAAGAATAATGTGGTCTACGACTCGGTGTATGAAACGCGGTCAAAACCCTTTTACCGTCTTCCTCGAATGATGGGAGTCAAGCTCTCCGCAGGCTGAAAAATTTGACCGCCAGCAAAAGAAAGGCCAGCGTGAATCCCACCAGAACAAGGATATGGGGAATCAACGCTTCGAAACCCTCGCCGAAGAAAATGAGCTTGTGGAAGGCATCCATGGCCCATCCTGTGGGGAAAGCGAGGCTCGCTTTCCGAATGGCTGGAGATACGATTTCGATAGGCCACCAGCATCCTCCGAATGCAGACATGATGTTGGCCACTAGAATATTGAAGATGATGAGAACTTCAATCTTTCTGATGATACTGCCAAAAAGGATACTCATGCCCGCTGCTGTGCCGCAGAGGAAAAGAGCCACCAGAAAAAGGGAGAGGAGGGAATTTCCCAGGTAGATCCCGAACACGATCTTTCCGGCCGCAAAGAGTACGACAAACTGGAGCATTCCGAGCAGGAGGCGGCCTATCCATTTTCCGGTGATTATCGATGAAAAAGTTGCAGGACTCAGATAAGTTCTCTCTAACTGCCCCTTATTGCGTTCCTCGAGCAGGCTGATGCCGCCGTACATAAACACAGTGAACAGGATGAACATCACCGTGATGGCGGGTACGGAATGGTTGAAGCCGGTCGGGATGGTCCGAAGCTTTCCTCCCAGCTCCGTACGGATGGTTATGAGCCTTTCGAATTCACTCTGATCGTACCCCTGGACGAGTTCGTCCTCGTTCCGCGGATTGATAGAGACAATTTTCGTCAGAATTTTGACGATGGCTTTGAATATGTGAGAAGAGGCTGCCTGGGAAGCTTCCATGCTGCTCCCCTCTTCTTTCCGGAGAATCATCTCTGCTTTCTTCCCCGCCAGGACGTCTTTGGAAAAATTCTCAGGGATGACCAGGGCTCTTATCGAAGTATCTGCCTCATTGTCCGAAAGACTCACTGTGTATCTGTCGTCTCTGAGCTCATCTATCAATGCCTTGGAAAGGAAACTTTTATCTTTGTCTACGATGTTCAAGACGACTTTTCGATCTTGAGGAGCAGACTCGCGAAAGGCGAGACCGAAGATGACTGCGAAGAGAAAGGGAAACACAAGTAGCCAGAAGAAAAACATCTTGTCCTTGAAAGTGATTTTCAAGTCATTTAACGCTATAGTCCAGAAAGTCATCGGATCAGACCTTTCCTCAAGTTGTTTTTCAGAAAAAAAGATCCCGCAACCGAAAAGACGATACCGGCACCCAACATTCCTGCCAGCATGGGGACCATTTCTTGGAAAGGCGCCCCCTGGATCGCCTTGTGGAAGGCTCTGAGGCCCCAGTAGTTCAATGTTATTTTGGAAATTTCTTGAACCAGGGGAGGAAAATTTTCCACGGGTATCATGCTCCCTCCGAGCATGGACATCACGATAATCACAGATGAGAGAACCGCACCAGCCTGTCTTTCTGTGTGGACAAAGGAATAGATGAGAGAAATAAACCCTGCCAGCATGATGTTAAGACAGAGAACGATCAAAAAGACTGTGAACAAATCTCCCCAGTGAATGGAGAATAGCACGATTCCGAGGACTATCAACACAAACGTGCAGATCATCCCTATCAGGGCCGAAGTGAGTGTCTTGCTCCAGATAAACTCAGATAACTTCATGGGCGAAACACTCATCCGACGCAGGGTTCCCATCTCTTTTTCTCTGAGGATATCTTCGAAAACGACGTTGCAAATGAAGAGGAGAAACATGATGGCCATTGCAGGCAGGATATAACCCTGGACTGAGAGAGAGACTCCGGCCCTCTCCTCCTTCTCTGAGACGGTTTCTTGCTTCAGGGAAATTACAGGAGGGAAGACAAATTTGGACACTCCCTCTATTCTGTTTTTGATCTGAACAGACAGGGAGGAAATATCCCGATCCCTGAATTCTCCTTTTTTTATGACGTCCCGCAGCAAAGACACTTCATCCTCGAAAACAGAGAAGAGTGCAGAAAAGAGCAGGGAGGCCGTATCGACGATTTCTTCGGCGATTTGAGGGAGGAACTGTTCGGCGGGATTCTTAAGGAGCAAAATTTCCGCACTTCGGTTATTCCACACGTCTTCAGTAAAATTTTCAGGGATGATCAGCAGAGCCGATGCCTTTCCCTTGTCGAGAAGCCTGCGGCCCTCTTCATCTTCGACCACTTTAAAGCTGACAAGCCTTTTCAATTCTCCCTGATTCAAGGCGGTAAGGAAGAACTGGGAGAGAAAACCTTTATCCTTGTCGACGGCTAAAACCTGGACTTGAGGCAGAGTTTGTTCTTCTGAAGATCCAAATACGATCCCGAAAATAACGGTGAAAATAACGGGAATCATGAGGAAGCCGAGGATGACGATGGGATTTTTCCATTTTCTTTGAAAGTCTTTGCGGATGAGGTGAAGGAGGGTGTTCATTCCCGCAGTTCCTTTCCTGTGAGCTTGAGGAACACACTCTCCAGATTGGGTTGTTTGATAGAAACATCGTCGATGCTCAGACCCTGTTTAAAAAATTCTTCCAGCAGCAGCGGCATTTTTTTTGAGGCTTCCAGCGAGAGGATGATTTTTCCTTCCTTGAGGGAAAGGACAGCCGCATTTTTGAATAGAGAGGTGATTTTTCGGCCCTGATCGACACTGAATTCACCGCTGATGATGACGATGTCTTTTTCACCTACGATTTGGATCAGCTCTTCGAGTGTTCCAAGGGCAAGAATCTTTCCATTATCCATAATGGCGATCCGATGACAGAGTTCTTCGGCTTCCGTCAGGTTGTGGGTGGTGTAAAGGATGGTCGTTCCCTGAGAAGATGCCTCCTTGATGAGCTTGAAGATATTGAGCCTGGTTTGAATATCTATTCCGATTGTCGGCTCGTCGAGGAGAAGGAGCTTTGGCTGGTGGATGAGACCTATAACCAGATTGATCCGCCTCTTCATCCCTCCTGAGTATTTTTTTAACGGCTCGTTCTCTCTTCCCAGAAGACCGGTCGCTTCGAGATAAGACCGGATGCGGTCCTCCAGATTCTTCCGGCCGACGCCCTGGAGTCTCCCCCAAAAAAGCAGGTTTTCTTTTGCAGAAAGCTCCTCGTAGAAAGCCATATCCTGCGGAACCACCCCCATGACCTTTTTTATCTTCCTCAGATTATCGTCCAGATCCATAGAGTCGACATATATTTTTCCTGAATCAGGCTTGAGGATGCCGGAAATCATGGAGATGGTGGTGGTTTTCCCGGCGCCGTTTGGCCCGAGGAATCCGAATATTTCTCCTTTTTTTATTTCCAGAGATATGTCATCGACAGCTTTTACAGAATCGAAGGTTTTGCTGAGATGCTCAATCTTGATCATTTTGGCTCTCCTCCACTTAATCTCATACGACACCACTCGTTTTTTGCCTCATTATATATTACGGATGTGATCATGGAAAGATATTCTTCTGGGAGAGAGAGCCCTCTTGATTTATCGGTGTTTATGGTTAAAAATGAAGGAGAATTTGAGATGAGAGAGGAAAAATGGAGCAAGAAAAATTACTCCTGATACCGGGCCCTACGCCTGTTCATCCCCGGATCTTGAATGCACTCGCACTGCCTACCGTATCTCATGTCAGTCCGGTTCATGTCGAAGAGTTGAAGGAGGCGCTTTCGAACCTCAAGAAGATCGTTTTCTGTGAAAGAGGAGAGCCATTTATTACTGCCGGGGCTGGAACATTAGCCATGGAGATGGCACTTCTCAACACCGTGGCAAAGGGAGAGAAGGTCCTGATAGTCTCTCAGGGTTACTTTGGGAAGAGGATGGCTGAGATTCTGGAAAGCTTCGGGATAGACTGCGATGTTCTCCAGAGCGATCAGGGAAAGGCCGTCGATCCGGAAGACCTGCGCACTCAAATCAGCCAGGAGAATTATGCGGCAGTCGCCTCCACCCATGTGGATACAGCCACGGGTGTGTGCGCACCGGTCAGAGATTATGCTGAGTCGGTCAAGGGCTCCGGTTCACTCTTGATCATCGATGGGGTGTGCGCGACAGGAGGACTCGAAGAAAGGATGGATGCCTGGGGAGTGGATGTCATTTTAACGGCTGCCCAGAAGTGTTTTGGCGTTCCTCCCGGTTTGGCAGTTTTGGTGGTGTCAGAAAGGGCCATGGAGAAGAGAAGAAGTATGGAATCTGTCCCGGCCTATTACTCGGATCTTTTAAAATGGCTTCCGATTATGAAGGATCCGTCCAAATATTTCTCGACTCCATGCGTGAATGAAATTAGGGCTTTCAGCGAGGGAACCAAAATCATCCTGGAAGAGGGAATGGAGAATCGTTTCGTGAGGCATTCCCGCATTGCCAGTGCCATCCGTGCTGCTTTACTCGCATTGGGATTTTCATTTCTTCCTGAGGATCGTTTTCTGGCGGACACCTTAAGTGTGGTTCGTTATCCAGAAGGAATCGAGGATCTGGCTTTTCGAAAGTCTTTTTTCATGAATGGTGCTGTCGTTGCTGGAGGATTGGGGCATCTGGCTGGCAGAGTCTTCCGGATGGGACACATGGGCAACCTATCCCTTTCCCAGGTTTATTTTGCCCTGGAGGCTCTGGAGAGGACACTCTCTTCGCTCGAATACAGGTTCGAGCCTGGATCCGGCCTTCAGGCAGCTCGAGCTATCCTGGAATCGCAGAAATGATAAAGGAAAAGAATCCGATGAAGAGCAAAGTGTATTTTGTGCCTGTCTCAAGGGATGAAGACAATGACTCGCTCGCCAGAAAGACAGAGAGAATATTTCTTCGTCTTGGTCTGGAAGAGAAAATTGAGAAAAATTCTTTCGTAGGAATCAAGATGCATTTCGGAGAAAAGGGGAACACTGGCTATATTAAGCCTTCCTGGCTGATCCGTTTGATCGATCGGCTGAAAAAAAATAAGGCAAAAATATTCTTGACAGATACGAACACCCTTTATATCGGGAGCAGATCCAATTCCGTTGACCATCTTCGACTGGCCTCGGATCACGGATTTTCCTTAGATGAACTGGGAATACCAGTAATCATTGCCGATGGGCTCATCGGTCGGGACAGCGATGAGGTCGAAATCGGACTCGACCGAGTCAAATCGGCTAAGATTGGAAGCGCATTCCTGAATACCGATCTGCTCCTTTGTTTGAGCCATTTCACAGGGCATGTCTTAACTGGCTTTGGTGCAGCCATCAAGAATTTGGGAATGGGGTGTGCCTCAAGGGCAGGTAAACTCGAGCAGCATTCGGATGTTCATCCCTGGGTGAATCCCAAAATCTGTACAAATTGTTCAATATGCCTTGACTATTGTCCGGCCGATGCCATCGAACAGGGGGATGGAAGTGCCCACATCATAGAGGAGAAGTGCATCGGATGCGGAGAATGCCTGGTCGTGTGTACTGTGGGTGCAGTAAAGATGAGGTGGGATGGGGATGAGCTCCGAGTTCAGGAAAAGATGGCCGAATATGCCTCGGCGGTTTTCCGGAGCATCAACAAGGGTGCAGGATTTATCAGCTACTTGATCCAGGTCACCAAGGATTGCGACTGTATGTCTAAGGACGGAAAAGCGATTGCCGGTGATCTGGGTTTACTCGGTTCTCTCGATCCCGTAGCCATAGATAAAGCATCCGCAGATTTGCTTATAGATAAAAGTGGGAAGGACTTTTTAAGAGCAACCCATAACGTGGATTGGTCCGTACAACTCAAGCACGGGCAAAAGATAGGATTGGGCAGCATGGACTATGAGCTTATCACTTTGACTTAGTCAAAAATCCAATCCTATACTCTAGTTTCCCTATTTTTACAGTTAATGTAATTATTTCATTTTTTGGGTATGTCCCAAAGTGACGGGGATGAAGTATCCATCTAAGGTGCGGGGAAATGTCTTCGCTCTAGTTCAGATTTTTAACGCCATTCCGTTGCCGCCCTTCTCGGCGGCGCTGAACTGTGCACGACAACACCTAACTCTCCTCCTTTATCCTTTGTTCCCGTGCCTGCGCACAACTGGTATCCTTTGGCAAAGTCGTGCTCAATACAACATCGCCGTCTGACTATGTCAGATCCCCTCGAAGAACGGCAGTAATGGCTAAATCTTCAATGCCGCTCCGACATTTCCCTGCACCTTTATCCCGATTTTATTTCCCGTAAAAAAATTTCGCGGTCCGTTCGGTCCTCATTGCTCAAGATTCTATCGAATTCCCAAGGATGCCCTTTGGATAGTAATTTATGTCTGTTTCGAGCGATGAAGGGATGGAGAAGAAACTGGTCGGGGCGATGGGATTCGAACCCATGACCCCAGCGTCCCGAACGCTGTGCGCTGACCAGACTGCGCTACGCCCCGGTTTCGAGGTTCTCATTATAAATGCAATCAAAGGATCAGTAAAGTTAAATAAGATGCCGCTGTCGATACATTTAGGTAACATTTTTTAAAATAATTCAGACAGGCTAGATGTGAAGTTCGATGATATCCTCATCCTCCAGAACATAATTTCGATTGACCTTTTGTCCTTGATATTTGTTTTTTCCCCAGATCCTGGCATATTTCAAATTTTGGGAAAAATCCTTGTGCACGGCCTCGGCCATATCCATCAGGGAACTTCCTTTTTTGAAGACATATGGGTCGTTGAGGTCAACTTTTTTTCCCGGGATTTTGCTGTACACACGAATCACATCGAGAAGGATATAGATGCGTTCTTTGAGATCTTCTAAGCTGTCTTTCTTGATGACCGAGACGGGAATCAGAGTGAATCCTGGATCAATGAATTCCTTCAATGCTTTGAGTCTTTCTGCAGCGCGGGGATGATCCGATTTATGGGCAACAATCAATGATTTTTTGCAGAATTGATGTTTTTCAGGAGGCACTGTCTGGGTGTCTGAAACAAGCTCTATCCTTTTTTCTTCGAGTCTGCCCAGAAGTGTCAGGTAATCTTCGGCAGGCTCCGGAATAGACAGGTCAAGGATAAGCAGAACCCCATCCGATCCTTTTATCAATTCAGCCTGCCAGAATTCGAAATAATCCTGGGTGATGGGAGGCATATCGATAAGCTGAATCTGAGTGTTTTCATACGGCATCATGGCTGGAGAAGGAAGGTAGGTGGTGAAAGGATAATCTCCGATTTCGGGTTTGGCGTTGGTCAGCGAATTGACAATGGAGGACTTCCCGGAGTTAGGGGAACCGATGAGGACTACCTGCCCAGCGCCCGCTTTTTCTACCTGGAAGGCTGCGGTGTGGCGGGCGACTACGGATTTCTTCTGTCCTTGAGCCTTGAGTTTGGCGATCTTGGTTTTGAGAAGGGCCTGAAGTTTTTCTGTCCCTTTGTGCTTGGGAACGATAGCAAGCAGTTCCTCATGGATCGCGATTTTCTCTTGAAGCGTTTTTGCAGTCTTCAGTTTTTTTTCCGTTTCGAAATACTGAGGGGGAAGGTTAGCCGGCATTTTGTCCTCCTATTTAGTATAAACGAATTTTTCGAGCGGTCAAAGAGGGCAATTGATGTGTTATGAGATAAAAAGAAACTCAGGTTCGTTAGAAAAGAGTGATGAAACGACATCTCGTTGGGACTGATTTTCCGGGGAAAAAAGGCTCAAAAAAAAGGGAGATTTTCTCTGTTTTTTAGGGGAATTTTACTTTACTAAATTGTCATTTTAAGGTAAAATTAAATGTGCTTAAAATGCCCATTGGGTTGTGCAAATTTTTCCCACCACACATCCCTCTTTTTTCCAAAATTGTGAGAAAATGAAACAAAAAAAGTATACCGCTCAAAGTATTAAAGTATTGAAAGGATTGGAAGCTGTCCGGAGGCGTCCCGCCATGTATATCGGGAGCACCGGGACCGAAGGGCTCCATCATCTGGTTTATGAAGTCGTCGATAACAGCATAGACGAGGCGCTGGCAGGGTATTGCGGCAAGATCGAGGTTACCATTCATGTCGACTCAAGCGTCACCGTTATCGATAACGGAAGAGGCATTCCTGTGGGAATGCACAAAAAAGAAAAGAAGCCTGCGGCTGAAGTGGTGATGACTACTCTCCATGCCGGAGGAAAATTCGACACAAAGACCTACCAGGTTTCTGGGGGGCTCCACGGGGTGGGAGTTTCTGTCGTCAATGCCCTTTCCGAGAAGCTCGAACTGGAAATCAAACAAAATGGCGGTGTCTACACCCAGAGTTATAGACGAGGCAAGCCTACAACCAGTTTAAAGAAGATCGGAAAAACCAAAAACACAGGAACAAAAATCACTTTTCGACCTGATCCCGAAGTTTTTAAGACTATCGATTTCAACTTCGATATTCTGAGTCAGAGGTTGAGGGAACTTTCATATTTGAACAAGGGGCTTTTGATCAGCATTGTTGACGAGAGAACCGACAAACGCCATGATTTTCAGTACAAAGGAGGAATCAGGGAGTTTGTTCAGTACCTCAACCAGAACAAGAACGTCCTCAATCCCAAACCTATCTACTTCGAATGCACAAGGGAGGACGTGATCATGGAGATGGCCCTCCAGTACAATACCAGCTATTCAGAGAACATATTCACCTTCGTGAACAACATCAACACGACAGAAGGAGGCACTCATCTTATCGGCCTCAAGGCTGCGCTGACCCGCTCTATCAACAACTATGCCAACGCCAACAACCTCATAAAGGATCTCAAGCAGAATTTAACAGGCGATGATACACGGGAGGGTTTGTGTGTTGTTCTGAGTCTTAAGATGAAAAATCCTCAGTTTGAGGGTCAAACCAAGACTAAGCTGGGGAACAGCGAGATCAAGGGATTGGTGGAATCGGTCGTGAATGAGCAGCTCTCTATTTATTTTGAGGAGAATCCTTCTGTCTCGAAGAAAGTCGTGTCCAAAATTCTCGAGGCCGCAAGAGCCAGGGAAGCTGCCAGAAAGGCACGAGAGCTGGCTCGCCGCAAAGGAGTTCTCGAGTCGGCCTCCCTTCCGGGCAAGCTGGCCGATTGCCAGGAAAGAAATCCTGCAGAGAGTGAAATATTCATAGTAGAGGGAGATTCGGCTGGAGGTTCGGCCAAGCAGGCCCGCGATCGCCGTTTTCAGGCTATTCTGCCTTTAAAGGGCAAGATCCTCAATGTCGAAAAATCCAGATTCGACCGGATTCTCAAGAGTGAAGAGATAGGACTCATCATTTCGGCACTCGGAACAGGAGTCGAGCAGTCGGATTTCAATCTCGAAAAACTCCGTTATCATAAAGTCATCATCATGACCGATGCAGATATAGATGGATCCCACATCCGTACGCTCTTGATGACGTTCTTCTACAGGCAGATGCCCCAGTTGATCGAAAAAGGACATCTTTATATCGCTCAACCTCCTCTCTATAAAATATCTAAAGGCAAATCCTTCCAGTATCTCAGAGATGAACGGGAATTCGAGAGGCTTATGATCCGGAAAATATCTGAGGATTTCCAGATCAAAGTCAACAGGCGGAAGGAACCCATTAGAGGCGATCAATTCAGAAAATTTTTCCAGAAAATCATCGCCAAAAAGAACTACATTCAGATTCTCGAAAGAAAAAATTTTCCGTTTTTCCTGATCCAGATACTCCTTGAAAACGGTGCAGAAAGTGAAGATTTTTTGAGCAAACAGAAAAAAATGGAAGAAATCCAGACTCTTCTCAACGAAAAAGGGATCGTCTCCGTTGTGAGCAGAGATGAAGAGCACGGGTTGTATGAATTAGTGGTCAATTTTCAGGTCAACGGTATGAGTGCGTCTGCTAAGGTCAACAAGGCGCTCATAACCTCTGCCGAATACCAAAACCTCTTCCAGATTCATAAGGATTTAGAAAAGTTCAGGCCTCCTTTCTATATCCTGAGCAACGGCGATAAGGTGAAGGTCGAAAATGAGTCGAAACTGCTCGAGTATCTGTATGAACATGGTAAGAAAGGGATCAGCATCCAGAGGTACAAGGGATTGGGAGAGATGACCCCGGATCAGCTATGGGAGACGACCATGGATCCTGAATTCAGATATCTTCTCCAGGTTTCGATCCAGGACGCTGTCGAAGCAGACAAGATATTCACCATTCTTATGGGCGGAGAGGTGGAACCCCGACGTAATTTCATAGAGGAGAATGCCCTGGAGGCGCAAAACCTGGATATTTAATGTGTAGGTTGAGCATCTCCCGATGATTCGGTGGTTCGATATCCATGAGCACGACTTATATAAGATAAAGGAGAATCCATGAGCAGCAAGTTGGAGGTGGTGAGCCTCGAAAAAGAAATGCGGCAGTCCTATCTGGATTATGCCATGAGCGTAATCATAGGAAGAGCCATTCCTGACATCAAAGACGGATTGAAGCCGGTCCACAGGCGCACTCTGTATGCCATGCACGATGTGAACAATGTATGGAACAAGCCTTACAAAAAGTCTGCCCGCATCGTAGGAGACGTGATCGGTAAATACCATCCCCATGGTGAGATGGCTGTCTATGATACGCTGGTAAGGATGGCTCAAAGCTTCAGTCTGAGGTACCCCCTCGTGGATGGGCAGGGTAATTTCGGCTCCATAGATGGAGATCCTCCTGCGGCCATGCGCTATACCGAAGTCAGGATGAGAAAAATCACCCATGAGCTGCTCGCAGATATCGAAAAGGACACAGTCAATTTTGTTCCCAATTATGACGAAAGCCTTCAAATGCCCGAGGTTTTACCGGCAAAATTTCCAAATCTGCTGATAAATGGTGGATCAGGAATCGCTGTGGGAATGGCGACCAATATCCCCCCTCATAATTTGGGAGAGATAATCGACGGAATCGTATACCTTATCAAACATCCGAAGGCTGGCTTGGAAAAAATAATGGAGTTTGTGGGTGGGCCTGATTTTCCCACAGGGGGATATATTTTCGGCACCGAAGGTATAAAAAGCGCATATAAAACAGGAAGAGGTATTATCTGTTTAAGAGCCCGTGCCATGATCGAAAGAGGACGAAAAAACGAGAGAGATCGGATCGTTATCACCGAAATACCCTATCAGGTCAACAAAGGCAGGCTGCTGGAAAATATTGCAGATCTCGTCAACAACAAGAAACTGGGGGGGATTGCGGATATCAGGGATGAGTCGGACAGAGAAGGGATGAGAATCGTGGTCGAGATCAGGAAGGGAGAGTTTCCCGAGGTTATTCTCAACAACCTGTACAAGCACACCGCTCTTCAGACATCTTTCGGGATCATCATGCTGGCGATCGTAGAGAAGCAACCCAAAGTGATGGGGCTTCTCGATATGATGTGGTATTTTATTTCCCACCGTCAGGATGTGGTACGGCGCCGAACGCGTTTTGAGTTGAAAAAAGCAGAACACAGAGCCCATATTCTGGAAGGCTTAAACATCGCGTTGGATCATCTGGATGCTGTCATCAAGCTGATCCGCGCTTCCCGCACTGTGGATCAAGCAAGAAGAGGACTGATCGCGAATTTCAATTTAAGCAAAATCCAGGCTCAGGCTATTCTAGAAATGCAGCTTCAAAAGTTAACCCGGTTGGAAAGGGATAAAATATTGAAGGAATACCAGGAGTTGAAAAAGCTGATAACGAAACTGAGAAAAATACTCGGAAGCGAAGAGCTCATATTGGATATCATCGTCGACGAACTCACACAGATAAAAAAAGAATATCAGGATGAGAGAAAGTCAGAGATCGTCGCAGAAGAAGTCTTAGACATGAAGGCAGAAGATTTGATCAAGGAAGAGGATGTGGTGCTGACTTACACTTCCTCTGGATATGTCAAGAGAACCTCTCTGAGCTATTATCACTTTCAAAGCCGCGGGGGGAAAGGACGAAGAGGCA
Source organism: uncultured Eubacteriales bacterium (assembly GCA_964346815.1). Lineage (GTDB taxonomy): Bacteria > Acidobacteriota > Aminicenantia > Aminicenantales > Aminicenantaceae > CAYFWF01. Next base: position 33,768 of record CAYFWF010000047.1, on the reverse strand, counting down.
TCAGGATGAAACCCGAGGATGTGGTGCAGGATCTCTTCATCAGTTCTACCCATAGCTATCTTCTTATTTTTACCAATCAAGGCAATCTCTATTGGCTGAAAGCTTTACTTATTCCGGATTTGGGTGTTTCGAGTCGGGGAAAATCCATTAGAAATCTTGTAGAGATGAGTCCTGGTGAGAAGACAAGCTCTGTTGTTGCAGTGAGAGATTTTCCCGAGAATGAATATATCGTTATGCTCTGTTCGGACGGCCGGATCAAAAAAACGCGGTTGAGTGAATTTCGCCATATACGGAGGGGGGGGATCATTGCCATCGGAATGACTCCTAAGTCTGAGTTGATCTCTGCGAAGCTCACAGACGGAAACAAAGATATCATTATCGGGACAAAATTGGGAAAGGCTATCCGGTTTAAAGAAAGCGATGTCAGACCTATGGGCCGACAGGCTGCGGGAGTGAAAGCCCTGTCCTTAAACAAAAAGGATGAGATCATAGGGATGGTGGTTGCTGGAGAGGCTGAAAAATACATCTTCACAGCCAGTGAGAAAGGATATGGGAAAAAAACCCCTGTGGAGCTTTATCCCAGACATCGAAGGGGCGGAAAAGGAGTCCTCAATCTCCGTATCGGATCCAAAATAGGGAAGGCTGTCGGGATTGTCGGGATTTCCGATGAAGAAATGCTCTTAATCACTGAACTCGGAAAGGTCATCCGGATTAAAACCGAACAGATCAGGCCATTGAGCCGGGCTACTCAAGGAGTAAGAATTATCAACCTTGAAAAGGGCGATAGGGTAGTCTCGATCGCCAAAGTGCGCGAAAGCTGAAATCCAGAAGAGTCTTCTGTACCTCTTCTCTTTGTTGCTTGACACCTGTTCCTGGACTTCTTTAAAATTTATCCAACCGGTTGTTAGGAGTGATTAATGGTCGAGACAATCAGCCAGTTATTCCTTAATACAGTCAAATCTTATCCCAAAGATGATCTCATGCTCTACAAGAAGGAAGGGAAATATGTCCCTGTATCCACAGATGAATTTTCCCGGAGAGTGAGATATTTTTCTTTAGGATTGAGAGATTTGGGGTTGAATCCAGGAGATAAGCTTATCATTCTCTCAGAAAACAGGCCCGAATGGGTGATGACGGATCTGGCAAATCTATGTTTGGGGGGAGTCACCGTGCCCATTTATACCTCTTTGGTCCCCGAACAGATCAAGTACATCATCCATAATTCCGATGCTAAAGTTGTTTTGTATTCCGATGCATTTCTTGGAAGCAAAGTGGAAGCCGTGAAGAGTGAGCTCACTAAAGTCACTCACTACATAACTTTGGAAACGCAAGCCCCAGAGGGAGTCATAACTTATGACCAGGTTATGAAACGCGGAGAAAAAATACAGGCGGAGGATCCAGGTCTTTTCGACCGGATTGCATCTAAAGTCAAACCTGATGACGTGGCCTCCATCATATACACCTCAGGAACAACTGGGCTTCCAAAAGGAGTCATGCTCTCCCATGGAAATTTTGTCAGTAACGTCATTTCCGCCACCCAAGTCATCGAGTTCACCCATCAAGATACCGTTTTGTCCTTCCTGCCGTTATCCCACAGTTTTGAAAGGATGGTCACCTTCTGCTACCTGTATAAGGGATGTTCTATTGCCTATGCCGAAAGTATAGATACGGTTGGCGAAAACCTCTTAGAAGTTCGGCCTCAAATCATGGTCAGCGTGCCAAGGGTGTTCGAGAAGATTTATGCAAAAGTTATGGATAATGTTCTATCCAGCCCTCCGCTCAAGAGAAAGATATTTTTTTGGGCAACTAAAGTCGGACGAAAATACGGTCAAAAAACACTCAAGGGAGATCCTGTCCCTCGGTTCCTTCGGTTCAAAAGGAGGATAGCTCATAGGCTCGTTTTTTCTAAAATAATTGAAAAGACTGGAGGGAAAGTGAAATTTTTTGTTTCAGGAGCCGCCCCTCTTTCCAAAGATATCGCAGAACTGTTTTACGCCATGGGGCTCGTCGTACTGGAAGGATATGGGCTGACCGAGAGTTCTCCGGTTATCTCTGTCAACAGGTTAGAAAAAATAAAATTCGGGACGGTGGGACCCCCTATTCCCGCTGTGGATGTCAAAATCGCCGAAGATGGAGAAATTCTCGCCAGAGGTCCCAACATCATGAAGGGCTATTATAAAATGGAGGAAGAGACGAATGAGGTGCTCAAAGAGGGGTGGCTTTACACAGGAGACATCGGCTATCTTGACGAAGACGGATTCTTGGTCATAACCGACAGGAAGAAAGACATTATCGTCACTGCGGGTGGAAAGAATGTCGCTCCTCAACCTATCGAGAATCTTCTCAAGACCAACGCATATATTTCCAACGCAATGGTCATAGGGGATAAGCGTAAGTTCATGTCTGCCTTGATTGTTCCCAATTTTGAAAAACTTGAGGAATATGCCAAGTTCAACAACATCTCTTACCAAGACAGAAAGAGTCTGGTGGAGAATGACCAGATCATTAGGTTTTTAGAGGCAGAAATTGAACGGACTACGCCTCATCTCGCCTCCTATGAAAAAATAAAAAAAGTGGCTCTCCTGGACAGAGAATTCGAGGTAGAAAAAGGAGAGATCACTCCAACCTTAAAAGTAAAGAGAAACACCATCGAAGAGAAATATAAAGACGTGATCAATGCCCTCTACGGGGAGGCCGAAGCAGTAAATAGGGAAACATGAAGTTCTCGATGAGTCAAGTCTTTTTTTCAGGGTGGTAGAGAATTCTGCCGCAGTTCTCACAAAGAATGATTTTGTTTCCAGCAAGGAGTTCATTGACCATCTGGGGGCGAATCCTCATGTGGCACATCGAGCAGAACTCATCCCATAAAGGGGAGAGCACGATCCCATTTTTTTTAGCGGAGATCTGATTGTAGAGATTCAATTTGTCGGAAGGCACCTTTGGGAGAAGCTCTTCTTTCTTCCTCTGAAGCGAGGCTTTTTCGTCCTCCATCTCTTTTTTCTTTTTTAAGATGGCTTCTTTTTGTTTGGTCAGCTCTTTCTGGATTTGTTCGGCTTTTTGATCGGCTAATTTGATGTCTTTTTCGATGTCATCTGCAGCGAGCATTTCTCCGATAATTTCTTCTTCATGAGTGTCGATCTTCACTTGGGTTTCTTCGATTTCCTTGAGAAGGGAGCTGTATTCTTTATTGGTTCTGACCTCATTGAGCTGCCTTTTATATTTTGTTATTTTCCCTTTTAAGTCTTGGACTTCGGCCTCGAGATCACGTCTTCTTTTCTGATTTTGAGCGAGCTTATCTTTGGCCTCCTGGACGACTTTAAGGCTTTCTTCTATTTTTTTATCGAGATCTTTGATTTGGCGGGGAAGTTCTTCGAGGAGGAGAGATGTGTTCTTCATTTCGATATCAAGATTCTGAAGTTGAATTAGATTCTCGAAATCTGTATCCACATCTTATCCTCAAGAAAAAAGTGGGCCTACCAGGATTCGAACCTGGGACCTGCCGGTTATGAGCCGGTGGCTCTACCGCTGAGCTATAGGCCCTTGAATTTGTTATATAGCAAATCTCATGAACCAAGTCAATTTATTGAGTGCCATAGTAAGTGTCTACCCTCACCAAACTTCTCGGCCCCGCGGAACTCCGCATGGTTATCTGTTGTTGCCCCTCATTGTTCTCTGCCATTCTCAGGCCACTCCAGTCGATCATTCCGCGCTCATACAGTCCTCGCGGCCAACTCCGTAGCTTTCTATCCAAGTCCAACAGCGTTTGGAGAAGCGATGTTGGGTTATATGGCGGATTGCAGGATGCTTTTGATGCGGTTAGTTCTCATCGTTGGTGAACGATTTCAGCCTTCGGCTTCGGCTGGGATGCTTCAATTTTCTCAATGCTTTTGCCTCTATCTGTCTGATTCTTTCACGGGTCACTTTGAACTGCTGTCCGACTTCCTCCAGGGTGTGTTCGTTTCCGTCACCCAGTCCGAATCTCATTTTCAGAACTTTAGCTTCTCTTTCGGTGAGGGTCTTCAGAGCGGTCTCGATCTGTTCCCTTAAATTGATATGGATAACAGTATCGGGAGGCGAAGGGATAAACTTGTCCTCGATGAAATCTCCGAGATGACTGTCCTCTTCCTCTCCGATCGGCGTTTCCAGAGAAATGGGTTCCTGAGCGATTTTTATGATTTTCCTCACTTTATGGATAGGAAGATCCATTTTTTTGGCGATCTCCTCGCTGGAGGGCTCTCGGCCGACTTCCTGAACCAGGCTTCTGGATACCCGGATGAGTTTGTTTATGGTTTCTATCATATGGACAGGGATCCTTATTGTCCTGGCTTGATCTGCGATAGCTCTGGTTATGGCTTGTCTGATCCACCAGGTGGCATAAGTGGAGAATTTGTATCCTCTCCGGTACTCGAATTTATCCACTGCTTTCATCAATCCCATGTTCCCCTCTTGAATCAGATCGAGGAATTGAAGTCCGCGGTTGCTGTACTTTTTCGCGATCGAAACGACCAGTCTCAGATTCGCTGCGACCAATTCCTTTTTTGCCTGGTCGCTGATTTTTCTCCCTGTCGTGATCGCACGCAGGATTTTTCTTAATGCTTGGGAATCGAGCCCAATATCTTGCTGATAACTGCGCAGCAGCCCGTTGATGTCCTTGGTCTTCTGCTTCAGATCGGATGCTTTCTTTGTCGATTTTTTGGCTTTTGCCTGGTTTAGAGAGAGTATCAATTCTTCTCGTGTTTCTTCCAATTCATTGATAACTCTGAGTTTCTCTCGAAGACTTTCGATAATTTCTTCTTGCAGGCTTGGGCGTATGTTGAGGTTCCGGATGAGACGGCTCATCTGAACGATGAGCCGGCCTCTGGTCAATGCAAATCTTTTTCTTGCAGGAATCGAATCGAGCTGCTCACTCAATCCTCTAATTTTTTTTATCTTATCCAGGATTTGTTTCTTTTTTTCTTCGATTTCTCCTTCGGGAATATCATCCTCACTGATCTCGAACATCTCTTGAAGGATATCAGGGCTGTCTTGCAGCTTATCCTCTATGGAAAGAACTTCGTTGAGGACGAGTCTCGTCTTAGAGAGGGCCTTTACAATCGTTTTTTCTCCGCGTTCGATTTCCCTGGCGATTGAAATCTCTCCTTCTCTGGTGAGTAGAGAGATGTTTCCCATTTCCCGCAGATAAAGCTTTACTGGATCGGTTGTCCGTTCCAGCCCTTCGATGGAAATGGTGTCACTTTTCTTTCGTTTGGGCACATAGTCCTTTCTCTTGTACCGGATTTTGATCCCATAATCGTCCATGGAACTTATGAATTCATCGAAATCCTCTTCGCTGTCGAATTCATCCTGGAAAGTCTTGTCGATTTCTTCGAAGAGGATATAACCTCTTTTTCTGCCTTTTGAGATCAAGTCGTGGACTTCATTTCTGTCGTATTTATTATCAGAAGGCAATCTCAACTCCTCTATAGGTATCCATTCTCTTTAGTTTTATACAAATGTTTCATTGATTTCGTTGCGGCATCGCTGATAATTGATTTGTAATATCAGCTATTTGTTTGAGAAGTGGTTTGATTTTATCGTCTTCTTCTTTGTTTCGCTGCAATCTGTCGATTTGAATTCTCAATTCTTTGCGCTTGTTTTCGAGATATCTTTCTTTTATTATTTCAAGACAATCCTTCACTTCTTCTTTGGAGGGGACATAATCGCTCTCCATCAAAATTTCTGATAAGGAACTGTAAAGCGATTTGTCTAGTTCCCTCTTGACGTCTGAGATTTCAGGCAGTCTTTTGTTTTTATCATATATGATTTGAGCTGTTCTGAAAATAGGTTCGCTCCTGAGTCCTTTCAAGTACTGCAAATTAAGGCTTCCGAGAAGGGATTGGGCGATGGCCTTATGTTTGAAAAGTATAAGAAGAAGGATTTCCTCGACAGGGAGCAAAGTGATTTTTCCCGCCACCGTTGGTTCCTTCTTTTTCTGCTTGATTCTTGATCTTAGGTCGCCTTCGTCGATGCCAAGATACTCGCAAGTTTGTTTTATGTAATCGTCCCGCACGACGAGATCGGATATTTTTTCTAACTCGCTGGCAATCTTGTTAGCGATTTGTGCTTTTTCTTCCGGAATATCAGAGTTGAAATCTCTTTTTTGCATTTCGATGAGAAATTTCAAGCCCGGTGTGCTCCCTTCTATTGATTTGAGAAATGCCTCAGCCCCGAACTTTCTCACAAAACTGTCAGGATCATTTCCTTGAGGGAGCCTCAAAATATATGTTTGCATGCCTTCCTCAAAACCCAATGATACTGCACGGCCAGCTGCTTTCACACCAGCTGTATCTGCGTCGAAGCATATGATCATTTTTTTCCTTGCGAAATTTCTCGCTTTTGAAATCTGTTCTGATGTCAGGCTTGTCCCAAGGGAAGCTGCGAGGTTTTTTATTCCAGCTTGGAATAGGGAGATGAAGTCCGTGTATCCTTCTACCAATATAATTTCTTGTTTTTCCCGGATTACTTCTTTACAGAAATTTAAGCCGTAAAGGAGCCCCCCTTTTTTATATATAGGTGTGTCTGGAGAATTGAGATATTTGGGTTCGGCATCGAACAGGCTTCTTCCTCCAAAAGCCACGGCTTTTCCGGTTTCGCTGAAAATGGGGAAGATGATTCTCCCCCGGAATCGGTCATAGTAACTTTCTTTTTTTGGATTGTAAATGACTAAACCCGCTTTCTCCAGAAGTTTGGGTGATACCTTTTGCCTCTGAAAATAGGAAATGAGGGAGTCCCAGGAGTTCAAGGCATAGCCGAGCTTGAATTTCTGGATGATTTCATCGGAAATGTGCCTCTTTTTCAAATATTCCAGGGCTTTTCTTCCTTCTCCTGTATTGAAGAGGTTTTTTTTGAAGAAAGCGAGCGCACTTTCTGTGAGCTTCAGGATGTTCTCTTCGAGTCTCTTATATTGGGGAGACAGTCTTTTCCTCTCGGGCAGCGTGATATGGTATTTCTGTGCCAAGTAACGTAGTGCCTCAGAGAAACTGAGATTTTCCTTCTCCATGACGAGAGTGAAAAGATCACCGCCTGCCCCGCATCCGAAGCAGTGAAAGAGCTGCTTTTCTTCATCGATAGTGAATGACGGAGTCTTTTCCGAATGAAAAGGACAGAGTCCAACATGCCTCCGTCCGCTCCTTTTCAGCGTCGTATATTGGGAGGCGATTTCAAGGATATTGGCAGTTTGCCTTATTTGGTCGATAACTTCCATGATTTTCGATGAGCAATGGAGTTTAACTCATAAAATATAGGGTCGAGTACATAAATTGTCAAGATTCTGAGAGAGGACATTTCAGAGGTGGTTGATGAGGCTGGCGAGATAGGCGGCACCGAATCCGTTATCGATATTGACTACAGCCACGCCGCCGGGGCAGGAATTGAGCATTGCCAGAAGGGCTGCCAGGCCTTTTAAGCTTGCTCCGTATCCTACACTGGTGGGTACAGCGATAATCGGCTTATCCGTGATTCCAGCTATCACACTGGGAAGAGCCCCCTCCATTCCAGCTACCGTAATCAGAACCCTCGCTTTCGTGATTTTATCATATTCTCCGAAAAGTCGGTGAAGGCCTGCCACTCCCACGTCGTAGATCCTTTCCACATCGTTCCCGAAGATTTCGCATGTTACAGCCGCTTCCTCGGCTACAGGCATATCGGATGTGCCTGCTGTGATCACTATGATTTTGCCTTTTCCTTTGGCAGGAACCTTATTTTTGCTGTAGATTGCTTTGGCATGAGTATTGTACTGAACTCCGGGCAATTTGCTCTTTATCTTATCGAACACTGAAGGATCCACCTTTGTGATCAAGAGGCTGTTGCCTTTTCTGAGAATTTCCCGGGAAATCTTTACGATTTGGTCTTCGGTTTTCCCCTGTCCGAATATGACCTCAGGGAATCCTCGTCTGAGCTCCCGGTGATGGTCGATTTTGGCAAAAGCCAGATCTTGATAGGGATAATCCTTCAGCAATTGGAGGGCCTTTTTCGGGGAGAGAGCTCCTTCATGGACTTTATTGAGAATGTCTTCAATGAGGTTTTTCATTTTCCAAATTCTAGCATATGTGCAGCAGCAAAAGCTAGCTCATACTGATAAGAGAGGCAGCTCCCAATCCCTGATTGACCGGCCGTTTTCACATAAGCTATACTTTTAGTCCGGATAATTTATGCGGAAAAGATGATAAACAGAAAAACGATCGAAAAAGAGATTGTGGTTTCAGGGGTGGGTATTCATACAGGAAAATCAGTCGAGATGAAGCTGAAACCCTCTGAATCGGGGAAAATCCTGTTCAGACGAACAGATGTGGAGGATTTCGAATTCCCTCTGGATCCAGCAAAAGTGGAGTCTCAAAACTGCACCATGTTGAAAACGAGAAAAGGAAAGGTTTATACACTCGAGCATCTTCTTGCTGTTCTATGGGTGAATGGGATAGATAGTTTGATCGTGGAACTCAACGGAGATGAAGTTCCTATAATGGACGGGAGCGCTGCTCCTTTTGCCCAAGCGGTGCGCCAGGCTGGAACGAGGGAGCTGGCTCAAAAAAAAAGCACATTGACGATCACCAAGCCTTTCATCATCAAGGATCGCGATGCTTCGATTTCTGTTTTGCCTGACTCAGGACTCAAGGTGACATACCAAATCTCTTTCCGACATCCGAGTATCAAACGGCAGGGATTCTCTCTTTCTGTGGATCGAGAAAGTTTTGAAAGAGAAATAGCCCCTGCCCGGACATTCGGCTTCATCGAAGATATTCCCGATCTTCGGGCAAAAGGATTGGCTTTAGGGGGCTCACTGAAGAATGCCGTTGTGCTCGATAGAAAGGGGGTGATAAGCGGCCCCCTTCGTTTTCCCGATGAATTTGTAAGGCACAAGATTCTGGATTTCATCGGCGATCTATCGCTCACCGGAGTCCCTGTAATCGGACATTTTATTGCCAAAAAGGCGGGGCATGTCCTTCATTTGAAGATGGTCAGATTCTTGTTAGATCACCTGGAATATTGGGAAAAAGCCTAAAAGAACCTCTCCTCGTAAAGTTCCGATGAAAAGGCCGTTTTCAGCGCGCTTACCCGCCCGGTTCCGATCTGCCCTTGTCAAAGACAAGATTCTGATATAAAATGACAAAAAACTTAGAAACAAACACAGGGAGAAAAGAGTTGCCAGAATCCAAAGAAAAATTGAAAAAGGACGCCTACGAGAAATCTCTAGCTGCCTACGGTCAGGCCATGAAATCCTTTCGCAAAGGAGATTTTGCCAAGGCAAAAGAGCTGTTCGAAGCATTTATAGAAAAATATCCTGAAGAAAAAGAGCTGATCGACCGCGCAAAGATTTATCTTTCCATTTCTGAAAACCGTCTGGATAAAGAATCGATCCAGCTGAAGACCTTCGAGGATTATTATCAGTACGGAGTATACAAGCTTAACCAAGAGGATTATGAGGAGGCAATCAAACTCTTGACGAAAGCCAGAGAGAAGGAACCTAAAGAGGGAAAAATCCCTTATTTGATGTCACTTGTCTACTGCCAAACAGGAAACATGGAAAAATGTTTGGAAGCTTTGAAGGACGCTGTCCACCTGGACAAATTCTTCGGAATATTAGCCCAGAATGAAACCGTTTTCGAGTCTGTCTGGGAGGACAAAAAGTTTAAAGTGATCACGAAGATGGCATGAGAAAGAACCTTCTGGCTCTTGTTTTAGCTGCAGGTAAGGGAACCAGATTCAAGTCAGACAAGATTAAAGTTCTCCATCCTCTGCTTGGAAAACCTATGATTCATTTGGTGGTGGACTGTGCTCTTGGCCTGAGGCCAGAAGCAGTGTATGTGGTTGTCGGTTATCAAAAGGACCAGGTTATCAAGGAGAAGTTTTCGGGAAGAGTCGGATTTGTAATCCAGAAAAAACAACTGGGAACAGCGCATGCTGTTCTTGCAGCGAAAGACATTCTCCAGAAACACCAGCAAAAAGATTTGCTCGTGATCAATGGAGATTTAGCTTTGGTCCGGCCAGAGACGTTCAGACCAATGGTGAGAAAGCATCGACAACAGGGGAATGCCCTGACTTTTGTAAGCGCAGAAATGGAGGATCCAGCGGGATTCGGAAGAGTCACCTACCTTGAAAACGATGGGATAAGAATCGTAGAGGAGAAAGACGCCACTCCTGCTGTTCGGAAGATCAAGGAGGCAAATGTCGGCATCTATCTTTTCAGGATCGAGGATCTTCTCCAGTCGCTCCCTAAAATTTCGAACCTGAATAAAAAGGGCGAGTTTTACCTCACAGACATCATAGAGATTATGTCCAGCGAAGGGAAAAAAGTCGGGATCTTCAAAACTCCCGACGAACAGGAAATCGTCGGAATAAATGACCGTTTCGAACTGGCAAAAGCGGTGGAGATTCTGCGGTTGAGAAAAATCAAATCCCTTGCCCAGAGCGGAGTCACGATATACGACCCAAGTTCCACCTGGATCGATCTCGATGTGAAAATCGGGAGGGACACGACTCTTTATCCATCCGTGATTCTGGAGGGCAAGTCGATAATCGGCGAAAAATGCACTCTCTATCCTTTCGTCCATGTATCTCATGCCCGATTGGGCAGGGGGGTGAGGGTTTTGACCTCGACCGTGATCGAGGAATGCACTGTTGAAGAAAATGCCCAGATAGGTCCTTTCTCTCATCTTAGACCAAAGACCGTAATCAAAAGCGGAGCCAAAGTCGGCAATTTTGTCGAAGTAAAAAACACTGTTTTTGGCAAGGGATCGAAGGCCATGCACCTCACCTATCTGGGAGACAGCGAGATCAAGGAGAAGGTCAACATCGGAGCAGGAACGATAACCTGTAATTATGACGGGCGCAAAAAGCACAGAACCTTCATCGATGATGAGGCCTTCATCGGCTCGGGTACGGAGCTCATCGCACCTGTCAAAATTGGGAAAAAAGCCTATGTCGGGGCAGGATCGACAATAAACAAAGACGTTTCTCCTGGCGCTCTTGCCGTTGCTCGAGCCAGACAGGTCGAAAAGCCCGGGTGGGGGAAAAAGAAAGGGAAAAAATAATGTGCGGGATCATCGGGTATGTGGGTTTAAAGGAGGTTGTTCCCATCCTTTTGGAAGGATTGAAAAAACTCGAATACAGGGGCTATGACTCTGCCGGTATCGCTGTGATCGCCGAGGGAAAAATCCACCGAAAGAGAGTCATGGGCAAAATAAGCGAGCTGGAAAAAAGCCTGGAAAAGGCACCGCTCGCTGGCCGCTTCGGTCTCGGCCATACCCGGTGGGCTACCCACGGGCGGCCTTCAGAAGAGAACGCCCATCCCCATCAGGATTGCACGGGTTCTTTGGTTGTCGTTCACAATGGGATTATCGAAAATTATCTTCCTCTGAAAAACAGGCTCGGTGAGGAGGGACATACCTTCCAAACCGAAACGGATACAGAGGTCATCGCTCATCTCATCGAAAAATATTATGATGGATCTCTGGAAAGCGCTGTCCAGCAGGCCCTCAAGGAACTGACAGGGGATTTTGCGATCGCAGTGGTTTCGGTCAAAGATCCCGATAAAATCGTTGCCGCCAAGATGGGCCCCCCGGCTGTAGTGGGTATTGGAGAACAGGAGTTTTTTATTTCTTCCGACATCAATCCTTTGATCAGCCACACCAGGGAAATCGTCTTTCTCGAGGACGGGGAAATGGCCGTCATACAGCCGTCCGGCATTGAATTCTGTGACTTTTCCGGGAAGGTGTTGGAAAAAAAGCCAGAACACATCGAGTGGAATCCTTTGATGATCGAAAAAAGGGGATTCAAGCACTTTATGCTCAAAGAGATATTCGAGCAGCCCCAGGTGGTCAGAGATACCTTCAAGGGAAGAATATCTCTGGAGACAGGCAGGGTCTTTTTGGAGGAAATCGGGATAACGTCAGACCAGCTCCGAGAGATCGACAGAGTGGTGGTCATTGCCTGTGGAACTTCGTATCACGCAGGGCTCCTGGGTAAATATTTCATTGAAAGCCTCGCACAGGTTCCGGTGGATGTGGAATATGCCTCGGAATACAGATACAGTGATTTCGTATTGGAGGAGAATGCTCTGGTCGTTGTTATCTCACAATCCGGGGAAACGGCTGATTCTCTGGCTGCAATGAGAGCGATAAAAAGAAGAGGAGTTTTGACCCTGGCTGTCTGCAACGTGGTGAATTCCTCGATTGCCAGAGAAGCCGACGGAGTCCTTTACACTCATGCCGGCCCTGAAATCGGAGTAGCCGCTACCAAGACTTTTTCTGCGCAGATGGCTGCTTTGGCCTTATTGGCCATATATCTGGGACAGATCAAAGAGAAGCTGGATGCAGAAGAAAGTCTCTCCCTTGTCCAGACTCTTCAGTGCATCCCTCATAAAATGGAAATCATCCTCCTCGGAAACAAAACGATCGAAGAACAGGCCGTGCGGTTCGTTCCCTTTTCCCATTTTCTTTATCTGGGGCGATGGGTGAGCTATCCAGTAGCCTTGGAAGGAGCGCTGAAGTTGAAGGAGATTTCTTACATCCATGCCGAAGGATATGCGGGCGGAGAAATGAAACACGGACCGATTGCACTTATCGATGACTTGATGCCCACTCTGGTCATCGTTCCCAGAGACCGGGTCTATGAAAAAATACTGAGCAATATCTCAGAGGTCAAGACGAGAATCGGCTATGTGATTGCCGTAGCTTTCGAAGACGATGACGAGATAAGGGATAAAGTGGACGAGGTGATCCCTATTCCTTCAGTCCATCCCCTATTCACGCCGTTCCTGACGACACTTCCTCTTCAGCTCTTCGCCTATTATATAGCCGCCAAAAGAGGAGCGGATGTGGACCAGCCGCGGAACCTCGCTAAAAGTGTCACCGTCGAGTAGCAGGATTACCACTTCAACCTGACCGTAACACGAGCTTGCCTGGGCTGCTGCTTGGCCCAAACATGTCCGAAGATCGGGATGTCTTCCTTAACATAGGAAATCGGTTTCTGGCTGTTCAGCAGATTCAATACATCGAATCTCAATATGAGGGCCATTGTTTCAGGAAGGCGGAGGCTTTTCAAGAGGATCTCTTTCTCTATTCCTAGATCGAGATAATAATGGCCGGGAGTCTTTTGAGTTCCTCGACCTTCGGGAAAGGAGTAATATCCTCCGAAGAAAGGCACATAACCCAGTTTCTCCCAGTAATATCCCGAGATATATTCGAACGCCGAGGAAAAGGTCATCTTGTAAGGAGCGAAGTATATGGCGTTGATTTTAACGCTGTGGTCTATAGAGTAGGGGAGCTTTCCATACCAGCCTTCATCTCCGATCCCCCTCCCCCCGAGTCCGCCGAGTGACCGGTCTGCCCATTCTTTTATCTCTTTCAGCTCAGGAAGACTGGGAACATAAAGATGATTGCCGAAAAGCCCCAAAAAATTGGTGCTTCCTTCTTCCTGGCTCCAGGAGCCTGTCTCCACTTGGCCTGGATTCGTTCCCTTGGCGGATGCATGGCTGTATGAAGCGTTCAAAAAGAATGAGCCTCCGATTCTTCCGTTCAATTCTATCTCGAATCCATTGTAATTTCTTCTCTTGTGTTCAAAATTATCGTAGAGAAATTTATAGAGTGTGACAGGATCGAAAAGGGCCAGAACTTCGAGAAGGTCATCGGCGCTCGAATGGACATATCTTGCGCTGAGGGCCCAGTTTGTTCCGATCCTCCTGTCGAATTGGATCAAATATCGGGTAAGAAAGTTGGGCTTTAAACCGCTGGAAATTTCGAAGGCTTGCAGCTTTTGTTCGACTTCAAAGTTCCAGTTCGAAGGATCGCGGCGTTCGGAATCAGTGGGATTGATGGGGCCTATCCAGCTGAAGTTCCGGAAACTCAGACCTGCCCCGGAACTTAAAAGCCCCAAGGGCATGGTTGTGATGTAGTCAGAGAATCTTCCCCATCCCAGTTTCAGGACGTTTTTCCCATCACCTGTCACATCTAAAGCGGCAGAAAGCCGGGGAGCGAAAAAGTCGCTGAGACCCCAGGACCAGAGCCGTTCTTTGTTTTCGTCGAGACATGCTTGGGTTTGGCTGCGGAAGCCTGCCATAAAAGTGAATCTTCCTACGGTCATCTTATCTTTGATGTAGATCCCCATGCCGCGGGAAGAATTTGTGAAGTTGAAAGCTCCGTATTCATAAAAAAAAGTCGGAGTCTTTGCTCCTTCTTTCCATGATGTGAAATAGTACTTTGTTCCGTTATCGAATCCATTATGGGGGAATATGTCCTCATCCTGGCCGGAGAAATCCACTACAAATTCCGATCCAAAAGAGGTGTATTCGAATCCGAGATTGATTTCATGGTGGCCGAAGTTCGGGGTATCGAAATATTTTGTGAGCTTCACATTGAAATCCCATCTGTATTGGTCATCGATGACATATCCATAGCTGTTATGGATGTTTCTTGCCAGATCCTCGATATAATACTGGGCCGGACCGAGATCCCCATTCTGGGGCTCCTTCAGGTCATCCCGGTTGACCAGCCCGAATCCCGCTTCTACAAAGGTCGTTGCGTCGAGGATCCCCTTGTAGTTCAGCCGGAAAACGAGGTCGGTGAATCTGTGGTCTTCATACAGATCCGGAATTCCTGTGCCCCCCTTTTGGCCTAAGGATTTGTTGAACACGGATGTCAGACTTATATGATGATTGTCGTTCATTGCGTAACTCAGCTTGAGAAACACATTATTGTTGCGGGTATTGAGTCTCCCGCCAGGAACTTCGAAGTAGTCCACAGTGGTATTCCGGGTCTCTTCTGTATCCGTGAAGAAGTTATTGGAAGCGAAGAACCAGAGTTTGTCTTTGATCAGGGGACCGCCCAAATTGAAATACCAGTTATAGTTGGAAAAAGAGAACGGTTCGCTGACGATTGCCAGTTGCTCCTGACGGGCGGATTGGAGTCCTTTGTTCGTGAAAACGAGGGAAAACTCTCCGCTAAAATCATTGCTCCCGCTCTTCGTGACCATGTTGATGATTCCGCCGTAGGCAGGTCCGTATTCAGGACTGAATGGATCGGAAATGATTTGAACCTCGTCGAGAGAATCGAAGTTTATAGGAACGCCCGCATTCTTGAGCCGCACTCCGCTGATGGCAAGTCCGTCCACTATCCACGTGTTTCCTTCTTCTCCTTCTCCTCTGAAACTTGGCTGTCCTTGTGTGGCTACGCCGCGGCGGGTATTGATTCGGACCCCTGTCACTCCAGGGGTAAATTTCGTCACATCCACGATGTTGCGGGTCTGGACTGGAATTTTTTCCAGCTCTTTTTCACTAAAGAGATAACTCGTATCTGTGGATGTTTTATCGATGAGGGGAGGCGAAGCCGTCACCACCACCTCTTCCTGAAGTTCGGAGATTTTCATGGTGACAGTCAGATTCGTCACTCTGCCCAATCGAACGAGAACTTCCTCCAGGATAACGGGATTGAACCCTTCGAGCTTGAACGTCAGGGTGTATTTCCCTACCGGAAGGAGTGGAAAGGAAAAATCTCCGTTATTCGTTGATATAGCGGTTCGGATGCCTTGGAGGTTAGGGCTTTCGGCGGTGACCTGAACCCCGGGCAGAACATCGCCGTTCACATCCACGACTTTTCCTTTTATTTCACCGGTTTCGATAGCATAAATAATGCTCCCGATAAGGAAGAAGAGACCCGATAAGAAGAAGAAAAACTTCGGTTTGTTCATGCCCGAGGTCTCCTTTCTTGAATACTCATACACCCGATCTCTGTTCATTTTTGCTCAAACGAGCAACATTATCAAGCCCCTTCATGAAACCCTCTCAAAAACCACTCTGCGGGAACAGTCAGGCAAGCTGATTCGTCCCCGGCTTTTTTCCCCAGCGAAGCCCGTTGTCATTGCGAACCACCTCTGATGGTGAAGCAATCTCTTTTAATGATATCGACACACTCCGCTCATCATGCCCGTTCGTACTGGGTGGTCCCTGACTAGCTTGGTTGGAAGTTATCCAAACTGCTGTGGAAATGGTGAGGCTTGATTTACGCGTTGATGATGTAAAGAATTAAGGTTCTCTTAAAATGAATGGAGGGAGGTATTGTCATAGGGAGCAGGGAAATGTCTTCGCTTTAGTTCAGATTTTTAACGCCATTCCTTCACCGTCCTTCTCGGCGCCTGCGGAACTCCGCATGATCAATTCAAGTCCTTTGTTGTTATTCTATGTTAAGCCGAGTTTCAAATCTTCGGAATTGTCGTGCTCAATACATCCTCGGAGTCCGACGAGATCGGATTCCCTCGCAGGGCGGTTCTGGAAGGCTAAATCTTCAATGTCGCTTCCACATTTCCCTGCTCCTTTATTCCAAGTTTTATTTCTCCTCACTTTGAAACAAAGCGAAATGAACTTTGCTGGAAGTTATAAAAAATGGAAAAATATGTGAAAACTTTGCAGAGAGCAAAGTTTTGTTCTATTTTGCATGCTTCGTTTTGAGTTCTAGCGTATTCAGCTTCTCCACTTTTCTGACATAGAACGTTCTCTGGAAGGCTGTGATGTTTGAGATGACAGCGATGGCGATCAGCACCCCGATCATGGCAGGGTCGAAAACTCCGAAGGCAGAACCCAGGATGGAGGCAGAGGCGAGCAGGACCATTCTTTCGGCCCTCTGCATCACCCCTATTTTGCACTCTATGCCCAGTCCTTCGGCTCGAGCCCGTGTGTAGCTGACCATCGAGGACCCGAGAAAGGTGAAGAAAAGCAGCCAAAGAGCCCAGTGGTTCCTGAAATAGTAGGCCAAGCCAAGGTAGATAAAAAATTCAGAATATCTGTCTAAAGTCGAGTCAAAAATGGCTCCGAACAAGCTCATTCGCTTTGTTTTTACTGCCACTTTTCCATCCAGCATATCGAACAAACCGCAGAAAACGATGACAATTCCAGCCCATAAAGGTTTGGAAGAAAAATAGAGAAATCCCGCTCCGAATCCGAGAATGAGCGCAAAAACACTCAAGGAATTGGGGGAAATTTTGAGGCGGATGAAAATGTCGGCCAGGCTGTCGGCAAATTGGATGGCGGAAGCGATCAAATTTTTGGGTAAAATTCGTGCTGTTTCCTGGGACCGGTTACTCTTATTCACTTCTTTTATTTCAGAATCGCTTTCAAGAATACAGTTACTCTAATATCTGAAGGATTTTAAGTCAATAAAAGAATTTCTACTCGATTTTTATTTTTTTCTTTTTTTCGCTTCTCTTCCCTTGCGAGGTCTTCTTCTCCATCTTTTCCAGCATTGCGATTCTCGCATCGATGAAGGAACGGACAGCGAAAAGCATTTCTTTTCTTGCCTTGATCACATGACCGACAGCATCCCTGGGGAATAAGATCGAAAAGATCTCTTCGGGCAGACTGATTCTGATTTCTCGTGTCTTCTCTTCGTTCACTGCGTCACCTCCTTTCCCATTAGGACTGTTTGAGCCTAAAGGTCTATTGGCGGAAGCTTATTCTAAGCTTTTCTTCTTCGAACTTCGCGCTTTTGATCGAATAATGGATCAACGTCGGCGGAAGGATGATGTTCCTTTTGAACTTGCCCGCTTTAATGATCAGCTCATCGCCGTTCTTGTAGAGGTCTATATCGGCCTTTTTCTGAAAAGGCAGATTCAGGAGCATATCGAATCCGCCGTCTGCCTTCTGAATAGCGACAGGCTTTTGAGAGAGAAAAATCCGGGCTGGATCTTTTCTGCCGTATATTTTTTTCGCTATCCGAGAGAGCAGCTCTGTACCAATGATTTCCTCTTCTAAAAGCTCCAATGAAAATATGGGGATGGGTGAAAAACACTCCTTGATCTTCCTTTGGTATCCAGATTGAATGACCTTCCATTTATCAAAGTACGCATCCTGTATATCCGGAGGAATCACCCTGTTTAC
This sequence comes from uncultured Eubacteriales bacterium, assembly GCA_964346815.1. GTDB lineage: Bacteria > Acidobacteriota > Aminicenantia > Aminicenantales > Aminicenantaceae > CAYFWF01. Next base: position 15,869 of record CAYFWF010000047.1, on the reverse strand, counting down.
GATGATAAGGTCGACGGCATAGCCGAAGAGACTGAAGAATGTAAATGCCCGCTGCGCCTCTTTGATGACCATCTTTTCTGGATTGACCACAAGGCGGACGGTCGTTTTTTGGGAATCGGAAAGGATTTCTTTCATCTCGGCCAGCTGGGTAGTCAGCTTCTTCATGGCGCCGAAGACTTTATCTTCAGGGAAAGGAAAGGGAAGGACCCGGTTAGCCACAGGCCTTACGGCCCTGGCCGCGGTTCTCTGGATGGGAAAGATGTGTTTGAGGTACCAGTTGGTGATTTCCGGAGCGCTGAGGAGCCTCAAGGTATCCCCTGTGGGAGCACAGTCTACGATAATGACATCATATTCGGAAGATCTGTTATAGTTGCGGATTTCCATCAGGCTGAACAGCTCTTCCATGCCCGGGAAAACACTCATCTCTTCGGCTTCTATCTCGTCTATTCCCTGAGAAGAGAAGAGGGCGCTCAAATAGCTTTTGATATCCCCCCAATTTTTCTCTATTTCCTCCAGGGCGTTTATTTCCTGACCGAAAAGGTTGGCCGCAATTCTTTTGGGCTGGCTGGAGAGTTGAGTTTCGAAAGAGTCGGAGAGAGAATGGGCGGCATCGGTAGAAATAACAAGGGTTCTGTATCCCTTGTTTGCGCATTGCAGAGCCGTAGCTGCAGAGAGTGTGGTTTTCCCCACCCCTCCTTTTCCGGTAAAAAGAATTGTGCGCATCGTTTCAAACACTCCCACTTCTAAACTTATTCTATCACTGTCTGGGTCCATGTCAACTCGGATCATACTGCGGGAACCTCGGGGCCTCATTCGTTTTTGCTGTCCATAGAGGGCGAAGAATGGAAAGAAGTCATCGATGTCAACGCGGGTCGATATATGGATTGAAGCAATCCTTGTAAGGAGTGGACTGCATGGAAATTCCCAGAGCTTGTTGGGGTTTTAGGATTATGATATAATCCCCTCACTTGGTATGCCGGGGTGGCGGAATTGGTAGACGCAAGGGACTTAAAATCATCAGGAAAGAGAATTCGAGTTTTTCTGTAAAGCATTAAAAGCCAGTAACTTACTGAAAAATCAGCAGATTTTGGAAAAATAGGGAGATGTGTATTTTCCCAATTATCTGTATAGTCTGCATACTCCTGTGCAGAAGAGGGACACAAGAAGGACACGGTGGATTTTTGATGGAACAGGGGACTTAAAATCGCTCGTAAGTGAGCCTGCGTACCAGTTCGAGTCCGGACCTCGGCACTAATCCTTTGAAAACATAATATTTAATGTCACCACGGCAAATAGACGAAAACAAGGGTAAACAATCAGTTTTGGTCTATTTTGTCATGTTTTTGTCCCTGAGAAGTCCCTGGAATTAAACTAGGAGTCATAGGATTTAATCCCGTGACTTCTGCTGGTGAGTAGACTTGACGGAAAAAAATGAGAGCGGAAATAGGACATTTACCTTGTTCCTATGGAGCGTTTAAGGATTTTTGTATTTCGATGTAAGGTATAAGACTTTTTATGCATGTAAAGTTTAAATGGAAAAAAAGCCAGTATTTTTCTTCGGTCTTTAGAATACCCAGGATAGCTTAGTAAATAATGTATGCCCTTGATCTGATTTTGTGCCGAACCCTGATGTGCCTCTTTGATAAGCAATCTGAAGAGAGCCAAAAGGCGGGAGAAATCGCCATACGAAGACAACCTGAACATTTTTTTGTCAATAACAGAATTGGTTTGGAAAAAGACCTTCCCGTTCTGGTGTCGTAGCCGATACTCAAGCTCGTTTCACGGTTGCGGAAATCTTTTTCATAGCGCTTGAAATCCTCGTCGTGATTCAACCTGATTTCCCACTTGTTTGTCAGTGTGGGGGATTATCGTGAACTCGAATCCCAGCTCCTCAGGACTCCTTCCTGGCTCCAGTATCGATTGTAGTTTGTCGTAAATTGGATGCGCTCAAACCAACCTTTTCTTATCCAGAAAGTTTTAGAGAGATTGGAGTCTATTTCCTTTCGGTCGTCATCTCGGATATAAGCAATTGAGTTCATATTCTCCATCAATCCTTCGCCCCAGTGGGAGTACCGAATATGGAAATGGCCTGTTGCGCTGTCAAATGCGGGTCGAATAAACCAGGCCCAGGTACCGTCTTTAACGGGACCATGACTCTTAACAAATTGTGCAGTCATTCCTAAAGTTCTTGTAAAAAAGAGAGTCGTATCTATTCCTATTGAGCCGCTGTTTTCTCCTTTGTATGCTCTGTTAGCAAAGATGAGACCGATATTAGAGTTTCCAAATATATCCCTCTGGGTGCGGAATACGCTGTAGAGTGCTTTTTTTTCCTCGCTTTCGGGAATTGCTCCAGTTGAAGCAGGATCTGACTGAGCGTTGATGAGGGCTATATTCCAGCCGCCAATTTTGCCTGTCAGTTTTGCCCCCCACGGTATGTCACCGATGCGGCGTGAGTAGAATTGATTGATACGAGTTCTAAAATATTCAGATCCTTCCAGAAAAAAAGGCCGCTTTTCGGAGATGCGGAGTTCAAAACGCGTAAGATTGATCTGTTCTACATCGGCTTCTACAGTGGCAAAGTCAGGATTGATGGTGATATCCGCTCCTAGGTTTGAGGTGAATGGATAACGAAAATCAATTCCTGCCTTTCCTTCCCATTTCTTGTCTTCCTGAACTTGAGAGAGACCATAGGGCATGATTGTCAGTCTTTTTCCTTTAGGCTGAAGATCAAGGTCCACCAATTTTCCAAACTGGGATACACGATTCTCCTTTTCGAGAGGGCCGACCCAAAAGCTTGTCTCGAGAGTTCGGGGATAGTTTCTTCCGATATTAAGCCCCCATATCCTGCCTTCTCCGCTTTTAAACTTGAGAATGGAAAAGGGTATAGCGATTTCTGCAATCCATCCATCCTCCACTCGCTGAGCTGCTGACTGCCAAGATTCATCCCAGCTATCGTCCTCTGAGCGTCCGTTATCCGCGACCTTGCCATCGAATTGTGTCCCCAGAAGATTGGTTGCAAATAGATAGCATGTGCGATTGTCGTTGAAAGTATCGAGCATAACGATAACTGTATCATCCTGTTCGAATTCCGCATCTCTTTTGGTGATGCTGGCGGAGATCTTCTCAGGATCAAGGTCAATGCAGTAAAAGCCACAGTATATCGATTCGTCGTCATAGGCAATCCTAACTTCTGTTTTCAGAGGGGATGGTTCGCCATGGAACGGGGAAAATTGGATGAAGTCTCTTATAGGATCTATATTTTCCCACGCCTCATCGCTCAAATTCCCATCGATTTTAACAGGCGAGGAGATCTTTATGGCCGGAGTTTTTCTAACCTCAGCTCCTCTGCTCTCTAGGGCAAAACTCGCTATCATCAGATTGATAAAAAACAGTCCTAAGATTACTTTCTTCACTTCGCCTTTAAGAGAAGAGGGGATTCTCATTTTTTGTAGAAGATTCCAGTGACCTTTTTTGAATAGCCTCCTACCACGCATTCCTGCCAGGATGTAGAGGGTGAAAAGTTTCCACAGGAAAGGCTGTGCGCACGGTCTGAATCAGTCCACAGAGTCTCTGTCACCCACTCGCCGTTTTTTGGATAAATCATAATGATATCTTTCGCATAGCCGAAGATAGCCACTTCATTACCCGGGATATCTGGCTGGATATCTGCAACTGCCACACCTCGCAGGCCGTCTTTGTCCCTGTATATTTCCTCTGAAACTCCCCTCGCGCCTCCCACGATAACCTCTCTGCCTGGGTGACCAGTATCCAATTCACCTATTGCTGCTCCTGTTAGAGAGGCCGTGTCAACCCAGAGAATATCGTTTACCCATCCATCAGGGGATTCGAGCGTATAGACGACTTCACCCTTCTGAGTTACTGAAATGATTTCGTCTCCTTTATGATTTGGATCGATATCGCCAACTATTACTCTCTGAATCTTTTCAATGCTCTCCCAAAGTGTTTTGGCTTTCCAGTTCTGCGGCATTTCTTGTCCGTTTAGACTAAAAATGAGAATAAAAATCAGCCCTGTTAAAATTGATATGCCTTTGCTTTTCATTTGCCCTTTCCCTACTTTTGAGTTTAATTTTTAAATATTACGCTCAACAATTATTTTTCCTATAAGTATCTATCCTGTTTGTTTCCAAGATTTCACATAGAACATGAACATCTGCATAGTTGCTATTCTTGTAGTATGTAACACAGGGAGATTATCGAGTCAAAATGAATATATTCTTACTTCTTTAAAGGAGAAATTGGCGATTTCTGGGAGACGGTGATAATATTTAAATAAATAATATTGGTCAAAATTAGAAAGTGGAGTGATAATTATGAACTCAAAAATGTGTCTTGTTTTTCTTTTTTTTGTACTTTGTATGATACAAATTTTTCCAGCTCAATCCATGCAAAATACGCAAAAAAAAGAGATTGACGAGAATATTATCATTGGACACAGAACTCAAATTTTCTCTAAGATCTTAGGTGAATGGCGGCCGTTGGAGATCTATCTTCCGGATAATTTTGAAAGCTCAGACGGGTCCTATCCTCTTATGCTTGTCCTCGATGGCGATTGGGCATTTCGGTACTGTGTGAGTATTGTGGACATGATATCCCCCAACTATCTCCCCCAAATGATCGTTGTGGGGATTCCCAATACAGACAGAAGGAGGGATCTGGATCCATGCAGGACAAGCGATCCACAGGCAATCAAGGATTCTGAAAAGTTCATTTGTTTTCTCAAAAAGGAATTGTTTGTCCACCTCGAGAAAAAATACCGGATCCATGAGTACAGGATTCTGGTTGGACATTCCTTGGCTGGCTTTTTTACAGCCTATATTCTCCTCAAGGATCCCGCTATGTTTTCCGCCTTTATCGCATCCAGTCCGGTCCTTCAAAACGAAGAGCGACTACAATTTTTATCCGATCGATTGGATGAAATTCCTGGCGAATTGCTGTCCCATAAATACCTGTACTTTTCAGGAGGAGGAAATGAACCTGAAGAACTTCATGAAGGAATAAGAAAATTCGACGCCCTGCTCCATAATAAGGAAAATCTGGGACTTAAGTGGGACTCTGACATATTTGAGGGTGAGGGACACGTTCCCATAAAGGGATTTTATCAAGGATTGATGAATCTCTTTTCAGGGTGGATTCCAGAGCTAGAATTCTTCAGGAGTGGAACCTTGGATTTCATAAAAAAGCACTATGAGACCTTAACGAAACGGTTCGGATTCAAAGTCCTTCCCCCTCCTGACATCCTTAACACCGTCGGCCAAAGGTATTTGGGAAACAATGAATCTCAACAATCAGTTGAACTTTATACATATTTTGTATCCATTTACTCAAAGTCTGCAAATGGCTTCGTTAACTTAGGTAAAGCATATGTTCAGTTGAACAAGGTTGATCTGAGTATTCAGAGTATAAAAAAAGCACTGGAGTTGGAACCGGATAATGAAGAAGCTAAAAAACTTTTGGATGATCTTCTGAAACGAATTCCTGAGAATAGCCACCAGGAGTGAATTTATTTTCTGGAATTAAAACGATCCTCAAATTTTGGTCTCAGTTTTGGGATTGAGAATTATTGTTAGATATAACCTCGAAGGTCAGAGAAGTCCAATAGCTCTCCCATTCACGTGTCGGTTTTTTGACCCATTCCATATGAGTGAGCCTGATGACATATGGCCCGGCTTTTATCAAAGGAATAGATGCCTGTCCTGATTCATCTGTTTTTGCTGAGCCGGCAAACTCTTCCCCCCGTCCTGGGTAACTCCACGCAATTTCCGCATTCGGAAGCGGCTTCCCTTGGAAAAGCACCAAAACTTCCAGCTCATCTCCTTTGTTTAATTTATAAGGATTGACCTTTGGGACGATTTCGATGGGAAGGCCTATTGGTTTTGTCGGGGAATCGTCAATTTTGTTTCCGACTTGGATAATTGTCTTGGGATATTTGGAATAATACTCGACAGCGTCTTTATGGAGGATTCCTTCTTTTTTCCTGAGCTCATAAATGTTGGGAAGGCCATCGGCAAGCAGGTACTCGTTGAATTCTTTCCCTGTCAATTTGATCTCGTTGGGCTTCAAAGCCGCCGCGATGACAAAAGTCCCAGGTTTTCCGAAAGAGCAATTCGCAGCAAGAGAGTTCCCCTCGACAGTAAATTCTGTAATATTCTCTTTTGTTGATTCCCCTGCAAGTACAAACTGGTCGATTCTATCTGGGGTTACTGCACTGAGGCTGTTCGGGAAATCCATTCCCGTATTGGCCAGAATAATCAACGAATCACCTGGGGAAATCCTGAATTTTTTAGGGACAAGCCAAAAATCATGAGCAAGAATTGTGACAGAAACAGCAAACAAAAAAATAATAGCCATTAAAGTCAAACCAATTTTTCTCATTTTATCCTCCATATTATTATACATTTTGCAGGTTATGCCTTAGCCCTCTCTTTGAAATATCTGTGAAACAAAACCGGCATGACGATCATGTTGAGAAATGTCGCGGTCACTAGCCCGCCTAAAATGACAATGGCCATGGGAGATTGAATTTCATTACCGGGCGCGGTTCCTCTAATTGCTAAGGGTATAAGAGCGAGACTCGTTGTCAGAGCTGTCATGAGAATAGGGATCAACCGTTCCAGAGATCCCTGCATAACCGCTTCGTCCAGGGACTTTTGTTCTTCCTCTATGAGATGGTTGTAATGCGAGATCAGCATGATTCCGTTTCTGGTGGCTATCCCGATGAGGGTAACGAAACCAACAAGAGAAGGAATACTCAGAGTTCCCCCTGAAAGCAGCACAGCTACAATCCCTCCAATTAGAGCCAGGGGTAGGTTGATAATGATCAGCATCGCTGATTTGATGGAGTGATAGGAGATCGAAAGCAGAACGAAAATGCTTAACAAGGAGAGCAGACTCACCAGAAGGATGATCCTCGAAGCTTTTTCTTCGCTTTCGAATTGTCCTCCGAATGAGATGTAATAATCCGGAGGGATGACGATGCTTTCTGCAATTTTCGATTCGATGGCGTCTATAACACTCTTGAGGTCTTTTCCTGCTACGTTGCAGTGGACGACTATTTTTCTCTGAACATCTTCACGGCTTATGAAGTTGGGCCCATTTTCATATCGGATATCAGCCACTTGTAGCAAAGGCACTTTTTCCCCTAAGGGTGTATCTATAAGGGTTCTTTTGATCGACTCGATATCTTTCCTGAATTCTTCTCCGTATCTCAACACAACGTCGAATGAGCGCTGTCCTTCCAGGATCTGGGAAACGATTTTTCCTTGAAAGGCTATCTCGATATTTTCCGCGACTTCATGTGTCCTTAAACCGAACCTTGCCATATTGATGCGGTTGAACTTTATTTGGATTTGGGGGATTTCATGCTGCTGTTCGATGGCGAGATCGACAACTCCGTCGATATCTTCCATGAGGTCCTTGACGCTGTTTCCTAAGGTCCGTAACATGTATATATCTGGCCCGAAAATCTTTACTGCGATTTGTGACTTCGTGCCGGAAAGAAGATGATCGATGCGATGGGAGATCGGTTGCCCGATACCGATAAAAGTGCCTGGAACCAAAGAGAGCTGTCTCCTCAGCTCAGCCAAAAAATCCGCTTTGCTGCGGTCTTTCATGGTCAGTCTGACATCCACTTCCGCTCCTGTGACCTCTTGGGCATGTTCGTCGAGTTCGGCTCGACCTGTTCTTCGGGCTGTAGATGAAACCTCTGGCTGCTCGAGAAGGATTGTCTCCACCATGCTGCCGATTTTGTCGGATTCGGAAAGCGACGTTCCAGGAGCTGTATTCACACTCAAAGTGAGAGTTCCTTCGTTAAAACTCGGGAGGAAGCTCCTTCCCAAAAAGGGAATGACACCGATAGATACGACAACCAGAGAAAAGGCCACGATAAGCACTGATTTTGGGTGCTTGAGAACTTTTTGAAGGATTGGCTTGTAAAGTGCCTTTAAATATCGAACGACTGGCGTATCGCCTTCCCGTTTGAGAATTTTCAGGCTGGGGAGGAGATAATAACTCAGGACAGGAGTCACGGTCACGGCCACGATCAAGGAGGCAAAAATGGAGAGGATGTATGTCAATCCAAGAGGTCTCAACAACCTGCCTTCAAAACCGCTGAGAAAAAAAAGCGGGGCGAATACCAGGATGATGATGAGAGTGGCGAACAGGATCGGGTGCCGGATTTCATTTGAAGCTTGGTAGACTACCTGGAAGATGCTTTTTTTCTTTTCCTCGGGTAGGTGCATGTTCTGTTTCAACCGCCTGAATACGTTTTCGATATCGACTATGGCATCGTCAACCAATATCCCCACTGCGATAGCCATCCCTCCCAGGGTCATGGTGTTGATCGTGATATTTGCCAGCTTCATGACGATTACCGTGATGAGCAATGAGAGAGGAATGGCCAGGGAAGCGATGAAAGTGGTCCGGAAGTTGAGCAGGAATAGGAAAAGAATGATCACAACCAAAATGGCTCCATCTCTTATGGCATGAAAAACGTTGGAGACGGCGACATTGATAAAATCAGACTGTTTGAAGATTTCTGTGTTGATCTGGATGTTCGAAGGAAGTTTCGATTGAATGTCCGCGAGAACATCCTCAATCTCTCTGGTTAATTCCAGGGTGTTGACATCTGGCTGCTTCATGATTGACACGATAACCGAAGGTTGTTTATTGATCGAAGCAGTCCCACGGATAATTTTTGGACCTATAGATACTTCGGCTATGTGTTTCAAGAGAATAGGCTTGGATTCTATTATCGTAACCACAGAATTCTTTAGGTCCTCCAAAGCCTGTATCCTTCCCAGCCCTCTGATGATGTATTCCATGCCTGACTGAACGGTGAAGCCGCTGGCAGAGTTTTCGTTGGATTGCTCGATTGCCGCATCGATTTTCTGAAGAGAGATTCCGTATTCCTTGGCTTTTAAGGGATCGACGGTGACGTGATATTGTCTGACGTCTCCTCCAATGGGAATGACCTGTGATACGCCACGGACCGAGAGGAGGCGCCGTCTTATCTCCCAATCAGCGATTGATCGCAGCTCCATAAGAGAGGCCTTTTCTCCTGTGAGTCCGACCAAATAAATCTCTCCCATCAACGACGAGATAGGTGCCATGAAAGGAGGATCGCTTTCAGGGGGAAGTTGGGCTGCGACCTGTTGAAGTTTTTCGTTGACTATCTGGCGCGCATTGTATATATCCATTCCCCAATCAAACTCAACCCAGACGATAGATAATCCGATGGCTGATATGGATCGTACCCTTCTTACGTTTGCCGCCCCGTTGAGGGCCGATTCGATCGGAAAGCTGATCAATATTTCAATTTCTTCCGGCGCCATTCCGTGAGCTTCGGTGAGAATCGTGACCGTGGGAGCGGTCAGATCAGGGAAAACATCTACCGGAATCCGGGATGTTATGTAAACTCCCAGGATCAACAGCAATGCTGTCAAATAAATGACGATCGCTCTGTTCGATAAGGACCAATTTATGATTTTGCTAAGCATGTTGCCTCTTTGTTATTTAATGATAATGTCCTTCTCCCACATCTTTGCTGGAAGACTCTGCTGCTAATTTAATGGCATACCCTCCCTTAACAACGATTTTTTCTCCTGATTGAAGGCCGTTGAGGACTTGAAAATGGTCTTGGCCTTCGATTCCCAGCTCAATGACCCTCTTTTCAAAGGATTCCCCTCCGATCTGAACAAAGCAGACTTTTTTTCCTCCGGAGTCAAATATGGCAGACTTGGGGATGCTTATCGTCTGAATGTTCTCGGCCGTATTCAGGTGCGCGGTGATGAACGAGCCGACCAAAAATTCGCTGGACGGATTCGATAACTCATAAATGACGGAGATCGTTCTTGTGCTCTCATCTATGACTGTACCAAAAAAGAACAATTCTCCATCGTATTGGGCTAAATTGAATGTCTGGCTTTTATCTGTCATCGTAAAGTACCCGCCGGATGAGCCTTTGATTTTGGCGATATCGTTTTCGAAGACGGCAATGTCGAGCCAGACTTTCGAATCGTCGAGTACAGTCATGATGATGTCGCCGGCTTTGATCTGTTCCCCCAGCGTGTATGTCAGGTCGACTATTTTTCCGTCGATGGGTGCCCGGACATAATAATAGGGGCTTTGGGAATCAGAACCTGGCTGGAGCTTTATGTTTTGGAAGGCCGCTTTCTTGTTAATGGCTTTATTATAATTTGCCTCTGCGATATTCAGTTCGGCTTCTGCTTCCAGCAGTCTCTTTTTGGGAACTGCTTCTTTTTCATACAGCGCACGCAGTCTTTCCACTTCGCTTTGAGCGAGTTTGAGTTTTGTTTCGGAATTTTTCACTTCCAGATCGATCTGGTATCCGTCAGAATTCGAGAATGATGCAAGAGATGGTTCGATAATTGCGAGGATGTCTCCTGATTTGACCATATCCCCATGTTTTGGCAGAACGACGTTTTTGTCTAATGTTATTTTGCCGTCAAGTGGGGGACTTATTTTCGCCATTCTGTAGAGGGCAGCAATAATTTTTCCAGGAGCAGATACGGTGTTCGTGATGGTCCGCATTTCTGTGGGTTCAACATCGAACTCCATTTTCCACTGCTGCTCTTTGAGGAAAGTCACCTCATCGATGGACATTTTTTCATCGTTTTCAGGCAGCGATAAAGATTCGAAGACCTCAAGAGTTCCAAGGTCCATGGTATCCGTGACCTTTTCGGATTCGAGCGTCAGGCCTAAGTCGTATTCTCCCGGTTCGGTAAAAGTATGTTTTGGTGAGAAGATCCCGTCCCTTATGGGATTTTCCGCTCGAGCTTCGGATTTTTGTCCGGAGGTGCGGTTGACGAAAACAAGAGCCAGTGTTCCCTCTGTGATGGGTTTGAAATCACTCAAATCCGTTACATGAACGCCAAAACTTATTTCTTCTCCAGGGGTAGGCATTTGGTATTCCATAAACACTTCGAGCTTATCGCTCCAATCCGTCAATGAGACAGAATAATCAGGCTCTGCACTTTCTTTTTTTGCCGTACACCCTATACAAAGAGAAGTAATGTATGTAAAGACCAATAAAGCGCCGAAAAATAAGAATTTGTTTTTCATTGTATTTTCTCCGAATCGATCTCCCTGCCTATCATTTTTTCGATGTTGAAGACAGCGACATTGTTTTGCAGGATTAGATCGATGAATTCGAGACGGGTTTTGAGGGCCGATTGGAGGGCGTCCACAAGGACGAGCATATTGACCTCGCCTCCTTTGTAGGCTGCCACCGTAGAGTTTTCCAGTTTATCTGCCTGGCTCAGATATTGAGCTTTGAACAGCTGAATGAGCTCTTTTGACTTAAGATGCTTTGCGTGTTCTCTCTCAAACGCCTCCAATAATTCCTTCGTGATCAGTCTTTGCTGCAGTTCGTTCATCCTCATATTGTTTTTTGCGACTTGGATTTCTCCTCCGTGCTGGTTAAATAGAGGAATGTTCAGAGATAAAGAAAAAGCATATGTGTCATAGAGATCTTCTTTTTTGTATCCTCCGGCTGCTGTGAGATCCGGGAAGTTTTTCCTTTTTTCGAGAGACAACTGGATTTCCTCGCGTTTTTGTGAATTGATCAGTATTTGAATTTGCGGGTTATTTTCGACCAGCGATTGACTCAAATCGCTTTTTTCTTCGATAATGACATAATGATAATATGGTTCCATAAAGGAGATTTGTGTTGGTTCATTCGAGAGATCGAGCAGTGTGATGAGCTCTCTTTTTTTTAAATCCAAGGAAGTATCGACAGAATACTTTTCTAAATCGATGTCTTTGAGAATCATTGTTATCCGGGCCGTGTCGATCCCAGAAGCTTCCCCCCGTTCATAATTCTCGATTATGATGGTGTTGAGCTCTTCGATCTTCTGTCTCATTTTTTCCAGGATGTCCTGGGTATTGTTAAGAAACTGGATCTCGTAGAACAATGTCTTGATATAGGATAATCCAGACCAAAAGACTTGCCGGTATTCTTCGGAAGCGATATGAATGCCCTGCTCAGCATGCTTTGACTGCAGTCCTAATCTTCCGCTTAGAGGAATCTTCTGTTCCATGGCAAGTTGAAATTCTCTTCCTTTAATAGGATTATCTTGAGTCCCTATGTTGATCCCTTCTTGAATGTATCGAATCGACGGATTTTCCCAAGCTCCGGCGATTTTCTTTCGGGAGACGGCATTGTCAATTTCCATCTTATTTATCTTCAGGGCAATGTTGTTCTGCTTGTAGAGATCGACGATTTTTTCGAGTGAATACTTTTCTTGTGCCAATAGAGAGTTCCCTGGGGAAAGAATGAGCATCGATACCGTGAGCAACCAGATAAATCTTTTGTTCTTCATTGTATTTACCTTTTAATTATTTGGAAAATAATAGTTACTGATTATATAAGAATTATCGGATAAAATGAAAGCACATATCCTTTGGGTGCAATTGTTCAGAAGATGAGGTTGTGATATAATTTCAGCCCATAACGAGCAGAATGGTGACACGGTCGGAAAAAAATAGCGTCTTCTAAAATATCTCAGTCATTGATTCTAAGCGTGCCGGGGTGGCGGAATTGGTAGACGCAAGGGACTTAAAATCCCTCGTAGGTTGTACCTACGTGCCGGTTCGAGTCCGGCCCCCGGCACTCCTGTTAACCCAGGAAATCTTTGCCTTTTGATGATTTTTAAGTCTTTCGGATTTTCAATCCTATTACCATAGTTTCAGCCATTTTCAGTCATTTTTGACCCGTATTTGGCCCACGAGCTGTTGTCTACATGGACACATGACTCTGGATCATGGATTCGGGGTTCGAATCCCTGCTTCCCAGCCAGCCTGATTTCTCTGTTTTCCCCTGGGAAACCCCATTTTTGTCTTTCAACCGGAATACCATAGCTTCAGCGCTAGTCAACAGAATTTGTCACTTATTTGTCACATGGGAAGATATCTTGGTCTATGGAGGGCAGCATGAATAGACTAGACAAATTAAGTACAAGAGCATTGATCAGATTGTGGATTGATGCTGAAAATCGTAAACAATTGCTTTATTTCCAAAGCTTAAATCCTAAAGGAGGACACTATACTCAAGAACAGAAGGAATATGCCATCGAAAAAGCAACGACTGTAGGAGTCAGGGCTACTTCACGGCTTCTCCATGTGCCAAGAAGGGCAATTCAAAGGTGGCTAAGATCGGAAGGAATCACAGTCAAAAGATGTCCAGATTGGGTTTATGACTGGGCTTATTGGAGAAGACTGAAAATAGAGAAATGGGAGAGGATAAATTCATTTAGAAGATATTGACGACACTTAAAAAAAGAATTGGATTGATTGTAGACAAGAAATAATTACCTGTAAAGAACAAGGAAAAAACAAGAACCCCTTTTCGACTAACTGGCGGGTCATCCCATCTCACAGTTGGCTGCTTGCAGGCGGGATCTGCAAGTATTGTTGTAAAGGAAAAACATGAAAAACCGTAGATCTCTGAGAGGAAAAAGACCTAAGCCGAAGCCATGCGGCTAAGGAGAAAGCTATATCAAAGCCTATCGCTCAAGAACTTGATAAAAAGCTTAAATCTGAATTACAATGAGAGAATAAAAACGTCGCTTTAGAAATCAAGGCGCGTATCCGAATCATTCGACGACATGCGAGTTGGAAAGAGACATAAAAAGATGCGAGTGCCCAAATTTTTCAAGATCATTTTCTGGATGGTGGGCATTGTTATTGTCCTTTTCCTTTTAATTCTGTATCTGATGAGGCCGCACACGCCGAAAATAAGAGACCAGGAGGGTAAAATTCCGCCCGATAGCATAACCTCTCTGGAGAAAATAACGATCAGCGGTTATGAGCAGTGGATATCGATCCGGGGAGACGATGTTTCCAATCCGATCCTTTTGTTCCTCCACGGCGGTCCCGGAATGCCTATGATGTATCTTTCTCATGTCTTCCAGCATCCTCTCGAGAAAGAGTTCATCTGCGTACAATGGGACCGGCGCGGCGCCGGCAAGTCTTTCTGCGATGATCTGCCGGTTTCTTCTCTAAATGTTGCTCAACTTTTAGCGGATACAAAGGAGCTCATCCACATTTTGTGCCGTCGATATAGTCAGGATAAGGTCTACCTTGCGGGGCATTCCTTCGGCAGCTATTTGGGGACCTTATTCACCTCCGGGAATCCTGAACTTGTCGAAGCCTATATAGGTATCGGCCAGGTCGTCGACGATGAAAAGGCCACAGAAATACAAGCCCGTTTTATTCTTGAAACAGCCGAAAGCCGGAATATTCCCGAAGCTCTTGAAGAGCTCAAAATATACGGCCCCTCTGTTCATGAAAAATGGCTATTCAAGTTCGGGGGGGAGCTGGTTGGAGCGACAAGCTACATGCCGTTCATAAAAGCCGGCATCCTTTCTCCCGAGTACGGATTCTTCGATATACTCAAGATTTCCAAGGGTTCGAGCTTTTCCTCCCGCTACATGCAATACAATGTCATCGCGGGCCCCTTGATGGATAATGTGAGAGAATTCGAGGTCCCCATTTATTTCTTCAGCGGGCGCCATGATTATGTGACACCGTTCGAGCTGGTCCAAAAATACTGCTCCATTCTCGAGGCGCCTTACAAAGAGATTGTTTGGTTCGACAACTCTGCACACTTCCCCTTCTTCGAGGAACCAGATGAGTTCGGCGCAGAAATGATCCGCATCTTGAAAACCCGATAGGCTAACCTTCCTCCCTGATATCGATTCAGTAGTTGACTTATAACTTAGCTGGACTCGGACTTGGCAATCACACAGCTAGAAGTTGCTGAGAAATTAGGAGTGCACAGAGATACTATCTGCCTCAATGTAAAGAAGATACGAAAAGAGTGGAGTCAACAAGTCAGCAACATAGATCAAAATGAGCTTGATTGAAATTTCCCAGGAATTCCCGAAGAGGAAATAAGGACAACGGTGGAGCATGGGTAATAACAGCAATGCTGGTGTTGCTGGTAAAAAACGAGGAGGCTATTTCATTAAAGTAGAGTACAGTAATACAGGCAAATGATCCCAGGAAGCTGGATCCATCAAGTTGATGAAATCTGACACTAATAAAAAGAAAGCTAACAGCAATACTGTTAAAAATAAGAGAAGAGCTGTTAAGCATAAAGGTTTGGAATTAGTCGCTCAAGAGAAGTATCCGGAGTCTTCGGAGTCCATAAAAAGAGAGAAAGTTCCGATAAGAAGAAAAGAAAAAGAAATAGAAATGACACCACTTAAAGAGGGAATGTCTGAAAAAATTACCGATCTTAAAAGACGGGTGTCACTGGCTCGAATCCAGTATCGTCCACTAGAGATTCCGCTAGGAACAAAGGCTTTTCCTCTCAATTTTTATTTCATTCCTGATATGATAAATTAAAGTAATTTTCAGACAGTTTTGGTGTGTGCCGTCATATAAGGAATTGCTTTTTCTTATAAATTGACTTTAAATCTATTACCTTAATTTTAAAAAGACAGCGTGACGCTGGAAAGTTGCCTCGCTGAGATAGACGATTGCACAGAAGGGAAATTATCTTGAACAAAATGGATTCTCAAAATTATGCCCAAAATTCAAGGCTCTCAGAACGATCCTGAGTATAACAAAATCAAACCACAGACATAGAAAGATTTTCAGTCTCTCGGATGACTTCCTAATCTGCTTTAATATCAAGGGATTACAAGAAAAATCTCTAAGTCTGTGTTAGGAATTGTGACAGAATTATTTTCTCTTTTTTACTCAGACTTTATTTCTTCAATTACGTAGTTCAAAATAGCATGTGGTGGATAGTGATAATAGCGATCTAAATTTCCTATAGGAGCTTCTACACTCCATCCAAACTTTTCTAATTCACTTTTTTTTTC
>CAYFWF010000046.1:0-16623 GCA_964346815.1 uncultured Eubacteriales bacterium | reverse complement strand
TGAAATTTTACCGGGATCTCATCCAGCAGCTTTCTTATAAGATACCGGTAGAAAGCTTCAAGGATAACACCTGTGACTCTATACTGCTCAGTTTCAGCAGGAGACCTCTTGCCTTCTTTCCTTCCTCCCGGACAGTATTCTTCATAATGATACTGGCTTCCTGGCTTCGGGTGGGTGTTCCTGTTGTCATGCATTCCTCCTAGCTTAAGAATATTACAACTACTCTGTCGCTACAAAAATTCACTCCTCTGTCCGAATTTCCCTGAAACGGAACACTGAATACATACTGAGTATTCGGCCAGACATGCCGGTCATCCTTTGTACCGGATTCAGCGAATTGATTAACGGCGACAAAGCCAAAGCCATGGGTATCAGCGAATTCGTTATGAAGCCATTTATGATCAAAGATATCGCAAAAACTATCCGTGATGTGTTGAAGAAGGAAAGTCGCTTGACATAACATCTTTAAAATGTAAAATATAAGAAATATTGAATATAGAAAAATGATTATATTTTCTGATTCATAAAAGCGGGTTAGGATACAGTGGAAAACGGATACCCCTCCAAATACCAATTTCAAAAAAAATTAATGTATTTGCACGAAAGGATTGTGGAATTCGAAAAATTGGATATCAAGCACAGGCGGACCAAGTCGATAACCTGGCTGGAGACGGAAGAAAAATATCGCGATCTGCTCGATCGGACAAAAAAGAATGCCTGCATCATCCAAGACGCAAAAATAAGATTGATCACTTCGGGCCTTGCCGAACTTTTAGGATATAGCCCAGAAGAGATGATCGATACTCTGATAATCCATTATATCCATCCTGATGAACTCCCCAAATTAGTCCGATACTATATGAGCCGTATGGCAGGAGAGGATGTTCCTTCTGTATACAGGAGCATACTCAAGCACAAAGACGGGAGCGATATCTATGTGGAAATCAATGCTGGCTTGATTCCGTATCGAGGAAATCCAGCAGATTTCGCTATGGTGAAAGGCCTTACCAAGAGAAATTCTAAACCTGTCCTCCGATGATATCGTCTGCTGAGAGAGAGTAGTGCGGCTTTTCTTCGAGCCCGATGATGGAAGGCAGGAAAATTTGAGTCAGAAGAGGAGAGAAAATGGTCGAGAAAGATGCGAAATGTTATCTTTGTGCGGAAGAAGCAAAAAAATGGGACTTCCTTAATGGAAATCTGAGAATCGAATGTTCTGGCTGTAGCCGGAAATATGAGCTTTCATCTGAAATTCGGAGCCATCGTATGGACGATGAACAAGTGCGGTTGTTGAGTGAGGGGCAGGGCACCAGTGACAAGATTCCTTTGACAGAGGAGCAAAAGCAAAGATTGAGTATCTATATTGATATGAATCCGAAAAAAGAAGAATTTATCAATTTAGGATTAGATTTATACGACGTTCTTATTAAAGAATTCTAGAGAAACCGACTAGAAAAAACACGGATATAAAAGCCACCCTTATTTGAGGCCTCAATACAACTCTGCTCTGATCCCATGAATTTTGAACGGATCCCTATCATTGAGAAAAAAAGAGCTCTTTCGGAGGATGCCAGGATGAGAAGGGCTGAACCTTTTTAACCTTATCTTCGTAGTTAATATTGAAATGGACCCTTATTTTTAAAGGTGAAGCTATGAAGAAAAAAATCATCATTCCCATCATTATCGTGGTGATTCTTGGCGCTATTGTCATCGTCCTCTCGAGCGGGAAAAACAATGCCGAGGAGCTGAAATACGTCCCGGTCGAGCGGGGGGACATCGCCGAAAAGGCCCTGGCCGTGGGCACCCTCGAACCCGAGCAGGAAATCAAGGTCAAATCAACAATTTCTGGCATTGTCTCTGAAGTCCTGTTTAAAGTCGGAGACGCTGTCGCAAAAAATGCTCCCCTGTTCAAGATTTCCCCCAATCCCACTCCTCTCGAATATGTCGAAACCCGCCGCAACATGGAAGTGGCCGAAGTGATCCTGGCAAGACTCCAGAGAGACCGGGACCGCAACAAAGAACTGTTCCAGTCGAGCCTTATCTCCCAGTCCCAGATGGATTCAATAGAGGCTCAGTACAACGAGGCTCTGCTGCGTCACCGCGTGGCCAAAGAGAAGTTCGAGCTTCTGGAGAAAGGCCGGATTCAGATGTCCAACCGCAATATCGACTCGATCGTCAAAGCCCCTATCTCCGGTATTATGCTCTCGCTCAACTCTCATGAGGGAGACCCCGTCGTACCGCTGACAAATTTTCAGCCTGGAACAGAACTCTGCTCCATGGCCGATATGAGAGAGATCCTTTTCAAAGGCACGGTCGATGAGATCGATGTGGGGAAGCTTGTACCGGGCATGGAGGCCGAAATTCAGATCGGGGCATTGGCAGAGAAAAAAATCCGGGGAACCCTCCAGCGCATTTTTCCCAAGGCCAGAAAAGAAGGCAATGCCACTCTATTCGATGTGGAGATTCTCCTCGGTGAGGCGCCCGGGATCATCCTTCGGGCGGGATACTCGGCCACAGCCTACGTGAAAATCCAGGAGCATAGAGGTGTCCTGATCGTTCCTGAGCGGTTGATCCTTTCAGAGGGCGAGAGGCGCTACGTCGAAGTCAAACAGGACGAAATCATCAGCGAAATCGATGTGAAAACCGGTCTTTCAGATGGGCTGAACATCGAGATTCTGGAGGGCCTCAGGGAGGGTGACCTCATCGTCGAGCGTCCTCCACGGGAAATCGAATGATCGTCACCTTCTTCCGCAACCTCTTCCGGGATCTGAGGCGTCAGCCTCTCCGTACCTCGCTGACCCTTTCAGGGGTCATATGGGGGACCTTTGCTGTCGTACTCCTCCTTGCCTTCGGCACAGCCGTACATAAAGAAAACATGAAGTCGTTCCGCGGCGTCGGGCAGGGCTTCGTTATCGCTTTTCCAGGAAGTACAACCCTGGCTTATAAGGGGATCCCGAAAGGACGCCGTGTCCGCCTAATCCCAGAGCAGATCAGCCTCGCGGGCCAGAAGATCCCTGGGATAAAAAGAATGTCCTTCGAATTTACTGCAAGCCGCCGGATTCGCTATCGCCGGGAGGAGGTTCTCAACACTGTGCGCGGAGTGACGGTAGAATATGGTGACATCCGCAACGTCATCGCCGGCAAAGGACGCTACCTCAACTATACAGATATGAACCTCAAACGCCGTGTTTGTGTGCTCGGGAACACCATTAAAGAAAATCTTTTCCATGATGGTGACGCTGTGGGCCAGAGAATCTTCATCGAAGGGATCCCTTTCCTCGTGGTTGGGGTGATGAAGGAGAAGATCCAGACAAGCAATTTCAGCGGTCAGTTCGATGAGCACTGTGCGTTCATCCCCTGGTCGACGTACTCTGCACTCTACGGCGATAAACACATAGGGAGCTTCATCTTCCAGCCGCAGAACCCGGCAGCTTCCAAATCCATCATACGTCGGGTGAAGGAATACCTTGGAGAAAGAGCCGGTTTTTCCCCGGATGATGAGGACGCCCTGTTTATCTGGGATTGGACAGAGTTCGAGAAATCCTTCTCGATCTTCTTCGTGGCTTTCAATGTTTTTCTTGGACTGATCGGTTCCTTTACCCTGTTGGTGGGGGGTGTGGGAGTGGCTTCCATCATGCTGGTGGTGGTCGAAGAGCGCACCAAAGAAATCGGCATCAAGCTCGCTGTAGGTGCGAAACGGCGGCACATCCTCTGGCAGTTCTTCGCCGAATCGCTGTCCATCATTTTGATAGGAGGCGGTCTTGGATTCCTTTTTTCTGCCCTGGTTCTGAAGGTCATCCCGATGGAAAAGATTCAGGAATACGTCGGTGTACCCTATATCAACCCCGTGGTTGGTATAGCCACTGTCTTGATCCTTCTTACAATCGGGGCTATTTCCGGCACCATGCCGGCTCGGAGGGCCGCGTCCACCAATCCCATCGAGGCATTAAGGAAATAAGCTATGAGAGCACAGCTCCTCAAACTCTTTACCAGAGAATTTCGCAAGCGGAAAAAGAAAACCGCTCTGATCACCTTCGCCATCACCTGGGGCACGCTCTCTATTCTTCTCCTGATGTCCTTCGGCCGCGGTCTCGGCAACTCCTTCCGCATCAGCTTCAAAGGGCTGGGCGATAATCTCATCATGATTTACCGCGGCCAGACCTCCAAGGAGTATCGAGGGCTCCCCAAAGGAAGACGCATCCGGCTCTACCCTGGCGACATCCCGCTCCTTACCGCGCTTATCCCTGAGATCGAGCTGATATCGCCCGAGTCAAACGATTACTTCACCATCACCGGAAATGGGAAGGAGACGAACCGGAATGTCTGCGGCGTCGGGCCTTCCTTCGGGATCATGCGCTCCATGATCGCGGAAAGCGGCGGCCGTTTCATCAACGAAGAAGACAAACAGTATGGGCGGCGGGTTGCTTTCATGGGCTGGAACATGGCTGAAAATCTCTTCGATACAGAAAATCCAGTGGGTAAAGAAATCATCATCAACAGAATCCCTTTCACAGTCATAGGGGTCATGAAGAAAAAGCTCCAGAGCTCAGCATACCAAGGCTTCGATGCCGACCACGTTTATATTCCCCATTCCGCTTTCTCCCGCATCCATACTCAACTTTTCATCGACCGCATTCACATACAACCTAAGCGGACTGAAGACAACCAGATTGTAGAGCGGCGCATCAGACAGATTCTCGGCCGTAAATATCGCTTCGACCCTGAGGACGACTATGCTCTGGGGATATGGAATACCATCGAACAGGCCGAAGTCGCCGGCAAGGTTTTCACAGGTATAGAGATATTTCTGGCTCTCATCGGCGGCCTGACTCTTCTCATCGGTGCCGTGGGTGTGACCAATCTCATGTACGCACTGGTCAGGGAGCGGACGCGGGAGATCGGAATAAAAATGGCACTGGGCGCCAAGCGCCGGCACATCATCCTTCAATTTCTGCTGGAAACGGTCTTCATTTTTTCTAAAGGAACCTTTTGGGGGACGGCCATTGCCTACACCATCGTCCGGCTGACGCGGATAGTTCCCATAAGCTACGAAATCACTGGCATCCAGACCTACCTGCTGCGGCCGATTTTTTCCCTGGATATTCTGATCGTTTTCCTGGTGATCCTGGGAACGCTCGTTTTCATGTCGGGAATTTTCCCGGCCATGCGGGCGTCGCGTCTGAACCCCATAGTGGCGCTTCGCTATGAATAGGAGACTGCAATGATCGAGATGAAAAACATCAAAAAGATATACAAGATGGGGAAGGTCTCGCTCGAAGCACTGAAGGGGATTGAGCTCAAAATCGAAGCTGGAGAGTTTGTCTCGATCATGGGACCTTCAGGATCGGGTAAATCGACATTGATGAACATCATCGGCTGCTTGGACACACCGACTGATGGTTCTTACTTCTTTGAAGAGAGGAATGTGGCCGGTCTCAGCTTTGACCAGCTATCGACAATCCGAAATCAGAAGATCGGTTTTGTCTTCCAGAATTTCAACCTGCTCCCATACGCAACGGCATACGAGAATATCGAACTGCCCATGCTCTTTAACGGCAAGCCGGGGAAAAAGCGCCGGCAGCGTGTGTTAGAGCTGCTGGAAATGGTGGGTCTTGCCGACTGGCAGCACCATCGGCCTACGGAACTCTCGGGAGGACAGCAGCAGCGTGTGGCCATCGCACGGGCGTTGGCGAACGATCCACTGCTGATCCTGGCTGACGAGCCGACAGGCAACATCGACACCAAGACAGGTGTTGAGATCATGGGCCTTTTCGTTGAGCTTCAGAAGCAAGGGAGGACCATCCTGTTAGTGACCCACGACACCAACATCGCTGCCTACTCCCAGCGAACCATCAACCTGCTCGACGGCAACATCGTCTAGGCCAATCCCCCACCAAAAAGAGACACAAACCCGGAAATCTGCCCTCGATCAAATTTGACACCTTTCCTTTTCCTTTATATACTTTTTCGATGAGTTAGGGAGTATAAGGGAAAGCAATGTCAAGCAAATACCCCAAATGCCAGTCAGGTAATCCTGAGACTGCTGCGTTCTGTGCAGAATGTGGCACCAAACTGACCTCATCCAGGAATATCGATGTCACAGAAACCATGGAAACTCCAAAGGAAGAATTGACCACAGGCACCACCTTTGGAGGCAGATACCAGATTATCGAGGAGTTGGGCAAAGGCGGAATGGGAAGAGTCTATAAGGTCAACGATACCGATATAAAAGAAAAAATCGCATTAAAGCTCCTCAAACCGGAAATCGCCGCTGATGAAAAGACCATCGAGCGATTCAGGAACGAGATAAAGCTAGCCCGTAAGATTGCTCATAAGAATGTCGGCCGGATGTTCGATCTCGGAAGAGCAGAAGGTACCTACTTCATCACCATGGAATATGTACCTGGCCAGGATTTAAAAGGACTGATCAGACAAACAGGGAGACTGGCAGTAGAGACGACCCTGTCCATTGCTAAACAGATATGTGAAGGATTAGAAGAGGCTCACAGGCTCGGCGTGGTGCACAGGGACTTAAAGCCCAGCAACATCATGATCGATAGAGACGGAAATGTCCGGATCATGGATTTTGGGATAGCCCGTTCCCTCAAAGCCAAAGGACTGACAGGTGCAGGAATGATGATCGGCACGCCCGAGTACATGAGCCCGGAGCAGGCGGAAGCCAAAGATGTCGATCACCGAGCCGATATTTATTCTCTTGGAATCATCCTCTATGAGATGTTGACTGGGCAGCTGCCTTTTGAAGGGGATACACCAATAAGTATTGCCATGAAACATAAAAGTGAGGGATTCACGTCTCCAAACGCTCTGAATTCACAGATCTCTGACGATTTGAACGACCTGATCCTCAAATGCTTGAAAAAGGCAAAAGCGGACAGATATCAGGCTGTTGAAGAGGTGTCAAGAGAGCTAGATAGGATCGAGAAAAAAATTCCTCTGCCGCAAAGAGTGTTCCCAAAGAAAAAACCAACGGCATCGAGGGAAATTACCGTGAAATTCAATTTGAAGAAAGCTTTTGTCTCAGCTTTTGCTGCAATAATTCTTATCGCTGTCGCAGGGTATTTCCTCCTCCGTCCCAGAGGAAAAGACATAGATTTCACCCCTGGAATGACAAGACAGATAACCTATCAACCTGGGCTGGAAGTAGATCCCGATATCTCCCCGGATGGAAAAATGGTGGCTTTTGCTACAGGCCCTATGGGGAATACACGTATTGCAGTGCGTCAGGCTTCAGGGGGACGTCCTATCGAGATCACGAGGGATTTTCCAGGCATTCAACGCTGGCCCAGATGGTCTCCCGACGGCACTCAAATCGCTTTTTTTTCTGAGGGCACAATCTATGTCGTGCCAGCACTGGGCGGAGTACCAAGGCGAATCATCAGCGGCACTCTGTATGGATAGAGAAGGGGGAGACGTGCGGCAGTTAACGGATACTCCTTATCATGAGTTCGGGCCGAATTTCTCACCGGACAGCTCAAAAATAGTGTTTATGGCTGACAGGACCGGCCGCTATGAAGTGTATGTCCTATCGAAAAATGATACCGGTCGGGGAGAGCCAGAACAGCTAACATTCGATGGGGGCACTCAACCCAGATGGTCTCCTTCAGGGAATTCCATCGCTTACATTTCTGGAGAGGATCTGAAGATTGTCTCCTTTGGAGATGGAAAATCAAAAATGCTTATCAAAGGTCAGAATGCTTCAGGAGGTCCGATGCCTGAGAGCATTGCCTGGTCTCCAGATGGGACAACTGTCTATTTTCAAGCTAGAGATGACCAAGGGATCGAAGGCATCTGGTCTGTGCCAGTCGGCGGAGGGGAGCCGGGCCTTAAGATCATCAGTGACGATCCACTTCTCAAACTGGGATTGTATAACTTCTGTGCGGATAATCAGCGTTTTTACTTCTCGTTTCGCTTAGTCGAGAGCAATTTGTGGATCATGGATCTCATATCACAGGAATAATCGACATTGCGGAAAAATTCGTTAATATGAGATTTTTTAAAGGAGATCGTTGTTCCCTTCGTGATCAGGTAGAAAAACGGCTTTTGGTCTGAGAGCGAGAACCGGTTTAGGAGAGCAGGATGAAGAATCGATTTCTTTGGATTTCGGTCCTATGCATAATGTGTGCTTCTCAATTCTGTGGCCCCTCCGCTGTCCAGTCCGAAGGGGAAATTACGCTGACGAGCGACTGGATCCCCATGCCAGATGGGATTCGCTTGGCTGTCGATCTCTACAAGCCAGCAGCCGCCAATAGAAATGAACGCTTTCCTGTTTTGCTCGAGTATTTGCCTTATCGAAAGGATGAGAGCCGGGGGAGATGCTACTCATTGTTTTCATACTTCGTGGAGCGGGGCTACATCATGGCCCGTGTCGATATTCGGGGGACAGGCAACAGCGAAGGGCGTCTGGTCGAGTACGAGTATACCGATCAAGAGCAGGAGGACGGTGAGGCTGTTATCGAATGGCTGGCCAAGCAGCCCTTCTCGACCGGCAAAGTGGGCATGTTCGGCATCTCCTGGGGAGGTTTCAACTCGATCCACATGGCGATGCGAAATCCTCCGGCGCTGAAAGCCATCATTGCCATCGATGCGACAGATGATCTGTATCAAGACGATATTCATTTCATCGACGGAGTGATGCATTTCGACTCCTATGAAGTCGGTCAAGATGTCTGGAACTCCCTGCCAGGCGCTCCGGAGTTTGTGGCCGATGAGAGCTTTTTCGCCAATCGGTTCGATACGACGCCTTGGATGCTGGTCTACAAACGCCAGCAGCGCGACGGACCGTTCTGGGACCGCGCTTCTCTGAACGTTGACTACAGCAAGATCCGAGTTCCGACCTTTGTCATCGGCGGTTGGTATGATGGTTATCGAGACAGCGTGCCGAGAATGCTCCAGCACATGATGGCTCCGGTCAAAGGGCTCATCGGGCCTTGGGGTCACAGCTTTCCAAACTGGGGTTATCCTGATCCGAAGATGGAATGGCGGCACGAAGCAGTGCGCTGGTTCGACCACTGGCTTAAAGACAAAAAGACTGGAATTATGGAAGAGCCGAAGTTTGCGGTCTATGTTCGCGACTGGCATCCACCTGGGCTTACATTGGACAGGGCGCCCGGTCATTGGCGTTGGGAGGAGGGTTGGCCCCTCGAGAGAGGAAGTCTCATGCAACTCTGCCTCCATCCTGATCATCGATTGCACCCATCACAACCAGTAGCTTCTGATCACGAACTGAAGTACATACCGAGCATCGGAATCGAGGCAGGTGGATCCGTCATGTGGTGGGGCGACTTCATGCCCGATCAACGTCCAACAGATGAGCGAAGCCTGGTATACGATTCGGAACCTCTGGATGAAGACACAGAGATACTGGGTTTCCCCCTGGTGGTCCTCAATGCGTCTTCGAGCGCTCCCCTGGCGCACTGGTTTGTCCGTCTTTCTGATGTGGCACCTGACGGCCGTATAACCCAGATCACCGGAGCAGCGCTCAACGGCGCACATCGAAATTCGGCTGTGGATCCGGAACCGCTGATCCCAGGCGAGACATATACTCTGGATATCGACATGCACTTTACCTCTTGGGTTTTTCCCAAAGGCCATCGCATCCGTTTGTCGGTGAGCAATGCCCAGTGGCCGATGTTCTGGCCAACTCCTTATCCGATGGTCACGAACCTTAAACTCGGGGGGGAAGCGCCTTCACGGATTCTGCTGCCTGTGGTTCCTTTTGAACCGCGTCCGCATCCCAATTTTTTGCCGCCCGCATCCGATCCCAAGCTGCCCGGCTATGGCGCTGCCGAATCCGGAACCGTCTCGGGGTATGCAGAGCTTTCTGATGTGGTCCGCGACGAAGAGGCCGGGACAGCAACCGTGACCCTTACCAACAGCTCGGCAACCACGTATCCATGGGGAAGCATCGGGCACTCGGAAGAACTCGTTCACTGCACGAATGAACTCGATCCAGCACAAACCTCTTTTCTAGGAAGTTATAGGCTCGCGATCGAGTTGAGCGACCGAGTGCTGAATGTCATAGGTATCGTCGATTTTCGCAGCGATGCCGAGAACTTCTATTTTCTGTATACGAAGCGGATTCATCAGAACGGTGTGTTACTCCGAGAGCGGACCTGGCACGAAACGATTCCTCGAGATTTTCAGTAATTTGACACCTCCCTGATTCTCTGATATCTTTTTAAATGTTAAGAACGGTATATTAAAAAACAAAGGGGGAAATAAGATGATAAAGAAAATCTTTATTCCTTTCTTCTCCGTCTTTTTCGTAGGCTTTCTATTTCAAGTTGAAGCCCAACTCACTCCTGAGGAAAAAGCATCGAGAGAAAAATGGGAAGAATTCCTTAAAACAGCTAAAATTGTCGGGCAGAAGCAACAGAAAAGTCGAGAAGCAGTCACAGAACCCTGGGAACTGACCTTAGAAAAAAATGGAGTTACAAGAAAGGCCCTCTGGAAAAATGCTGAGGGCCGGATGAGGGGATTTCTGGAGAACTGGAGAGGTGAAATCGCAGCTTATCGGTTAGATAAGTATATCGGTTTGAACATGGTCCCGCCGACAGTTGAAAAAGAATTCAGAGGGGAGCGGGGCTCCTGTCAACTATGGGTGGATTATTGGATAAAAGCCAGGCATAAGAATGAACAGAATATCAAAGTTCCCTCTTATAAAGTCTTCTATTACAATAGGGCCACCTATCTACGGTGGGCTTGGGATAACTTGATTGCCAACGAAGACCGGCACGCAGGAAACATTTTCATAACAGAGGACTGGCGGATCATTCTTCCCGACCACTCACGTTCTTTCCGGACATCCAAAAAATTCACAAAAAATCTCATTTATACTGAAAAACATAAAGAAGGCCCAAGAATCATGAGAGAACTTCCCCGGACTTTTGTCGAAAATTTAAAATCCTTAAATTTTGAGCTGATCAGGGATATTGTGGGAGAATATCTTACAGAGGAAGAAATCAACGCTGTCCTCCTCCGGAGAGACTTGATTCTCGAGGTTGTCAACGAACGTATAAAGAAGCTCGGTGAAGACAAAGTTTTATACTGAAATCGTTCTAAGCACTTTCAATGAGGCCTTGATTTGATTCTTCTCTGGTCCATCATTAGATAGAGCGTTGAATTCAAGTAGTTATATGTATAAAATAGGTGGGCACATTTTGGTCACAATTGCATTTAAAATGTAGAGTGGCCCTTACGCAACTCATTGATTCTAAATAGGGTGCGCCTGTAGCTCAGTGGATAGAGCGACGGACTCCGGATCCGATTTCAGCAATTTTCCTAAGTCCTTGATATTAAAGTAATAGCCAATCTGATCAACAACTTACGGAATTTCGTCTAGATATGTGGAAGTACACCTGGGTACGGGAAAGTACATATAGGGTGGTCACAAATCGGTCACAATTTGACAATCTTTGGTTACTCAGACTTTACTTGAGACTGACCGGAAAATTATCATAATTGATACAATTTCCACATTTCCTTAACATTTTTTCAGGTTTCCTGATATAGTATAATCCTGCGCGGTAAAGATGTGTGGGGTTGTATGTTAGAGAATCTCAAATTAGTCCTGGTCCAACACAAGAAATTCCTTGCCATTTTCTTTGTTGTCATTTTCCTGCCTTCCATTATTCTGGCCTTTTTTGGGATCAGGGCTATTCACAACGAAAGATACAAGCTCCAGCAGCAGAATCTCGATCAGCAGAAACAATTTGTCAGATCAGTACAGGCGGGAATACGATCACTCATCGAGAGGGATTCATTGAGCTTGAAAGAGCTCTCATCGAGCAAAGCCATTCTTGACCAAGACTTTCGAGCGATCAGAAATTTGATTGAGCAGCGTCTTCGGGATGAGTCGCTTCTAGGGCAGATTGCTGTCTGGAATTCTGAAGATCCACCCTGGCTCCTTGGGTGGCAATCTCACCCTCCGGCTGTGAATACTCTGGTTGTGCCCGAGGAGTGGAAAAAGTGGCGATTTGATTTGGAAAAGGCAGAAATTGCCGAATTCCGCCGCAGAAATTTTCCTGGAGCTATCTCTCTATACAATCAAATTCTTCACCGAGAAGAAAATAGCCAGGTTAAAGCGTGGGTCCTGAGCCGCATAGGAAGGTGTGAGGTCAAGCAGAAAAAATACAAACAGGCTTTGAAAATCTACCGTTTGATCCTTGAAGATTTTCCTGATCTGCTCACGGAATCGGGGCGCCCTCTGGCACTTGTCTCCAGCCTGGAGATGCTGGATGTGCTTCGACTGGAAAATGATTATAAGGATTTTTTCAAAGAATCTCTCAAAATTTATAGTCAGCTAGCCGAGAATGTCTGGTCATTGGATGGAGATCAGGTCCGGCTGTATACGACCATGCTTAGAAACATGACGGATGAACTGGGTTCGGTAAATGCGGCGAGTAATTTTCCTGATGGATATGGCGTGGCAGTGGATAATATGCAGGATGCAATTTATAAAAAATTGGAAATTTGGCGCATGGCTGAGGCTGTGCGGCGTAATATTCTGCCCGGCGTTATGGAACACCTGGAAAATTTAGACAGCGGCAGTACTCAGGTTCAGAAAAATGCCTTTGAGTTTGAAAATCATGATGTTCTCCTACTCATGATTCCCATGGATAGAGATGGTTCTGGCGAATACCGGGAATTCCTGGGCTCGCTTTTGAGAATGAACGATTTAACGGAATCCATCCATGAGATAATAAAAGAGAACCGTCCCTCAGGTGATGACCCAAGCAAGTCAGAGGTCTCTATCCTTCTCCGTTCAACCCTTTCTGATAACATCGTTTTCGGCGATACGGAGGCAGCCCAGGGCAATCCGGTTATCACGGATTTCTTTCCAGAGAATTTTCCGCCCTGGAGATTGGAGCTCTATCAAAGAAGCGACAGCGAGTCAGGATTTTATCTTCATAAAAATATCTTTTTCTGGACAATCATAACGCTGCTTATTATCCTGCTTATCGGATCGGGCCTTATCATCCGCACTATTATTCATGAAGTCAATCTGCTCAATCTGAAATCGGAATTTATCGCATCGGTCTCTCACGAATTCAAAACGCCTTTGACCTCCATGGGAGCGGTTATCGAGCGCCTTTTGGACGGCGAGATCAGAGATCCAAACAAAGCTAAGGGGTATTATCGGATCCTGAGTCACGACTCAGAAAGATTGAAAAGGCTGGTCAAGAATGTTCTAGACTTTACTAAGATTGAGGAGGGAAAAAGGGAATACAAGCTGACCTCGACCGATATCGTTGATCTGATTCGCCAGGAGATTCAGAGCTTTGAACAGGAGAACAAAGGTGATAGTTTTGAAGTGGGAATCGAAGTAGATGATGATATCCCATTTGTTTTCGTCGATGAGGAAGCCATGCGCCAGGCAATACGCAACATTCTCGACAATGCAGCCAAATTTTCCGGCCGTGAGAAAAAAATCAATGTCCGAATCCATCGTAAAAAGAACAGTGTCGAGATCGCAGTTCAAGATAAAGGAATCGGGATTCCAGAAAATGAGCAAAAGAGAATCTTTGAGAAGTTCTACCGCGGAAAACAGGCTTCTCATGTGTCTCCAACCGGAACAGGTCTAGGCTTGACATTGGTCAAGCATATCATGGATGCCCACGGGGGAGATGTGTTCATCCGGAGTCAACCCAGAGAAGGAACCTGTGTTTCCTTGATTTTGCCCATCCATGAAAGAGAATAGACGATCATGGGAAAAACCATACTCGTTGTCGAAGATGATGTGGGAATCCGTGTCGTCCTCCAGGACGCATTGACATCCCAGGGCTATGAGGTGGCTGCAGCAGAAAATGGGGTAAAAGGATTAGAGCTGGCTAAGCAACTACGCCCGGATTTGGTTATTCTGGACGTGATGCTTCCCCTGTTGGATGGCTTTGAGGTCTGTAAGAAAATACGAAAAGAGGGGATCACTTCGCCCGTCATGATGCTGACGGTCAAAGATGAGGAAGTGGACAAGGTATTGGGATTGGAGCTGGGAGCCGACGATTATGTGACTAAACCTTTCAGCGTGAAGGAGCTATCGGCCCGGGTAAAGGCTCTTCTCCGCCGTGTCGATAATTACCAGCATGAGATGAGTGTTTACCGTTTTGGGAATGTCGAGCTGGATTTTAAAAAATTTGAATCGCGGAAAAAAGGGAAAGATTTGGGTTTGACTCCTCTTGAGCTCAAGATCCTTGAGCTGATGATTGAGCGAAAAGGGCAGGTCATCACAAGGGACGAATTCTTAGATCACGCATGGGGGATTGATAATCTGTCCGTCTCACACAGGACGGTGGACAGTCATATCGCTCACATTCGGAAAAAAGTCGAAGATGACCCTTCCAAACCCCGCTACATACGGAGTGTTCACAGCATCGGCTACAAGTTCGTGGAAGGATAGATGCGGAACGTGGACATGAGGGGCAATTTGTGGAAAACGTTTCACCGTATTTCCATATTTTCTCAACACATAAATCGACCTCAGTGGATATTTTATAAGCATATCCATTTTGGAGGTGAACGATGAGTCAAAAGAAAAATTCACTCCTGACGCTTTTGCTGTTAGCCGGATTCTCTCTCTTTTTTTCAGGACCGATGAAGCAGGAAACAGCAAAAGAGCTCTTTGAGAAAGCCTTATACCTCGAAGAAACCAAGGGGGAACTTGAGCAAGCCATCGAGATTTATACGCGGGTTGTTAAAGAGTTTCCGGATGAACGTGCGACCGCTGCTAAGGCTCAATTTCACATCGGGCTCTGCTTTGAAAAGCTGGGACATTCGGAGGCTGTAAAAGCCTATGAGCTTGTGTTGAAAAACTACGCTGACCAGCCAGAGCAGGTTTCTGCCGCGCGTGCACGGCTGGCCGAACTGCGGGAGAAAAAGCCGGCTGGGATGAGAATGGTTAGACTCCTTCCTCCAGAAGTTTTTCTAGATTGTCAATACCTGTCGCCTGATGGATCGAAGGTTGTGGGCGTGGACTTTTCGGTGGGTCAGAATATCGCCGTTTTTGATATTGCGACCGGACAACAGGAATTGATCACACATTTTGATTGGGGGACGAAGTCACGTTGTACCTATTTTCCGGTTTGGTCGCCTGACGGCAAAGAGATAGCCTATTCTACGTTCAGTTGTTGGGGAGGATCTGATGATGAAGCCGTAGAATTGAAAGCTTCGACATTGATTGGAGAGTCCCGGCTCATCTATCGTAACGAAGATGGGATTATCCGGGCGTGTGACTGGATGTGGGATGGAAGCGCCATTGTGACAATCCTCCAGAACAGCGACAAATCCTACACCTTGGGATTGGTTCCAGCCGCAGGTGGTTCCTTCAAGGCTTTGCACAATTTCAAAAAAAACATCGAGACGAGATTATCATCCCCGGCATCTGTTTCTCCGGACGGACGGTTTATCGTCTTTGAGGATGGCCCCCAGGATGGAGATAGCGATATTTTCATCATCACAACAGATGGCAAATCGCTTAAAACTTTAACTGATCATCCCGCAGATGACTCGGATCCCCGCTGGTCACCGGACGGAAAACACATTGTGTTCTTAAGCCGACGCCACGGCGGTCTTTCCCTTTGGGGTGTTGTTATGAAAGACAGCAGGCCGGAAGGACAGCCATTTATGATTGAGGGGATGCAGGATGCTTCTTTAGCCAATTGGACGCAAAGAGGGCTTTATTACCAGAAGCTTATTATTATGCGGGATGTATTCATTATGAATGTAGATCCAGATGATGGCGAGCCGACAAGCAAGCCGAAAAATGTGGATTATACCCCATCAGGAGGGAATGTCTGTCCTGTCTGGTCGCCTGACGGAAAATATCTAGCATTTGCGTCCGATGCTGTGGATCGTCCGAGCTGGGGATACATTGTTGTTCTGCCGGCTTCCGGAGGAGAAGCGCGTAAGTTCTTGATACCCACGGACAATTACTGGAGTCCCGGATTTCACGATCTTCGTTGGTTGCCCGACAGCAGTGGCCTTGGTTTTTCTCACAGGGACAACAAGGGACAATACTCACTGTTTCGTCTTAAACTGGCAACCGGAGAGTGGAAGACTTGGCCCATTCCGGTAAAATCCTGGACAAGGATTGAATGGAGTCCTGACGGGGAATCCTTTCTTTATGCCCGGCAAGGTTTTGTGCATGATGAGCCGGGCATTATTGAGCATAACCTGAAAACAGGAGAGGAGCGTTATTTTTATAGGGCCGAGAAAGACCGGGATGTATTCAGACGACTGAAATTCTCGATGGATTACAAGTGGCTTGCTTTCGAGGGACCAAAGGATCAAATTTTCGTTGTCGAGACAGAAACAGGAAAAGCAAGAAAGATCACAGAAAAACTGGGATCACCTGCATGGTCTCCCGATGGGCAAAACCTCGTGGCTCTCGGTGACTTTAATAAAAACGGATTTCCTGCTGCGATGTATATTTTACCCGTAACTGACGGTCCTGAAAAAAAACTCGATTTAGGGATACGTTTTCCGAAGGGTACTGAGCTGTTTGACCCTGACTGGTCACCGGATGGGACAAAGATCACGTTTGTCACAAGGCTTTGGAAGTACGATACAATACTGATCGAAAACGTCATCCCTAAAAACAAATAAATTAAA
>CAYFWF010000045.1:0-15173 GCA_964346815.1 uncultured Eubacteriales bacterium | reverse complement strand
TCGTCACCGCCGACGTCAACGTCGTCTTCCCATGATCCACGTGCCCTATCGTCCCTATGTTTAAATGCGGCTTCGTCCTCTCAAATTTTGCCTTCGCCATTTTCCTTACCTCCTATTGCATTCTTGTTAAGTTATGTTTTTAAACTCCTTATTATGCTTCATTTTTCGGCAAATCTATCCAGCAGCAGGAATTCTTCCTTCAATCCGTGCAATGATTTCTTCAGCAATCCCAGAAGGGGCAGGTTCGAACTGAAAAAATTCCATGCTGAAAACACCTCTTCCTTGAGTCAGGGTCCGAAGAGTCGTAGCGTAACCGAACATTTCAGCCAAGGGGACGTATCCCTTTATAACCCGGGAGCCTCCTCTCATGTCCATCTCTTCGATCTTGCCTCTTCTGGCCCTGATATCGCTCACAATATCTCCCAGGTATTCATCAGGAGAAATTACCACTAAGCTCATGACTGGCTCCAGAAGAACAGGGCTGGCTTTGGACGCAGCATCTTTAAACGCCAGAGAGCCGGCTATTTTAAAGGCAATAGAGGAGGAGTCCACATCATGGGACGATCCATCTATGAGCGTGGCCCGAATTCCTGACATAGGAAAACCTGCTAGAATTCCGACTTCCATGGCTTCTCGGATTCCGTTTTCGACTGAAGAAACAAACTCCTTTGGAACGGCTTCTCCTTTTGTCTTGTCCACGAATTCAAAGTCTTCATTTCTTTCAAGGGGCTCGATGGTTATCTTGCAGTGTCCGTACTGCCCTCTTCCGCCTGCCTGCCGGACGTATTTCCCCTCTCCTTCGGCTGGTTCCGTTATCGTTTCTCTGTAGGCAACCTGGGGTTTACCGAGCTTTGCTTTCACTCCGAATTCTCTGGCCATTCGATCCATTAAAATATCTAAATGAAGTTCGCCCATTCCATACACAAGAGTTTGGCCGGTCAGGGGATCCTGTTTCACCTGGAATGTTGGATCTTCTCTCGTGAGCTTTTTTAACACTTCACTCAATTTTGTATGTTCTGTGCGCGATCGAGGCTCTATATAAGCAGAGACTACAGGCTCGGGAAAGGTAGGCGGCTCGAAAACAACGGGATGATTTCTTGTGCAAAGAGTATCTCCAGTAGAAAGATTCTTCATAGCGGCTAAGGCAACAATGTCGCCCGAATAGACTTCTTTGATTTCCTTTCTTTTATTCGAATGCATTTCCAGCAATCGAGTGACCCGTTCTTCTTCCTCCTTTGTCGCATTGTAAACCGAAGCTCCCACTTTTGTTTTCCCTGAATAAACCCGGAAAAACGAGAGAGTTCCCGCATAGGGATCATTCATTATCTTGAACACTAGGGCAGAAAAAGGCTCATCATCCGAAGCTTTACGCTCTTCGATATCAAATGTGCGAGGATGACGTCCTTTCACCGAGGGGACATCAACTGGTGCCGGCAGATAGTCCACCACCGCATCCAGCAAAGGGTGAACACCTTTGTTCCTGAAGGAGGCTCCATAGAAGACCGGGAAAAACTGAAGAGACAGGGTCCCTTTTCTGATCACTTTTTTGACATTTTCTGAGGAAATCTCCGCCTCATTCAAGTATCTCTCCATGAGTTCATCATCCACATCGCTGAGGATTTCCAACATCTCGCCTCTTTTTGTCTCGGCCGCTTCTCTAAATTCACCAGAAATTTCGCGCACTTCGAATTTCGTTCCCAACAAGTCCTCTCCCCAATCGATTTCTTTCATTTCAACTAAATCAATGACTCCTCTAAAATTCTCCTCTCTCCCGAGCGGAATCTGGGTGATCAACGGCCTGGTTCCAAGCCTTTTTTTCATCTCTTCAACGGCATTCTCAGGATCGACCCCGACCCTGTCCATCTTGTTGATGTAAACAATTCGCGGAACCCGATACCTATCAGCTTGCCGCCACACTGTCTCCGATTGGGCCTCAACACCTCCTACCCCACAGAGAATGATTATCGCACCATCGAGGACCCGTAGCGAGCGTTCAACTTCAACTGTAAAGTCGACATGTCCAGGGGTATCAATGATGTTGATTTGGTGATTTTTCCAGTAACAGGTTGTGGCCGCCGAGGTTATGGTGATTCCCCGCTCTTGCTCCTGAGCCATCCAGTCCATAACAGCCGTTCCCTCATCAACTTCTCCAATCTTATAGGTAATACCTGTATAAAAGAGGATGCGCTCTGTAGTGGTAGTCTTCCCCGCATCGATATGCGCCATGATTCCGATGTTTCTGACTCGTTCGATAGGGTATCTTCGGGCCAACTTTTCGCTCCATTGTTAAGTTGAAATATCGCCAATATAAAAAGACTACCATCTATAGTGAGCAAAAGCTCTGTTGGCTTCTGCCATCTTATGCGTATCTTCTCTTTTTTTAATCGCTCCGCCTCGGTTATTGACGGCATCCATGATCTCAGCTGCCAGTCTATCCATCATGCTTTTTCCAGCTCTTTCTCTCGAGTATCGAAGGATCCACCTGACAGCCAGCGATGTAGATCGGTTCAAGGGAACCTCCACTGGAACCTGATATGTCGCTCCTCCTACTCTTCTAGATTTCGTTTCGAGTAAAGGCCTTACGTTCTCTACCGCTTTCTCGAACATCTTCAATGGATCCTCTTTTGCTTTCTGCTTGACCTGCTCCATGGCTCCATAGACAATCGTTTCAGCAAGGCTCCTTTTTCCCTTCTTCATGATTGCATTGATGAATTTAAAGATGAGGGTACTGTTGTAGAAATGATCGGGTTTTGCCTTTCTCCTCTTGATCGTTCCGCGTCTGGGCATCAGTATCTCCTTTATCCTCCACCCTTCTTTTGTTTAGGCTTTCTACTTCCGTATTTTGACCTTCCTTGGAGCCGATCTTGGACACCTTCGCAGTCCAAAGAACCTCGAATGACGTGATACCTTACTCCCGGTAGATCTTTGACCCGTCCTCCCCTGATAAGAACAATCGAATGTTCTTGAAGGTTATGGCCGACACCGGGAATATAACCAGTGACTTCGATATTATTCGTAAGCCTGATTCGAGCCACCTTTCTCATAGCCGAATTAGGCTTTTTTGGCGTTGTTGTAAATACGCGTGTGCAGACTCCCCTTTTTTGAGGACATCTTTCGAGCGCGGGAGATTTGCTTTTGTATTTTTTCGCTTCTCTCCCTTTTCTTATCAGTTGGTTAACAGTCGGCACTCCATCTGCTCCTATATATATAAATAATTTAGAATCCATCCTCGAGGAATAGACTCCCTGAAGACGAATGTGTGGATAATAGCAAAATCGGTTTGCTATGTCAAGGATTTTGAGATATTTAGAGCCTTATTTAACTGGGAAGAGTAAAGTCTACTTCCTCTTCTCTTTCTACCTCTCCTTCCTCCACTAACTCCACATCGCGGTAAAACCTGTAGCCAGTACCTGCGGGAATAAGTCTCCCCATAATAATGTTTTCTTTCAGTCGACGCAGATAATCCACTTTGCCATAAAGGCTGGCTTCTGTTAAAACTCGGGTCGTTTCTTGAAATGAGGCTGCGGCGATAAAGCTATCCGTGCTTAAAGCGCTCTTGGTGATACCCAAAAGCAAAGGCCTGGCTTTTGCGGGTTTACCTCCGTTTCTCACGACTCTTTCGTTTTCTTCCTGAAAAACAAATTTGTCGATTTGCTCGTCGACTAAGAACTCTGTATCTCCGACTTCCTCTACTTTCACCCAGCGAAGCATCTGACGAATGATGATCTCGATGTGTTTATCATTAATGACAACTCCCTGCAACCTATAAACTTCCTGAATCTCTCTCAGCAGATACTCGGCTAATTCCTTTTCGCCCAGAACTTTGAGGATATCATGAGGATTAACGGGTCCATCCATAAGGGGGAAACCTGCCTTGACTCTCTCGCCCTCGCCGACGCTCAGATGTGCGCCCTTGGGAATAAAGTATTCCTTCTCTCCACCTTTCTCATTGTGAACTGTCAGCTTTCGATGACCACGAACAAGCCCTCCAAATTTTACGACCCCATCAATCTCGGAAACAACAGCAGGGAATTTTGGCCTTCGTGCTTCGAAAAGTTCTTCTGCCCTTGGCAAACCCCCTGTGATGTCCTTTGTTCGCGCAGCTTCTCTCGGGATCTTGGCTAAAATGTCTCCAGCAAAAACTTTATCTCCATCCTTAACTTCAAGATTTGCGCCTGCAGGAAGGAAGTATTTTCGAAGGATCACCGGCTTTCCCTGGTCGTTTTTCTTCTTTGGATGGAGGATGATTATCTGAGGCTGCAGCTTTTCATCCTTAGGATCGGTGACTACTTGAGTGATCAATCCCGTAAACTCGTCTTGAATTTCTTCCATGGTAAGCCCAAGAACAACGTCATGAAATTTGACCATCCCGGTTTCTTCGGTCAGAATAAAGCTCGAAAATGGATCCCACTCAGCAAATTCCTGTCTCGCTTTGACCTCTTCTCCTTCCTTAACCATGACTTTCGCTCCGTAAGGGACTTGGTAGTGTTCGACTTCTCTTCCACGGTGGTCCAGAATAGCGATGTTGGCATTTCGATTCACGACGACGATGGACCCTTCTTTATTAATGACGTAATTCAGGTTGTTGAATTTGACGACACCATTGTTTTTCGCCTCAATTTTCGACCTTTCGATTCCTCTCATGGCAATTCCACCGATGTGAAAGGTCCTCATGGTCAACTGTGTTCCAGGCTCTCCGATGGATTGGGCTGCGATGATTCCAACAGCCTCCCCCAGTTCGACCGGCTTTCCTGTGGCCATATCCCGCCCATAACACAGTTGACAGGTACCTCTTTTAGATTCACAGGTCAGAAGCGAACGGATTTTGACCCTTTCAATCCCTAGGTTCTCGAGTTTCTGGGCAGTCTGTTCTGAGATTTCTTCGTTCACATCCACAATGGTTTCATTCGTATCAGGATGAAGCACCTTTTCCAATGATGTACGTCCGACAATTCTGTCTACAAAAGGCTCGATCAACTCTCCGTTCTCAACGATCGCGCTTACATTCACCCCTTTCAGCGTCCCGCAGTCATGCTCATCGACAATGACCTCTTGGGAAACATCCACCAGTTTTCGTGTTAAGTATCCTGAATTTGCGGTCTTTAAGGCCGTATCGGCCAATCCCTTTCTTGCACCGTGTGTGGAGATAAAATACTGTAAAACATTCAAGCCTTCTCTCAAATTGGAAATAATCGGGGTTTCTATGATTTCTCCTGAAGGCTTACTCATGAGGCCTCTCATCCCTGCAAGCTGGCGAATCTGTTGTTTGTTTCCTCTAGATCCGGAATCAGCCATCACGAAGAGCGGGTTCAGCTCGTCTCCTCGATAACTAATCTCCCGCATTTTGTCTATCATAACGCTCGAAACCTTGTCTGTTACAGATCCCCATATCTCCACGACTCTGTTGAAGCGCTCTCCGGCAGAAATAGTCCCTTCTCTGTATAGACTTTCGATCTTTTGAACTTCTTTCTGTGCTTTCTCGATAAGTTTGGGCTTATCTCTGGGAACGACGAAATCATCGATGCCAAGAGAAAATCCAGCAAATGTTGAATAGCTGAAACCGACCTCTTTCATTCTATCCAGCATATCGATGGTGGGCTGAAGCCCTTTTTTCAAATAGACATAATAGACCAAATTTTCAAGCCCCTTTTTCTTCAAGACACCATTGATATAGGGAATCCCATCAGGGATAATCGAATTGAAAATGAGACGTCCCGGGGTTGTCTCGATCAGCCTATTGTCAATCTGCACAATGGGGCAAGCGAGAATCGCTTGGTTATCATAATAAGTGGATAGATTCATAAAAGGGCCTTTGTATTTGACTTTTATTCCAGCTTGCAGATCGATTTCCTTGTTTTCCAGAGCTAAAAGTGCTTCTTCCTCAGAGGAAAAGCTCCGCCCCTCCCCCTGCCGCGAAATTCTCTCCAGAGTCAAATAATAGCAGCCGAGAACCATATCCTGGCTTGGAATAGCTAAAGGACGGCCATGAGCTGGAGAGAGAATGTTGTTGGTAGAGAGCATCAACGTCTGTGCCTCAACTTGGGCTTCAACTGAAAGAGGAATATGGACGGCCATCTGGTCGCCATCAAAATCCGCATTGAAGGCAGCACATACCAGAGGGTGAATCTGAATAGCCTTCCCTTCAACCAAGACTGGTTCAAAGGCTTGGATTCCTAAACGATGTAGAGTGGGTGCTCGGTTGAGCAGGATGGGATGCTCTCTGACCACTTCTTCGAGAAAATCCCAAACTTCTGGTCTTTCTTGCTCATGCCATTCTCGAGCAATTTTTACGCTAGGAACGAGGCCCTCCTTCTCCAATTTATGGAAGATGAAAGGCTTAAACAGCTCGAGGGCCATCTTTTTTGGGAGCCCGCATTGATTCAGTTTTAATTCCGGACCCACGACAATTACCGATCGACCCGAATAATCGACTCTTTTGCCAAGCAGGTTCTGTCGAAAACGTCCCTGTTTTCCTCTTAAAGCCTCGCTCAAAGATTTCAGGGGCCTCCTGTTTGCACCCAGATGAACTCGACCTCTTTTTCCATTGTCGAAGAGAGCATCAACAGCTTCCTGGAGCATTCTCTTTTCATTACGTATGATGAGT
Source organism: uncultured Eubacteriales bacterium (assembly GCA_964346815.1). GTDB lineage: Bacteria > Acidobacteriota > Aminicenantia > Aminicenantales > Aminicenantaceae > CAYFWF01. The sequence goes on along the minus strand of CAYFWF010000045.1, from coordinate 8,569 downwards.
TCAGGTGCTCTGAGTTCTATCAATTTTTTGAGACGATTATTTCTGTTAATGACTCTGCGGTAAAGATCATTCAAGTCGGAAGTCGCAAATCTTCCTCCATCTAAACGAACCAAAGGTCTCAAATCTGGAGGAATAACAGGAATGACATCCAGAATCATCCACTCTGGCCGATTCCCCGATTTCCTGAGCGCCTTAAAAACTCTGAGCCGCTTAGCATGTCGAAGTCTTCTCTGCTGAGAGGTTTCTTTTTTCATCAACTCTCTCAAGGATTCTGCCTCTTTTTTTATATTGATCCGCTCCAAAAGGCTTTTTATGGCTTCTGCTCCGATGGAAGCTTCGAATTTATCGCCAAATTTTTCTTGAGCATCTTTAAATTCTTCTTCGTTCAGGAGCTGTCTTTCCCGCAGCGGAGTCTCTCCAGGATCGGTCACTATGTAGGACTCAAAATACAAGACCTTTTCCAAGTCTTTCATGGAGAGATCGAGCACAAGACCTATGCGGCTGGGGGTTCCTTTGAAAAACCATATATGCGCTACCGGAGACGCTAGCTGGATATGTCCCATGCGCTCTCGACGGACTTTGGACCTCGTCACCTCCACACCGCATCTTTCGCAGATGATTCCTCTATACTTCATCCGTTTATATTTTCCACAAAGGCACTCATAATCATTGATCGGACCGAATATCTTGGCGCAGAAAAGCCCATCTTTTTCCGGCTTGAATGTCCTGTAGTTGATGGTTTCCGGCTTGGTGACCTCACCCCATGACCAACTTTTGATTTTTTCGGAGGACGCGATACTGATCCGAACCCTGTCAAAGTCGACTTTCGGCCTTCCGCCCAAAGGATGCCTGGTATCCATCATTCCTCTCCTTTCAAGATTTGAGGAACATCAATTCCCCATGGCAAAATTTCTTCTTTTTCTGCCTTTTCCAGCTCTACATTCAAACACAGGCTCTGGAGTTCTCGAATAAGCACGTTCACAGATTCAGGAAGTCCAGGGGTGAAATCCAAATCCCCTTTGACAATGGCCTCATAAATTTTGGCTCTTCCTTCTACGTCATCCGACTTGGCTGTCAAGAGTTCCTGTAGAGTGAATGCCGCTCCATAAGCCTCCAGGGCCCAGACCTCCATTTCTCCAAAACGCTGCCCTCCGAATTGAGCTTTTCCTCCTAAAGGCTGCTGAGTGATGAGGGAGTACGGACCAGTGGAACGTGCATGAATCTTGTCATCCACGAGATGATAGAGTTTCATGATGTAGATGTATCCCACAGTCACCTCTTGGTCTAAAAGCTCTCCAGTGATGCCGTCGTAAAGAGGAAGCTTTCCTGTAGAAGGCAAATCGGCTTTATCAAGGAGTCCTTTTATTTCTTGTTCAGAAATCCCATCGAACACAGGAGTGGATATCCAGAGGCCTAACTTCTTGGCTGCCCACCCCAGGTGTGTTTCCAAAATCTGTCCCACATTCATTCGTGACGGCACACCCAGAGGATTCAAGACAATTTCAACAGGGGTTCCATCAGGAAGGCGCGGCATGTCTTCTTCGGGGACGATCTTCGCAACGATCCCCTTATTGCCATGGCGTCCGGAAACCTTATCCCCTACGGATAGCTTTCTCTTCATTGCGATATAGACTTTAATAACCTGAATGACACCAGGAGCCAGCTCGTCTCCTTTTTTCAAAGTCTCGATTTTTTCTTTGATGTCTGCTCTCAATGCTTCGATCTGACGTTTGACCTTCTTTTCGATATCTTTTATCTCCTTCTCTCTTTTCCCATTCTCAGAAAGCTTGAGTCTAGAATGGTCTCCAAACTCGAGCTTTTCCAGCAGGCTCTCTGTCAATTTAGACCCTTTTTTCAGGGTAACATCTCGGATTTTTTGATCTTTGACAATTTTCTCACCTTTCAGAATGTTCTTGATTCGGCTCCATTTCTCTGTTTCCAGAATGCTGATTTCGTCTTCCAAATTTCTCTTCATTTTAGCAATCTCGTCCTTCTCGATGGCTTTTGCCCTCGTTCCCTTCTCGGTTCCTCTTCTGGAAAAGATTCTCACATCGATGACCGTCCCCTCGACGCCTGGAGAACAATACAGGGAAGCATCCTTAACATCCAACGCCTTTTCGCCAAAGATTGCCTTGAGGAGTTTTTCCTCAGGTGAGAGTTGAGTCTCCCCTTTCGGTGCGACCTTTCCTACTAAAATATCGCCAGATTTCACATGAGCACCGATTCTCACAATTCCGTTCTCATCTAAATTGCGCAGAAGATTCTCTGGGACATTTGGAATATCCCTGGTGATTTCCTCAGGTCCCAATTTTGTGTCCCGGGCTTCAAGAGATTCCTCAACGATATGGATGGATGTAAAAATATCGTCTTTGATCAACTTTTCACTGACAATGATAGCATCCTCAAAGTTGTATCCTCTCCAGGGCATAAAAGCACACAGAACATTGCGGCCGAGGGAAAGCTCTCCGAGGTCTGTGCAGGAGCTATCGGCTAACACTTGACCTTCCTGCACCGAATCGCCTTTTCTCACCACTGGACGGTGAGAGAGGCAGGTATTCTGATTGGTTCTCAAAAATTTGGTCAAAAGATACAGGTCTGTTCCCACTTCATGCTTGTTTGAACCGCCCTTTTCGTCCACTCTGACCAAGATTCTGTCTGCGTCAACAAATTCAACCACACCAGCCCGCTTACAAGTGATTACATCCCCTGAGCCTTTGGCAACGAGATGCTCGATCCCAGTACCCACGAGCGGTGATTCAGGCTTGAGAAGAGGAACAGCCTGTCTCTGCATATTGGATCCCATCAATGCCCTGTTCGCATCGTCATGCTCAAGGAATGGGATGAGTGAGGCTGAAAAAGATACCAGCTGTTTAGGAGAAACGTCTAGGTAATCGATTTGATCCCTGGGCAGCAATTTTGGGTTCCCTGCTTGTCGGGCACTCACCAATTCGTTGATAAAATGGCCCTTTTCATCGATCGGAGCGTTTGCTTGTGCGATATTGTACTTCTCTTCTTCCCAGGCTGTCAGATAAAAACAATAAGGTTCGGATACAGGTATTTGTTTGCTGTCACCGCTCTTCAACTTTCTTATCTCATCATTCAGCTCCTTCTCCTCGATAACTTCTCCGACACTGAAAGAACTGCTTCCAGGATGAAGGATCTTCACATAATCGACCACCCTTCCATCTTTGACCTTACGATAGGGAGTTTCCACAAATCCAAACTCGTTCACCTGTGCGTAACAGCTTAAGGAGGAAATCAGACCAATGTTGGGACCTTCGGGTGTTTCGATCGGACATATCCGGCCATAATGCGATCCCTGGATATCTCTTACTTCAAATCCGGCCCTCTCTCGGCTCAGCCCTCCAGGGCCTAATGCGCTCAGCCGGCGTTTGTGCGTCACCTCAGCGAGACTATTTATCTGATCCATAAATTGAGAAAGCTGAGAGCTGCCGAAAAATTCTTTGAGTGCAGCGATCACAGGTTTGGAATTAATCAGATCCTGAGGCATAGCAGAAGCCAGATCTGTGGCTATTGTCATCTTTTCCTTGATGGTTCTCTCCATCCTGGTCAATCCAATGCGAAACGCATTTTCTACAAGTTCCCCAACAGATCGAACACGCCGATTCCCCAGGTGGTCGATATCATCCACCTCTCCTTCCCCAGACCTCAGACGAAACAAATACCTGATCACTTCGATAAAATCCAACGGGGCCAATGTTTTCTCATCCAGAGGTGAATCCATCCCTAATTTTATATTCATTTTTAGACGACCGATTCTGGAAAAATTGTACTTCTGGGGATTGAAAAACAAGTTGTGGAAAAGAGTATGGGCGCTTTCCAGGGTATGAGGTTCACCCGGCCTCAGCTTCTTATAGATCTCGCCAAGTGCTTGGTTGGTATCTTTGGAATGATCTTTCCGCAGCGTGTTGATTAGGAGATCAGCTGACTCATGTTCCTCAGGAAAAAATATTTCGATTGGCTCTTTGACCTGGCTCAGCTTTTCCAGTTTCTTTTCGTCAATCATCTCAAGACTTTGTATGACCTCTTCTGCGGCGGAAATGGCGTAAGCCCCCTTGAATTCTTTGTTCGATAGAGGGACTTTTTCAATCTTGAGTTCTTTCAAGGTCCCGATGTCTTCTTCACTGATTTTCTTCTTTGCTTTCAGGATCACTTTCTCAGAAGTGGGGACGACGACATCCCTGCCGAGAGTTTTCCCTATTAAATTCTCTGATACTTCCCACGACAATTGTCCTTCTTCAGGAAACACCTTATAAACCTTAAAAAAGAGGCGTAAAATTTCTGCATCTGAACCGAATCCCAGCGCCCTCAGAAATACACTTGCCAAGAATTTCTTTTTTCTGTCCAAACGGGCATACAGGATATTTTTGGTATCGTATTCAAACTCAACCCAGGCTCCGCGGTAAGGGATAATTTTTCCGATAAAGAAGCCCTTTGCATCTCCCGGACGGAAAAATACACCCGGTGATCTTTGAAGTTGACTGACCACCACTCTTTCAATTCCGTTGAAGATGAAGGTCCCTTTATCTGTCATGAGGGAAATATCACCGAAATAGACTTCTTGTTCCTTGATATGTTTGAGTCTTTTTGCCTTAGTGGTTGGATCCTTCTCCCAAGAAATCAGCCTCACCTTTATCCTGAGAGGCACTGAAAAGGTGTATCCTTTCTGGAGACATTCGTTGGGCGTATATTTCAGCTTGAGATTCACGTTGTCCCCACAGTGTTCGCAAAGAGGAACTTCGATCTTTTTAATACTGCCACAATAGGGACAGATCTCCTTTTCAGTCAGCTCAACATCCGGAGGCAAGAGTGTATCGCATCCCATGCATTTCCTTCTCGCGTTCTCGACTCCTTTCAAGCGGCCACACTTGCATTCCCAATTACCGATGGAGTAGTTGATGAAATCCAGCTGGGTGGTTTCCTTAAAGTCGGAAACAGGAAAAATGTCTCTAAACGCAGCTTGAAGTCCAATGTCTTTCCTCTCTTCGGGCAGCAATTCCATTTGCAGAAAATCTGAATAGGAATATTTTTGTATTGCCAGAAGATCAGGCATAGGAAAAACGCTTTTAATTTTTGAAAAGTCAAGCCTTTTCCGATAAATATGCTCGTTACTTTGGTGCATTTTTGGCTCCCAAAATTATTTATTGCACTTCGATCTCGGCTCCCACTTCTGCAAACTTATTCTTGATTTCTTCAGCTTCTTCTTTAGAAATATTTTCTTTCACTGGTTTTGGTGCGCTGTCTACCAAATCTTTAGCTTCCTTCAAGCCTAAACTCGTTACCTCTCTCACTGTTTTTATGACATTGATCTTCTTGTCACCTACACTTCTCAACACGACCGTGAACTCGGTTTTTTCTTCTTCGCCTTGAGCTTCAGCTTGGGAAGAAGCACCACCTGGAGCAGCCATGGGCACCGCTGCGGCAGCTGCACTCACTCCGTATCTCTCTTCAAATTCCTTGATATAGTCAGCCAACTCTAAGATAGTCAGGTTATCCAGGTGCTCAAAAAACTGTTCCTTGCTCAATTTAGATTTTTCTTTTTTTGTCTTCGTGGTCCCTTTGGCATCGTTTGTTTGTGCTTTAGGCATTTTTACCTCCAACCCTATTTTTTTGGTTTGATTTGACTCAACAACCGGCCTAGACTCTCTGTAGGGGCTTGCCAAGTCCGCAAAAATCTTATCAATTGATAAGCCATTAAAAAGCCGAATTTGACTATCAAGTTATCTCGCGAAGTCAGGACGGCTACTTCACTAAATTTATCTTCGGGAAGGAAATGACCTTCCAGTATACCAGCTTTAAACTTGAGAATTTTATGTTGATCGGAAAAATCCCTGATCAGGCGTGCAAGCTTTAAGGGATTTTCTGATGCGAAAGCTATTGCTGTCGGCCCTCTGAAATAAGCTTTCAAATCCTCCGGCATCTCTTCTCCAAACGCTCTCAGAGCCAACCGATTTTTCACAACTTTGAACGCATAGGAATGTTCCCGCAATTTTCTCCTCAATTCCACTGACCGGGAAACGGGCATATTCATGAAATCGAAAAGGTAAAAAGTGTCATAATCTTTAAAACTTTCGTTGATTTCTTTTATAATCTCTTCTTTTTTCTGTCGGTTCACATTCATTCCTCACTCTCCTATCATTCCAACGCGCTCTCTGAAATCTTTAAAGAAGGTCCCATAGTCGATGAAATGTGGATATTCCGGATATATTTTCCTTTTGCCGCCGGGGGTTTGGCATGGACAACTGCCTGGATAAAAGCTTTTATGTTTTCAACGAGTTGATTATCGGGGAAGGCAACTTTTCCCACTAAAGAATGAATGATGGCTGTCTTGTCAATGCGAAATTCCACTCTTCCCGACTTTATTTCGTCTATAGCTTTCTTAACTTCAAATGTTACAGTTCCCGTCTTCGGATTCGGCATCAATCCCTTTGGGCCAAGAATACGCCCTAATTTTCCAACACTTTTCATCATATCCGGAGTAGCAACGACGGCATCGAAATCTGACCATCCCTTGGAGATTTTCTCCACCAAGTCTTCACCTCCTACATAATCTCCTCCAGCTTCTTCCGCTTCCTTGACCTTTTCTCCCGTTGCTATCACGCAAATCCTCTTGGACTTTCCTGTTCCGTGGGGAAGGATCACGGTTCCCCTCACCATCTGATCCGAATGTTTAGGATCTACACCCAAACGCATGGAGATATCTACAGACTCATCGAACTTCACAAAGCTCATTTTTTTTACTAGGTTCACAGCCTCTTCTATAGTGTATTCTTGTTTATCCAACAACTCCTTAGCCTTGCTATACTTCTTCCCTTTTTTAGCCACTGACGATCTCCAATCCCATGTTTTTTGCCGTGCCTTTGATAATATTTTTCGCTGCATCCAAATCGTTTGCATTCAGGTCCTGCATCTTTACCTTAGCGATTTCTTCGATCTGTTTATCTGTCACTTTTCCTACTTTTTCTTTGTTGGGTTCACCAGATCCTTTAGCGATACCTGCTGCTTTTTTTAGAAGAAACGAAGCTGGCGGTGACTTCATGATGAAGCTGAATGTTCTATCTTTATATACAGAAATAACCACCGGAATGACTGTTCCCGCCTCCATTTTATTTGTCTTATCATTAAATTGGCGTACGAAATCCATGATGTTAACATTGTGCTGACCGAGTGCTGGGCCGACAGGAGGAGCCGGGCTCGCTTGCCCTGCCTCAATCTGTAGTTTGATGTTCGCTACAACTTCTTTGGCCATTTTTTTCTCCCTTAAATTTTCTCAACCTGTAAAAATTCTAACTCTACAGGAGTGGAACGACCGAATATCGTGACCAAAACTTTCAAAGTGTTTTTCTCCTGGTTGACTTCTTCAACGATACCGTTAAAGTTGAAAAAAGGGCCATCTATGATACGCACAGCTTCCCCTTTTTCAAAAGAATGTTTGGGCTTTGGTTTTTCTGAAGTGGTCTCCATATGCTCGACTATCTGATTCACCTCTTCCTTATTCAATGGAGTAGGTCGCTTGCCAGAACCGACAAAACCCGTTACCTTCGGCGTTTCACGAATGATGTGCCAATTCTCATCGGTCATCTCCATCTCGACCAATATGTAGCCAGGATATGACCTTTTCGTAGAAACGACCTTTTTCCCATCTTTGATCTCGATTATCCCTTCGGTGGGAATGATTATTTTTCCGATCTGATCCTGTATATTCAGCTCGTAGGATCTCTGCCGGATAGACTCAGCCACAAACTTCTCAAATCCTGAATATGTGTGAACCACGTACCAATTCTTTGCCATTTTCAAACTCGTCTCAGCCAAAAAATGATTTAATTTGAGCGATGACCCATGAGAAAATTACATCCATGAAAAACAGATAAAAACCAAAAAATACCGTTGCGAAAATCACAACAAGAGTTGTGCTGTAGACTTCGTTCCTCGAAGGCCAAGTTACCTTCTTGAGTTCAGCTCTTACCTCTCTTAAGAAGGAGATGAATCGTCTATATTTTTTCTCTTTTTTACTCATTTTCGTTCCTCTGATAGTGTGAATAACTGCAGGACAAGAAACTCTGTCCTTCAGACCTCCAAGAAACGCGATGCGGTCTATGATAATTCAATATGTTTAAGCTGGCAGGTGAGGCAGGACTCGAACCCGCAACCTTCGGTTTTGGAGACCGATGCTCTAGCCAATTGAGCTACTCACCTACTCTTTCTTATCACGCCTCCTTTTTCCTTGTTCAGAGTTTATCTAATTTCTTTATGGACTGTATGCTTTCTGCAGAATTTGCAGAATTTTTTTTGCTCGATTTTTTCCTGTTGTTTCTTTTTATTCCTGGTTGTGGTGTAGTTGCGCCGTTTGCATTCTGTGCATTGAAGAGTGACGACTTCTCTCATCTTTTTCTCATTTGTTCAAAGCGTTCGTTTTTTTGATCTGTTACTCGATGATTTCGGTGACGGTTCCGGCTCCGACTGTACGGCCTCCCTCTCGAATTGCAAACCTCATCCCTTTCTCCATCGCCACGTTCGTTATCAACTCTATCTCCAAATTCACATTGTC
>CAYFWF010000044.1:0-26734 GCA_964346815.1 uncultured Eubacteriales bacterium | reverse complement strand
TCTTTAGCACAGTAAGCCTCTTCTTCGCGTCCTCTACCTCTGCAATACCAGGATCAGCATCTTTCCAAAAGCAACCTTTTCACCCCGAAGAGCGTATATCTGAATAAGCAATAATAATTCTGGAGAGGTGTTCTGCCCATGTGGATCCATCACTTAAAAGTCACGTTTCGGAATATGATCCGATACAAAGGTTATGCCTTTTTGAATATTTTCGGGCTTGCTGTGGGGATGACCTGCTGTATCCTTATCGGACTCTGGGTCTTGGATGAGCTGAGCTACGACCGTTTTCATAAAAACGCTTCATCAATCTGTCGTGTGGAATCCGATCAGAACTTCAACGGGCGGATCCTTCACATCTACTGGACGCCCCACCCTCTCGGACCGGCACTCAAAGCTGAAGTCCCGGAGATCGAAGATTCTGCACGAGCCCTGAATCTCAGGGCTCAGCTCATCAAGTATGAGGACAAAGCCTTCGAGGAATACGCTGTATGGATTGTCGATCCCTCCTTCCTAAAAATGTTTACATTCCCTCTGACTATGGGAGATTCTGGAACCGCTTTATCAGAAACTTCGTCCTTACTGATGACTGAACGACTGGCTGAAAAATTTTTCGGTAATGAAAACCCGATCGGCAAAGTTGTTAATCTCGCCCACTCAGCGGATTTCAAGATCACAGGCGTTTTAAAAAACATCCCCGCAAATTCCTCGCTCCATTTCGACGTTCTCATCCCCTATACATATCTTGACTCGATCGGACTGATAAGTGACAGCTTTACCAACAACCAGACCTACACCTGGGTCAAACTGCTTTCAGGCGTCTCAGCAGAAGAGGCCAGCGCAAAGATCAGCGGATTCATCCGCTCCAAAGCCCCTGATAGCCTGATGAGGCTCGAACTCCTCCCATTGACAAAGGTCCATTTGTACAGCTATTCCGGCTACGAAAAAAATCTGGCTGTCCAGTCTGTCTATCTTTTTTCGATCATCGCCTTTTTTGTTCTTATCATCGGCTGCATCAATTTCATGAACCTTGCAACTGCCCGTTCGGCAAACCGGGCCAAAGAGGTCGGCCTGAGAAAAGTCGTCGGCGCCTTCCGGACGCAGATCATCCAGCAGTTTTATAGCGAGTCCCTTTTATTCGCTTTTATTGCCTTAGGGCTGGCAGTAGCAACTGTTTCTCTTACACTTCCGATTTTTTGTTCCATCGCTGGAAAGGAGATGTCATGGAACGCAGCAGGCGCAGGAGCCCTGGTTTTAGGTTTGACTGGTATCGCTGCAGTAACGGGCCTGATCTCCGGAAGTTATCCCTCTATTTTCCTCGCATCGTTCCAACCTGTCAAAACGCTTAAAGGAGATTTAAAATCTGGTTCAGAAAGCGTGATGTTCCGACGAGTCCTCGTTGTGACTCAGTTCGCTCTTTCGGCTGTGCTTATCATTGGAACCGGTGTGGTTTCCAAACAGATGACTTTTATCAAGAACAGAAATCTCGGATGGAATAAAGAGCAGGTTATCGCCATTCCAATCCGGTCCTACAGCAGGCCGTCGTTTGAAACCCTCAAGGCCGAGCTAGCAAACACATCCGGCGTATTGAATATCGCCGTTGCCACCCAGAAACCCTCTTTTACGAGCTGGAGCTCCAGCGGATTCGATTGGGAGGGTAAAAATCCATCACTGAAGATCGATGTGACCTATATGGGAGCGGACGATGGTTATGTGGACACCATGGGGATGACAATAGCCCAAGGACGGAATTTTTCAAAAGAATTTCCAACAGATAAAACAGAAAGTTTCCTGATAAACGAGGAGCTGGCCGATCTCATGGGCCATGAAAATCCGATCGGGAAGACTTTCTCGTTTTGGGGTCAAAAAGGGAAAATCGTCGGTGTCATAAAAAGTTTCCATTTCCAGCCTTTGAGAAGAAGGATCGAGCCCCTTGTCATCAAATGGGTTGATCTGGACTGGACGAATTTTTTGTTCCTCCGGATCGCTCCGGAAGGCATCGCAGGGACCTTAAAAACTGTTCAGGGAACTTGGGAAAAAATCCTTCCGGGCATACCGTTCAGCTACCAATTCTTGGATGAGGATTTTGCTTCAATGTATAAATCCGAAGAACGGACAGGGACGCTTCTGAAAATCTTCACGGCAATGGCCATCATAGTCGCCTGCCTCGGGCTTTTCGGGCTCGCCTCATTCGCAGCAGAGCAGAGAACAAAAGAGATCGGGATCCGCAAGGTTTTAGGCTCTTCGGCTCAGAGGATTGTGGGGCTTATGTGCCGGGAATTCCTGATCCTCATCGGCCTGGCCAACCTCATTGCTTGGCCGGTAGCTTATTATGCGGTCAAAGGCTGGTTGAACAATTTTGCCTACCGCACGCAGATCCCCGCGGTTTTCTTTATAGGTGCGCTGATCGTTTCCCTTGGGACCGGCATGATGGCTGTGATTTATAAAGCGGTCCGGGCGGCCTCAGCCAATCCGGTTGAAGCCCTGAAACACGAATAAGCCTTCGGGGGCTCCCCCTATATGACTGGCTTCGAAACTTTAGGGATTATTTGGAGTTGGATTTAAAATAGCTAAGATGTTTTTTAAATGGTACTACCATGTATAATGGCGTGAAATAATTAATTTATCGCCATTATAAGTGTTGAAACCGAAGTAGGATTGTGGATAAGCCTCAGACCTCAAAATTTTCCCATTCGTGTTTAACTCTTTCCATGAGTTTCTTGAATCGCTCCTCTCCGCGGATGTTTTCGAGAATTTTGTAGAGGGAGATGGTTTTGCCGATCATTTATCAATTCCCATTTTTTTCAATAGAACCTTAAATTTCGGGTCTTCATGTAATTCCTTAAAGATAGGATCTATTGGAAGATAACACAAATACATATCTCCCGCTTCAAAACACTTCTCCAGATACTTAAACGCATTATCCTTATCTCCCAACCCCATGTAAATGTATGCGATAAAATATGTATCAATATGGCACTCTTTAGAAAGTTTATTAAGCTGATCGAGTATTTTTCGCGCCTCTTTTTCTTTGCCGATAAGAGCATAGGCAAGCCCTAAGCCTCCCAAAACATTCGTGTTGACTGATGGAAATTTTAGTCCTTTCTCAAAAACCTCTATGGCTTTATGAAGTTCTCCTGTCTGCAGATAGGTTCTCCCTAACCACAAATACTGCAGAGGAAAGTCCGGATCCATTTCGATCGTCTTTTGAAAAAGGTCGATGGCACCGTCATAGTCACCCGAAAAAAAGAGGATATTCGCCATACAGTTATTCAAGTTGATCTGAAGAGGCTCCAATTCCAATGCCTTCCCCATTTCGGCAATGGCTTCATCAAAACGACCCGAGCATTCCATTACATGAGCGTACATATGGCGAGCTTCCACATCAGAAGGGCTGAGTTGGATAGCCTTTTTATATTCCTTTTCTGCTTCGGCCCACCTAAATTCGAACCACATGATACAATTTGCATAGGCAGCATGTGTCTCACCGACAGAATCGTCCATTTCAAGCCCTTTCAGCGCATATTCGCTTCCTTTCGAGCGGGCTTTCTCAAAAGGCATCCAGTGATAAAACCCAAAACCCATGTAGGCATCAGCCAAACCCGCATAAGGAAGCGCAAATTTTGGGTCTATATCCAGAGCCCGCTCAAAGTATTCGACGCTTCGCTTCATATCTTCTTCTGTTCTCTTATTATAGAAATAACGGCCTTTGAGGTAGTAACTATAGGCCTCCGGATTGTTTGTGTGGCGTTTGACCAGCCTGGTTTTTTCCCCTTTAAGAAGTTTGAGCTTCAAGTTATCGACAACTGCCAAGGAGATCTCATCCTGGATGGAGAAGACATCGTCCAAATCCCGATCGAAGCGTTCGGACCAGAAGTGGTAGCCATCGGAAACATTAATGAGCTGAGCCGATATTCGGAGGCGATTCCCAGCTTTTTGCACACTTCCCTCAAGGACATTCTTGACATTCAATTTGCTGCCGACATCTCTTACATCCACATCTTTTCCTTTGAAAGAAAAAGCCGAGGTGCGAGCCACGACTTTAAAATCTTTGATTTTTGTTAAGGTATTGATGATGGCCTCAGAAAGCCCATCACTAAAATATTCGTTCTCCGCGTCGGCACTCATATTAACAAAAGGAAGAACCGCGATTGAAAGGGGCTGCTCTTGACCAATATCGGGACTCGATGCTTGAGTCTCATCCTCTGAATCCACGGCTCTCAGGTCTGATAGCAAAGACTCCATGTCTCTGTAGCGATTTTTAGGATTTTTTTGCAGGCATTTGGAAAGGATATCTTCAAAGTGTCGGGGAAGATCTTTGTGAAGGTTTCCGATGGGCTCTGGCTCCTCGTGTAATATGGCATGAAGAACAGCCTGCTCATGTTTGCTCTTGAAGGGGGGTTCGCTTGAAAGCATTTCATAGAGGACACAACCCAGCGACCAGATGTCTGTGCGGTGGTCGACTTTTTCGCCTTTCGCCTGTTCAGGCGACATGTAAGCCACTGTCCCCATAATCGTCGAGGTTTTGGTGAGATCAACTCCCCAGGAGAGTTTAGCCAGTCCAAAGTCGGTGATCTTGGCTTGACCTTTCTCAGTCAGCATGATGTTGGCCGGTTTGATATCCCGATGGATGATGCCTTTTTCATGGGCTTCTCTGAGTCCTTCTGCAACCTGAATCGCGATTTCTTTCGCTTCATCTCTATCCAAGGGACCGGATTCGAGCTTATCTTTGAGGCTTTTTCCCTCGACGTATCCCATTGCAATGAATATCTGATCATCAGCCTCATCAACTTCGTAGACGGTGCAGATATTGGGATGATCCAGCGCAGCAGCAGCTTTGGCTTCCTGGATAAACCGATCCTTAGCTTCTTTTTCGCGTATCAGTTCAGGCGATAGGAACTTCAAGGCCACGATTCGGTCAAGTCTGGTATCCTTAGCCCTGGATACGACTCCCATTCCACCCTCTCCAAGCTTCTCTAGAAGACGGTACTTGCCGACGATGGTTTTAGAGGGTGCAGGAGTCCTTAGGGTTTTGGTGTGATTGACGGAGATATCTTCAGGTGCTTGGAGTTTAGCCCCACACTTACCGCAATAAATAGAATCATCGGGATTCTCATGCTGACATTTGGGGCATTTAACTGACATTGCTTTCCCTTCTGACGAGCGCAGAAAAGAGAATAACAATTTCTGAAAGAAGAGTCAATTAGATGAGCTATAAGCTGAGCTATAAGGTTCGGGATTAAAAAAAAAGAGGATTGGATGACAAAATGTCGCATAATGTATATATTTAGCGACATATTTGATTAATTCCTGGGAAATATGAATATTTCGCATAAATAATTAATTTTTAGATATTTGATTACATGAAACAGACTGAATAAAATAAAGTGTAGTTGCAGTGCAATGACAAAAAAAGAAGGATTCATCCAGAAACTTAAACTCATCATCGATGATTCAGAGAAACTGGAAAAATTTGTTATCGAAAACTCCAATCTACCGGGTCCACGGGCGAATTTAGAGCTGGCATTTGCCCTTTCAGATGTCTATGAGAACTTCGGAGTTTTAGAAAGATGGGCTCGAATAGATGTGAATCAAGCAAGCGTTAATGACCCAAAGTCATTTTTGCCTTTTTGCTCCGCTGTGTGTCTGGGAAGACTGTATGCAAAGACAAAAGATGAGAAAATAGTTCATGCTTTGAAAAAAGTAGCCAACGACGATAGGTGGAGAATTCGTGAAGCCGCAGCCTTTGGTTTTCAAAAGATAGGCGAGGATAACTTTCAAGAACTCAAAAAAATTTTTTCTGAATGGATCGTGAAATCCAATAACCGGGAAAAGAGAGCAATTATTGTTGCACTCGCTCATCCAAAGATTCTTGACAGAAACACTTCATTCTATTGTTTTAAAATTCTGGAAGAGATTTTTAAAAATATGGAGAGAGATGACGATTTTAAAATACTCAAAAAAGGGCTGGAATTTACAATAAGTGTCTACACTGCTGCTAATCCGGAGGAAGGTTTTTCTTTCATGGAGAAATGGATTGGAAAGGACGAAGCTATTGATCTCATTATCAAATCGAATTTAAAGAAAAACAGACTTCTAAAAAAACATCCAGAAAAAACAGAAGAACTTCTAAAAAAGACGCGAAATAATTAATTTAGCACTGTTTTGTACATTGGCTCTTCTTAGAATTCTAAACATCATCATGTTGCCTCTATTTTTAATCCTTTTAAATTATTTAGAAAACTCACTTGCGCAAAGAAGGTCAAGACGGAACAGGATTATAGCCCAGTTACGGACAAAGTATTCGTAGGCTTTGTCCCACTTACCTCCTCTTTTGAAACCACAATGTTTCAAACTAACTTAGGTTTTATGGGGATTGTTCTTTATGGCTTGGAAGGTGAGCTCGACCCAAGTCGGAAGAGGTTTTGTATTTAGCTCACTGGCAAAAGGCGGCATCATCCACTCGAAAACCAACCTTTCACCTTTTTTTATATCCAGTAATCTGGCGTCTTTTGTGCTGTTTATTGTAGGTCTGGCTTTGCCCATCTACACCCAAATCACGGATAAAGAAATTCATCCACAGGTCTTGCTCAACGGGCCTTTATTACCTCTTTCTTTGGGGATAGTTGCTGTGCTTGGATTATTATCCGGGTTTTATCCAGCTTTCTTCCTATCAACTTTTAACAATAGTGAAGTTTTAAAAGGTAAATTGACGGGAAGGATGAGACATTCAGGAATTAAAAACGGCCTTGTAGTATTTCAGTTTGTGATTTCGATAGCCTTGATTTTTTCTACTCTTATCATTTCTGATCAGCTGAATTATATGATGAATAAGGATTTGGGTTTTGAAAAAGATCATCTGATCTATATACCTATGGATGAAAAGATAGCCAAAGAGTATCAGGCATTTAAAGTTGAGGCCTCAAAAAATCCTGATGTTTTTAATGTAGCAGCAACTTCCGATCCTCCCACAAATTATCTTATCAGTAGCGGTGCATTTAGATGGGAGGGGAAAGATCCTAGTGCGGATAATATTTTTTATGTCGCTGCTGTTGATTTTGATTTTGTTGAGACTTTTTTTTCAGGTTGCGATCGTCCGATGTGGCAAAGACTATAGAATTTCTAAAAGAAACCTACAGTTCCTTCAAGACAGGCTCTCCATTTGAATTTAAATTTTTTGGCTCAGAGTTTAATGCTCTGTATATGAGCTATCAAAAACAAAATCTGGTTTTCAAATATTTTTCAATGCTCGCAATCATCATTTCATGCATCGGACTATTCGGGCTCTCTTCTTTTGCATTAGAACAACGAACAAAGGAGATAGGAATAAGAAAGGTTTTGGGAGCTTAAATCGGAGGAATAATAACGCTATTAATGAGCGGCTTCCTTAAATGGGTCATTGTAGGCAATTTTATCGCCTGGCCAATTGCTTATTTTGCTATGAATAAATGGCTGCAGAATTTTGCTAATCGTATAGATATCAATATTTGGATATTCGTTTTGTCAGGGACAATTGCTCTTTTTGTTGCACTATTAACCGTAAGTTACCAATCCATCAAGGCCGCCACAGCCAATCCGGTGGATTCCCTGCGGTATGAATGAATGTCAGCAACTTTCTTGGAGATACCGTCGTTTTTATATATAAACAGATTCCAAGCACAGAACATCTAAGGAGTCATGATGTCAGAAAAATGGAAAACAAAGAGGCTGATCCTTGCCAAAGTGCTGGTGATGGTGGCAGGCTTTGTCATCCCCATCCTTGGCATTACGGGAGTAGGCTCTGAAAGAGAAGAACCCGGGCGCGTTCTGCAACTGCACGATGTGCAGCGGATAGAGGATGTCCAGGCTGATTACTATTTAAAATCCCCGCGTGATATCAAGATCGCACCGGATGGCTCTCTTTTCGTGGTCGATGAGGACCAGTTCCTCAAATTCGATGCAAACGGAAAGTTTATAAAAAACCTTTATAAAAAAGGGCAGGGACCGGGTGAATTGGAGGGGATAAGTGACCTTATCATATCCGATGATGCACTGATCGTTCTCCAGGGGAGGCCCAATAAAATTATGCTGATGAATCATGACGGTGAGTTTATCCGTGAGTTCAGGCCGGAACCCAGGGTATCCAGGTTGTGCGCTGTTCATGACGGCATCTTTGTGACCGCTCGCTATGGCCCCCCCAAATTAGACAAAGTGGGGGATGAGGCGAAGATCATCGATGTTAACTGGACTCTGGGATATATATCAGATAACCAGACCGTCGAGGAGCTTGAGCTGGAGTTTCCAGTCCGGTGGTTTGCCAAACGGATGGCAGGAGGAAAAGCCCTCATCGCCAACCACATTGCCAAATTCATCGCGGAGTCATACAAGAATGAATACCTCGTAATCTGCCATGCCGAAGAATACAAACTCCGGCTCTTCGACCTCGACCAGAAGCAGATCGTAAAGGATTTCGGGAGAGAGTACCGAAGGGTTCGGTTCAAAAAGGATGATTCTGAGCGGGTCGAGATAAGGCCCGAAGTGTTTCGTTTCGCACCTCCTGTGAAGCATCTAAACGATGTCCAACAACTCTTCATCCGGGGGGATGACATCTGGGTCATGACCTCCACCATCGAGCCTGGAAAAGGCGTCCTCTTCGATGTGTTCAACGAACAGGGGGAATACGTCGATCATTTCTACCTGCCTCTCCGGCAATCTGTCACAGCGGAAGCATTGGAGGACCTTCCCCTCACCTTCCAGGGAGGCTATATGTATGTCGTGGAGTACGACGAGGACGATCTTCCTTCTATTGTGAAATATCGTATAGCGGCTCAGAAGTGAATGACCTTGCTGGCCTTAACTGATCGATCATTTACTGAAATGTCGTTAAATGTAATATTTTATGTCACTTTGTTTCAAAAAACTTACAGTGGAAGCTTTAGATTGAACAAAGAAACAGAAAGAGGATAAAGAGGATAAGATAAGGGCTTCCGGATTTAGCTGGTCGCACTTCCTCTTGGCTCTCCTTGTTTTTGACAGATCTTTAGCTCTCGTTTATACTTCCTCAAGAAGTCAGATGGGATTATCGAAGCAACACTGCAGCTCGTAAACGGGCGCAGGCAAAAAGCAAATCCCACTAAAGCCCGCGAAAATTAAAGGAGGTCTGCTCAATGGTAATAGCCGACGTCGGTAAAAAGATCGAATATTTTCATGCCTCAAAGTATGGAAATGGAGCCATGGTCGCCGAGGAGTTCAAGAAGCAGATGGTAGCCAGGGGAGTCACTGTGAGCGTCCATCACATCCGCGATGCGAGGCCAAAGGAGATGCCGCCGGCCGACCTGTACCTGTTCAGTTCACCGGGGCGTATGGGAAAGCCCATCGGAAGCATGCGCCGTTTCCTGAAGAAGGCCAGGCTGCAATCGGGAACGAAGTACGCAGTCCTGACCACTGAGGCCGCACCCCAGCCGGACAAGAAGACGGGACGCATGGCCACCGAAGAGGAGCTGGCCAGGCGGCAGCGCGTAATCCCTGTCATGAACCAAATCCTGCAAGAAAAGGGGCTGGTAAAGGTCGCCGAGGGCAAGATCCAGGTGACCGGCATCAAGGGGCCGCTGGAAGAGGGCTGGCAGAAGAAAGTCGAAGCCTTTGCATCCCAGATTCCCATTCTGCACTAGTGCTTCAGACGAAGAGCGCTTGTCCAATTCCCTGGTCATGTTTGTGGCCTGACTATGGATATGATGTAATAAAGGATATTTTGATTGAGCGTTTATAATCGCCAATCGAAAAAGACGCTGCATTAGGTAGGAAAACCAGAAGGTTAAGAAGTAAGAATATTGGGAGAAAGAAAATGAAACTGAAAGTACTTGTAGGAAGTGGAGATAAAATTGGACTGTTCACATTACCGTTTTTAATAGTCGGTTTGATTCTGAATATAATATTTCCATCTTTTTTCAGTGTGGGTGGTCCCTCAATTGTCCTCATGACAGTTTCCATTATCATACTCATTCCTGGGATAGCAATTTGGATATGGACAGCGGTTCTCATCCTGGTAAAAACATCTAAACAAGAACTGATAACAACTGGACCTTACTCGATCGTTAAGCACCCGCTATATACGGGTGTAGCTTTGTTAGTGCTTCCATGGATAGGATTTCTATTTAACACATGGTTGGGAGTCCTTATTGGAATCGTTCTATATATTGGATCTAGAGTATTCGGGCCTGAAGAAGAAGCAATATTGTCAAAGACTTTTGGTGCTGTCTGGGATGAATACTGCAATAAGGTAAAGATACCGTGGTTATAGAGAAGAAATAGCGGTCGCCAATACATAAAAAACGGGAGAAAAACCAATGGCCAAGTCAATAATCATTATCGGAGCCGGTATGGGTGGTATGGCTGCCGGTATCTACGGTCAGATGAACGGCTACCAAACACAGATTTTTGAGATGCATACCAAACCGGGTGGGCAATGCACGTCGTGGAAGCGCAAGGGCTACACTTTCGACGCCTGCATTCACCATTTCTTCGGCTGTAAACCAGGCTCCACTGTATACCATATGTGGCACGAGCTCGGTGCATTGCCTCGAGAAATGGTAAATATCGAAGAGTGCACGGCAGTGGTCTCGCCGGGCGGGAAAATGTTCGTAGATTACTATGATCTCGAGAAGCTAAGAAACACATTGCTCGAATTGTCTCCGGCAGACTCTAAAATGATCGAACAATATATCGGAGCAATCAAAGCATTTGCTGATAAAAAAATCGATGATGCGATAAGCAGCGGCTCATTGTGGAAAATGATCCCGATTTTCTTTTCGATGCCTTCGATCCGAAAATGGATCAAGATGAATATGCGCACTTTTGCCGAACGGTTCTCCGACCCTTTTCTAAGAAAAGCATTTGCCCAGCTCGTATATTCAAATCCGGATGGCCCCCTCTTCTTTCATGTGATGAGGCATGTTGGCGGATTGAACGGCGACATCCAATGGCCGGTGGGTGGATCGAACGAATTTGCCAAATCTATCGAGAGACGCTACCTGGATTTAGGAGGAAAAGTACATTACCGCAGCAAGGTCGAAAAAATCCAGGTTGAGAATGACAAAGCGGTGGGGATCAAGCTCGTTGATGGGAGCGAGCACAGGGCGGACGTTATCATTTCGAACGCAGACGGGCGAAAGACGATCTTCGATATGCTCGATGGCAAGTACATGAACGAGACCGTCCGCGGCTACTGCGCTCCGCTCTCGGATGAAACCCCCTTTGCTGTAAATGTTTGTCTGGGGATCGACCGGGATCTATCCGGCGAGCCTTCATCTCTGGTGCTACTGCTTGACCAGCCTGTGACTATCGCCAACCATAAATATGAGAACATAGAGGCGCAGCTCTATGGTTTCGATAAAACCATGACCCCGATGGGGAAGGGCGCAATAAAAGTCGAGCTTCCTGCAAGCTATTCCTACTGGAAACAACTCTATAATGACGATCGGGAGAAGTACAAACTGGTAAAACAGAAGGTCGCCGAACAGGTAATCGAGATTCTAGAAAGTTACTTCCGCGGAATAAAAAATCAGATCGAGGTTATCGACGTCTACACTTTAATGACATGGGAGCGTTACATGGGAGGGACTCAGGGATGGTTTAATCTGCCGAATCGGAAGCTTGATTTCAGCATGAAAGAAGATCTTTCGGATAAGAAATTCAAAACGACGCTGCCAGGGCTTTCCAATTTTTACTTCGTCGGCGTGTGGGCCACCGCAATGGGGTCTCTGGCCCATAATGCCAGCTCAGGAAAGACAATTATCCGGCGCATCTGCAAACAGGACGGCAAGGAATTTAAAGTACAGCCATAGCAGGCCGAAATTTCTTTCCATCAACCGGGCGTGGGGGTCAAAGGTGAAAAACACTTAATGGCTGGCGAGTGACAGCCTAAATCACCTTGTGATCTCGCTTTCCAGGAGTGGATCAGGCCGGAAGAGATAGTTGGTGCAGCCTTGCCCCTCGCCATTAATTCCCTCGGCCAAAAAGTTATAAACTCTAGAATCTTGCTGGTTTGAAAACTGATCTTAAACCTCGGTCTCCTCAATAAGCCATTCAATGTGATTCCTTATGATATTTTATTTTTTCCAGGCGGCATAATCCGAAGCAAAGTAGGTGAGGATCATATCCGCTCCCGCCCGTTTGATGGAGGTCAGTGTTTCCAGAACGATTCTCTTTTCATCCACCCATCCATTGGCGGCAGCAGCTTTGATTAGAGAATATTCTCCACTGACATTATAGGCGGCTACAGGCACTCTGAAGGTTTCCTTGACTGTGCGGACGATATCGAGATAGGGAAGAGCAGGTTTGACCATCACTATGTCCGCGCCTTCGGCTAAGTCGAGCTCCACCTCCCTCACTGCTTCATCCGCATTTGCAGGATCCATCTGGTATGAACTGCGGTCGCCGAACTGGGGGGAGCTTTCCGCCGCATCACGGAAGGGACCGTAAAAAGCAGAGGAATATTTGGCCGCATAAGACATGATAGGAATGTGGGAATAGCTGTTTTTATCAAGAATTTGTCGGATGGATCCCACCCTGCCGTCCATCATATCCGAAGGAGCGACCATATCGGCTCCGGCCTCGACCTGCGACAGTGCCGTCTTTGCCAGCAGATCTAGACTGGCGTCGTTGATCAGGCGGCCGTTTTCGATCCAGCCGCAGTGGCCGTGAGAGGTATACTCGCAGAGACAGACATCGCCGATAAGAAGAAGGTCAGGGATGGTCTTTTTAATCTGGGCCATGGCTTTCTGGATGATACCATTCTCAATCCATGCACCAGAACCCTTTTTATCCTTGTGTTCTGGAATCCCAAAAAGAATCACAGCTTTTATACCTGAGTCGTATATCCGCTTGCACTCATCCACCAGTTCCGGAACGGAAAAACGAAACTGACCGGGCATGGAAGGGATTTCCTCTTTTCTTTTCAACCCTTCCACGACAAAAAGCGGCATGATGAGGTCGTCCAGATCCACTTTTGTTTCGCGAACCAGGTCACGAACATGCGCATTTTCCCTCAGTCTTCTCATTCGGATAATTGGAAAGGTCATATGATTTCTCCTCATTTTTATTTCTTTGCGGTAGATTCGGGTGCCCGGCGCCGGATAAGGGCCTTGACTCTAGCCTGCAACTCCTGAACGTCAAAGGGCTTTGATATGTAGTCGTCTGCCCCGATCTCAAAACTGTCCAATTTTGTTCGCAGACTGTTTTTTGCAGTGACCATAATCACGGGAGTCTGGATTGATTTTTCCCTGATCTCCTTAAGAGCCTCGTTCCCGTTTTTCCCCGGAAGAAAGATGTCGAGAAGGATAACGTCGAACGTTTCATCCTTCAGTATTTCCATCATGTCTTCGGCAGATGCACAGCTTCTGACCTTAAAATTTTGGCTTTCGAGATTGAGCTCTACCATAGTCCGGATCAATTCTTCATCTTCGACAATCAGAACTCTGTTCATTTGTATTTCTCCTTTTGTTTGTCACATAAGATCAGGAAAAATTCTCTTTTATCTGATCCGCGATGGTATCAGCCAGGAGGTTCACATCTTCTGAGGCGTGAGCACTGCTCAGAAAGAGAACTTCATACGAAGATGGAGGCAAGTACTGTCCTCTCTCGAGAAGCCCTCCATAGATCTGGACGAACCGTTTCATGGCAGTGTCGGATATGTCGGAGGCCTTCCTTGGAAAATCTCCTGTATCTAAGTAGAGCCAGATAATCGAACCCTGGCGCTGTGCCCGAGCAGAAGGAAATCCGCTTTCTTGCAGCCGGTTCACGAAACGTCTCCCCAGGTTTTCCAGATATTCGTAAGGAGAGTCTTTTACGAGGACCTTGAGCGTCGCAAGGCCGGCAGCCAAAGCCACAGGATTTCCGCTTAATGTGCCGGCTTGATAGACTTTCCCCAAAGGAGCAAGGTTATCCAAGATCCTATCCGTTCCCACCACCGCTCCGACCGGCATTCCTCCGCCAATGATCTTTCCCAGAGTGAATAGGTCAGGAACGATATCTGTCAGCTGCCAATAGGTGCCGAAATGGAGTCGGAATCCTGATATCACCTCGTCGAAAATGAGAAGGCTGCCGTGCTTCGCTGTGATGTCTCTTAAAAACTGAAGGAATTCTTTTCTCTGAATCAGAAGGCCGTTATTTGCAGGTAATGGCTCAATCACCACAGCAGCGATTCTCTCTCCGAACTTATCGAACAAGTCCTCCACTGTTTCTTCATCATCCAGTGGGACCACAAGCGTTGTTTTCGCGATGTTTCTCGGAATTCCTTTAGAGCTTGCGACAGCATGAGTAGCCAAACCTGAGCCGGCTTTGACCAGCATACCATCAAAATGGCCGTGATATCCTCCGATGAATTTGACGACAAGATCACGGCCTGTTACGCCTCTGGCCAATCGAAGGGATGTCATCACCGCTTCTGTTCCAGAACTCATAACACGAATGCGATTGAACAGAGGAAAGGCACTTAGGGCTAATTCAGCAAATTCGGTTTCTCCGCGGTGACAAGCCCCAAAGGAAAGTCCCGATCGGGCGGCTCTTTGGACAGCTTCAACCACTTCGGGGTGGGTATGCCCCAGGATGAGCGGTCCCCATGAC
This sequence comes from uncultured Eubacteriales bacterium, assembly GCA_964346815.1. Taxonomy (GTDB): domain Bacteria; phylum Acidobacteriota; class Aminicenantia; order Aminicenantales; family Aminicenantaceae; genus CAYFWF01. Next base: position 12,136 of record CAYFWF010000044.1, on the reverse strand, counting down.
TGGCAGTAATCTGTGTGCTGGTTTCCATCGGCATCTATAAATCCAGCACCGCTTGCTTTCTCGAAGTAGACAGGCCGTCCGCCGACCTGCTGGAAGGAACGGACGGGGCTGTTCACGCCGCCTGGAATGAGATTCGATGCCTTGACAAATAGGGCTTCGGAATTTTTCATTTTTCTCTTCATGATCGCTTTCCTTCCATGTTGTTTTTATCTGATCTCTTTCTTTAAATAATGATTTTTGGTGAGTTTGATGATTTCGGCGAGAAGAGATTCAGCATCGGGTCTTTTCGCCTCATAAACATCGGGAAGGTTCAGGTTTTTCAGATACTGGGCGGTTGTGGGACCGATTGCCAGATAGGCCATGTTCGTTTGAAGATTACGATTGTGTTCCAGAAAGCACGCCGCTGCAGAGGGACTGGCCAGGATTGCTATTCCCGGCCCTGCGATCTGAAGGGGTTCATTTGACAGTTTTTGGTGTCGGTAGACCACGATTTCACGCAAATGAAATCCATCCCGGGATAAGACGGATTTTAATCTTCCCCTGGTCCGGCTGCCTCTGAAGTGAAGCAGTCGTTCTTCCGGTAGGCATTTTTCGACCAGCATGGATGCCAGGGACTCTGCTGTGGGAGGATCTGCCACTAACCAGGGCTTTTGACCAAAGTGACATTGTGCTGCTTGGGCTGTACTTTGTCCTACGCAGGCGATACGGGGATGCAATTGGTCATATTTTATTCCGGAGTTTATAAGCGCTGCGACTGCGCGCTTGCTGGTGAAAATGACCACATCGGCCTGTTCCCAGCTTTTTTTTAGTAACGAAGAACCGGCAGACAATGGTGCCGGAACCGTTTTAATGCACGGATACTCCACAAACTGAAAGCCGTTTTGAGATAAACGCTCTGCCAGCATCCGGTTGTCGTCCTTTTCCCTGGTCAAAATAATTACTGGAGTTTCCGGCATATGCTTTCTTTCTTTCTGACGTTAACGGCACGGAGATCTGTGAGATCTTCGAGCATGATTTGTTTCATCTGCTCATCACTTCTGTCTGAGACTGAAGTCTGAACCCAACCTTTATCGGGCTGGTCCAATCCGATATGTGTTCGCCAACCCGTTTTCTCCCTGAAGGCAAAAGCACCGAAGGCGACGTGGCAACCGCCTTCGAAATTGTAGAGAAGTCGGCGTTCGATTTCGGCGGCTGTCCGTGTCTCTGGGTCATCCAGACGTGCCACCTCCTGCAAAAGTTCTGGATCTTCCTTGCGCGTCTGCACGGCGATGACTCCTTGTCCTGGGGCAGGGAGCCAGATCTCAGGATTCAGACTGTAAACATGAAGAGGTGAGGGATCTAGTCCAAGCCGCTCCAAGCCTGCTTGAGCCAGAACTATGGCTCCGTATTGTCCCTCTTTGCACTTGCGGATACGCGTGGGGACATTTCCTCGCAGAAAATCCGGTGTTGCCTGCGGGGCATAGAGCCGCAGAAGTGCCTGCCGCCGGAGGGAGGTCGCCCCAACCCGGCAATCCGTTCCAATAGGAAGGAGAAATTGAGAGTCATGCCAGCCGGGATGAACGAGCAGAAGATCGGGCACGGATCCGCGGGACAGATAGGCACCCAAGGATAACTGCGGGTGGATGCGGGTGGGAAGATCTTTCAAAGAATGAACAGCAATGTCTATATTTTTATTCAGCAGCCTGTTTTCCAGTTCCTTGGTGAAGAATCCGGTCTCCGTCTGTCCCTGCAAAGGAGTGTCCTGGAAGAGATCTCCGGATGTCTTCACGATTTTGATTTCTGTATTCAATTTGAGGCCATCGGCGACTGTGTTTGTCTGCCAGAGGGCCAGATCGCTTCCGCGTGTTCCGATGATATAAGTCCTACTTTTCATTTCCATTTCTGCTCCAGAAAGATTCCATGGCTTTGTGGAAGGCATGGAACATGTTGGACGAGTACTCGTTCACCATCTGCTTCATCGCATCCTCGATCATATTCCGGCTTTTTCCTTTTAGCTCAGAGAGCTCGGCGGTAAAGAAATCGGGGATTTTTTTGTGAATAAAGTCTTGTCTCAGGAAGTAAATAGTGGAGAGAAAAGAGGTCATGTCACGACTGCGGCAGTACTGCACGAAAAGTTCGATTTCCTTTGCGATTTTTTCCTGGAAGAGAGCCGTGTCTTTTGGATTGTCGCCGTGCCCCAGGTACGATTGCAGATGATCGATATTGCGGTATTCGACAAAAGAAACAGATTGCGCAGATTCCGATACCTGACGCGGAATACCGATATCCAGAACCAAAAGCGTGCCCTGTCTTCTCTGGCCCAGTTCCTCCTCTGTAATCCAAGGTGAAGCCGCCCCTGTGGCAGCGACCAGAGCATCGGCTGAGGGAATAAATCCTCTCAGTTTCTCGAGTGAAATCCAATCGTGTCGGTGTTGAGATTTGACCGTCCGGTTGAAACGGATGACACGGAATTTGATATTTTCTTCGATCAGAGAGGCTGTTTTCCTGCCGATTTCTCCCATACCTGCGACCAGGATGCTCCGGTCTTTTATCTCTGGGCCAAAATAGTTTTCGATATAGTGGGCAACCAATCCATGTATTCCTGTTTTGAGATTGGACCGGATCCCGATTTCGTAGCCGTATTTGGCCGTTCGCCCCGCAATGTGGGCCAGGCGGTTGATGATGATGTTCGATGTTTTTTCTTGCTGAGCCTTCAGGATAGCCTCCTGAAACTGACCAGCGATCTGGGCTTCGCCCTTTACCAGCGATTCCAGGCCGGACACCACGCGAATCACATGTATCAGCGCCTCTTTTTCTTTGTATAGCTTTGGATGTGGAACAGCATCAGTCCCATTTATTCTTGAATTTTGAAGAAAACGCAGCATCTGCGCTTTCAGAATTTCTGCAATCCACTCGGGCATCTGAGTGGAAACGATCCATTCCACTCTGTTGCACGTCTCTAAAACAAGCAGTCCGGCTGATGGATCCATCCTGCGGATGGAAGTCATCAGAAGTCCCCGATCCTCCTTCGTAGTGATAAGTTTTTCTCTCAGGGTGCTGGATGAAATTCTAAAATCGTATCCGACAATCGCCAGCGGAATCTCAGGTTGGTTTTTCATTTCCAGTTTTCCAGTCATTATTTTTTAATTGGTAAGGAATTCGTGGATTCGTTCACAGGCGGCATAGCCGCTTTCGACCGCGTGCTCAATTCCTACTCCTGTCAGATAATTTCCGGCGAGATCGGCTCCCGGCATTTTCTCTTTCAAAATTTCTCTGAATCTTATGATCTTTTCAGGATGATCCGGAAGAAGCTGGGGAATGGCATCGGAAAAGCGGAGGATGCGAAGGATTTCCACTTCTTCAAGAGAGGTGTGAAAGAGGCGGCGGTGCTCCTCCAGAAGCAATTCGATCAACTCGTCATCACTCAGATCAACCGCTCCCGGATCGGTCATACCTCCGTAGAAACTGGCAAAAAGCTGCCATCCATCTGAGACCCTATTGGGAAAAAGGCGTGAAGGAAACAATGTTCCCAACACCCTATACTGGAACAACCTGGGCATGAGAAAACCGAATCCGTCGGGAAATGTGTGATTGTTTCCCCTCGCTCTCCAGTGAATGAGAACGACAGGGGACATCGGAATATCTTTTAAATCATCCGTTGTCCCGTTCAGCGAACTTTCTAATAAAGATGCCGTCGTTAGGGGAGGAGTGGCTAGAAGAACAGCTCGTGCCTTCCAGCTTTCTCCGGAGCTATCCACTCTATAGCCATTTTCGGTTTTATAAACACCAGTTGCCGCTTTCTCTAAAAGTAAGTCCGGTCGTAACCGTTCTGAGAGAATCTGGGTTATTTGTCCCAGTCCTTCCCGGAAGCTGAAAAGACCTTTCTTCCGTTCGATGCCTTCCCTCTTCAAACGCTTCTTTTTATTATGCATATATTTAACTGCCCCCCAAATCATGGAGCCGCTGTCTCTCTCAAAATTCCAGAATTTTGGAAACGCTGCCCGGGCCCCGAGCATCTTCACATCTCCAGCATAGACGCCCGAGACAAACGGAGACATGATAAAACTGGCAGCCTCACGTCCGAAGCGTCGGCAGAAAAACCGCCATGCTGTATCATCTTTTTGAGCGCCGCTGGGGATGAAGGGTTCCATCATCAGGCGAAATTTGGCGGGCCAGCTCAGAAGAGGCGTGCGGATAAAGGAGGAAAGACTCATTGGAAGAGGGGTCAGTCTTTCATTCCTGAAGATATAGCGATTTCTGGAGGATGCGGAGGCTGGAATCACACTTTCTCCTATTCCGAGATCCTCGACGAGTTTCCAAGTGAATTCCGAGGAGCCCATGAAGCTGTGCGGTCCTGTTTCCATGCGCACACCGTTTTCCGACAAAGTCCGGATATGGCCGCCGGGTTCGTTTTTTTCTTCCAGGATAAGGACGTCATGCCCTTTCCTCTGCAAAAGAAAGGCCGCCGTCATTCCGGAAATACCGCCTCCGACAATTATGACATCATGCATTTTCCATCTCCCATTGATGAACCCTCTCCTGAACAATCGAGGACAGGGTTTCGATATATTGGCGATCAGTACCCGGTGCAGAAATGCGAATGAATTCAACGCCCCTGTCCCGGCATTTTTGTCTGAATTCAATATCAAGGTCAAAGAAAGTCTCCAGGTTTTCCGCCGCAAAACTCACTGGATGAGCGATGATCTGTGAGACTCCTTTATCGATAAGTTCTTCCAAGACTTCATCCATTGTGGGGCCTTGCCACTTAACGGGGCCAACCCGGCTTTGATAGGCCGTCCGCACCAAGATGCCTGAATCGATGCTTTCGGAAATCAAGGAAACAGTGGATTCAACTTGGTGGATATAGGGATCACCATTCCTGACCCTGCTGAGCGGAATGGAGTGAGCGATAAACACGACCGCTGTGTTCATCGCAGGAGATTCCTGCCCAAGGAGATTTGACAGCATTCGGCTGTGCGTGGAAATGAATCCCGGGTGGTTATAGTGACTTTCGATGGTGAGAGCATGACCTTCCCACTGGGCACTTCGCTTGAAATAGTCCAGGGCTGATTGGGTAGTGGTCGATGAATACTGTGGATAAAGGGGAAGAAGGACGATGTGCTCAACGTCTCTATCCTTCAAGGATGAAACGCCGTCCTGGATGAAAGGATGACTGTATCGCATGCCGACAGCTACAGGCATCGATAAAAATTCTTCGAGCGCTGCACGCTGTTTTTCTGTCTCTGCAAGAAGGGGTGATATGCCACCTATGGCGGCATAGCGGTGGGATGCCTTTCCTTTTCGTAAAAAAGCGATCAGGCGGGCCAGTGCTTTCCGTGGAAGAGCAGGCAGAGGCAGGATATGGGGATCGTTAAAAAGACGGAAGAGATAATCCTTTATTTCTTCATGGCTGGCAGGACCTCCCATGTTCATGAGGAGAACTCCCCATTTGAATATATTCTCTTCATGGCTGCTCATCTTTCATTCTGCCTAAATGGTTTTTGAATACCGGCCTTCCGTCCGTTCAGATCTAATATATTGATCGAATACCATACAGATATTTCGTACAAAGAAACGTCCCAAGGGTGTCACCTCCAGGCTGTGTTCTCCAATTCTTATGAGTCCATCCTCAGCCATGGGGCGGAGGTCAATCAGCTCCTGGGCGAAATGACGGGAGAAAGAAACGCCCCACTTGCTTTCTATGGCGGATTGATCGAGGTAAAAATTGCAAAAGAGATCGAGAATGATTTCCCTCCTCAGCATGTCCTCCTCATCGAGAATGATTCCTCTATTCCAGTGTAAGCCGTCCTTTCTCTTGTTGTAGGACAAAACATCCTTGCGGTTTTGAACATAGGTTCGCCCCAAAGAACTGATGGACGAAGCCCCTATGCCCATAAGATCCAGTCCCTTTTTGGTGGTGTATCCCATGAAATTTCGCGTCAATGTCCGGCTCTTGAGCGCTTTAAAAAGTTCGTCTTCGGGGAGGGCAAAGTGGTCCATCCCTATATGTTTGTAGCCTGCCCCGATAAGAACCTCAAAGGCGGTTCCAAAAAGGCTCATCCGCTCCTCGGGATTGGGAATGGAGTATTTTTCTAGGGCTTTTTGGTGGGGGCTTACCCAGGGTACATGGGCATAACCGAAAAGGGCTGTGCGTGAGGGGCGCATCGCCGCAATTTTCCTAACTGTTTCGGAGAAGGATGTGATACTTTGTCCCGGCAGGCCGTAAATCAAATCCAGATTATAGGCCTCCTTTTTTCTGGATCTGAGATGAGTTAAGAGCTTTTGAAGGTGTTTTTCTTGAAGGGGCCTTTGAATGATGGTCTGCACTTGGGGATCTAGATCTTGAACGCCAAAGCTGAAGCGGTTGAATCCTGCCTCCAGTAGAGAATCCAGATAGTTTTCATCGACGGTCCGAGGATCGATTTCGATAGAAAGTTCGGCATCAGACTCAAATGTAACGGCAGATTTGAGGAAATGGATGTAATCCGCCAAGAGTTCATGTCCTATATAGGTCGGTGTTCCTCCGCCGAGAGCTAGCTGATGAATCCGTCGCTTGGAAGCAAAATCACGAAACAGCTCTGCAGCCTCTTTCTTAAGGGCGGCGACATAAGCCTTGCGGGTATCGAGCCGATGGTGAGCTTCCGTGAAGCACCCGCAGTATAAACATCGGCTGCGGCAGAAGGGAATATGTATGTATAAGGAAAGGCCTGCGTTTGGCCGATTAGCATCTATCCATATGGATCGAACTTTCTCCTGATCGATATTTTCGCTGAATTGAGGGGCCGTGGGATAACTCGTGTAGCGGGGACCACTTCGGTTATATTTGGTCAAAAGCGAGTGTGGGATGTTCATGGGATTCAAGTCTTTTTTACCTGTCATTGGAATCATCCTATTTCTGCCAATCGATAACGGTTTGTACGAAGGTCTCGATTCCTGAAAGAGGGGTTTCGGGGATGAGGCCGTGTCCGAGATTGACAATATGACCCCGGCCACCTGTTTCTTTCAATAATTCCTTGACGTGGCGATGGATTTCGTCTTGTGGGGCGAAAAGTACGGCAGGGTCCAAATTCCCTTGAACTATTGTCCGCTCACCCAATTTCCTGCGAACTTCCGATAAAGTGATCCTCCAATCCACGCCGAGCACATCCGCACCTGTTGTGGCGGCGGCTGAAAGGTGGCTAGCTATTCCGTTGATATAATAAATGATGGGTATATCTACTTTTTTCTTGACAGTTTGAACGATTCGTTGGACAAATGGCTGAACAAAAGTCTTGAAATCCCTGGGGTTGAGTTCTCCTGCCCATGTATCGAAGAGTTGAACGGCTGTTGCCGAGGCTTCTGCCTGGAGGATAAGGTAGTCCGATATTACATGCGTCAATTTCTCCTGCAGAGCCATGAAGGTCGATGTATGCCGATACATCATTTCTCTGACTTTAATAAAATGGCGGCTGCTTCCACCCTCTATCATATAGCTTGACAGCGTAAACGGTGCCCCCGAGAATCCCAGAATTGCCGTCTTCCCTTGGGTATCCTGATAAACCTTCTTTATGGCGGCAGCCACATAGTCCAACCTCTCGCAGATGCCGTCCGCATTCAGCAGTTCGATCCCCTCCAAATCTCTGACTACTGGGGATACCGCTAAGCGCGGAGAAAAAGAAACCTCCATACCGAGCACAGCTGGAACGACCAGGATATCGCTGAAAATTACCGCTGCATCTAGTGGGAATCTTTCTAGGGGCTGAAGCGTTGCCTCTGCCGCCAATTCGGGAGTGGTACAAAGTTGCCAGAATGAATGTTTTTCCCTTAAACGGCGGTATTCAGGCAATGTTCGTCCTGCTTGTCTCATAATCCATACGGGCGGTCTGTCGAGATCCTCGAAACGGACGGCTTTTAGAAATCGTTCGATTGATGTCATACTATGTTTTCCTGATTGGATTGGTTTTGTATAAAAGGGAAATTATAGCAGAAGATATGACTGCTGGGAGGGTGATTATGTCATGGAATTGTCATGAACAATTGAGCCTGAATGAATATGTTTAAGGTTCGAAACGATAGCCGTGGCCTCTTACGGTTAGAAAATGTTTGGGTTTTTCAGGGGTGTCCTCAAAAAGCTTTCGAAATTTGAGAATAAAGTTGTCTACTGTCCTGGGAGTAGGGGCAACGTCCATTCCCCAGACTTCCTCCAGGATGTCTGCCCGAGAAAAATTTTCCTTAGCATTTTCTAGCATAAATTTCAGAAGTTCGACTTCCTTCTCGGAAAGAATCTGATCACCCAAATTGCTTGAGCACTTTCTGGTAGTAATATCCAATCGGAAACGGTTGATGGTGATAAAACCCATGGAAGGGGTTCGCCGCTTGGCTTGGCTTCTTCGGATGAGAGCTTTGACTCTGGCAAGCAGCTCCTCTAAGTTGAAAGGTTTGCTCATGTAATCGTCAGCCCCTGTATCCAGTGTATGGATTCGGGTGTGGATATCGTTCTTGACCGTAAGCATAAGAACAGGGGTATCATCCCCTTTTTCCCGGAGTGACTTTAGGTACTGTTCACCAGTCTGACCCGGTAGCAGAATGTCTAGAATAATCAGATCGAATACGTCTTTAGAAGAGGCCATAGGTGCCTCCTCTGCAGAAGAAAAGGCCTGAACATCGAAACCATTTCGTTCCAGATGAAGCTGAATCATCGATCGAATCAGGTCATCATCCTCTATTACAGCAATTCGCCCTGGCATTATTTCTTTTCTTTTTGAAGAATAATCCGGAAGATGGCCCCTTGCCCTTTTCCCTCGCTCAAAGCCAGAAGATCCCCTCCCATCTCACGGGCTAGAGCCCGGGAGATATAAAGCCCCATCCCTGTGCCCCGACGCTTGACAGGAAGTTCTGAAGCCAGAATTTCAAAGGCACGGAACAAAGCTTCCGATTTTCGTGGGTCGAATCCTGGACCATTGTCCTTTACATCCAACAGAACATCCCGGCCGGATATCTTCACAGAAACTCTCAAAACAAGATGAGGGCCGGTATATTTGACGGCGTTGTCAGTGAGGTTGTCAAGAATGACTTTGAGGGCATGAACATCTGCCCGGACTTGCAAATTCTTATCCGATCCTGTATCAAGCCCTATCTCTGTATCGGTGAGGGACACAGCGCTTTTTTGGAAATATTCCTCAAGAAACCTTGGCAGGTTTACGGGTTGTAGATTCAGTGGTTCACGGCTTTTTAAACGATGACCAGAAAGTATATTTTCTGCCAATTTTTCCTGTCTTTCGACCTGTTTGAGAGCCAGTTTTATAAAGGGAGCGATTTTTTCCGATCCCGATTGGGACTTTAGATTCTGAAGAAAAGCTTTGATCCCTGTAATGGGCGTTTTGATTTCGTGAGCGGACCGTTCCCAAAATTCCGTTACCTCTCGGGCTGTCCTCCGTTCCACTTGAATGGCCCTGTAAAGAAAAACACTACTTAGAAGCAGTATAAGAATGATAAATCCTGATTCACCCAAGAGCATAAAATTTTTGCTGCGGAATTCCTGTTCTATGTGGTCGACGATTTCTGCACGCGGCCTTACCCAAAATTCAGGCCATCGAGGCTCCAAGGATTTTACAAAAGGAGCATCGTCTGGACGTTCTTTGAGAATTTCAAATCGCTGATCGTGATCACAAATTCCAATTTCAGGTTCGAATTCCTCATCCTTTGCCACGGTTTGGCACAGGATGTTTACTTCCAGTTCGAGAATTTTATATTGTTGGCTTTTTTCATTTTGGATGGATGTACGGATAAAGATGGTCCACCACGTCAAAAGCGCGGCCAGGGAAAGAATGGACAATCCAAAAAGTATGTGATGTCCGTATCCTTTAAAGACCTTTTTCGTTTTTCGCATTATCGCTCTTCTCGGGGGCATGCTGATTATAAAAGTAACACGAGCAAATTCAAATAATCTGGATTGAAAAAAACAAGGCGAATGGGCATTTTTCTTTTAATTTAAAAGATTCTTGTTTCAAATGCAATCGTAATACAGCCAGTTGGAGCAACTGCTCGAGTCTATAATTGAAGAATTACAGGTGAGTTAGAGTTCTCGGTCGACTCTCCGAGGAACCTGTTCGAGTGACCTGCCTCCCCTCATAGGGATTCATTCCTTGTGATAAGAATCTGCTTGACCTGGACTTGACTCGAGGCTTGGTTCATTCTCGAATCTTGCCACTGACCTGACATTTTCAGTGGCACAGTTTTGCTGGATCAAGTCCTCGGATATGTCGTCTTAATCAATCTTTCTCTCCATCTCCTAGCTATAAATGGCTTTGGATACTTCCGCGAGGAGATGTCCACCAGAGGACTCTTAGCATCCCTTCATTTACAGCCGGGCAACCCCTAAAAAAACTGCGTGAATTGAGACGATAAGAACGATAAAGACTATTCGTGCAGAGCGCAGAGAAAGCTCCAAGAAGTGATATTGAAGGGCATCCTTAGGGCAGGAAGCAAGACAATCACCACATAGGGAGCATGATAAACCTGGCTTTTTCTGTTGAATATCTTGTTGCTCCAGAGCTTGATACCTGCAAGAATATCGACATGCTCCGCATTCATCACAAGCTGATGTAAAGCGGATTCTAAAGAGAGAAAGACGCCCCAATACATCTGAAACCACTCCTACGGGACAGTAAATTGTACAATGAGACATTACTCCATTTCTTCGGGAAAGAAACAGCATAAAACCCAAACCAAATAGACCGTAAACAATGGCAATTCCGGCTGCAATAGCCGGATTTATTCCAAGAAGTCGGAACGTCAACGCAGAGAGGACGATCAGTATCAAAATGCCTAATCTTGCAGATCTCCACCAAACAGGAAGAGACTTGGGCCTCTTCAGGGATTTACTGGCTGAGAAATCCCAGCTGCCTATATAGCAGAGATAGCTGCACCAGGCACTCCCCGCCAAGATGACTGTTGAGGCAAAAAGGATGAGCATAAAAAAGCCGTGTCCCCGAAATATAGGCCCGGCTAAGATCATAGCCGGGATCGGGAGATGCAGCTTTCCGGTCATCAGAAATTTTTCAAATCCCATTATTCCCAGCAAAAATTGAGCGAAGAACACGACTGAGAAAAAAATCCAGATAAGGCCTCTGGTTTTTGAAGATTCCTTTATGTCAAGCATTCTTTCGGTGATGAATGCTGCGTAAAGGGATAAGGCCAGGATTTCAATCCCGAATGAACCCGGAAGGAATCGTTCGAGAAGAAGAATCGGAGTGTCGACTTGAAAGTGAACGATCAACAAGAGAAATGCTGTCAACAGGAATGCAAAGAAGCTTGGCAGGTAGGGGACATAACGATTCTCTTTTTTATAATGATAGAGGCCGCGAATCCTTTTGTTTTCCAAAAGGAATGCTGAAAGAAGTGTTAAGAGCGCTACGACGCTCAGGATTACGACCAAACGAGCCCACGGCCTTCCCTCTGATATTCTTATGCTTCGGAGATAAACCAGTCGCTCGATCCAGATGATGCTCCCGGCAACAAGAAAGATTTGGAATATCTTCAGTGCCCATTTTCTCTTGATCAGCAGTATTAAGGGGAATAAGAGGGCCAACAGAGCGTGCCAGTCTTGGTGGACTCTTGAGAAATGTGCGGCAAGAAGGATCGATGATACTGCGGGAAGAATAATAATCTTTGCCAAGGAGGCACCTTTACGGGTAAAAAATTTACACTATTGAAAGAGAATTATACCCTAATTTGATGGAGAATTCTCCCATTTCAAAGAGAGCCGGAAATGAGCGCATTTTTGGACGCAAATGTAATTTTGCCAAGACGCGAAATCGTGAAACTGATTGAAAGTGAAGTGGTGGGCGATACAGGATTCGAACCTGTGACTTCTACCGTGTGTAAGAAGCACAAAAGGAAGAAAAAGCAGAGAAAATAAGAGATTTCCCCAGTAGACTGTTGAGAATCAGGCGGTTGAAATCTCCAAGCTTTTTGATATTTTTGCGGATTTTTCCATCTTTCTGACAAATTTTGGTCACAGTTTGGTCACAGTTTTGAACCAATGTGGAACTTGTCCCCCAAAATCTTTCCATTGGCTCCTGCGATATCTGTGTCACTTTTTGAAAAAGAGTTCGTTATGAACAAAAAAATTCCTCGGAAATGAAGGAACCTCTTTTAAAATTAGAATGTTAAGAAA
>CAYFWF010000043.1:0-69580 GCA_964346815.1 uncultured Eubacteriales bacterium | reverse complement strand
TCGTCACCGCCGACGTCAACGTCGTCTTCCCATGATCCACGTGCCCTATCGTCCCTATGTTTAAATGCGGCTTCGTCCTCTCAAATTTTGCCTTCGCCATTTTCCTTACCTCCTATTGCTTAAATAATTCCCGAACCTCCAGCCAAAGCCCACGACCAGATTTGAACTGGTGACCCCGTCCTTACCAAGGACGTGCTCTACCGACTGAGCTACGTGGGCACCTGCACTTACAAAAAAAGCGGGAAACGGGACTCGAACCCGCGACCAACGGCTTGGAAGGCCGATGCTCTACCAACTGAGCTATTCCCGCTTAACTGGGCAGGGAAGGATTCGAACCTCCGAAGGGTTTCCCCAGCGGGTTTACAGCCCGCCCCATTTGGCCACTTTGGTACCTGCCCATCTTATAAGCAAAATTTCATAGCCAAATCATCCACATTTAAGCCAGCGAGAGGATTCGAACCCCCGACCCGCTGATTACAAATCAGCTGCTCTACCAACTGAGCTACGCTGGCATAATCTTCCATCTGTACGTTTAAGCTGTTTGTTTCTTTAAAGGGAATAAAATGCAGAGAAAAGATGTTCTTCCTAAAGAGCTCTTTCTCTTTTTACTACCTCTTCAGCTTAAGCCTGAGTGAGTAAAAAAATTCATCAATCATACTACATAAACTTGTCTTTTTTGTCAATAGGAGAATGTTAATATTTTCATCAAGTTATGATCTGATTTGCGTTGACAGGTTTACAGGTTGTTGTTATGATTTGACTTCAATTATAAAGAAATAGGATCAATCAATGATCGCAAGATATTCTCGCAAAGAAATGGGTTCCGTCTGGACAGACCAAAACAGATATCAAAAATGGCTGGACGTGGAGCTTGCTGTGTGCGAAGCTTGGCAAGAATTAGGAGAGATCCCTTCCGAGGCCCTGCAGAGAATTCAACAAAACGCGGGTTTTTCCGTTGAGCGTATTGAAGAAATCGAGAAGGTCGTCAAACACGACGTTCTGGCTTTTCTCCACTCCATAGCAGAACACGTTGGGGAAGATTCTCGCTACGTTCACCTTGGTCTTACTTCATACGATATCGTGGACACCGCCCTATCGCTTCTTGTCAGAGAATCATTAGAAAAGATTGCGAACAATCTCAAATCCCTCATGGACATTCTCGAGGAGCAAGCTCTGAAACATAAGAACACTCCCATCGTAGGACGCACCCATGGCATTCACGCCGAACCTATCACCTTTGGAGTCAAAGTGCTCGTGTGGTATGAAGAAGTCAAGCGTCACTTGCAGCGCATTCAAAACGCTTCAGTCAATATAAGTGTAGGACGTATCTCAGGTTCAGTAGGAACCTATATCCATCTGGATCCGAGGCTGGAAACAATCGCTCTGCAAAAACTTGGATTGAGCCCTGCTAAAGTATCCACTCAGGTTCTCCAACGCGACCGGCATGCAGAGGCTCTCTTCGTGTTGGCTCTCGTTTGTTCTACTTGTGAAAAGATCGCTGTCGAGATCCGCCATCTCCAAAGAACCGAAGTCCATGAAGTCGAAGAGCCTTTTACCAAAGGACAAAAAGGCTCGTCCTCCATGCCCCACAAGAAAAATCCAGTCCGTGCAGAAAGAATTTCTGGACTTGCCCGCGTGGCAAGAACAAACCTCCAGGTTGCCTTGGAGAATATCCCCCTCTGGCACGAGAGAGACATCTCTCACTCATCCGCAGAACGAATCATCCTTCCAGATTCTTTCATCATCACAGACTTCCTGATCGCGGAGATATCTGATCTCATAAAAAACTGGAATGTTCACCCGGACAGGATGGAAAAGAACATCCATCTTACCAAAGGGCTTATCTTTTCTCAGCGAGTCCTTTTAGCTCTGACCAGAAAAGCAATCTCCAGGGAACGGGCGTACCAACTTGTACAAAAGAACAGCCTCAAAGCATGGAAAGAAAATTTAGATTTTAAAGATCTCGTTCGCAAGGACCGAGAAATTATGAAAATTTTGACTGAAAAAGAAGTCAATGAATGCTTCACTATTGATCCTTATCTGGAACAAATAGAATACATATTCGACAGGGTATTATCCGATGAAAATTAGAGTTCTCGTTTCCTTCAAAGACACCGTTTTGGACCCACAGGGGCAAACCGTGAAGAATGCTCTTCTAACCATGGGGTACGATTTTGTCAGGGATGTCAGACAAGGTAAGGTCTTCGAGATCGAAACAGACGATATCCCCGAAGAAAAAATCCGGAAGATCATTCCGGAGCTTTCGGATAAAGTTCTGGCTAATCCTATCATCGAGAAATTTTCCTGGGAGATAATCGAATAAATTGAGATTCGGTGTGGTGGTTTTTCCTGGCTCCAATTGCGACCGGGACACTTACCATGTCTGCAAAGATGTCCTTGGCCAAGAGTGTTTTTATCTCTGGCACAAAGATCATGATCTTAAAAATACAGACTGTGTCATTCTTCCAGGGGGATTTTCATATGGAGATTATCTCCGCCCAGGAGCCATAGCTAAATTTTCTCCTCTGATGCAAGAACTCCAGAATTTTGCACTAAAAGGCGGACTCGTCCTAGGTATCTGCAATGGCTTTCAGGTCCTGTGCGAATTGGGGCTGCTTCCAGGTGCTATGCTCCGAAACAAAAAACTCAAATTCCTTTGCGAGCATGTTCATATAAGGATTGAAAATCCACAAACTCCCTTTTCGAACAGAGGGAAAAGATACCATCTGCTCAAAATGCCGGTCGCTCATTTTGACGGCAACTACTATGCTCCTCCTGAAACGGTTGAGAAGATCAAAAAGAATGGACAAATTGTCTTCCGATATGCAAACCAGGAGGGCCGAATCACAGAAGAGGCAAATGTCAACGGTTCAATCGAGAACATAGCAGGCCTGGCCAATGAACAGAGAAACGTTTTGGGAGTGATGCCTCATCCTGAAAGAGCATCCGAATCACTTCTTGGAAGCAATGATGGACAGATTATCTTCGAATCGATCATTCATCACTTTCAACAAGCTTGAAAAAAATGAAAATAAGATGGCGCGGGCTTAAAGTCGGCGCTCGGTTATTCGCAACTTTCAGGATGTATCGTATTGTTGGAGCAGACCAAACATGATCGATAAGAAAATTTTGGAAAAACACAACCTCACAGAGCGGGAATTTGAAAAGATTGTCGAGCTTATCGGAAGGGAACCCAATATTACGGAACTGGGTATTTTTTCACTCATGTGGTCTGAACACTGCAGTTATAAAAGCTCCAAAGTTCACCTGCAAAAACTTCCTACTTCTGGTAAGAATGTCATCCAAGGGCCCGGGGAAAATGCAGGCATCCTGGATATAGGAAAAGGTCTTGCAGCTGTCTTCAAAATTGAATCCCACAACCATCCCTCATTTATTGAACCATACCAGGGAGCAGCTACAGGAGTCGGGGGGATCCTGAGAGATATCTTCACCATGGGAGCAAGACCCATCGCCCTGATGGACTCGCTCCGTTTCGGACCTTTGACCGGCCCAAGGAACAGGTCCATCACAGAAGGCGTCATATCGGGAATAGCAGGGTACGGAAACTGCATGGGTGTCCCAACAGTCGGGGGGGAGATGACTTTTAATTCGTGTTATTCTCTCAATCCTCTCGTGAATGTCTTTTGTCTTGGCATATGCGAGAAAGACGCGATTTTCTATGCCAAGGCGGAGGGCGAGGGAAATCCCGTGCTCTATATGGGGTCCAAAACCGGAAGAGACGGTATTCATGGAGCCACCATGGCCTCGGCCGAGTTTGGCGAGGATCTAGAACAGAAAAGGCCAAATGTACAGGTGGGAGACCCGTTCAAAGAAAAGCTCTTACTGGAAGCCTGTCTGGAAGTCATGAGTAAGGATTTGATCGTGGGCATTCAAGACATGGGGGCTGCGGGGCTGACCTGTTCTTCCACCGAAATGGCCTCAAACGCAAATTCTGGAATCGAAATAGATCTGGACCTTGTCCCTCAAAGAGAAGAAGGCATGAGCCCTTACGAAATCATGCTTTCAGAGTCGCAGGAAAGGATGTTGTTAGTGGCCAGGAAAGATAAGGTTAAGGAGGTGCAGAACATTTTTACGAAATGGGATCTGGATGCGGTCATTATCGGCCGCGTGACTGCAGACGAGAAGCTCAAAGTCAAATTCAAAGGTGAAATCGTAGTGGATATTCCTGTAAAGGCAGTCGTTGATCTTTGTCCAGTGTACAAAAGGGAGAGCGCTGTCCCTCCCTACCTCGAATCAGCGGCTCAACTGGGAAAGGTCCCTCTTCCAGAGGATTGGAATCAAACATTCCTCGATTTGCTCTCCACCCCTTCTCTTGCAGACAAACAATGGGTGTTTCGTCAGTATGACCATATGGTTCAAATCAATACAGTCTTCCTGCCCGGTGCCGACGCAGCACTCCTGAGATTGAAAAATAAAAAAATGGCCCTCGCTATCACATTGGATGGGAATTCCCTTTATACTTATCTCGATCCTCGAACAGGGGGAAAATTAGCGGTTGCAGAAGCTTGCAGAAATCTGGCCTGCGTTGGAGCTCGTCCGATTGGAGTCACCAACTGCCTGAATTTTGGGAATCCAGAAAAACCCGGAATCATGTGGCAGTTCAAAGAAGCGATAGAAGGTATCTCATCGGCCTGCCAAGCATTCGGGATACCCGTTACCGGTGGAAACGTGAGCTTTTACAATGATACGGAAGGCGAATCCATTTATCCAACTCCAGTGCTGGGGATAGTGGGATTGGTCAAAGACATAGAGAAAGCCATCAGCCCAGGTTTCAAACGAGAAGAAGATTTGATCTTTCTTATAGGACAAAACAAAGATGAAATTGGCGGCTCTGAATACCTAAAGTCTATATGGAATATGGAAAGAGGACTGCCACCCCAAATCAACCTGGAGAAGGAAAAAAAGGTTCACGAGGTGTGCCTGGAAGCCATTGATGGGAAGCTTTTGTGTTCGGCCCATGATGTTTCTGAGGGAGGATTGGCAGTATGTCTGGCCGAGTGTTCCTTTTTGAGCGAAAACAAAATCGGCTGGCACCTGCATTTGAAGGAACAGATTCGCGAGGATGCTTTGCTCTTCGGAGAATCGCAATCAAGGATCGTCGTTACGGTTGAGCCAAAAAATAAGGGCAAATTCCTCGCACTCGCCGAGAGCCGGAATGTCTCCGTTTCTGAAATCGGAAAAACTACGGGTAGAGAGATGGTGATTCACATCCGTGAGAAAAAGATAATTGACCTCCCGGTCCATGTCGCATTCAAGGCTTGGAAACAGGCCATTCCAGATGTTTTCAAGGTCGAGTAAACCGAAAACCCATGCATGAGACTCCTCGCATGAAGAAAAAACTCGCCTCACCGGGGATCTTCCGCATCCTGATTTTTCTGTTGGCCTTTTTGGATTCTGCGCAGGGCTTGGACCTTCACTTCAAGATATCGGGAGGTTATGCTTATCTCAAACTCTCTGAAGTTCACCGTTCGTTAGATTCCTGGGCTGAGTGGAAAAAGGTCGAAGCACAGGAAAAACAAAATTGGGAGTTCCTCGGAAAGAATGTCGGGACCCTGCACTCAGGCGTCGATCTTGAAGGAGAGCTCCACTTTTCTTTCGCACCTCATATGAGCTTGGGATTAGGAGCAGGATATATCTACAGTGACATGAACGAAGCCAAGGCAGAGGTGAAAGTCGAGAGGCCAGGCGGAACCCTCAGTGAAGTTTTCCCCCTGACTGTAGCCGCTTATCCTGTCACCTTATCCGGCTACTACTTCATTCCCTTGGCAGGCAATCTCAGAATGTTCTTTAGAGGAGGGTTTGGACTGGTGTGGGCCAAATATGTAAACAGGGAAGGCAGCAAGTTCTTAGCAGCGAACAACTTCAACTATTCTGAGCTGCACAAAGCTTCTGCATCGGGTTCGATTCTGCTCGGAGGCCTCGGCCTTATGTACGATTCAGGTACGAGTGTGCGTTTTTTTGTCGAAGGCATCGCCAGAAATGCCAAGATTCGAGAATTTTCCGTCGAAAACGAGCAGGGCACAAAGGGCACACTCTATTATTTCGAGGAGTATCATCCTGACCTGGAATTTTGGCAGGCCAAAATCAAAACCCTGGCTGAAAAGCCGTCTGGCACTAATTTTCGCTCTGTTTCCGAAGCCTGTGTTGATTTCAGCGGTTTTTCCGCTAAAATAGGATTCATGATCAGATTTTAAAATTTCATATGCAGGATAACAAAATGACAGAAGAAGTTTTTCAAAGTCCCAATAAAAAAGGGAGGATTGCCGTATTTCTTTCTGGTCGTGGCTCGAATTTCAAAGCCATCCATGACGCCATCCTTTCAGGAACCATCAACGGCGAAATTGTCCTGGTCTTCAGCAACAAAAAGGAAGCCTTGGGGTTAAAAATCGCCCAAGAAAAAAATCTCGAAACACTTTATTTGAATCCAAAAAAATATGAATCCCGCGAAGCGTATGATCGAGCAGTCATCCATGAAGTCAAAAAAAGAGACGTCGACCTGATCTGTCTGGCTGGGTACATGAAAATCCTGACTCCTCTTTTCTGCAATGAATTCAAAAATAGAATCATGAACATCCACCCTGCACTTCTTCCCTCCTTCCCGGGACTTCACGTCCAGCAGAAAGCCATTGACTGGGGAGTCAGGTATTCGGGAGCAACAGTCCACCTTGTCACTGCAGATGTGGATATGGGTCCTATCATTCTGCAGGCTGTGGTACCTGTGCTTCAGGACGACACTGAGGAATCTCTGAGCGAACGCATCCTCAAAGAAGAGCACATAATCTATCCCGAAGCAGTGAGGCTCTATTTCGAGGGCCGCTTGGAAGTCAGAGGAAGACGGGTTATCATCAAATAAAGGTGTCTATTAAAGATGGAAAGGACCAGAAGATCGGTCGAAGGCCAATTCGAATATCTCAGAAAAGGCTGCATGGAAATTATCCAAGAGGACGAACTCAAGTCCAAACTCGAGCATTCGCTCAGAGATGGAACGCCTCTACGAATCAAAGCTGGATTCGATCCCACTGCTCCTGATATCCATCTTGGACACACGGTCCTCATTCGCAAGATGAAGCATTTTCAAGACATGGGGCATGATGTCATTTTCTTGATTGGTGACTTCACAGGTCTTATCGGCGATCCTTCAGGACAATCGACAACCCGCCCCGCAATGACCAGAGAGCAGATCAACAGGAATGCCGAAACATATAAAAGCCAGATTTTTAAAATCCTGGATCCAGATAAAACCCTCATAGATTTTAACTCTCGCTGGCTTGGGAAGCTAACCAGCTTCGATATAATCAAACTGACCTCCAAGTACACCGTAGCCAGGATTCTCGAAAGGGACGATTTTTCCAACCGTTTGAAAAGCGGGCAGCCCATATCGCTCCATGAAATCCTTTATCCCATTATGCAAGCCTACGACTCCGTAGCCCTCAAGGCTGATGTTGAGCTCGGGGGCACAGACCAAAAATTCAATCTTCTTGTGGGCCGAGATATTCAAAGAGAGTTTCGACAAGACCCCCAAATTGTTATGACGATGCCCCTGCTCGAAGGTCTGGACGGCGCAGAAAAAATGAGTAAATCCCTGAACAACTATGTGGGGATAACCGAGCCCCCGAATGCGATTTATGGAAAAATCATGTCTATTTCAGATCCGCTGATGTTCCGTTACTATGAACTCCTCACCGATATCTCGCTTCCCCAGATTGAAGCGTGGCGCAAAGAGATTCGGCAGGAAAAGATCAATCCCAAGGATCTCAAATCGAAGCTGGCGAAATTGATCGTTACCGATTTCTGGAGCAAGAAAGAGGCAGAAAGAGTCGCTCAAGAATTCGAAAGAGTGTTTAAACAAAAAAAAGCTCCCGAAGATTTGGCCATACCTGTTTCTGAAACATTAAAGGTTTCTGATTCCTCAAAAGTAGAAATTCGAGAACTTATTGATTTCCTGGTAAAGCGAAATATTTTTCCTTCTCGTGGTGAGGCAAAAAGAATACTCCGTCAAGGAGGATTCTATATCGAGGGTCAAAGAGTCGAAGATCTCGAAACTAAAAAAGATTTAAGCAAGAAGAACACATTCACTATAAAAATTGGAAAAAAGAAATTTTATAAACTTGACATAGAAGAAATCAAGAAGAAGAACTAGAGTCTATCATTCTACAGGTTCGGGGGATCGAATTTCGGGTTCCTTCCGAATACCTTCTTATAGACGTCGGAATAATTGTCTTTACCGCCGATAAGGAGAAAGGTTAGAGGCATGACCTGTCTAGCCAGTTCAGTCATTTTTCCTACGACCTGACAGATGTCCCATTGGGCAGTCCTGTCTTCTCGCAGGCGGGAAATATGATACAGCTCCCGCGCATTGACCTTGATCAATACTCTCTTCCGGTGGGCATTTGTCAGCACATATTCCGCTCCTTGTCCTAATCTGTTCCTAAGGAGTGAATGCACATCATTCGTCCTGGCAATCAACTCGAGGTATCCATTTTTATCCCCCACTTCTTCGACGGAAGGGGGAACGGTCACTCCGAGCACAGGATTGTATTTCTGAGTCGTTATCGTAGCCATTCTATGGCGCTTGAGCTGGGCAAAACAGGTGGCAGAGATGATCAAATCGAAGGTAAGATCTACGTACTCGAATTCTCGGAGTACACTGTCATAAAATTCCATTTGTTGGAAGGCCAATTCAATAAATTCCTTTTTTCTCTCGAAGCTCAATCGCTTGGAATTTTTGAGACAGGCATCATAAGAGAGAGAGGACGATGTATGCAAAAGGGAGGCCACGATGCGGTCATCTGCATCTGGCGTAAATGTCATAAGCTGGACTGTATTTTTTTCGGCTTCATTTTTAAAACCAATGAATTCGTTCGCTCTCGCTTCTAACCGGCCATAGGTTTCTGTATCAAAATCGCTGGCCCCGGTGAAGAGAATAATCGATGGGGCTACTTCTTTGGCAAGCGCATAGATCTTTTGATTCAGTTCCTTGAGTTCGGCCAATTTTTTAGCGGAGAATCGGCGGATAAAAAATTCCAGATTACGTCCATTCAAAGTCAAGCCCACCTGCCCCTGGGTGGCTAGGCTGACCACATACCGGGCATCCTCCTTAGCCCAACCGTTCAGCAAGGAGTGTTTTCTCGGATCTTCAGCCAGGTCTTTGTGTTTCGCAAAAATATGTGGCTTCAATTTCTGGTAAAGCTTATGATAAAGCGAATTTTGTGCCCTGACTGTCTCTACAAATATTCTCTTCAAACCTGCCTTCTCTATTTCTTCCGGGATCACAAAATCATTCTTCAACTTGATATAACGCTGAGATTTTTCCGTATAGGAGCAAAGCCGGAATTTTTCTATCTCCTCCAAAGCCAGTCGGCTAACTCCCAGAATATCAAAATTAAAAACAGCATGCTCGGCTACAGAGTGATGGCCCATCCTAAAGATGATGTTCTGATTCGATCTCCGCGCTCTCTCTACTTCGGCTCTGGCCTCAGCACGGAGTTTGTCGATCGGACGGGGATCGCGGGAGATACGCGCATAGCTGGCAGAGAGAGTCTCCGGTGTTATGTCATTCCGCGGAGGGCTTGTCTTCTTGAGTTCCTCGATGACCGTGCTATCGACATTGTATCCCGCAAGAATGACCTTCATGGCCATTACAATAGAAATTGAAGAAAAAAAAGTCAACTCGCTCTAAGGCAAAACCTCGTCGGGTCGGCATCAAGTCAAGCCCTAGACCGGTCAGAAAAAAAGACAGGAGATGAAGCGAGTCAGGCACCTCTTCCCGATCCAATCGGTAAGGAGCCTCTCATGAGTGATGATTGAGAAATGAAAAATTCCATTTTTACTTTACGACTTTCCCATAAAAGATTAGAATGATTTGTTAAAGAAAAAATTTGCCGGAGAGGATTCTATCTTCGTGCTGAATAAAGGAGAAAATGATGTTAGATGTGTCGACCTCATCGCTAAAAGACCTTTTAGCCTATGCCATTCGGTCTGAGATGGACTCGAATAAGGCATATAGTGATCTCGTCGACAGGGTGTCGAATCCCCTGCTCAAAGAAAAATTCCAATGGCTGGCTTTTGAGGAAAACAATCATAAACAGGTTTTGATGAAGCTGCATGAAGCTCTCTTTTCAGGGCAGAAAGTCCAAATACCGGACGAACCGAGCGAAGAGCTCCTTAAACGTATTGAAATCACCCCGTCATCGTCCTTATTAGATATTCTGTACCAAGCGATGGAATCAGAGAAATCTGCTGAAGAGTTTTATGCCCGACTTTCAGAAAGGATAGAAAAAGAGAAAAAAAGGCTGCTTCTTTATTTAAGCAAGGTCGAACACAGCCATTATGTCATGCTGAAAAGCGAATACGATGCGGTGCAGGATTTCGAGGATTATGCTGAAAAAGATATCGATAAGATTATCACCTGAAATCTAGCCCTTCATTACACCAAGAGGAACGACCTTCGCAACGAGGCGCCCGATCCCCGCTTGATCGGAAATCCTTACCACTTCATCCACATCCTTGTAGGCCTGGGCGGCCTCCTCTGCTACCCCCTTCCAGCTGGTGGACCGAAGCTCAATCCCTTTCTTCTCCAGTTCTTGTTTGATCTTCTCGCCTCTGAACCTGCGAAGAGCCTCGTGTCTGGACATCACTCGTCCTGCACCATGGGCTGTAGATCCAAAACTGAGTTTTTCAGCTTCTGAAGTACCAACGAGGATATAAGAAGCCGTGCCCATACTCCCTGGGATAAGAACAGGCTGTCCTACATCCCTGTAAACCTGTGGTATTTCCTTCCTTCCAGGACCAAAACTTCTGGTTGCCCCTTTTCTGTGGATGCAGACCTTTTTCATCTTTCCATCGATATCATGCTCCTCGAATTTGGCCACATTATGACAAACATCATAAACTTGATCCATCCCTTCTGCGCTGCCCATGATTTTGGAAAAGACATCTCTGACCCAATGGGCTATCATCTGACGGTTGGCAAAGGCAAAATTCACGGCAGAACTCATGGATTTGTAGTATTGAGTCCCTAAGTCCGAACGAATGGGAGCATTGATGAGTTCTCTATCGGGCAAGCCTCTGGATCCAAATTTGTTTTCCATAGACCTTATGTAATCAGAAGCCACCTGATGTCCAAGTCCACGGCTTCCACAGTGAATCATGACCATGATTTGGCCTGGAGACTGAATCCCAAAGGTACCGGCAACGTCTCCATCAAAAATTTCTTGGACCTTTTGGATCTCTAAGAAATGATTTCCGGCACCGAGTGTTCCCAATTGGGGAATCCCCCTTTCTACTGCTCGCTTGGATAGAAAACTCGGGTCTGCTTCTTTCATCCTTCCGTTTTCTTCCGTCTTCAACAAATCATCCTTTCTCCCGTATCCATTTTCTACCGCCCACTCGGCTCCTTTGGCACAGACCTCCTCAAGCACTCTCTTGCTCAATCGGATCGTCCCTCCCTTCCCAACCCCTGCTGGCACTTCCTTAAAAATCTCCAACAGAAGCTGGGTTCTCTCTTTAAGCACTTGTTCCTCTGTAAAATCGGTCCGCAGCAAACGAACGCCACAGTTGATATCATAGCCTACTCCTCCGGGAGAGATGATCCCTTCATCAAGATCAAAAGCGGCAACCCCTCCTATCGGAAAACCATAGCCCTGGTGCGCATCTGGCATAACAAAGGCTCTCCTCTGAATGCCTCGTAAACAGGCTACATTCTTTGCCTGCTGTAAGGTCCGGTCCTGCTTTACCCCCTGGAGCAGCTTATCAGAAGCGTATATGATAGCCGGAACGTTCATATCATCGTGTTTGGGGATTTCCCAACTGAATTCGTTTATTTTTTTCAATTCCATGGTATCACCTCACACATCTGCCACAACTTGAATCTTAAATGGCGCGGTTCTCTTGATTTCCATTTCATTATAAGTTATGGCTTTCACATCTCCAAAGATTTCGGTATCGCTAGAATATTCACCGCCTCTAAAGAGAGCCCTAAGGACATATTGACCCTTTTTCTTTTGGATGGAGATATCATCGACCTGATGCAGCAGAAATCTCCTCGTATCAAACAAATACAGTATCTCTTCCAAATAATTGACCAGAAGCTGTTTCATATCTTGGCCCTTTACCTTGACTGGGAACTTTATCTTGTCGTCGACTTTTTCCCAATCCCACATCAAAGAGACCAAGGCCAAAGCTGCGTGCTGAAACGCCTCTTCCAGAGTATCCCCGAAGGCTTGAAACTTTGCATCGGCCGTATGACGAAGAAACTTGTATTTTTTCATTCAACTTTCTCCTAGTTCCTTCCGTTTGTACTTCTTGATCACTTGCGATTGGAGTGACTTCAACTTTGGAGACAGGAGAACCGGATATTCACATTTCTTCTTTTCGATGGATTTGAATCGCTCATCCAATTTTGAAAATTCATCTCGAAAGATTCTTTGGATACGGGATAAAGAAGGAGATCTTTTGACGATCTTCCCTCCCCTCATCACTCTCTTGAGTAAAGGCTCACCTCCCTTTAATCTCTCTTCTCTCAGGGCAATGATATCTTTTTTCAGTTTCCCTTCAGAGGTGGTGAAACGGAAGACTTGCTTATCGGCGGCAAGGGTTTGTTTCCCAGGACTCAGTTTGAGAACAGGGTGGCCATCGTATTTGACAAGTTTATAGGCCATATCCAAATAAGGGGCATCTGCCGATACCCCCATCTTTGTCCCCACTCCGAAGGAGTCGATGTCTCCGCCTTCTTCCAGGACTTTCTTGATTTTGAATTCGTCGAAACCGCCGCTGGCAAAAATTATTGTCTTTCCAAGTCCGTCTTTTTTCAGGATTTTACGAACCTCCTTGCTGAGTTGAGCCATATCTCCGCTGTCCAACCTCACTCCTTTAAGGTTTACTCCTTCCTGGGCCATCTCCTTTGCAGCTTCTACAGCTTTCTTCGCACCGGATAGAGTATCATAGGTATCAATGAGAAGGATGACGTTGTCAGGAAAGCTGCGGGCAAAAGCACGGAATGCCTCCATTTCGTTCTCGAAGCTGGTGACATAAGAATGGGCCATGGTCCCGAATGTGGGCAGTCCGAAAACCTTTCCCGCTAAAACGTTGCTCGTTCCGGTAAATCCTCCGATATAACTTGCCCGGGCGACCTTCATTCCCGCGTCAGTTCCCTGGGTGCGCCGCAAAGAGAAATCCACCAATTTCCTGGAACCGGCTGCATGAACACAGCGAGAGGCTTTGGTTGCGATCAGGGTTTGAAGACCGACGGCATTGATGAGAAAAGTCTCAACGATTTGCGCTTCTATAAGAGGCGCCCTCACTTCCAAGATGGGCTCGTTTACAAAAAAGAGGCGGCCCTCAGGGATGGCATGGACTTCGCCGGTGAACCGGAACTTCTTCAGATAGGACAAAAAGCTTGCCTTGAAAAGGCCTGACTCCTTTAAATAATCCAAATCGTCAGAGGAAAATCTGAGATCCTCCAGAAAATGAAGAGCTTCATCCAAACCGGCACAGACAAAATAGCTCCGAAAAGGAGGGTAGTTGCGAACAAAAAGACTGAAGCTGGCGGATTCATCCATCCCGTGGTCGAAATAAGAAGCGGCCATGGTCAATTCATATAGGTCTGTGAACAAAGCCAGGTTTTTCATCGATCTCAACCATCCTCTAATCATACATCTGAAAAAATTCCTGCTATCGAAGTCTGACAGAAGGGACACCGTCCATTTCTGATTTTATTCTCAGAGAGGTAAAATCCCTGCCTGCGGATCAGATTTTTTTTGCATTTGGGGCACACTGTTCCTTCAGATTCTCCAATGACATTCCCGATATATATATAATGAATGCCTTCCTTTTTTCCGATGGTGTATGCCTGGCGTAACGAATCTAAAGAGGTTGCGGGGGCGTCGGTGTATTTATAATCGGGATGGAAGCGGCTGATATGCCAGGGAATATCCGGGTCCAGTTCTGAAATGAACCGGGCTATCCGGGCGAGCTCTTCTTCACTGTCATTCTGGCCGGGGACAATGAGAGTGGTGATTTCCACCCATATATCCATGTCTTTCATCCGACGGATGGAATCCAGCACCGGCTGCAGACGAGCCCCGCACATTTTCTTATAGAAGCTTTCGCTGAAAGCCTTAAGGTCTACATTGCAGGCGCTGAGATAAGGCCTTATCGTCTCCAGGGCGTCTCGGCTCATGTACCCGTTGGTAACAAATACATTGGCCAATCCATCCTTTTCGGCTAACTTCGCTGCATCGTAAGCGTACTCGAAATAAATTGTGGGTTCGGTGTAAGTATAGGAAATGCTTTGGCAGCCATGTTTTTTTGCCGCCTGGATAACTTCCTCCGGTAGCAACTCCTGACCCGCAGCCAGAGATTCTTTTCTTTTCGACACTTGAGAAATCTGCCAGTTCTGACAAAAGGGACATCGAAAATTGCACCCCATAGTCGCAATCGAGAAGGACCGGGTGCCTGGTAAAAAATGGTAGAGGGGTTTTTTCTCTATGGGATCTACATGGGCTGCAATGACATCTCCGTAGACCTGGGTATAAAGTATTCCTCCTCTGTTTTGTCTGACTCTACAGACACCGAATTTAGAAGGCGCAATCTCGCAATTGTGGTGGCAGAGGAAGCAGGATACTTTCTGCCCCTCTGAGGTGCGATAAAGCATGGCTTCTTTTTCCATGTTGATTCCTTTTCCCTGCTTATTTTGCCGGCTTCCGCTGAGTCATTCCATCACCGCTACATTCCTTATTATATATAACTTGCGGCAGTCGACAAATCAAACATCAAGCAACCGACATCTCATGAACTTTCTTATCAAAATGTTCCCATGATTTTCTGGATGTTAAACAAAAATGTAGAACCTCGAGAAAAATCCCGGCTCAACGAGGCAATTCCAGGTCAGGAAAATATTCTTTTGCCGAAGGGCAAAGATGTTTCAATACGCATTCGGGACAATTTGGCTTACGTGCTTGACAAACCTTTCTCCCATGATTGACCAGCATATAGTTGAAATCGATCCAGTCTTTCTTGGGAATAATTGCCATGAGATCCTGTTCGATCTTATCTGGATTCTTATGATTACTCAAACCTAACCTATGGGAGAGCCTTTTAACATGAGTATCCACGGCAATCCCTTCAGATTTTTTATATGCACTCGAGAGCACGATGTTTGCTGTTTTCCTCGCGACGCCTGGCAGTGTAATCAAAGACGCCATATTATCGGGGACTTCTCCACCGAAGTCCGCAACTATCTTCTTTGACGCATTTATGATGTTTCTGGCTTTATTCCGGAAAAATCCTGTGGCTCGAATCTCATCTTCTAGAGTCTTGGGATCAGCCTGAGCAAAATCCAAAGCTGCCGGATACTTACGAAAAAGGAACGGTGTGACCTGGTTGACCTTTTCATCCGTGCATTGAGCAGACAAAATCGTCGCAACAAGAATCTGGAGGGGTGTTTCGAACCTCAGTGCTGTCCGGCTCTTTGGATAGGCTTTTGTCAAGAGATCAATGATTTCTCTAATTCTTCTCTCAGCTTTTTCCATTTTTCTCCTCATTTAGAAAAGGCATTGGCCGGAATGACAGCCTCCTGAGTATTCGGATGCGGCAGTGATGAAGTTCAGATCCTCCTCCCGCTCTCCTTCGGATCTTGAATCGAAGGATAAGACCTGTCCCCTTTTCGTTCCGTACCGGTAGACAGTGATGCCTTTGCATTTCAATTCATGTGCAAGGGCAAAAATGTTTCTGACATCCTCCACAGTCCCATCCGAAGGGAGATTAATTGTCTTTGAAACAGAATTATCAGTATGTTCCTGAAAAGCAGCTTGTATCTGGATGTGAGCTTCTGGGGGGACATCAAAGGATGTGATGAAAATCTTTTTCAAATCATCTGGAATGACATCGATGTCCTGGAGAGATCCCGTCCTCCCGATCTCGGCCATGAGTTCCTTGGAATACAACCCCCTCTGCCGAAGCTCCATTTCGAACAAGGGATGTGTTTCGAACAACCTTGCTCCAGATAGAACATTACGGACATAACTCAATGCGAACAAAGGCTCGATTCCACTAGAACATCCCGCGATGATGCTGATCGTTCCGGTCGGGGCGATTGTATTGACCGTGGCATTCCGAAGCCGAAGTTTTTTTTGAGGATAAATCGAGCGTTCATAATTAGGAAATGGTCCTCTTTCTTCAGCCAGTTCTGCCGAAGCTTTGAGTGAAGCCTGCCGAATAAAACTCATGAGTTTGGAAGCCATAGAGACAGCCTCTGTGCTGGTGTAGGGAATCCCCAATTTTATAAGGATATCAGCGAATCCCATGATTCCAAGGCCAATTTTCCGGTTAGCCAGGGTCATCTCTTGGATCTGAGGCAAAGGATAATTGTTGATTTCGATGACATCGTCCAGAAAACGGACTCCCCATTGGACAGCCTCCTCCAGCTTATCCCAATCCACTGCTCCGTTTTTCATGAATTTTGATATGTCAAGAGAGGCCAGATTGCAGCTCTCATAAGGAAGAAGAGGAATCTCCCCGCAGGGATTAGTCGCTTGGATTCGACCCAGATGAGGCGTTGGATTATACCGGTTGATTTCATCCAAAAATACCAATCCCGGATCTCCTGAGCGCCAGGCAGAATAAACAATCAGGTCGAACAGAGATTTTGCCTTGAGAGATTTCGCCTTTTCTTTTGTCCGTGGATTGATCAGATCAAATTTTTCATTCTTGTTCGCTGCTTCCATAAACCTGTCGGTTATTCCCACAGAAAGATTGAAGTTTGAAAAGGCTCCTTCTTCGAGTTTGCCTTCGATAAAGCTCTCGATATCAGGATGGTCGCAGCGCAGGATTCCCATATTCGCTCCCCTGCGCCTCCCCCCCTGAACAATAACGCCTGTTGCCTGATTGAATATGCTCATGAAAGAAACCGGGCCAGAAGCGCTCCCTTTTGTCGTCGAGACCAGGTCACCTGCCGGTCTGAGGCGGGAGAAATCAAAGCCCGTTCCTCCTCCTGTCTGATGAATCAGAGCCATACTCTTCAATGAATCGAAGATCCCCTCGATAGAATCCTCAACAGGGAGAACGAAGCAAGCAGATAATTGTCCCAAGGATGTTCCTGCGTTCATAAGTGTTGGCGAATTTGGCATAAATTCCAGCCTGCTCATCATCCGTAAAAATTTCTCCTCCACCTCCTGTTTCCTCATTTTAGATGGAAAATCATCCTCGGCTTCGCTTACTGCCTTGGCTACTCGAAAAAACAGTTCTCTGGGGCTTTCTATCACATTCTGTTTCTCATCCTTCAGCAGATATCTTTTTTTCAGGACAAGCAAGGTGTTCAGAGGCAGTTTGAGATCATCCCTTACCCCATAGATCACCTTGACACGACGGATATACTGATGCTCCTGCCTATAGAGAATGTAGCTCCTGGCAATCGAGCGGTATCCCATATCCATCAAGACTTCCTCCACGATATCTTGAATGTTCTCCACAGTAGGGATCTCTTCAATATAGGATGAAGCGATCTTCGTGAGGACACCTCGGGAGGCTGTTCGCGCAATTTCCTCAGATTTCTCCTCATCCATAAGCACCTCGAAAGCTGCTCTCTGCACAGCACGAACGATTTTCTGCTCATCAAAATCAACCAGATTACCGTCCCGTTTCCGAATCTTGGGAGGAAGTTTCACCGTGAAATCTCCTTAAGCGCCAAATGTACCCCTTTGGACCGTATTCCTCGGTACAAGATGAAGCTCCTTGGGCTGACCCTTGATCCCCACTGTGTCCACCCCATCAAAAAAATAGGGATAAGAACTTCCTAAATCTTTACCATTTTTTCAATAGATCCTCTTGCTCTCTGGCTTATTTCAAGAGGAACCTCGACTCTATGTTTCATTTCTTCTAAAGATCTCAATACCTTTTTCAGATTGATTTTTTTCATATTCGCACACACAGCTAAGTCTTTGATTGGATGAAAATTTTTCTCAGGATTTTCTTTTTTCATCCTGTAAATAATTCCCGTTTCGGTTCCAATTAAGATATCGGCTTTTGCCGTATTGCTTGCTTCTCTGATCATTTTTCCAGTAGAAAGTACCTTATCAGCCAGATCGATGACCTCAGGACGGCACTCTGGATGAACCCATACCTCAGCCTCTGGAAACATCTCTTTTTTCAATCTGACATCCCGGGCCGAAATGTTATGATGAACATAACAGTATCCATCCCATGGGATGATCTTCTTTTCGGTAAAACGAGCGACATAGGCAGCCAGATTTTTATCCGGTGCAAACAGGATCTCATCTCCCTCTACGGACTCAACAACCCGAAGAGCATTGGAGGACGTGCAACAGATATCGCATTCTGCCTTTACCTCAGCAGAAGTATTCACATAGCACACGACTTTTCTTCCGGGGTACTGCTGCTTCCATTCGATCAGTTCTCTAGCAGTGATCATGTCTGCCATGGGACATCCCGCTTGGATATCCGGCATCAGAACAGTCTTTTGAGGAGAGAGAATGGCGGCCGTTTCAGCCATAAAATGGACCCCACAAAAAACGATAACCTCAGCTTCTAGCTCAGCGGCTTTTTGGCTCAATTCAAGCGAATCGCCGATGAAGTCGGCCACATCCTGCACCTCGCCAATCTGATAATTATGAGCGAGGATAGCGGCATGGCGTTCTTCCCGCAACTTCTTGATTCTTTCCTGGATGTCTTTTTGGTTCATTTTCCTTCCCTGAATATGTTTTTGTTTTTGTCACTCTATTTTTTTCAGCTATGTGCCACAACTCAATCCTCTAGTCTTTGATTTTCTTGACATAGGCCTTGAACACATCCCCATGCTCTTCCACCCCCAAAAATTTTTGGCCAGTCTGTCTGCACCAAGCCGGCATATCTTCCTT
Source organism: uncultured Eubacteriales bacterium (assembly GCA_964346815.1). Lineage (GTDB taxonomy): Bacteria > Acidobacteriota > Aminicenantia > Aminicenantales > Aminicenantaceae > CAYFWF01. The sequence goes on along the minus strand of CAYFWF010000043.1, from coordinate 50,687 downwards.
GATCCCTTTATCTGTGGAGACAACCTCCAGCACTTCTCCTTTGTTCATTTCCTTAATCGCTTTCGCTGTCTGTATGATCGGCACAGGACACAGCAATCCATAACAATCTAAGGTTCGATCGGCCCTCATTTTTCCGGTCTTCTCTTCTGCGAAATCCCTAGACCCTGACTTTTGTCGCTCCACAGTGAGGACACTTGTCTGCTTTTTTGTTCATCGGCATGCTGCACTCAGGACAATCTACCAATTCTACTTTACACACCTCACAGTAATCCTCCATGCCTTCAATAGGTCCCTCGCAGTAAGGACAGAAACACGAATTATCATCCTTCAATTCTTTTGGAAGATTCTCTTCGGCTCTCTGCTTTTCTTGGTAGTTTTCGATCGCCTTATGAAGGGCATCAGCTCCAAGATTGGAACAATGCAATTTGTTTTTGGGAAGACCGCCGAGTTCCTCTGCTACGCTTTTGTTCGTGATTTTCAGGGCCTCTTCGATCGTTTTTCCGATGGCCATTTCGCTGACCATACTGGAGACAGCAATGGCAGCTCCACAGCCGAATGTCTGGAATTTCACATCCTCGATACGATTATCCTTGACCTTTATGTAGAAGGTCATCATATCGCCACAAACCGGATTTCCGACCTGGCCCACTCCATCTGCATCTTCTATCGTTCCGACATTGCGGGGATTCTGGAAATGATCCATGACTTTTTCGCTATAAATCATTTCTTTTTCTCCTCGAGATATTGGGTATAAAGTGGAGACATTTTTCTGAGTCTCTCTATTATAGGAGGGAAAACCTCTAAAAGATAATCGATGTCTCCTGAGGTTGTCTCCTCTATAAGGCTGAACACCAAAGAACCTTGAGCACGCGCATGATCTATTCCCATGGCCAAAAGAACATGGGATGCCTTCAGGGCTCGTGATGTGCAGGCTGATCCGCTTGAGGCCGAGATGCCCTGCATATCCAGGTTCAAAAGCATGGCTTCTCCCTCCACAAATTCAACACAAAAACTACAGTGGTGGGGAAGACGTTCTTCGGGATGTCCGGTGACAAACACATGCTCCACCTCTTGGGGAAGCTTCCCAATCAACTTATCCCTCAGTGTTTTCAACTTCTTCTCCCGAGATTCCATCTTTTCCAAAGCGAGTTCCGCTGCTGTTCCTAAACCAACGATGGCGGGCACGTTTTCGGTTCCTGCTCGCCTTCCATTCTCCTGGATGCCTCCATCGATAAAGGGGAGGATTCTGATACCCTTTTTCAAATACAAGGCAGCGCTTCCCTTGGGCCCGTAGAATTGATCCCCCGCCAAGCTTAACACATCTATATCGAGGGTATTGACGTCCACTGAAATGTTTCCGACGGCATCGACGGCATCGGTAAAAAAAAGGACATCTTTCTCATGGCAGATGCCGGCTATCTCCCCGACGGGCTCTATGGTTCCGACTTCCCCGTTGGCGAACATGATGGCCACAAGAATGGTTTCACCGGTGATGGCTTTATCGACATCCTTCGGATCCACCCTTCCGTATTTATCGACAGGAATATGAGTGAAATGAAACCCGAATTTCTCCAGGTTCTTTGCCGAATGCAAGACAGATTGATGCTCTATCAAGGAGAGAATGATATGTTTTCCGCGCCCCTGATGGGCCAGAGCGAGTCCTTTTAAGGCAAAATTATTCGCCTCGGAGCCGCTTGAGGTGAAGATAATCTCGGAAGGTTTGGCATTGATCAGATGAGCGACTTTTTCCCGCGACTCCTCGATGGCCTGCAGCGCTTCCTGACCCAATGAGTGAAGGCTCTGCGGATTTCCGAATTTCTCCTTTAAATAAGGAAGCATGGCATTCAACACAGTGGGATGCAAAGGAGTGCCTGCGATATGATCCAGATAAATCCTTTTCATTTTCTTTCTTTTTCTTTCTTTAATCTGGCATACAGTTCATGTTCTTTCCATTATACTGCGATAACCTCTTTGATCTCAGGGATTTCTTGCTTGAGAAGCCTTTCGATCCCCATCTTAAGAGTCATCTGAGACATCGGACAGCCTCCACAGGCTCCTGTCAGCCGGACTTTTACCTTTCCATCTTCGACATCTACGAGTTCGACATTCCCTCCGTCGGCCATGAGTGAAGGGCGGATCTTATCCAATACTTTCTCTACTTTTTGTTTCATTGTATATTCCTCCTTTTTCATTACGTGAATTGTTTGATCATCTTTTCATTCAAATTTTTCCAAAATTCTTTCCCATTCCTTCCGGTCGATGGTCATTCGGCTCTGAAACAAAGGTCTCTTATCGGGAAGCACAAGCTCCTCATAAGAAGCCCTCGCGTCTTTAAAGAGAAGCCCCAAAGCCATCCTTTCCTCATCTTTGAGAACTTCCCAGGCCGAGTCCCTGTTTCCTGAATCATATCCTTGTCTTTGGCTGATATCATAGGTGTTTTTTTTGTACCAATCGTACGTGTTGACCTTGTTGTGGGTTACGCAGGGACTCAGAACGTCGATAAGAGAAAATCCTTTATGCCGGATCCCCTGTTCGATAAGACCGCTGAGCTGCTTAGGGGAGCCAGAAAATCCTCTGGCAATAAAAGTCCCTCCCGATACAAAGGCCATCCGCGGTCCATCAAGAGGAACTTCTTTTGAACCCTGTGGTGTGGAACCGGAGACGAAGCCCAATGGACTCGTAGGCGATGTTTGACCCTGAGTGAGGGCATAAATCATATTGTTGATAACTATGTAGGTTAAATCCGCATTTCTTCTCACCGCGTGAATAAAATGGTTGAGGCCAATGGAATAGGCATCTCCATCTCCACTCACTGTGATCACAGAAAGCTGGACATTGGCGAGTTTCACCCCTGTAGCCACCGGCAATGCCCTCCCATGCAGACTGTGAAAGCCGTAGGCCTTGAAATAGTTGTTCAATCTCCCATGACAGCCAATCCCAGTGACAATCACGGTCTCTTCTGGCTTCAATTGCAGTGAGGCAGCGGCCGCTTTGAGGCTGGAAAACAACCCGTAGATACCACATCCAAGACACCATGTGGGATCATGAAGATGATAATCCTTTGCCTTCATCGCTTCAAAGCCTCTTTGATAAAATCTGAAATATCGCGCGGACGGAATGTCTCTCCTGAGTATTTCAATATATTCTCTATTTCATTCTTATTCTTCACTTGACTCTGTATGAGATGGGCTAACTGTGCCTCAAAATTATTATCCACCACAAAAATCCGCTCACAACTGTCGATGAAATTTTCAACTTCTGTTCTGAAAAAGGGCCAGAGAGTACGGATCTGCATGAATTTGGCCTCTATCCCAGCATCGAGAAGTTGATCCATGGCTTCTCGGATAGGGCCTAGTGTTGAGCCGCAGCCTATTAGACCGATATCAGCCGTTTTGTTTCCCCTAACTCTGGAATGGATGAGATCCTTCCGTGCTGATATGAGCTTCTTCATCCTTTTCTCCATCATCCTCTTTCTGTTTTGGGTGGATTCATCTCGATAGCCTCTTTCATCATGCTCGTTGCTCTCAACCATATGAATCCCATTTCTCATCGATGGGAGGACTCTTGGGGAGATGCCGTCACGGACGAACTTGTAGCGGCGATAATCCTCTATACCGAGAAGCTCTTTCTGGCTCAGCATTTTACCCCTGTCTATAGGAATCTCCGAAAAACCAAAACTTTTTACCGTCCTGTAATTTTGCCCATAATCCTGCTCGGTGAGAAGGACCACCGGACACTGGTATTTATCGGCAAGGTGGAATGCCCTGATAGTAAATTCGTAACATTCTCTAACCGTCCCGGGAGAAAGGATAATTCGGGGGAAATCCCCATGAGCGCCGTGAATCCACTGGGTCAGCTCTGCTTGTTCAGACTTAGTCGGCAATCCGGTGCTCGGACCAACTCTCTGGACATGAACGACGACAATCGGGATTTCGGCCATGCCAGCAAGGCTAAACCCTTCCATCATTAAGGAAGCTCCGGGACCGGAAGTAGATGTCATCGCCCTCATTCCCGCATAGGAAGCTCCCAAAGCCATGTTTATGGCTGCTAACTCATCTTCTGTCTGAACGACAAGACCTTTATAGCGAGGGAAATGGAGTGTTAACCACTGCCAGATCTCAGTGGCTGGACAGATAGGATAAGCAGCAAAAAAACGGCATCCAGCAACCAGCGCCCCGAAAGCAATGGCCTCGTCACCAGAAATAAGCAATCTTTTCAAATCCTTCTTGCTCTTCAGCCTGTGTCTTTCTTTCTCCAACACAATCTTTTTTGCCTCTTCGCAGCCGAGGTGAATAGCCTGAACATTCTTCCTTACAACATCCTTTCCCTTCTTTTCAAGGAAGGTATCGGAGATGGTCTCTGTGAGGATCTGAAAATCAAGATCGAGGATGTAGCATAATCCTCCTAAAAGAATCATATTTTTGAAAATCTCATGCCCCAATTTCTCTCGGGCCAAATCCCTCATCGGAAAAGTGTGGAATGTTCTCCCCGCTCTTTGTGCAGGCTTAAGCCGGTACAATTCTTTTCCTTCGCACAATACCACTCCCCCTTCAGCAAGAGTCTCAATGTGCTCTAAGATGGAATCACAATCAAAAGCCATCAGCACATCAATTTCATCTGCGCTCCCATGAATTTTTTTCTGGCTCGCCCTTATGGTGTAGTTCGTGGCCTCGCCTCTTATGTTGGAAGGGAAATTTCTGTAGGTTACAATCTCCCATCCCTGTTTTTTCAATATCTTTGCGAGAACATTCCCCGTAAACAGCACACCATCACCTGCCTTACCTGCGATCATAACGGAAATATCGGTTCTCATTTTGTCTCTCAACAATTCCAGTTATTCATTTCTTGAATCTAAAGACAATAAATTATACCAAACATAGCGGAAAAATAATACTTTGCCGATTGAGCGTTTTGCCCCTGAAAGCTCGGGCAACAAAGGCCTTTCTATTCTCTGTCCAGCTCCGCTATCCCACCAGGTAGAGAATCGAGGAATTTCTATCGAATCCGGCAGAGGAATAAAGAGGAATAAAAAGGAAAGTTCCCCCCTGCCGATTATGATACATACCTGATTTAAGGTGAAAGACTATTTCTTCTTTGTGGTTTTTTTTGCCGTCCTCTTGGGTGCCTTTTTTGCAGTTTTTTTCTCTGTTTTTTTGGATCCCTTTTTGGCTCTTTTCTGTTTCATCGGTTCAGAGCAGCAGATGAAATAGTGTTCCTCTACTCCTCCACAATCATCGACCATGAAGCGAAATCCACAGAGGCCGCATTCATAGGTTTGTCCTTTTTTGATCTTTTTGCCCTTTTTTGGCCTGGCCTCAGTTTTAGTGGCTTTCTTCGCAGTTTTTTTGGCCGTTTTTTTCACCTCTTTTTTTGTCGTTTTTTTTACCGGCATTCGTCACCTCCCATTCAAGACGGACTTTCATTCCCTGATATTTTTATCACCAATAGAATCTCAAGTCAACATGAGGAGGGAACCGCTTCGCATACCTGCCGGCAAAGCTTGCGTTCACGGCCGACCAAAATATGTCCAAGCTTCCTGCCTCCCCTTTTCGGGGAGAGATGAATCCACGCCTTTTCTTCCTTTTCTTCCTGTAGATGAAAGACATTCCTAGGATCGCTACAAAATTATTCGAGGAATCAAAGGATTGATACGTGTGACTATTTCATAATTGATGGTCCCCACCAAGAAAGCCAGCGTATCGGCTGTGATTCTCTCCTCTCCACTTCTTCCTAGAAGTACGGCTTCATCCTCCTCTTCCACACTGGTAATATCTGTCACATCGACCATTGTGAAATCCATCGCAACCCTTCCTCGAACCGGGGCTCTTTGTCCCCGGATGAGAACATGTGAAACATTAGAAAAGGCTCGAGAGTAACCATCGTAATAGCCCACGGGAAGCACTCCCAGCCATGTCTCTCTGGTGGTTCTATATGTACAGCCGTATCCAATATATCCACCTTTTGGGACTTTTTTAAGTTGAGCGATTCTGGTTTTCCAAGAAAGAACCGGCTTGAGATGCAGGGGTTCTCTGTTCTGAAGCAAACAAGACACATAAGTCTCTTTGGATGGCCAGAGTCCGTACATACCAATGCCCACACGCACCATATCAAAAAACGTTTCCGGGAAAAGAATCACTGCGGCAGTACAAGCGATGTGTTTGATCGGAATCACGAATCCTTCTTTTTCAAGGAGATTGCAGACTTCCTGGAAATTATCGAGCTGGTAACGGGCATAAGAATGGTCTGTCGTATCTTCTATATTGGCAAAATGCGAAGAAACTCCTTCCACTTTAAGAGTAGGATATGAGTTGACTTCCTTTATAAAGGAAAGGACGTCCTCCCTTCGAATCCCCTGGCGGTGAGTTCCAGTTTCTATCTTGACGTGAAGAGGTATTTCCTTTCCTTGGGCTGGTTCGATGTGGGCCAACCGTTGTACTGTTTTTATTTGATACACCGTGAGTCTCAGGTCGTGCTTGACTGCGCTCTCCAGGTCATCGAGAGGAACATAGCCCAGTACAAGAATTGGGCAATCGAGCCCCGACCGGCGAAGCTGTATCCCTTCCTCGAGAGAATGGACACCAAGCCAATCCGCACCAGACTCTAGAGCAGCTGCTGAGACTTTTTCGAGTCCGTGTCCATAGGCATTGGCTTTCACGGTGGCTAACAACAACCTCCTTTTTCCGATCAGGCGTCGAAATTCACTGAGGTTGTGTCTGATGGCTTCCCGATCAATCTCAACCCACTGTAAAAATCTCTTTTTCATGCCAAAAGGATGGTCAAAGCTCAGCTCTTATTTTTTCAAGATTCATCGCATGTTTCAGGTCTTCTTCGATTAAAACAGAATCTTTCCTCTCCATCCCTGTGGAAATGAGCGAGATTTTGGCCTGGATGAAGTCCTCGATAAATTTCACATAATCCTTAAAAGCCTGAGGGAGTTTTGAATAATCTCGGATGCCATGGACAGGTTTCTTCCAGCCTCGGATTTTTTTGTAGCGGGGCTCAACCTTGTCCAAAATCCAGCTCTCTGAAGGGAAACTTCGTAAACGATCCCCCTTATATCTGTACTCGACACATACCTTTATCTCTTCCAATCCATCCAACACATCCGGCTTTGTCAAGATCATATGACTAATCCCATTGATCCGACAAGAGAAGGCTACAGCCACAGCATCCAACCATCCGCATCTCCGAGGCCTCCCCGTTGTCGCTCCGAATTCATTGCCTCTCTCCAGGAGCAACCGTCCCGTATCATCTGCAATTTCTGTTGGGAATGGGCCTCCTCCGACTCGAGTCGTGTAGGCCTTGGATACCCCCCATACAGCATCAATTTTGTTCGGGCCAATACCCAGTCCCGTACAAACACCGCCTATGGTGGAATTGGAGGATGTCACGAAAGGATATGTCCCATGATCGACATCCAGAAGAGTACCCTGTGCTCCCTCGAAAAGTACGGTTCTTCCTTCCTTGATTTTGTCATCCAGTATAAGAGAAACATCTGCCAGGTATGTTTTCAAATGCTGTCCATAATCAGCATAAGCCTCAAAGATCTTCTCTGGATCAAAGATTTCGGCTCCATAATGTCTCAAATAGATATTTTTTTCTGTGACATTCTGTTCAATTTTTTCCCGAAGAACATCGAGATCGAGGAGATCTCCAGTCCTGATTCCCAGGCGGCCGGCCTTATCTTGATAAGAAGGGCCGATTCCCCTGGATGTGGTTCCTATTTTCTTTGCACCTCTTGACTTTTCGCTGACCTTTTCCGCCGATGAATGATAGGGAAGAATGAGGTGAGCCTTATCACTCATTACGATGTTCTTATCTATCTCAACCCCGAATTTTTTCAACTCCGAGATCTCATCGAGAAATGCCTGCGGATTGATCACGACGCCATTTCCGATGATACAAAGCTTGCCCCGGCGAAGAATCCCGGAGGGAATCAGATGAAGTACGATTTTTTTGCCGTTTATATAAACGGTATGTCCGGCATTATGACCTCCTTGAAACCGAGCGACAACATCGAAAGCCGGAGCAATTAGGTCAATGATCTTGCCTTTTCCTTCATCCCCCCATTGAGTACCTAACACAACAATATTGGCCATAAATCTCCTCTTGATAGCGACCAGATTTTATATGCAGCCTGCGGACCAGGAATTCTATCAAAAGTCGAGAAGCGAAACAAGTTCAGAAACTGACCGCCACTTGTATGGCCCAAAGATCATCCTTTGGTGCTTCCCCCTCTTCCCGGTTGAAATCATATTCTAACTTAAAAAAAACATTTTGAACGGGAATATACATCAAACCCAAAGCCCACCGGCTCCTATCAATGGAAATCCCCTCTCCTGTTTCCATCTCCTCCAGGAAACCGGGTCCATGGTAGGGATCAGAATACTTCAGTTTCTGATAGCTCGCTAAAGGAATGAAGTTCCCGAAATTGATCGAAACCGAAACAAAATAGCCTTCGGCCTCCCCCTGGACAAAACCCTCTGGATTGTCAATTTTGCCAAGAGTGTATTCGCCGAATACCTGCCAATCCTGAGTTATCCAGGTCAAATCCACTCCATGAAGGACGAGATTCCGACTGTCCTGGTCATCATACTTACTGCTGTGGATGGAGTAAGCCACCTCGACTCCCTGTCCGAGCGATAATCCAAACCTCCCCCCTTTTCCTTTATTCTTGTTATTATCCTCGAATTGCTGACCGTCCCTCAAATCCTGACCTTCTCTGAGCCCATTTCCGAGATACCCTGAGTAGAAAATGCCGCTGAAACTTCCCTCGACGAGGATACCGATATCCCTCCACCGATGGGGATAACAAAATTCGACGTGGAGAGGGGATTGGATCAGGAATGTTTGGTGAGGCCTGTTGATTCGGTTGTATCTTCCAAAAGGCACCAGATAGAGACCCAGTTTGAGCTGAAACGATTGTGCACGGCCCACTCCAATCCATGCTTGATCGATTTCAAGCTGTGTGACATCCACAATCCTGAATTCGGCCTCATAATTTATATCGGGCGAGACGTCTCCCGAAAAACTCAGCCCGAATAACGGATTCGTGAACGTTCCTCTGTTATATTCTCCCTTTTCCTGGCTCTTCAAAAAACTGGATGAAAGGTATCCAGTGATATCTCCAAAAGCACGGGTGACCAAAATCATGAGGAAAAAGAAGAGTGTCGAAATTTTTAGCTTCATAAGATTGAGAAATCGAAATCATCCTCTAAAAGCGAGCTCTTCCATTTTTCGACTTCAATCTGTTGGAGGATGAGACGATTGATATCATTAACCTTGTCTTTGGTCCCTATCCATATGGCACCAATTATCTTTCCGTCCTTGATAACGACCTTTTTATAGATTCCTTTTTCTTCCCTTACCTCCCGAAACTCCTCGCAGGTTCCTTCTTCAGGATTGACTTCTCCGATGGAAGTTACATCGAGGCCAATGACCTTGAGGGTATTGGAAGGAATTGTCCCTTCATACTTCTTTTTCTGTCCGGCAATGTTGAAGGCGGCAGTCCGGGCCTGGTTGAAAGAAGCGGGAATGATTCCGTAAAGTTTTTCCCTGTGCTGAACATTATCTCCAGCAGCGAATATATCCGGGTGGCTTGTCTGGAGATGATCATCAACGACGATTCCTTTATCTGTCACAAGTCCCGCCTCTTTGGCCAAGCCGATATTCGGTCTCACACCCGCAGCCACTACAGCAGCTCCTGCCTCAATTTCATCTCCATCTTTGAAGCGGAGCCCTGTGACCTCATCCTCCCCCAAGATTTCTTCGGTGGCCACACCGAGACGGATACTGATTCCCATATTCTCGACCTGGGCTTTCAGCACTGAGGCGCCCTGAGTATCGAGCTGCCGTGGCAGGAGACGCTCAAAAAATTCTACTACCTGGATCTCAGCCCCCCCAGACCGCAGGGCTTTGGCGATCTCCAGCCCCAAAAGTCCGCCCCCGATGATCGCCACCTTGTTATGATTTTTGATCCAATCCAAGATAGCGAGCGCATCATCCAGCGTTCTCAGCGCAAAAACCCCTCGTTTTTTTGTCCCTTCGAAAGGAGGAATAAAGGAATGAGCGCCATTGGTCAGAAGCAGGGCATCATATCCGACTTTTCTTGCGTCCTCCAGTTCGACCTGCCCGGCTTCCGGATAGAGTGATATTACCGGAGTACTGAGGTGAAGACTAATATTCTGATTCTTGTACCACTCTTCCGAGAAAGCAAAAAGCTTTTCTTTGGAAATAAGACCAGCTAAGAATTCAATAAGATTAGGACGAGGATAGTATGGGTACGGTTCTGCAGCATAAACGTCGATTTCTGCCTCGGAATCCAGCTCACGGATAGTCTTCGACGAAATCGTTCCTGCTAGGCCGTTACCAACCACAATGACATGCATGGTAAGTTTTATCCCAATTCTTTCTCAGGACATTTTTTGAAAATACTCTTTACCCACTCCGCACTGGGGACAAACCCAATCATCAGGCAACTTCTCGAACGGAGTTCCAGGTTCGATTCCATTTTCGGGATCGCCCTGTTCGGGATCATAAATATATCCGCAGGCTGTACATTCCCATTTTTCCATCTTTATTCTCCTTATTTAAGCTCCTGAATTTTATCGCGTCCTATCAGCCGTTAAGTCTGAAAAGAACTCACCTTCCTTTGACAATCCGTCCAGGATCAATCCTCCTCCAAAACATGTTTTTCGTATTCTTTCTCCAGCTTCAATTTATGAGATTTTTCCTGTATGATTAAAAAATCAAAAAGTTCCTTCAGCTCGTTGCTCTCGGCATCTTCTCTTAGTTTGGTATAGAGGTCCACAGCGTTCTGTTCTTTTTTCGCAGCAAAAATGAGAAGATCCTGAAAGTTCATATCCTCGCCCGGCGGCTCTTCGGTCAAATAATCAGATATTTTTAAATCAATCACCTCTTCTTTTGGAAAGGACGCGATCTGCTCCTCCGTGATGTCCTGGAGAAGCTTTTTATGATTTTTCTCCTCATTTTGAAGCTCGAGAAGCATGTCCTTCAAGCCTGGAGTCTTTGCTGACTTGCTCAAGTCTCCATAAGCTTTTATGGCTGCTTCTTCCCTCTGGATAGCGAACTCGATGATGTCATCATAACTTTTCATTTTCTCTCTCCCTTCTAAAAAACAATCGCTACTCTTCTTTGATTTCCATAGGTTGATCACAGCAAACCAATGTTCCGACTCCTGCCTTAGTCACAACCACTTCTTGACCACACAGATTGCAGACATAGGTCTTTCTCTCTTCGGCCATGAGTTTTCCTCCTTTCTTGAGTCACCTTTCTTTATTGGGCAAAAGATTGTCTTTCGACGCGATTTCTCATTATAATGAAACCGTCATTGACTTGCAATCATTTCGTGACAAGAATAAGGGACTCTCTCTTAACGGCAGTTTCGAGAGCGTGAGGCAGGCCGAGGATGAAGCCCTTCAGAGGCATACAAGCGAGGAGAGAGGAGCTCTGCGATGGAGAAAATCTATCTCCTTCACAGATCAGGAGGGAAGATGATTGAAGAATCGATTGCACAAAAAGCCCGAAAACAGCTCTATAAAGCGGCAAAGGAAATACAGTTGGATCCTAACCTGCTAAAAATATTGGACAAGCCCATGAGAATTTTAAAGGTATCCATTCCCATCAAAATGGATAGTGGGCGGGTAAAGGTCTTCACTGGATATAGATGTCAGTACAACAACGCAAAGGGTCCGGCCAAGGGAGGAGTTCGATATCATCCTGGAGTCACAGAGGATGAAGTCACTGCACTCGCAGCCTGGATGACATGGAAATGTTCCCTCCTGGATCTTCCTTATGGAGGAGCTAAGGGGGGCATAGTCTGCAGCCCGAAAGATATGAGCGAAGGCGAATTGGAAAGGCTTACCCGAAGATACACGAGCGAGATAATGCCTATTTTGGGTCCCCATATCGATATTCCCGCTCCAGATGTCTACACCACTTCAAAGACCATGGCTTGGATCATGGACACCTTTTCCATGTTCAAAGGCTATACAGAGCCGAGCATCGTCACCGGAAAGCCGGAGATTCTCGGCGGTTCGAAGGGAAGAAAAGAAGCGACAGGCAAAGGAGTTTCACTTATCGTCAGAGAATTGTTTAAAGCAGAGAATAAGAGTCTGAATGGAGCCAAAATCGCCATTCAGGGTTTTGGAAATGTGGGGGGACACGCTGCCCTGTTCCTCTCTCAAATGGGTGCCAAGATCGTTGCTGCCTCTGACGAATCCGGGGCTTTGGTCGATCCAGATGGACTGGACATTCCCGGCCTTATCGATTGCGTAGAAAAGCACGCATGTGTCATCAAACATCCTGGCAAGCAGATCGAAAGAGATGACGTTCTTTTTCAAGATGTCGATGTCTTGATCCCTGCAGCCCTGGAAAATCAAATCCACCGAAAAAACGCTGACAAAATTAAAGCCAGATATGTAATAGAAGGGGCTAACGGGCCCACTACCCCAGAAGCAGACGACATTTTGCGGTCAAGAAAAATCCGCGTCGTTCCTGATATTTTGGCCAATGCTGGAGGCGTAGTAGTGAGCCACCTGGAATGGGTTCAAGCTATAAGCGGTCTCTATTGGGAAGCAGAACAGGTCAATGCAGAATTGGAACGAAAGATGGTCAAGGCCTTCAAAGAAGTCTGGGCAGAGGCCACAGAGAGAAATGTCAGTTTCCGTTGTGCAGCTTATATTGTGGCCATCGATCGAATAGCTGAGGTCTACAGGTACAGGGGAGTTTTTCCTTAAATCATCTGCGTGTCAAAACTTTTCTTTTCGCGCTTGTTTACTGTCACCTGACAGCTGGCCCGCCAGGCTCAGAAGCAGGGGAAAACTTTATTTTTCAGCCTGTATATTCCAGGATCAGTCTTTTATCCCAAGGTCCTGACAATGGGGACAAAAATAGGTGCTTCTTGCGTCTATCTTGATGCGTTCGATCCTTGTCTCGCATATCGAACAGGGTTGGTTCTCTTTTCCGTAAACCCGATGAAAGGATTGGAATTCTCCCGGAAGGTTTTCTGCATTCACATAATTGCGGATTGTCGAGCCTTTATATTTTATGGCTTGTAGCAGAACTTCCCTTACAGCTTTCCACAAACGCTCTAGATGTGATTTTTGAAGCAAATAAGCTGGAAAACTGGGATGAAGCTTAGCTCGAAAGAGAATCTCATCTGCATAGATGTTACCAATCCCTGCAAGAACACTCTGGTCCAAAAGAAGGCTCTTCAACCTTGCCCGGCGTCCATAAAATTGAGAAACAAATTCTGGAAACTTCACCTCAAGAGGCTCAGGACCTAATCGCTTGAGCCTTCGATTCAGTAAAAATTCATCGGTTGGTACAAATGCAAGACAACCAAACCTCCGGACATCCCGGAAACGTAGCTCATATGGGTAGCTTAAAAAGCTGAGCTTGAAATGGGTGTGTCGGTCTATGGGACCGCATGGCGAAGTGAGGAAAAGTTGACCGGTCATACCCAAATGGAAAAGAATGGTTACATTTCCCTCCAAGTCGATCAGTATCACCTTTCCCCGTCGACGGATACCTTTGACTCTAAATCCTTCAATAGCTCCTGGATCCGCGGCTTTTTCATCCTTACATATCTGTGAGTTGAGGAGTTTTCCGGAAATGATTTTTAGGCCGTTGAGTTGTTTAGAAAGATGCCTAACAATAGTCTCCACTTCAGGCAGCTCTGGCATAGCAACCATGATAATGAAAACAATTTAATAAATAAACCTGTATATGAAGGGATTTTTTGAGCTTTTTACTTGATTTGGTTCATCTTTTCAATTATTATTCTTAATCAAAAAAATGACGCTGAGATCATACATAAGTCTTGTTCTGGGATGGTTCCTTCCTGGCCTGGGACATGTCTTTCTAAAAAAATACTGGAGAGGGCTCATTTTTTTTCTCAGTATAACCTGCATGTTTCTTCTCGGACTTTTTTTGGAGGGAAGAATCTACTCTTTCCAGACTGAAAACCCACTGACCATTCTTGCCTTTTTCTCTGATCTCGGAATAGGCGCCTATTACTTCCTTGCCAAAATATTCAGTTTCGGTTTAGGCAACCTAAAAAGCACAACCTTTGAATTTGGCACCGCGTATATCGCCGGAGCCGGACTTTTGAATTATCTCGTCGCCCTTGACGCTCTGGATATCGCCTTGGGAAAGAAAAAATGATTTTAAAGAGTCATCTTGTTTCTTTGATCGTCTATTCCGTGTTTGTTTGCCTTGTGCTTTCTCTTATCCGCAGAACCGAGCGAAAAGCCAGGATCCGATATTTCATCTCTCTTTTCCTAATTATGGTCGTTGGCGCTCTGCTTTTCGGATGGTTCATGTACCTTTTTATTCCTTAATCTTTCATGATGTTCCGACTTCTCTCACATTCTTTGTGAATAAAACAATCCTAATAAATTGGGCAATATGATCATTTACGAATGGCGATATCCCTTATTAGAAGGTGTCGTTGTCCCACCTTCGCTGTGTTTGATTGCAGATATCGATGTGCTATAATTTTCCCTCAACTGATGAAATCCGAGGCCTTTAAAACCACGACACGAGTGGACTTCAATGCACGTCAGGATAAAGATATGAGGCTCTGGTTGTCCAGTGGTTTCCTTTTTGACACATCTCCATTCCTCCACTTCTCTCTGTTTTCATATCTTCCAGGATGTATGCAGAATGTCGGGTCGGAAGGCAGTGGAACAGCTTATGATGATAACTCCCTGGAAGAGCATGGAGAGCTGAAAAGGAGAAATGGATGATCGAGCTCTATCATATTTGGAAACAGTACCAGAAGCCTGATTGGGCACTGAAAGACATCACTCTCGATGTCAATCAAGGAGATTTTTGTTTCGTCACGGGCCCGAGCGGGTCTGGAAAAACAACCCTCCTGAAAATAATATTTCGTCAAATCTTTCCCACTCATGGCCAGATCATCGTTGACGGCAGAAATATTCTGCGAATCTCCGATCATAAAATATTCCGGTTGCGACGAACTATGGGCATCGTGTTCCAGGATTTCCGCCTGCTCTTCCACAAACGGGTTTTCGATAACGTCGCAGTCGTACTTCAGGTGTTAGGATTCTCCAGAAAAGAAGTGCGAAGGAGGGTTTTTAACGCACTGAGAATGGTCAATCTCAACCACAAGATGTGGGAATATCCTTCTCATCTTTCCTACGGAGAACAACAGAGGGTCGCTATAGCGCGCGCTGTGGTCAACAATCCAAAGATCATTCTCGCTGATGAACCGACAGGAAACCTTGATACTGAACTCGCCTTCGAAATTATGAGTCTTTTCACTGAGATAAACAAAAAAGGGGCAACTGTTATCATATGCACTCACGATAGAGAACTGATCCGACACTTCGGAAAAAAAATATTCTTCCTTTACAAAGGAAAGCTTTTAAGAGAGGAAACCATTTGATTTTTCAAAAAATCAAATATTTTCAGAAAGAAACTTTGAACAACCTTTGGCAGTTCAGAGCACGGAATATCTTTTCAATTACGATTATATGCCTCTCTTTCCTCATTGTCGGGATTTTTGTTTCTCTTTCAAATAATCTTCAGTACACAGCCCGACAGCTCTCGAAAGACATGGTAGTGGTTTTTTTCCTAGAAAAAAATCTGGAAGGATCCGATAGAGCGACCATTGAACAAGAAATAAAAAAGTTTTCTCTTGTGACCGGAGTCAAATTTGTCAGCTCAGATCAGGCAATGCAAAACTTCCTAAATAAATTTCCTGAGCTCGAAGAAATTGTTGATAATCTTAAGACCAATCCCTTTCCGACCTCTTTTGAAGTCACTCTGAGTGAAAAGGATTTTACTTACGCAGAAACCCAACCCTTTCTCGATAAAATGAAGGAGATGAAAGGCATCGAAGACGTTCAGTTCAACAAGGATTGGGTGGAAAGAATGCAGAGCCTGAGCAGATTAGCTAGGGCTGTGGGTTTCTTTCTTGGAGGCATTCTTGTCCTCGCTTCCTTTTTCATCGTTTCCAATGTTATTAAACTTAACGTTCTCGCCCGGAAAGAAGAGATTGAAATCCTGCGGCTGGTGGGGGGAACGAACACATTCATAAGAGTGCCTTTTCTGGCGGAAGGAATTCTCTTGGGAGCTTTGGGGGGAATTCTCTCCCTCCTTTTCTTGTTCATCGTCATAAAGCTCTTTCCGATATATCTTGGTTCATCTTTGGGTATCCTTAGTGAACTCATCAGCTTCCGCTATCTCTCGCTCTCTCAAAGTATCGCTCTCATTTTATCAGGAGCGGTCATCGGCTTTTTTGGGAGCATGAGTTCGCTCGCGAAATTCTTGAAAGCCTAACGGTCTTCTGACGAGAAGATGTCCTTTGCCAGACGATGGGCTATCCTTAACGGCTCAGGAATTCTGTACCTGGAGCATTCCAGCACTAGATTCCGGGCGTAATCAAAATCCATCCTGTGTCCCGGAGATACAAAAATTGGCTTGACTGAAAAGCGCGTTCGGAGGCAGTATCCCACTTTTTCACCTTCGTCATTATTGTAAAGACTGAAGGAACCTCTCTCAAAATAGGGAAGCTGATAGGAAAAACATGGGGATTTTGCACATCCGATGGTCGGGATATCCAGGAGGACACCGACGTAAGAGGCCAAGCCCATTCTTCTCGGATGAGCGATACCATTCCCATCAATAAGGGTGACATCGGGTTCCATCTCCAGCTTTCGAAAGGCCTTGATAATTGCAGGCCCTTCTCTGTAGCATAGATATCCGGGCATGTAAGGAATACATACCTTCTGTATCTCTCTGACCATCTCGATCAGTTCAAATTCCGGAAAACTTAAGACTGCCACAACCACACCGATGAGACCTCTCACCCTATCGTAATTGGAATCTGCCCCTCCTATGGTTTGGATTCTGTCTAAGTCAGATGTGAGGCTCACTCGTTGAGACAACACTTGCTGGAATCTTGCTGCCTTTTTTAAATCGAATATGCTTCCCACTTCATTCAATATATAGGCTGATCTGCCAAGGGTCAACCTGGGAGGAGAACCGCCTCGCCTGCCTTCCAATAGAGCTCGCCTTAACGCCCGTCCAAACAAGGCAGGGTTCTATCAACCGATTGGAGCGATTAATCAGTCTTAAAGGCAACGGCTCCAGAGGGCAGTAGAGTTCTGTCAGATTGACTTTAAAGACTTCTTATCCTACAATTCGAGAAAATGGCTTCCATCGGGCAGGAACTCAAGAGAGAACGCGAACTGAGAAGCATTTCCCTCAAGGAAATCGCAGATCAGACCAAAATAAACATGAGGTTTTTAAGGGCTTTAGAGGAAGACCGGCTCGATATGATGCCGGAGAAATTTTTCACCCGAGGAATCATACGGTCTTATGCAAAATATTTGGGTTTAGATGAACAAAGCATTCTAAACACCTATCTGGAAAGTCTTCAGGCACAGGAGGAGGGACAAGAAGAGAAAAAAGAGAGAATCGAAGAGGAAGAAGCCCCCAGAAAGAAAAATTTTCTGCTGATCGCTGTATTGATTTTAGTTTTCACAGTAACATTGATCATAGTTCTTTATTTTATTCTTCAAAATAGAGAAACCTCTCCCTCTCTGCCGAGCCAAAAACCCCAACTTCAAGTTCCAAAAAAAACTGCCGTCTCTCCTCCCATCACTCAGGATGAGACGGAAAAAAAACAAGATGAATTGATCCTCGACATCACAGTTCAACAAGAAACGTGGATGGAGATCTATGCAGATGGAGAACTCCAGTACTCCGGAATCAAATCTCCAGGAACCCATCTTGAGTTCAAGGCTCTCGAAGGATTCCTGCTCCATTTCGGTAACGCTGGAGGGATCGTTTATTCCATAAATGGAAAAGAAGGAAAAAAGCTGGGGGATACTGGCGCCGTAGTAAAAGATATTCTGATAAACCTCGATAACTTTCATGAATTTCTTCAAGACACGGGCCAATCAGAAACAGAGGAAGAAGACGAATAGCTATCACTAATAAACATGGCAGATCCAAAAAAGAAAGGGCCGCGCGTTGTCGCTGCTCTCATCATCTTTCTTATTATCCTGTTTTTCACCATAGAATTCTTTATCAGAGAAGCCCAAGAATTCTCTCCCACTTCCTTCACGAATATACTCTTGACATTCCTCCAAATCATCGTTCTTTTGATGTTTCTTATCCTTCTCTTCGTCCTGGGGAGAAATTTGGCAAAACTCTATCTGGAGAGAAAAAGAAAAGTCCTTGGAGCGCGCTTCAAAACCAAGCTTCTCCTCTTCTTCATTGCCCTCTCTCTCATCCCGACTCTTCTTCTTTTCTTTTTCGCGAGCGACCTGATCAGCCGAAACATCGAAACCTGGTTCAAGACTCCCATCGATCGAATCTTGGATGATACCAAAAGCCTCGCAGATGGATTTTACATCAGCAGCGAGGAGGTCACTCTCCATTACGCGAAGCAGCTCAGTCGGGCTATACAAAATCAAGACCTGATAGACCTCGACCACAGGCTTCCATTGATGGAGTTTGTCCGCAACAAGCTGACAGAATACAAGTTGGATGAAATCGGAATATTTTTAGATGACGAGGAATTGTTTACCTATCTAAATCCAGACCTTCCTTTTCAAGATTATAGCGATGTCAGAAAGAACCGTGTCAGGATTGCTCATCTGGGAGAAACATTCAGAAGCATCGATCCCATGGGCAATGGAGAGATGATCCGTCGTGGCATCTCGTTCACCATCCCGGAGGGAGGGAAAGTTTTAGTACTAACGGGCAAATTTCTTCCTCAAAATTACGCAGAAAAGATCAACAATATCTCGGCCTATGTTCAGAGATACAGTCAACTGAAAATTCAGAAAAACCCAGTCAAGGCATTCTATTTTATCACGCTCATTTTCATCACTCTTCTGATCATCTTCGCAGCCAGCTGGATCGGCTTTCACCTGGCCAAAGGAATAACCGTGCCGATAGAAAAGTTGGCTCATGCAACCAAGGAAGTCTCAAAAGGAAACTTGAATGTCCGGGTAGAAGATCCTGCTTCCGATGAGCTGGGAATTCTGATCGATTCTTTCAATCAGATGATCTCTGATCTCAAGGACAGCCAACACAACATTGCACAAAAGACCTCAGAGTTAGAGGCAAGAAAGCAGTACATCGAGACTATCTTGAATAACATCACCACCGGTGTTATCACTTTGGATGCTGATGGAGTCATCACAACAGTCAATCCATCTGCCCTGGCAATGCTCGATCTGGAAGAAAAAAATCTTATAGGAAAAAGTTATGAAGAGGTGCTTAATGGCGATCAATATGGAGAAATACTGGAGTACATCATGCGCGGACTTCAGAAAAGACATAAACTTTCTGATAAAGAAATAAATATAAATCTCGACGGCCAGAGTGTCACAGTGGCTCTTACTCTCTCTCCATTGTATCAAACAAACAGCGAATTTTCGGGAATGATCGTTGTTCTGGACAACCTGACTCAGCTCATCAAGGCCCAAAAGATCGCAGCCTGGAAGGAGATAGCACAGCGTGTCGCCCATGAGATTAAAAATCCTCTGACTCCGATCCAGCTCTCTGCCGAAAGGATCATCAAGAACTTGAGGATGAACAAGAGAAAATCCAGTGAAATTATCGAGGAAGGCGCCAATACCATCGTTCAGGAAGCCCGTACCATCAAATCCCTAGTGGACGAATTCTCGAGTTTTGCTCGGATGCCGACTATTCGTCTTCGCTCGGCCGACCTGCATGATATTATCAAACAAACAATATCTCTCTTTACCGGAATCTTCTCAGAGATTGAGTTTGAGACTCAATTTTCGGCAGAGATTCCTTCCCCCCTTTTGATCGATCCCGATCAAATGAGGCGTGTTTTTATAAATCTCATTGACAATGCAATTGACGCAATGAACAAAACTGGGAAAATCAGAATTCGCACATCCTTTGACAAAACCCAGCAGAGGGTCAGAATAGAAATCGCAGACTTTGGACCAGGTATTCCTCAAGAGGAACGGGACAAACTCTTCCATCCTCACTATTCAACGAAAAAAAGAGGGACAGGTTTGGGTTTAGCCATAGTTAACCAAGTCATCAGCGAACACAACGGCTCCATCGAGATTGAAGATAATAAACCAAATGGAGCGATGTTCATCATTCAGATTCCATCATGATCAAAGATAAAATTCTAGTCATCGATGATGAAGCTGGGATCCGATCCTCCCTGAAGGGGATACTCGAGGACGAAGGCTACATTGTCAAAACAACGGATACGGGAGAAAAAGGCCTTGATTTCCTGAAAAGGGAAAATTTTGACCTCGTACTCCTCGATATCTGGCTGCCAAAAATGAGTGGTCTCGATGTTCTCGAAAAAGCAAAAAAATCGGAAGAAAGTTTACAAGTGGTGATGATCTCGGGACATGGGTCCATTGCAACTGCTGTCAAAGCCACAAAACTGGGAGCTTATGATTTTCTGGAAAAACCCCTGACATTGGAAAAAGTCATTCTCACTGCAAAAAACGCACTGCGGCAGAGGAAACTCGAAGAAGAAAACATCCAATTGAGAGCGAGAATAAAGGCTAAATACCATCTGATCGGAGAAAGCCCAGCGATTCTAAAGCTCAAAGATGAGATCAAATTAGCGGCACCCACAAATGGTCGTGTGCTTATCTATGGAGAGACCGGTACGGGCAAAGAGCTGGTTGCACGGTTGATTCATCAACAGAGTCCAAGGAGGAACAAGAGATTTATTCAAATCAATTCTGCGGCCATCCCGGATGATATTATCGAAAACGAACTGTTCGGATATGCCGAAGGAGATGAACCTGGTTCAGAGAGACAGAAAAAAGGGAAAATTTTACTGGCAGATGGGGGGATACTCTTTTTAGATGAGATCGGAGATATGAGCCTGAAGACTCAGGCTAAGCTTGTCAGATTCATCGAGGAAAAGACATTCAAGCCCCCGGGTTCATCCGAGACCATAGGCGCCGATGTGAGGTTGATAGCATCGACAACCAAAAATTTAAGGGAGATCATTAACGGAGGGAATTTCAGGGAGGATTTGTTTTTCAAACTCAATATCATTCCAATGGCACTCCCTCCCCTGAGAGAGAGGAAGGAGGACATCCCTCTCCTTATCGAGTATTTCTTAACATATTTCGCCAAGGAATATGGAAAGAAGCAGAAAACAATGAATGAAGAGGCCCTTCAGGCGTTCATCAATTATTCTTGGCCGGGAAATGTGAGCGAGCTCATCAATGTGATCGAAAGATTCGTCATCATGGTGCCGGAAAGGGAAATCAAATCCTCTCATCTCTCTCTCCTCGTAGAACCTATAGAGTCACAGTTCATCTCTACAGTGGATGAAATTCAATCCTTACCTCAGGCAAAAAAACAGTTTGAAAAAGAATACATTCATAAAATTCTGCTCAGACACCACTGGGACATTCCAAAAACCGCTTCTGAACTCAAAATCGAAGAGCATCTCCTTCAGGAAAAAATAAAAAGTCTGGGAATCTCATTTCTTGGCTGATCCGGACATCTTGGATATATCTCCCGGTATTTCCATAAACTTTCAATAGCATCTGCCTTCCCATCCGGCTCCTCAATATCCCTCCTTTGCGGATTCTGAGACGATTTTAGATTGAAAAAAAAGAGATAGACCGGAAAATTCGGGGTTGTTATAATAGTGAAAATTTTATGAATTAATGATATGGCGAAAAATGGAGAGCCAGTTGCTTGATGTTCTGACCCAAATCAGGGATAACATCTGGGGCCTCCCCCTGATTATTCTTCTCGTAGGGACAGGAATTTTCCTCACAATACGTCTCAAAGGACTTCAATTGAGGGGACTTTTTTACTCCTTGTATCTAGCTTTTATCAAACGGAAAGAAGATGACCAGGAAAAAGGAGATATTTCTCATTTCCAGGCTCTCATGACAGCTCTGGCCGCCACGGTTGGGACGGGAAATATCGCCGGAGTCGCCATCGCTATCTTCACTGGAGGTCCTGGGGCTTTATTCTGGATGTGGATAACCGGTCTTTTTGGAATGGCCACAAAATATGCCGAAGCTGTGCTCGCCATAAAATATAGAGAGACGGATGAATTCGGAACCATGAGCGGCGGCCCGATGTATTACATATCGAAAGGATTGGGATGGAAATGGCTCGGAGTGCTCTTCGCCATTTTCGCTTCGATAGCTGCCTTCGGCATAGGAAATATGGTCCAATCGAACTCTGTAGCAGATGCGGCCAACGCTTCATTCGGAATACCTTATTGGATCACAGGACTGATTCTTGCCACCTTCACTGCTATGGTTGTTCTTGGTGGAATTAAGAGCATAGCGAGAGTCACACAGGTCTTGGTCCCTCTGATGATCATCATCTATTTCACTGGCGCATTCTTCATTTTGGTCATGAAGATTACAGTTATCCCAAAAATTTTTGCGCTCATCTTCAGATCGGCATTCTCTCCGACTGCTGCCGCAGGGGGATTTCTCGGGGCTTCGCTCATGCACACGATCAGGATGGGCGTTTCCAAAGGTGTCTTTTCCAATGAGTCTGGTCTTGGTTCTGCTCCCATAGCAGCGGCCGCAGCCAAAACCCCTAATCCCGTTAAGCAGGCTTTGGTATCGATGACTCAAACCTTTATCGATACCCTTGTAGTTTGCACTTTGACGGGACTTGTGATTATCTCAAGCGGACTCTGGACTTCTGGTTACACAGGGGCCGAGCTCACAGCTTTGGCCTTTGACATCTCTCTGCCTGGGGGAATCGGAGAATTCATCGTCACCGTAGGCCTTATCTTTTTCGCTTACTCCACAATCTTAGGATGGTGCTACTACGGAGAAAAATCCATCGAATATCTGTTCTCAGAGAGATGGGTGAAAGGTTACCGTATCGTGTTTGTTATCTTTGTGGCAGTAGGAGCGATGCTGAAACTCGAGATCGTCTGGAGAGTGTCCGATATCATGAATGGACTCATGGCTCTCCCAAATCTTGTCGGCTTGATAGGGCTCAGCGGGATCATCGCTTCCGAAACCAACAAGTATTTCTATAAAAGAGGATAGCTGTTCCTGTCTGAGGGAGATTATCCATCCATTCGGTATTTTTGTTTTACAGTTGAAATCTTTTATGTTATGGTGAAAAACGAAATTCACAGGGTAGACAAATGAAGGTTGAAGCACTCAGGTTGGTCATCAGTTCTGCGAGGAAATTTATCAATATCGGTTCCCTCACACGTTTATGGAATCTCGTGAAGAACTTCCATGCTGCCGACATCTCCTCACTCATGAATCATCTGATTGTCAGGGAAAAACTCACACTTTTCAATGTCATTTACGAGAAGGACAAAGAGAAAGCTGGAGAAGTCATTAGAGAGCTCGATCCGGAAGATGCTGCCGAGATGATGAAGGCCCTTCCAGTGTCTCAGATTTCCAAGATCTTTCAAGAGATCCCTTCTGACGACATCGCCCCGATCCTTCAACTGCTGCCAGAAGATCTTCAGGGAAACATTCTCACAGCGATGGAGGAAAAGCCGTCCGAAGAGGTCAAAGAACTCCTCCTGTATGAGGAGGAAACGGCCGGCCGAATCATGTCTCCTAATTTCTATGCGCTCAACCACAACACCAACGTCTCCGATACCATCACGGCCATGCAACTTGAAGGAGACGTGGAGTCTGCATTCTATCTTTACGTCGTAGACGACGAAAATCGACTGGTTGGAGTAGCCTCCCTACGGCAACTTCTCTTTGCCCGCCCTAACACACCACTGAAAGCGATTATGACCAAAGAAGTCATAAGTGTCCATACAGAGACCGACCAGGAGGAAGTGGCTCGCAGTGTCGCAGATTATAACCTTGTGGCGATTCCGGTTGTTGATTCGGAAGAGAAACTCGTGGGGGTGGTTACCGTAGATGACATCATCGATGTGATCGACAAAGAGGCCACAGAAGATATGTATAAAATGGTGTCTTTGGATACCACAGACAGGATCCAAGACAATCCATTAACGTCTATAAAAAAAAGACTTCCGTTTCTTCTCTTCAGCCTCCTGACAGCATCCGTAGCCCCATTCGTGGTCAGGAATTTCACCGGTACCATAGAGAAGGTTGTCGAACTTGCTGTGTTCATGCCTTTAGTTGCTGCCTTGGGGGGAATAGCAGGAAACCAGACCATAGCCATCATCGTTCGCGAAATCGCTATCGGTCAAACCGACTGGATTTCCGCTAAGAAGGCCTTGTTCAAAGAAATCATGGTAGGGATCGGAAATGGCGTTATCATCGGTTTGATTTTGTCTGCAGCCACCTTGGTCATTATGAAGAATCCTTTTTTTGGCCTGGTTTTAGGCCTGGCATGTATCGTCACTTTTTTCATTGCTGCTATGGCAGGAACTCTTATCCCCCTCATTCTGAAACTTCTACGCTTGGATCCGGCTCTTGGTTCGGTCAACCTGCTGACCATGTGTACAGATTCCATCAGCATTCTGACATTCCTCGGACTCGGCACCCTTTTCCTCGCCTATCTCACATAACCTCGATGTCCCTTGAACAATCAGAAGCCTTTATCCTGAGAACCTTTAATGTCGGTGAACAGGATAAGATCGTGGTTTTCTTCTCCAAAGATAAAGGAATCGTCAAGGGAATCGCAAAGGGAGCCCGAAAATTCGGCAACCGCTTTGGAAGCGGCCTTGAACCTTTAACCCATGTCAAAATTTTTTATTATGAAAAAGAGCATAAAGATCTGGTTGTCGTAAACAATTGTGACATAGTCGAATCCTATTTCGAACTTCAGAGGGATCTGGATCGAGGATTTACTCTCAGTTATTTTTCCGAACTCATCGAAGAATTTTCTCCCTCTCACTCTAAGGACGAGCATCTCTTTCGCCTTCTCTCATCGGTTCTCTTATCCCTCGAAGCTGGAGGTGACATCGATATTTTGGGTGCTTATTTCGAGACTTGGATTCTCAAGCTGAACGGAATTCTGCCCAGCTTTAAAACATGTCGAAAATGTCATAGAAATATCATTGATTCATCCTGGCTATCGCCTAAAAAAGAGGGTGCGTACTGTCCCGAATGTTCCTTCCAAAAAAAAGAAGAGATCCCTCCGGAGCTGAACAGATTCATCGACTGGGCCAAAAAAAATCCTCCCCCTCATCATCCGGATCTTCCTTTCCCAAGAGAAAAGCTGAAATCAATTCGAAAGGTACTCCAGAATATCCTTACCTATCACATGGAAAAAGAGCCCAAAAGTCTTCGGTTTCTAAAATAATCCAGCTGTCATTGAATCTTATGATCGATGTTGCCTAATTTCTGCTAATTTATTATATTACTTTTCTTATTGAATTTTTCTTACTTCTTGTTCGCTAAAACCGAATCAAGGAAAGGAGCGCAAAGAAATGAAGCTTTTAAAAGGGCTCGTGTTCAGCCTTCTGGTTTTAAGCTTGGCCATTCACTCCCCCTCGGACGAAGGGATGTGGATGCCGCATCAGATGATTGACCTTGATCTCAGTACTCTGGGACTCCAAATGAATCCCGAAGATCTGTATAAAAAAGACGGGACCGGGCTGATGAGTGCTGTGGTTTACCTGGGCGGAGGAACAGGAGAATTCGTCAGCTCTGACGGCCTGATTTTGACCAATCATCATGTGGCTTTCGGTGCTCTCCAGAGAGCTTCGACAACTGAGAATGACTATATCCAAAACGGATTTATAGCCTGGACAAGAGACGAGGAGATCCCCGCAAAGGGATATATAGCAGATGTTCTTCTTGGTTATGAGGAAATCACAGACCAGATCCTTTCTGTCGTTCAACCCGATATGACATACCGCCAGAAATATGATGGTATCGAAAAGGCCATGAAAAAGATCGTCGCTGAAACTGAAAAACAGGGTGAGGATATTCGCGCAAGAGTGGCAAATATGTACAGCGGGAATCAGTATTATCTGTTTCGTTTCAAGAGAATCAAAGACTTAAGGATCGTCTGTGCTCCTCCCCAAGATCTCGGAAATTATGGAGGAGATATCGATAACTGGATGTGGCCCCGTCACACTTGCGATTTTACTTTTTTGAGAGCCTACGTATCACCAGATAATATCGGTTCTGACTACAGCTTGGATAATATCCCCTACAAACCAAAATCTATTTTGAAAATATCTTTAGAAGGCTTTGAAGAGGGGGACTTTTCCTTTGTTATGGGTTATCCTGGAAGAACATACAGAAACTACACCCTCTCGGAGCTGGAATCTGATATCAAAAACATGAAGAAAAGGATGGCTCTTTATGAAGACATCATCGCTTTCTTTGAAAAAGCAGCAGAGAACAGCCGGGATATCCAGATCAAATATGCAAGAGTCGTCCGGGGACTCAATAATTCTTTGAAAAACTACCAGGGGAAAATCGAAGGGATGGAAAAGATCGCTCTGGTGGAAAAGAAAAAGAATCAGGAAAAGCGATTCATGGATTGGATCAATCAAGATCCGGAAAGACAGCAAAAATATGGAACAGTTCTTCAGGATATCGAAGCTTTCATGAATAGATACGAAACTCATCAGGCAAAAACCACCCTTCTCAATCAGCTTGTCAGCCCCTACTTCGGTTCGGCGCTGCTCTCCCAGGCCTACACGATATACAGAACATCTGAAGAACTCCAGAAGCCCGATATGGATAGAGAACCAGGCTATCAAGAGAGGGATTTGCCCTACATAAAAGAGCGCATTCAGCTTGCCGATAGAGGATATGATCTCGACACCGACAAGGCTTTTTTAAAGTTCCGCTTGAAAGGCCTGGTAGATTATCCCCAAGCACAAATCCCTGAAGCCTTTCATGAACTTTTATCAAAGCCCTCAAACCAAGCCATCGAAGATTACGTGGATTCTCTTTTCGATGAAACCTCTCTGGCTGATACAGAGGTGCGCCTCGAGCTGATCGAAAAGACACCAGACCAGCTCCTGGGGCTCAACGATCCTCTCATAATCCTTGCCGCCGAGCTGGAAAAAGAAATGAAGATCCTCAGGGAAGAAAACAAGGCTTTAGACCAAGAACGTCTCGATCTCAAGAAAGTCTACCTCGACTCCCTTATCAAACAGCGAGAAGGAAGGATCGCTCCAGATGCTAACTCCACTATCCGCTTTACCTATGGTTTTATCAAAGGGTACACTCCCAGAGATGCCGTCTATTATCTTCCTCAAACAACATTATCTGGAGTCATCGAAAAAGATACAGGAGTGTTTCCTTTCCGGGTCCCTCCTGAGCTCAAAGAGCTTCATGAAAACAAAGATTACGGAGAATATGAGGATGAAAACCTCAAGGATATTCCTGTCTGTTTTCTGAACACCACCAATGTCACAGGTGGAAACTCCGGATCGCCCACATTCAATGCCAAAGGAGAACAAACCGGTATCATATTCGACATGACCTATGAGAGTGTGACAGGAGATTACTATGTCATACCTGAGCTCCAGCGCACGATCAGCGTCGATATCCGATACGTTCTGTTCATCACAGAAAAATTCTTGAGAGCCGATCACGTAATAAAGGAATTGGGCTTTTAACCAGAATTATTCTATCTAATCAAATACAGTCTTGTTTGATGCCCGTCCACCCACTCGCATCCTTCTCTGGTAAACACAGCATTTTCTTCAAAGCCTATCCTTACGTCCTGGCCGTCCCATTCGGGTACATTTGAGCTGCTGCTGAATTCAACGGCGTAAACCGTATTGTAGTACAAAGGATACTCCATTTGTTTCTCGATACCTTCAGGCGCTCTTCCCAAAGGACGGGCATCCATCTGGCAACCTGCTGCGTGTCCATGGAATCCTATAGGATGCGTATATATTAGAGGTCTCAGACCTTCTGCTTCAGCTTTCCGCATCGCTTCCTCCGTAATTTGCTTCCCTGTCCTTCCATATAGGAACTCTCCCATGAAAATTTCTCCCAGGCGATTGGCCCTTCGCAAGGCTTCCTTTATACCGTCAGGGGCGTCGTCTTCTCCGATCTTGCACACGTAGGCCTGCCACTGCATATCCGTACAGAGCCCGAGGTAATTGATCCCCACATCGCAGTGCAGGAGATCACCTCTGCGAATAGTTGTTGAGTTATCGTCAAGCTTTTCCATATCCTTCTTATGTCTCTGAATCGATATGGAAGGCTGGAACCAGGTGTCTACTTCCAAATCTCTGAACTTCTGTCGAATCCACCAGACAACCTGCTCAGTCGTCGTAACATCCGGCAAGATGACCTTATTTGAAAAAAACTCAGCGATGATATCGTGGGCAATTCCACAGATATGCCGATAGGCACTCAATTCCATCGGGCTTCGCGTTTCGAGCCAGCCTATACAAAGATTTTCTGCCGGCACAAACCGAGAGGAAAGATCAGGGCCTAAAGCCGCTTCGAGTTTTTCCTTCAGACTCACCGTCAGGCCATCTCCAAAAGCCCATTTGGATGACACATTGATTCCAATCCGCTTGGGATTCCTCCGTTTCATAAACTCTGCCAGGCTCTCGAATTGAGGCTTCTTTTTATCGATCCATATAGGTTTGTACCATTCTCCCATTCCATAATAACTTCCGCTCAGTCTTTCGACACCGCGCTCCTCTCCCCTGTCATGAAAGAGGAGGATGGAGGTTCTTCGTGCGTACATCACAGGTTCTGGTACGAGACTCATATAGACAGGGTCTTCGTTATATTCTCTGTTGATGATAAGCCACATGTCTATCCCTTCTCTTCTCATCAATTCTGGGATGATATTCTCCAGCCTCCATTTCAACCATTCATTCCTCACAGCGGCTCTCTCGTTTTCGGGCAAAATGTTTTGGCTGTCTTGAACAGCGGGCACCCCATAATCCTGGGAGAAGGCCGGCAAGGACAGAACGAGAACAAAAGCGAGGCAGACAAATCCAAAAAATTGCCAAAGATTCATTCGAGACATATTGATCCTCCTTAAGGAAATTCTCCAAAGGCCTTAATCTTAAATCATTGGAAACAGAGGAAAGGTTTACCCATTCCGAACAGACCAGCAAAGATTTGATTTAGATTCAGGTTATAACTCTAATAAATCTCAAACCTATTGTCCTTCCCCTCCAAAATTTAAGAGCAAAGCGGTCTCCTCGTCTATTTTTTATATTACAAACATTTCATCTCAGGCTGTCAACATCTCTTCCTGACAATTTTGACTTTTATTTTCATTAAAGAATATAATCAGCTTCTCTCGAATTGGACAGGTATCCTGAATTTTTACTTGGCAGGTTCTAATGGGAATGGACATCGGCATAATAAAGTGGAAATGGGGATTTCTCCGCTTCCTATCTCAGTTTTCGCCATTTGCCGCTCATGGTGGGCCGCAAGCTCCTGGCTCCGAGTGCCTCTTAAGCTTGGAAGAGACCGAAATAAACATAACCTCATTAGAATAGACAAGGGAGGAGTAATGAAAAATTCAAGAAGTTTTCATTCCATTTTGTTGGGTTCATTCTTAGCCATTCTGCTATTAAGCCTTTGCGCCGCGTGTTCGCGGACGGAGGTTGTCCCAGCGGATATCGTCATGATGAACGGCGAAATCTTCACAGCCAATCCAGACAATGCATCGGCAGAAGCACTGATCATCAACGGAAATAAAATAACAGCAGTGCTCAGGAATGATGGAAGAGCTAAGAAATACATCGGAGAAGGAACAAGGGTCATCGACCTCAAGGGGAATTTTGTCACACCTGGTATCATCGATGGCCATGTCCACTTCAATAATGCAGGTGCT
This sequence comes from uncultured Eubacteriales bacterium, assembly GCA_964346815.1. Taxonomy (GTDB): domain Bacteria; phylum Acidobacteriota; class Aminicenantia; order Aminicenantales; family Aminicenantaceae; genus CAYFWF01. Next base: position 20,951 of record CAYFWF010000043.1, on the reverse strand, counting down.
TTGATCAATGATGCGAATTTGATGACTGTTGCCGATGAAGAGGGATTGAGAAGGGAAATCAAACGGGTGGTGGAATTATTGGATGAGGGGGAATGGATCACTCAAGGACTCTGGGGAGCCTATGAGCAGTGGGCATTGGGAGATTCTGGAGACAAAGGATCTGAAAAAAAGGAGCCATGGAAGCCGAACAGATCTATGATCGATGATCTAACGCCTGATAATCCTTGTTTTCTCTGTCGGTTCGATTACAAAGTATGGTTGGCGAATACAGCAGCCTTGAAGTCGGCAAAACTCGAGAATGCCAAACTCGAAGGGATGGAAGTCGGTCGTGATGGGAAACCGACAGGAATCATTCATCGCCCCTCGCCGGCCTTTGATCGTATCGCAAAAGCCAGAAAGCCCAAATCTCACAAAAGACTTCTGGACGAAAACAGAGCAGCTCTCCGAGCACTTCGAGAAGCGGGTATCGTTGAAATCCACGATATTGCAGCTCCTGATCAGACTGAGCGCTTCATCGAGCTTCAGGAAAACGGCGAACTGACCTGCCGGGTGTGGCTAAGGCCAGACCTTTCCCGCGGAGCAGAATTGAAAGAGAAAGGACTGACCATGGGGCTTCATCCCAAAACAAAGCAAAAAGATATGTGGCTGAGATATGGAGCTCTAAAAGGATACATCGATGGGATCATGGGCACCCATGGCGCGCTCTTCTTTGAACCTTATGACGATCAACCAGATAATTATGGACATTGGCGACGTCACACATCCGACGATCCTGATTACAAAATCGGGAATATGGAGAAAATGTACAACCTTATCAAAGTCGGGCTGGATGCCGGATTCATTCCCAATGTTCATGCCATAGGAACACGAGGGGTTGCAGAAATGCTGGATCTCTATGAGCGTTTGAAAAATGAAGGAGTGGATCTTATCGGATTTAGAGTCATTCATGCTCAAGTCATCAGACCGCAGGACTTTCCTCGATTTAAAACGTTGAACGTCATTGCCGAAGTCAATCCCTACCATATCTCCGATGACATGCGCTGGATGGAGGAAAGAATCGGAGACCAACGATGTAAGGGAGCTTATGCCTTTAAATCACTGTTGGACAACGGGGCTACTCTGAGTTTCGGTTCTGACTGGCCAGGAACGAGTGCGGCTCTTTACCATATGCACCCCAAGTATTTGATCTATGCTGCAGTAACACGAAAAACGCTCATGGGGACGCCGGAAGATGGATGGTTTCCCGAGCAACGCATTTCAGTAGAGGAAGCACTTAAGGCCTATACGATAAACAATGCCTATGCTTGCTTTGAGGACGACATCCGTGGCCCAATCGAGGAAGGAAAGTTGGCCGATATCACGGTATTCGACAGAAACCTGCTGACGATCCCCGAAGAAGAGATCCTCCAGGCTGAGGTTTTATATACAATTGTAGACGGAAAGGTCATCTTCGAAAAGTAGAGGCAGTTCATTCAGATAGATTGCTGGCTGTTTGGGGATTTTGCCGGGTTTGAAAGGTAAAGGAGACAGGAGCTCCGCCCAGCCAGCGTAGCGGGGCCGTATATTTAGTCGGACTAATGAGAAAAAATTGAAAGGAATTGAGGTGCTGGCTGTTTGGGGGAATCAGCAAAAAGGGGGTTAGGGATTTATAGGAAGGGAACCTGCCCAGCCAGCCCAGCAGGTGCATTATCATTCTACACAATAATTAATATTTATTCAATAGGTTTTATAAAAAAATTTTAAAATTTATGCATTTAAAGCTTAATCGTTTTGATCCTTCCTGAGATAGCCAAGGTTATTTTGTAACTTCCCCACCCGTTCGAAACGGTTACAGAAGCAAGATTTGAAACGGTGCCTCCTGGATGAAAAATGGGGCTGTTATTGGCATCTAAACGAACTCCCTCCAGAATATTTTCCATCTCGGTCTCCCAGGAGTGGGCCTCTTCGTCATATTTCTCTATGGTGTATCCCTGGGGATTGAAGGATACCCGAAATTTCGTTCCACAAAAGACGGCTTTGAAACGAGAATAATTCATCTTAGAATGAATTTCCCATACAGCTCTCTGGAGTCTGTACTTTTGGGAAACATGAAAAAAAGAACCCGAGGCTAAACCCAGAAGCACAGCAAAAATGGAGACAAAAATCACAACTTCCAAAAGCGTGAAGCCCTGTAAACCTGTTCTGTTTTTCACCAATTCCTCTTCCTCAGAAATTTTCTCTCCAGCCTGTGATTTTAAATGAAGAAATAAAAAGCACAGGATTCTTCGCTCGGGGGGAATACTGAAGAAGATCGCCTGCCTTCAAAAATCTTTCGTCGAACTTGACACTGATTTCATTGTTGTTCAAAACAAAATCCGATGCCTGAATACTTCCCAACACCTGAATCTCTTTCCCCTCGCCCAGAACGTTAATCCCCTTATCTGTAGCTGTAAGTGATCCCTGAATTTTCAGTTTATCCGGGGCATCTTCAGCGATATTGATCTGGCCTGTGTTCTCTGAGGCATCCAAAAAATCCTTCCCAGTAGAAAAGATGGAAAGCTGCGTATCTGGGTCTTTGATGTAAGGAATCCCTTCTTCCCATTTCAGGCCCTGATAAATCAGATGAGAAGACAAAGTCACCTCATCAGATGATATAATCGTGATGTTGACACCTCTTAAAATACAGGGAATTTCTTCTTCTTGACTCATGACGATCTCCCCTGCTCCGTCCACATAACCTCCACCCAGGGAAAGGATCTTTCCATTCACGATGATTATACCTCTCGGAACCAGCTGGTAGGAACTTACCGTGTTAGGGGTTCTGAATGTGGTCTCTCTTCTTTGGGGATTGAACTTCAACGTCCATTGTTTTTGTTCTGAAACAAACTTAATGATCTGAAAGTTATCCTGGACGGCGAGCACCATTTCGTCCAAATCGCCCTGAACAAAAATGCCTCCCAATCCCAGGTCATCTTCTATCAGATACACGCCGGATGGGACAGGCTCATCGGTTGGCTCGAGTCCAAGGGCTATCCGGAGTTTTGAGGCTGAAAGATCCTGAGGATGAAAAATATCGACCTTTAATGCCTCGGCCAATTGAGAGAGAGGTTGCTCTGGGATGATTTCATTTTCAGAAAACGCTATTGGCCTTGGAAGACCGCTTTGATCGAGTGGAAGGATTTGTATTTTCTTCTCCTCAATAATCTGTTTTTTTTCTTCTGAACTCATTTTTTTATCCACGAGTATAGGTATGAGCGAAAGCGGGATGTGTCCTGCCGATAACTCCAAAGTGTAACCAAGACTTGCATTTTTTGCAGGCTTGAAATGTTCCAATTGACCTGATGAGTTTGTCGTGCCTTTATATCGAAGCTGAAAATATCCCTCTTCCTCGGTGAGATGTTCGAACGCAAAATCAGTCTGGCATATCCAGCTCATTCTTTCCCAATTATCCTCTGATATCAGCGGAAGGCTGCAGCCCAGGGCCTGATCAAGAAGGCGCGTTCCACCGTTCTCAGCATCCTGAATGAAATCAAATGTCTCTGCCTCTGTTAACGACATTGGTGAGGATCTTTTCGACAGAAATCCATGAAACTGATTGAATCCTTGTTTAATCCCATTTTCTGATGCATATTCGAGGAGCATGGAGTTCCTTCTATATGCCGAGGTCTTCAAGTATACTTGGGTAAGATAGAGCATCCCTAGTCCAAGAGTTGAAAACAAAAAAAAGATGAACACAGAAATAATCGTCAAGGCCCCTTTTCTCCGGGGCAGACTATTTTTCTTTGGAAGCGGACATGGCAGTATTCTTAGGAAACACAACGACTTCATAATTTTTCTCCTCGTCTATTTTCAGTCTAAAATGTGCGCTTACCAGGTTTGAATCCCTCTTATATTCAAAGTCAAAAAGGATCACACCTTCCAATAAAGGCTGTGCTGGACTGGAGTTGACCTTCCTTCTAATCACCCCATTCCTGTTATCGAGGAAAAGGGAAATCTTCCTCAATAAGACTATATCTGTATCCTTCTGCACATATTCTCCAGTCAAGGGAGACATCAAGATTATGGTGTCCTTATCTGCGGAGGCCACCGAATGCACTTCTCCTCCGAATGAATCAAAAATACATACCTGATGTCCTCTCTTGACAGCCCGTGCATCTTTGACCTCGATCTTTGTCTGTCCGATGACCAAATTTCCATTGAGAGATAAACACTCATTTTTGCTGAGTAAAATAAGAGTTTCCCCTTCTTCACTGATCGCCTCCACTGCCGCATTTCTGGCCGCTTCAGTAAGTCCCCAACCTGCTTCCTGTAGATCTCTTTTCAGCCTATCCAGAGCCGCATAAACAGCCGTACTCCGTTCCTCCGATATTTTAAGCTCGAAAAAGTGACTCCTTACTGCATTAAAACAATCAAAGCTAAAAAGGATAATAAGAAGGAACAAAAACAGACAGATCAAGCTCTCTATCAAGGAAAAACCTCTATCCCTATATTTCTTATCAATCATGTTCTTCTATGGCTTTCTCTCAGATTAAAATCCTAATTTTCCCGAATAAAAAAGAGCCACTCGCGCTCCCTTGGTGGGATAGCTCTCGGAGCTGCACTCTATTTCGATACGTTTCAAGTGTGCAGAAACATCATAAATCTCCCATTTTCTCTGATAGATTTCGTTTCCTGAAGTATCTTGAGGATTGTCAACTGAAAATCCTTCTTGAAGTTCTTCGCCTTCAAAAGGAAGTGCTTTTAAATACTCCAATTTAGAAGAAGCGAGTTCGGCCGATCGTACAGCAACATCACTTCTCCTCTTTACAAACAAAGAATGGATGGTCAGCTGAGCTGCTCCCATTACCAAGATTACAATTATTGCAAAAGAGATCAGGAGTTCTATCAGGGTGAATCCTCTGCTTCTCATTTTTTCCTCACTTTCGGCGATGCACACTCCGTGCCATATCCAGACTGCTTTCTCCCCCGAAGAAAGCTAACGGTCCGGAGCGAGGTGTAAACACTCGAAGACAGTTCTGAAGAAACGAAGGCTATTCAAGTTAACAAAAGTTAACGAGGAGCTGCTGTGACTAATGACTCCTCAACAAAACGCAAGAAAAGATAGGGGTCTAAGAAAGATAGGTGGACAAAACAAAAGACTGAAGGTAAAATAGGACGGAAAATGCAGAAATCAGGATTTATGAAACGACGTCTCGAAGACAAGGTCGACCCAGAAGAATCCTCGGTTGCTCCAGGCACCAGATTCACAGGAACCATATCCGGTACAGAAGGCGTTCGTATTTCCGGTCACCTCAAAGGAAATGTCAAAAGTGAAGGCTTGGTGCGGATTCAGAAGGGTGGAAAAATTGAGGGGAACATCCAGAGCCGTTCCGTAATAATTGAAGGAAAGCTTAAAGGAAATATCAATTCTCCAGAACAGGTAGAGCTCAGGTCTGAAGCCCACGTGACCGGCAATATCCAGACATCCAAAATCGCAATAGCTGAAGGCAGTTTTTTCCAGGGAGAAATTATTATGCCTCGCAAAGAAGACAAGCCCATAATGTTTGTAGAAAAACGTGAGAATTCAGGACGAGATAACAATTCTGCCAAATCCACTTGATTCACGAGTCAAAGGAAAGAAAATGGAAAATTTCGATCAAGAAGAAAAAGCCAAAGATTTAGAGCAAGAAGTCAAGGATTTAAAAGAAGATGTGAGTCTGCTGAGAGTTCGGGTCTCTTCTCTAGAGGATGAGTTGAGAAAAATGAAGGAGCAGTTAAGAAAAATGACATTTACGCCAGGCCTGTAATTCCCTATCCTCTGCCATCGACCGTTCCTTCGAGACATCTCGACGATGACTTCCTATCCTTATCTCCCTCTGCTGTTATCTCTTTCACCTTGAGTCGAAACATCGCAGGAATATCAACAATCTCATCACTGGGGTCAGTCAGAGAACGATAAAATACAGGGGCAATGCGCCGCTCAGCAATAACTTCTCCCGGCTGGCTGATGACGATTTCCTTAGAATCTTTTCCGGCTCTTTGCGTATCAACAGACACCCTAAGAACGGCCTTTTGAGCAGGATCCTTCACTCTGACGATATAGGTTGTCTTTTCGCTCTCAGAATATCCATCGATCTGTCCTAGTTCGACTTTTTCCTTTCCAAGGAGAATTTCGACATTCTCGCTCGGCTCTACCTCCAGGAGAACAGGATCTACCATACCCAACTCAACCGCTTGTTGTGTTCCTGTGGGAAGGAGTCCCCTGTTTTTCACTTTAATGTCTATCTGATAAACGCCGCCCTTTTTATCTGTTATCTTGGTATCACCAATCATAATCTTAGGCGCTTGGCCTGCGAGATAAATCACAAAACGGTTCCCCATCTCGCATTCCTTCTGTATGAGCTCTCCCTCAGGCGGGCTCGATTTCCTCCGCTTCCACCCACCTATCTCGATCCTCCCTAGCGTGGGATGGTCAAATTTATGCCAATCGATGTAAAGCATTCCATCCAGCTCTTCGTCATTCCACTTCAAACGCTCCTTTTCTATCACTCTTCCGTCTTTATCATAATCCGGGCTGGCCCAGTGTTCATCTCCCATCGAGAAGATTCCAAATAAATCATACATGGTCTCGATCGAACTCCCCCAAGCATAATATCCGCGCTCAGATTCGCACCCATTCTGCCAACCTGCAAAATCATACAGAGTTTCTGTTTCATCCTCCTCAGGGTACATCCCTCTTGGGGCATTTTTGATTTTTCCTTCTTTATCCCGATAGATCTGGGTCGATTTCCTGTTTGGCGTGCCGAAAGGCCAGTTCCAATCGTACACAGAGGTGGCCAAATCCCATCCAGAATGCTCGAGACTTCTAGCGCTGACGACTTTGTACAATTCGAGATCCCTTTGATGTTTGACGTCCTTATCAGGCCTGGTAGTCGGAGGACGCAGGATCACTCTCCCGCAGCAGTGATGCTGGACATAAATAGCGATATTAGGATGAGCTGCAGCAAAATCCACCTCAGCCCTGGTGATTCTCTCTTCCATCGGATATTTTCCTGCACCACGTTGAATATTGTCGGGTCTCCAATTGCCAGGATAATTCCTGTTGGAGAGAAATCTCATCCGGAAACTGTCCTCGTTGATTTTTTCATCTCCGTCATTGTCCCATCCCTCCGAGTACAGCTTATAATATGTTCCTCCCGTCTCATCGGGCGCTTTTCTGACCATAAGTCTGGGATCTTTTTCTGAAATCTTCCACTCCCCTTCCGGATCTTCCTGTCTCATCTGCACGATAAATCCATCTCCGTCTATATCCTCGGGCGGATCTTCATCAAATTCGAAATCTCCATCATCATCCCTTGGATCAGGATCTTCGCCCGCAGGCTTTCCGGTCAAATACGCTTCGGCGCCATCCACATCAAGCCTGGGGACAATGTACCACACTAGATTGTCTAAAGCCTCCCTGATTTCATCTCTTTTTCCATAGTTCTCGAGTAGATCCCAAATCGTATAACAGCAGGACATGGCTGCAATCACCTCACTAGAATGAATTTGATTCAAGAACAGACCCGGCTTGTCCTCTTCTTTTCCTGTCTCTGGATTGTTTATTACAAACATCCACACATCTCGTCCCATATCGGATTTACATAACGACCTGAGTTCTGTGAGCTCAGGATAAGCATTGTTCATATCCTTTAAAAAGTTGGTTAATTCATCATATTCATAATAGTGGTAAAAGTCATATTTACCCAATGCAGTGATTTTTTTTGCCCCTTTTTGAACAAACGAATAGGAAAATATAACCAAAAGACAAACAGCGGAAAAAACGATAATTCTTCTACGCATTTTGCTCTCCTTTCTGTTTCTATTGGACATTCCCTCCAATGAACGAGAAAAAATTAATGAAATTACCTATCGAAGTCAAGAAAAAAGATTTAAAATGTCCTTGACAATATAGGTCAATTAGAGTAAATTAAAGTATATTTTAGGAAATAAATGAATAAAATAGTTAGAAACGAAGAACAATGAGAACCATCTGGTTGGGAAGTAAGGTGATTCAGCAGTATAACTTGAAAGATATCCAAGAAAAGCTTCAGATCAGCCGTGTGACTGCCCTCAAACTTCTTAGTTCAGGAAAGATCAAAGCCCAGAAGATTGGGCGTCAATGGTGGATTAACGAAGAAGATTTGATCGCCTTTCTGGAAGGAAAATAGGAGGTTTTTTTATGGACACATACATCATTCTCAGCCGGATTTCACCAGAAGCCTTCAGTGATCCCTATGAATTCAAAAAAATCGCTGAGAGAGTAGCAAAAAAAATCAAGAGCGAGTGCCCAGATGTTGAATGGAAGCAGAGCTATTCAACTATGGGCAGGTTTGACGTCATCGATATCGTCGAATCCGAGGATCCCGAACAAATAGTTAAGGCTGCCATGATCATCCGCGCCTACGGGCATTCGACTACAGAAACTCTGAGAGCTTTCCAGTGGCAAGAATTCCTAGACATGATGTAAAAAAAATCTGTTAAGCTGATACATCACCCCGAGGTCATTTCTCTCTTCGAGGAACTCTGTCCACTTACCTCAGAGCGGCTTCTTCTTGAGCCAGTCTGACAAATAATGAAAATGGAGATTTCTGTACGACCGGGAATAATTGCAATCGAAGATTGAATCGGATATATTAGATTTTTCGGCGTTCAGGAACGTTCAAGCATAAATCCATGACACAAGGATGGAGAACCGATGAAAAAAGTTTTTTTATCTGTATTCCTCACTCTTATTTTTGTCACAGCTAAGAAATCAAAGATTCTGAGATGAACAAAAAAATTAGGCAATGGATTCCTATTTTTGTCCTTCTCGTGATGCCGCTTTTCCTTCTCAGCCAGGCTGATCCTGAGGAGGAACAGGAGAGAACCACGGAACTGACCATATCCGAATGGATGTTTTTGGGACCGTTTTCCAATCCTCTTCCAGCTTCAGTTGAAGAAATTAAAACTGAATCCACAATCAAAGAGTTGGTAGCATTCGAGCAGATCGAACCAGCTGAACTCAGGCCTAAAGCTAAAAAAACTGTAAAATGGCACGACGGAACTCTAAATCAATGGAGAAAAATCCAGTCCGACGAAGAAGGTGTTATACTCTTGGAAGGCGGTTCATATCCCAATATTGCCTATTTTGGAGTCTATATAGATGTAAAAAGATGGACAAGGGCACGGGTGACCCTCCACAGCACACAACCTTTTCGCCTCTTTGTTGATGGCGATCTCATTGGAACCAAAATCAATGCTGATGACTCAGAAGATAAGAATAAATCTCCGAGTGGGGGAAAAATTCATTCAGACTTGAGCATAGAAACAGGAAAACATTTGCTTCTCGTGAAGTCCGTATATGTTCCTGATTGGAATGAGGAATGGTCCATGAAAGGGACGCTCTCCTTCGATGAAAAATATGCTTCTCCTCCTCCCCTTCTCACCCTTTCTCCCGGTCGACACATGACCATTTATCACTTGCTCGAAACACCTGAACTTTCAAGGATATCCGTATCCCCAGATGGAACTTTGGCTGCTGTATCCTTACGTAGGGCCCTTCCTCCTAGTGATGACGCCGAAAGTTGGGTGGAATTGTATGACCTCTCGGAAAACCGCCTTATCCATACCTATCGAGGCGCAACCTCTATCTCCAGAGTTAAATGGGCCCCATCGGGTAAAAAGTTCTCTTACACAACCCAGAACAAATCAGGTTCAACCCTCTGGGTTGTCGATTTGGAAAAAGGCACATCTGTCCCAATCCTTGAAAATGTGGCAAATATGGGCACGCATACGTGGTCTCCCGACGGTCATTTCATCATCTATTCAATTGCCCAAAAAGGCAGCTCGAATCTTCAGGGAGTCAAACGCTTTCAGAATCTTTCCGATCGACAGCCCTGGTGGAGGAACAAATCTTACCTGTATAAAATAACTGTGCCTGAAGGAGCAAAAGAAAGATTGACCGCGGGTAACTTCTCCACAACTCTCAACAGCATAAGTCAGGACGGAAAAAAGCTTTTGTTCACCCGCACACTGATCGACTATTCGGAGAGACCTTTTGAAAAAACCGAACTCTATTCACTCGATCTCATAACCCTTAAACACAGACTGCTCTGGGAAGGGAAGTGGATGGGCCAAGCCCAGTGGAGCCCAGACGGGACAAAAATTCTGATTCTCGGAGGGCCTTCGGCATTTGGTGATGTCGGCAAGAATGTTCCAGCCAATGTGATTCCCAATGAGTTCGATATCCAGGCCTATCTGTTCGATCCTGAAACGAAACAGGTAGAGCCGATATCGAAAGATTTCAGTCCAGCGATAGCTCAGGCCTACTGGAGCCAAAAAGAAAATGCCATATATTTTCTCACGATTAATCATTCATACCGCCGTCTCTTCAGATTCGATCTGGAAAAGAAGGAGTATCTCAATATTTCTGTTGCGGGAGTAGAAGTCATCGATCACGTCGATTTTGCCAAAGACAAGGCTCTGGCAGTACTCATAGGATCAGGAGCTGCTCGACCGCCTAAGGCCTATTTTCTCAACCTTAAAAACGCGAAATCTCGACTGATCTGCGACCCAGCGGAAGAGGAATTTGGCGATGTGGAATTTGGCGACGTTCAACGCTGGACCTTTAACAACCAGCAAGGACGCCTCATTGAGGGACGTATTTATTATCCTCCTGATTTCGATCCAAACAAGAAATATCCCTGTATTGTCTATTACTACGGCGGCACCACTCCCGTCACCCGCGAATTCGGAGGACGATATCCGAAAAATCTCTGGGCTGCGCAGGGCTATGTGGTCTATGTTCTTCAGCCGAGCGGGGCTATAGGCTACGGACAGCGATTTTCAGCTCATCATGTCAACGACTGGGGCTTCATCGTGGCCGATGACATCATCTACGGTGTCAAGGAGTTTCTAGCTGCACATCCCTTTATCGATCCAAAAAAAGTCGGGTGTATCGGCGCATCATACGGAGGATTCATCACCATGCTCATCCAAACCCGAACCAGTATGTTTTCCGCAGCAGTGGCTCATGCTGGGATCAGTTCCATTGCCAGCTACTGGGGTGAAGGATACTGGGGATATTCGTATTCCGCCTATGCTGCTGCCAACAGCTATCCCTGGAATCGTAAAGATATTTATATCAACCAGAGTGCTCTTTTTAGTGCTGACAAAATCACAACTCCTCTGCTGCTGCTTCATGGCTCTGAAGACACTAATGTTCCACCTGGTGAGAGCACCCAACTTTTTACAGCTCTGAAGATATTGGGAAGAGAAGTGGAGTACATCCAAATACATGAACAAAATCATCACATCTTGAATTTCAATAAGAGGAAAATCTGGACAAAAACAATCATAGCGTGGTTCGACCGTTGGTTAAAGAACCAGCCAGAATGGTGGTACAGTCTCTATCCCAACAGGTAACCTGGAGTATCTGTCGAGGAATTCAACTAAATTTTTTAGGATGCAAGATAAAATGATAGATCCAAAATGCGGCCATTGTAAGGCGATGTATTGTCAGAAAGGGATAACAGATGAAGAGAAACTCCCCTCTTTCTGTCCTATGAAAAATTTTCAGAGTCTGATCCAGGAGATAAAGCAGAAATACGGCGGAGAAGAGATAAAAAGCTTTTTCCAAAATTCCGCTCTAATCGAGAAGGAGGCTTATGAGGAAAAGGCCGCGAGAGAAATGGGAGAGATAATTCCAACCAGGCCCAGGATAAAAGAAATCGCCGAGTTCGCCAAAAGGATCGGGGCAGCCAAACTAGGTATGGCCTTTTGCAGCGGTCTGAGCGATGAAGCCTCCAGGGCCCAGGATATATTGGAGAAAAAAGGCCTCGAGATCGCTTCAGTGATTTGTTCATGTGGGGCAGTTGACAAGGAAGAGCTGGGCATTCCAGAAAGCTACAAAATTAGAGATCCGAAAAATTTCGAGGCAGCATGCAACCCTCTCCTTCAAGCAGAACTCTTGAACAAAACCGGTACCAGTTTCAACATTCTGGTCGGGCTCTGTGTTGGACATGACATGCTCTTCACCAAGCACTCGCATGCCCCGGTTACTACCCTCATCGTAAAAGATCGCCTCACGGGCCATAATCCTCTCATAAGCCTTTATACCCGGTATCACAGAAACATCGTCTAAACAAACAATAAGGCAATTTCATAAGCTTGCGTTAGGAGCGCTGTTGTATTATCATTTCTTCGTACGACAAAACAGGTGTGGGAAGACACAAACTAGAGAGGAGGCAACCGGTGAGAAAAACCATCCTTTTAATCATGATACCTCTAATGGTTTTCATCTTCGCTCAACATTCAAGAGCGGAAAGAGGCATTCCGGGAGAAATGGGCGTAGAAGTGAAGGAGGTGGATCCCTTTGTTTTCTGCAGCATCCGCCATACAGGCCCATTCTCGGAAATCGAGCAGGTCATAAAGAACCTCATCGCCACCATGAGGAGTCAAAACGTTCATCCTCAGGGGCCGATGTTTGGAATATATCATACTGTTCCGGGACCAAATCCCCAGGAAAATATGAAAATGGAATGGGAAATTGGATTTCCGATCACCGAACAAACTCTTGTCCAAGCACCCTTGGAGAGAAATATATGGAACTACACAACTGTAGCCACGGCCATACACACAGGACCCTATGAGGAAACTGGAGAAGCCATAACAGACATATTTGAATGGATGGAGGCCAATGGCTATGACAAGGTTGGACCCGTGTTAGAAAAATACCTTGAAACGGGAACTCCAGATGCTCAGTCCTCCAAAAAAACAGAAATCTGGATCCCCTGTAAAAAAAGGAGCCCTTAGTTTTTCGCAAGAGACCTGGAGAAAATGGCAATCCCTACTCTCCATTAAAAAATGGTGCAAAGCCAGCGTGCCGTTTGACTAGCCGCAGAAGGTGAGCCCTTTCGTCCTAAAAGGCTAAAAACTTTTCTGTAAAAACATCCTCCATATCATCTTTCAAGGCGATTTACATCTTCTTCTGCTTCTCCTATCCTTCTGGAAGCGAGGCGTATTTAAAAAAATAAGAGGGAAAAAATATGGCTAGTCATGAAGATGCACAAATTAGTCCAGAGAGTGATGATGTAAAGGAGTTAATTCCCGATGTGGATTTGAGCGATTTCGATGTGAATTATCGAACCCTCGTCGAAAATGCTCCGGATATATTTTTTCTTGTCGACCTAAAAGGGAAATTCCTCCTTCTCAATATGGCTGCCCAAAGGATCACTGGCCATTCCCCGTCTGTTATATTGAAGAGTGATTTACAAAATCTTGTTGCACCCGAACATCAAAATACAGTGTATAGAATCCTCAACGAAGCTCCCCAAGGACTCAAGAATCCTTATTTCGAAGCCGAAGTAATTTCTTCTAACGGGAACAGGATTCCTCTCGAAATCCATCTCAGAACTGTCAAAGACAAAAAAGGTAGAATAAGCGCCATAAGAGGAGTCGCCCGAGACATTACGGAAAGGAAAAAGATCGAAGCTGCCCTGAAGGCCACTGAAAAGAAGTTCACTGATCTCTCAGCGCAGGCGCAAGATGGGATTGTTATCATTCAAGACGGAATCTGTAAATATGCCAACGATTCCACATCAGAAATACTTGGATATGACTACGAAGAATACAAAGGAAAACGCTTTTTCGATTGGCTTCCTTCAAAAGATAAAGAAACTCTGGCTCAGCGCCAAAAGATTCGGATGGTAGAAGAAAATGTTCCTTCGACTTTTCAAACTCAAATTCAACGTAAAGATGGATCTACAAAGGATGTGGAGATTCATTCTTCAATTATCCAGTACGAAGGCCGTCCGGCTGAAATGGAGATTATCAAAGATATCTCGGAGATTAAAAAACTCGAGAAGGTCCTCCGAAGAACAGAAGATAAATACCAAACTCTTATCGACAACATAACCGAAATTATAATCATGATGGATCCAGGAGGAAAAATTACTTTTATCAGTCCATCGATCCGGCACCAACTTGGCTATATGCCTGAAGATATCATCGGAAAAGATCTTTCTGCCATAGTTCAACCAGAGTACGCCCCAGGTTTTGAGAAAATTTTCTCAAGCTTACTCGAAGGCAATAACCGACAGCAAGAACTCACTCTTCTCGATAAGAATGGGAAAATTCGCCACATTAAAATCTCTTCCTGCAAAATGATGGAGGGCAAAGAGCCCTACGGGATCCTTGCGATCTCATCCGACATCACTGAGAAAAAAAAGGCTCTTGAGGAACTCAACCAGATTTGTCAGGATGTGGAAAACTCGAGAGCACAATTCAAAGCGATCATTGACCTTGCACCAAATATTGCCATACAGGGTTTTAACAATAACGGCGAAGTCATCTTCTGGAATCAATATTCAGAGGAGCTTCTGGGATTATCCGAGTCTCAAGTTAAGGGAAAAAGCCTGAAAGGTATCCTGATATCTGAGGCTGAGGAGGCAAAATTCAAAGAGCTTCTCGAAAAAGTCATCCGGACGAATACGCCCTCGCCTCTTCTGGAATGGACATATAACAGAAATTCTGGAAAAGAAAAATATATCCTTGCCTCTATTTTTCCAATCATAATTGCCGGCCAAGAACCCATCGCAGTTGCTATGGATATGGACATCACTGATCGAAAAAGCGCCGAAGAAAAGATGAAAAAAATGAGCCGGCAGCTCGAAAGATTCACAAAAATCTCGGCCGCCATACTCGCCATAGAGGATGAGAAAGAACTCTTCGAGTATATAGCTCAGGCTGTGGTTGACATCTCTGACTTCAGTCGAGTCCTTATTTCCTACTTCATCGACGAATTTCCCTATCGAGAGATCATCGCTCATAAGGGAGTCAAGAAGGAAGTTGTTGAAAAAGTCAAAAACGTTGAGATGCCTAAGCGCAAATATCTCAGTTATTTCGAAAAAGGAATAAAGCTCGGAAACCAATCCTGTTTCATTCCCCATCATCAAAAAGACATCTTGGATCGAAACGCTTTGATAACCAGTGAAAGAACTTATCCCGAAGACGAAAACTCCTGGAATAGAGACGACAATCTTCTCGTTTCAATGAGGGATACAAAAGGTGAGGTCATCGGGATGATCTCGGTGGATGATTCAAAAAGTGGATCACTTCCTACAGAAGAATCAGTCAGACCATTGGAGATCTTTGCCAACTTGATTTCAGAAATTATCCAAAAACGCATACTTTCAAAAAAAATCAAGGAATCGGAGAAGAAATATCGCGAACTCATCACCAATATTCAGATCGGTGTTCTCCGTGCTACCCCAGAAGGGAAGATTCTTGAAGCCAATCCTGCCGTAGTAGACATGTTCGGCTTAAAAGATGCGAAAAAATTCCTGGATCTCAAAATAGCAGATCTGTATCAGAATCCGAATGACAGCGGCTTTTTTATGAAAGAGATCGAAGAAAATGGTTTTGTACAGAACAGAGATATCTTGATGAAAAAAGAAGACGGGAGGACTTTCTGGGTTTCGGTCACGGCCACCGCTGTAAGGGACGAGTTAGGAAAAATCGTTCATTTCGATTCCGTTGTCGAAGACATAACAGAACGGAAGAAGCTCCAAGAAGAAGTGAAGCGTCTTTCGGTAACCGATGAGCTATCCGGGCTCTATAATAGGAGATATTTCAATGAAAAACTCCCCCTAATCATCAAGGCTACCGAGACCTTCCGGAGTTCTCTGGCTCTCATAATGGTGGATATCGACGACTTTAAGCCCTATAATGACACATACCATCACTTGGAAGGGGACAAAGTCATCAAGGAGATCGCCCGAGTCATCCATCAGAATATCAGGACGTATAAAGAAGATGGATGGAAAACAAAATTCGGGAGTGAGGATTATGCCATCAATGATTGGGCGGCCCGGTTTGGCGGCGATGAGTTCATTATTGTTCTTCCAGGAGGTGATTCAAAGAATGCAAACGTCGTAGCGGAAAGAATAAGAGAAGCTTTCCAGAAAATTAGCTTTTCCCCAAGAGGAAAGGCCATCAATAAAACCGTAAGCTTGGGCATCGCTCACTGTTATTATTTAGATGGAAAAGCGAAAAAACGGCCCAAAAAAACAATCTTTCCTCCAGACTACGAAAAAGCGGCTACTGAACTGACCAACCTGGCTGATAAGGCTCTTTATGACGCAAAAAAGGCCGGAAAAAACAAAACGGTTTCCTCCAAACTAGCGATCGAACTGACACGAACCGCCCCTCAAGAACCAAAATCAAAAAAATAACGCCCTACTTGGGGCCCCCGCAAGCTTTCACACACACACCACAGATGTACTGTCCCACAAGACCCTGCCTTCGAAACTCCCTGAGCTTATCATAACATGCCAAATGGTCAAAGTCCTCTCTATGCTCCTTAATAGCTCGCGCTGGGCAAAGCGGAAGGCAAGCTTTGCACTCACCGCAGTCTCGAGTCAAAGGTTTATCTGGTTCCATGGGCAGGTCGGTCAGGATTGTGACCAGCCTGAACCGTGATCCTAATTCGGAATTGACGAGAAGATTATTCCGCCCTATCCATCCCAGCCCTGCTAATTGACCGACTCTTTTGTGTGAGACATGACCTAGGTGTCTTTCCCAATCTATGATTTGGGAGGCTGGAATGGGAAGGGCTTTATATCCCTGCTCTTGAATATAAGACGACAACATGAAAGCTGCTCTGTCGAGGAAAAAATTCAGTTGTCGGTAATGGTGGAAGTAGAGAGGCGTGGGTTTATCCTGTATATCCTCGACGATGGGATCGAGAAGTTTCTTTGCGAGTGCAATCCCTCGATTGAACTGGATTACAAGGCCAAGGTCGAGATAGAAATCTCTTCGAACTTCCGTTATATCTGCGACACCGAATAACGAAAATCCATGCTCGGTGGCTAATTTTTCAAGATTTTCTCGATTTTGGTCTGCTGACATGAGAATCTATTGTACAGTCCAACTTCTACAGCGTCAATTATCTGAAACCAACTGAAATTTGATATGTTTCCAACTCCTGCAGGCCTCGAGATATAGATTGTTTGACTAACCCAGCAAACTGTCACGGATACAAAAATATTTTTTAATATTTTTGATAAATTGACTTGTCTTAATCCCTTTGCTATAAGATTTCTGACCGATATCGAAGACAGCTCATCAAAAAAACAAGAGGTAGAGAATGCCTCCTTTTAAGGACTGGTTTGAGGATGTAACTGAAGAAATCGATCGGATTAAAAAAAAATTCAGTAAAAAGGAAGAAAGGAAATATAAGCTGGAATTACTGGAAAAAGTGTGTAAAAGGGTCGATGAATTTTCATCGACGTGTGGAGAATGTTATCAATACAAAGGAGTCATCTCGAACCTTCTGCAGAATTTGGGTGGGATCGTTCAGCTCTCGCCCACTGCAGGCAGGGATCACAATACCAAGATCAATGATATTGTGAAACATCTCCGTAAGAACCATAAACTGATTGCTTCAGGAGCTTATATGGCCATAGGGAACGGTATTGGAGTTGCGTTGGGCGTTTCCATTGGTGCTGCCCTGGGAAATGTCGGGGCTGGGATAGGAATCGGGGCTGGTCTCGGAGCAGCTGTTGGAGCTGTACTCGAGGCTAAAGCAAAAAAAGAGAGAAAAATCATTTAACGATTGATGTTGTTCAATTTGAGATCGATAATTTCATAATCATAAAGGAGTCATAATGTCAGAAAAAACGCTGGCTATCATCAAGCCAGATGCAGTCAAGAAAAAGGTTGTAGGAAAAATCATCCAAAGAATTGAGGAAGAAGGTTTTAAGATTACCGGGACGAGACAGCTCCATCTAACAAAAGAAGATGCCAAGGGCTTCTATATCGTTCACAAGGATAAACATTTCTACGAAAGCTTAACAGACTTCATGTCTTCTAGGGACATTTTCGTTATGGTTCTTGAAAGAGAGGACGCGATAGCCCATTGGCGCAGTGTAATGGGAGCAACAGATCCTGCATTGGCTGAACCCGGAACACTGCGTCATACGTTTGGATTTTCTGTGGAGCGCAATGCTGTCCATGGATCTGATGCCTCTGAAACAGCCGAATGGGAAATCAACTACTTTTATAAAAGATAAGGAAAAAAGCTAAAGCCAATAATTCGTTTGAGCAATGGAGTTTGCTGAAATCTTCGGACTTTTTATCCTTCCTGCAGCCATCATTCTTCTTTCTCTCATCCTTTATCTATTTCTAAAAGAAGAAGGAGAGTAAACCGTATGAAGAATGCTGCGGAAATATCCATCCAGGCTGACCCCCTGGCTCTTCTGTCGTTCTTTCTCTATCTTCTTGTCATCGTTCTCATCGGGGTGTTTTCAGCGAAATTTTCTTCTTCAGGTCTTCCAGAGTTTTTTCTAGCAGGCAGGAAACTTAAAGACTTTGTGGTTGCTCTGAGTGCAGTAGTCTCAGGACGATCGGCCTGGCTTCTGGTCGGTGTTACAGGAATGGCTTTCACGATCGGAGCTCCAGCCGTGTGGGCAGTCACCGGCTATATCTCTGCGGAGGTGTTTCTGTTCATTTTTGTGGGGAAGAGGCTTAGAAGATACACGGAAAAGATGGAAAATCTGACTTTACCGGATTTTTTCGAGTCAAGGTTCAAAGACAAGTCCAGAATCCTGAGGATCCTCTCTGTCTTTATCATCCTTATCTTTATGATTTCCTATGTGGCCTCCCAATTCCAAGCAGGGGGCAAAGCCTTCAGCACCAGTTTCGGCGTCAGTGAAACAGGCGGCATACTGGTTACCGCAGCCATTGTTTTAATCTACACTGTACTTGGAGGATTTCTGGCTGTATCTCTTACCGATATGATCCAGGCATTTTTCATGATCTTTGCTCTGCTTATTCTACCAGTTATCGCAATTATTCATGCTGGAGGATGGGAGGAAATATTGGTTGTGCTCCACAATTTCAATCCAAAATTCCTCAATCCTTTTGCTTTCTCTATCGGGGGAATCATCGGATTTCTGGGGATAGGATTGGGGTCACCCGGAAATCCTCACATTCTTATCCGATATATGTCAGTTGCAGATCCAAAAGCCCTTCGGAAATCCTGTTTAATCGGTACTGTTTGGAATACACTAATGGCATGGGGAGCAGTTTTTATCGGGCTGGTGGGAAGAGCATATTATCTGAAACCGGACGCTCTCCCAGATGGAGATCCAGAGAATCTGTTTCCATATCTTGCTTCTGCACATCTTCATCCTTTGCTTCTAGGAATCATTACTGCTTCGATCCTAGCTGCTATCATGTCGACTGCAGATTCGCAGCTGCTTGTAGCCTCTTCAGGAATCGCCAGAGATCTCTATCAAAAAACTATCGCCAATGGCAAAACCGTCCCAGAAAAGAGGCTGGTCCTTATAAGCCGGATTAGCGTTTTAGGGCTTGTAGCTGCCTCCCTTGTATTCGGTGTTTTGGCCAAAAGATTAGTATTCTGGCTCGTTCTATTTGCATGGGGAGGACTAGGAGCATCGTTTGGTCCTACAATTCTTCTCTCCCTTTTCTGGAAAAAAACCACGAAAATAGGAGTAATCGCAGGTTTGGTTTCGGGGACCGCAGTCACCATCATATGGAATCAAATAAGCTTTCTTAAGGATTTCATATACGAACTGGTTCCTGCTTTTTTTATCTCTTTCTTAATGACTTTTTTTGTGAGCCTGTTGACTTTACCTCCAAAGGATGCCGAAGCTGAACTCAGGTCAATAGCAGCAAAATATAGATAATGGTCATAAAACTTTCTATAGGAGCAAAATTGGTACTATATGTTCAATAAAAAGACTTCTTACCACTAGATTATGCGTAATTTATCAAATATTTCTTATATGAATAAGTCAGAAGAGCACTTTTTTTAAAAAAAATCCTTGACATTTTATTTTCAATTACTTACATTTTAAGAGACGCCTTGGATGAGATGAGAGAAATAGCTTTCTATTCGAAACCCATCTCTTAATATCTTTCTATTTCTGAACGTCTCTGTATAAGGCGCCTCATTAAAGGAGGTTGCTATGCGCAAAAGAACCACTACAAAAACAGTCGCTCTCGCCTCTATTGTCGCAATCCTGTCTTTGTCCGCTCCTGGTCTTTTTGCAAGAGGTCTTGACGAGCCCTTCTCTTATTTCAAAACATTCTTGAAAAAACCTGCAGTATTTCTTTACTCATTCCTCTACTTCGTTCCTATCTATGATATCGGAAAGTACATCGACCCCCCTGCCATGGACAACAACCAAGTGAAGAAGATTAAGATTAACGGATTATTGGATAGCGGCGTAAGGCCAAGCGACGAAGATTAAGTAATCACTCTAAAATCCTCCAGAAAGAACAGACTACAAAATAAAGGCTCCAAAACCTTCAAACCATATAACCTGTTAAAACAGTAGAAATAATTAAGCTTCGAGAATAAAATCCTTATTCATTCATCCCTTTAAATACCGCCTAAATTCACCCCCATAATCACCTTAAAGGGCGATTGATTATCCTTTAAGGCCCTGTCACAATCTTTCTTGTCATTTGCCGGAAGAATTTTGCAATGATTAATCTTTACAGAATGAGACAGGCTAAAAAATTATTCCTCTCTATTTTCCTATTTATTTTCATTCAAGCCTCTGAAACACTTGCAATTTCAAACAAAACTCCTGATTCTCTAACGGAACAATTATCAAGTTTTACAGTGGAAGCAGAAAAATTCCGATCGGAAGGAGACTTCGAAAAAGCAATTGAACTATTCAGGAAATCGCTAGAATATGCAAAGAAAATGCCTAATGGTGAAAAAGAATGCAACATACTTCTAAATTTGGGTTTAATGTACTGGAATATTGGAAAACTTGAGATATCATCAGATTACTATTCTGAAGCTTTTTCTATTGCGACTAAGCAAAATCTAAAAACTCAAATGTATATAAGTCAAACAGCACTCGATATCTATTCGTATTACGATAAAGGAAAACAATTCAGATCCTCCGGGCAATACCAAGAATCCATCGAAAACT
>CAYFWF010000042.1:0-10102 GCA_964346815.1 uncultured Eubacteriales bacterium | reverse complement strand
TCTCGGACTGTATCACCAGTCAGCTGCCTCTTGCCTGCCTCCAGAAACACCTTGCTCCACTTGTAATACATCGTAGGATGTATGCCTTCTCTCCGACACAGATCCGTTATGCTCTCTTCGCCTCTGAGCCCCACCAATACAATCCGGATCTTCTCCTCGGCCGTGAATTTACGGCGGGTTTTGCGTTTAATGTCCCGGATGATGGATTCAGGTGTGGCTTTTGTCTTGACACTCATAGATATCTCCTTGCTTGGTTTTATTATACGTAAACTATAGCTTAGAAAATATCATGCCGTGTCCAAATCTTGCTGACGTCAAATAGGCTTGACATCTCATTCTCGGCTTTGCATAATCCATTCATTAGATATTTTGGCGAAATGTTTAGGAAGCGATTTTTCCGTTCTCCCCATCTCCGGAGGTGCGGGAGGAAGGGGGAACAAGGGGAGCAAGTCGAGAGCTTCTTTGTGCATTTTCACGCCTAGGTTCAAACCAGCGTTAAAAATTTACTAAGGAGGAAATATTATGAGAATCCGAAACAACCTGATCGCCCTTGGTATCTTGTCTGCAGCTGTGGTGGTTTTCTTGACAATGCAGGCAACGCCAGGGGTCTGTGCCGGCCAAGAGTTGGCTCGAGGTCCCATTGTCGACTATTTGACCGGGGCGGTATACCATGTCTATTATGGGCAGCTGCACAGCCACACGACTGATTCGGACGGTGGTCGTCCCGTCGATGAAGAACCCTACGGCACCCCTGATTATGCTTACTGGTATGCGCAGAATGTTGCCGGCCTCGACTTTTTCAGCGTTGCCGATCATTGCTCCTATCCCTACGGCGATCCCCCCGACGATCCCTACAGTATTGACGGTCTGACCGTTGAGGAATACGATGCCCTTAAGGATGTCGCCGACTCTTACAACGAGGACGGGGTCTTTGTGACGTTCTGGGGGTTCGAATGGACCAGCGACGACACTTCGTGGGGCGGTCCTGATACTTTACTCGGCAAAGGGCATATTACAGTAATCAACTCTCCGGATCACTGTGAAGCGGATGAGGAGCCTACAAACGACCTCAATGGGCTTGTGGCTTGGATGTCGGACCCCTCAAGGCAGGAATGTATTGCCTTCTTCAATCATCCGGGCCAGTACGGAACTGACTTCGATAACTTCCTTTTCAATTTCAGCGATCAGATCGTCGGGATGGAGATGTGGAACCGGGATGACGACTATTACAGCCCCGGATGGTACAGCAACTATCATGGCAACGGAAGCTGGTACGACGACGCGCTGAGCAAAGGCTGGTATATTGGAGCTACAGGCAGCCAGGATAATCATTACAAAGACTGGGGCACTATGCATGAATGGAGGATGGCTGTTCTGGCAGAGGAACAGACCCGTGAATCGATTTATGATGCCATGAAGGCACGCCGGTTCTATTCGACCAGGGATAAGAATCTCGTGCTGTCTTTTACGTGCAACGGCGCCCAGATGGGTTCCAAGATAGCGGGCGGCGTCCTGGTCGTTGTGATCGATGCCTCCGATGGAGACGGCGAGATCTTTCACAAAATATGGCTGATCAAGAACGGGAAAAAAATAAAGAACTGGACACCTCGTTCCAGCAATCCGACTGTGACAACCACCGTAAACGGTAGCCCTGGAGATTATTTTTATGTCATTGTGGAACAATCTGGAGAATTTAAATGGCAGGCCATCTCCTCGCCGATCTTCATCGTTGAATAACAATTCAGATTTTCTGCAGAGCTGGACGAATGAACCTTTCCAAAGCTGTTGTCTCTTCTAAGCATCGGGAGGAAGCATACCAAATTCGCTGACAGTGCGCTAATATTCTTTCGCTCAATCAACTGTCACAGATAAATATCTATCATTGTTAGTATCATAACCGAATTGCACTGAGACTACGCCATCATTTCTGGTTGATAAGCAATATCTCATGAGTTCGCCTCCGTTTCTTCTGTGAATGCTCCAGCCTCTACTAATTTCGCTATACCTTGAAATTGCGATGGTATCACAAAATCGTCCATCCGATACAACCGCTAATCTAGGATTGACGAGATTAGCAAATTCAGAGTTAAAACCTGAATCCCTTCCATGGTGAGCGGCAAGTAAGATATCTGCATTTTCTACTGCGGATCTAAAAGATGAATCTTCAAGGAGTTCCTCGTTTGAAGTAGTTTTAATCCTTGGCTAAAATCTAAGATTTGTCTATTTTAAACACGAGAAAGAGTCATAAGATCAATGTCTCATTCTTAGGGTTATCGGCCCAGAAAGGGTCCCTAACCTGTTCATTACCCCCCATATAGGAAGCATTCATGACTGACCTGTTTTCCTTCAATGTACCACCTGATGAATGAGATTTTAAGCCTCAGACTATCAATAGAACCAATCCATTAGTTGGAGCAGATGTTAGATAATAAATTGGTTATCATTGGTATCAAAATTTTTAATGAATCGGCCAGGTTAATTGACACCAGGCAGCACCCTATGCTAAACCGATAACGACTCGTTATTTCTCCGCTTGATAAGGAGTGAAACATGAAACGCAGGGGATTCCTCAAACTTGCGAATACAGCCGGAGCGATTGCCTTCTTTTCAGGAACCAGCGTGACTTCTGAAAAAGCATCCATCAGGAAGCATTCGAATCAACTGAATGATATTAAAAATATACTTGTTCTCTTTGTGGACCAGCAACGCTTTGACTGCCTCGGTTGCTACGGTAACGAGACGGTCAAGACCCCCAACCTGGATAAGCTTGCCCGTCAAGGCATCAGGTTCACAAATGCCCACACTCCCGCACCGGTCTGCACTCCTGCGAGAACCTCTTTCCAGACGGGACTATGGCCGCACAATCACCGGCTCTTGTTCAACACAGGCGAAAGCCGGGATAGGGGTGGCAGGGATGATCCGACGCCAGATGTACGTTTTTTCAGCGAAACACTCAAAGCTAAGGGCTGGAACTGTGCCCATGTAGGCAAGTGGCACATCGGCGGTGAGCGGCACAAACCACAACACCACGGTTATGATCCCAGACCGGTCTACTACTCCGGATACGGTTATCCTGCGAAGCATCCCCACTATGTCGACTACCTGAATCAGCAGGGTGTCAGCGGTTTCAACCTACTTTGGGAGCGCCAGGATCCGACTGGGTACCGAAACTATTCGGGTTTGCAGGAAGGTCCTCAGTCGGCTTCTATACCAGCCTACCTTGCAAACCAGACAATAGATGTCATCCGCAGGTATACGAAAAGCCCCAGACCGTTTTTTATCGGATGTAACTTCTGGGGTCCTCATGCCCCCTATAACATCCCGAAGACATATCTCGAGATGTATCGGGGATTTGACATCAAACCTTGGCCGAATTGGAACTGCGACCTGTCAGACAAGCCCGGAGTCATCACTCGATACGGGGAATATTGGCGTACGGGCTGGTTCAATGAGGCGGATCTTGGTGACATGATCGGAGAATATTACGGATACATCACTCTCATCGACGAGGAATGCGGGCGCATTCTGAAAGAGCTCAAAGACACGGGTGCCTTGGAGGAGACTCTCATCATCTTCACGGCGGACCATGGCAGCGCCGTGGGATCCTACCGCTACTGGGATAAGGGATTCGGCATGTACGACTGCATCACGCGAATCCCCCTGATCATCTCGCATCCTTCCTTCAAATCCGGCGTCTCCACGGCTTTCGTGACCCTGAACGATCTCGCTCCGACAATACTGGAAATCGCAGGTTTTCCCGTTCATGAGATGGACGGCACTTCGTGCCTGCCGATCCTCACAGGACAGAGCGATTCCATCCGGAATAACTACATCATCACAGAACATCACGGCCACCAGCAGGTCTTCTGGCAACGAATGGTCCGGACGCCAGAATTTAAATATATTTTCAATCCCACATCACGAGATGAGCTTTATGACTTAGAAATAGACCCATGGGAGACAAAAAACATTATTACAAGTGCCGACAAAGATAAGCTCGCATGGGCAAAAAAGACTCTCCTTACCTGGATGAAAGAAACAGAGGATCCCTTATATCGTTGGGCCTATCCGATTCTCAATGACAAGCCCGACGCCAATCGATAGCCTGAGACCATACCAGCCACATTCTTGGGAGGGAAAATCCCGGCTAATTCCTCTTTTCTCCATGTGGGGGGGCAGATAAGTACACAAATCTGTAGCTTAGGAGATAGAACGGATTGTCCGAAATCATTTGACGACGTACACTATATGATGCCTTAAAATCACCTATCGCCATAATATATCTTAGTATTTCCCTTTGATTTTTTTCCAAGGATAGAGAATATAGAGATGGGATATTCGTCCAGTCTCTCCTATAAAGATCGTGCCGTCGTTTCCTGTAACCATGGAGTCGGCCTCATAGGCCAACCAGGCATAATAAGGAGCGCGATTAACATCTAACAAACCTAGGTTTTCATAATGGCCCTCGGTCGTGCGGTAGACAAAAAGGCGCACCGCCCCTCCCGGCTCTCCGCCCATGCCGTAGAGATCGCCATCCTGACTGAAAGCCAATCCGCGGATGCGGTATTGCCAGATAGGTTTACCTAAGTTCGTGATCTTCACCGCTTCTGGGTCGAAACAAAAGATGAATCCATCAGATGTCCCTCCATATATGAGCCCATCAGGGCCAAGAACCATAGCATCGATGATGGTCTTAAACTCTCGCCCCAGCTCACTTGGCAGGCGCAGCTCGGGGTGATGGACGATCTTTTGACTTCCTGGGATATAATGAAACAGAGCTCCGTAATCGCCAGCCCCCCAGACTCGTCCTTTGGTGTCGATCAACAGACAACGGGGAATGCTGCGGAAAGGCTCTTCATTGACCGGCGGGCCACAGATTTTACCTATATCTTTGGTCTTGCCGGTTTTAAGCTCTGTGGCGAAGAAATGTCCGTTGGGGAATGTGACACCGTAGAGTTCGCCTTCACCCATTGTCAAACAGGCTATCCCTTCGCCAGAAACAGCTATTCCCAGGTCGGTTACGAATGGAAGCGGACGGTCAATGTCGGGTCTCTGCATCCTTTTGCGGCTTTCTAGTTCCTTTTTTGGGTCAAATTTATAAATGTGGCCGCCGGGATAGTCCTTGTATCGGGCCAGAATGTCCCGGCCTCTCTCGTCTATTCGGCCCAGATTGGAAAGAGATGTTCCGATAAAGATGGAACCATCAGGAGCAGCAACGAGGCTGTGGTGAATGCTCACCTCTCCTGGAAGGTACCCCAAGGGGAAAACATGATCCCAAGCTGGATCGAGAACGAAAAGATGTGCTCGCTTCCCGGAAGTTCCGCCGTAGAGACATCCGTCAGCTCCTATCACAAGCGAGGTAATCGCGGATTCATCTGGTGGGATCACATCCAGAGGAGGATGGCCAAGGATCCTGAGGTCGAGCCGGAGCGGATTGAGTGTGAAGGTACTAGTCTGCTGGCTGTGAAGGATATTTTGGAGTGGGCCAGTCAATAAAAACACACTTGTCACCAACAGGGTCAATGCAATTATCATTTTTTTCGCCATGGCTGTCCCTCCTTAATTGTCATCTTCTGGACGAAAGATCAGAAGTCGCAGCGTAAAACTCAAGCCTTCATGGAATTGCTTTTTATGGTCAGGCTCCTGCTCCAGAACAAGGTCAGCCGGAATCCCAGAAATCTCACGACCTTTACCTTTGGGTTCGAGAACATGAGCCACGAAATAAATGGTGCCGTCGGCTGCTGCACTTGCGGCGTTGGGATGCACAGCCACCAGGTCATCCTCTACCCGGATGAGTCCCATGTCTTCCCGCTCTCCAGAGTTTAGGTCAAAAGTGACCAGGGCTGCCGACATACCTCCACCCCAATATGGGCTTCCTTCTTCGTCGGCAGTGGCTGAATTGCAGGCATAGTAGATAATATTGTCCGGACCCCGGCAGAAAGAAATCATGGCATAGGGGACATCCCGTTTGCCCTTGTATCGGTCGGCACAGATCTGGTCAAGAAGCCGCATCTTGCCTTCTGGGCCTTTATGGGGATCGTATTCGACCAGATAAGAACTTCCTGTCTCCAGAAAATAGATTAACTTGCGATCGGGAGAGTGAGCAACGGCAGTGAAGGTCTGTTCGGTTTCCCAATATGCACGGTGGGTGGGAACGCCCTTCTCCCGCTGGGGAAGCTGGACATGAAGGTTTTCGATCGCATTCTTTTCCGGATCATAACGCCAGATTTTTCCCTGGCCCCAACATCCGTAGACCCGTCCCAAATCATCCACGGCTAAGGTGCGGCTTATAGCGTCCCAGTTTTGAACCCGCCCCATATCCGTTGTTTTTTTAGTTTTGATATCATAAATCAGAAAGTGGGCCTGGGGGTAGGTAAGGGCATACAGCCTATCTCGTTTGGGATCTATGGTCATAGTTAACAATCCATTTCCCTTGAGAGCAATGCCTAGGTCTGTGACTGTATCTTTGGCTGGATCGTAGACCATCCAATGACCACCGGGATAGGCCTCACTGCTTGTGAACTTGGCAAAACCATAGAAGCCCGATAAATGTGTGCCGAAATAGATCTTGCCGTCCTGGCCTTCGCAAATCTGAGTATGGACCTTGGCCTGTGGTTCAATCGGGAGGTTTTCTTGACCAGCGATCCGGTTCATATCTCCCAGAAGCTTCATGGTATCTGTCTCGGGATCGTACACAGCTACTGATGCTCCTGCATCGTGTTGGTTAAGGCCAACATAAACACGTCCGTCCGAGGCAGCCAACAATGCCGTGTAGTTGGAATCCCAGACTATCGGGTTAGGAAATGTGCGGGATTCCATCTTGACAATCTTCTGTCCAGCCTTAAGGTTTTCAGTCCAGAAGGGCACCAAAAGGAATAGGATTGCGAGTATCCTTATGAGTAGGAATTGTTTTTTTTGCATTCGTTGAATCCCTCCTTTTCGATTTTTTTAGCCTTCTATTTGTACTCAATCGAGTTCTTTTTATCTTATCGAAAAACTAGACGAAATGAAATATCTATATCACTTGGGGAGGAATTCCAACGTCTTGACTATTTTCTCTATCACGGATATGAAAATGATTCCAGACACATTTGACTTTTTGACAACCTGTCAGGGTTGTGTTTGAAGCAGAAAGATCTGAGTTATGACAAGGATCCTCATCGGGAGGGAAAAATGAAGAAGCTAACATTGCACTTCCCGCTTGCGGCATTGGCCGTTTTCATTATCCTCGTCTGTTCAGGGATATATTTAGAAGAGAATAAGGAAGACCGTACTCTATTAACCTTGGATCGAATCTTTCTGGAACGGGAATTTTCCTCTGGACGGTTCGAGCGGATTCAGCGGTTGGATGACGGATCTGGATATATGACTCTCGAGCCTTTCGAAGCAGAGAATAAAGGCAGGGATATCGCGAAATACGATCCGGCAACCGGTCAACGGGAGGTTCTTGTCCTGGCTGCTCATCTTGTTCCTGAAGGTAGTTCGCAGCCTTTGGCTATTGAGGAATACTCATGGTCGCAGAACATGAAAAAACTGCTAATCTTCCCAACAGCAAGAGAGTTTGGCGTCGGAAGTCATCATCAACGGAACTTCAGATTGGGTGTACGAAGAGGAGTTCGACGTCCGAGATGGATTCCGCTGGAGCCCTGATGGTCGGTACATCGCCTACTGGAACTTCGACAGTAGCAGAGTCGGAGAATTCCGTGTGCTCAACAACACGTATTCCCAGTATCCACGAATCATCACTTTCAGGCATGCCAAGGTGGGAACGACAAATTCGGCCTGTCGGATCGGTGTGGTCGATTCTAGAGGCGGAGAGCCCCTCTGGTTTGATCCGTCAGGAGGAAATTCCTGTGAATACTATATCGCTCGTATGGAGTGGGTCGGGTTTGTTCCGAAAACTAGAAATGGAGTTAATAATGATCTTTATTAGGGAGGGAAAGTCATGAAGACTAAAACTATCATGAAGGTTTTTGCAATTAGTTTGGCCGGTTTTTTTCTTCTGCTGCCTTCTTCTGTTAGCGCACACTGTGATGGAATGGACGGACCCGTTGTTAAAGCCGCAAAGAAAGCTCTGGAAACAGGGAATGTTAGTCTGGTTTTAATCTGGGTTCAAGAACAAGATGAAGAGGCTATCAAAGAAGCCTTTAACAGGGCGATTGCCGTTAGGAAACTGAGTCCTGAAGCAATGGAAATGGCCGAGCGGTGGGTATAAATCCACTGTATTTTCAATTGCTCTATGCTTATGCTGGTTCCTCTGGAAGTATTGAAGTAATTTTTT
Source organism: uncultured Eubacteriales bacterium (assembly GCA_964346815.1). Taxonomy (GTDB): domain Bacteria; phylum Acidobacteriota; class Aminicenantia; order Aminicenantales; family Aminicenantaceae; genus CAYFWF01. Next base: position 1,821 of record CAYFWF010000042.1, on the reverse strand, counting down.
AAACTCCATTGTCCTTTTAACCCGGAGGTCGCTGGTCCAAATCCCTCCCTACCACTTCATTTTCAATTACTTACACAAAAATCCACTCCTAAAGGGCCCATAACCCGTTCATTAGCCCCCCATATAGGAGGCATTTAGGAACTCTTTTCGTCATACGTTTGCTAAGAACTGGTTGATGAACGGCGGAGATATTTTCAGCCTCCAGAAAATCCTCGGGCATAGAACTCTTGAGATGGTTAGGAATTACGTGAATGTCACATTCAAGGATATAAAATCACAGCATAGTAAATTCAGTCCAGGCGATAATCTTTATGATTAAAAACAGGACTGATTGAGCACTTGAAATGCTAACGAGGTATGCAAGGGACATAAAATCATCCGGGAAGAGAATGCCATTTTTTCCGTAAAGCATGAAAAGCCAGTAACTTACTGAAAAATAAACAGGTTCCGTAAAATAGGCGAGTTTTGCATCTTTCCAATTATCTGTATTATCTGCATAGTCCTGTGCAGAATAGGGACACAAAAGTGACACGGTGGAATTTTCAAATCTTCTCGGGAAAAAGCCAGTAATATCAAAAATCATAAATATTTGATTCGATTGAAAGAATCAGGACAGCTAGTTATCGCTACATCACCAAACGTACAGTGAAGCCGGTACCAAATGATGGTGTTTATTTCTGTGCTTTTGTCAACATAGAAAGGAGTTTGGAGCACTTCCCAAGTGAAATTCAATAGAAAGGAAAAAAATGCGATATTCAATTCAGGAAGTAATGATAACTTTTTCATATCTAAAGATGAATATTTTAAGCTATGCTTGTGATATCATACAAGAAAATCAGCTTTAAATGGAAACAGGATTGATGTGGCTGTTTATATAAAATAATTAGGGTTATTCGTGATTTAGAGTTCCATTTATTTCTTTTCAGAGGTGTACATATGTTGTTCGTGAATGGACATATAATGCTGAACAGGCATTAGAAAATCCAGGCAATAATATTGGCATGTTGTGTATTGCTAGTAAAATAAGGATTAAAATGGGGATGAAGGTTTACAATAATAAAAGTGGTTTTTATGAATTAAAGTAAACGAGGAAAACCATGAAACATAGAGAAATTTATCTCGGAGTTTTACTGTCCATTATTTTTACATTTATTAGTCATGCACAGCAGGATAAATTCCCTGTTCTCAAAGGCCCCTATCTTGGCCAGAAGCCACCCGGCTTGACACCCGAAATTTTTGCTCCAGGAATCATTTCCCTTAAGGAAAGATATGAATTGAATTCGGAGTTCTTTCCTGGGGGAGACGAATTCTATTTTGAACTTTCCACCTCAACACCTGAGGAAAAGAAAAAAGGCAAATATTTTTGCGTAATTATGGTCAACAGACTCCTAAACGGTGTCTGGACAAAACCCGAGATGGCGCCCTTTTCAAAAAAATACGCCACGATGAACCATTGTTTTTCACCGGATGGAAACCGGTTGTATTTCACTTCGGACCGCCCAAATCCCTGGGATGCATCGCCGAAGAATAATATCTGGTATGTTGAACGCACAGCACGGGGATGGTCGGACCCTGTGATGCTGCCTCCGCCTATCTATAATCCCGAAGTCCGACAGGGCCAGGTTTCATTGGCAAAGAATGGAACAATGTATTTCAGGACAGGTGACGACCTTTTTTATTCAGAATATACAAATGGGAAATTTGCTAAGCCAGTCATTTTGCCCGGGACCATCAACAGCCCATACCCGGAAGGGAAACCCTATATATCCCCCGATGAGAGTTTCCTTCTTTTTATCCGTTATGATATGCCCGAATCTATTG
>CAYFWF010000041.1:0-7405 GCA_964346815.1 uncultured Eubacteriales bacterium | reverse complement strand
TATGATCTGTGTTTTATCTCCCCCTAACACTTCAATTTTTAAAGCATTGGCAATTTTCTGAGCAATATCATCCTGAACAGAGAAAACTTCCTCAAAATTCTTGTCATAACTCTCAGACCTCCTTTCTGTAGCTTACAAAATAACACAAAGTGTCCAGGAGGGTCTGACATACCTACATTTGCCACTTCTTCATTCAGCTTTTTATCGATCGCTCTATAGACCTTACCCATTCCACCTTTACCTAGCTTTTCAATAATCTGGTACCTTTCAGCAAACGTGGAGCCTGTTGTTAGCTCTTCTTTGGGTGTTTCTAGGGTTTCTGTCACTCTGGCATCCTCAAGAGATGGTAATTGAGTGCCGCACTCCCCACAGAATTGCTTGGTGTCAGGATTATCGGCGTTGCATTTTGGGCACTTGATGGCCATTATTCCCTATTTGCTAAAATCCTAATTTATTTAAACTTATTAATCAAGCTGACCTCACCAGTTTTATGCTCTCTCAATTCGTAATTGCAGCCTTTTCAAGCTTCAAAATTTTCCCCTTCGCGCTTGACTCATTCCTTGAGCTTCTTGAAGCGAGGTTCAGGACTTTGATCCATTCACTCCCCGAAATACTCTCTATTTTTATTACAAAGAATAACTTGCTGTCAACTTAGAGTTGACTTGACCATCCTCGTAATATTTAATAAGGGCAGTTTCATGGAATTTCCTCATTATTACGCTGGAGATATCGGGACAGAAATGCCATTTTATTTTTTCTCTGAGGAGGGTAAGAGCAAAGCTCATTTCTGGACTGCGGATCTAAGAAATTGGATAAAGAAAAAGGGCACTGCCTCAGGTTTGAGAAAGTGCCCTTTTATTGCTTAGAGATAGAGAGTTAAATTACAGTGACCTTTGTAGCCGCAGGTCCCTTTGGTCCCTGCTCTATGTCAAAGGTAACTCTATCGCCTTCATTGAGAGACTTGAAACCGGTTGCATTGATTGCTGAATGATGAACAAACACATCCGGACCGTCTTCCTGTTCAATGAAGCCAAAGCCTTTGCTGCTATTGAACCATTTCACAGTTCCAATAATCATAGTGACGTACTCCTTTCATAAAATTATCAATGTCCCAGACTGGAGGTTGCCACTTTAACAAGGGGATTTCCTACAGAAAGAAACCGGCTCTCCATTATATGGGGAACCTTTCTTGACTGTGGATATTATAACATTTTTCTTAAATAAAGTCAGGTATAGAATATAAACTTTTATCAGACATTTTTTAGCGGTAGTAATAAGATTATTGACTCATCAACCCAGCCAGCCTCTTCCTCGCATCTTCAACTGGAAACAAGCTTTATAGTATCTTTATCCCATAGCTGATCAGGATCGTAGAGTTTGCTCATTGTATTTTCACCACAAAATCCACTCCGTGCAGATTTACTCAACTTGAGATTCTTAAGCTCATCACTGATTCTGTGAGAGCCAAGTTCCAATTCACCACATTTTCCCCACATCTTTTGGCCAAATTTGGAAGCACGCCCCTCGATCAGAGAATGCATGATCGTTCGCTCTCCCAGGGAAAATGTGTGGAATTCAAACAGCTCAGATTTTTTGAAAGAGAGTTTTTTTGTAAGCAATTTCAGGATTAGCTCGGCTCCTTCTTTTAGAGTTATCTCTAAAAAATCTTGTCGATCTTGGAAAATAATCTCAGCCAGAAACTTAGGATAGTTATAGAAATAGATCCCGCCATCTCGTGCAATTTCTGTTGTTACCGGGAGTTGATGAATGTAGACCGGAAAAATATTATTGTGCATCATGGAGAGAGCAGAATGTTTACCTAAAAACGTTGCTGGTGGAAAGTTTAGAGGAACGCTTATAGCCACTTCATTGTAGGGTCCGATAGAGGTGTCTCGATATTCGAAAGCAGTAATGGCTAACATGCCAGTTCCTGGCCATATCTGAATTGGTACGAATTGTGGATGTGGAAGCATCTTTTTTAATCGATTAATCTTGGCGGTAAAAATACATGTTGTAAAACGGAAGTCATAATACAGGACAGGAAATTCAACTGATAATCCTTTCATTTCCAAAGTTTTTCTAGATGTATCCTTGAAGAAATCATCGTCTCTCATCTCGCCTCTCCTCCTTTTTGATTTGAAAGCAATTATTTATAATATTCTCTTTTGATAGAGCCTCTTCCTGGCATCCTCAATCTCAGCAATACCAAGGTCGGGGTCCTTCCTGAGGGTGAATATTTAACTACGCAGGTATTCTATTGATGGGAGGTAGGTCAAAAGGATAGTACTTCTATCATTATCAGAAATATTGGGACTGTCCCCATTTATTACATTTATTATTCTTTTTTCAGCTCGAAGGTGCCTTCGCCGCCTCCCTGGGAAAAATCACCGCTGATCTTGGTGCCGGTCTCATCCATCATACCGTCGAACTGCGGGTCCCCGCTAACATTGGGATCATCGACACCAAAGGTTATTTTTTTGCCCTCGATCTTGATGTTCGCCAGCGCTATCCCGTAGGCTCCCTGGGAGGGAGAATCGATGATTCCCGTTAGATTACCTTCCTCATCCAGCTCAAAATGAGATACAATTTCGATTTCCTCTCCTCCGATAAATACTGCTCCGCTCCAGTCACCAACAAATGCTTTGGTATCCTGGGCCCATATGGTGCTCGCAATCAGTAGCAATCCCAACGTCATTATCGGAACTAGATGTTTCAGAGATAATTGTGTTTTCATTCATTCCTCCTGACTAAATTGATATCAAGATGTATGAATAATAAAGTGGCTAAAGGATATCAAGGAATCAGCGAGGTGTCAACTTGCCAATATGTTATTAAAATCCCTGTTTTTGCCTGAAAATAGCACTATATAGCTCGTTCTCGGAGCAAACTACCTGGTACCTGCATCTAAATCATTAGCTGGGAGTTAGTGCCTGCAAAACGGTACTTACTTGCACATTTAGCGGGAAATATGTCTTTTATGACTTGAACGGACTATGTACGCTCTGTTTCTTTTATCCAGCCAGCCTCTTCCTTGCATCTTCTACCTCAGCTATACCTGGGTCAGCGTCCTTCCAGAGAGTGAGGAATTTTTCATAGTGCTCAACAGCTCTTTCAGTCTCACCCATCTCCTGATAGATCCTACCAAGCCTATAAAAGGATTTGACATGAACCGGTCCGTGGCTGAGCCTTCCGGTGTTCAGCCTGTGGATTCGTTTGTACTCTTCTACGGCTTTTTCCGGGTTTCCGGACTGATGATAAGCAGAGGCTAATAAACTGATGGTATCAGCAGATTTACTAAGGGGTCCAAAAGATTCCAGATCCAAAACTCTCTGAAATCGAGTTATGGCCCCGGAGAAATTCTCTTTTTTGAGCTCGATGCGGCCTGCCAGAGCATGGTAGAGCCTGATGATTTTACGGTCCAATCCTTTCTCGATCAGGCTCTTGAGTTCTTCCGCTGTTCTTTGGACTTCTGAGATCAAGTCCATTTCTAAGAGAATCAGTCCCTTGAGATAAAGCGAAAGTCTTTCCTAAGCTAAATAATCGGTTTCCCTGGCAATCTTCAGAGCTTGCTCACATGCCTTAAAGGCTTCCTCTGGATTTCCCTCATGGTAATGACAGATGGCTAATCCGTAGAAGCACATGGATTCCCAGGTTCTCTGATTGGCTTTTTGGGATTGGGCCACGTTCTGGTCCCACATCTTCAAAGCGTCTTCAAACCGCCCCTGGTATTCGTACAGAGTTGCCAGCCTCGCTCTGCCCCAGCCCTGTCCGGCAGGTTCACTTCCCTTCAGCATGTTCCGGTATTCCTCTTCCGCCTTTTCCAGCTCCTCCTGATAAAGATAGAGATCTCCTTTAAGTCTAAAATTCACCCAATCGTCCGGAGCAAGGAGAAAGGCTTTATCCGCTTCAGCATGGGCAAGATCGAGTCTTCCCTGATCCATATACAGATAAGCCATGCCGCGGCGGATCGCTTCGTGTTCTCCAAAATAGGAAAGATAGGATTCCAATGTCTCTCTGGCCTCCGGGTACATCTGTTTGGCTCTGTAGGCGCCGGCTAACTGTGTGTAGGTTCCGGCAAACTCGGTATTATGCTTTGTGGCAACTTCATATCGTTCTATGGCCTTATCCCATTGTGCGAGGTTGTAATACTTTAGGCCCAGATTGTGGTTCGCTATGGTGTCATCCGGATAAAGTTCCAGAAGCTTCTGATAAGCCTCAATGGATTTATCATAGGTTTTTTCTCTTAACCCGTAATAATCCCCCATGATCTGATACCGTTCTTTATCCGGAAGCCGGTCTGCAAGCTCCAGGGCTTTCTCCAAATATTTTCTATCCTCAACAATGAAACCAAGGTTACCATAGCTTACAGCTAAAGATCGATAAGCCATAGCGAACTCTGGGTCGATCTCCACGGCTTTTTCCATGAGCGGAATGCTTTCTCTTTCTTCCCCGTTTAGATGGAACTGCCTTGCCTGGGTGTAGTATTTGAGGGCTTCAGGAGAATCCGTTGTGATATTTTCGATGTCTTCATCGATATCCGAAGCAAGTTCAGTCTCAGAAATCTCGAAGTTTGATTTGATGGTGTTAGTGATTCTGTCCACCATGGAAAAAATGCTCTTCTCTCCTGTGCCTTCGAACATCTCCGAGCTGACCCTCTTCATGGTATCGGCTTCATGCAGCATCACGGAGATGCGGAAGGTATCCTCGGCCTTGGTGTAGTTGCCCTGAATGATATAGGAGGCTCTTCCCCGGGAGGCCACCTCCTGTAAATCCCTGGTGGAATAATTCTGGGCGTCTACAAGACCCAGTTCCTCTAATATGTCAAAGAGCCTGTCCCCTCCCATAATATCCAGATACCTGGACTGAGAAAGGTCGGTGATCAAAAGATCGGATATGGCTTTCCGGTAATGGTCCAGGTTCTCATCCCCGGTGTTGTTTTCAAAATACATGATGGCCAGAGCCGGCTTTCCGGAGGGAGGAGGGATGGTATCTTTTTGTGGAAGCACCTGCCAGATAAGAATGGCGGCGATGGCAACTGCTAGGACGATTAGGGCGGAACGAAGAGTTTCTTCAAGCTGAACTGAACTGTTATCTCCCTCGAGGTGAGGGGCTTTCTCTCGGGAACAATTCTTTCAGTAGTGGAGATGCCCTTCTCGAGGTTCATCCGTTCAGAATGCAGCTCGCCAACACTTTGATATCTCTCCTCCCTTTCCTTTTCCATGCATTTGAGTATCACTCTGTTCAAGTCCTCTGGAATCTGCTCGTTGATCTCTTTGGGAGGACGGGGAGTTTCACTCTTTTGTTTGACGCCGATGGAAAAGGCTGTATCTCCTTCAAAAGGAACTTTTCCCGTCACCATCTCATACAAGATGACTCCGAGTGAATAAATATCTGCCCTCTGGTCTGCTTCTTTCCCATCGACCTGCTCTGGCGACATGTACTCGGGTGTTCCGATCATCACGCCTGATCCTGTGATTCCTTTGGCCCTCAAGGATCGGGCTATCCCGAAGTCCATAATCCTGGCATTGCCATCCTTGTCTATCATAATGTTTTGAGGCTTGAGGTCCCGGTGAACGACTCCCAGTCTGTGGGCTTCGAGCAAGCCCTCACAGACCTGATGGGCTATTGAGACCGCTTTACCTACTGAAAGGACTCCAGATCTCCGGATAAAGCTCTTGAGATCTTCCCCCGACACATACTCCATGGTAATGTAGTAAGCCCCTTCTTCCCGCCCCAAATCATACATCCGGCATACATTCTTATGAGCGATATCACGGGCGACCTTCAATTCGTTCCGGAATCGCTCGATGGTTTTTTTATCTGAAGCGGTCTCGGGTTTGATAAGTTTAAGGGCTACTTTGGCATTGACCTCTCTATCGAGGACCTTGTAGACCTTTCCCATCCCGCCTTTGCCCAGCTCCTCGATGACCTGATACCTTCCTGCGAATGTAGAACCTGTAGTCAATTCCTCCTTGGGTGCCTCCATGGTTTCTGTGACCTCTATGTCCTCGAGGGATGGGAGTTGTGTGCCGCACTCACCACAAAATTTTAAGGTATCCGGATTATCGGAGTCACACTTAGGACATTTTTTTGCCATTTCTTTCCCTTTACATACCCATCTTTGGCCGGCAAAATATTATCAAGGAACTCCGGAGGTGTCAAATTAAAATGTGATTGCCACGCTTTCTGCGAAATCTCGCAATGACATATACGATGGTGCGCCTAAGCGGACAGCTTTAGAACCTATTTTTCCTCTGATTTATTGAAACAGAAAGTCCAAGCTGTTAATGAAATAATAAGATTGACTTAAATTCAATTTGACTTAGTGGAGGAAAATATTATAGCTTTGTATCAATCAACAGAGGAGGTAACGGATGAAAAAACTACTTTTGATTTTGCCTTTGGTCTTTCTGCTTTGTTTTATTTTTGCCTGCCAGAAGCAGGTTGAGGAGGGAATCACAGAAGAAGAGGCACAGACTTTTACAGACCGTATTTTGAAAATGTGGAATGAGGCAGACCTCACTGTAGTCGGCGAGGTCTATGCTCCCGAGATTGTGCGGCATGACTGTGGTGTTCCAGAAGACATAGTGGGTCTAGAAAATGCGAAGAATCACCTTGGAAATCTCTTCAATGCTTTTCCTGATTTAGGTCTTACAGTTGACGATATGATTGTAGCAGGTAACAAGATGGCACAACGCTGGACAATGACAGGTACAAACACAGGCTCTATGGGCGATATGCCCCCTACAGGTAAAAATGTGAAGATTTCAGGTATATCTATTGCCCATTTTGATAACGGAAAAGCGGTTGAGATATGGGATTTTTATAATGTGCTGGATATGATGTCACAACTCGGCTTTACGCTTACTCCTCCACAGCCACCAGAACCGCCAGAAGAGAAAAAGTAGCCAACCAGAAACCAGGTTTTCAGAGAGGAGAAACTATGAAAAAACTTTACTTGATTCTACCTTTGGCTATGATTCTTTGCTTTGTGGTCGGCTGCCAGGACAAGGAAGCAATGGAAGAGCTTGAAGAGATGAAAGCCCAGGCAGCACTTGAGGAGCAGAATAAAGAGATTGTCAAACGTTACTTTGAACTCATGGCTGATAGGAACCCTGCATATATGGAATTATCGAGTGAGGATTATCTTGTTCATTTTCCTGGTGGGGTCGATTTCAAAGGGCGTGAAAACTTAATGAAGTTCCAGGATTCTTTTTTGCTGCCTTCCCAAACCTATCATACTTCTTCTATGATTTCATTGCCGAAGGAGACAAGGTTGCTTTGCGTTATGGAGATACGGGAACACATCAAGGAGTATTCGATGGAATACAGCCAACAGGCATTGAGATTAAGGGAACAGCAATTGGAGTCTTTCTACTGAAGGAAAGGAAGATAGTTGAGAGTT
>CAYFWF010000040.1:0-46942 GCA_964346815.1 uncultured Eubacteriales bacterium | reverse complement strand
AGCAACTGATTCGTAATCAGTAGGTCGGGAAATTAGTTTCTATCAAACGCTAAGCTAACATCTCTACCAATCCCAGCATCCTCCCAGATTCAGCAATCTTTCTCAATATTGTCACTATTTTTGATATAGTATTTTCTTTAACAGTTATGCAGGTTTGGGCATCCCCAAAGGCCGCATTTGTCACGAGAATAGAGATGCTTCCCGGCGGCAGGAAGAATTTGAAGTGCTGGCCTCTCTTGTGTATAATCCTCTCAAAACAGGTGAGAAAAAAACTACAGAGAGGTAACCATGGCGTTGACGAATTGTCCAGAATGCCACAGATCCATCAGTGATAAGGCCGTCACCTGCCCCCACTGCGGATTTCCCCTAAGGTCGTCCGAAAGCCTCCCATCCGGTGGTGGTCTCATCGGAGCTTACAGCTATGAGTACAAATCCTCGATGACCATCTTCGGAATGCCGCTCGTCCACATCGTATATGGTCCCGCTTTCGGCGGCGGATTGAAACCCGCCAAGGGATTCATCGCCATCGGCAACATCGCCATCGGCGTCATCTCTATTGGCGGATTTTCTATCGGAATCCTCTCCATAGCTGGGATCGGTCTCGGCGTGATCTGTCTGGGTGGAATGGCATTGGGTCTTTTAGGAGCCGCCGGCGGGATGGCCATAGGCTATATCGCTGTAGGCGGAGTGGCTATAGGCGTGTATGCTATAGGAGGTCTCTCTATCGGCACCCACACCATCCACAACAGTCCGGAGCTCCAAGAAATTCTGCGAAACCTCTTTCGTTAGGAGGACAGCGCTTTATCTTTTAGGGTAAGGCGGCCGCTCGGGTTTTTTGGGAGGATTTTTCTCCAGTTCCTCCAGGATGACCTGTATGGCCTTTTCGAGTTGGGCATCGCGGCCTGCGATGTAATCGACAGGAAGCTCCTCGACTTCGATATCCGGGGGGACTCCCACATTTTCCACGATAAAGCCATCCTCGGTCCATATGGCGAGGTTGGGCGCCGTCACATATCCACCGTCCATCAAGACCGGAAATCCCAGCACTCCGACCAGTCCTCCCCAGGTCCTCTTGCCGATCAGTTTTCCGAGTCCGAACTTGCGGAACATCCAGGGGAGCAGATCTCCTCCAGAGCCGGCCAACTCGTTTATCAGCATCACCTTGGGCCCCTGGATGGAAGCGCTCGGTGTTTTGATGTCGTGTCCGTAGCGGGTATTCCAGTAACAGGTTAACGGGCGCCTGAGGATGTCGATGTAGTAATCGGCCACCGACCCGCCGCCGTTGTAACGTTCATCCACAATGATGGCATCCTTGTGTGACTGGGGAAAGAAGTAGCGCTTGAAATAGGTGTGCCCCAAGGTGGAGGTGTTGGGGACATACACATAGGCCGCTCTGCCGTTTGTGGCCTCATCGACTCTCTTCAGATTGCCCTCCACCCAGTCACGGTTGCGCAGTGCATATTCGTCTCTTACGGGAACAACCTGTATTGTCCGAGCATTCTCGCCTTCAGGATCAGGACCTACCGTGATCTCTATGATTTTCTCGGCTGTATTTTCGAACAGGCTGTAGAGGTTTGCAGGAGGCCGGAGCTCCTCCCCCTGCACAGCCAGGAGGTATTCCCCTTCCCTGACATCCACTCCGGGCACTGAAAGCGGTGACCGCAGCTCTGGGTTCCAGTTCAGTCCGGCATAGACCTTTTTGAACTGATAGCGGCCGTTGGCAACTCCATAATCGGCCCCCAGCAGACCTCCGGGCACACGCTTCGGATCGTCGAGGAAATCACCGCCGCCGACCCGATGATGACCGACAGCCAGTTCACTGCACATCCACTGGATCAGCCTGTTCAAATCGTTACGGCAGGAAAGTTCGGGCAGAAAGACTTCGTACTTTTCCTTCATCCCTTCCCAATCCACGCCATGAAAGTTGGGGTCATAAAAATAGTCCCGGTTGATCCGCCAGGCCTCATAAAAAATCTGCCTCCACTCTGCTCTCGGATCGATCAGGACTTCGACCGCATCGGTATCGACTTTCCCTTCACCGGGCTTGAACGGCTTGCCGGCTGATACCACACCCATAGCGTTTCTGGTCCAATACAGGATTTTTTTATTGTCTGCAGAGAGCTTGTATCCATTGATTCCAGATGTGAGGGTCTCGGACTTGCGCTTTTTTATATCGAACATGTTCAGTTTGGCTGAGCGGCTGAAAGGACCGCGGCTGTCGGGCAGAGACTCCAAATAATAGATCTGTCCCTCATCACCGGCCTGGAGACCGGAATAGCTTCCACCAGGAACAGGAAGTGAAACGATCCGGCGGTCCAATCCCTCGAAATCGACCGAGAAGCCAGAATCTTTCTCGGCCTTTTTCTCTTCGGCCTTTCCCTGCTCTGCCTTTTTTTCCTCCTCTTTGTCGTCTCCCTCCACCCCCTTTTCCTCGTCGCTCTCCTTGGCCAGAGGGGAAGGAACATCTTTCTGCAATACCGCCAGATAAATATTGCTGGTCATCTCCATGTCAGCACTGGACATGGCAAACCAGTGTTTCACCGGTCCTGCATCCGTCGAGGCGAAGAAATAGAGGTATTTGCCGCTCTTGTCGAAGACCGGGTTGCTGACCTCACTCAAGCCGTCGGTCACAGGAAAAGATTTGTCCTGCTCGATGGAGTACAGATAGACCTTCTGGATGTAGGCTCTGGTGTTCAATGTGTAGGCGATCCACTTGGAATCGGGGGACCAGGCTGAATTGAGGGTCCGCAGGCCTTCTGGTCCGTATAGATACTCGGATCCTATTTTCTTCACTGTTCCACTCTCGATATCTATCCAGTATAGCGACCACGAATTGTCCACGAAGGAGATTTTTTGGCTGTCGGGAGACCAAACAGGCGTGTTGTATAATCCGTTCCCGTCGATCTCAAAGGTCTGGACCTGACCCTTACCCTCCTGGCTGGCGACACACAGCGCATACTCTCCGGATTTATCGGAAAAATATGCGATGTGCTTTCCATCCGGAGACCATACAGGGGAGCGTTCATGTGCGCCGGGCGAGTTGGTGAGGATCCGGGGATCGCCCTTCTCTGCGGGAACGGTGACGATCTCGCCTCGAAACTCCAGCACAGCCCTCGCACCGGACGGAGAGATGTCGGCGTTACGGATGTAACGAAAGCCCTTCTCATACCGGGTACGGACCCCGAGCAGATCGGTGGCCGCTCCTATGGTGAGCTTCTGGCTGCTGGAAGAATCGATGTCGAACACGTGGAGGTGTGCGGCCTGTTCATAGATGATCTTTCCTTCTCCTGCCGAGGCTGAGAGAATCGGAAAGTCTTCATGCCGGGTAAGCTGTTGGATCTCTCCGGTGTTCACATCGAAGGCAAACAGATTGAACTCACCATTTCTGTCCGAGAGAAAGTAAATCTTGTCTTCCACCCACATAGGAGTGAAATCGTTGCAGCGTCCTTCAGGCTGAGGGATTTTCTCAACGGAATGATCGCTGAATGTGTAGATCCAGATCACAGAATGAGTGCCGCCTCTATAGCGTTTCCACTGCCTGAAAGCCTCGGAGAGAGGGTTGTAGGCCAGGCGTTTGCCGTCGGGAGAGTAACAGGCCCGGAAAACCTTGGGCAGCTCATACATTTCAGGCATACCGCCTTCGAGGGAAACTTTGAAGAGCTGGAATCCGCCTCTGGCAAAAGCATTCCGAAAAGAAACGAAGAGAACGGCTGATCCGTCCGGGGTGAATCCACGGACGATATCGGGGCCGGGATGCCAGGTCAAACGCTTGGGAATACCGCCCACGGCAGGTACGACATAGACATCCGTGTTGCCGTCGTAGTTGCCGCTGAAAGCGATGAGCTGACCGTCAGGCGAGAAAACCGCATCGGACTCTTGACCTTCAACCGACGTCAGCCGCCGGACGTTTGTTCCTTCGATATCCGCTACCCAGAGATCGTTGGCATAAAAGAACGCGATATGGGTCTCGCTGATCGCGGGCTGGGCCAGCATTTTGGTATCTTTGATGTCGATACCTGAAGCCGCAGCCAGCAGCAGCAGAACGATAAAGCTTAAAAGTGCGAATTTGTGGAATTTTTTCATTCGAGCCTCCTCTTTGAATACCATACCTTATATCAAAAATATAAAAGGAATGCCAACCGGACATCCCAAACATCGATCACGAGGTAGAACAGGCCGAGCAGGATAAAGCAGATTCCTCCTGAAAACAGCACGAACGAGCTCGTCCATAGATGCTTGATGATCGGGAACTATTATTTATTGACGCTGTGAGGGACGACTTTTGCCCTGCGGGAGATTCCTCTTTGATGCGCAGCTGCCGCTGAGATTTAGCTTGAAAGCTTTATCCCGAAGAGCGGAGGCTGAAGCGCAAACCCGACCAGGTCTTGTCGATGGAACAGATTTTGAAGTCGACCAAACCCGAAGCGAGGCCGGCCTTACGAACGACAGTCTGAGAGAGGTCAGAGGATAATTCCGAGTGTTTTTTTGGCCAGGCAATCCATACCCCTCCCATGCCTAGCATTTCCTTTATTTCGTCTATCCTTTTTTCCAGCTCTTTCCGGGATGTGACGAACCAGATGATCAGGCCGCATCGGTCTTTATCGATACCTCCGGTCCTCCTGTATAAGGAAACACCCTCGGGCAACCTGCCCAAAGTCTTTTCAAAATCGTGGGGCGCATCGATCAGACAGACGGATGAATCGGCCTTGATCCCCAGTTTTTTAGTAAGCGGCGCCTCTGAGTACCCATCGAAAGCAGAGCGAGGGACAACCGGATCTTCAGGCGGATTGGCGATTGCGTGCTCCAAAACATCCCGGATATGATGGTAAGTTGTGTGGACGACATCCGGCAGCATTTTTTTGATGCGTTCGATTTTCTCCTGTTCGCCCTCCACAAAGACTAGAGGGAGATGGCGGGTTGATTTGAATTTTCTGAGGGCGAGAGCCAGATCTCTTCCTTGAGAAGGCAGTCTGGACAAATCGATGACCACTGCATCCGGCGGATTTTTCTTCAGCTCTCCCAACGAAGCAGGAGCCAGGAGATCCGAATCCACCTGGTAGCCATCGGCCTGGAGTTTTTCAGCTTCAGGGGCAGCTTCGTCTGGCTTCCAGTGGATCAGGCGGATGCGATGCTTCCTCATCGAAGACGTTTCAAGCCTTCTCTGGCTTCCTCAACCGGGGAAAGCCCCTCATCTGCATCTGCCCAGTAGCCCAGGGCTTTTTCGTACTGTTCGATCGCCTTTTCCCGCAGTCCTTTGGCCTCATAGAGTTTGGCCAGCCTCAGATGGCCAAAAGGATGGACCAAAGGTCTTGTGGCAACCGCTGTGGGATCAAAAGTGGTCAGTCTTTCGTATTCTGCGATGGCTTTGTCTACCTCTCCCTTTTTCAGGAAACCGAGGGCAGAGAAATCAGCCCCAAAGGGAAGGTTTCTATAGATATAGGCATAGAAGTCCATAAAATCCAGTGCAGGGAAAGAGATCTCTTCATACATTCGTATAGCCTCATCTACGGATCCTTCAGCAAGTAAGAGACTCCTTAAAAGATGATGTTCGGCGTTTCTGTTTTTATTTCTCAGCTCTTCTGTCATCTGGGACCGGATCGATTGAACTTCTTCCAGCCTGGATCTGGCTGAAGCTAACTGACCGTTCTTGATGTCCAGCACGCAGAGGTAATAAGCGTGAAAGAGTGCGTTTTCCTCGGGGATCCGGTAGGAGGTTCTTTCACAGAAATCTATCCGGCTTTGGACAAAATCGAGAAAAAGATCCAACTTTTCCCAATCGTAAGCGGTCCAGATTTTCGACCTGTATGCCACATCCACTAGCAGCAAATTATTCGCCTGCTCGGCCAGCTCCTGAGCTCTATCGATCTCTTGAAGCGATTGCTGCAATTTTCCCTGCAGATAGTAGTAAAATCCTTTCCACAAATACCCTTGTGCTTCTAAGGATTCTGTAGAGGCCATGGCTATGAATTGATCAAGCCATCTCATCGCCTCTTCATAGTCCTGTTTGAGAGCATAGATATAGGATATCCTCCATTCCGAGCCAAAATCGGGTTTGACTTCCAAGGCTTCTTTGAACTTCTCGATAGACTCGTCCAATCTTCCCATCCGGAAATAAGCTTCCCCCATGGAATCGAAAGGATTGGCATCTCCTGGTGAAATAGAAGCATATTTTCGGAAATACTCCAAAGCCTTCTCAAACTCGTTCTTGGACATATAACAGTAAGCCAGTAAATTGAGAGCGTACCCATAGTTTGGATCGAGCTCCAAGGCGGCGTTCAATTCAGCGATCGCTTCGTCAATCTTATCCCGCTTGTGAACGTAATAATAATTCCCCAGATCATAGTGAGGCCTCTTCCACTTCGGGTATTTCTCGGCCAATTCTTTGAGGATTTCATGATGCTTCTCAGGATCTTTCCTTTGTAAAAGGAGCGCTTTTATGTAAAGGCCTTCTCTCCCTTTCAGTTTTTTCCCGTATTTCTTGAACTTCTCGGATGCCGCCTCCATCTCCTCTGCGTTTCCGAGATAGGTATAAACCCTTATCAGGTAATAATAAGCTAAGGCAAACTCAGGATCGAGCTCTACAGCCGCCTCCAAAAAGCGGCGGGCATCATTGAAGTAATATTTCTCGAAATCCTCTCTTCCTCGAAGGAAATAATTGTATGCTTCCAGAGAATCCGTGGTCACATCGGTGATGGTCGATCCCCCTATCCTTGGTAAGAACGCGGTGATTCCTACCTCATGCCGGAGCTTTCTGCTGATCTCATCGATTTGTTTCCTGATGATGCTGTCCACCCCTTCACCTTGGGAAGTTACGCTCTTGAGAAGATCCTTTGTCTGGACATCCAGCACCTTGACATCGGTAACGAATGTGTTCTCAGCTTTGGTAAAACTTCCCAGGATAATGGTTTGTATGTTATCCAGGCGGCACAGCTCGAAACCCAGATCGCTGTCGATCATGGAAATGTCTTTACTTCCCATCTGCTCGAGCAGGTCACGCAGCCTCTCCCAGGAAGTGACACGGAAGGACTTGGACTGCTCCAGACTTGTGATCAAGAGGTTGGGAATGACATCCTGAAGATAATCGTAGGCGCTGTCTCCTGTCTGATTTTCGAAGCTCACCACAGCCAATGAAACGGCATTCTCCGGGGAGAGTGCGGCTGATTGGCCGAAAAAATATCTCCATCCAAAAACGCCTACCATGATAATCGCCACCAGAAGAATCGAAGGCAGAACCAGCTTGTTCAGAGTGAACTTCACTGTTATCTCTTTCGACGTAATGGGCTTTCTTCTCTGGATGCCACGATCCGTAATGGGAATATTCTCTTCAATTCGGGACAGGTCGCGTAACAGGCCCTCGGTTGTCTGATACCTGTTTTTCCTGTCTTTTTCCAGGCATTTGAGTATCAGACGGTTGAGGTCATCCGGGATGTCGGGATTGAACTTTTTGGGAGGTAGAGGTGTCTCGAGCTTATGCTTGACAGCAATGCCGATGGGATCGTCTCCATCGAACGGAACTCTGCCGGTCAACATCTCGAAAAGGATGATACCCAGCGAATAAATATCTGACCGCTCGTCAGCCTCTCTAGCTTCTGCCTGCTCAGGGGACATGTACTCGGGGGTGCCGACCAAAATCCCGGCGCTCGTTTCCTGGCCTTTTTTCAGGGAACGGGCGATCCCGAAATCCATGATCCGGGCATTTCCCTCTTTATCGATGATGATGTTGCTGGGTTTCAAATCCCTGTGAACGATCCCATGCCGATGGGCCTCGCTCAATCCTTCACAGATCTGCTTCGCGATAAAGAGGGAGGTCCTCACGCCGAGCTGCCGGGTCATCTTGATCATGTTCTTCAAATCTTCACCCGGAATATATTCCATGGTTATAAAATGGGTTCCTTTCTCTTCATCCAGATCGAACATCTTGCAGACATTTCTGTGTGAAACGTTGCGCGTGTACTTCAGTTCGTTACTGAATCGCTCCAAAGCTTTTCCGTCCACAATTTCAGGCCTAATGAGCTTGAGGGCGATTTCTTCGTTTATTTTTTTATCCAGGACTCTGTAAACACTGCCCATACCTCCCCTGCCAAGTTCTTCGATCACCTCATAGCGGCCGGCGAAGAGATCACCTCTCTCCAGCTTAACCAAAGCGGAAGTCAGCGTGAGTGTTTTTGCGAGATGGATATCGTCAGCCAGTTTGAGCGGATTTCCACAATTGCTGCAGAAACGGGTATCCGCCGGATTTTCGAACTGACAAAACTTACAGGTAGTTTTCATTTTCTCTCTAATAGTATATACGTAAAATAAGCGGCCAGTGTCCTGATCCTCCCCGATATTGAGAGCAATTTTCATGCCAAACAAAAAAGGGATATACAAGGGAAAAAACGGAAGCGTGATTGTCATTTATTTGGTACAATTTTACCGCCATGTAAAAGAAATTTACATGAATTGCCGTCCTGCCTGTCATTTCGATTTAGCCAATAAGGGAACGCCGTCCCCAGCTGTCACCGCGGCTGAGTGAATAACGAAACAATCAAAAGTCGTCATTGCGATTGTAATGAAGCAATCTCATAGAATAAGAGATCGCTTTTTCGCTCGGCTCATCGCGATGACACCTCGATAGTCCCGAAACTTGAATCATGATGATATTTTTAAAACTCGCCTCATAGCAAATATATCAAAGCTTGAATCCTTACTCAAACAACCTGGGCCGGTGCGGGAAATCGGTTTATCTGGGTCCGCCTGCCAGCATCTGCTTGAATCTGGGATACCGGCGCAAGGGATCCCAGGCCGGATCGAGTTGAAGACAAGGGACAGTCACGAGCTGCCACAGATACTCACATGAGGGGACGGAAATCAAATACTCCAACTGCTCGACAGCCTGGTCATGTTCGGCAACGACGGTGTATATCCTGGCTAAGTTCAACACATAGATAGGCCCCATGGCGGCATCCTTTGATACGGGATACAGGGAAACAGCCCGGTTGCCCTCGCGCACAGCTTCCTGTTCGTTCCCTAAATAAGCATAGGCAAGTCCCAGTGCTGCATGATATCTCGGATCTCCCTGCTGGCCTCCAGCCTTCGCTTCCAGGGCTGTACGTGCCCTCTCTGCATGGATTCTCATCGCCGAAAAATCCCTCTTGGCCCAATAAACACCTGCATAGGCCAGATCCTTTTGAAACAGGAAGTGCTGGGTTTTAAACATATCATAGGAAAGGGAATCGAGACGGCTCAAGACTTCCTGGTATTTCCGGTCAAACATTCCCAGTGTCAACCACATATAATCGGTCAAAGGATGAGGAGACAGCGTCGTGAGCAATTCGCGCGCCTCTTCGGTGTTTCCATTCACACAAACCGAAAGTGCTATTTTCCCCAATCGTGGATGCAGGCGCTTGGGATTGATGGATAGGACTCTATCAAACCATGCATTGGCTTGATCATATCTCTTCAATGCCAAGTTGGAGAGCCCGATTTCATAAGCCAGTTGAGAATAACGGGGGTTGAGTCGAAAGGCCTCGCTGAGCGTTTCCAAGGATTCCTCCCACTTTCCCTGACGCCGCTCTATGTAGCCCACCAATTCCGGAGAAATATTGGGATGGGCTTTCTGCAGAGTTTCGAAAACCTCCAGGGCTTTATCGTCATCGAAAAGTCCCCAATAGTAATAAAAGGCAAGGGCTAACTGAGTTTCGGGAAGTTCTGGCTGGAGCTCCAGGGCTTTGTCCAGAGCCCTCCTTGCATCTTCGAGTCGATCCGGAGTTTGATCGGTTCCGAAAAAGATCATCCTGGAATGGATCAGAGATTTCTGGGCATAAGCTAAGGCGAATTCAGGATCGAGCTCTGTCGCTCTATCAAGCATTTCTATGGCCTTTTCGAATTCCTCATCACTTGAATTCAGCCATCCCGAATATTCGTGCTCTCTTCCTTTCAGATAAAAATTGTAGGCTTCGAGATCATCGGTGGGTTTCGAGTGGAGAGCCTCCCGGTTGGGGGCTAGTATGGTTAGATCCAGTTGTCTGGCGACCTGTTCGGCTATTTCAGCCTGAACCGAAAAGATGTCCTCGATCACCCGGTCAAATCCTTCGGACCAAAGCTGTGTGTCATCGGAAACGCGGATGAGCTGAGGAGTGACGCGCACCCGTTCTTGGCCGCCTTGACTCCGGTCCCACTGGACCGTTCCATCCAGCACATAGTCGACTCCCAACTCTTCACCGATCTGCTTGGCAGTCTTCTGGCTTTCTTTGAAATGCTTGGCACTCGTTCGGGATATGACTCCGAGGCCCTGGAGGGCCGAGAGTCGGCTGGTAACCTCTTCGGTTATGCCGTCGGCAAAATATTCATCCTCGGGAGGCCCTAGATTTTCGAACGGAAGCACCACCAGCATCTTCAGGTTCGATCCTGCTGCTGGAGTTTCTCCTGAGAAATAACGGACACCGAGGGCTACCGCCAGAACCGCGGTGAACAAAATGACGGCGAAGATCAAGGATCTCTTAGAGAGACTGATCTGCTTCAGGGAAAAAGCCGATCCTTTTTTGGGCTCGATCCTTCCGTTTGTGGGGAGATCCTTCTCTATCTTTTCCAGTGCAGCGAATGCCTCTTTGGCGCTCTGGAACCGCCGCTGTTTATCCTTTTCCAGGCACTTGAATATCAAGCTGTTCAATTGTTCGGGGATTTCAGGATTGTAGCTCTTTGGATTCGGAGGATGTACTTTTCTGTGCAGCAGAGCGACGGACACTGGAGTGTCTCCTTTAAAAGGCAGTTCCCCTGTCAGCATCTCGAAGAGAATGATACCCAGGGAGTAGATATCTGCACGATGGTCGACCTCAGAGGTTTCGACCTGTTCGGGCGCCATGTATTCCGGGGTTCCGATCAGAACTCCGGCTCCGGTATCCCCTTTTTTCTTCAGAGACCTGGCGATCCCGAAATCCATGATTCTTGCGTTCCCTTCCCTGTCGATCATGACATTGCTGGATTTTAGATCGCGATGCACCACGCCCAGACGATGGGCTTCCTCCAGCCCTTCACAGACTTGTTTGGCAATGGAAATTGTTTTGGAAACAGTCAGCTGGCCTGATCTGCGGATAAAACTCTTGAGATCTTCTCCGCGCACGTATTCCATGGTGATGTAGTAGGTCCCCTCTTCCTCTCCCAAATCATGCATCCTGCAGATATTTCTATGGGGGATCTTTCTGGTCAGCTTCATTTCATTTCCGAAGCGTTCGATGGCTTTGGAATCTGGAACGATCTCGGATTTGATGATCTTCAGGGCAATCTCCTCATCGATGGTTGTGTCCATGGCTCTGTAGACTTTTCCCATACCTCCATCCCCGAGCTCTTCGATAATCTGGTATCTTCCTGCAAACAGTGAACCTCTCGGCAAATCTTCAAGGGGTAATTTCAAGGTCTTGGTGAGCGGGAGGAGGCGGGTTCCGCAATCAGAGCAGAAGCTGTGGGTGGTGGGATTGTCGGTTTGACATCGAGGGCATTTCATTCGGATATCTCCCTATACCAATAAACTGGCCTCTCATGCCTTTTCCAACCTTCCCCATATATTAATACGTCAAAAACAGCTAAATGGTTGCTCAAAACAACAATTAATTCATAATTCATAATTCGGGAACAGTTTACGCAATCACTTAATAGGCTCTCTACCATTCTGTATGGGTATGGCTTTTAAGGTTATCTTGGCTATCAGATATGTCCTCCGCTCTAGATCGGATCTTTAACGCTGTCCCCGAATTAAAAAAGGCCCCTTCCGAATGAACGGAAGGGGCCTTTCGTCTGCTTGTGTGAAGAGCGTTTAGAAGTTGAACCTTACACCGATCCTGAACACTCTTGGATTCAGGATTCTCAGATCCTGGTCAAAGTCGTCTGCTGTGATACGGGTCTCTTTCTTCAGGGATTGAGCGGAATTGGTGATGTTAAAGGCATCCGCAGATACGGTTACCGACGATGTATTCGAGACGTTGAAAACTTTTTCCAACCTCAGGTTGAGCACCCAGAAGGCAGGAAGACGTTGGTCTCCGAATTTCCCTCCACCGTCGGGGTTTCCGAAAAGTTCTTCAGTTCCTATCCCTGGCATCTGAATCAACACATGAGTCGGTTTGACATAACCTTCGCGGGCCGAGAAGACTCCGCTGAAATTCACTCCAAGGGGCAACTGATACATGCCTGAGAGCTTGAACTGCCATCTGGAGTTGACGAAAATGCCTCTGACTCCTGAACCCGAACTCTCAGGAGCGACCGCTCCGCCTTCATAGTAATCCTGGTTGTTCAGGCCCACGATCACATCATCACCTTCCACGTCATCGATGATGCCGAGATACTCATCCTTGTAATACCGTCTCCAATCTGCATAGGTAAAGGAACCGTTCATCATCCACTTGTTGGATAATCTCTTGGTGAGGACGAGCTGGGCTCCCAGATACCGGTCGAACATCTTTTCGTGATTGGTGATGTACTCATAGGGATAGAGTTCAGAGAAACCATAATAATCCGCATCCACTGTGTCATCGTGTCCGGCCACAAAGTAGTTGTCCTCGGTCTCCAGATTTCCGTCGGCATCCATGGAACGTCTCCAGGTATGTCTGTGCTTCTTCTTGTAGAAAAACTCCATCCGGGTCGCAAAGTCAGTAAGAATTTCCTTTTCGTATGAAAAGCTGACCTCATCCAGGAGGGGAGAATTGAAATTGGAATCGTACTTGTTGCTGGAAACCAGAGAGGTGGGATCGGAAGGATTGACGCTGCTGCTCTGCCAGAGCCAGAAATCCGGATCGTTGGGATCCTTCAGCTCACCCGTCCCCCAGTCATAGCCGAAAAGCTCATCCGCAGTCACCCGGAGGTCTCCGTTGAGATCCTGCCAGAGAAGATCGATCTCTGTCCAGCCGACAGGATTGACCCAATCCGCCATGTAATTTCCGGATTGAGAGCCGTAGCGGGCCACCGATAATTTGAGGACGTCTTTCCCGTTTCCAAACAGGTCATAGGCAATACTCAAACGCGGAGAAATCACCGACCAATTGACACCGGGATCATACTCGTCCAGTTGAACAGCCGGCATGTACTGGGGAAGCCATGGAGAGGCCGGGATGTCCACGTTGCTGACCCATGACTTTTCGTAGTCGTACCTCACCCCGAGATTCAGGGCAAGCCTTCCCACGGTCATGGTATCCTGGAGGTAAGCGCTGTAGCGCTTGAACAGGTAATTCAAGATATAGTCTCTGTTGGTCCAGGCTTCCAACCACTCTCCGGTTGGAAGATCGGGATCAGGCCCAAAATAAGCCAACGCAAGGTTTCCTTCATAGTAGGCGTAGGTCGTGGTGGTTGCGTTGACATAGTCCACACCGAATTTGAATTCATGGTCCGCGCCCAGGACGTCCTCAGCAAAATAGATACCACTAACATTCAGGTTGAGCTGATCTCTGTCGGTCCCGTATTCATAGTTGTTTCCGGACAGATAGAAGCTCGGATAGTAATTGTAAATCATGTAGTTTCCCGAACCATCGCCTGTCCTTTCGCCCTGGACCGGCATCAACTGGAACGGACCACCCATGAAGCTTGCCTTGGCGTTCAGATAGAGATTGCCGGCGACCTGCTCCAGCTCGCCTTTCCAGAAATAGCTGGGACCTGTCTGGTTCCAGAATGCCGAAGGATCCTGCTGGGTGTAACCCCAGTCGGCCCTGTTCCACTTCTGCTTGTTGTCGTACTCCACAAAGAAGTTGAATTTCGTGGTCGGCGTGATCTGAAAATCCAGCCGGCCGTATCCTGAAGCGAGCCAGGTCTTATCGGATACACCTGCCAGACTCAGTGCATCGATGTCCTGGATGCCCCATGCCGCATAGAACCACACCCGGTCATCAATGATCGGGCCTCCAAAGTTGGCTCCATACAGATAAAGCCTGTTGACACCTGCAGCAGAGTATCCTATATCTTTCAGTTCCTGGGGGACATTATCTGCCTGCCAAGCATTTCTCTCTACATCCAGGTAAAACGTTCCTGAATAGCCGTTGCCGCCTCGTTTGGAAATCAGATTGATTTGAACGCCTCCGGTTTGCGACTTGATGTCGTTATTGCCGTAGTTGACCTGGACTGCCTCATAGCTTGAGATGTTGACATAGGCCGGAGCAGCACCGAGTGCCGAATTGTCAGTGATGTTCGCCCCATCGATACCCCAGGTGTTATCATCCTCGGAAGAACCATGGCCGAAGTATGAAGACTGCTGCCCGGCTTCATTACCTCCCACATCTTCTCTATCCACCAGCATCCCTGGAATCAGGGACATGATGACCCAAGGATTCCTTGCCGTAGGCAAACCCATGAGCATTTCTTCTCCCACGTTCACGCCCACCTGGGCCCTCTTGGTGTCGATGACGGGAGCCTGCCCGACCACCACAACTTCTTCTTCGAGTGTCGTCATCTCCAATGTGATTTCAAGATTGAGGTCCCGTCCAAACATAAGCTCCAATTGATCGCGGACCAGGGTTTGGAATCCATCCAGCTCGAATTTCAGCGCATAGTCACTGGCCACGGGCAAATTCAAGAACCTGAAATTTCCCTTCTCCGATGTGACCGCCGACATATCAGCGATCTTGGATCCTGTCAAAGTCACCGAGACTCCGGGCAGAGGCAGGCCTTCTGCATCTTTGACCGCTCCCTTGATGGCTCCGAATTCCTGCGCTGACACAAAAACTGCAATGAGGAAAAAAACTCCGAATAACGCAACGAGCTTTTTCATTTTCCTTTTTGCCTCCTTTTCATAAATTTTTTTCACTCGAGAGCGAAAACCTTCACTCCATGATTCTGGATTCATCTGTCTCTCGTTCTGCCAATCTCACCTCCTTTCTTTTCTTTCCCAGCCTGAGCAAAAAATGTGCCATTCGTTCCCATGATGTCTCACAAATCCTCTTCTCTTCAGAGGAAAAATGAGATAAATCCAGATGGAAAACCCCACAAATCTGTATGCGGCACTTTGGCTGGTATTTGGGTAAAAAATGGACAGCGAAGAGCTGCCGGATGATCGGAACATGTTGAAAACAGAGAGGATAACAATTCAAGCGGGAATCCTGTCTAATTCTTATACATTCTGATGGTTTTCTCATTTCCTGTTTTTTTCTCGATTGTATATTTGTTGATTTTGTTTCTGAGTGTCTTGATTGTGATCCCCAGGATGCGTGCCGCCTCTTTCCTGTTCCACTCGGTGTATTTGAGGGCCCTTTTTATATGATCTCGTTCCATGCGATTGAGAGACTCCAGCGGGGCCGGGATAATCCTCGCGCACTTTCGAATGGATGGAGGGAGATCCTCTGGTTCAATGACCTTCCCATCGCCGAGAACGAGGGCTCGTTCGATACAGATTCTCAATTCTCTGACATTTCCAGGCCAGTCGTACATCTTGAGCAGCCGTTTGGCTCTGGTAGAAATCTTCTTCACCCTGCCGGCTGTGAAAAATTCGGCGAGCGGGATGATGTCCTCCCTCCGCTCCGTCAGAGGGGGCAGCTTGAGTGTGACAACATTCAAGCGGTAGTAGAGATCCTTCCGGAACTGCCCTCGATCCATCACCTGTTTCAGTTCTCGTTTCGAGGAAGCGATCACGCGGACATCGATCTTGATCTTTTTTCTCTCTCTGACGATCAAAAATTCCTTCAGCTCCAGCATCCGCATGATCTTCGACTGCATATCCATGCTCATATCACCGATCTCATCTAAAAACAGGGTTCCGCCTATCGTAACAGGACACTTTTCATATCCATAGCCATCTGCTTCTACGAGCTCGTGGGGAAGAGAGCCGCAGGCAATGGGAATGAAGGGCTGGTCGCGACGAGAGGAAAGCATATGGATCATTTTAGCGACCAGCCTCTTTCCTGTTCCCGTTTCTCCCTGTATCAGGATTGTGAAGTCAGTGGGAGCGATTTTTTTGACGGTTTCATGAATGTCTTCGAGTTCGCCCCAAAAAATATCCGGCAATGTCTCCATTTTTTATAAGGGGGAGGGAGGCTCCGCAAAGCCTCCCTCAGAGGGGTAAAGAGGTTGGATGATTAATTTATCCATCGAATGAGGTCTAGCAGTTTTTGTGCCAGAACTCCTCACCCGCAACACATTCTGAACGATGACCTCTGGCAGCAGAGCGCAATAGAGAAGAAGCCGGCGCGGGGGATAGCTTTGAGGAAGAGGTTCTCGGAGGGAATTCGAGGGGGGAGATTGTCCAATTTTTTTGCTTGTAATTAGCGTGCAGGCAGCGAAAAGAAAGGTAAGCTTCTCATAATAAATGAGATAGAAGCAATAATCATCCCATGTTTAATTTTTATTCCGGTCGAATCCATCATCTCGTTTTCAGCCGGAAGGATATAAAGATCAGAGTCCAGTACGAAAGATTCGAGAGTATCCGCTTGAACCTTGGCCGGGTCTTCTGCCTCAACCAGGACAGCTTCTCTGGGTGCTGTCAACGGCAAATCGATATCCAGGGAGACCGTGCCTCCAGCGGTGATCACGATTCCCTTGCGGACGACTTTTTCCAGTCCTTTGATAAGGAACGACAGCTCATACGTACCTGGAGAGAGGGCCGCGAAACTGTAGACTCCCGCTTTATTCGACACCGCTTCGATTTCGGGGATGATCAGTGCAGGCCCTTTGAGCAGAACGATGACTCCGGCAAGTGGCTCTCCGTCCGGCATTCTGACAACGCCGGTAAGAGACCCCGTCTGAACGGTCCGAGGATAAATCACCGCCGTGACAAGCGAAAAAACCAGGCCAAAAAGAATCAACCGTTTTCTCATCGCGAGCCTCCAAATCAATAGTTCCATCCTTTCTCTCCATTAGAGGTATAGCAGTATTCGTGCCAAATCATGCTGTGGAGGTCCGGTGAGCGGTCATTTCCGCTGATATACCCAGGCAAATGGATTCGATGGGATTGGAACGAAGCGATGGGAAAGAAATTTATGGGGGATTTTTGGGGTGCCGGTTGTCTAATTTTTTGACGTTTATAGGGTCAGGGCGTTTCCGGGATCAGCCGATTATTCTTTGATCTTGTAGCGTTTGATTTTGTTGTCCAGCGTTTGCCGGGTGATGCCGAGAATTCTCGCCGCATCGCTCTTGTTCCATCCCGTGTACCTCAAAACCCTTATGATCTGGTCTTCCTCCATATGCTCGAGAGTCTCGAGTGGAGCCGGGATGACCGGGCCTCCCTTGCGCAGTGCATAGGGAAGATCCTCGGGTTGGATGACCTTGCCGTCGCCTAACACCACGGCGCGGTCGATACAATTCTTCAGTTCCCGGACGTTGCCGGGCCATTCGTAAGATTCGAGCAACCTCGCTGCTTTAGGCGATATCTTTTTGACCCGTCCCCCCACAAAATATTCGGCCAAGGGGAGGATATCTTCTGTCCTTTCTTTGAGTGGAGGAAGTTGAACGGGCACCACATTCAATCGATAGTACAGGTCTTCTCTGAAATTTCCCTCCTCCACGGCCTTTCCAAGATCCTTGTTCGTGGCAGCAATCACCCGCACATCGACCGTGATGGTCTTGCTTCCTCCCACCCGCTGGAGCTCTTTGTCCTCTAAGATTCGCAGGACCTTTGCCTGAAGGTCCAGACTCATGTCGCCGATCTCGTCGAGAAAAATGGTCCCTCCGTGAGCGAGCTGGAATTTTCCGTCCCGTGAGCTGGTCGCTCCTGTAAAGGCTCCCTTTTCGTGGCCGAAGAGTTCGCTCTCGATGAGCTCTTTCGGTATGGCCGCACAGTTGACCGGAACGAAAGAATTATCCCTGCGCGGAGAAAGCGCGTGGATAGCCTTGGCCACCAGTTCTTTGCCAGTTCCGGTCTCTCCGTAGATCAAAACCGTGATGTTGGAAGGGGCGACTTTCTTGATCGTCTCGAACACCTTCTTCATCTTTTCCGAGTCTCCCAGGATCTCGAATTTGGGCTTGAGCGAATTCTCCAGCCATGCATTTTCCTGGACGACACGTCTGTGAAGCCGCGCATTCCCCAAAGCGATTCCAGCCTGATGGCACAGGGCTATCAGGAACATCTGATCATCCTGGCTGAAACTTCCGGCTCTGGCCCGGTTATCCAGATAGATCACTCCTAGAACCTTTTCTTGAAACATAAGGGGAGCGCAAATCGCTGACCGGATGTTGTATTCTCTGATGCTTTTCGCCTTATCGAATTTGGCGTCGTCCTGGGCATTCACGGTCAGAATGGACACTCCCTCGTTCAGCA
This sequence comes from uncultured Eubacteriales bacterium, assembly GCA_964346815.1. Taxonomy (GTDB): domain Bacteria; phylum Acidobacteriota; class Aminicenantia; order Aminicenantales; family Aminicenantaceae; genus CAYFWF01. The sequence continues at coordinate 28,740 of CAYFWF010000040.1, read as the reverse complement.
CCTTATGGACAATCGTGCGGCTCACTTCCAGTTTATCCGGCACCTGATCGGCCGTCTCTCCCCGCACCAATTCACAGCTCAGCTCTCCCGAGCCCTCATCGACCAGCGCAATAAAGCCCCTTTCTGCAGCCAGAGTCTTCAAAGCGGTGTTCATGATCTCATCCAGGATCCGGTCCTGGTCTTCCAGGTAAGAATTGACCGCCTTCCCGAAATCATACAGCAGCATCAGTCTTTGATGATCCCTCTGCAGCAGAGAGAGGTCCTTTTTTTCCCATTCATCTAAGGAAAAAGGCACGGTCTTTTTGGCGTCGAGAGAGGCGACCTCTACGGCCTTCTGGGACATCTCTTCTGCCTTGAGAAATTCCACTGTGCCGGGAGAACAGGCAGCTTCAGTTTTGAACACCAGAAGGGACTGCCCGAGAGCGATCTTGTCTCCATCTCTCAGCCGGTGCTGGGAGATAATCTTTCCGTTGACTTTGACGGGATTCTCGCCGCCCAGGTCCCTGATCTCGTAGCCGCCATCCTCGAGAGCCAGGATCTCCGCATGGTCACGGGACACGAACGGATCGGAAAGAGCCACGTCGTTGGTGGGCTTTCTTCCGATTTTTGTTTGGAGCTTGGAGATCTCGAAACTTTTGACCTCGAAATCTTTTTGCTGCAGCATGAGAAAAGGCATTTTGTATTATCCAGGTTTAATATAACCGCTCCGCTCGGGCAGAGTCAATAGTATTTATGGTGTCGCAGAGCCAGGAGTGTTTACGGCTCAATAGATGACCTCGAAAACAAAATCGCTGTTATCGAAAACCTTGACCAATCGCAAATCCTCCGAGAATTGGGATGCGGTGGCGAGAATGGCTTCCTTTTCCCCTGACTCTGTCTCACCCAGATGCAAAATGAGATATTTCACCGGCACAAGAGTTTTGAGATAATGGATGAATTCCGGGTTGGGAAAGGTTTTTTTCTCATGAGCCAGCCTTCGCAGCCGGCCGGTGCGTTCGGGATTGAATCCAGAAGATCCGTTGGCCAATTTTTTCCAGTGAAAGGTGGACCAATACATGTAGTATTTATCCTGCTGGAGTGTTTCCAGCGGATATTCCAGTATCCCATACTGCTCTCTGTCAGAGGCAAGCCATTTATAAACAGCATCTGGCTCTCGAGGGATCTGGAAGAACGGCAGGGGTACGCAGATAAACTCATAGACCAGCAATCCTGAGACGATCAAACCGAAAACTGTTTGTGCCCTTTTCTTCAGGAGTTTCATCAATCTGAACATCCCGAATCCGGCGAGAACGCTCAGGCCAAGCATGAGAAGGATTCCGAATCTTTCCGGAGCCCGGATGCCCTTGAAAAACACAACATGTTCAAACAGAAACATATAGGGTCCCTCACCCAAATCATAATACAGGTAATAGATCTTCGGTCCGAAGGAGAGAAAAAAACTGAACACAGCGATGGAAAGATAAAAATTTCTATGGATCAGGAATCGTTTCTTCCCGTCTTCGAAACCGCCGACCGAAAAGCGGCTCAAAACCAGCCATATGAGGAAAAAGAGCAGGATGAGATAAACGGGCAGAGTCAGTTGGACCGAACGAAAATCGATCCCCAGCAGAGAGATCCCTTTTACGCGATAAACGACGATGAAAAAGGCAAGGATCGTACAAACAAGAATCGCGATCAGGCAGACTTTTCTCGCCGTTCGATAGATAATGTGTTCTCGTCGGAATCTCAGATCGGGGGCTCTTTTCCCGTGTGAAAAGGGAAGAGCGAAGGCGAACACGACAAGAATGAGGGTTATGACTCCTGGGAAGAGGCCTTTCCCGAGGGGTCTGAGGATCTCCTCTCTTTCCCGGTGCAGGGTATACCTGACTTTTTGGGAGATGGGATAATAAGGGATATCCTGTTTCAAACGGGAGAGCGTGGCATAGCTCATGATGTTCGCCGATATGCGGATGTTGTTTTCTACGGTCCGTTTAAATTCATGTTCTTTCTCGACCTGAAGGTAGGGATACAAAAAGGGTGCAATGACCAAGGCTGCAAGGAGAGAGACCATGACGAACTTTTTCAGGACAGGAAGGATCTCTTTTTTTGGAGTGAACAGAAGATAATACAGCACAGCCGCACCCACCAGAAGGGAGAGGAACACACCCATGTATCCGCAAGAGAGTGCCTGAAAGACAAAAAAGAGAGCAAACAACAAGGCATACTTCCAAACCGGCCTCTTGAGAAATTTGTGCAGGTGGAGCAGGCACAGGGGGGTCCAGAATACGGAGATATTTTGGATGTGCCCGATCTGTCTGAAACGAAAGGGATGAAAGGCAAAAATGAAGCCGGCGAAAAAGGCAGCTGTCTTGTTCCTGGTCAGGTGAAAGACCAGAAGGTAAGCGGCAAAACCACACAATATGAAAGACAGGAGTTGGACAAAATTGTAGCCCAGAATGGGATTCCCGGAAACCAGAACCACCGGCATGGCGATCAGGCTGAGGACAATCATGTGTTCCGAGAAGGCCAGGGTGTTTTCCAGAGGAAAAAAGATGTTGGCATCGAACAGATGGAAGGGATCTGTGAACAGCTGGTGAATATCCCAGGCGAAAATCCAGGTGTTCAGCAAAGGATCGACCTCTGAAATAAGAGTGTCGGACATATGTTTGGGCAGCGGCCAGAGCATGGCTATCGAGAGGATGGTAAAAAGAAGAAGGACCAGAAGATTGGCTGTGAGAGTACGGACTCCTCTCATCGCTCGATCCTGTATTCTCTCAAGATGTCGCCCGGTTTGGTTCCCGGAGGCATGTTGGGATGCATGCACTCAGGCGGGGCAGTGCAGACATACCTGACGGTCGCTCCATCCTTGTCGATCTCTAATTCTGTTATCCCGGGCGGTGTGAGAAAAGGGAGAGGATCCTGATACCACGGCCCGTAAAATTCCATCCAGTAGGGATTGCTCCAGATCTTCTCATAAAACAGACCGCCAGAATATATGGTTGCTCCAACACAAGCCCCGATCAGGTCATTGCCCAGGGCTGTCTGGCCGAGGGGCTTTTCGAAAAACACATGATCGTGACCGTAAAAAAATCCTCTGACATCGGCATCTTGGGCCGTCTCGGTCAGCCACACCTGCTGGATGCGGTCAGGATCGATATCCAGGCTCGGGTCGACAGTATTGATCTTTTCGTAATCTTCCCTGGTGAACAAGGGGCCTCTTCCGTATGCTCCGGGGTGTGTCCCAGAACCCAATGGATATCCTCCGAGAGTGTTATGGAAGCAGATGAATTTCCAGGCTGCCCCGTACCCGTCGAAAAGCATGTCCCTGATCAATTCTTTCTGTTCGTCTCCGAGTGTCCAATCATAAATTTCTTTGGGCTTTTTCTCCAGATAGGAATTCACGTCCAGGACGAAAAAACGGATATCCCCGTTTCCCCAGAATAAAGGATAATAATTTTGATCCTGGTTATGGAAAAACCAGTCAGGATTGTCATAGGAGGCCGTTCGGAGGTTCTCGAAAAGCCGCAGTGGCTCTGGCAGACGCAGCATCCTCTTCCTGTGGGCTCTGGAATAGGGTTGGGTGAACGGCTGATCCTTTGTATACCAGTTGACCTCGCCGTCATGGTTTCCTAGAGTCTGGTAGAAGGGAATCTCTGGTGTAAGGAAAGATAGGGTGCGCCGTTTTCTCTCCCACAGGATCCTGGACTGGGCGGCGAGGCTTTCTTTGGGCTGAAGCTCTGGCCACTGCCCCTCGCCTCCCCAAATCCGGTAGGAGTCTGTCCCGACGGTATCGCCCAGGTCGATGACGAGATCTGCCCCGGAGTCGAGAATGTATTTCAACGTGTGGGCCAGCGTAAAACCATACACCACCTTTTGGGTTCCGAATTCAGGCACATAGTCGGTATCGAGTGCGATCTCCCGCAGCATTCTGCCGATGTAGTCTCCCCGCAAGACATCCCTGCGCCAGTCTTCATCTTCGGGTTCGTGGGCGAGGTCTGCATACACATGGTCATCGCCTTTGAGTATGACCTTGAGTTTGTCTCCCTTTTCGAGGTCGATGTTCGGAGTTCTCAAGGAGCGGGAAGGCAGGGATTTCCAGTTTTTTTCGTCCTTGTATTCCACTTTATAATACAACCTGGGAGACAGAACATCTCCCAGATATAGGTCAAGGCTGTTTTTAACTCCTGTCAGATGAAGAGGAATTTTTGTGTGTAGATCTGATGGTCTATCCGAAACGAACACGCGGATGTCCAGGGCTTTTCCAGGTTTCACGAAGAGATTCAGGAAGGCGCTGCTGTGTTTCTCGAAAAAGATCCTTTCCGACGCTCCGAAAACCTCCGTGTCGTAGCCCAAGGGAAATTCCACGCTGTCGGCCAGATCGCGCAGCTTTGTCTTTTTTTGTAGCTGGGGAGAGGAAAAGATTTTCGAAGAATGTGCTGCAGCTGCCGCCAGCAGAGCAGATGTCCCTTTAAAAAAATCTCTCCTCGATATCTTTCCCATTTTGAGAGTTATCCTGAAAAAAACGGATATATAATAGACATAAATTATATGAAACGATGCAAAATATCAATCGGATTCGGAGGATTGGGCGGGAGGCAGTCTGTCGTCGAGTCAGGATGGAATTCGTTTGACCCGGACCGAATTCCTTTTTACAATTACATCATCCACACTGGGAAAAGGTGGAAACATGAGAAAAAAGATCGGGCGCCGTGATTTTCTGAAAGGGCTTGGCATGGGCCTAGGCGCAGGCTTTGTGAATATGGCCGGATCCGGGATGAAATCTGCACGTTTTCTGCCCTTTGGGTTGGGGCAGGAAGGCGTTCCAGGTCCGCAAAAACCGAACATCGTCCTGATCAATGTCGACGATCTGGGCTGGACCGACCTTTCCTGTTACGGAAGCCGATACTATGAGACACCGAATACCGACCGGCTGGCTGCCCAGGGGATGAGGTTCACCGATGGATATGCATCCTGTGCGGTGTGCTCCCCGACACGGGCATCCATAATGACCGGCCGCTATCCGGCCAGGATCGGCCTTACAGACTGGATCCATCATCTGGACCGGGAAGCCCACACGGCCATAGGAAAGGGAGTGAATCCGACAGAATACGTGGCTGTGGAGGACCGCCCCCTTCTCTGTCCACCCAATCCTTACTGGATGGAGCTGGATGAAGTCACTATCGCCGAGACGCTCAAGCCTTCCGGGTACCTCACCTGCCATATCGGAAAATGGCATCTGGGTCATTACTGGTGGTACCCGGACAAACAGGGATTCGATGTCAACATCGGAGGGTGCGAAATCGGCCAGCCCCCCACCTATTTCGATCCCTATTACCAGCATCCTCGGCGCAGCAGCATCCCAACGCTGAAGCCCCGGAAACAAGGCGAATACCTGACAGACAGGGAGGCGGACGAGGCGGTCCGGTTTATCGAGGAAAACAAAGAGAGGCCCTTTTTTCTCCATATGTGCCCTTACGCTGTGCACACACCGCTGGAAGCGAAAGAGGAGCTGGCCGCCAAATACGCGAAAAAGAAGCCCACCGTTCACGACAATCCTGTGTATGCAGCCATGATCGAAAGCGTCGACCGGTTGGTGGGAGCCATCATGGATGCTCTGGACAAGGGGGATTTGGCCGAAAGAACATTGGTCATCTTTACCTCAGATAACGGCGGACTGCTGGGACATTCTACAGACAATGCTCCGCTGCGTTCAGGAAAGGGCTATCCCTATGAGGGAGGCATCCGCGTTCCGCTGATCGTCCGCTGGCCCAAAATGATCCGCCCGGGCAGCCGCTGTGAGGTTCCGGTGATCAGCGTGGATTTTTTCCCGACCATCTGTGAAGCGGCGGGTGTGGATCCTCCCAGGGACCGGGAGATAGATGGAAAAAGCCTGGTGCCGATTTTTTCTGGAAAAGGATCATTGAGCCGGGAAGCGATTTACTGGCATTTTCCCCATTATCGGGGGGAGGTGGTCCCGTACAGCATCATCCGTAAAGGAAGCTGGAAGCTGATCAAGAGATACGAGGGAAAAACCTTCGAGCTGTTCAATCTGGAAGAGGATATCGGAGAGAAAAACGACCTCTCGGAGCGGATGCCTGAAAAGGTCAAGGAACTTAACATCATGCTGGACGCGTGGCTCGAAACCACCCACGCCAAACTCCCCAGAATTAGAAGGAGAAGATGAAGAAGCGGGCGGGCCGAAAAAAGCTGTCATCTGTGTTGGTCAAGCCGGCCGGGCCGGACTGCAACATGGCCTGCACCTATTGTTTCTATCTGGAAAAGGCCGAGCTTTTCTCGAATACAAAAATCCACCGCATGGATGAGGTAATCCTTGAAGAGACGGTCAAACAGGTGCTCTCCCAAGGCGAGCGGGACGTATCCTTTGGCTGGCAGGGAGGAGAGCCGACTCTGATGGGACTTTCCTTCTTTAAAAAAGCGGTCGAATATCAACAGACTTACGGCCGCGGCCACTCTGTGGGTAACGGGCTCCAGACAAACGGCCTTCTGATCACAGAGGAATGGGCTGATTTCCTGGCCGAATACAGGTTCTTGATCGGGCTGTCGCTGGATGGGCCCGAGCACATCCACAACAGATACAGGCACCTTCGAAACGGAAAAGGCTCATGGTCCCGGGTGGTGGATAAGGCTCAACTCCTCCTGGATAAAGGCGTTGCGACCAATGCCCTCACCGTGGTCAATGATTATTCGGTGGAATACCCAGTGGAAATCTACACTTTCCACAAGTCTCTCGGATTGGACTACATGCAGTTCATCCCCTGCCTGGAACCCGATCCGAACAATCCGTCACAGGCCGCCCCCTTCTCGGTCCCTCCGGAAAAATATGGGCAATTCCTCTGCAGGGTCTTCGATCTTTGGCTGGCGGATTTCGATGAAGAAACCGCAACCACATCCATCCGCTTCTTCGACTCCCTCTTCCACATCTACGTGGATCTTCCTCCTCCAGAATGCACCCTCCTGCGGGAATGCGGCGTTTATGTGGTCATCGAACAAAACGGGGATGTCTACGCATGTGATTTTTTCGTGGATCCCGAATGGAGGCTGGGCAATATCATGGAAAACCGGCTGGTCGATATGCTGAACTCCTCCCGACAAACCCGGTTCGGCAGAAAAAAGGCGGCCCTTCCCCAAAAATGCAGACTGTGTCCCTGGCTGCACACCTGTCGCGGCGGCTGCACCAAAGACCGCCTCCACAATCCTTCAAACAAAGAGCTCAATGCATTCTGCTCATCCTATGAGATGTTCTTCGAACATGCACACCCGCATCTTGAAAAACTGGCCCGAGATTGGAAGCGCAAACACAGTCCTCCGCAATCCCAACCGGCCGCAGCGCAGTCCCCAAGAACCGGAAGAAACGACCCCTGCCCCTGCGGAAGCGGGCTGAAATATAAGAAATGCTGTGGTCAGATGAGTTAGGCCGCTATCCTGTTTTCAACTCCTCGCTCCCTCCTTCTATCTCCTTCCCCTGCCCTTTTCCCTCCTCCCGGATCCACTTCATTCCATCTCCAAATACCCTGAAAGCTCTTCTTCATCCTTCTGCCTCAAGGGAAACAGAAATTTCCGAACGATCTCCCTGTCGTAGTCTAATAAAACGACCGATGTCCCTTCCCGGGCAATCTCCCTGAATACATGAAATCTATCCACCTGGACAGGAAACGCGATATGGTTGGAAAGCACAAATCCCCTGAGCTTCACGCGCGCGATCTGAACAGATGTCTCATCGTCCTTCTCAGAATCCAAAATCAGAATCCCCATCGAATCTTCGCTCTGGAACCGGGGAGGCAGCCCTCGGTAAAAACCGAGAAAGGAATCCAGGCAGCTCAAACAGGCGAAATCCCGAAAGTCGATGAAAAAGATCAGGTGCTGCCTGCTTCTCGTCCACTCCACGCCCAGCTGACCTGTCACAGACTCTGCGACCTCTCCAAGGCGGACTTCCCTCCCGGTTAGAATATTCTCTCCTGAAGACGCATGGAATCCCCGGAAATGGAAGAACGTCAGACAGCCGAACGCCAAAAAGACCGCCCACTCCGACAGTTTCCCCACGTCATTTCTCTCGGGACAAGATCATTCTGTATTTTTTCAGTGTGATACCCTGATTGGCCCTGGAATACAGGAAATTATCCGGGTCGATGTAGAGACAGTGACTCGCTTCCGGAAGGGTGAAATCCGCCAGGCGTTCCCCATCCGGACTCAGCACGTAAACATCCCGGCTCCGGTTCCTGGACAGCTCACCTCCCAGCACATAGATATTCCCCGAATCATCCAGGGCAAGATCCTTGTAGACGATCTCGGTCGGCACCACAAACGATGACACCTTTTTTCGCTCCACATCTTTTATGCCCAGAAGCTTCTTCAACCACACCTTTTCCCCTGACCTGTTGTACTTTTCGATCCTGTCCGCAAAATTATAGGCCAGATAAACGTTTCCTTGAGAATCCAGATCCAAACTCACCATGTCGATCAACAAACCTTCTCCGCTCCCAGAAAACGCCAATTCTCTCACCACCTCGCCCTTTTGATTGCAAAAGAGCACGGCACTGGTCCTTCGCGCCTTCAGCACCGCCACTGCCACCAGGTCATCGGAAAGCACTTTCATATCTCCCACCGGCGCTCTCAACCGGATGTCGAATCTGTAACGGAGATCCCTGTCAAAAACCTTGATGACCGGCATATACTGCTCGCTCACAAAAAGATACTTATCCGAACGATCCAGAAGCCTGGGTGCGGAAAATTCTCCTGGCCCCTGTCCTTTTCCCCCAGCCCTCTTCACCAAATTCCCAGCCGGATCGAACTTTTTCAAGGCATAATCCATCGCATCGGTCACATAGATGAACCCTCGAGAATCGCTCACCACCCCCACCCACTGGAACAGGGCTCCGTCATCCAAAGTCCCTATGGAAAGAACCTCCTCTAAAGATATTTTGAGGGGCCTCTCCTCATCTCTGCGAAGCGTTCTCTCTCCATCCGGATCTGGATCTCCGCAGCTTTCGCCGCACAGTAAAGGAACCAGAATAATCACCCATACCAGTGCCAAAAAAATCCCGCCAAATCCCACCTCTGCCAAACCGCATGCACCGTCCCTCATCGCGACCGCTGTTACCTCTCCACGTATTTTTTGCAGAACAGATACCCTACAGCACAGTACACAGGACCAGCGAGTGTGGTATGCCAATAAGGATCATCCATGCACCGGGCCAGAGCATTTTCGCATTCTCCCGCATGCACCTCGGCCGCAAAAAGGCTGCAGAACAGCACACAAAAAACGACCACAAAAATCCATCCTCTATTGTTCGCCTTACCCCTCGCCTTCATCTTTTTTCGCCGCATCTTCTTCCTCCTCTTTATCGTTGACCTTAAGCACTGTAATACTTGAGACACCAGGAATAGCCCATCAGACACCCCGAATAATAGGCTAGGAATGTTTGAGGACCGCTGAACAGCCCGGCAACGAGTGCATCGAAACCGCACCTGGCCAAGGCATTTTCACAGACCTCCTTGGATGCATAGACCGGTGAGCTCCATAAAACAATCAAGCCGAAAATCAGACCCGCCACCACAAGCTTCTTGGAATTGTGTTTTATGAATTTTCTCATCTCGAAACCTCCTTTCGCTGCACTTCAAAGCAAAATTCATACCATCGTGCGTCCCCTAAAGAAATGTTATCTTACTGATATAAAAGAAATTACCTGGATTATCAGGCAAACCATCCTTATAAAAAAAGAGAGGCCCGATACCCTCAGAAATCGCAAAGTAGGCAATATCAACAAGTTGGATGGATCGCGCCAAGAAAAAAAATGGATAAAAACAATCCCGCACAAAGTCCGGGAAGCTCCCCTTTGCCCGCGATGCTTATACCGCCGTTGACACCCGCAGAAACTTCTGTTTACGTCTTCACTTTTTCAGCATCGGCACTTCGATGCCGCTCTCCTCAGCGAACCGCACGGCCTCCTCATAGCCAGCATCGGCATGCCGGGCCACCCCCAGCCCGGGATCCACGGTCAGCACCCTCTCCAGCCTCTTCGCCGTAGAATCCTGTCCGTCGGCAACGATCACCATTCCCGCATGGATGGACAAACCGATCCCCACTCCTCCTCCGTGGTGGACCGAAACCCAGGACGCTCCGCACACCGCGTTCAGCAGGGAATTCAGGATGGGCCAGTCGGCAATAGCGTCCGAGCCGTCCTTCATCCCTTCTGTCTCCCTGTTGGGCGATGCGACCGAACCGGTATCCAGATGGTCTCTCCCTATCACGATAGGTGCGCTGATCTTGCCCTTCTTGACCAGGTCGTTGATGATCCTGCCGAACTCTGCCCTTTCTCCATACCCCAGCCAGCAGATCCGGCTGGGGAGGCCTTGAAACTTCACCTGTTTCTGCGCTTTGGTGATCCACCGCTCCAGCGCCTTATCTTGGGGAAAGGCCTTGAGCACGGCTTCGTCTGTCACATAGATATCCTCAGGATCTCCCGAAAGAGCGGCCCACCGGAAAGGTCCCTTTCCCTTGCAGAAAAGCGGGCGGATGTATTCGGGAACAAATCCAGGAATGTCGAAGGCATTCGCCACGCCTGCTTTCTGCGCCTGGCCGCGGACGTTGTTGCCGTAATCGAAGGCCTTGGCTCCCTTTTTTTGGAGCTCCAGCATGGCCTGGACATGGACAGACATGGACTCATAGGCGCGCTTCATGTATTCGTCCGGATTCTCCTGCCGCAGCCTCAATGCCTCCTCATACGGAATGCCGTGGGGCACATACCCGTTGAGCTCGTCATGGGCCGATGTCTGATCGGTCAGCACGTCCGGAACCACGCCTCTCCTCACACATTCCGGGAGAATATCGGCGGCATTCCCCAGCAGGGCAACCGAAAGAGCCTCTCCTTTTTCCCTGGCATCCTGGACGAGCCCTAGGGCTTTATCCAGGTCTTCGACCATGATGTCCACATATTTGGTCTCGAGCCTCCTCTGGATTCTCTCTCTGTCCACTTCCACCACCAGGGCCACTCCCTCATTCATGGTCACAGCCAGGGGCTGGGCGCCTCCCATTCCTCCCAGTCCGGCGGTCAGGACAAGCTGGCTCTTCAGCGTGCCTCCGAAGTGTTTACGGGCAACCGAAGCCAGAGTCTCATAGGTTCCCTGGAGTATCCCCTGTGTCCCTATATAGATCCAGCTTCCGGCCGTCATCTGCCCGAACATGGTCAGGCCTTTGGCTTCGAGCCTGCGGAACTCATCCCATGTGGCCCACTTGGGCACGATCAGGGCATTGGCGATTAAAACACGCGGCGCTTCGGGATGGGTCTTGAACACGGCTACCGGCTTCCCGGACTGGACAGCAAGCGTCTCATCGTTTTCGAGGCCGGACAGGCTTTCCACAAGAGCCCAGAAACAGCCCCAGTTCCGCGCGGCTTTTCCGGTGCCTCCGTAGACGATCAGTTCCTCGGGCTTCTCTGCAACCTCAGGATCCAGGTTGTTCATCAGCATCCTGAGGGCACCTTCCTGAGACCATCCTTTGGTGTTCATCTGTGTGCCCCGCGGGGCTCTCACTTCTTTGTATTCACTCATCCCTCTCCTCCTTTATGTCACTGCAATGTTATGCAAACACAAACGATTTACCTTAGCACGAGTTTCCATTGTCACTGCGAAGCCCAAAGGGCTAGAGCAACCTCTTAATATGATATTGTTACAATTTGTCGTACCTCGCAGCGACGGCCTATCCATCAATGCAACCAAGTATCGCAGCACCGCTTGGTCCTCACGATAGCTTTGATTTGTATCATATCGTGCTCAAGCTCTGTATTTATTGCTTTTGCTGTTGCGCCTCCTGGAGTCTTTCCATGCGCTCCAGCGTGCGTTCTCTGCCCACAAGCTCCAGCACATCGAAAATCCCCGGGCTCACCGGCTCTCCGACCACCAGCATCCGCAGCGCATGGATCAGCACCGCTGCCTTCACTCCTTCCTTTTCGGCTCTCTCCCGGAGCACACGCTCGATCTCACCGGCAGAAAACTCCTCCAATGTTTCAAAGTCTCTCTTCAGCAGCGGCAGCAGAGCATCCAGTCTCTTGTCGCTCAGATACTTCTTCACTCCCTCTGCATCGTACTCGACATCATCCACCAGAAAGGGCCGGGCTGCCCCAGGAAAGGCCTTGATGGTCCGGCTTCTCTCCTTCAGAAGATCTATGAGTCTATGATACCACTCTTTCTGGCTGGACTCTAACTCATCGCGCCACAGGCCCTCGCTCTGCAGCTCCCTCTTTACCAGGGGAGTCAGCTCCTCTGCATCCATCCGGGAAATCAACTGTCCGTTCAACCACTCCAGCTTGCTCAGGTCGAAAACAGGGCTGCCTTTGCTCACCTTGTCCAGGGAAAACCTGCTGACCATATCTTCCACCGAATAGATCCCTTCCTCGCCCGGAGACCAGCTCATCTGCGCCAGGAAGTTCAAAAAGGCAAGCGGCAGATAGCCCTGGCTTTTGAACTCGAGTACAGAAGCCACTCCGTGCCGTTTGCTCAGCTTCTTCCTGTCTGGCCCCAATATCAAGGCCAGATGGGCAAAGGCAGGAGGCTCGAAACCGAACGCCCGATACAGCAGGATCTGCTTGGGGGTGTTGGAGATATGGTCGTCTCCCCGGATGACATGAGTGATCCGCGATTCCACATCATCCACTACCACCGAAAGATGGTAGGTGGGCAGGCCGTCTCCACGGAGCAGCACAAAATCCTCCATTGTCCGGCTGTCCACAGATATCGGTCCGTGGATCAGGTCCTCATACGGGATTTCTCCCTCGGGCACGAGAAACCGCACCGCCTTGGCCCTGCCCTCTGAATCGAAGTGCTTCTGCTCCTCCTCCGAAAGATGCAGGCAGTGCCGGTCATACCCCCAAAATTCTCCGGCTTCAGGAGTCTTTGCGATTCTTTCTTTAATTTCCCCGGGGGTGCAGTAACAGTCGTAGGCCAGACCTTTATCGACAAGCTCCTCTGCTTTCTCTCTGTAATCGTCCAATTTTTCAGATTGAAACAGGGGTCCTTCATCCCAATCCAGGCCAAGCCAGCGGAGCCCGTCCAGAATTCCCTGCGTCATCTCATGCGAAGACCGCTCTACATCTGTATCCTCGACACGGAGGATGAAATGCCCTTTGTGACGGCGGGCGAACAGCCAGTTGAAAAAACAGGTCCGGGCAGCACCGATATGGAGGTACCCTGTCGGACTGGGAGCAAACCTGACACGGACCATCCTCTATAGTGTATAAAGGAAACAGCGATTAGTAAAGAAACTCCCGCGATCACAGCCCATTTTCCAAAAAAAAGAGGTTGTCACTTTGGGACAATGCCAAAAAAAAGAAAAAAAGGTTGACTATAGGGAGAAAAAAATATAGCATTTAGATGGGATTTCCGTAAAGGATTTAGCCGAGGTTTTACCATGCATTCCAGAGGGGTCCACCTTCTCGAACATTTGATTTAAATATGGCAGAGCAGAATATCCTTATTCTGAATCAAAATGATGACGAAGTGGACCTTCTGAAGAAACTGTGCAGCCAAATAGGTTCTGTCTATATCGCTGCCAACACCAAGCAGGTGATAAGCCTGGTCGAAAAGATCGACTTCAACCTCCTGGTCGCAGACGAACCGCTCGCCGATTATTCCTCTCTCAGAGGCCTTTTCCGCGCCACGACCAGCATCGTCATAACCGGAAGAGACCAAAAGAAAATGGAGGAGAGGGCCAAAACATGGCCGCTGATCTATTATGTGGACCACCACGCCGCACCCCTCGAAGAGCAAAACAACGAAGACCTGCTCCGCACTCTGATTTCCGCATCCGAACACTCCTTCCTCAAATTAGAGGTAGAAAGCTTGCGGAAGACCTACATAGGAAGTGAAGTCAAACTGAAGGAAGCCTACTACGAGATCAAAAAGATCAAAAATTTCATCAACAACAGCATCGTCAAAGAGATCGAAAAACGCATGTCCATGGAGGCCAAATATCTGGGAGTCAAAAAAGAGAAACAGAGAATCGAAGACACTCTCAAAAGGCTCTACATGGCCAACGACGTCACCAGCCTCTTGGACATCGTTTACGACATCAAGGACATCGTCCAGGCCGAGGGAATTTCGATCTACATCACGGACCAGAACGAAACTATGGGCAAATTTCTCAAGCCTCTGGTCTGGGACGACGCCTTCCTGACCCATCCCGAGTCCTCCAAACATTTCGTGCTCTTCGACTCCGAGGACTTCGCTGCGTATGCCGCCAAAAACGCCCAGGTGATCAATCTGTCCGATCCTGCCAAAGACAAAAGACTCTCCAGGCGGTACCTGGAAGACCTCAGATCCCCTCTAACAAGCCTCCTCTGCGTACCGATCATGCACGCTCAGGAAGCCATCGGAGTGCTGGAAGTCTACAACAAGATGGGCAGTGCCAGATCGAAACGGCAGGGCTTCACGGCCGAAGACGAACAGGTAATGCTCAAATTCTGCGAGCACATCTCCATCGCCATCACCAAGCTCAACCTCATCCAGTACGACGCGCTGACAGGCCTGCTTCGGCCTGATCCTTTTTTCGAGAAGGTGATCCAAAAGCTCAAACTGGAGCGGAAGCGCCAGCAGGAAGGATCCTCTTTTGCCATGGTGATGGGTGATGTGGACTGGTTCAAAAACTACAACGACCGGAACGGGCACGAAGCCGGAAACAAACTTCTGCGGGAACTGGCTGCCGTGCTCAACTCTTCTATACGAGAGGAAGACCTCCTCTGCCGGTACGGCGGTGAGGAATTTCTGTTTTTCCTCTCCGGAATCTCCAGCGAAGAGGAGGCCATAGGCTTTACCGAAAGAATCAGGAAAAACATAGAGGCACATTACTTCGAAAACCAGGAATTCCAGCCCAACAACAACCTCACTATGAGCTTCGGCGTGACATTCTTTTCCAAAGAAAGAGTCAAGTCCTGGGACGGTGCGAGCAGAAGCAACCTGAAAAAGTTGGCCAACGAATCCGATCTGGCGCTCGCCGAGGCCAAGGGCAAAAGGGCCTCCCCTCCGGGTATGCGGGGAACCTATAAAAACAGGGTCAGCATCTATATCAGAGACCGTCTGGGAGAGCTCACTGCGCCGCAGCCTCCGGAAAAATATCTGGAACAGCCCGAACGAAGACGGCACAAAAGATACTACACCTCAACCATACTGGTGTACAAACGGAAAGATTTCTACAGAGTGACCAAAACGATCAACCTGAGCATGGGGGGAGCGAGGATCCCGACAGATTCCCTGCTGGACATCCGCCAGCCTATGGAACTGATCCTGATTCTGGGAAACAAAGCCTGCCAGTTGGGTGGTGAAGTGGTGTATTCCATGATGGCCGGAGACAATTATTCCCATTTCTTCTCCGGATTGAAATTCGTGGGGCTTTCGGTGAAGGAAAGGAAAATACTGGAAGACTACTTTTCTTCTCTAAATCCGCGAGAAAGCTTCCTCCCCCATTAACAAATCTGGATTATTCGCGGCCGACCCCATTTGTCGATAGCATGAAGTCATTTTGCGAGCATATCCAAACAAACCATTATGAGATCGCCTCGCTTCGCTCGCGATGACAATTTCAACGAAACCGATGACGACCCAATTTAATCCAGTGAGATCGGCCCGCACGAAGGGTAAAAACTGCCGATAATCTGATTAAATGTTAGAGGTTGTTCCAAAGTGACGGGAAATAAAATCGAGATAAAGGTGCAGGGAAGTGTCGGAACGGCAACGGAATGGCGTTAAAAATCTGAACTAGAGCGAAGACATGTCCCCGTACCTTAGATGGATTCTTCATCCCCGTCACTTTGGGACAATGCCAAATTTTAACTTAATAATGAATTTGCTAGATCTCGAACAGAGCTGTAGTTGAGGTGAGGAATTTTTTTAAGAAAGAATAAGTTATCGCCAGTTTTTACGAATAATTCAGATCAAGAGATATCGAGTTCCTTCATGATGGACTGCAGGTACGCCGCTGGCGGAGTGATCTTGGTGTAGAAGGTGTCCTTCAGCTCCTTGGAGAAGTTGTCGAAGGCGGAAAAATCATCTTGGTTGCTCCAGTTCTGCATGCTCACCTTTTCGAGTATATTCTTGAGGACATCCATATTCAGAATCTCTGATGTGAATTCGGGCAGCGAGCAGTTATCCTGTTCGCACAAGCGGATGCTCCGCAGCATGATTTTGCGAAGGTTTTCCTGATGCTTGATGATTTCCTGCTTGATGAAGAACTGGTCTTTCGGAGATTCGGTCTGGGAGAGCTTGATGTGCAGCTTTTTGGCCTCTTCAAAACGGTTATTCAAGGTCGAGATGATGTATTCGCCGTCGAGAATGATTCTATCGTTGTTTTCGAAGTAGCTGATGTCGGTTTCGTTTTCGTTGGTGTCTCCTTTTCGGAACTGTTCCAGTTTATCGAATGCGGCCTGGAAGGACGCCTCATCCTGCTCTGCTTCGGGCTCGGCCTTTTTCTCTTCCCCTGCCTCTGCCTTTTCTTCTTCCTTTTGCTCTGAAGGAGCTTCTTTGACCTCTTCAGGCTCCGCCTCAGGTTCAGCAGCCTTTGTTTCGGGCTCTTCTTCAGGCTTTTCTTCTTCGGCCTCTGGCTTCGCTTCTTCGGCTTCTGGCTTTGCCTCTTCGTCCTCTGCTTCCTTGGCCTCTTTTGCTTCTTCTTTTGCTTCTTCTGGTTCTTTGGCCTCTTCGGCTTTCACCTCTTCCGGTTTTTCCTCTTCGTGCTTCGGCTCTTCGGCCGGCGCCTCTTCTTCAGGAGGCCCTTCCACCTTCTCTTCTTCCGCCTCTTCAGGGGCTTCCGGTTCCTCCGGCCCTTCCTCAGGGACAATCTCCTCGACAGGGGCGCTGTTATTCAGGAGTTCCTTGATCTTTTTGAGCTTGGCGAGCTCCTGAGCGAGGTTGATCTCTTCTTCCTCGGGTTCCTCACCTGCGGGGACTTCGGCCACGATCCCGAATTTCTCTTCGAGTTTTTTCTTCAGTGTGGATACCTTCTCTCCAGTGGTCTGCTGGAGTTCTTCCAGCTGCTGGCTCAGTTCGCTGACTTTTTTGAGTTCTTCCAGGGTTTGGCCGGTCAGAGATTCGATCTCTGTCTGGAACTTGATGGCTTTTTCGATGTGATCTTTGATCTGTGTTTTCAGTTCTCTTTTGTTCGTTTCGAAATCGGCCAGAGTGGTCTTGAAATCGGTTAATGTCTGCTTTTCTTCCTGAAGTTCCTTGTCCAGGTTTTCCAGTCTTTTTTGGGCTTCTTCTCTTTCCCTCCTGATCCGCTCTTCCAGCTCCTTCTCTACTTCTTCTTTCTTCTTGGCAAGGGCCTGCTCGAGCTGCTGCTCGATTTCTTCGAGGATGGAAGCGGAATTTTCGGGAGCATCCGGGGTATCGTCTTTTTTAGCCATTTTCTCTCTCCTTGGCCTCTATAGTTTATCTTACTCCTCGCCTCTAAAACCTGTCAAGGTGAGGCATCCATCCATTCTCCCTGTCATTTGAGCAGATTTATGATGTCAGATACAAAAATGCAGTTCAATAGCCTTTTGAGACGATTCACAGGGGTAAAATTCACAGCCTTATCTCATCCCGAGGGGTGAGGTGTCATGACCGAGGCATGTGCGCTGAGGGAAGCATTACTGCGCTGAAAAATTTCTTGCCTCTTTATAATTAAATAAGGTATAAGAAACAGTGAGGATGAACCAAAGACGAGCCAAGGAAGGAGGAAGCTCATGAATGGGCAGGAGAAGATCCTTCTCGTCGAAGAAAACGAGAAACGCCGGAAACATCTTTCAAGCTTCCTTTCTCAGCACACCTTTCCCGTACAGGAAACTCTGTCCTTCGAAGAGGCCGCGAACCGCCTGCTGAACTTCAACGACTATACCCTGGCCGTTATCACGGTTTCCTCTCTGGAAAGCCACAAAATCAGTCTTCTGCAGAGCATCCGGTCCTCCAACCCCCATCTGGCTATCGTTCTGCTCATGATCAAGGAAAACGCACAGTTGGCGCTCGCTCTGCTCAAACAGGGAATCGTGGATCATGTCACGAATCCCGATAACCTGGCTGCTGTTTTTTCGGCTGTAAACAACGAAGTCCAGAAGCGGGAGCTCATCCGAAAGAACCAGTCCTGCCGACGCAAACTCACCAAGCTTCACTCCGACCAGCAGAAGAATATCAAACGGGCACTGGAACTGGAGGAGATCTACGATTCTACTCTCGAGAACTTGATGACCGCACTGGACCTCAGAGATGTCGAGACCTTTGGCCACTCCAGGACTGTCGCCAAGTACAGCCAGATGCTGGCCCGGATTTTGGCCATAAGAGACAGACACACTCTGGATAACATACGAAAGGGAGCGCTGCTCCATGATGTCGGAAAGATCGCCATCCCTGATGCCATTCTCAAAAAACCCGATCCCCTCAGCCAGGAAGAATGGAAAAAAATCAAGCTCCATCCCACTCTGGGCTATGGACTGATCAAAGAGATCAAGCTGTTGAACGAAGTGGGAAACATCATCCTGTATCATCATGAACGATACGACGGGACAGGTTATCCCAAGGGGTTGGAGAAGGAGGAGATTCCACTGGAAGCGAGGATCTTTGCTCTGGCCGATGCTCTGGATGCCATCACATCCTACAGGCCTTACCGCAGAGAAAGGAATTTCAAGACAGCAAAGCACGAGATCCAGGCAAATTCGGGAAAGCAGTTCGATCCAAAGGTGGTGGATGCCTTTTGCTCGCTGAGCCTGGATTCCTGGGAAAAGATCCGCTTCGAAACCACCCAGTTTCTTCCTGCCTTCCTGGAGATGAAAAACCTGTAGTATTTGGTCCCAATCTGGCCGCTGCGGTAAGCACAAAAAACGATCTTGGATTTGTCGTTATGAATGCAGTGAATCCTTGCTGCGAGCACAGGAAAGCCTTATTCTATTGCGAACCTTCGAAAGCATTGCTGCAAACAGAGTGAAACCTTGTAGCGAGCGAAGTTAAATCTTGTTGTGAGATTATCAGCGAAGCAAACCTGTCAATATCATTACGAACGAATGAAAGCTTTGTTGCGAACGATGTAAAGGGATCCCGCAATGTCATTACGAACGAAGTGAAGTAATCCCATTTAATGAGATTGCTTCAGCCCTTCTGGCTTCGCAATGACAGGATTATGGCTGCGATAACAGCATAAACAGCAAAAACGACATTGAATAAAGTCGTGCGGAGAGCAAATCCTACAGTGGGGATCGCTTGAGTTGGGCGGTGATGACCCGGGGGATGCCGCTCAAGTCCTCGAAACAGCGGACGCTGCTCCAATCGCTTCCGAACAGGGAGAGGGCTTTCTGCTTCTGTCCTAGCCCGATCTCTAGACAGAGATAGCCCCCTGGCTTCAGAAACGGAGGAGATCCCTCCACAAGCTTGTGTATGAACTCCAGTCCGGTCGGTCCCGCCACAAGCGCTTCTCTGGGTTCGTGGAGGCGGATCTCATCCTGGAGAGACGGCCATTCACTTTCTGAAACGTAGGGAGGATTCGAGACGATTATGTTGCATTTTTTCTGGAGTTCGAGTCTCTTGATGGGCTCGAAAAGGCTGCCGCATTTGAACCTGATGGAGGAAATTTTCTGGAGTGCTGTCTGTCGTTCGGATTGCCGTTGGGATTGCCGTTCAGCCTGTCTCTCGGCATTCACCACTGCCGTATCCAGCGCTTTCTGGGAAACCTCCGTGGCCACGATTTCAGCCTCTGGAAGCTCTCTGGCCAGGGTGATGGCGATGTTTCCTGCGCCTGTTCCGAGGTCCACGATGAGTTCCTTGCCTCTGGAGGAAATTTCCATAACCTTCTCGACCAGAAGCTCGGTCTCAGGACGCGGAATCAAAACACCGGGACAGACTCTGAATGGAATGGACCAGAATTCCTTTTCCTGGATGACATAGGCCAGGGGCATCCCTTCGGCACGCGCGGATATCCTTTGCAGATATTCCGAACTTTGAGCTTCCGAAATCCTTCGATCCGGGTAGGTGTGGAACGTTGCTTCTGAAATCCCGAGGCTCTTGAGGAGTATGACTTTGGCTTCCAAGGGTGGGTTTGCGAGCTTATTGAGAAGGGTTTTTCCTTCCAGATACAGATCCTGAATGCTGCTCAACGGTCGAAAGATTTATTCAGGCGGCAGATTCTGCCCGGTTTCCGAGCGCCTGCGCCTGATAATGCATGGTTAGGGATTCGATGATCTCGTCCAGGTCTCCGTTGAGTATGCTTTCCAACCTGTGGAGGGTGAGACCCAGACGGTGATCGGTCACCCGGGATTGAGGATAATTGTAGGTTCTGATTTTCTCGCTCCTCTCCCCTGTCCCGACCTGGGACTTCCTGTTCTGTGCGATCTGCTCCTGCTGTTCTCGTTGGGCGATGTCGAGAAGACGGGAGCGGAGGATCCGGAGGGCCTTCTCCTTGTTTCTATGCTGGGATTTCTCATCCTGACAAGAGACCACCATGCCCGAGGGTTTGTGAGTCACCCGGATGGCTGTGTAATTGCGGTTCACGTTCTGTCCACCGGGACCGGATGCGCCGAAGGCCTCTATCCGCAGGTCTTTGGGATCGATGGCAACGTCCACCTCGTCGGCCTCCGGGAGAACCGCGACCGTAACCGTGGATGTGTGGATGCGTCCTGAAGCTTCGGTCTCTGGGACGCGCTGGACGCGGTGTACTCCGCTTTCGTACTTGAGCTGGGAATAGACCCTCTCCCCCCGAATGCTGAAAATGATCTCTTTGAACCCACCGATTGGAGAGACGCTCGTGCTCATGACTTCCAATTTCCATCCCCTGTCCTCTGCAAAGCGGGAGTACATGCGGAATAGATCCTGGGCAAAGAGAGAGGCCTCGTCTCCACCAGCCCCGGCCCGGATCTCCATGATGACGTCTTTTTCGTCGTTGGGATCTTCAGGAAGGAGCAGAATCCGCAGCTCCTCTTTGACCTCCTCCTCCTTCTCGCGGAGATTTTCGAGCTCTTCCTCGGCTAGTTCTCTGAGGTCGGGATCCGCGCTGGAATCTTTCAGGATTCCTTCCGAATCCTGGATGCCTTTGATGATCTTTCGGTACTCTTCGTACTTCTTGACTATGGGCTCCAGATCGGCCCGTTCCTTGGCGGCTTTCTTGATTTTTTGGGGATCGGAAACGACGGAAGGATCAGACAGAGATTCGGTGAGTTGGCGGTACTTCTCGTTGATTTCTTCCAGTTCTTCCAGCATTTCGGCTATTTTTTAAGATCAGCATATTTTTTCTTGAACTTTTCCACGCGGCCTGCGCTGTCCACGAATTTTTGTTTTCCGGTGAAAAAAGGATGACACTGGGAGCAGATTTCTGTCCGGATTTCTTTTTTAGTAGACCGGTTTTTGAACGTGTTGCCGCAGGCACAAATTACGGTACATTCCACATAATCTGGATGAATGTCTTTTTTCATTTCAAGGACTCCTCAACCGGAGGATTATTATAGCAAATTCCCCCCCAAAGAGCAACGCACCTTTAATCTGGTGACCCTTTAATCCGGTGACAGCATACGCAATCACCGGATTATGGTCGTACTGTCACCAGCTTATGGTCTGAAGATGATCCAGAACAAGCCCAGCATGACCAAAATCCCCGCTGCATCGAGAGCAAGGTCCGAAAGCTCTGCCGACCGGTAAGGAAGGAAATAATGGAAGACTTCGATCAACGCTCCAAAAGAAAAAGAGAAGAAGCTGGACTTAAGGAACATACCCGAGGATTTCCTTTTGTAATATCCCCAGGCCAGAAGGGCCGCAAAAATTCCGAATCCAAAGAAATGCAAAGAATTTTCCGATAACACCACGTCAAGAAATCGGTGGATATTTTTGATTTTTGTCAGGCTTCCAGATGGGACGGAGGCACCGATCAACAGCAGTACACCGAAGAGGTAGGCGGGAAGAAAATACTTATTTTTTTCCAACTCGCTTGCCTCGCTTCCTTAAAATGAGCTTCTCTGCGGCTTCACTTCCGCTCAAGCAGCCTTAACAGCCGATTCTCCACGCTCGGGAATCTGGTGTTTTTTCTTCTCAAAACAGTTTCGGTCAACCATAAAATTAAACTTATCTTGACTCTTTTTTACTTTTCTTTTATATGTTCTTGAGTCGAAGTAATTCCTCAACACTTTATTCAGTGGGCAGATCTGTTCTTTTGCTTCCCACTTATAGATATTTCCTGCCGCATCCCTCAAACATTCGAGATGCACGATCCAGGCCAATTGCTTGAACGGAACATGCCGATAAGTCTTTCTTATGTTCAGAACCTCGCCTCTCTTCTCAGGATCGAGAAATCGAAAATGGCGCGAAAAAAGCAGAGCATTGTGGAAATAGGCAGGGAAAGCCAGCAGCCCATCCAGCCGGCAGAGCCGTGCCAGGTACACGAAAAGATCCAGCACCTTCCTTCCCAGATTAAGACCAGGATGTTTCTGTCCTGGAAGCGGAGTCAGCTCTCCTCCGAACTCCATCAAGGGATTTTGCAGCGTGAGCCACTCCAGTATCAAAAATTTGAACTGGGACAGAGGCAAATCATCGGCGATATCCTCTTTTGGACGAAACGCCCCTTCTTTGATTTTGAGATCGACGATGATGTTTTCCTCCTTTTTCTCACGGTAAAAGATCTGGAACCTCTGAAGCGGGAACTCTGAGTTATCCATTTGGTATTCCAAGGGCCAGAGCTTCCTCTCCTGGGCGTCCCTGATGAAGTTTCTCTTCTTAAAGACGGCGAAAATTTCTTCGAGTGCGTATTTTCCCAGGAAGAGACTCGATCCTTTATCCCCCATCAAGTCCGATAGGACATCCTTTTCTTCGATCAGAAGGGAATCCTTTGAGCGTGCTCGATCTTTATCCGACATGAAGTTCATGATGGCCCTTTACAAATAAAAGAAATCTAATTGTATGGGAATCTGTCCAATAATTCAACAGCCCATGTTCGGACGGAAGCATTACTGTTTCGGCAAGGAGCACAGCGATGAAGCAACCAATCCATTGTCATCGCGAGCGAAGCGTGGCGATCTCTTCTGAATAAAAGGCGAGGGTGTCATCGCCGATTGTGACCTGGCGCTGGAGGTCGAAATATTTCGCCCCAAAATCTGTCTTATAAAAGTGCCTCAGGATGATCTTCCCTCCCTCGGCAAGAATCTCTCTTTTGAAGATGACCTTCAGGGGATTCCGCTCCTCTACCAGCTTGTAGGGCGGATCCAGAAAGATCAGGTCGAACTTCGCTTTCTCCTTGGACAACTGGATCACTGCCCGGTTGAATTCCTTATGGATCACCCGCACGCGCTCGTCCACCCCGCACTTCGCGGCATTTATCTTGATGATCTTTACGGCAGGATAATACTTATCGACAAACACAATCCTCTCTGCACCCCGGCTCAATGCCTCGATCCCCACAGAGCCTGTCCCGGCAAACCCGTCCAGGATCACACTCCCCCTCACCTCATTCTTGAGGATGCTGAACAGCGACTCCTTGAGCTTATCGGGCATCGGCCGTACCACAGTCCCCGGCACCTTTTTCAGCCGCTTTCCTTTGAATTTCCCGCCGATAATCCTGATCATTGTTTCAACTTAACCGGACCAGTTTAGCAATATCATTTCTATCACTTGGGGCCAACTCCACTGTCATTACGAGGAAACGAAATGCCGAAGTAATCTCATTATAAGTGATTGCTTCACTTTGTTCGCAATGACATCTTTGTTTCGATCACAACAAGGCTTCAGCCCTTTGGGCTTCGCAATGACAGATAAGCCATACTCGCATGAGCAAATCTAATAATAAAACGTCACCGCACCATTTCGGGTTTTGACGTCCTCGATCCCATAGGGCAGAACCCACCAATCGCTCATGGTAAAAGCCTCTTCGCCCGTAATCTTCGACCCTAAAAATATGACCAGATCCAGCACATCTGGCTGTAAGCGCTGCGTCCCGAGATAAAGGTCTTCGAGATCGAGCCTGACATGGCCTTCCTTCACTTCGAGCTGCCCGCCCAGAAAGAACGTCATCCGTGGCTTCAGGATTTTGGGAAGCTTCTGTCCTCTGAGGTCCACAACGATCTTGCCCTCCACTCTGTTATCATCAAAAAACTTCATCCTGAACTCTTTCAACACCTCTTCCTTCTCCACATCGATGCGGTAGGCAATATAGGAGTTGAACTCGCTCTCGGTGAGCGAAACATTCCTCGATCCACCACTGACACTCCCGCTCTCCTCATCGAGCTGCTCCAACTGGATCTTCTCGATCAGTCTTATCACCATGAGGGCCTCTTCGGCAGAATAGCCAGGTGTCTCCTGGACAAAACCTGAGTCAGCGGCCGGGAAATCCGGAAAAGTGAGGCCTGATGAAACAACCGGCAGAACAAATGCTGTCACCAACCAGCAAAAACGGCTCTTCAGCATCTAATCTCTTCCATCCAATATTTATCTACCCTAATTCTTCATACTCAAAATCAACGGAAACAGAGCCAAAAATCCGCCACATGTTCCATGGGTTTTTCTCTCAAGTATCATACCTTTTCATCGACCAAAAAAAAAGCCCAATCACAACCAGGCGATTGGGCTCGATAATTTGGTGACCGATAATTTGGTGACAGTATACGCGATTACTTAATTCATCTACAATTTACTAATCCAATCAAATGGCCAACCAAGCATCTGAATGAAAATAATTCGGTAATTGCGTATACTGTCCCCAAATTAAAAAGGTCCAAAAAAAAGGCCCGATCCTGAGACCGGGCCTTGTTATATTTCTATGCTCTAAAGAACCGGGGCCATCACCTGTCACATCTTCAAATCGATATGGATCCTTCCGTGGGAAGTGCGCCTCTTCAGCGCGCTGTACTCGATCCGCTGCCGCCTCACACTCCCCCATCCCTTCCTTCTGAATCCGAAAGTAGCCACAAACCTATCAGCCGCAATCAACTGCCTGTACCCGAACATCTCTACAAACCCGAACACACACAATTTCAAAATATCCTTCAGGCTCTTGTACCGTTTATACAGCACATTGTCCAGCAAAACAGACCCGATGTTGATCCACATGGCCCACAGCACCGCCACCATAAAAAACAGAAACAGAAACTGCCAGTTCAAGAGCCCCAGAAAATACAGAGGCAAAAGCGCTGCATAACCTGCAAATTCCACCACCGGACCCACTCCCTCGATAAACAAAAAATAGGGAAAGCCGAACATCCCCACACTGCCGTACTTCGGCCTCAGAAACATCTCCTTGCTGTGCATCAGGCTCTGGAGCAGGCCCCTGTGCCAGCGGTTTCTCTGTTGGAGCAGCGACTTCAAATCGCTCGGAACCTGGGTGTGACAGACCGGATCCGGCACGAACAGAATCTTATATTTGATATTGTTATCTCTACAGTATTTATGGAGCCTAACCACAAGGTCCATGTCTTCGCCCACAGTATCCCTAAAGCCCCCCACCGCCATCACCAAATCCTTTCGGAATACCGCATAGGTCCCGCTCAAGATCATCAAGCTCCCGAACAAATTCCACGACGTCCGTCCCGAGAGAAATCCTCTGGTGTATTCCACGGCCTGTAGGAGCTCGATCCCCGACTTAGGCGTATGAATATGGGTGATCTCTCCCTTCTCGATCTCCAGGCCGTTCAAAACCCGCACAATCCCTCCCACAGCAACCACCCTCTTGTCCTCAACAAAAAGCCTCCCTGTTCGCAGCAGCCCTTCCTTGTCCAGGATCGAGTCGGCATCGATGCTGCACAACAGAGGGAAACTCGACGCATTGATCCCGGCGTTCAGGGCATCGGTCTTTCCGCCGTTCTCCTTGTCGATAACCACAAGATTTGCATGATCCAGCGAAAGATAGATCCTCCTTATTGGAGCATGTTTCAACACACGCTTTATGGGCATCTCCATCTCCACCAGCCGGAAGCTTTCCACCAGCCTCCCCAAACCACCGTCCGTAGAACCATCATTGACCACGATGACTTCATACTCAGGATACTTGAGCGCCAAAAGCGCCCGCACATTGGTCACGATGGTGGCTTCTTCATTGAAAGCAGGCACGATGATGGAAAGCGGCCTGTAGTAGCTGCTCGAGAGAAGAGCCTGTATGTCGTGCTTGGTGACAAAATGGAAATATCTTTTGATCTCACGCAGAGAGAGCAGCAGAAACCCGGTATAAGTCCCATTCAGGGCCACAAAATACAGAAGAACAAGCCCCTGGAAGGCCAAAACGGTTATCTCCAGCGTGCTCATCGCCGCCTACTCCCTTACTTTCTCCTGCTTTCTCCTGCTCACCCTACTTTCTCAACATAAAACGCACCGTATCCCTCACGAAGGGATCATCAGAACTCATCTCGCTCCTTAAAAGCGCCAGGCCCTTGTCCCCCAACCGGGCAAGACTCCTGGCCGCATTGATCCGCACATGATAGAAATCGTCATACAGAAGATTCCTCAGATGAGGAATAGCCGACTCGCTGCACCGCGACGCAGCGAGCGCCGCCTGGGACCGCACCCGCCAGTCCTCATGAAAGAGCGCCGCGGCCACCACACCGCTGAACTCGGGACACCTGATCCGTCCCAGAGCCCTCATACACGCGATCTTGATGGCAGGATGCTTGTCAGCGCTGAAGAAAAAATCCACGATCGGACGGGATGCCAGATGGAGTCCGGTCGATCCGCAAGCTTCGATGATATCCCGCTTGAGAAGATAGGGGATGTTTCGAGCGCTCTTCAACTTCTCCAGAAAAACAAGAAACTGGTCTATGATCCCCTTCCTCAGGAACGACTGGATAATATTCGAGTACACGTATTCGTTGTATTTTGAGGAGAGGGATAGGTCCGAGGCCAGGGTCGTTGTGATCCCATCCAGAGTGCTTCTATCAGCGATCCGGCTCATGCTCCAGATGATCGCGCCTTTGACCTCCTCGGACTTCTCATCCAGGAGGGCATCCTTGAAGTACTGCTTTAACTCATCCAGGGAAAAATACCCCAGAGTCTTTACCGCATGGAACCTCTTGGGCATGGAT
Organism: uncultured Eubacteriales bacterium; assembly: GCA_964346815.1. GTDB lineage: Bacteria > Acidobacteriota > Aminicenantia > Aminicenantales > Aminicenantaceae > CAYFWF01. The sequence continues at coordinate 1,753 of CAYFWF010000040.1, read as the reverse complement.
GAGGACTCGGCCATCTTGCGGAAGTAATCCACGATAAAAGATCCTCTGATGTAATGGCGGAGGATGCTCTGGTCTTCCTGGGAGGATGACTCGAGCTTATCGATACACAGCGAAGCTAAGGTTTCACAGCCCAGCTTAGTTCTGGGCCGGATGATGGTGCCGTCCCGTCCCAGGAGGAACTTCCGCATGTAGACCGAGTATCTTGCCCTGTAGCGCCTTTTACGTCTCTCCTTCAGTTCGATGGCGAGCTTGTGAAAGACCAGGAAGAAAAACAGGACGACCACGGTCACGAGGAGCGCAATCATTGTAATGTAAAGCACATCCTTCATCATCTGGGGAGGAAGTATTTTGTTCAGCAGTTCATTCGTCATGATTTTTTAATAATTCAGGGTAAATATGTTCTCTAGCAGCGGCACATAAAAATCCCAGAAAAACCTGTTCTGCGTCTGGTTTATTCCTGTACAGCAGAGCAGGCGGCGGAGCTTGGACCACCCATAAAAGAAATAAGGCCCGTGATAGATGTTGTTATCCGAAAAGTCCCCTGCAAAATAGAGCCGCAGAGGCGTCTGCGAAGCCCGAAGCACTGCGGGAAAACTCTCGGGCACCCCAAATTCCTGCATCTTCTCCCGCCCCTGCGCGGTCAGCCTGAACTGATACTGGGCCAAGACTTCGGTTCCCTCCTCAGGCTCCTCGATATCGAACCAGAAGCAGTATGGTGTACTCGTAGAGGTTCCTTCCATCAGCGGGTCAACGGGCCGTGCCGGCCGTATCTGCAACCCATCGGCCTCCACATCCTTTTCTTCCTCCAGAACCAGGACCTGAGCGTTCGTATGCGTCAGGATATATCCGGATCCTGAAAAATCCCATTCCTCACCAGAGTGTGTCTTCCAATGACGCAGGGCCCAGGCTGGGACATCTCCTCTGTTTGCGAGGTCTGCGAAATATCTTCCCATCCATCCGGTCGACCGCAATCCCAGAAGCTTCTCCATCCGCTGCTTCACCACGTGTGGAGTCGGGTGATGAAAGGTGTTGAACTCCGCCACAAGAGCACCACCGTTTCGGACAAAATCTTCGATGGCTTCAACCTCCTCCATTCCGAGGCCCCCGAAGATTTTTTTGCTGTAATCCAGATGGGTGCGGTATTTTTCAGGAAATCTGTAATCATCCGCGTATACGCCGTAGGTGTCGGCGAGAAAAATCAGATCGACTCCGATGGTTTGAGCCGATTCCAGGTTTGAGGAGAAGGCCGCATCGGAAGCAATGAACTTTTTAGGATAAAAGCCCACATAGTCTCTTCCGGGACGCCATGTCCTCTCTCCTCCCTTGTTGATGACCTTGGCATGGTTCAACACCCAGAAAAGCGACTGATGCTCCCTGTAATCGGGATGGGGAACAGTCTTATCGACCACCAATGTTCTGCAGCTCGCTCCTGGGGACAACTGCCACAGAATGAAGGAGCCGATAATGACGATGAGAACCAGGGCGAGAACGAAAAACAGCCAAAACCTCACAGCTCTGCGCCTTTTGGACGATTTGTCCTCAGGCGTGTAAGTGTATGCCACAAACGGCTTCTGGTCATGCATTTTTGTTATTCAGTTCGTGTTATTGCGAAGCACTCTGTCATTGCGAACCGTTCTGTCATTGCGAACGAAACGAAGCAATCTCACAACTGTCATTGCGAACGATCGAAGGGAGTGAAGCAATCCCATATAATAGATTATAAAACGACTAAAGCCCTGTAGACAAGAAATTG
>CAYFWF010000039.1:0-3712 GCA_964346815.1 uncultured Eubacteriales bacterium | reverse complement strand
GCCCTCTTCATCCATAAATGCGAATACCGAATATTTCTTGTGTGCATCACATCCATAAAACTTTCTCATGCTGCAGCGCCTCCTTTTTTTTTCTCACCAACATTATATTAAGGTTGGTGCTGCAGCGCTTTCATATAATCAATGACAGAACGGTTCGCAACTCTCCTCACGTCTCCGGATGGCTTTCTCTCTTAGCTTGCCTAAATGCTTTTTTAACTTTCACAGAAATTGAAATGCTTTCGCAGATATTTCTTTTCTTGATGAAGAAAGAGCATAAATGCTAAATTATTAAGACAACATGAAAAATTGCACCTGCGGGTAAGAGAATGAACGAAAAACTTCTTCGGCAGCTACCATCTGTTGACAGCTTGATGAAAACTGAGAGCGCAGAATTGTTAGTCGAAAGATATGGAAGAAAAACCGTGGTTGAAGCGGCACGCTTTGTGCTGAGCGAGTTCCGGTCAGTACTGAAGAAAGAAATAAAAGAGAAAAAAGAAGAATCGGATGTAAAAAGGCTGACTAAAGAGATGACAGTGTCTCAAGAAGATATTTTAGAAAGAATCGAGGGCCACCTCGAGAAGGTTTTCTCGCCCTCACTGGTGAAGGCGGTCAATGCCTCAGGCGTCATTCTCCATACAGGATTGGGACGAGCGGTGCTTCCGAAAGTGGCCCAGGAAGCCATCGATGATGTCATAAAAGGTTACTGCACTTTGGCAACCAATATCGAAACAGGACGCCGGAGCCATCGGGATGTTCATCTCAACGACATCCTCTGCCAACTGACCGGAGCCGAGGCAGCCACTGTAGTCAACAACAACGCTGCGGCCACCATGCTCATCCTGAATACCTTAGCCAAAGGAAAAGAAGTCATCGTATCCCGCGGACAATTGGTCGAGATCGGAGGGTCCTTCCGCATGCCTGACGTTATGGAGTCCAGTGGTGCAAAACTGAGAGAAGTGGGCACCACCAACAAGACGCATCTCCGCGACTATGAATCAGCCGTCTGGGAAGAAACAGGGGCAATCATGCGTGTGCACCACAGCAATTACCGCATCGTGGGCTTTGCCGGAGAGCCCTCCATCGAAGAACTGGCTCCGCTGGCCAAGGAACACAACCTTTCCCTGATCGATGACCTGGGGAGCGGGGCTCTGGTGGATCTGAAGGAATACGGCCTGGAAACAGAGCCCATGGTCCAGGACAGCCTGAAAGCTGGGGCCGATATCGCCTGCTTCAGCGGCGATAAGCTCATCGGAGGCCCCCAATCGGGAGTGATCGTCGGCAAGGCTGAACTCATCCAAAGAATCAGGAAAAATCCACTCGCAAGGGCTTTCCGTATCGGAAAGATGACCATCGCAGCCATGGAAGTCACGCTGCGGCTGTTCCGGAATCCTGAAAAATTGAACGAAAAACATCCTGTTTACAGGATGTTCTCTCTTGGGCTCGAAGAGATCGAGCGACGCACAAAAAATAGTCTGGCGACTCTCCAGGCGAAAATCCCTGATGCCGCTGAGTTTTCCATCGTAGATGGCGGGTCCCAAGTGGGGAGCGGCTCAGTTCCAGTCCAAACCCTTCCCACCAAGCTATTAATGCTGAAGCCTAGGACCTTTTCAGTGGAGGAGTTGGCCAAAGAGCTGCGCCACAACCATCCTCCGATTTTTGCCAGGGTGCAGAATGATGCTGTTCTTCTGGATTATCGAACCATCCAGGAAGAAGAAGACACTATCGTTTTGGGAGCTCTCTTATCGCTTCTGAAGAAAGGATAGGCTGGATCATGGCTGTTGATAGAGAAAAGAGAAGACGGATCATGCAGCGGTCTATCAAGCTGGGACACTGCATCTGTAATCCCAAACAGCCATGCCCTTGCGATGTCTTCCAAGAAAAGAACGTATGTTTGTGTGCTGGAGAAAGGCTGGAGGAGATTTCGGAGGACCTGCCTCTGACCCGATTTGTCGAGAATGCCGGCTGTGCTTCCAAAATCAATCAGACAGATTTGAAGATTGTCCTGGCAGGCCTGCCTTCGATTTCAGATCCGAGAGTCTTGGTCAGTGCCGACACCTGCGATGATGCAGGAGTGTACAAGCTGATGGATGGTCTGGCCCTTGTCCAGTCTGTGGATGTGTTCACTCCCAATGTGGACGATCCCTACATCTTTGGCCAGATCGCTGCCGCCAATTCCCTGAGCGATATCTATGCTATGGGAGGGCGGCCGCTCACGGCGCTTTCCATCGTCGGGTTCCCGATCGAGACCATGAGCCACAAAGTCATGAACCGGATGCTCAGAGGAGGAATCGAAAAGATGAGAGAAGCTGGCGTGGAAGTCATCGGAGGCCACAGCATCAAGGACAATGAAATCAAGTATGGATTTTCTGTCACTGGCGGAGTCGACCCCAATAAAATCATCACCAATGACAGGGCAAAGCCTGGGGATGTCTTGATATTGACCAAGCCCATCGGCACAGGAATCATCAGCTTCGCCCGACAGCTTGGCCGTGCTCCTGAAGAGGCCATGGAGGCTGTGAGCCGCTCCATGGCTGAGCTCAACAAGGCTGCTTCAGAGGCCATGGTCAAGGCCGGCGTGACAACAGCCACGGATGTTACGGGATTCGGACTGATGGGGCATCTGAGTGAAATGGTTTCTCAGAGCGGTGTAACTGTCGAGATCTTTGTGGATCGAGTTCCTTTCTTTGACGGGGTTTTGGATTATGTGAGGGAGGAGCTGATATCCGGGGCTGTCGAGAGAAACAGAGAATTTGCTGCCCAGTTCGTCGAGACTTCAGAGGAAATCGATGAAGAGGCCGAAACAGCTCTGTACGACCCGCAGACATCCGGAGGCCTCCTGATTGCGATAAATCAAGGCCAGGGGGAAAGCTTTGTCGAAAAACTCAGAGAGCAGGGTGTTCATTCTGCTGCAATCATAGGAAGGGTCGTCTCTGAATCCGAAGGAAAAATACGATTGACGGTTCTTAAATGAATGGGAAGCATCTCTATTTGCGTGATAAATGTAGCTTTTAGGGATGCCCAAACCTGCATAACTGTTAAAGAAAATACTGTATCAAAGATAGTAGCAATATTGAGGAAGATTGCTGAATCTGGCAGGATGCTGGAATTGGCTGAGTTGTTAACATAACTTTGGTTTTATTCACTATCCAGAGAATATTTTTCTTGACAAATTATATTATTTTCTCTATTATCCAGAGATAATGAGTAAAACAAAAATGAAATTCCTCTCAAGACCTGAGGAATTGGTCCTACTCGCCGTCTGGAGGCTCAAAGAAAATGCCTACTGTGTGCCGATAAAAAAACAACTTGTCAAAGCCACCGGCCATGACTGGTCCTTCGGAGCCGTGTATGATCCTCTGGATCGATTAGAAAAGAAAGGTTTATTGGAGTCTAAACTCAGCGATCCGACAGCTAAAAGGGGTGGAAAAAGAAAGCGAATCTACAAACTGACTCCCAGCGGCATCATGGCTTTGATAGAAATCAAGACAATCACTGATGAGGTTTGGGATGGGGTGCCTCTTAAAGTTCTGAAGGAAGAATTGTGACCAAAGAAAAATTCAAGAATCCGCCCAAACTGGCGGAATGGATCCTCAGCTGCGTCTATCCTGACAGAGGAGACTTTACTTCTGTGGGGGACTTTAGGGAAGAATACCTTGAGGTTTACTCAGAATCAGGTCCTCTCAAGGCGAATCTCTGGTATTGGATGCAAATC
>CAYFWF010000038.1:0-1993 GCA_964346815.1 uncultured Eubacteriales bacterium | reverse complement strand
TGATCTGTATTACTGGGTTAGACCTCCTGGAGAAAATACATACGGTGGAGTATATCTTGGTTTTGGCATGGATTCTGGGAACTTTTCTCAGCAAGGGGGTGTCAACGAGAAGGGCCTTGCCTTTGATTTCATGGGCCTGCCACAAGCACCTTTGAACAACAACCCCGAGCTCCCGAATCGTGGCGCGATCATCAATAGGATCCAGCAAACATGCGCGACTGTGGAAGAAGCCATCTCTCTCGCTAAAAAGTATAACTGGGGCACGTCGCTAAATTGGCAAGTATTGTTGGCGGATGCAACAGGTGATGCAGTCGTCATTAGTGCCGGCTCGGATGGCGAACTCGCATTCACCAGGAAACCGAAAGGAGATGGGTACCTCGTATCCACGAACTTCAATCTGGCCAATCCAAAGAATACTTTTGATGGAAGCTATCCCTGCTGGCGATACAATAAAGCAGATGAGATGTTGAAGAGGATCAAAGATGGAAAAGACCTCACGGTGGACTATTTCCGATCCATACTTGACGCTGTCCATATTGAAGGCGCCGTCGGCAATACACTCTATTCGAATGTCTACGATCTAAGGAATGGTGTCATTTATATTTATTATTGGCATCAGTTCCATGAGGTCGCGACACTCAAGGTCGCTGAAGTAATCGCCAGGGAGCCCTCTCCCACTCGCATCCAGTCGCTTTTTTCAGCAGAGACAGTTAAACAAGCGGATGATGAACATCAGGAATATAGGAAGAAATAGATTAATCCGCCATAATGTAGATTAATGAAATGAGAAGTATAAGTTTTGAATATCCGGATTAAGAATGAGTGTGTTCGATGAAAATGAATTAATATCAAGAAATCCGGGATTTAGAAAAAAGGGGAGAATAATGAGAAAAGTTATAATCTGGCTTTTAGTAATTATAGTATTCATTCCATCTATCGTTTATTCACACTCACTTAAGGATGATCCTCGTGTAAAGTCGGCTCTTAGTCTTTTGGATTTGTGGCTGGATGCCCAGCGGGACTATGAGCAGATCCCGGGCATTTCCATAGCTGTTGTACACGATCAAGAGATTATCTGGAGCAAAGGTTTTGGCTATACCGATCTGGAGAGGAAATCACCGACAACACCTTCAACAATTTACAGTATCTGTTCCATTTCAAAACTCTTTACAAGTATTGCCATTATGCAGCTTCGGGATAAAGGTCTACTCCGTCTCGATGATCCGGTGGAAAAATATCTCTCGCGGTTCCCAATAAAACAGACATATCCCAATGGACCGCCCATTACTATCCAGAGCCTATTGACTCACTCTTCCGGGCTGCCCCAGGAAGCAGATGCCGTGTACTGGAGCTGTGATTTTGACTTCCCGACAAAGGAAGAAGTAATAGAAAAGTTATCAAATCAAAAAACGCTTTATCCTGCGGATGCCTTCCATCAGTATTCAAATTTGGGGATGGCTTTATTGGGGCAGGTGGTGGAGCGAATTTCCGGTAAGCCCTATGCTGACTATATCAAGGAGAACATTCTTAATCCCCTCGGTCTGATAGATACACGACCTGAAATGCCGGAAGAACTGAGAAACAACCGTCTGGCTACCGGTTACAGTGCTCTGACACGGGAAGGCATCCGGGAGAAGCTTTTGTTCTTTCAGGCGGACGGTATGACTCCTGCCGTAGGTTTTTCATCATCGGTTGAGGATCTTGCAAAGTTTGCTTCATGGCAGTTCAGGCTGATCGAAAAAGGAGGCATGGAAATCCTCAAGGCCAATACACTGCGTGAAATGCACAGAGTTCACTGGGTCGATCCGAATTGGAGTAATAAATGGGGCCTGGGATTTTCAGTATGGCGGAGCAGAGGTAAAACTTTTGTGGGACACTCCGGAGGCTGCCCGGGTCACAGATCGCATATTTTAATCCAGACCAAAGATAAAATTGCCACTGTTTGTATGGTCAACGCCTGCGGTGTAAATCAGAACAAGTATACTCAACAGGC
>CAYFWF010000037.1:0-35353 GCA_964346815.1 uncultured Eubacteriales bacterium | reverse complement strand
TTCTTCTTCGACGATTTCGTCTGGGATTTCCACAGGGGCGACGAGTTGTCCGGGTTGGATATTGGTTTGGGCTTTAACGGGTTTGATACGGGTTCTGGCTTTGGAGCTGGAGCGTTTTTGTGGAGGGGGAGGTGGAGGAGGTGGAGGGGGAGGAGGAGGAGCGAGAAAAGCGCTGTACACCTCGACCTCTGGAAGATTCCCGGTGTTAAGAAGAGGAAGAACGAGCATGGCAGCCACGGCTGTAACATGCAGCAGAAGAGCGATAGGAAATGCAAGAGCTTTTCTGAAACTTCCTCTCTCTCCTATAAAGAAAGAATCCCTGAAGAGCTCTGGAATAGCTCCCTTTTTTTCTGGCTTCTTTTTTTCAGCCATCTCTTTACCTCTTACTTGGTTTAAAACGAAGGATTAAAGCAAAGTATAAAGCAAAAAAAACCATTTTACAAGTATTATTTATCGTCCCATTCCTTTCTTGGGCTTGAAAATTCTCTTCCAAAAAAGGAGAAGAGAACAGGACATATAAATCGAAGAATAAGTCCCAATGACAACTCCGATCATCATGGTGAAGGCAAAGTCATTGATGACCTCTCCTCCGAATACAAAGAGCGTCAGAACTGTCAAAAGCGTGGTGCCAGAAGTGATGACCGTGCGGCTCAATGTCTGGTTGATGCTCGAGTTCAATAGGTTCTCGAATTCAAGCTTTCTCAATATCTTCAAGTTGTCTCTGACCCGGTCGAATATGACGATGGTGTCGTTGAGCGAATAACCAACTATGGTCAGGATAGCGGCAATAACAGGCAGGTTCAATTCCCTATCCGTCAGGGAGAATAATCCCACCGTGATGAGAACGTCGTGGGCCAAGGTTAATATGGCTGCCACCCCATAGGCAAATTTGAAGCGAATTCCGATGTAGATAAGCATGCCGATCAAGGCCCAAACCGTGGCCTGGGTGGTCCTCCGTCTGAGTTCCTGACCGACTTGAGGGCCGACTGTTTCTCTCCGCTTGATCACCATGCTTCCCAGAAATGTCTTTTCCTTCAAGTCTTCTATGATTTCGTTATCGATTCCGGTCTGCGCGATTTGATCATAATTTTCGATGATGCCTTTCTGATCTGCCGACTGTCTCAAGTCGATGATGGCTTGCGCTGCTTGTTCGGCTTTTTCGGGATGTGTCTCTGCGATAAGATCGATCAGCGCATCCAGTTCGATAACGTTGAGGTCTTTGAGTCCTTCTTCCTGGGATGTTTTGTCTTCTTCTGTTTTAAGAGCGTCGATGACTCTGTTTCCCATGACCACATGTGCTTCCAGTTCCTGGTCGAGTTCCTCTTCGGGAAGCATGGTTCGTATGATATACTCCCTTTCTCCTTTCTCCACTTCCTGGATCTTACTCGCTCCCAGCCCTGCGTCGATCAGCGACTGCCTGAGCTCGCCGATAGGAAAGACCGATTTGAATCGGATCTGGATCAATGTACCGCCCGCAAAATCCACGCCATAATTCAGGCCTTTGTGAGCCGAGATGTTGATAATTCCGACAGCAATAACCACAGCAGACAGCACAAAAGCAAAGTACTTGTATCTCATGAGCTTGAAGTTGGGTTTCTTGAATATCTGCATTTTAAATACTCAGCTTTTCTCTCTTTTTTTTCTTTGTTACAGTAATGTCGAAGATCAACCGGGAGACGAAGACAGCCGTAAACATACTTGCTGTGATTCCGATAATAAGAGTGACAGCAAATCCCCGGATGGGACCTGTGCCGAACTGGAAGAGGAACACGGCAGCGATGATAGTGGTCATGTTGGCGTCCAGGATGGTCTTGAAAGCTCGGGAAAATCCCGAGGCGATGGAACTCAAAATGCTTTTTCCCTGAGCGAGTTCTTCCCGGATTCGCTCGAACACCAGCACATTCGCATCCACCGCCATTCCGATGGTCAGGATGATCCCGGCTATCCCCGGAAGTGTCAGATGGGCTTTGAAATAAGCGAGAGCACCCGCCAGGAGAAGGATGTTCAGGATCAGGGCAGATACCGCATTGACTCCGGCCAGCCTGTAATAGAACACCATGAAGATGAGTATGAGGATCAGGGCGATGATGATGGAGGTGAGTCCTTTCCGGATGGAGTCTGCCCCCAGGGAAGGACCGATGGTCCGTTCCTCCAGATACTTGATCGATGCGGGCAGGGCGCCTGCTCTGAGCGCAACCGTCAGGTCCTCAACGGCTTCGATGGTAAAGTTTCCGCGTATAATCCCTGTATCGGAGATCCTATCCTCGATAGTGGCAGCAGTGATCACTTTATTATCGAGGACCACACATAAGAGACGGCCGAGATTGTCTGAAGTGAATTTATAGAAGCGCCTCCCGGCCTCCGGAGAAAGCCGGAAAGAAACGGCCGGATTGTTCCATTCATCCTGGGAACGCCGGGCATCACGGAGGTCTTTTCCGGAAACGATGGCCACCCGGTTGACGAGATAGTAATTGCCCCCCAGATTCCTTCGTTGGTCTCCAGGCAGAATTTCCATGTCCTCAGGGACCTGTCCATTGTATTCGGCTAACAGAGCCTCCCGGCTAGCCGCAGGCCCGGCTTCGACCAGCCGCCATTCGAGCTGAGCCGTTGTTTTAAGAATGTTTTTCACCCGTTCTGGATCTTCAATCCCCGGGAGCTCGACGATGATTCTTTCGCCCTGAAGGCCTCCCTGCCGCTGTATGGGAATTTCCGAGAGTCCCAGCTCATCCACCCGGTTACGGATGGTCTCGATCGATTGTCTGACAGCCTGATCACGAAAGTAGGTTTCGGCATTCGCCTTCATGTTCAGGGTCACATTGTTCCCGCTGAAGTTGGCGTCCCACTCTCCGAAGTACTCGTCCAAAAGATCTCTGACTTCGCTTTCCTTTTCGGGATCGAACCCTTGAAGATTGATGCGCCCCATTCGTTCTTCGCTGGCAACCACGGCCTCATAGCCGATGTCTTTTCTTTTCATCTGATCCTGCAGACGAAGGATTTCCTGGTTGGTTTCGTTCTTGATGGCATCGTCGGTAACCACCTGGAGGACGAGGTGCATTCCTCCTTCCAGGTCCAGACCGTACTGAATTTTATCTGACGGGGGGTAGGCGAGGAACATGGCAAGGGCTATGACACCGATGACGAGCAGGATTTTCCAGCGCAAATTTTTCTTCATCTTATCTTAATATACAGATTATTATATATTAATTATGGTTCTCTGTTCCGAGTCTTTTTTAAGCAGAGCCAACGGTGTTTATTTGGCTTCCTTTTTCTCGGAGAGAACAGCGGCTACTGCGTTTTTGGAGATATCGATTTTCACATTGGAGGCGATCTTCACCTCGATCTTATCCTGCTGCACCCCCATTACGGTTCCGTGGATTCCTCCTGTGGTAACGATCTTCTCTCCCGGTTTGAGCTGCTGGACCATTTCTTGGTGTCTTTTCTGACGCTTTCTTTGGGGCATGATGATCAGCAGGTAAAAGATCACGAAAACGAGAATAAAGGGAATCAGGGCAGTGAAAAGGCTTCCCTGTCCGCGCGAAGGAGCCTCAGCCTGCCCAGCAAATGTTATGAGATTTGTTAAAATCATACTCATTCTTCCTCTGCTTTTTCATTCATTATACTACACTTTAGCTTCCCAAGGGAATTTGATTGAATAGATTGCCTAATTTTTCGGAAGATGTCAAGATAAAAATGAAGGTTGTGTATGGTGTTGAGGATGGCTGAACCGATCTCCTGTCTTTCATAAAGATGACGCAGATAAGCCCGAGAAAAATTCCTGCATGTATAACAGGAACAGTTCTCGTCGATGGGACTTCGATCTTTTTCATATTTCCTGTTTTTTATGACGATTTTTCCAGTCCTTGTGAACAGTGTTCCGGTGCGGGCGTTTCTGGTGGGAAGCACACAATCGAAAAAGTCCACTCCGCACTCTACGGCCCGGAGGATGTCTGCGACGTACCCGATACCCATGAGATAGCGGGGCTGATCTTTCGGGAGACGGGCACAGGACCGCTCCACGATCTCCATAAACTGGGTTTTGGGTTCCCCGATTCCAAGCCCTCCCAGAGCATAGCCGTCAAAGCCGATGTCTGTCAACTCATCGATGCTCTTTCTCCGAAGATCCCAGTGGATGCCGCCTTGACAGATTCCCCAAACGAGTTGAGAGGTGGGTTTTTCTTGCAGGTATGCTTTCGAACGTTCCGCCCACTGAGTTGTGACCTTGACCGCTTCCTGAATCTCTTTTTTCGATGAGGGGTAAGGAAGGAAGTAATCCAGAAGCATCAGGATATCTGTCCCCAGGTCCTGTTGTATTTGGATGATATTCTCTGGAGAGAGAAAGATTTTGTCTCCGTCCAGATGGGAGGAAAATTCTACCCCCTCTTTTTTGACCTTGGTTAGAGGAGTAAGGCTGTAGATCTGGAACCCTCCGCTGTCTGAAAGTATGGGATGGGGCCAGGAGATGAAGGAATGGATGCCGCCGAGCTTTTTTATCGTTTTCGTGCCCGGACGGAGATACAGATGGTAGGAGTTGACCAGGATGAGCTGGGCACCCAGTTCTTCGACCATACTGTGGGGCAGGGCTTTGACTGCGCCCTGGCTCGCCACAGGAGCGAAAGCAGGAGTATGGATAGGGCCGTGGGCCGTATGAATGATTCCCGTACGTGCTGCGGAACGGCTCTCCGATGCGGTTATCTCGAAAGTCTTCTTCATCGCCCGTATTATATTAATTCAGGGGCAGTATACGCAATTACCGAATTAATGGAGAACGGTCAAGGGCTCATCGCTCAGGAAGAGAACCGGAAATAGATCACGTCGCCATCCTGAACGATATAGTCCTTGCCTTCGAGCCTGACCGCGCCTTTTTCTTTTGCTGCTTGAATGGACTCGTATTCCAGGAGCTGCGACCAGGGAATGACTTCGGCGCGGATAAATCCTTTTTCCATATCGGTGTGAATGATCCCAGCGGCTTTTAAGGCAGTCGTATCTTTTTTGATCGCCCAGGCTTTGACTTCCTGTTTTCCGATGGTGAAAAAGGTTATGACACCGAGAAGATGGTAAGAGGCCGTTAAGAATTTGGCTGCGCTGAGCTGTTTCAATCCATACTCCTCGAGAAAAACCTCTTTTTCCTCTTCTTCGAGTTCGAGGATTTCCGATTCGATTTTTCCACAGAAGGCCAGCACGGCCGTCCCTTTTTTGGGAGCGGCAGAGAATTTTTCAGGATTCTCGATCGCAGAGATGTCCTGTTCGTCCACATTCACCATATGCAGCAGGGGCTTTTGGCTGAGAAAAGCGAAGCTTCTGATAAGCTTATCCTCGGCTTCAGAAAATCCGAGCTCACGTATCGCCTCGCCATTCTCGAGCTGTGTTCGGATGCGTTCGAGCAGGCCCTTTTCTTTTTCCCCTTCTGGATTTTTTGTCCGTTTCAGCTCTTTGTCCAATTTTTCCAGTCGGGATTCTACCGAAGCCAAGTCTGCCAGGATGAGTTCTTCCTCCATGGATAAGATGTCCTCTCCAGGGGCAATTTTTCCCCTGGGTGCCGGGATTCTCTCATCGGAGAACGCTCTCACCACGTGAGTCAAGCCATCGGCCTTGCGGAGATGGCTGAGATAGGTTTCATCCTTCACTTCTCCATAGGAGATGCCGGCCAGATCGATGTAGTCGATCGAAGCTGGATATTTCTTTTTATCGGAATGAAGGCTCCAGATTTGGTCCAGGCGCTTATCAGGGACCGGGCATGTCCGGAGGTGGACGTCTTTTTTTCCACTCTCATAGGCATATGTATCTACCTTCGCTCCTGTTAAAAGATTGAACAAAGTGGTTTTTCCGGACTTCGGATAACCGAAAAGAGTGAAATTCATTCTTTCATCATTATACTAAATCATCGACCGAGAAGCGAAGAGCCAGATTCCCTTGATAAATGGAACGATAAGGTTATAATAAGAAGTTCTAGAATATGGAAATGAAAAAATCAAAAGCCATCCTCCTTCTCCTGCGGCTGCCCTTTCTCACGGTGACCATAGGAGGAGTCCTTCTGGGCACGGCTTTCGCCTGGTGGAAAGTGAGCGAGTTCGACTTCATCCGATTTCTGCTGGTTCTGGCCGGTTCTTGTTTTTTTCATATTGCCTGTAATGTGGCCAATGACTATTTTGACTTCCGCAGCGGAAACGACGCTTTGAATATCCATGCGCTCGTTCCTTTTTCCGGGGGAAGCCGGATGATCCTGGATGGGTATGTGAAGCCGAAGGAGGCGCTGACGGTATCGATTGTTTTTGCTGCCTTGGGTTCAGCGATCGGGCTTTATCTGAACTTTGTATCCGAAGGAAACCTCATCCTTGTCATCGGAGTGGCTGCTCTCTTCCTGGTCTACGGCTACAATGGATTCCCTCTCAGGTTGGTCCACAAGGGACTGGGCGAAATCGCCATTTTTTCAGCCTGGGGACCCTTAATGGTTCTTGGTTCCTATTATGTGCAGGCCCAGAGTCTCTCATCCCTTTGGCCGTTGATCGTTTCGGTCCCTTCGGGAATTTTGACCACTCTCGTTCTTCTGATCAATGAGTTCGCCGACAGAGAAGCAGATGCGGCGACAGGAAGAAAAACCTGGGTCATTCTCTTCGGATATAAAGCGAGTCTATGGATCTATTTGATCCTGGCCTTATTCTGCTTTCTCATTGTCTTGACCGGAATCTTGTTCGGCGGATGGCCATTATGGACACTGTTTGTACTAATTACTCTTCCTCTTCCTTTCCTCGCCTTCCGGATTGGCTGGCAAAATCTCGGGAATTGGACTCAATTTCTCCCGGCTGTAAAAACAACCATATTGATGAATTTCCTGTTTTTGGTTATATTAAGTGTTTCGTTTTTGGTGTAGTATGAAAAAAGAGAAAAAGGAAAAAAAGAAGCGAGATAAATCCGTCTTCAGGGAATATTTCGAACTTATCGTGGAGACGGCTGTGTTTGTCTTTTTTGTGATGACCTTCGTTGTGCAGGCCTTCCAGATTCCAACCGGGTCTATGGAACCGACTTTGTTGGTGGGAGACTTTCTTCTTGTCAACAAGTTCGCCTACACCGAACCGGCTCTCCCCTTTGAGAAGGCTGTGCTTCCCAGCAGGGATTTGCAGAGATTCGACATCGTGGTATTCAAGTATCCCAAGGAGCTGAGCAAAGATTTTGTCAAAAGAGTCATCGCTCTGGAAGGAGAGACCATAGAGATCAAAGACAAGCAGGTTTATGTGAACGACAGCCCCATTCCGGAGGAATACAAGGTTCATAGCGATTCTCAAGTTTACACCAAAGCAGGATATTACCATTACGATGAAGTGATAAGAGACAACTTTGGTCCCTTGACAGTTCCTCCCGGACATTGTTTCGTGATGGGAGATAACCGGGATAACAGCCAGGACAGCCGCTATTGGGGGGTTCTGCCTTTGCGTTTGATCAAAGGGAGGCCCTGGGTCATTTATTTCTCTTATAAAGCCGAACGGGATGCATATCTGAAGACGAGCCTCAGAGAGCGGCTGAAGAAGTTTGTCAATTTCATTCCTAAGGCCAGGTGGGGACGCCTCCTTAAAGTCATCAAATAACTGTCCATTTAAAATCCATTTCTTGATTCCTCAGTCTTTGTCTTAAAACTGCCGATAGAACCAACAATGTGCACATTCCAGTGTCGTCATGAACGCTCAAAGAGTGCACGGTAATCTCTTGATGACATATTGAGAGGGCCACGCTTCGTTCGCCATGACACTTTCTCTCGGCGAGGCTGGACTGTCTGCCTGTTGACCCGCCGCTCATTTCGTGATAATTTTCCTTCAGATGAAGTTCCTCAAAGCCTTGGTAAATTCTCTTATTACAGGCGCATTTTTCAGTGTCCTTCTCGCCCTGCTTGTCTATAATCTCAACATCAACCTGCCTTTCAAAATCCTCTTTTTTGGGCAATTGTCTCTCTTCGCCTTTATCACTTATGGGCTGCTCGTCGCTATCCTGTCTTTGCTGTTTTTTTTCATCTTGAAGTTCATTTTCGGGGCGGAATTTAGAATTCATTTTATCTCACCCTCTTTTCTGGCATTGAGTTTCTCAATCGTCATCGCTTTTTTCCTGTTGATCTTCAAAACAAACTATGATTATTTCCTTTCTTTTTTCAATCAGGAAACACGAGATTTGCTCAACAGACAATTCCTCACTCTACTTTTTCTCGCTGTGCTCGGCTTCATCTGTTTCTATGCTTTCCATCAATATAAAAAAAATGCAATCTTTCTCTGCCTTTATTTCGCGTTTTTCATTGCGGCCATGTATTATGCCTTCCAGCAGCGGCTCTCCTATCCGCTTCCGTTAAGGCCCGAAAAAGTGGCCAACCTGGAGGCAAAAGAGATCGATAAAAAGGTCACCATCATCGGGCTGGAAGGAATGAGCTTCGATGTTATGATTCCTCTGATCAACGAGGGCAAACTCCCGAATTTTGCATGGCTTCTCGAGGAAGGAAGTTGGGGAAGGCTGGATAATTTTTCCCCAACAGATCCGGTGATCCTCAACAGTTCCTTCAATTCTGGGAAGTTTCCTTCCGGACACCGTAAGGTTTCTTTGTTCAAATACCGTATCCTTAAGACCGATCAAGAATTTGAAGTGATCCCTCGCTTTATATTCTTCGGACAGCTCTTGCGGACAGGACTTCTCCTAAGATCCGAACTGGATCCGTCTTGGCGCTCCGATGATATCTGGGCGATTTTCAGAGACAACGATACCCCTTTTATCCTCAAGGACTGGCAGGAGAGCCAAGGGATCATCAATCCGTCACAAAGAGCCGTAACACGTTTCAACCACTTTTTCAAAGATCTCAAACTCGACACCAGTCAGATGTTCAACATAGTGAGAAGAGCCTTTTTCGACGATTTCGAATTCGAGGACCAGGTCACCCGGCAAAGAAATGAAATCCAGCCTAAAATCGTCTATTTTATTTTGAACGGTCTGAATATCGTCGAGAGATATTTCTACAAGTACACTTTCCCAGATCTTTTTGGAAATATCGACCAGGATGAGATCAACAGGTACAGCGCTGTTATCGAGAAGTATTACCAATTTTATGACGAGATCATAGGCAGGTATCTGGCATCCCGGAAGGAAGATGAACTTCTGATCGTGTATTCTCCTCATGGCATCGAGCCTCTTCCTCTATGGAAACGTGTCGTGGAATGGATCATCGGAAATGTGGAAATATCGGCTTATCATGAGTTAGCTCCTGAGGGAGTGGTCTTTTTTAATGGGAGGGAAATTTTAAGGGGGAATTCTATCCAGGACGCGAGGTTGATCGATATCGCTCCCACCCTTCTTCATTATCTGGGACTTCCCATCGGAAAAGACATGGATGGGATCGTTGTCAGTTCGATATTCAGAGAGGAATTCAAACTCGAAAATCCGGTGCTGTACATATCCTCCTACGAGGAGCATTCCATAAAGCAACCCAATTGACATGAAGACTCCTGTGATCGCTCTCCTAACCGATTTTGGGGAAGAAGATTTTTTTGTGGGCTCGCTCAAAGGAGTGATCGCCACCGTTAATCCTTCTGTTCCAGTGGTGGATATCACCCATCACGTGCCTTCCTTCGATGTGCCTGCCGGCGGCTTTATCCTTTACGCCGCATACAGATATTATCCGTCCGGGACGATTTTTCTGGCAGTCGTCGACCCAGGAGTCGGGACGGCGCGAAAAATCCTGTTGGTGGAGACCGAGGATTATATGTTCGTAGCGCCGGATAACGGACTGCTGGGACTGGCCCTGGAGGCCGAAAGCCTCAAAGCTTTGATAGATATAAAAAATACGAAATATTTTCTACCTGTGCCGAGTTCGACTTTTGAAGGCCGAGACAAAATGGCTCCAGCAGCGGCGTGGCTTTCCAAAGGAATCGCTCCTTCTGAGTTCGGCCCGCCTGTTTCTGACTATGTGAGGATGGACGTGCAAAAACCGCAGGTTGAAAATGAAGAAATTTCCGGGCAGATTCTCTACGTGGATAAATTCGGAAACTGCATCACCAACATCCCCGCCGAAGAGGTTCGCCGCATCCAGGGCGGGACAAAAGAAAGGAGAATGGCCTGCCGAGTAGGGAAGAGGGAGCTTACCCGGTTCGAACCGAGCTATTCCTTTGTCGACAAAGGTGAGCTTTTCGTTCTTCCAGGGAGTTTAGGGCTTATCGAGATAGCAGTAAGGGAGGGTTCGGCCCAGGAAAGACTCGCCATTCATCCAGGCGATCCCGTAAGGATCTTTTTGGAATAAGAGTGTATGGAGGCATCGTAGCATGAGGCAACAGTCACCCAAGCTGGTTCGTCAGCCCGTGGATTTTCCCCAGCGAGGAAAATCCACTTATTCCTCGGCTCGCTCTCCTCTTCGAGGAACCATGCCCGCTCGCCTCCGGATGGCTTCCTTACCAGCTTGCATGACTGTTGCTTTGCCTTTCTCAAGTGAGAAAAAATTAGTCTAGTGTATGGATAAAGCCGTGGAAGAAGAATGGAAACATTTTGAAGGGACCATCGAACGCATCGTGTTCTACAGCCCTGATACAGGATACACGGTGTGCAAGTTCTCCCTTCATGACGGCCAATCTCTGACCGTGGTGGGTTCTTTTCCGCCTCTTTCTCCAGGTGAGATGTTGAAGATAAGAGGAAAATGGGAGGTCAATCCAAAATTTGGAAAACAGTTCAAAGTGGAAAGCTTCCTTCCGGTTTTCCCCTCTTCGGTGAAGGGGATCGAAAAATTTCTCTCATCCGGACTGATCAAAGGAGTCGGCCCAGTCCTGGCCAAGGCCATCATTCTCGAATTCGGGGAAAAGACCATAGATGTCCTGTCCAGGAATCCGAATAAATTGAAAGAAGTCGAAGGGATCGGCCCGGTCAAGCTCAAAGAGATTAAAAAATCTTGGGCCGAACATGAAGACATCCGGGAGTTGATTATTTTTCTCCAGGAGCACAGCATCTCGACGACTTTGGCTACCAAGATCTACAAGCACTACGGAGACAGGTCTTTTCATATCTTGAGGAGCAATCCTTATCAGGCCTGCCATGACATCTGGGGAATCGGGTTCAAGACAGCCGATCAGATCGCTCTGAAGCTGGGCCTCGATCCCGATTCTCCCGAGAGGATCAAAGCGTATATCCGGTATCTTCTGGAAAAGGACAATGAACAGGGGCACGTCTTTTCGTTCGAGAAGGATTTGAAGAGAAACTGTATCAAGGAATTGGACCTCGAGAGGGGGGAGGACTTTGACCGGGCTCTTCAAGCACTCAAACAGTCTCAGCTGGTGAGAAGCGAAAGAGTGAATTCTGACTCAGCCGTTTACCTCCCTTTCTTTTACCAGGCTCAGAGGGAAGTTGTCCAGAATATCCATAAATTGACTAAGGTTCCTTTTCTCACTCCCCCCTTTGATGTGGATCGGGCGATCGCAGATGTCGAGCAGAACATGGGTCTTCTGTTTTCAGACGCTCAAAGGCTCGCTATCAAAGAAAGCTTTCAGAAGAAGATTTTGGTAATCACGGGAGGACCAGGTACGGGAAAGACCACCATCGTCAAGGCCGTCGTCGATATCTTCCATAAATGGGGACGAAAGGTCCTGCTGGCAGCTCCGACCGGACGGGCGGCCAAAAGACTCGCCGAGGCAACCGGGAAACATGCCAAAACCATCCATCGGACCCTGGAATTCAATCCGAAGGCAGGGACTTTTCGAAGAGGTGAGCAGCATCCCCTGAATGGAGATGCTCTGATTATCGATGAATTCTCAATGGTGGACTTGCCGCTGATGTTCCATCTCTTGAAAGCTGTTCCTGACTGGATGCGCCTGGTTCTGGTCGGAGACAAAGATCAGCTTCCTTCAGTGGGTCCAGGATGTCTTCTCCGGGATATCATCGAGTCGGGAAGAGTGGAAGTCGTCATCCTCACCGAGATTTTCCGCCAGGAAAAGGACAGCCTCATCGTGCAGAACGCGCACCGCATCAATCAGGGGAAATCCCTGATCTATCCCCCGAAGGGAAGCACAGAGGCAGATTTTTTCTTTATCCACCAGGAGAATGATCAAAAGGCCTTCAGCACCATCATGAAACTCTGTGGTTACAGCATCCCGAATAAACTCGGAATCAAAGCTCTCTCTCCTCATATCCAGGTGATCAGTCCGATGTACCGTGGCATCATCGGTGTGGACAATTTGAACGTCGAGCTTCAGAAACGACTCAACAAGTTCAATGAAGGCCTCAAACTCGGAACCCGGGAAATCAGAGTCCTTGATAAGGTGATGCAGATACGGAATAATTATGAAAAAGAGATATTCAACGGAGATATCGGTGTGGTGGCGGACATCGATAAGCGGAATTACCGATTGTTCGTGGACTATGATGGGCGGGTGATCAAATACGACCGGGAGGAGATGAACGAGATCACATTGGCTTATGCCATCTCCGTCCATAAATCTCAAGGGAGTGAATATCAGTCCGTGGTGATGCCCCTTCTGACTCAGCACTTCATCATGCTTCAGAGAAATCTGTTCTACACGGCTTTGACCAGAGCGAAGAGATTATGCGTGATCGTAGGATCCTATAAGGCGCTTCACATCGCTATCAAGAATGATAAGCCAATCAAGAGGAATTGTATGGTCAAGGAAAAGCTCATCCATATACAGAATTTACAGGGAGGAGGAGATAGATAAGAAGAGCCCATTCATCATGTTTTTAATCACAGCACCACAGACAATGAAAATTGAGATAGAAATATCTTCTTTCTTCCATTTTGTTTGGGATAGCTCTAATGATAAAAGCCATCAGGTATGTCCGCAGCGCCATTGAGGATCTAGCCGTAACGAGTCGTTCTTCGAGGGAATCCGACGAAGTCGGACGGCGAGGATGTATTGAGCACGACTTTGTCGAAGGATCAGAGATCTGGACAGGCGCAGGAACAGAGGATAGAGTTGTAGAGGCAAGGAGTTAACATGCGCAGTTCCACAGCCGCTGAGAAGGGCGATGAGGGAACGGCGTTAAAGATCCTCACTAGAGCGGAGGACATACCTGATGGCAAAGTTAACGTTGAAGTCAAGCCCATACAAAATGGAAGAGAGCCGAAATATTTAAGCAATTTGGAGGTGCCTATGAAAAAATCCATTCGTTTGAAAGGATTCCTGACCGGGATAGTAATTTTTTTCGTAGCTGTACTTCTTGCCGAAAACTTGATCGTTAAAGTCCAGACCACGTCTGTGAGGAAAGAGCCCAAATTTTACTCCCCTGCACTGGCCACACTTAAGGCGGGAGAAAGTGTCACCCAGATATCTGCTCAAGCAGGCTGGCTCAGGGTAAGGACTTCCCGAGGAATCGAAGGGTGGATCCATTCGAGTGCCGTGCGAACCAAATCATTCAGCCTGGCTGCCTTGGACCAATCCTTCAGGACTCAAGCCACGGCAGAGGAAGTGGCACTGGCAGGAAAGGGCTTTAACAAGCAGGTAGAGGAAGAGTACAAATCCAGGAACGAAGGATTGGATTTCGCTGAAGTGGAGCGTATGCTGCGGATAATCGTCAAGCCTGAGGAGCTGCGGAAATTCCTCGAAGCCGGAAAACTCGGAGAATTTGGAGGTCCCCGATGAGAGGCTCGAGAGCGAAATCTGTCGTTCTGGCATGTGGAACCGTTGCCCTGTCTGCGTTCTTGATGACCTGCTCTGCGGTCCAGCAGCAGATCGGAACCATAACGGGCGGCAAGGTCACAGGCAGCGATGTGGAGACCGCGGCAAAGGTTACCAAAGCCGTGCGCAACAGCTTTGCAGATATCACGGAGGAGGAAGAGTACTACATCGGCAGAGCCGTATCCGCTATGATCCTCTCCCGCTACCCTGCCTATAAAAACGAAGCTCTGACCCGGTACGTGAATTATGTAGGAAATGCAACAGTGATGCACAGCGCGCGTCCCGAGATCTATGCCGGCTATCATTTTCTGATTTTGGACACCGATGAAGTCAATGCTATGGCTGCTCCCGGAGGCTTCATTTTTATCACCAAGGGCCTTTTGAAGCGGTGCAGGAACGAGGAAATGCTTGGCTGCATCCTCGCTCACGAAGTGGGGCATGTGACAGCCAAACACGGCCTTCAGTCCATCAAAAAATCACGTCTGATCGATGCCTTCACGGTCATCGGTCAGGAAGCAGTCGAGAGATACGGGCCCGAAAAGCTGGCCAAATTGACCGATATATTCGAAGAAGTTTTAGGGGACATTGCCGAAAAGCTTATCGAACGCGGGTATGACCGCAAATATGAGTATGAAGCCGACAAGCTTTCTGTCCGCATCGCCAGCGACACAGGGTATGACGTCAGCGGTCTCCTGGATTTTCTGGACACCATGGTCGATGACACCTCAGCAGAGTCCGAAAAGGGATGGTTCAAAACCCATCCATCCGCCAAAGACAGGATCGGGAGGGTGGAAAAGGAAATATCCTCGCTGTCGTCTGTACCATCAGAAAGATCGGAGAGGACCGACCGGTTTCGAAATGCCATGAGAGGACTAAACTAAAGCTGTTATTTGGGATGAAAAACAAATGGATCCGGGGGCTGGTTATCGGGGCCGTTGTCTTCGCGTTTGTCCTGATCCTCTCGCTGACACACGTATTCGAGGACTGGGAATGGAAAACTTGGGACTTGAGGCTCCGGTTGTTCACTGATCCTTCCCGTGCCAGCGAAAATATCGTGATTTTTCTCATAGACCAGGAAAGTCTGGATGTCTACGAGGAGCAGCAGGGGATCTCCTGGCCATGGCCCCGTGAGATGCACTCGTACATCCTTCAGTACTGTATAGAAGGAGGAGTGAAGGCTGTTTTCATCGATTTCATCTTCTCCGAAAGCTCGGTCTACGGTGTGGAGGATGATCTGGCCCTGGCTTCGGCCATGGACCGATCCGGAAATGTGTTTCTCCCTCTTTCTTTGTCCAAGATTCAGAAAGAAGGCGAAGAAAGCTATCCGGATGTATTCAAAGAGTTCGCTTTGAGCGGGAATCCTTTCCCGCAGCGCGCCGTCCACCCCATGCAATCGGGGTCACTTCCGGTGGAGAGCCTGATGCGGTCAGCCCGAGGATTGGGAAACACCACATTTGTTCAGGACAAGGATGGGATTTACCGCCGGATGCCCCTTCTCTTCTCTGTAAACGGGCTTCTTGTGCCTTCAATCCCCTTAGCCTTGACCCTGTTTCACGGAGGCGATCCAGCTCTCGCTCGAGTTCCTTTCGATTCCTCCGGGCAGATGGTGATCCGCTATTATGGTCTTACCGGCACATATGCGAGCTATTCTGCCGCAGCCATTATCAATTCTTTCGCTCAAATGCAGGAAGGAAAAACACCCCAGATTCCGCCTGAAACATTCGAAGGAAAAACCGTTTTCATCGGAAGCAGTGCACCGGGAATCCTGGATCTGCGCTCGACACCCCTCAGTCCTGTCTGTCCGGGTGTCGAAGTTCTGGCGACAGCTCTGGATAACCTTTTACAGAAAGACTTTGTCCGTATTCCACCGCTTTCTGCTTTTCTCATCTTCCTGTCCCTGTTGTGTTTTCTCACCGGAATCGGGATCTCTCTTTTGAGCAAAATCTGGATGAGCGTGCTGTTTGGCTTATTCTGTCTCGTCCTTCCCTTTGTCGCAGCCTGGCTTGGATTCCTGGCCGGATACTGGTTCGAATTCGCTGCCCCCGGCTTTGCGGTGATATTGAGCTTTACCTCAGCAACTCTTCTCAACTACAGCCTGGAGGGACGGCAGCGGAGGTTCATAAAAAATGCTTTCCGCTACTACCTGAGTTCTCATGTCATCGAGAAGGTTCTGGAGAATCCTTCTTTACTTCGGTTGGGAGGAGAGAAGAGAATCATCAGCTCTTTTTTCTCGGATGTCGCCGGATTCACCTCCATTTCGGAGAATCTGTCACCTGAGGAGTTGGTTCATTTTTTGAATGATTACCTCTCGGAGATGACCGATATCATCCTCTCCCTGGGAGGAACGCTGGATAAATATGAGGGAGACGCGGTCATCGCCTTCTGGAATGCCCCACTCGATCAGCCGGACCATTCCAGAAGGGCTTGTCTGGCAGCCCTGCGGTGCCAGAAAAAACTGGATGAATCGAGGCCTGTTTTCATGGATAAATTCGGGCATGAGCTGCATATGCGCATCGGGATCAACACAGGGCCTGCTGTTGTCGGCAACATGGGCTCCCATAGCCGTTTCGACTACACGGCCATGGGAGATACGGTGAATCTGGCGTCCCGCCTTGAAGGAGCCTGCAAGCATTACGGCCTGCCTATTCTGGTTGGAGAGAGCACATTCCGTATGATCGCGGGAGAAATCCTGGCGAGAGAGGTGGACCTGATCCGGGTGGTGGGGAAGAGCAGGCCCGAACGGATTTATCAGCCGATCGGCAGCAAAAACGAGCTGTCTTCCGAAGCAGTCGATAAGATCACCTCCTTTCAGAAAGCTCTCCAGCTCTACAGGAATAAGGAATGGGATGAAGCGCTGCGTCTGTTCGCGAGCTTCGAGAAAGATCCGCTCGCCCAGACATATGTGGAACGCACCCTTGCGCTGAAAAAGTCCCCCCCTCCTGAAGACTGGTCTGGTGTCTACGAATTGAAACAAAAATAGAAAAGGATTTCCAATGTCAGATGTAATGAATCTCGAATTTTGGGGAGTGAGGGGCACATGTCCTGTTTCCGGGAAAAATGAGTACACGTATGGAGGACACACGCCCTGTTCTTCTCTCGAACCCCCGGACGGAAGCATTCTCATCATTGATGCAGGAACAGGTATCAGGCGGCTCGGAGATGAGCTCCAGAAGAGAAGAAGCGATAAACCGTTGTTTATCCACCTCTTTCTCACTCATTTCCATCTCGATCATATTATGGGGCTGCCCTTTTTTATGCCCCTCTATGCCCCTGAAGTGACCTTGGTGATTTATTCCGATCACTCGCCCCGAAAGACTGAAGAATATCTGAATGGCTTTATGGGAGGACGTTATTTCCCTGTTCCATTCCTAGAAACACGATCCAAGAAGATATTTCAACAGATTCGTGGAGAAGGTGTGGTTGTAGAGAGGAACCGCATATCTCTTTCTCCTCTTCATCATCCGCAGGGAAGTGTTGCTTATAAAATTCAATCTGACGGGAAGACCGTAGTTTTCGCAACAGACACCGAACATCCTCCTGAAGGCATCGAGAGGAGACTGGCTGATTTCACGGCTGGCGCAGATGTATTCGTTTATGATGCCATGTTCACACCCGAAGAATACGAATCGGAAAAAAGAGGTTGGGGCCACAGCACATGGCTGGAGGGAACGAAACTGGCGAAAAAGGCAGGCGTCAAAAAGCTCTACCTCTCCCACTTCAATCCCGATCATTCCGACAGTCAGATAGATGAGATGATCTCTATGGCCCGGGAGCAGTTCGAGCAGACCTTTGCCGCCAAGGAAGAGAACGGCTAAAGGAAAGGAGGACCGATGGACAGCATCTCTTCTTCTCCAGTCTCGCTATACTTCGAGATTTTTTTAATTTTTCTTTCCGTTGCGGCCGCAGTTGTCCTGTATGTTCTGATCCGGTCTTTTAACCGGCGAGTTTTGGCCCCGAAGGGAAGGGCAGCGGGCGCCCTGCTTTCGAAATTAAGCGTTCCGATCGCATTTTTGATCGTCACTTTGGTCTTGAAAATTGAGATTGTCCGGAACGCTCTTTTTCCTTCTCAAAGATTCTATCCCTATTTCGATGCGGCTCTTGTTTTCTTTTTTATCATCTTTCTGATCAGGCTCGTAGATGGGATACTGCTCGGCTGGCACGAGCGGCGCAGGGTGGAGTTTCCTCTTCCCAAAGTTCTTCACGGACTGATCCTGGCGGTTCTTTACCTGACTATCCTGTTCATCATTCTCAAAGGTCTTCTCGGGATCAACATCACTCCCTTCCTGGCTACCTCTGCCATTCTGACCATGATTTTGGGCTTGGCCTTCCAGGGAGTGCTCAGCAATATCCTGGCTGGTATGGCCCTCACTTTGACCAAGTCTTTCAGCAAGAACGACTGGATCCAGGTCGGCGATGATGAAGGGATGGTGCTCGATACGAACTGGAGGGAAACTCGCATTTTTGATCGGTACTCGAACATCATCGTGCTGCCGAACAATAACGTGGCGTCGGAGAATTTCACCAATTTTTCTCTGCCCAACAGGAGAACGGCTCTAACCATTCCGGTAAAAGCCAGCTATGATGCTCCGCCGTCAAAGGTGTTGGACGCTCTGTGTCAGGCAGCTTCCGAGGTTCCTCAGGTCCTCACTACACCCGCACCCGAAGCCTATGTGCTGGGCTATGAAGAATTTGGAATTTCCTATATGCTGAAGTTCTGGATCACAGATTTTGCCCATAAATATCCCATCATGACCAATGTGGGAAGGCTGATCTGGTATAAATTTCAGAGACAGGGTATTGAAATTCCCGTTCCGGTCAGCGGTAAATTGGGAGAGGTCCTCAGATCGGTGAGAGAACAGGCCGGTGTTCCTTTTGTGGACAGAGAAAAGGAGAGAAATTTTTACGATCTCATGAGATCCTCATTCCTGAGGCATCAGGAAGGCGAGAAAAAAGGATCTCTCCTTGTCTCGGAAGATGAGATCAGAGAGCTGGCAGCATTCGTAAAGAGGCACCGGTTTACAGCCGGCGAATATGTGTCCAGACAAGGAGAAAAGGGAGAATCCTGTTATATTTTGGCCAGCGGAAGAATAAAAGGGGAAATCGAATATGAGGAGAAGGGAAAGAAATACACTTCGGAATTCGTCGTGGAGCCTGGAGGCCTGTTTGGAGAGATGTCTCTCTTTACAGGGATGCCCAGGACCGCAACTGGTTGGGTAGAGGTGGAGTCGGAGCTTTTAGAGATCGACACCGAAGACTTTTCGCGCCTCCTGCAGAAGAATCCAAAGCTAGCTGATATCATGGCCGATTTGGTCAGCAAAAGAAATAAAAAGAATCAGGAATTTCTCAAGAAGATAAAGGAGCTCTCTGCGCAGGATATCAAAATCAGCACCAGTAAGAAATCCATACTCAGCAGGTTGAAAAATCTGATCTTAAGAAAGTAGCGTTTATCAATGGGCTCTCTGAAAATCCGGAATTGACATGATTTTCTGCTTGTGCTATTTTTTACGGGCGGGTTGATCTCGAACCGCGAGGAATGATGTAAAATGAGGAGGGTAAAGAGTAATTCCTCACTTTCTAGTCCAAAAAAGCTCTTTCAAATGGACTGAAGATGGATTTGTCGGAACAAGAAGTCAGACACTTTAAAATTCTCAAACGCATCGGTAAGGGAGGAATGGGGGAAGTCTATCTGGCCAGGGATACGGTTCTCGACCGGAAGGTAGCGATCAAATTTCTATCGGCAGAAATGCAGCAGGATCCGATGGGCCGGCAGAGGCTGCTCAAAGAGGCAAGAGCTGCGGCAGCGCTCGATCATCCTTTCATTTGCAAGGTGTATGAAACGGGTGAGGTTCAAGGCGAGGGATATATTGCCATGGAATATATCGAGGGCCAGGACTTGAAAGCAAAATTGGATGAAGGATCTCTCCCCATTCACGAATCTCTCCGTATCGTCTCGGAGATAGCCGAAGCACTGGAAGATGCCCATAAAAAAGGGATCCTTCACCGGGACCTGAAACCTGCCAATATCATGCTCACTCCCCAGGGACACGTGAAAGTGATGGATTTCGGACTTGCCAAACGATTCCTGACCGGAGAAGAAACCATAGCCCAGACCATCACCCAAGCTGCAGATACCGAACAGGGGGCCTTGGTAGGGACTTTGGCCTACATGTCTCCAGAACAGGCAAGGGGAGAAGAGATAGATTCGAGAAGCGACATTTTTTCTCTGGGCATCATCCTTCAGGAGCTGTTATCAGGTAATCACCCATTTACGAAGACCAGTGCAATAGAAACGCTTAGCGCTATCCTCAGAGACCCGCCCCCTCAAACCCAAGTGAAGCCGAAATCGATCAATCCTATTCTTGCTCCTATCCTGGACAAAGCCCTAGCGAAAAATCGAAAAGACAGATATCAAAATATGAGTGAATTTATCGATGCCGTTCGGAATCTTCAGAGAGAAATCGTAGGAGAAGGTCGCCTTCCTCTGCGCAGATGGCAGATGGGTGTTGCGGCTGCTCTAGTCATCGGTATGTTATTCACTGGAATTTTGTTGTTGACTCGCCGCTCGCCTGTGAGTCAAGAGCCAGGAGAAACAGAAGCAATCTCAGTACTCGTTACGAATTTTCAGAACCAGACTGGTGATACGGTTTTTGATGGAGTCCTTGAAAAAGCTTTGGATATCAGTCTGGCAGATACCTCCTTTATCCGGATTCATAACCGTCAGGATGCACTTAGGCTGGCAGCTGAACTCGATCCAAGTGCAAGTAAAGTGTTGAACGAAGAGCTTGCTCAATTAGTGAGCCGCAGTGCAGGAGTTAATGTAGTGGTGGGAGGATCTATTGAGCAAAGTGACAAAGGATATACGATTAATGTTTGGGCCTTGGATACTGTCAAGTCTGAGAAAGTTTATGAAGACTCAGTAATAATCGGAACAAAGAGTGAGATATTAAAAACGGCTGATAGATTTTCGGTTAAGCTGAAATCGAATCTGGGTGACATTTCTGCCGATTCCTTGCAGGCTTTGACAAAAGAGACTTTTACCACAACTTCACTTGAAGCGATGAAAGCCTTTGCCCGCGGTCAGGAGCTCGATGACCTTGGGAGGTCGGAAGAAGCCCTCAAGGAGTATCTTCGGGCTATCGATCACGATCCAAATTTTGGGCGTGCTTACGCCAGTTTGGCGGTTGTTTACTTAAATTGGGGGCGAGTGGAAGAGGCTGAGAAGTATTTCCAGGAAGCTATAAGACGGATTGACCAGATGACTGATCGGGAAAAATACAGAACTCGCGGTATATATTATTTGTGGAAAAGAGACTATAAAAAGGCGATAGATGAATACGCTGCTTTATTGGAGCAATATCCAGGTGATTATGTCATTCATTCTATGCTTGCCATCGCCTATTTTTATGCCCGGAATATGCCCAAAGCATTCGAAGAAGGATGCCTCGACGTTAAATATAATCCTCAAGGCGTTCATGCACATGGCAACTTGAGTTGGTATGCTCTTGCAGTCGGAGATTTAGAGACAGCCGAAGAGGAGTCACGAGCAGCACTAAAGATTCAGCCTGATTATGAAAGAGCCTATGTGACCCTGGCGCTGACGCAACTGGCCAAAGGACAGCCCGAACAAGCAGCCGAGACATATCAACAACTTAAGACCTTGAGCTTGCTTGGGATCACATGGGCTGCCGCAGGCTTAGCTGACCTTGCCATTTATCAAGGTAGGTTGGGAGATGCCATAAAGATCATCGAGGAAGGAACAGCTTATGATCTCGAAAACGACCAGGGATACGATGCTGCAAATAAATTCATCATGCTTGCTCAGACCTATCTTCTTCAGGAAAAAAAAGAGCTTGCTCCCGAAGCAGCCAGCCGTGCAATCGCAGCAAGCGATGAAGATGAGATGCTTTTTTCTGCTGCTCTTGTCTATGTGAATTCTGGTCAGTGGAAGGAAGCTCGGACTCTGGCATCAAAATTGAATATAAAGCCTCAACCCCAACCTCGTGTGTATGCCAAATTGATCGGGGGTGAGTTGAGCAGGGCAAGAGGTGACATCGGAAATGCGGTGAGCCTCTTTCATGAAGCAAAGGATTTAATTGACTCATGGCTTGTCCATTTTTTTCTTGGACATGCCTACCTTCAGGCTGAAGACTGGACTGCAGCTTATTCAGAATTCGAGATTTGTCTTAAGCGAAGGGGAGAAGCAGCCTCCGTATTGTTGGATGACCTCCCCGCATATCGATATCTGCCTCCTGTCTATTACTATCTTGGCCTAGCACAAGAAGGCATTGGAAGTGAAGCTTCCGCAGATTCGTACGATAAGTTCCTAAAAATAAAGGAAAAGGGCGATGGAAGCGATCCAATGGTCGAGGATGCCCGCCGTCGTTTCAATTCTCTTGGATCTATTCAAAGACAATAAATTCTCAAACTATTGCTCGTACTTGATTGTGGCATAATCAAAACCTGTTCCACTTCCTTGGCTTCTTCCCGTTACATAGACATTTCCTGCTGAATCGACAATAATAGCTTTGGCCTCATCATCACCATTAGAATGGTTGTACCTTACCCGCCAGACCATATTTCCAGAACCATCGTATTTTATGGTGTAGTAATCAAAACCGGTTCCGCTTCCTTGACTCCTGCCCGTTACATAGACGTTTCCATCAGAATCAAGAGCCATGTCGAGAGTTTCATCATCGCTATTTGCTTGTTCATTGTTGTATCTATGAATCCATGATTGATTTCCGCTGCTATCATACATGATTGTCACAAAATCAAAACCGGTTCCGCTTCCTTGACTCCTTCCTGTTACAAAGGTATTCCCTTTTGAATCGGCGGCAACAGCGACGGCCTCATCATTCTGTCCACCATCAAATCTAGCGGCTCCATTCATTCCCCAAGTCGCATCGATGGTCCCATCGGGAAGATACTTTATAGTGACATAATCATATGAGGTTCCCTCGCTTCTTCCTGTTATGTAAATATTATTTAAAGAATCAAGAGCAATTGCAACAGCTTCATCATCTCCATTGACCAATTCATTGTTGTATCTACGCACCCACAATTCATTCCCGCCGCTATCATACTTGACCGTTACGAGGTCAAAACCGGTTCCGCTTCCCTGACTCCTGCCCGTCACGTAGGTATTTCCTTCTGAATCGACGGCAAGAGCGGCGGCCTCATCCTGGGAATTTTCCACATTTGTGTTGTCGTATCTCGCTTCCCAGGCTATTTTTCCGGTATCAACATGGTATTTTATGGTGAGGAAATCGTGATGCAGGACTTCACTCTGTTTGTCTAGGCTGTATTCACTTCTTCCAGTGATGTAGACATTTCCTTCTGAATCAAGAGCAACTGAAGTAGCCACATCGTTGCCGTTCCGGCGGGCATCATACTGCTCGTCCCAAACCTCCTCTCCCGAACTGTTATATTTTACAGTACAGTAGTCGGCGTGCTTGTCGACATTTCCTCTGTAACTAATGCCGGTCCCAGAGGGATTTCCGAGGGCGTCCACCACGATAGCATGGGCATAATCGCCCAGATGAGAGGGCCCATCATATCTTGCGCTCCAACCCTCAACACCGTCACTGTGGTATTGAATAGTGTGAAAATCCTCTCCGCTGGTCTTTCCGGTGCTGTAACCTGTCACATAGACATTTCCTGAAGGTCCGACGGCAAGGTCACTCGCTTCATCATCGCCGTCCGCCGGATTGTTGTTATAGCGCTGGACCCACTTCTCCAGCTTTTTAAATATCGCCTCGATTGTATGATCGGCTCTCACAATGTTGAAGGTATATGTGGTCACCGGACCCAAATGTTTTTCCCATCCAGTACCTTTATCCACGATGACATCCTCTACCATATATCCCTCATCAGTTGCTATGGTGAATGTCTGGTCAAGTCCGCAGTCCACTATCACCTCTCCGGAAGGAGTGATGCTTCCTCCCTCTCCTGCGATGGCTGTTATGGTAAAGGTGTCTCTTTGGAATTCAGCATGTATCGTGTGGTCAGCTCTTACATCAGTGAATGTATAGGATAGGACTGGACCAAGATGTTCTTCCCATGTGGTATCTTTATCCACGATCACATCCACCACATGAAAACAATCAGCAGGTTCAATGGTGAATGATGCGTCTTCTCCCTGGGCTACGGGCCAATCGCCCGAGGGGCTAATGCTTCCACCCGGCCCTGCTGTGGCTGTAATGGTATAAAACGCACAGTGGATGGTAATTTTGAATGTTCTGCGGGCTGTTTGTTGAGGAGTGCTTTCGTCTTTGACTTGAACGGTGAAGTTATATTCCTGTGGGTAACTTGCTAATGGGTCATAAACCGGAATCCCAGATATTATCCCATCCGAAGATATTGTTAATCCAGGAGGCAGAGATTCCCCCTCTTTTGGTATGACTTCCCAATATTGGTATTTCCATACATCATCGTCAGGATCATAAGGATCGCCATAATCAATATCAAATGGTTCACCGCCGTAAGCTTCCAAAGTCTTGGTGAATGGATCGTTTACTGATCCTATAAGACCTTCCTCGATCCCGATGATATACAGTGAAGCCGCAAATTCTATAGCGCCGTCCGGGTTGGCAGCCTGAGGCACGGCAGCGGCAGCAACTGTTGTTGCGAAATCTTCGGCATCAAAGGGATTAGATGTCGGGGAAATGAGTCTCAATGTACAGACAGCTGACTCTCCCGGCGCAAGGGATAAAGTGTTGCTCCTGAAAGCCGGACTGCGGAAAGCCGGACTGCGGAACGCTGGATTGTCAATTTTATAAAGAAGCTCGTGGTGCTCTTCCTGGATAAGCTCGCAAGTATCTGGATCTGCTGGGTCTTCAGGAGAAGTTGGAGTGGTGCTGACTCGATAGATAAGGAGCTGCCAATCGACTCCTTCATCCAACAGAGGAATAACTTCTCCGATAGGCAAAAAGGAATACGCAGAAGTCGTGTCATTATTGTTTGTTATTTTCCACTGAAGGTCAGTGATCTGCCCATCAGGGATTTGTTCAGCAAGAGTTGTAGAGCGGAAAGCGGGATTGACGATGTTTTTACTTCTGAATGCAGGACTTCTGAAGGCTGGCGTCACAATATCAGGATTGGCGTAGTTAAGGATATAATCTAAATTAGGATCATAAACGATCTCTCCACTGAGCATAGTGGGATCCGCCAAATCCACAACGGCCAAGAAGTCACCTTCCATAATAGGGGTATGATACTCCTCCAAAACAGGGACGGTCTGTGTGTTTACAGGATCAGGATTCAATATGATATAATCCTGAAAAACAACAACGGTCCCTTCTAACTCTTCCACCAGGACCTTGAAGGTTGCGTAAGGATTGGCTGTAAAGGGCTCGATGAAAACCGTAAGTGTTGTGGATGAATAGGGTTCGATCCACAGTTTCACTTCCTTATCGTTACAAACTTCCAATTCGCAATCATCTCCTTGAGGAGGTCCAAATTCCCAGAATGATGCTTGCATTCCGTTAGGAGCCATAATCTCCAGGCGAAAATATTTAGGGAAGTCTGTCAGGTTTTTTACAAATATAAGAAATGAGCGTCTGTAATCGATGAGCGGCTTAGTATTGACGGGTGATCCGATCATAATGCCCCGAGTGATCGCGGAAGTGTATATATTTTGATTCCGCATTCCTGTTTTTGTTCCATCTGAGCAAGGCGTAGTGCTGGTTGGTACGTTTGGTGGATTATACGACGTCCAGTCGCCGTCACCAGGCGGATGTACATCACGGTTATCGGTCCAAGTAACATGGGCAGTGGATGGATCAGATTCTTCTGTGTTAAAGCGCCAAGTCCCGGTCTGGTTATTCAAATTTGGCACATCGTAAAGGAATGCAGGAGCGGCAGCAATATCGATGTAGTCTCCGATAAACGGTATTGTTCCTCCCACGAATAATGGAAGATTTGGGCGGTTGTATTCCTTCTGTATGATTTGCGGATTTGGGGGGACTTCATCATTCACAAGCTGTACCCAGTGAAAGTATTTAGAGACCTGTGTGGAGTCGATAAAAGATGGGTTCGAGGAGGGCAGAGCTTGGGCGATCCTGACATCGATCGTATGCCGTTTTCCTGATGGCCCATTATCAGAAATATCGTAGCCGCAGTTCCCCGGATCATTTCCTAAACTTTTTCGAGAATCATACCAGGTTATCATCAGTCTGCCAGCAGCATAGGTTAGTGAAGGCATTAATTGATGGCCGCAACCTTCATCGTCGTCTACGAGTAGAGTGGGGCCGGACCAGTCTATTCCATCTGGCGAGGCTTTGATCACAATACGGGAAGCTCCATTTGGTGTATATCCTCGATCTGCCCAGGAAACGTAGACTCTTCCTGCATCGTCCACAGCTATCGTGGGGAAACCGTATGTCCGAAATCTATTACCAGCCGTAATCTGATCGAAAGGATTGATCGGATTTATCTCAACGGCGGGGGAGAATGTTGAGCCGAAATCCGTGGATTTGCACATGAGTATGGCGTCGGGCTGACTTGGTGAGGCAAATCGCCGCCAAGCGAGATAGATTGTGCCGTCTGCAGGGCTTATTGCGATTGTGGTTCCTTGATTCCGCAGATTACCTTCGCTGACTTTGATGGGCCGTTCCCATGTGGTCCCGCAGTCAGTGGATCGGGCAAACAGAATTTTGCTTTGATTATTGCCGCCTATGTTCCCTAAAAAGATACTGTAGACAATATAGACATTATGGCGAGCAACATCTTGGACAGGAGTGCCCGGTGCATATATCGGGACTGTATCTCCGCCATACCTCGGGGCATCGACTGCAATCCAAGGTTTATCCGCAAACTGTCCGGGTGTACCTGTATCGACTATTTTTGTGTCAAGATACTTTATCGGGTCCGTGTCTCCGAATAGGGTGAAGTTATTATCTATAAAACGGGCGACAAATAGGACACCTGTTCCACCTTCGACACGATCAAAGGCAATGCCGCTGTAGTAAAAAAGTCCGTTTGATCCTGCTCGTACTGTGGGATCAGAAGCAGTACTGCGTGTATGAATCGGCGAGTTTAATCCTTGGGTGGAATTATCCTGGGGATATCCTGGGAGAAGCGTGCTTTTCCAGGATTCTCCGCCGTTGAAGGATTTGAACACTCCCAGCCACGCATCACCTGCTGTGGCTCCTTCTGGGATTCCCGGTAAAGGTCCTTCTGACTCGGGCATGTCTACCGTACGATAGTCGTTGGCTCCTGCAAGAAGATGAAGTGGATTACGAGTAGAGACAGCGATAGAGGGTTCGTTTTGTCTTTGAAGGTATGGGTCCCCACCAGGCCATTCAGTGCCCGAGACCATATTCACGTTTCGTCCGACTATGAGGTCCGGTCCCGGAGATTGAATCGTGGTCTGCACGGGGATCATGGAAACGAGGATAAACACGATTGATGAAAGAAATAAGAGACGGCGTATGGACATCAGAAATCCTCCATCCTTTATTTTCTTGATAGGTCAAGCAGGCATGTTGAACCTATGGAAATTGTCTTAATTAATAAAGCGCTAAAGGCAACATACTTTTTATCCGGCACAATCCCCACAGGGAGAAAATCCACTCCAAAAGGATGTGATAAATTAGGGTATTTACCCTTTTCTAAACCTTCCTTTTAGGAACGAAAAACCAGGCACGGGTTATTTCTAGCAGTTTTCGACAGGAAATGTCAAGTATCTATTGATAGTATGTCCGGGCTGTCTGTGCTGTTGTGTGTTTGACAGGCCAATTTTGTTTATGCTATAAGCTTCCATGCTGGGGAAAAACCACCCCAATATTCTCGGACAAATAGATGATGTGATGATGAAGAGCGGGGTAACTCATCCTCAAAAATTTAGTCAGGATGACTTCAGTCTCAGGGATCATTCTCGAATCGCTGTTATCGGAGGGGGACCCGCGGGTTCGTTCTTCGGTTATTTTCTTCTTGCCATGGCCGAGAGAGTGGGGATAGACCTCCACGTGGATATCTACGAATCACGAAATTTTTCCAATCCCGGTCCGGCAGGATGCAATATGTGCGGAGGAATCATCTCTGAATCCTTGGTGCAAACATTGGCCACTGAAGGCATCAGTTTGCCAGGTTCTGTGGTTCAGAGAGGGATCGATTCCTATCTCCTGCATATGGATGTGGGGAGTGTCAAGATCGAAACCCCACTCCGGGAAAAGAGAATCGGAGCCGTTCACAGGGGTGCTGGACCTCGGGGCTTGTCGGGGACCGGTTGGGAGAGCTTCGACAGCTTTTTATTGAAGCTGGCCATGGAGAAAGGAGTGGACCACATAACCGGCCGTGTCGATGATGTCGGTTGGGAAGGCAACAGGCCCTTCTTAAAAGTGAAAGACGGGCAGTCCCGGATCTATGACCTGGTGGCGGTCGCGGTGGGAGTGAACTCGCCTACCATGAAGCTTTTCCAAGATTTGGGCCTGGGCTATGTCCTTCCTGAAACCACCAAAACATATATCTGCGAGCATGCCCTGGAGAGAGAGGCTATGGAAGAGCATCTGGGAAGCTCCATGCACACTTTTCTACTCAATATTCCGCGATTGGAGTTTGCAGCTCTCATACCCAAAGGGGATTATGCTACAATCTGTGTGTTGGGTAAAAAAATCGATAACCAGCTTGTGCGGTCTTTTCTGGAGACACCTGAAGTGAGAGCCTGTTTGCCGTCCAACTGGCAGATGCAACAGGGAGCCTGCCGCTGTATGCCTAAGATAAATATAAAAGGTTCTTCTCATCCTTATGGCGATCGGTTTGTCTTTATCGGAGACTGCGGTGTTTCCCGGCTTTATAAGGACGGGATTGGAGCAGCCTACCGCACGGCAAAGGCTGCGGCTACAGCCGCTGTTTTTTCTGGGGTCTCTTCGGAAGATTTCAAGGAGCGATACTGGCCTGCCTGCAGGAAGCTCGAACGGGACAACTGGATCGGCAAGCTCATTTTTGCAGTGGTCGGGCAGATGCAGAAGATGCGGTTTGCCCGTCGTGCCATCCTGCGCATGGTCTCGTCTGAGCAGAAAAAAGGAAGAGGCCCTCAACGGTTGAGTACGGCTCTGTGGGATATGTTTACCGGGAGTGCCCCCTACCGTGAGGTTTTCGTGCGGATGTTCCATCCTTTTTTCTGGGGACGATTGCTGGGCTATATGGCTGTGGAGATGTGGCCTCTCAAACGGAGAAAGAGGAAGGAGAGAAGGGTATGAAGAGCAGTGATCTGGGTCGGATTTATAGAGACAGAGAAATCATCGTCCGTCAAGAGGAACGCGGCGACTACATGTATGAAATCCTGGACGGACAGGTGGAGGTGCTTCAGGAAAAGGAAGGTAAAGAGGTACGCCTTGCCGTTCTTGGAAAGGGTGATTTTTTTGGCGAGATGGCAATCTTCGAGAGAGAGGCACGTTCTGCCACCGTTCGGTCCCTGGGAGAGGTACGCGTGCTGACCGTCGATAAAAAAATTCTCTTACGGAGGATCAGCGAAGATCCTTCACTGGCTCTTCGTATTCTCGAAAAGATGTCCCACCGGATCAGGGCGCTGGATAATGAACTCGTCCGATTGCGAACGGAGAGAAAATAGAAACCGATGAAAAAAGACTTTCCGCGCCTCCATATTGTATTCCCCGATGGCCACAGTGAAGAACGACTCCTCGATCAGGATGAGTTGACCATAGGCCGGAGCAATGACAGTGATATCGTGTTTTACGATCCAAAAGTTTCAAGAAATCATGCCAAGATCGTAAAAAAAGGGACAGACTGTTTTTTAACCGATCTGGGGAGTTTCAACGGGATACTGGTCAACGGAGAGCTGGTCAATCATGTGGAGCTGAATCACGGGGATCGGATCGATATCGGCTCTTCAAAACTTGTTTTTCAATCCGGAGAGGAGGGGATTCCTTCCCTCCGGGATAAGATTGAATTCACTCAAGAGGGAGATTATAAGGATTGGCAGGAGCAAACCATAAAGGTCAGCGCAAAAGACTGCACTCAGATCGATTCCCATACGCTGCTGATTTCTCACAAGCCTAAGCCAGATCGGAAGGAACGAGCCCGTTCCTTGTTTCCGCGTAAAGAAAAGCAGGAAGCTGTCGCCCTGGCAGAAATCACCCGACTGGAAAGGATGAACAAGGTCCTTTTCGTCTTGTATGAGATCAGCAGGCACATGAACATCATCCACGATTTCAACGAACTGCTGAAAAAAATCATGGATCTGATCTTCGAGGTCATCGATGCGGATTTCGGCTTTTTGATCCTGATCGATGAGGGAAAAGGTGCTGAGTTTGTCCCGGCCGTTGTCAAGTTCAAAGACGAGCAGAGGAAAGACAAAGAAAAAATAAGGGCGAGCCGCACACTGTGCAACAAAGTCATCGAGGACAGGGTAGCCCTGCTCACTTCCAATGCCATGGCCGATCCCCGATTGGTCCCGACCGAAAGTCTTGTCAAACAGAAAATCCGCTCTGCCATGTGTGTTCCCCTCTGGCAGAAAGAGAAGATTATCGGTGCCATTCAGTTGGACAGCACCCGGCTTGGCAACCAATTCTCAGAAGACGACCTCGAACTCCTCAAGGCCATCGGATGCCAGATGTCCATGGTCCTCGAACAGGCCAAGCTGAGTGAAAAAATCCGGGAGGAAGAGGAACTGAGAGATAGATTGGAAAGGTACCATTCTCCTCAGGTTGTGGATATGATTATCAAATCCAGGGAAGGCACCAAAGAAGAACTCCTGGACGCCAAGGATGTGAGTGTGACCATTCTGTTCACAGATATCGTCGGTTTCACCAGGCTTTCCGAGAGGCTTTCCCCTCTTGAGGTCAACATGCTCCTGAATCAGTATTTTTCACGAATGACCGATGTGATCTTTGAACACGAAGGGACCCTCGATAAATATGTGGGCGATCGATTGATGGCAGTATTCGGAGCTCCGCTGGAGAAGGAAGATGATGCAGAAAGGGCTGTCCGGGCGGCTCTGAAAATGAGACAGGAATTGGCCGCGATGATGAAAAACACGATTCAAGATAAAAGGTTCGATGTGCGCATCGGAATAAACACTGGCCGGGTCGTGGCCGGAAACATCGGATCTCCCAAGCGCATGGATTATACGGTCATCGGAGATTCGGTCAACATCGCTTCCAGATTAGAGTCCAGCGCTCAGCCGAACCAGATTTTTATCGGCGAGGAAACCTACCGTCAGATCGAGGGCAAGTTCAAAATCCAGGAAGTCGGACAGAAAAAACTCAGGGGAAGAAGCGAAGCGATTATGGTGTATGAGGTATTGGGCTGAGACAGCCATCGGACTCGAAGGAGGTTTGAGTAGTGGAGGATCTAGAGAAATTTCTCGCAGCCCTGCCTTTGTTTCACAGCTTTTCCAAACAAGGACTCAAAAAGCTGATCGATAAGTGCCTTGTGAGGTCTTTCGCCCCGCAGGAAGTCATCATCCATTTTGGCCAGCCCGGAAAGTTTCTGGGAATTGTCCTGGAGGGTGAAGCCGAAGCAGCGATCACCAAAAAATCGGGTGAGAAAATCCGGTTGGGACTGCTGAAACAAGGAGATTTATTGGGTGAAGCCTCCCTGCTGACCGGAGAGCCGACAAATGCCGATGTCATAGCTCTGGAGAAATGCCGCCTATTTCTCATTTCCCACAAAATATTCAGCTCCCATGTGGCGGTTAATCCCGGAGCCGTTCGAGTCATGGCTAAAACCATTACCGATCGGCTTAGGAGCAGGCAGCAGAGCGAAGAAGAACAGAGCAGAGTCCAGGATGCCTGGCAGAATGTCCCTGACCCTTATGGATTGAGGCTCTCTACAGAGAAGCCACAAAAAATATTGGTGGTCAACTGCGGGAGTTCCTCGCTTAAATTCAGCTATTTCGATACCGCTGAGGCTGAAAACAATCTTGCGGGAATTGTGGAAAAGATCGGTTTGGAGAATTCGGCGCTTTCCTCGAACACAGCAAAAGGAATGTACACCAGAGACCTTGGTAGGGCCGGATATGAAGAAGCCTTCGAGGCTGTCGTCGACTTGCTGACAGATGAGGAGTACGGTGTGATCGGAGATGTGAAAGAACTCGGTGCCGTCGGTCACCGAGTCGTCCATGGAGGAGCCAAATACAGTCATCCAGTCATCATCAGCGATGAGGTCATCGCAGACATCCATGAATTTTCACGATTGGCGCCGCTTCACAACCCCCCCAATTTGATGGCGATAAAGGAAAGCAAAAAACTCATGCCAAAGGTCCCGCAGGTCGCAGTTTTTGATACAGGCTTTCATCAGAAGATGCCTCCTCATGCATTTCTGTATGGACTTCCCTATGATTTTTATGAAAAAGACAACATTCGGAGGTATGGTTTCCATGGAATATCCCACAAATATGTGAGCCTCCAGGCCGCTGCTTTTTTGAAACGAAATTTCCGGGAGATGAAGATCATCTCCTGTCATCTGGGTAATGGAGCTTCCATATGCGCCATCGATCACGGCTGTTCCATGGACACCAGCATGGGTTTGACACCCCTGGAAGGGCTGATTATGGGAACTCGATGCGGGGATCTCGATCCGGCAGCTATTCTCCATCTTCATAAGGAAAAAGGATTATCCGTAGAGGAGATAGACGAAGTTCTGAACCGTCGAAGCGGCCTTATGGGGCTTTCGGGGATTTCCAGCGATCTACGGGAGATCGAGGCAGAAGCCAACAAAGGCAATGAGAGAGCCCTTCAAGCCATAAATATTTTCTGTTACAGGATAAGAAAATATATTGGTTCATACATAGCCGCAATCGGCGGCCTGGATGCGCTCGTCTTTACTGGAGGAATCGGAGAGGGAAGCGCATGGGTAAGAGGCTTGGCCTGTCAGGGATTATCCAGCATGGGAATTAGAGTGGACACCATCCTGAATAAAACATCGTCACCTGGACCTGGAGAGGTTGCCGATATATCGGATGAATATTCCCAGGTTAAAATCCTGGTGATTCCAACTAATGAAGAGCGGATGATTGCCAGAGAAGCTCTTCGCACTCTCGGTTATCATGATTTGACCCAGGTGATCCAGAGACAGGAAGAGAGGAAAATTCCGATCGAAGTATCGGCCCACCACGTCCACCTATCCAGAGACATCATGGATGCGCTTTTTGGAAAGGGGAGTGAACTGTCTTACCGGTCGGACCTCTCCCAACCCGGCCAGTTTGCCTGCGAAGAAACTGTAAACCTTATTGGACCAAGAGGTCGGGTCGAGAGGGTGAGGGTACTGGGGCCCTTGCGGAATCAGAGCCAGGTCGAGATTTCGATGACCGAAGAGTTCAAATTGGGCATAAAAGCACCGATCAGAGCATCTGGAGATCTGGAAGGAAGCCCGGGTATTGCAGTGGAAGGTCCTAAAGGAACAGGCCGAATCCCTCATGGGGTGATCTGTTCCTACCGGCATATCCATATGTCGCCGGAAAATGCTCTTTCCTTCGGACTCAAGGACAGGGATCTTGTCAGCGTCAAAGTCAAAGGGGAGCGCCCCTTGGTCTTTGAAGACGTTCTGGTCCGGGTGCATCCTGATTTTCGATTGAGTATGCACATCGACACAGATGAGGCAAATGCAGCGAACATCCGGACAGGAATGAAGGGAATCCTTGGAGGAGTTCAGGAGAGGCGGTAACACTGCCCAACCCGAAATCCTGATTGCAAAAAATTTTCTAACCTGCTAAATTCTTGGTGTAAAGGTACCCCTGTAGCTCAGTATGGACAGAGCAAGGGATTCCTAATCCCTGTGTCGCCGGTTCGAGTCCGGCCAGGGGTACTCCCCCTAAATCTTCTGAAATTATTTAAAAACAACAGGTTACGCTGATTCCCTTTCAACTTATTTAAGTTTTTTGAGATGATTTGAGGTGCTTTTAATTCCAAAATTTATGTCACAATTTTGACACAGTGATTATAAGGGGTAGCGAAAATATCTCAACATTAGAACTTACATCTTTGAGAAGGATAACACAGTCACAAAATTGACACAATGGAGCCGTTGACATTTGTTATCGAAGGGAGTATTCATTAGATACGTTTTTCAAGATTTTCATCACACGCGAAAAAGGAGGGGAAAATGAAAAAACTACTTATGATTTTGCCTTTGATCTTTCTGCTTTGTTTTATTTTTGGTTGTCAGCAGGCTGAAGAGGTGGCTGAAGAGCCTGTAGTGGACATTGAAGCCGAAAAACAAGCAGTCGCAGAATGTTTTCAAGCCTTGGTTGATACTGCCGTCGAGGGCGATATTGAGAAGTATAAGAGCTTTTTCCATCCAGAGATGCGTTGGTGGGATTTTAGCCAAGAGCATCCTGTTGGCATCGACGTTTATACAAAAATAATGGAAGAGTTCTATAAGTCGGCATTGAATTGGATATGCGATTTAGGACCATTTGAGATTCATATTGTGGGCGATACCGCCGTTCTCTATACGACGTATACGAATAAATTCACAGACCCTGAAGGAAACGAAACCACTTCATCGGGACTATGGACTGCTGTTTTGGTCAAACAAAATGACAGATGGTTATTCTTAAGTAACATCTTCACCGAGAAGTAATTAATTCAATTCTCCCATGGGCGACAAAAAAGGAGGGTTACATGAAAAAATTCTACCTAATCTTACCCTTGGCTCTGATTCTCTGCTT
This sequence comes from uncultured Eubacteriales bacterium, assembly GCA_964346815.1. GTDB lineage: Bacteria > Acidobacteriota > Aminicenantia > Aminicenantales > Aminicenantaceae > CAYFWF01. The sequence continues at coordinate 1,084 of CAYFWF010000037.1, read as the reverse complement.
TATGGTCGGCTGTCAGGACAAGGAAGCAATGGCAGAGCTTGAAGCTATGAAAGCCCAAGCAGAGGTTGAGGAGCAGAATAAGGCAATGGTTCAAAAAATACTAGCTGAAGGCGACAAAGGAAATGTTGAAATTCTCAATGAAGTATGTACCTCTGATTACAAAATGTATTGGCCAAGCAATGCTGAGCCTATAAACCTCGAAGAACACATACAACTATGGCAAGCATTCATCAACGCCTTCCCAGACTTAAATCATACTATTGATGAAATCATTGCTGAAGGAGACCAAGTATCAACACGAGAGACACTCCGTGGAACTCATAAAGGCGAATTTCAGGGAATACCTCCGACAGACAAGCAATTTACGATGAGTGCGATTTGCCTTTGGCGTTTTAAAGATAGTAAGCTTGTTGAATATCGGGCAGATGGAGATATGTTAGGTATGATGATGCAACTCGGCATGGAGCTTAAGCCGAAGGAGGAGAAATAGTCTTATTTGTTATTGCTTTTCCACCCAAATCTTAAAGGCTTTCACCATTGCCCGGGCCGGTTCCAGATCCAGCTTGCTTAGATCATAAGGTGGGTTCTGATCCCAGAGTCCTGTCAGCAGCTCCCATCCGTAATTACCGTCTGAGAGGGACTTGGATACAAGCTTTTCGACTAAACCAGGATCCGGGAACTGGCCTCCGTCACAGCTCGGGATGAATCCTTTAGCTTTGTAGCAGATCTCATCCCTGGCTGTTTCATAGCTCTCCAGATCTCCTATCTTATGCTTTGCATAATTCCAGTATAGATAGATCTGTTTTTTGTAGAAGTCTGAGTTCGTCATAGATGTTATTCTTCTGTAATAGGGGATAGCCCTGTTTCCGTTGTGATCCCGGAACTCATCCAGGATCCCGGACATCCTCTGGTGCCAGAAGTATCCTGCTCTCACTTCATTCCCGGCTGAGATCGCTATGAACTTATGAAATTTTACCGGGATCTCATCCAGCAGCTTTCTTATAAGATACCGGTAGAAAGCTTCAAGGATAACACCTGTGACTCTATACTGCTCAGTTTCAGCAGGAGACCTCTTGCCTTCTTT
>CAYFWF010000036.1:0-23401 GCA_964346815.1 uncultured Eubacteriales bacterium | reverse complement strand
CGCTCTGCTTTTGACCTGAAGGATTCTGTGTGGTATAGCTTTTAAGAAATGACAGAGGGTGGAAAGGAGAGTGTTCGATATGAGAAAATCGAAAGGTAAAAAAACATCCTATCTGCTGTTGTGTACGGCCGTCTTATGCCTTGTCTCATGCAGCAGAACACCTCAGGCAGATCGTATTTTTGCTAACGGCCATATCATTACCATGAACGAAGACATACCGGAGGCTGAGGCTTTTGCAGTCAAAGAGGGATTCATCACAGCCGTGGGAACGAATGCAGAGATGCGGGAAAAGTATCCTCTGGCGGAAGAAGTGGATTTGGGCGGTAAGGATGTTATGCCTGGCATTATTGAATCACACGGGCATATGCTCAACCTGGGCAGGATCGAGATGCGCCTAGACCTTCAGGGTGTCAGCGATCCCCAGGAGGTGGTGCGAAAACTGAGACAACGGGTCGCTGAAACTCCTCCGGGAGAATGGATCGAGGGATGGGGATGGGATGACGGTGCCTGGAAGGAACAAATGACGGCAATCGGTCATGAACTGAGCGTTGTTTCACCGGATAATCCGGTCTGGTTTGCCGGTTTGCACGGGTATAACGGATGGGCCAATGCCAAAGCGCTGGAAATGGCGGGCATCACAAAGGACACCCCTGATCCGGAAGGGGGAAAGATTTACAAAGATATCAGAACAGGTGAGCCGACCGGGATTCTGGCTAATGCCGCCCAGGCTATGGTGACGCGATTCATGCCGGCCTTGACGGCCGAGCAGCGAGAAAAGGCGTTCGAGATAGCTGGAGAAGAGCTCCTCAAGAATGGCCTGACCTCTGTGCATGACGCCAGAATAACGAGCGAAGACCTGGATGCCCTTCGGTCGCTCAAAGCCAAAAACGAGCTCAAACTCCGGTACTATCTCATGCTCGACTGCACGGACGAAGAGCTCATCGAGCCGTATCTCCAAAACGGTCCTGAGATCGCTCCCGACAACTGGCTGACCATCCGATGTATCAAGATTTTCCAGGATGGATCGTTGGGAACGCGAAGCGCCCTGATGTTCGAACCCTACAGCGATGCTCCAGATGTACTCGGAGTTAGCACCACATCCCAAGAGGAGATAGAGAGCCTGACAAGAAGAGCGCTACAGGCAGGCATGCAGGTAGCCACCCATGCGATCGGAGACCGTTCGAACAGAATGACCCTGGATGCCTACGAAGAGTCGATCAGGGCCGTGCCCGGTGCAGAGGACCACCGGCTGCGTATCGAACACTCCCAGATCGTAGCGCTTGAAGATATTCCCCGGTTCAAGGAACTCGGCATCATCGCCAGCATGCAGCCGCTCCATGCAACCTCCGATATGCCCTGGGCTGAAGAGAGAGTAGGCCCCGAAAGAATCAAAGGTGCTTATGCCTGGCGTTCGTTTATCAACGCCGGCGTCAGGGTACCGCTCAATTCCGATTTTCCGGGAGAGACCTTGAATCCTTTCTACGGAATGTATGCCGCAGAAACCCGTCAAACCCCGGAGGGAAAACCCGAAGGGGGATGGTATCCGGAGCAATGTCTGACCAGAGAGGAAGTCCTATATGCCTATACAGTGGAATCTGCATACGCGGGCTTCGAAGAACATATCAAAGGACAAATCGCTCCCGGTATGCTTGCCGATTTTATCGTTCTCTCAGACAATGTACTGACCATTCCCTCAAGCGCCCTTTTGTCGTTAAGAGTCGAGCAGACATACATAGGAGGGCAATTGGTTTACAGCAAGACTGTGGAAAGGTAAGTCCCTGCCTTAATAAACTGGAACCAAGGAAAAGTCTTTAGCTTGATACCCTATCAAAGAGATCATGCCATTTTCTGTATGCTCGATATCTGGTAAAACCGTAGCTGGATCCACATTAAACATTCTGGCAGCAAATAGACAGATCTCCAATTTGATCCCATCCTTTGCCATTTTAGAAAGTCTTCCAGCAATAGCATCAAGGATTTCATGATCCTCAGGTGAGAACCCTTCTCTTTCGCTAGTGATTAGCTTCACTGCAGGGCCAAGAAAGACAACCATAAACTCAGGTTCTTTTGTTACTGCCGCAATATCCTTGCCCTTAAAGGTTTGGTGGATGGCATCAAGTAATACAGAAGCGGCTTTCAGGTTGCCTGTCCTGAAATCAAAAACAGCTTTTACCGATTTCAGGCCTTTCAGAGCATCGCTTTCTTGACTGGTAAAACCTACAGGAGTTGTCGATAACAAACCAGTGAGAAAAATTAGAGCTAAAATTGTCGATTTTGTTCTTTTTCTCATTCGTGACCTCCTCTATTTATCATTTAATTGATTCGCCCTTCTTTCACACCCCGATGGGGCGCAAAGTTAGCCTTAGTTTTCCCTATCATGTGGTTTCGGGCTGATATGCTGAAATATAAAGTTGCAGTTACGTAGTTTATAATACACCTGATCGATTCCATCTGACAAGGACTCTAGCTTAATCATCTTATTGACTTTACCTCTTTTCCGGATCGTTTGCCTTTTTATTTTCTTCCTATCTTAAAACCACTTGGAAATCTGGTACTGGTGAGAGTGGTTGGAGACAGTAGAATCGGTGATGGTCACAGTCTGGCCGTTGTTGACATTCTGGAGCTGTTGCTGATTCATCGAAAAAGCGTGAGTATGGCCGCCTGACGAAGATGTCGTGAGAGTGATCCCCTCGGCAGGAGGATTTTCGACTTGATTTCTGGTAAGGGTTACAGTATGGGTATGCCCGGAATTCGATGACGATGTAAAGGTTTTCTGATTTGTGTCGGGACTTTCAGGCTCAGTCGGACTTGAACAATTTGTCAATCCTAAATAAACGAGTGCTCCGAGAAAGCCTCCAGACGCTGTTTTTAAAAAATCTTTTCTTGTCATTTTTGACACCTTTAACAATATTTTATCAATCGGTAATAGATGCAGAAAATGTTCGTGCTTCCCGAAGATAAAACATCCTTAACTAAATGTCTTTGACTTAAGTCAAAAAGAATCCCTTATTAATATCAACGCATTAAGTAATGTGACATTGTCATGGCGAGTGACCAAAGGTCACGCGGCCATCTCGTAAGGGTTTGCTTCGCTATGCTCGCAACAAGGCTTCACTTCATTCGCAACAACGGATCGCCACGTCGCCACACTCCTCGCGATGACCCAGAAATTAATTCGTTCATAATAAATGATCTTGACAATTCCGAAATATTTGGTTATTATGCCAAATATGAAAATGGATAGAAAAAAAAGAGCCCGTTGTGAAACGAGAGCGGCCATTTTAAAAGCGCTTGCTCATCCCACTCGACTTTTTATGATAGAACAGCTTTCGGATAAATCTTACTGTGTCTCTGAACTGACGGAAATGGTCGGCCTGGATGTCTCTACCGTATCCAAGCACCTTTCGATCCTAAGGAATGCAGGGTTGGTCATCGTTGAGAAAAAGGGAAAGGAAGTGTTTTACAGCCTCCGCATGCGCTGCGCTTTAAATTTCCTCGATTGTGTCGAAGCCGTACTCAGAGAGCAGGCACAAGACCGAATGGACGCAATATAATATTTTTTTTGCTTTGTTTGGCCAATTGGCAAACTAAGCAACAATAATTTTTATGAATGTGAATCCATGAGTCAAACAGACTGGAAAAGCGAGTGGAAGCCTCTCCTGATCATTACTCTGGTCTTTCTGGGTTCTTATTACCTTCCCTTAGGTGTCCCTCAGTTCGATGACGCCATAATGGAGTCCCTTCACCTTGCAAAATGGTACGCACAAGAACACGTTCTGACCTGTCTTGTTCCGGCCTTTTTTATCGCTGGAGCCATTGCGGTTTTCGTGAGCCAGAGATCCGTGATGAAATACTTCGGAGCAAAAGCAAAAAAAGTCTTAGCCTACGGTGTCGCATCTGTATCAGGCTCTATTCTAGCCGTTTGTTCCTGCACGGTCCTTCCCCTTTTCGCAGGAATACACAGGATGGGAGCAGGATTAGGCCCTGCCACGACCTTCCTGTATTCCGGACCGGCAATCAATGTCCTGGCCATAATTTTGACAGCAAGAGTTCTTGGGCTTAAACTTGGGATAGCTCGCGCTCTAGGAGCCATTGTTTTTAGCATCGTCATCGGGCTTCTGATGCATTTCATCTTTTACCGAGAAGAATTGAAAAAAGCGAATGCTCAGATGGTTATGCCTGATCCAGAGGTCTCAAGGCCTCTTTGGCAAAATGTTCTTTACTTTGCATCCATGATCGGCATTCTGGTTTTTGCGAATTGGGGAAAACCAGAGGATCCTTCTGGATTCTGGAGCCTCGTATATTCTATGAAATGGCTTATTACCGGCGGTTTCGCCCTTTCTCTGGCCGCTATTCTCGTAGCTTGGTTCGGTGTTGACAAATGGAAGGCAACCATGGCTTTCGTTCCTGCCGTTGTTCTTGGGCTGACCATTCCCCAGAAGCCAGTTATTTCCTTTGCTGCAGGTGTCATCGGGCTTTCACTCTTGACCAGCACAGACAAAGGAGAGGTCGGAGATTGGTTCGATTCCACATGGGGATTTACCAAACAAATACTGCCGCTTCTCTTTTTCGGAGTGCTTATAGCCGGCTTTTTGCTCGGACGACCCGGACACGAAGGAATCATTCCATCCGAGTGGGTGAGCTCTTCGGTGGGAGGAAATTCCATTCTGTCGAATCTTTTTGCGTCTATGGCTGGCGCTTTCATGTATTTTGCCACTCTTACCGAAGTCCCCATACTCCAAGGACTTATCGGAAATGGCATGGGACAAGGACCTGCATTGGCCCTGCTCCTGGCCGGACCCGCCTTGAGCTTGCCCAATATGCTGGTCATTCGCAGCGTGATGGGAACAAAAAAAACAATCGTTTTTGTCTCGCTCGTCATTTTTCTTTCAACCATAAGTGGTTTGATCTACGGAACTTTCTTTTGATTCAAGGAGGATGAAAAAATGGTAAAAATCCAGATCTTGGGCACAGGCTGTCCAAAATGCAAAAAGTTAACCGAAAATGCTGAAAAGGCAGTAAATGAACTGGGAGGTGACTTCCAGATAATTAAAGTAACGGATATCAATGAAATCATGGAGTTCGGAGTAATGGTGACACCTGGTCTTGTGGTCGATGGCGAGGTGAAAAGTGCAGGCAAGGTATTGAGTTCTGAGGACATAAAGGAAATCTTATCTTGAAAAATAAAACAAGGACAAACATGATGTGCCGTTAACATTCACATCTATTATGAACGAATTAATTTCTGGGTCATCGCGAGGAGTGTGGCGACGTGGCGATCCGTTGTTGCGAATGAAGTGAAGCCTTGTTGCGAGCATAGCGAAGCAAACCCTTATGAGATGGCCGCGTGACCTTTGGTCACTCGCCATGACAATGTCACATTACTTAATGCGTTGATATTAGTAACAGGAGGAAACGGAATGGAAGACAAGGCATGTATCGTCAAGGAAGCCAAAGGGCTGAGCGTATTCGAACGGTATTTGAGCGTCTGGGTCATTCTGTGTATCGTGGCGGGCATCCTGCTTGGAAAACTCGCACCGGAAGCGGCGACTTTTCTGGACGGCCTGGCCATATATGTCAATGAAGCGCCCGTCGTTTCCATCCCCATAGCAGTCTGCCTCTTTTTCATGATGTATCCCATCATGGTCAAGATCGACTTTGCCGAAGTCCTTCAGGCCGGCAAAAATTTCAAACCGGTCAGCCTGACCCTGTTCGTCAATTGGGCCATCAAGCCTTTCTCCATGTATGCCATCGCCATGATATTCCTCGGCTTCCTGTTCAAAACTTTCATAGGCGCCGAGGCTCTTGATTATATAAAGATGCCTTTAGGGCTCGATCTTCCGGTGGGCGCAGAACACGGAGCAGGGACGGTGGTTCTAGTGGAGGGAGTCAAGATGCTGGCCGTTCCCTTATGGAGAAGCTATCTGGCAGGATGCATCCTGCTCGGGATCGCTCCCTGCACGGCCATGGTTCTCGTCTGGGGATATCTGGCAAAAGGGAACGATGGGCACACCCTGGTCATGGTGGCCATCAACTCTCTGACCATGCTCTTCCTCTACGGGCCTCTCGGCGGATTCCTTCTGGGGATCGGCCGTCTTCCTGTCCCCTGGAAGGCCCTTCTGCTTTCTATCGGAATCTATGTGGCGCTTCCGCTGGTTGCGGGTTTCATATCCAGGAAATTGATAGTGGCGAAAAAAGGCTTGGAGTGGTTCCGGACAAAATTCCTGCATCTCCTTACCCCGGTTACCATCACCGCGCTCCTGATCACACTCGTTCTTTTGTTTTCCTTCAAGGGAGAGGTGATCCTCTCGAATCCTCTGACCATAATCTGGATTGCGGTTCCGCTTTTTATCCAGACGAATCTCATATTCTGGATCGCATACGGATTAGCCAGAGTGTTGAAGCTTTCTTATCAGGATGCCGCGCCCTCAGCTATGATCGGTGCTTCCAATCACTTCGAGGTGGCGATCGCCACCTCCGTCATGCTCTTCGGACTCGCATCAGGAGCGGCCCTAGCGACTGTGGTGGGCGTGCTTATCGAAGTCCCGGTGATGCTGATGCTGGTGCGGATATGCCTGCGGACACAGGGCTGGTTCAATCCGCGCCGCTAGGTTGCCTCCGTCTCATTCCATAGATGCGGGAATCACAGCAAAAAAGCATCCTCACTGCAAACCTGGCGGCTCTATGACGAAAAGAGGGGTAAATAAGATGAGGCTTGACGGTTAGACTCTTCTTTGCTACAGTGAAATCCAAAATCCGGACTGGACATTACACCTTAAGAAAACCAGGATGAAGAAACAAAAATATCCATTTACATTCATCGGCTGCACCGAAGTCAAGGAACTTCTGGGTCTCCGTGCGGATAACGAAGTTCAGCTCATGGAAATGCTCGAGGATATCCCCTCGGATTCTATTTATTACCACATGCACAGCTATTTCTTGCGCCACGTCTACCTGGCAGGGCCTTATCCCAATGACTTTGCCAACTGGGCTGCTGTCCAGCTCCGGGACCGGGTCCTGGGAGAAAAGCTGGCTGCTGTCACCATCTCTCCGAAGAAATCGATCGAAGACATCCGCCTCGAACTGATCGAGATCATAGACAGCCATCTCTGCAAATTGAAGATCGTTCCTACAGCCTCCTACGGCAGTCCTTTTTACTTCATGAAATCCGAGATCGTCGAAATACCTCTCCGGAGAGAAGCCGGGAATTTATCCGAATTCACCGAAACCCTGAAAGATATCCATGCCAGCGCGATTTATTATCATATATTCGAGGCAGGCATCCGGGTGAGAAGAGGCCGGAACGATTTTTCTATCTGGTTGGATGATATCCATGGCCTTCACGATCTGGGGGACAGGATAGAAAAAATCGATTTCTACATGCACAGCCTGGAAGGCTTGCGGGCCAGAATTCTAGAACTCTGTCACGAAGAACTCAAGCAATGAACAACCAAAGATATCCACTGGAAGCCTACAGAGACGTCAGCCCCCCCGGAACGCTCGACCTCATTTATAAACTGGCAGAAATATTGAAGGGAAAATCCCTTGTCCACGTCAATTCCACCCGGCTCGGCGGCGGGGTGGCAGAGATGCTGCACCGGCTCATCCCCATGTTCACGGAACTGGGAATCGAGACCAGGTGGGAGGTCATGACCGGCTCGGACCTCTTCTTTAAGGCCACCAAATGTTTTCACAACGCCCTCCAGGGAGATGAACAAGTCCCTACCCGGGAAATGTTCGATGAATACCGGAGAATCAATCAGAAAAATGCCGAAGAGCTCATTCTCCGTTCCGCCGATTTCGGCGTGATTCATGATCCTCAGCCCGCAGGTCTGATCGTCAGCAAGCCCGAGAAGGCCAGATGGATTTGGCGGTGCCACATCGATGTCTCCCGTCCCCAGAGAAAGGTCTGGTATTTCCTGAAAGACTTTGTATCCAGGTACGAAGGGGCGATATTTTCTCTTCCCAGCTTTGCCCAGAAACTCAAAATCCCTCAATATCTCATCTATCCTTCCATCGATCCATTGAGCGATAAAAATAAAGAGCTCCAACCGGAAGAAGTAGCTGCGGTCAGAGCCGAATTCGGTCTGCCGGATAATAAACCGATCCTTCTCCAGGTTTCACGCTTCGACAAGTTCAAAGATCCACTGGGCGTCACCCAGGCCTACAAACTGGTCAGGAAAAATAACGACTGCTGTCTCGTTTTGGCCGGCGGTGGAGCTGCCGACGATCCTGAAGGCATGGAGGTCTTGGCACAAGTCCGCGCAGAATCTCAGCATGACGATGATATCTTCGTTCTCGACCTTCCTCCCGACGCTAATTTCACCATCAATGCTCTGCAAAGGGCTTCCCATATCATCATTCAAAAGTCCGTCAAAGAAGGCTTCGGCCTCACGGTAGCAGAAGCCATGTGGAAGGGCAAACCGGTCATCGGCGGTGCGGTAGGCGGCATCACCACCCAGATTGTTTACGGTCTCACCGGTTATACCGTAAATTCTATCGAAGGGTGCGCTTACAGAATAAGATATTTGTTGAATAATCCTGAGGAGGCCAGGATTTTGGGAGAGAACGCCAAAGAATATACCAGAAAAAATTTTCTAATCACCCGCCACCTCATCGATTACCTTTCGCTCATGTCTCTTCTCTAAAAGGGATCGCCGCGTCTTTCCACTCCTCGCGATGACACAGGAATCCATTCCTTCATAACACACAGGTGCTGTCATATTTTTTGGTTTTCTTTGGCAACCTTTTCCGGTTTATTCACGTATATCTATATGAATTAAGTTTATGAAATAAAAGAAATCCGAGGCTGTCATGACGAGCACACATTATCTAACCCGTAAAGAGGAACTGATTCTGCTGGCCATATACAAGCTGGGCGAATCGGCCAGCCTGGTCAAAATCCGCGAAATTCTCAACGTATCGACCGGCCGCGAATGGACGGTGGGGAATGTTTATGTGCCCCTGGACAGGATGACAAAACTGGGATACCTGGAAACACGGCAGGGAGAGCCCACTTCCCGCAGAGGCGGCAAAGCCGTGAAATACTACTCTCTGTCCCATGAAGGCAAGGAAGCTTTAGCCGAACTGAAAAGGATTCACGATACCCTATGGAAAGAAATCTCCGATCCTGCACTCGAAAAATAGGAAAAGAGATACTATGGGCGAATTTCATCAGCCTCCCCGGATTCCCCGGCGCATCCTCTCCCGGTTTTTCCCGAGATCTGACGGCACATATCTCAGCGGAGACTTCGACGAGATCTACAACAGCGTCCTGGAAAGGCGGGGAAAACGGGCAGCTGACCGGTGGTATTGGATACAGCTTTTTCATTGGATTCCGCTCATCCTCAACCACTCTATACTCTGGAGTCTCATCATGTTTAAAAATTATTTGAAGGTCACACTGCGCAATCTCAAACGGCAAAAAGGATATGCGTTGATAAACCTGGCGGGCCTCTCGGTGGGAATCACCTGTGCGCTTCTGATCATTCTGGTCGTGCGGTATGAATTCAAGTATGAAAGCCATCATGAAAACGCACAAAGGATCTACCGTATCAATGTGGAGCACAAACGTGCCGGTCAAGTCAACCGGCTTACCCATTCGCCGGTTCCCTTAGCAGAGACCCTGCAGGCAGAGCTTCCTGAGGTCACCCATTTCACCCGGTTTAATAATATCACCCATAATCTCCTGAGTTACAAAGAGCGAAAGTTCTATGAGGATGGAGTCAGCTTCGTGGATCCCGGAATTCTGGAGATGTTCACATTTCCAATGCTAGCTGGAGACAAGACCACGGCTCTGGACGAGCCCAACTCGGTGGTGATCACCGAGAGGATGGCGAAAAAATACTTCGCAAATGAAAACCCCTTGGGAAAAGTCCTGGTCCTCAGCAATTCCCTTTCCCTTCAGGTGACCGGAGTGATCGAGGATCATCCCCCCTCCAGCAACTTCCGTCCTGATTTTCTTATCTCCTTTGCCACCATGAGAGAGGTGGCTCCTGATTCGTACTTCCAAAACTGGCTGAGCCAGCAGGTCCCTTCCTATATCATGCTCGCCGAAGGACGGTCGGCGGGAGAAACCGAGGACAAGATTCAGGCGATCTTCCGCCGCCACGTCCGTGAGGATGACAACCGCGTGCTGCACCTCGACCAATTGAAAAGGATGCACCTTTTCTCCGACACAGAACCCACCGGAAACGTCAACACACTTTACATCCTGCTGGCGGTCGGAGGATTGATTCTGCTGGTAGCCTGCATCAATTATATGAACCTGTCCACGGCCCGCTCCTCCAACAGGGCCAAAGAAGTGGGGATGCGTAAGGTGGTGGGAGCAGCCCGGCGGCAGTTGATCCTTCAGTTCATCGGAGAGAGTATGATCTATTCGGCTGTGTCGATAGTCCTGGCGTTTTTCTTGAGCTCCGCCTTTCTGCCCGTCCTGAACAGCTTGACCGGTCAATCCGCAGGAACCAGGGATCTTTTCACTGTCGAAATCCTTGCCGGAACAGCGGGGATCTTTCTTTTGGTCGGATTCCTGTCAGGAAGCTATCCTGCCCTTTTTCTTTCTGCGTTCCGGCCAGCGGCAGTCCTGAGAGGCACCCACTTTGGGGGGACCCGGGGGGCCTTGTTCCGCAGGATTCTGGTCGTCATCCAGTTCGCGATATCGATCGTTTTGATTGTTTCCACCATGATTCTCGGCCGCCAGTTGGCTTATCTTTTGAACAAACCTTTGGGTTTTGAAAAAGACCGCGTGGTGGCCATTCGCAACGACAGGAATTCGATTTCTCAGGATCTCCAGCCGTTCAAATCTGCGCTCCTGAGCAATCCCCGCATCGGAGGTGTGACCGGATCGCTCATGCTTCCCAGCTCGATCGGCATGTACAACGAAGTGACCTGGGAGGGAGCCGCTGAAGACGAAATCATCGCCATCATGCACAACAGGGTGGATTACGATTTCTTGGACACCTACGAGATCGAGCTGGCAGCCGGCCGCAATTTCTCTCCTGAATTCCCCTCTGATTCGCCCCTCACCAGTTCCAGTGGAGATGGCCGGGAGTATGCCAGGTCGATCCTGATCAACCAGGAGGCTGCACGGCGTTTCGGATGGGACGACCCTGTAGGAAAAATCGTGATCCAGACCTTCGGAGCCCAGAGGTTTTACTACAAAGTGATCGGAGTGATCAAGGACTTTCACTTCAACTCCCTCCGGTATTCCATCACTCCCTTGAAGCTCTTCCTCAGCACCGATAACAACAGATACATATCCATCAAGATCCGGTCGGAGGACATGGCCGGAACGCTCGAATTTATCGAGGAAACCTGGAACCGGTTCTATCCGAACATACCCTTTGAGTACTTTTTCTTCGACAGTGTTTTCGAGAGGCGGTACCGGTCCGAGGCGAGCCTCAAACGGCTTTTCGAATATTTCAGCGGTTTGGCCGTGTTCATCGGCTGCCTGGGACTCCTGGGATTGGCTGCCTATTCTGCCGAACGGCGCACCAAAGAGATCGGGATCCGCAAAGTGCTGGGAGCTTCATCCCCCCAAATCGTGATGATATTATCCAGGGAATTTTCCCGTTGGGTACTGGTTGCCAGCCTGATCGCATGGCCTGTAGCTTACGCAGCCATGCATTTCTGGCTGAAGGGTTTCGCGTACCGCATCAGCCTGAACAGCCAACTGATCCTCTTTGTGCTGGCGGGAGCGGCGGCTTTGGGAATTGCACTGCTGACCGTAGGATTCCTGGCGGTCAGAGCAGCCCTGGCCGATCCGGCCAGGGCCTTGAGATACGAGTAGGTCAGATTGTTGATATGAAGATGACGGATTATTGTTCGATAGGACTCATAGTCGAGGGGTTCCGCTTGGCCCGCCACTTTTGGACGATTTCGCGACTTGCCTCGATCCTCACAGAGCCTTCCATAGTGTGACCGTTGATTTTTCCTTCAAAATGCAGTCTTTCGGTGCGTCCCTTCACTTTCCTTTCCAGGGTAAATTCCAGTCTGTCGCCCGTTATTTTCCCATCTTTTATCTCGAGGGGTATCGAAGTCAAATCCTCCAGCGCTTTTCCGTCGACTTCCTGAAACGTCTGAGCGAGTTCCAGTCGATACTGTCTTTTGGCTGAGCCGGCGGGCATGGTCCAGTTCCAAACGCCTGACACGTTCGCAGGAATGATCCATAAATAAACGTTATGTTTGTCCCAGTAGTTTTCAGTCAAACGGCTGCTGTCGAAAGGGATATAGCTATCGAATTTTTCCTCGATGATGGAGCTTTTATCCGGTCTCCACTCGGACATACCGAAATCGTGGGAAACGACCCTGGTGCCGGGTTTCAGTTCGCGGAAAAGTTTGGGGCGCAGTCTGAGATTGACGCTCGATAGAAGATAGAGGGTCACCACGCTGGCCGGCTTGATATCGGCTTCGAACAGATCCATCAATATAAATTCCACCCTCTTGGCTACTCCTGTCTTGGATGCGTTCTCCTGGCTTTCCTCGATACGCTGTGGATTGATATCTATCCCTACTCCCCGACAGCCCAGCTCTTTGACGGCCTTGATGACGATCCGTCCGTCGCCGCAGCCGAGGTCGTAAACCAAATCATCTTTCCCGACCTCCGCCAATCGAAGCATTTCCACTATCACTTCATCCGGTGTCGGTACATAGGGCACGTCCGGCCTTTTCGTCTGTGGTCCGGCCGTATTCAGCCCGATAAGAAAAAAGAGGATGAGCAGGCCCAAAGCGGCCTTTTTTAGCTGATTTCTTCCCTCTTTCATCATATTTGCTCCTCTATCGACGATACTCCTCGAACCAGGATGATACCAGTATAAATCATCTCATCAACATCTGCAAAGATAAAGGGACTCTCAAAACTGCCCATAGAAAATGTCAGATTGCCGCGCTCCCTCTATGTTCTCAATCCACGGTAAACCCGATCTTGAGGGTGACCTGCCAGTAGGCCACGTCATTCTCTTCTATGTATCCCCGTGAGTCGACGATCTGGAACCACCTCATGTTGTGAACGGTTTTGGCCGCCTTCGTTATGGCGTTCTTGACAGCTTCTTCGATACTGACCTTGGAAGATCCGGTCAACTCGATTGATTTGTAAACATGTTCATCCATAACTGTCTCCTTTTGAAATTTGATAAAGCGGGATTATAGCACAAACTCTCCGATTCAGGAAAAGAGTTTTCATCTGTCATCTCATCTGAAGTTTATCTCATTTCCGTCACTTTGGGACAAAGATTTTTTGCGCAGTTCTGTGAGACGATATGCGGAAATTACAATTGTTGTCTGTTTCTTGTTAATTTAGTTCATTTGAACTTTATTTTGATTTTTTTATTGACATATATAATATTATATTGTATGTTTCAAGACAATTATATTTCTTGCGTATAAAGGAGAGAGAAAAAAAACTGCCAGCGCTAAAGCCCAGGCAGAAGAGGAGCTGAACGAGAATGAGCTGGAATGAATATCTGATTTACCGTGCCCGCAGGACAGCGCGCAGGAGAAACCGGATTTATGGAATCGAGCCTCCTGCTTTTGTGGCGGAATTGCTTGCACAAAAAGAACCTTCCTTGAATTTCCGTGAAGCTTTGCGGCTTCTCTCCTATGTTCTTTTTAAATCCCCCCAGCGCCGGTTGAACCTTTTCTGGCAGTTTCTGACAGACAGAGACACCCCTGTCCGAAAGCGTCAGATCGAATCGCTGGCACAAGATCTCAAGCCCCGGTTGAGTGCGTATTGCCGTGTGACCACGAACTATTTTCAACGAAGGAATTACAGCCGGGACCTGGCACGGATCCCATGGCTCATGGAAAAATCACTTTTCCGGACAACTCCCTATCTGGTGGTGCAGCCGAAAAATGAGCACGATATCTCCGAAGTCCTCGCATTTTGCACATCCAACGGATTGGCCGCATTTCCCAGGGGTTCAGGCTCCTTCGCATTCGGAGGCGCTGTCCCCACCCGCAACGGAATCGTGGTGGATCTATCCCCGATGAAGGCCATCCTGGAGGTCGATCCCAGGAAGCGGACTCTTCGTGCACAGCCAGGCGCCCGGTGGGCAGAAGTGGCAGCGAAACTCGATTCCTACGGTTTGGCTCCCGTGACAACGCCCACCAGTTATTTTTCTACTGTCGGGGGATGGGTTTCTACCGGCGGAATGGGATTGGACAGCTATGTTTACGGCTCCGTATCCGAATCTGTGGTGGGAGTCCGGGTGGCCAGGCCAGACGGCAGCATAGAAGAATTGAACTCGGAAAGCGAATCCGTCAAAGATCTCTTCGGTACAGAAGGTCAATTCGGCATCCTGACAGAAATCACCCTGCGCGTCCGGCCTAAGCCCTCCTACAGCGGAACGCTTCTTCTCTCGTTCGACCATCCGGGCCAGGCATTCGAATGTATCGAAAAACTCCCGGCCAGCGGCAGCCAGCCATCCCATGTCGCCTTTTTCGATGCGGAATATATGCGAAGAGAAAACACTCTTTTTTCAGAACAAACCAGGACGGATGAACCTCTCGCGCCGGAAAAAGACGCGGTTTTTCTCCACTTCGAAACTCCAGAGAGCGAACGAAAATTTTTGTCTTCGCTGAACGGAAAAGGAAAGGACGTCTCAGGAGATAAAACCGCTGCCCGCTGCCTCTGGTCTGACCGGTTTTTCCCTCTCAAAGCTCAGAGGATCGGTCCCAGCCTGTTAGGAACAGAGGTCGTCATTCCCCCGGCCCAGGCATCCAGCTTTATTGCCAGGGTACGCAAGGCCGCGCGGCATTTCCGAATAAAACCTGCTGTCGAAGGGATCGTTTGCCGGAATGGTGACTCCCGCTCCTATCTCGTCATCGTGTCCTTCGCCTGTGACTCTTCCAAACCCGTTCATTATGCTTTTAGCCTTCTTTTCATCCAGCTTCTGGCCAAAATGGCCGTGCGGTTCGGGGGACACACTTACGGAATCGGCATATGGAACACCCCTTACGTGAGAAGCAGGTATGGCCGGGGCCAACTGGACAGGCTGAGGGCGAAAAAACGCGCAATGGATCCGGGCCAAACGCTCAATCCCCATAAATTTTTCAAGATCTCGGGACGTTTTTTCAGCCTTCCGGCTCTCCTTCTGCATCCGGCGATATTTGGCACGGTGTTGGCCCTTGCGCACTTTTTCTCACCGGTTTTAGGCTTTATCGCAAAAATCGTCAAACCGAAGCAGCCGAGCCATTGGGATCTGCCGGCCAAAGAAGATCACCACGGTAAAAGCCTCTTACGTCAGTGCGCCCTGCGCTGTACTTCATGCGGTTCGTGTCTTTCTGTCTGCCCGGCCTACCACATCACCGAAGACGAGCTGGTCACAGGAAGGACAAAACTCCGAATGGCCGAGGCGATGATGAACGGCGTGATACTGGAGCCGGAAGAGGCACATGCTCCCTTTCAGTGCCTGCACTGCGGCTTGTGCGAAGAAGTCTGCCAAACACATCTTCCTCTCCGTGACTGCTATCACGTGCTCGAGGAATGGCTGGAAAACCGATTCGGTTCCGCGGACGAGACCGTAGGGAGATTCATCCATAAACTGGACAGCAGCCGGGAGTTCATAAAGCATGTCTTCGGGTTGGATCTGCCGGACTGGGAGCCCGACGAACACCGCTCCAGAGTCCCGTCAGTCGGACCCCCGGCTCAAGGAGGAGAGCCTTGACCCGGCCGAAACGCCTTTCCCCCAGACACACGCCTTCACGCTACCCTATCGTCACTCCTTACCGCCTCCTCCGCAGCGGACGGTGTATCAACTGCGGCATCTGCATCGAAGCGTGTATCTACGACTGTCATGCGCGCTCGGAGGACGACCCTCGTAAAATGGCAGACCCGAAGGACAACTGCTGCCGGAACTGTTTTGCATGTATCCTGCGGTGCCCGAGAGAAGCGCTGAGTATGCACCCGAACGAGGAATTTCTTGCCCTCGGCGACGGGACATACACACCCGAGCGTATCCGCTCTATTTTAGAGCAGGCCGAGCACGGCAAGATCCCGGTCAGCGGTTCCGGCTACCGGGGACCTTTCGACGGCGGGTATTACGATAATATCTGGACAGACATGTCCGAAATCGTCCGGCCCACCCGGGACGGGATCCACGGCAGGGAACACATTGCGACCAGTGTCGCTCTGGGCCAGATGATCAGAGACCTGTGCGGGATGGTCTTCGATGAGAGAGGAAACCTGAAATCTCATATTCCCCTCAACAGGGAAATACCCATCCCGGTCATTTTCGGCCTGATGCCGTCTTTTCCCGGCATGGAAGTCCTGTCTTCACTGGCTTTGGCCGCGAGCAAACTCACCACCTATCTGACCATCCCTGCAAAATACGCCACCGAGGAGCTCAAGGATTACTACAGCCACCTTTTGATCCGGTTGAAGCCGTCCGAAATAGAACGGTACAGCGACATCATCGAATGGGCGACCATCGCGGAGTTCGATCCTGACGGGGACCAGATCGCCGGAATCGCCCGGGCAAGAGAGATCAATTCCAATCTGCTCACCATCATCCATGTTCCCGTTTCCGCCAATGTGGAGAAAGAGATTCTGGAACTCGTGCGCAGAGGAGCGGAGACCATTCATTTGAATGCCGGCATTCATGGGCGGGGATGCGGAGGGATCATGCTTTTGGACGCGCTCCACGCCGCCCACACACTGCTGGTCGAGGAAGGACTTCGGGACAGGATCACGATGGTGGCTTCGGGAGGCATCGCCGCGGCCGAACACATACCCAAGACCATCATCATGGGTGCGGATGCCGTAGTGGTGGATGTCCCGTTATTGATTGCCATGGATGTGGTGAAATGGATTCCCGGTGAAAATGACAACCGGAGCTTCCACACCAAAGACATCGAAGAGCTCGATCCGCGGTGGGGGGCGTCGCGCGTCATCAACCTCATGCTCTCCTGGAAGGACCAGCTGCTGGAAGTGCTGGGAGCCATGGGGCTTCGCGATGTCCGGCGGCTGCGGGGAGAAACCGGCCGCGCGATTTTCGCCGACCGGGAAAGAAAAAATTTTCTCGAACGGATAAAAACCGTATCGCTGAATATGCCGAGAGCCGCCTCTGTACATTCAAAAATTGATCTCCATGAGACGCTTCCTGCCGTTAAGGCCAAACCGGTTCCGGACCGGTTCAGCGTCAAGCCCGGAGAATGGCGTGTGGCCGTCGACCGCAGCCGGTGCACCAACTGCGCCCTCTGCGCGGTGAGCTGCAAATACGGCGTGCACCGGAGGATGGAAGGCAAATCGAGTCTCGATGAACCCATCCACAGCCGGTGCATCGGCACCGCCTGTAAAGAGAACGAATGGTGCTGCGTCAATGTCTGTCCATGGAAAGCTCTGGAAATCCAGAAAGATCCGGTCGATGCTGTCCTGGGCGATCCCCGCTGGACCCCTGCCCTGCTGCGCGAAACGTATCGCTTATCGAAAAGCGGCTCGCCGACAACCTTGAGGCCAGAGGAACAGATCGGTGCCTCGGGAGGCGGTTTCGACAGGATGCT
Source organism: uncultured Eubacteriales bacterium (assembly GCA_964346815.1). Taxonomy (GTDB): domain Bacteria; phylum Acidobacteriota; class Aminicenantia; order Aminicenantales; family Aminicenantaceae; genus CAYFWF01. Next base: position 5,905 of record CAYFWF010000036.1, on the reverse strand, counting down.
TCTCGCTTCCTCCATACCCGGAGTGCCGCAGGCGAAAGGACCGGTCGATTTAACGATACCGCTCAACCGGAGGAAAACCGGACCGAAGATAAGCCTCTCTCTGCCCGTTTATGGAGGCGGAATGTCCTATGGGTCGATCTCTCTGAATGTGATGCTGGGACGGGCAAAGGCGGCCAAAAAAATCGGGTCTCTGACCTGCACGGGTGAAGGCGGCTATCCGGACGAGCTGATTCCCTACTCCGATCATATGATCACCCAGGTGGCGACCGGATTATTCGGAGTAAGGGAAGAGACCATCAAGCGGGCCCCCATGATCGAGTTCAAGTACGCCCAGGGAGCGAAGCCGGGACTGGGCGGACATCTGCTGGGAGAAAAAAATACGCCGGAAGTGGCGGCCATGAGAGAAGCGGTCCCGGGCACCAACCTGTTTTCGCCTTTTCCGTTTCACAGCGTTTATTCGGTAGAGGATCATAAAAAACATGTGGATTGGATCCGGTCCATCCATCCGGATGTACTCGTTTCGGTGAAAGTCGCCACTCCCGCGGATGTGGATATGGTTGCGGTGGGCAGCTACTATGCGGGTGCGAACGTGATCCACCTCGACGGTGCATATGGAGGGACCGGAGCTGCACCCGATATCGCCAAGAAGAACATTGCTATGCCCATCGAATATGCCACAGCACAGGCACACCGGTTCCTGGTCAAAGAAGGCATTCGTGACGAGGTGGTCCTGATCGCCAGCGGAGGCATCCGGACGAGCGAAGACATTCTCAAGATCATCGCTCTGGGTGCGGACGGTGTGGTGGTCGGAACCGCGGAACTGGTGGCTCTCGACTGTGTCCGCTGCGGCAACTGTGAGCGGGACCGGGGCTGCCCGATCGGTATCGCCACCACCGATCCACATCTTGCGCCGCAGATGACCGCCGATTGGGTTTGTGGCAGGATTTGCAACCTGTATAAAAGCTGGGCCGACACCATAGAACGGCGCCTGCGCAACCTGGGTATGAACACCATTCATCAGCTAAGAGGACGATGGGATCTTATCAGCTTTATGCCAGAAAACGATGTCACTCAGAATTGCCGATAAAAAACGTCATGGCGAGCGAAAGGAATGGAACGAGAGAGTGAACAGAAGATGATCGAAAGAAAAGATGCAGAAAAGACCGCAGACGCGGCCGTTCGCTGCCGCCTGAATATGATAAGAGGAAGAGCCTTCGAGAAGAAAAGGGCGTTGGAAGGGGGATGCGGGGTCATCGGTATCATCGGCAGCGAAAAATTGAAGGGGAACTGCATCATCCGCCCCTGCGAACAGATGCGGAACAGGGGAAACGGAAAAGGAGGCGGCGTGGCAGCGGTGGGGCTGTTCGATGAATATAAGGACCATTATGCCCTTCACGTCGCATACCTCGACGAGAAAGCGAAAGGCCCGGTCGAAAAAGAATTCGTGGAATCCGTCTTTAATATTTCCAATGCCGAAAAGCAGGAAAGTATGGAGGATTACCGGGAAACCGGACTCGAAATCGAGCCCCCTCTGGTGTGGCGGTATTTTGTGAGGGTCAAACCGGAGAGACTGGAGCCCTTTGCCGAGCAGAACGAAATCACGGATATTCGGGCAGCAGAGGATGAATGTGTGTTCCAGAACAGCTTCCGCCTGAACGCCAAACACTACGAAAACAGGGAGAACCCCCAGGCCTTTGTCCTGTCTCACGGTCGGAATCTGATGATCCTGAAAGGCGTCGGGTATGCCGAAGAGATCGCCCGTTATTACCGCTTGGAAGAACTCCGGGCACATCTCTGGATCGGACACCAGCGGTACCCCACCAGAGGCAGGGTCTGGCATCCCGGCGGTGCACATCCTTTTGCGGGACTGCATGAGGCGCTGGTCCACAATGGGGACTTTGCCAATTATCATGCGGTCTGCGAGTATCTGCGACAGTGGGGAATCGCCCCTCAGTTCGTAACGGATACAGAAGTTGCGGCGCTTCTTTTCGACCTCTACTCGAGGGTTCTCGGATATCCTTTGGAGTTCGTGATCGAAGCCCTGGCACCGACGCCCGAGGGGGACTTCGAACGGCTGGCCAAGCGCCGCCAACGGATATATCGAGCCATTCAGTCTGCCCATCTCCACGGTTCGCCTGACGGACCCTGGTTTTTCATCGCAGCCCGTGCCGAGCCCCGAACGGGTGCACCGCAGCTCATCGGAATCACGGACGTATCCATGCTCAGACCGCAGGTTTTCTGTCTTTCCGAGGGAGAAAAAAGCTTCGGTGCAATCGCCAGCGAGAAGCAGGCGATCGACGCGTTCTTCGAGGAAATCGCCTCCGGGGATGCCTCGGTGCCCCCATCGGCAGACAGGTACTGGGCCGCCCGGGGAGGGAGCTGTACAGACGGTGGAGCCTTTGTGTACACCCTGAAAAACGGAGACGGACGCCCTGTCCTGGATGTCCGTGATAAGTTCGGTATCCAGGTCAACGGGAAGGCGGTTCCAAAAACACGAAAGCAAACTTTTTTACCGGCTGTCCGGCTCGATTACCGGATGCAGGTCAAAGGCCAGGAATCGACCCCTCCATCAGCCTCCCCTCAGAATCCTTTCCATGGGACTCTGCCAGAGCTGATAGAGGCTCTCCAGCATAACCGGTATGAAAGCTTCGAAAAGGGAGCGAAGAAGCTGGCCAAGGAAAAAGGGCCGCAAGAGGCCGTGGTGGAATTGACCCTGCTCCGCGACAGGCGCTGGGACCCGTTGGAAGGTCAGCGGACTTTTCAGATGGCCGCAGTAGAGCGTGCGATTCGAACCGTCCTGGATTCTGTCCCCGGACCTGGTACGAAGAACAGAACGGGAATGACCAGGCTCGACAGGAGCACTGCCTGGAAGAAAGACATCCCTGAACCCGCCGGTCCTTCCGATACCCTGGTGATCGACGCGGGAAACTTTCCCAACGACGGCCCGGAAGCGGTTTCGAGGGCGATCGTGAATATCCACGCAAACGGCTGGAGGAATTTCATCGTTTACCGGTGCAGAGGCGACCGGTTTATCGGCTGCGGTCTCGGCCCGGATACAGGAGATGTGCGCATCGACGTTTACGGCTCGAGCGGCGACTATCTGGGCAGCGGCATGGACGGTGCCAGGATCTATGTCCACGGCGACGCACAGGACCAGGTGGGCCAGATCCTGAAATCAGGCAGAATAGTGATCTTAGGAAACGTGGGCCAGACTTTCCTTTACGGGGCCAAGGGCGGGGAGGCGTTCGTCATGGGCTCTGCGGCGGGACGTCCCCTGATCAATGCCGTGGGCCGGATCCGGGCCATCATCAACGGAACCTGCCTCGATTACTGTGCGGAAAGCTTTATGGCCGGGGCACAGACAGGCGGCGGTTTCGTGATCATCAACGGACTGACCTACGACGAGCGCGGCGAAGTCATCGGACTGGAGATGAAATATCCTGGAAACAACCTGTTTTCCCTGGCATCAGGGGGAGCATGCTACCTGAACGACCCCTACTTCACGGTCACCGAAAACCAGCTCAACGGGGCAGAGTTCACCCCCTTCCGCAGGGAAGACTGGCACACCATCCTCCCCTATCTTCAGGAAAACGGCCTTCTCTTCGGCATCAGCATACGAAACGACCTGCTGATGGTGGATGGAGTCTTGAAATGGCCGGAAGAGGTCTTTCGAAAGATCATCGCCAGCAGGGAAACCCATGAGCTGGACTGGACCTCCTTGGATTAGGGAAAAAACAGCCTTAGCCTCCTGGATGAACCGCTGTCAAGCACCAACCCTTATAAACACAAATAAGAACGTCGCATAATTTAATTGCTGGATATCTCATTTGATTCAAACGAGTTTTAATCTTCTGGCCTTTCCACTACAGTCCTAATGCTTCTTTGATATACTTCTTATCCAAGTTCGATCCGCTTACCACAGCGCAGACTGGTCCGCCCTTTATCTCTACCTTTCCGGACAGGAGGGCGGATATCCCCGCTGCCCCCGCAGGCTCCACAACCAGGTGAAGTTCTTCCAGGCAGTAACGGACTCCCTTTGTGTTATTTTGTAAACAACAAAAAGGAGGTCTGACAGATGCAAAAAGAAGTAAAGGCGAAGACGCCATCTTCACAGACCTTTTTGACGAATATAAAGACAGAATTATTCTTCTGCATGAAAGATTGAAGAGATTCTTGAAGCTTATTGAAGAATCAAATTCATCATAATCCATCGTTCAACCCAGCTAGCCTACTCCTAGCGTCCGCTACCTCGGGAATACCATGGTCAGCGTCCTTCGGGGAAGGAGCGAAAAAAAGCGATGACTCCCTCTGAAAATGTCCGGAAGGGCGTCGAGTCATGGTTTTCTCCGGGATATTTGTGGTATTCCCAAATCAATCCTTCCGGGTCTTGGGTTTTCAGTATCGTGACGACCTTTTCCGTGGACCTGATAAACCCTGAATAGTCTTCTGCCCCTATCCCGATAAACAGGTAGTTGTTCATGTCTGTTTGTGTCATACCGAATGTCCGGGCCATATCGAATACTGTTTTATTGTCCGAAGACAGGGCCGGACAGGATGGGATATATCCGGTAAAAAGTCCGGGATCAGCAAAAAGAGCGAAGATCGTGAATAGACCGGCCGACGAGTGTCCCAATAAGACTCTGCAAGCATTCGTTCGGTAGTTTTCACCGATAAACGGGATCAGTTCTTGTTTCATGAACTTCAAAAAATTCTGCGCACCCATTCCATCAGGATTAAAATCCCTGTTGCGGCTGCTCCGCAGTGGGGTTCCGCCTTTATTAGCGATCCCCACCATGATGACATCGGGGATATCATCATTTTCGGCAAGCTGATCAAATATCTTTTTGTAAGGTTTTTCGATGAGCCTGTGCCCATCCAGGATATAAAGGACAGGATAAGTCGCAGCGGAATTTTTATAGTTTTCAGGAAGGCGGACGAACATTACCCGTTTCTCTCCTAGTATTTTAGATTCTATAGCCTTTTTTTCTATTGAGCTGCAGGAAGCTGAAAACAGGGAAAACAGGAGCAAAAAGAGAAGAGAGAGAGGAACGTGTTTCTCCGTTTCTCCCGGCCGATTATCCCCATTCCACATTCCGGCTAAAGCTTACCACAGCAAATACGACATGATCAATGCAGGGAGAAAGAGCCAACCTCAATTATGCTATTTCCTCCTTTGGATATGATGATTTTCAGAGCGGCTTGATTATTATAATTTTCAAGACCAAGAATATCAGCAAGAAAGTAGGGAAAAACATGCGGTGTCCAAAATGCGGTGCACTCACAGGGCAAGATGATAAATTCTGTGGAATTTGTGGAGCAAGTCTTAAAATACCTGAAATATATACACAGATTGAACAAAAGCAAGCTTATTCCCGAAGTATAACGTCTGCATATGTATTTAATTCAGATGCTAGACTGTCCATAATTCCGAAAGGACGCGTTTGAAGTTTCCGCCGAGCACACCGACGATATCTTCGTCATTGTATCCCCTTTGGATAAGCCCTTCAGTCAGGTCATACATTCGCTTAGGATGATCTATCCCTTCGATGTCGATCTTTTCCCGGAACCTGTAGATGTCTTTGTACCCGGCACGGAGCATCTTCTGCCAGTTTTCCGGCATGTCGTCGTACCCATCCAGATCACTATCGCTGCCGACCCCGACGTGTTCGATGCCGATCAGGTTTGCGACATGATCGAAATGATCAAGATAATGTTCGATGGTTGTCGGTTCTCTGTCGCGCACGAACATTCTGACACCTGTGATCCCCATTACTCCGCCTGTTTCACCCATCCTCTTGATAGCTTCATCTGTTTTACACCTGACATGCCCCTCGCAGAGAGCTCTGCAGTTGGAGTGTGTTATCAAAACAGGTTTAGTAGCCACTTCAAAAGTGTCAAGTGTAGT
>CAYFWF010000035.1:0-109972 GCA_964346815.1 uncultured Eubacteriales bacterium | reverse complement strand
GAGAAAGAAACCTTAGAGGACATTGCCAGTGTTTTCGGGATCACTGTCTATGTCAGAACTCATAAAAAGGGAAAGCTTGTGGCCATCAACCATGGTTAGATTTTAAATGACTTGACAGGCCTCCAGCCGATGACATCGTTCCTTTCCGTACCTCATTCCCATGACTTTGGGGCAACCTCTTGTTTTTATATGACAATCTCATCGTTCAAGTAGCGATTCCAGATCGCTTCAAACCAATTGTCTTGCTGAGGGATGAGCTGGATATCCACCCATTTTTTTCGAACATTTCCCTCTTCATCCAGAGAGACTTCCAGAATTTTTTTACTCACAAAGTCATCTTCTTCACACAAGAGGAATTTCCAGTCTTCTCCGAGTTCTGCACAGGATTTCTCCCCGTCTTGATTCAGCACGAGATAGGAACCACGGCTTTGGCCTCCCTTCTCCAGATACTCCCCTATTGCCTCTAGATAAAGGGCATGGGTCAAGCAGAGATCTAAGTTCTTAAATGCTTCAGGGAGCTCTGTGACAGATGGAATCTGCATCTCGTTTTTCATCCTGTGATAAAGTTTCCAAGCTTCAGCAATAGCTTCGCTTATTTTCTCGGGCTTTCTGATGTGAGCACCACAGGAGGTCATTCTCTCCTGGATTTCCCTCCTCGAAACCCCGAGCAAACCAACATCTCCGGAGCGAGCGTCAATAAGGGTGCTGGCAAGGGTCAATTTTCTCATTATCTGCTCTGTGGACCAATCTAAAAACACCTGATCAGCTGGGGGCTCATCCGTATACCTTTTAGATATATACAAAGCTGCCCTCAGGCTTCCTACCTGCCCAGAATTGAGTGCAGAGCCACCGGGCCTGTAAACGCCGTGGGTTCCGTTGACTTCTCCAACCGGAAACAAATGCTTGATATTGCTCTCCCACCAGATATTTCCCTTCAATCCTCCATTGTTGTGCTGGGCACAGACAGCGATTTCTAGATATTCCTTGGCTATATCGATCCCATGGGCCTTATAAAGATCGATGGCTGGAGGATTCATTTTTTCAAGTCTCTGAATTGGCGTGCCGAACAAAGCACCGGATTTCCTAAGGTATTCGTAAGCCTCCTTGTCCAGAAGGTCAAAGGAAAAATCCTCAAGGACTTCTCCTCCGTTCGGATTTCTCGCAAAATCCAGAAAGACCCTTCTTCCCTTGAGTACGCTTTCCTGATAGACCAAGATATCGATCAAAGAAGAGCCATAACCCATCACTTTTCGGGGATCAAAGGGCCACTGGTAACCCTTGAGAAAGATAGCTGTGGCCAATCTTCCCATATCCGGAAAATAATCGTTCAAGAATTCCCTTTCTTTACGACCTTCCTTATCTGTAGATACATATCGTGGTATCACCTGCTGGTATGTGCCAGATAAATTCCACCGGAATTGAATCGATGCCAGTCCATACTGGGATTCTGTCAGATTATTGCCGATGGCTCCGATTTCGAAACCCAGACCATGGGAGCCGGTCTGGCTTTCCGGATAGACAGAGGTCTTGTAGATCCCTGCCGGGCCTCCTGTAGCCAGAACCACATTCACCGCATTGAACACCACAAAGCCAAAATTTTCAGACTCGGTACCGTTCTTCTCTATGGCCAGAGCTCCGATCACATGTTTCTGTTCCCCTTTTCTGGCAGTCAACAATCCGACTACCTCATGTCGGTTGAAGATTTTGACTCCTCTTTCTTTGACATCTTTGGCCAGCGCCTCGAACATCAGTTTCGAGGTGAGCGGTCCTGCAGAGGTGGCTCTCCCTCGGGGATCGTGATCCGTTTTGTAACCAACATATGATCCAAACGTGTCATGAGGAAAAGGAACCCCCAAACTCACGAGATGATAAAAAGCTTGAGGGGAATTCAGCGCTTCGCAAAGTGCGATATCTCCATGCATACATCCACCCCTGAACAAGTCCTCAGCCATCAATTGAGGCGAATCTGCAGTATCTCCAGCTAGAGACAGCTTGTAATATGTCTGCTTATCCGATCCTGCATTATTAGAAGTGCCTCCTCCCCAGAGATCTGTGGCGATGGCGATATTTTTTTGCCCGAATCTGTGGAGGCTGACAGCGGCATTCAGGGCCGCCGCCCCGCTCCCGATGATCAGCGTATTGAGAGAGTAAAGGGGGAGAGTCCTTCCGTCTATCATGGTTGTGCCTTTTTTCATTTTTTTCCTCTATTTTATTTTTCTTTCCTTTTTCTCCGGGTCTTTCTCCTCAACTGCTTCCTCAATTTTTTCCTGAATTCCTTGTAGAATTTTCCGTATGTTTCCTTATCGCGCACCACACATCCTGAAACCCCGCCCATCCGCATCAACTCACTGCATTTGGAACAGGCTATGCAGACCTTTTTAGGATTCATGGCGCCATCATTCATCAAGTTTCGAGGGGCATCAGGATAAGCTAATGAACTTCGACCAAGGCCGATGAATGTCGCCTCTCTTCTTTTCAACACAGCAGCTCCCACGTTAGGGAGGAATTGACGGAGCCAAGAATATCCTGTTCCTACGAGGGGAATTTCCAGGAATCCTCCCTGTAGTTCTCGAGTTACGGAGAGAAAACGCGCGACTCCTTCCAAGGGATGCTCAAGAGGTAAAGAGGATCCAAAAAGCGGGCGGTCAAACGGCCGGCTCAGGTGAGGATGCAAAGAGGGAATCCCCAATGTTATGTTGAAAAGACAGCATCCTTCCTGGATGAGCCGACGGATCAGCTTTATCGGCTCTTCAAGGTCGATCCTCATCGATTCATCTCGAGAAACCCCGAAACCATAAGGAAAGGGAAGGCCATCATGAGCATTCAAACGCACAGCAAGGTCGATCCCAGGAACCTCTTGTTGAACTTTTAGGATGACTTCTGAGAGGAATCGTTTCCTGTTATCGAAGCTCCCACCGTAGCGGCTGTCCGACCGCTCAAAAGATGCCAAAAGTTCGTTGAGAAGATACCCGTGACAGGCCTTGAGATCCACTCCATCAAAGCCCGCTTGATAGGCTAACCGAACAGCCTCGATATAGTTCTCTTGCAAGTCATCCAATTCTTGGTCGCTGAATATATGCAAATTCTTTCTTATTTTATCTAAATAGGGATTCGACAGGACAACCTGAGGCAGAGGATTTCCTCGGGGCCTGCTGTAGCGTCCAGAGTGAGTCAATTGAAGCACACAATAGATCTCATGTCCGGCTCCGAAGGCAGTACGGGAAGCACGGCGAGTCTCTTCAACCAGTCTTAAGAAGCCACCCTGGCTTTGTTTATGAAGCCACAACTGCCGTGGATTGGAGCGTCCGTTCGGGACAACGGCTGTCGCCTCGAACCAGATCAGCCCGCTTCCCCCTTGAGCAAAACGGGAATACCGTCGGAAAGTCAATTCTCCAGGTGTTCCATCTGGATTTGCATCATAACCTTCCATTGGCTGTACGGCAATACGATTTGGAATTCTTTTTGATCCTATTCTGATATCTTCGAACAAAGGACCCAAATCCTGCTGAAAAGGAAGGTCAACTCCCAAATCAGAGGCTTTCTCAAGGAGCTTTTCACTTTCCTTGAAAACGAATGGTTCGTGCTGAGACATAATCCTCTATAGTTTATCGAAATTTTCCTCCAATATGAATGGAAATTATGCAATAGCTGCTGACTTGACCGTAATCCTCTCCTGTGGTAATAGCTAAAAAGGGAAAATGAGCACGGACAATTGGGTTGAACAAAAAATAAAAAGTATATGGAAGGGAAACGGAGAATGAAATTAAGATTCTTGCGCTCTGAGGAAAATACCTCCTCAGACATAAACGCTCCCTCCAGGCAAGAGGAAAAAAGCCTCCCTGATGAGCTCACCCTTGGAAAATTAGGAAAAAAAGAAAAATCTCCCCTCCATGATCCGGTCTGGAAAGCATGCCTTAGAATTGTCGCAGGAAGTTTCATCATTTGGCTCCTTGGCATACTCCTGGGCACTTCCCATCCCTTATCCATCTGGCTCGTCGCTCTGGTGGCACTAGGCACATGGGGATTGGCTGTCTGGATGCTGCTCCTGGATTCCAAACTGAAAAAACTCTGGATAGGATGGTTGGGACTCAGCATTGTTTCGCTTCTCTTCATCAATCAGTCCGAAGGTGTCTGGATCAATACCGCTGTCTTTTCTTTTGTCTTCTTACTTTTCCGCAGGTATAAGCCCTACCGCCACCTCACCTCTCGAAGAAGGACCGCCCTGTTTCTCCTCGGATTTCTGGCCTTTTGTTTATTAATATTCGGGGGGACAGCAGCTTATCGAGCAGAAGTCATCGAACCATCGTCCGAAAATATTCTTTTTCTTTATTCTACTCCTACAAATTTGAAAACTCTAGGAAACAGCATTGCCATCTATTCCATCAGCTCGCTCGAGCTCTTCTGGTTTTTCAGTCTCCTCCATCTCTTCTTTGGCGCAAGGCTGCATTTCATGAAACTCAAGCCCAAGCTCGCCGTCAGTGCCTTTCTGATTGCAGTGGTCCCTTTGATGCTTGTTATTCTGATGGGATTGCTCATTCTTTACGGCACATTGGGCGCAACCAGGGCTATACAAGCAAGATCCATACTCCGTGATTGGAAAAGTCTATCTGTGACCGATGAAAATTTCATCCCGAGCGTATTCTTCGAATCCTTCTCCTATGAAAAGGCAGGTTCCAGCATCCTCACTCAACATGAGACACCATCTTGGCTCCAGGAGTTTCTCTCTTTCCTTGACAAAAATGAATCTCCTTATGCTGGATCGAATGAACTTACTACCGCGGATTACTTTTGGATGGACTCCGGATTATGGCTCATCCGGCTAAACAAAAAAAAAGATGAAATTTCATCTATCCAAGGGGGGAGAATCAACCAATCCATGATGAACCGTCTGGCCAGGAGCATCCGGAGCGATGTGAGCTTTATCTTCTCCAGTGCAGTAAAAATGACTGTGGCCGGAAAACCGTTGAGTTTGGTGGAAAAAGAAGAAGGCAAGCCTCTCGAAAAACTGAAAGGAAAATACATCAACAAGGAGCCCAATCCTAAAAATGATCAGAAGTCCTCGAGATCAATATGGCATCGACCCTTGTACTTTGGCATGACAGATGTGGATGTTGTATCGATTGTATCTGGTAAGTTTGACAAAAGGAAGACCCTTCTCTTGTCCGAGATCACCATAGCCAGTATCTGGGAAGAACTGACCTCACAACAGAATCCCTTCAGCCTGGCAGTGATGATCGTTCTTCTCTCTCTGGCCATAGTGATGCTCATCTTCGAGGCCTTTATGCTCTTCTTCGGAATTCGCATAGCCACGGGATTCACCTCTGCAGTAAAAGCCCTTCATAGAGGCACACAGCGCATCATCAAAGGGGATTTAGATTTCAAAATCGACATCCCCAACGAGGACGAACTGGGCGATCTCGCTACCTCCTTTAACGCTATGACCTTAGCGGTGAAAAAAGGCAGGGAGGAAGCCATAATGAGGGCGCATTTGGAAAGCGAGCTGGAGACTGCACGCAAAATTCAGGAAAAGCTTCTGCCTCGCGAGATGCCCCAATTATCCGGCTTCGAGATCGCCGGAACGAGCCTGCCGAGCATGCAGGTCGGTGGGGACTACTTCGATTTTCTGGATTTGGGAAAAGGTCAATTGGGAATTGCTATCGGGGATGTCTCTGGAAAGGGAATTCCCGCAGCTCTTCTCATGGCCAATCTTCAGGCCAGTCTCCACGCACAAGCTTTAGAAACAGGAAAAGTCCACGAGGTTGTCTCTCGCATCAACAACCTCCTTGTTCGATCCACTGAATCCAACATGTTTGCCACCTTTTTCTACGGTTTGTTGGATAGAAATACATCCACATTTACATCTACGAACGCAGGTCATAATCCTCCTATCCTTATGCGAACGAATGGTGAGATCGAACGGTTGGAAACAGGAGATCTGGTGCTGGGCTTCCTGCCGGACCAAACCTACAGCCAAAACACCACCTCCCTTCAGGTTGGCGATGTCCTTGTCCTGTATACAGACGGAATCACAGAAGCGAGAGCTCCAGAACACGAAACGATTGAGGAGAAACTTTTCGGAGAGGAACGGCTTATCGAGGTCATAAAGACCAATGCATCTTTTTCTGCACGGGAAATTCAAGCTGCTATCCTCAAGACTGTATCGGCCCATACAAAAGATACGCCTCAAGGTGATGACATCACTCTGGTCGTCATCAAGCGAAATGAAATGTAAAAAAGAGCAGGGTTATTGTTGCCGGAGCAACTGCTTGAGCGAAAGGATATTGCGCTTGATCCTGGGCTCACAAATCTGGGGCCAGTCATCCCTTTTTGTGATGGCCAATTCGCCATCATCCATCTTTTTTTTTGTCAGGATGGCGAGCCGTAAGATGCGGGCAAACTCTTTTGTAGCCAGATCTGGAAATTTCGACAGGAAAAAAGTGTCAAAGATGGGCAAATGGAAACTCCCTCCATGATCCTCGATCGATAGGTGAACCTCTTCAGGTATTCGGGCGAGAAGATGGCATATCTTCTTAAGGTCAATCACACCTAATCCGATTTCAGCAGGAAAGGTCACCATCCCTTCTTCGTTCAGAAGAACAGCCCCATCTTTGATATGGGTGCTGACGATCCACGGAGAAATCCTTTGGACGGCCTCGGGGGGATTCTCCAGCATGGTTAGCAGGTTCATGGTATCCAAACAGATCCCGAGAAAATCTCCAGGTTCTGCCTGACACCGGTCGAACAACACGAGCAGCTCGTGGGTTGTAAATTCGAAATGAGTCTCTAAGGCCAAAATGACATTGTTATCCCGCAGCAACTGGCGCTGAGCTTTAAGACTTTCGGCCGTCTTTTGAAGGAGAGTCTCGGTCAGCGGGCTCTTATCATCCCAGCGCATCAAACCTCCGGAACAAGACCTCACAATGCGGGTGCCCAGAACAGATGCCTGTTCGGCAGCTCTTCGGTTGATCGGAAGGATATCCTTCTCCTCCCAGGTTTCCAGATTGAGGGGAATATGCTGTCCTCCTCCCCATTCCAGATAAAGGCCATTTTCCTGTGCATAGGCAGCCAGTTCCTTCAGATAAGCTCTATCGATCCTAGTTGAATCTTCTGGATGAAGTCCTGAAAACTGGACACCCTCAGCTTGATTTTCTTTTGCCCATTTCAGCACTTCGAGCGGGGACAATCTCAGCGGATGGAGGCAGTAATTGTCGATTCCAATGGCCAATTTTTTCATAAGGATTCTCTTTCCTGGATCATTCAGACTATTTGATTCTTTTGATGATATGCCAGCCGTATTTGCAGTCTTCTGGATCATATTCGGCGAGGCCGATTCCATTGACCGAAAGTTTGAAACTCACATCACCAAACGCTTTTACCATCCGGGACCGGTAAGCCTCTCCCGGATCCTGATTCGGCTCCACATTGAAATTCGACATTCTGTACTCTCCAGGATACCGGTCATCTGAATACTCTTTGACCAGCTTATCAAAATTCTCTCCTTTTTTAGCCCTTTCATAGAGCTCCAGTGCCAGCCTTTCTGCCTCTTCCTGCGATCGGGTGACGGTATTTTTAGGGATCGAGCCCTCGAAAGCAATCAAGATATGCTGGACAGTCACATGCTTGGGCTCCTTATTGCAGGAGGTCACATAGATCAAAAACACCAGAGGAATGAAAATGAAAAAAATCAAACGTCTCATTCTGTTTCTCCCTCTCTTTTTTCCGCTCAATATTTATAGCGACAGGTTTTATAGCAACTCAAATTGCAAAAGTCAATTATCCTGTCAGTTTTGAGCATTGCATTCCGAAATTGCCGATAGAAAATGATGCGGCGTGCCCACTAAAAGAGATTTCTTCACCCTGGGAGGGATTCACAATGACAGTGTAAGGATAGGCAAATCAGCGTGCTGATGAATCTGCTTGCCGAGTTGTTTCTTATTACTTAAGGTTTGTGATAATATCTTTGACAGCTTTCATGACTGTTTGGATCTTTCTCTCCGCCATTCTCGCCCCTGCTTTAGCCTGGATTTTATATTTTTACTATAAGGACCGATTTCATCCAGAGCCCTGGCGCAACCTTGGCTTGACCTATATCCTCGGATTGATTGCGGCCTTTGCCTGTATAAATTTTTTCAAGCTTCTTCCCTACTTAGGAATTCCTGAAGATCCCAGCGCCTTGATAGAGGCGCATGGATGGGAATATTTTTTCTACAGCATCGGTATCATAGGATTGGTCGAAGAATTTTTCAAATATCTTCCCTTTCTTATCATTGTCATCAAGCTCAAAGCATTCGATGAAAAGATCGATGGCATGGTGTATGCATCTATTCTTGCCCTCGGATTCGCCAGCTATGAAAACTCGAGATACCTAGCCCATATGGAAGGATTTGCGCTCTTTGGCCGTGCCTTTGCCTCGCCGTTGACTCATACTATTTTCTCTTCGATCTGGGGTTATTCCGTCGGCACAGCGTGTATGAAAGGAAGATCAATCCTGGCTGCCTCTTTGAAAGGCCTTTTGCTGGCAGCTCTTCTCCATGGACTCTTCGACTTCTTCACTACATCTCCAGCTCTCAGAATCGCTGCGTCTTTACTCATTCTTACGATCTGGATCTGGAGGATCAGAGTTATGGAAAAGCTGAGCAAAAAAGAGTAAACACTGATCAGATCTGAATCTCGTAGACAGCAGGAATATTTTTCAGGGAAAGTTCTGGATTAAAGGTCCAGGAAACCAGGTTGACAGAGCGAAAATATGGAAAGAAGCGCGCGCGGTAGAAAGGGACCATCGAATAATACCTTCGGGTCCATTCGGTCGCTCCCACAAAGCCTGCGTCCTGAATGTAGCTGAGAAATGCCTCGACGAACCTCGCCTTCTCTTGATGGGTAAGCTCAGAATAGGCGACATGGTTGACCCAGGCCCACTTCTCCCTAGTCTTTCCGAGGTGTTCGTGACAGATGAAGTTGATCAGACCAGCAACCTCGCCTTCCTTTTCATAAACGAGGGTTCGAGATACATCCGGATAATCCAATTCCCAACCAAGCTCCTCTTTTTCCCAAACCAACGCCAGCCTTATTTTATCTCCGTATTGATTGATAAGGGCCAAACACTTGTCCAGATCTTCCTCCCTGTACTCTCTAATTGGAACCGAAAGCCTCCTTTCAGGTTTTCTATGAGCGCCGATGATTCGAATAGCCGCTTTTTCCCATCCTTTCAGGCCTTCAGAAAACGCAACTCTGTCGATATCCAGCACACGGGCCACCACATAGTTGCGTTTCACCCATTCAACAGGATGACCGGTTGCTTCGAGCTTTTTGATCATGGATGTGGAGCGATGTCCCTTTTCCAGAGTGAGAAGGGAAAAATCGTATTGAAATTTCCGGTTGAGTTCGAGGGCAGCTTCAATCAAAGCCGTTCCTATGCCTTTTCTGAGGAGCTCTTTTCGTGTGACCATCAGGCAGCTGTATACAGCTCTGTAAAACTTGTTATCGAAACGGAAACGCTGCGGAAGATTCGCCAGAAAAGAGACGATCTCGTCTCCACGATAGGCTGCGATCAGATGACCCTTGTCTTTTATGCGGTCAAAAAGAAATCTCAAAAAAGCCGGACGGTAGAAATTTGGGAAGGATTCGATCCCATACTCATCCCGCCATGAAGAATGGGCCATCTGCTCAAGCTCTTCAAGATTGCCCCTGAAAGGCTCGATGGAAATACCAGAAAGCATATCCTTTCTCCGGCTGTACTTATATGTCAAATCGGTCAAACAATCAAGAGATTAGCCGGCGCTCCTATTTCCCTGATACTTTCTTCGAAAGGCAGGCTGTAACGACACTTCTCAGGAACTGCAATATGTTCCTCCTACCAAACATAGGGAATCAAGGCTTTTCGATTGTCAGGATAATTGCTGAACGTTTTCTTATACCAAAAATGGTGAGAACGGGCTCTAGGAAGAAGATTGAACACTGTCCAAAGGGCAAAAACCAGGCCCGGTACCGACCATACAGCAAGGGCCCAACCGAACCATTCGATGATTTCTCCCAAATAGTTTGGGCAGGAGACATACCGGAAAAGTCTTTTCCCCGGAATTTTATAGTCAGCTCCTCCAGATTTCTTCAGGGTTCTTAAGATATCATCTGCACGTTTGGCGATAAAAAATCCAGAGTAAAAGATACAGATTCCAAGCAGAAACCGTATATCTGTCATCCATTCTTTGGTATAGGCCGTTGCCGGAGCGAAGGTATAGATCCATCTTCCTTGGATATAAGAGTTGATCAGGTTGAAAACTATTGCGAAGAGCACAATGGAGACCGGCATGTTTCTTCGATTGCTCAGTGTGAAAGGATAAGCAAAGGCTCGATAACAGTAATGACTCTGCCAAACGATGAGGAGGAGAATGGGCACCACATCTTTGCGCTGTCCGAAAAGAAAATATACCAAAAACAGGAGGGCAGATGGAGCTTCCATGAAAAACCATCCCCACCTGTTGTTCAACCGGGGGCCCCAACCTGAACGGGAGTGTCTCCCGTAGGGAGCCGGAGTAAAAAACAGGACGACAAATATGACAATCCCTACTCCTGTGAATCCAATCAGGAGAATTTGGAAAAATTCTCGTTCGCTCATGAAGCCGTCTTCAAATCTTCATCCCTGGATAATACTTTAAAGTCAAACATTTGTCGGCTGAACAGAGCCGGGGGTCTCACTTAAAGGTAAGGTAGCGGATTCTGTTGCCACACCAGGATAAAAACCTCAAAAAATCTTCAAAGGAAAGTCCTACTGTCGCTGTATTCACATTAGGATGAAAATTGACTCTTTCTGCTCTTTTTAAATCTTCATCTATCAGTACCTGTACGTGTTTATCATGATCATTGATCAATCCAAAGGGGGAAACAGCGCCTGCTTCCAGCGCCAGATATCTGTTCAGCCGTTCTTCAGAGGCAAAGCTGAGCCTGTCCTCCCCTAACAGTTTTGTCATCGTTTTGAGATCTGCGCTCTTGGAAGCTTCCAGAATCAAGAGATAATGACGGTTGCCCTTCTTGTTCCTCAAAAAAAGATTTTTACAGTGGGTTCCTTTTATCTTTGTCCAGTGCTTCTCAGCCTCTTCGACTGTATAGACCGGCGGGTGTTCATGTCGGGTACAGGCGATACCCAGCTCTTCCAAAACCTTGTATAACTTGGCTTCTTTTTCGGATAAGGCCATTCCTCCCCTCCTCTATCATAGGATAAGGGTCGTGTCCAGCTCTCTCTTTTTTTCTGCAATTCTATCCGCCAAACCGTTGACTTTTTCATTGTGCTCTTCCATATCGTCGGACGGTTCGAGGGCAAGGGTATGAAGCTGGACATAGATTTCGTGAAGCTCTATCAACTTTTTGTAAGATTCCTCATATTTGATCGGGGGATCTTTCAATTCTTCCAAAAGCGTCTCGACCAATGCCTTGTTTTCAACCATCATGGCTTTATTCTGCTTTGTCTCGGCACCCAGCATCTCGGCAGCGGCTTGTTCAAATTCCATTTCTGAAACCTTGGCATATTCCCAGACAGCCATGTATGCCCGTGACTGACTCACACAGGCGGAAGCCTGGCTGACGATCAGTTTCCCAAGTCCTTGGGCTTTGACCTCATAGGCTCTCTCCTCCCTACCTTGATTCCCGCATCCAACGAAATAGACGATCCCAGACCAAAAGATCAATGCTGAGATGAGGCCCTTTTTCATGGATTCCTCCTGTTTTTTATCCATTGAATTTTTATCATGGAGTCCCCCCTTATCTCAGCTAAAAAATTCGCATAGGGACTCTCTTCTATCCGTTCATTCGCGAATTCTGTTTCTTCCCCATCGACACTCACAGAGACCGCACGTGAGTCTTCAGGCAGCAAAACATGGAAAAAGATATTCGAATAAAGTGAATGGACGTCAATAAGGATATGGTCTCTCTTACAGCGGAAGGAATAGCCAATAAAAGCTCCTGAGCTTTTGTATTCGATCCGTACTTCGACCCCTTCTATTCCGGCGGCCAACCAGCGGGGAGACAGCCGGACTTTCTGGAAGAGCTTGAGTTCATCTTCTACTCCAGCCAAGCCCTCCAAGAAAGCATACAACATGGCACTCGATCCCCATCCATCAGCAGGAGTCGCTTCAGGACTTGTGCTCGTCTCGATGCTCGAAGGTGTCCCATCGGGAAAATACCAAAGAAAGGTTTCACCCGTTTTTGCGGTCAAATCAAAGTAGCGCCGCAAGATGTCCACTCCGTACGCCTCGCAGCCATGACTAAAGGCAGCCTTTGCCAATTCACCACCAACGAGGGGCATGATGCCGCCGTTAACATAAGCCCCTTTTACCAGCTTCTTATCGCCAAAGACACCTTCCGGAAAGGGAGGATCGATCGAAAACCATTCGGAAAAAGATCCCGATGTCTCACGCCGCTTCAGATATTCCTGGATGATCGAGACAGCCTGTGCATGCGAGGCTACGCCCCGGTTGATATCCATGGGATTGCTCAAGCTGAGCTGGGAAGATTCATCGACGCCCCCTATCTGGACGGGTGTAACCTTAACAAAATGTGTGTAGAACCAGCCGTTCCAGCAGATTTTGTTCATCCGCTCTCTGAGTTCTGCTGCCTGTTTTTCCCATATTTCAGCCCTGCTGCGGTTGCCCAAGAGAGAATAGAGCTGCGCCATGATCCGGAAAGCTTCATAGTATCCGCTGTTGTCTCCGTGCATGACCCCCCAGTATGTGTCATCTGTAATCTGAAACTGGAGCCAATCATGAGTCCCGCCTGTGTAGGCGAAATCCCAGGTGTCGATGGTGTAGGCCCTCTTAACGAGCCGGGAATTCTCGTCCCAACGCCAAGGATGGGAGAGCACATACTGCAGGGCTTTTTCCATGCTGGGCAAGAGTTTCAAAATCCATGGGTCATCTCCGCAGGCCTGCCAAGCAAGAAAAGCTGCCTTCACAAACCGGTATTCCACATCCGCCTCTACAGGGACCCGTACATATTTGGTCCAGTTTTCCCTCTCACAGGGTAGCCTTTCAGGAAAGGTGGTGAAATAGTCGAAGATTCGTCCGTTCTTTGCCTGGGTTTCCGAAAAATGCTCTATCAAGCTCTTGACGTCCGATTCTACGTACTTCACTCCCCTGAGCATGTCGCTGTAATCTCTGATCCAGAAGGATTTTGTATCGGGTGTTCGGTATCCTCTGACAGCCTTCCCGTCTATAACGATGTCCAAAGCATTAGCTTCCAGGAAGGAGCGGATTCGAGGGAAGAAATCATCGAATTCCTGTCTTCCGCTTTTTACATGCGTCGGATCATCCATTAAAATTGAGCACCCTCTCTTTTTGTCTCAAGGTTATGAAATTGAATTCTCTCCGTGCAGAGAGAGAACCATCTCCTGAACTGAAGCCAGCAGGAAAGAAGTTTCCACCCCTACTGCAAGCAGGGAAAATCCTACATCTCGATAGCGTCTCGCTGCCTCGGCATCCTTCCCGAATATTCCTCCCACCACACCTGCTTCTGAACATGCTTCCTTCACTTTTGTAATCATGTCCTGGACCTCCGGATCTTCCACCTTGCCGAGCTTGCCGATGCTTCCGGAAAGATCATAGGGACCGACAAAAACCGCCGAGAGTCCAGGCACCTTTACGATCGATTCGATATCTTCAACGGCATCCACATGCTCCACCTGAGGGATGACTGCCAGATTTTCATTGGCACTGGCCATATAGTCCTGCAAATTGAATCCATAACCCTGAGCCCTTGAAATTCCTGTGCTCCGGGTTCCATCCGGTGGATACTTGCACCAACGGAGAATTTTCTCCACCTCTCGATCTGTGTTCACATGGGGGACAATAATCCCTGAAGGGCCAATGTCCAGAACCCTTTTGATCAAGGCCTCATCCATAGAGGGTACCCTTATAAGACAAGGGAAGTCCTTTTCGACAGCCTGAAGAATTCTCTGGACATCCTGTATATCGATGGGGGTATGTTCCATGTCTACGAACAGCCAATCCAAACCTGACAAGGACAACAATTCCGCCACCTCTGGAGATGGCAGCGTGAGAATCGTCCCCAGGAGCAATTCTCCTTTTTTCAGCTTGTTCAAAAACGATCCGTTCAACTCATCCTCCTCGATTCCCCTTTATATAACACCCCGATGGAAAAACCAAGCCTTCTCTGTACTGTTTGAGCATTTCCTTTCTGAGATAAGAGCGAAAACAGCCAGGCGAGCTGGTTAGGAAGCCAACCGGAGGCGAACAGGAATCGAAAGCGAAACGTGGGATTCTTTCCATGTCATTGCGAAGTCCTGATGGACTGAAGCAATCTCAATTAATAAGGGATCGCCGCGTTTCACTCGCGATGACACATGAATGAGGCCTTCAAATGATCCGCAAGAGAAAATTCGCGGGCTGACTAACCAGCTTACTTGGCTGTTACTGCATCACAGTTAAGAAGATGCTTTTCTACCATGTTCAGGATCGCTCTTGGTTCGGCCCTGTTTTTGATTGACTTTAGGGCGAATACGAAGTAAAAAACTAGGGATTGGAGCATTGACCGGATGCATCTCTGGGGCCTGAACATCATCGATGTAGGCATCATCCTCCTCTATATCATCATCATTCTTTGGATCGGAACAAGAGCGGGGAAAAGGACAAAGGACACCGGAGATTTCTTTCTCGCAGGCCGCAAACTGGGTAAATTCTATCAATTTTTCCTCAACTTCGGCTGCTCGACCAACGCTGACCAGGCAGTGGCCGTATCCCGTGAAATTTACCGGACAGGAATCGGCGGCATGTGGATCCAGTACCTGGTGCTGTTCCTCACGCCCTTTTACTGGTTTTCCACTTTCCTCTTCCGAAGAATACGTCTGACAACCATCGGAGATTACTTCACAGAACGATTCAACAGCAAGTCTTTAGGAGCGAGTTATGCTGTTTTTATCCTCTTGATGTCCATCTTGGGAGGCGGTATCGGATATATGGTGGCAGCCAAGACCATGATGGCCATGACTCCCAAGTCTCCGCAGGAATGGTCGGTTGAAGAGAGGATGAGCGTCGAAGAATTCCGTGAATACCAGAGACTTGGAGAACGTGTAAATGAAGGGCTTGACCCGGAAGAGCAGATCCGTTACGACGAGCTAAACGAGAAAAACAAACGGGGTGAGCTTCATTCTTTCATTTCCCACACAAATCCTATCCTCTTCTATTTTGCTTATGCCCTCATCGTAGGAATCTACACCATGCTGGGAGGCTTCAGGGCGGCGGCCATCACAGATGCCATTCAAGGTTTCTTGATCATCACCTTCTCTCTGATCTTGATACCTATCGGTCTGAGCAGGATGGGGGGCTTTTCCGGTCTACATGCTTCTGTACCCGATTACATGTTCGAGCTCTTCGGTTCTGTGACCATGAGTGAGTATGCATGGTACACCATATTGGCCATGGTTCTGGCCAATCTTGTCTCCATCATCGCGGTGGCCTCAGGAATGCAGACTGCGGGATCAGCCAAGGATGAGATGACCGCACGCTTCGGCATGATCGGGGGGATGTTTTTCAAGAGATTCATCATGATCTTCTGGGCTTTGGCCGGACTGCTGGCCATCGGACTCTATGCCGGGATGATAAATGATCCTGACTTGATATGGGGGCATATGTCCAGAGACCTGCTTTTTCCGGGAGCGATCGGTCTGATGCTGGTGGGGATCCTGGCTGCCAACATGTCAACCCTAGATGCCAGTGCGGTGTCTTATTCGGCCCTGTTTATCAAGAACCTTTATGAACCTTTCAGGCCCGGAAAATCCGAGAAACACTATTTGAGGATCGGCCGGATCGCCATTGCCGTTACCCTCCTTGGTGGGATTGCTGTCGCTCTCTTTGTTAACAACCTTTTGGAACTGTTCAAATACATCATTTCCATACCGGCTATTTTCGGTGCCTCCATCTGGTTGGGATTCATATGGCGCAGGCTGACAAAGACAGCCGTGTTCATCCAGGTTCTCGTCTGCCTGATGATCTATGCTGTCATCCCCAACCTCTTTCAAACCTTGGATTGGGCCAAATACAAACCCTCTTTCCTCCTGGAGACTCAGCCAAAAGTCATCACCTACACAACGAGCGCGCTGGGAGAGGATGTGGACAAGGGCAGAGCCGCATTTATCGGCCAATCCATCGAAAAGCAGCACATTATCCTGCCTGTAGGGGTGTTTTTCGACCAAGTGGCACGGACAGACCCGGCAGATCCCGCATCACCCAAGATTGGTCTGGGACGATTTCATGCCGAGCTGTGGGTATTGAGCTGGTTTGGGATCGACTTCTCTGGTTTCAAAAAATCGCAGTTGGTCGCTACACGCTTCTTCTTCGATGCCCTCTTTCCGTTTGTGCTGCTTTTTTCGATCTCCTTGGTCACAAAACCTGAATCGAGATCGCATCTGGATAGATTCTATGCCAAATTGCATACGCCTATACAAAAAACAGAAGAAGAAGAGAGGGAAGCTCTGCAGGACTCTTATGCCCATCCCCAAAAATTCGAAAAAGATAAAATCAAGCCCGGATCAAAATGGGAAATTATGCGGCCCCGAAAGATGGAAATTTTGGGATTCGGGGGAATCTGGGTACTGGTGGGAATAATCATCCTTCTGCTCTGGTTGATGGTCTCGATTAAATAGCGGGGATTTCACCTGAAATCCCGGAAAATTAGTTCTGGGGTCATTTCTATTCTTGTCTAAATACTGATATTTCTCTCTCCAGCTGTTCGATTCTTTCTTTGAGAGTCTCTTTCTCTCCTTTTCTCGACTTCTGCATCATGCGTCCCAGAAGCCCCAGCATGCAAAGCAGCATCAGGAAGCTCAGCAAGGATGCATTCAAGAATGGAATCCTCAAATCCTGAATGAATGTAATCAGGCCGATATCGGATAGATAGGATAAAACTGTCAGAATTACTAATAAAAAGACCCACCAAATCATAGGCTGTTCTCCTTTGAGAGCGGTTCTGAAACCCCACAAAACATATACCACACCCAAAAATACGATGTCAAACGTTAAAACAGCATTTTCGCGAGCTTAAAGGAGGCCAAGATGCAACAGCAGCGGGAGAGTCAGAAAGTGAGACACACTTCTGACCACGAATCAGAAGGCTGGGGGTTCGAATCCTGCCCAGCTATTTTGAGTTCATTGGCTGTTTTGACAAATCAAAAACATTTGTGATTAAATTCCAGCATCAACCAGACCTTTTAAGGTCAATTCTCTTAAAGGGAATGAACCATGTCAAAAAAACTCACCAGGAGAAAATTTATCCGTGATTGTTCAGTCATCACCGCTGGATCAGTTATGGCAAGCGATACGTCATTTATCTTTTTCTGTGATTTTAAAAGATGCTACAATGCACCTGCTCACTGCATCCCTGGAATCCTGGAATGGATGGACCGCAGCGACATAGCCGGGCTGAATGCGCCCCGTCCGATCGCCATACATTACGGAGAGCTCGACACACCCTCTCCGACCAATGCTTCGGCTTCTTACAATGAAACCGTCCTCCAGTCCCTGGAGGAACTGCGCGATATCTATAAAATCTTCAGTGGCAATGGTGCAGTCCAATTGATCGTCACCCCCGGCAAACACCAGGAGATGGACATCCCAGAGCTTTTAAAATTTCTGGACGATACTGTTTAAGTTCCCAGGGAACGCACATGAAGTTGTCACTCGAGTCACAAAACAGCACCAAGAATGAAGAGTAGAGCGACCCCAGCTTTGATTCGGGGGCAGAGCTTCATGGGAAGGATTGCCGTTCTCGCTCCGGTTGCCGAACTCAATAAGGCCGTGACTATCAGCATGACCGCAGAAGCCCGAACCACAAGATGGGTTACCTCATTCTCCAGTCCGCCGAAGATCGTGACAAGCGCGACCAGCACGCCTATAAAACACAAAGTCAATCCCTCCGCAATCCAGGTCATCGTGATAATCCGTTTGTTATCGATGGAAATTTCCCCGAAATCCCTCACCACAGAACGTGTGGACAGAATGTGCCCGACTCCCCACAGAAAAATCACTCCCGAGCCCACGTACAAAAGTATTTGATTGAGCATGTATCTTCTCCTTTTTTGGCTCTTGATCTATGTGCTCAATCTTCAGTATAGCATGAAGCCGAGGGGTGGTACTTAATGGACGCACTCTAGTAGCCGAAGAAGCGGGGCAGGAAGAGGCTGATCTCGGGGATAAAAGTCACCAGGAGCAGGGAAACGAGCATGGCGACAAAAAGAGGCAGCAAAGGCCTGATGACCCGCGAAATGCTCGTTCCCGCAATCCCGCAGCCGATGAACAGCACGCTGCCCACAGGCGGAGTGCACAATCCGATACTCAGATTCAAAACCATGATGATTCCGAAGTGAATCGGACTCACGCCCAACTGCATCACCACAGGCAAAAAAATTGGAGTAAAGATCAAAACCGCCGGAGTCATATCCATGAAGGTCCCTACCATTAAAAGAAGCAGGTTGATGATCAGAAGGATGATGATCCGGCTGTCTGAGAGTGCCATAAGAGCTGTGCTGACATTTTGGGGAATGTTCTCATAGGACATGATCCAGGACATCCCCATGGAGGTTCCGATGAGCAGCATGACAATGGCGGTAGTGGTGGAGGCATCTACCAGGATTTTCGGAATTTCCTTCCATTTGACCTCCCGGTAGATTAAAACCGACAGGATGAAAGTATATAAAACCGCAATGGCAGAGGCCTCTGTTGCAGTAAAATAGCCAGCCACAATGCCTCCGATAACCAGGATGATCAAGAAAAGGCTGGGGATGGCATCCAGAAAGCGGAGAAGCCCTATTTTGAAGGTGGCTCTTTGCGCTGTGGGATAATTCCTTCGATAAGCGATCAGACCTGCGACTGCCATGAGAGAGAGGCCGATGAGAATCCCGGGAAAATATCCCGCCACGAACAGGGCCCCGATGGAAACTCCTCCGCTGGCCAAAGAATAGACGATCAGAATATTGCTGGGTGGTATGATCAACCCCGTCGTTGCCGATGTGATGTTCACTGCTGCGCTGTAGTCGAGGTCATACCCCTCTCTTTTCATCTGGGGAATCATAAAACCGCCGATGGCTGCCGAAGAGGCAACAGCAGAACCTGAGATCGATCCAAAAAGCATGGCCGCCATGATGTGAACAAAGGCCAGACCACCAGGAAATGTGCCCACCAGTACTTTGGCAAAATCGATCAGGCGTCTGGCGATCCCGCCTCTGTTCATCAACTGGCCTGAAAGGATGAAAAAAGGAATGGCAAGGAGGGCGAAACTATCTAAACCAGTGGCCATCCGCTGAGCCACAGTGGTCAAAGTCGGCCCTGCTTGGATGCTCATGAGCATCGTAGAGACCGTGGCAATACCGATGCAAAAAGAAATCGGAATTCCCAGGAGCAGCAGAAACACAAAACTGCCGGCAAGGACAAGAACATGCAGGAGTTCCATTCGAGCTAAATCCCCTCTGCGCCTTCCACAGCAGCGACTTCTAACTTCTTTGATTCACCCGCAGGTGTTCGCACCCTCTCTACAAAAAAATGAGCCGCATAGAACATAATCAATAATCCGCTCAACGGAAGAGCCAGATACACATAGCCCAATTTGATCCGCAGTGCTGCGGAAATTTGATTCAGCGTCAAGGTGATCGCGACCAACCTGATTCCCCCTATGACCATCACCAGGAGAGAAAAAAGGAAAATAAATACCTGGATGAGCATCTCGATCCATTTTCTCGGCCCTCTACTCAGAGTCTGCAGGACGATGTCGATAGCAAGATGCATCTTTTTACCTGCTGCATAGCTTGCTCCCAGCAATCCCACCCAGATCAAAAGATAGCGGGCCAGTTCTTCAGTAAAAGAGCTGGGATCCTTGAGGACAAACCGGGTGAAAACCTGCCACAAAACATTGAGCACATTGGCAGCCATCAAGATCATGAGCGCTACAGCCAAGGTCCTGTCGATTTTGTCCTTTGCTCTGTGAGGCATCATTCGAGTTCCTTTATCCTTTGGATGAGGCTGTAGATCCGAGAGTCTGATTTGTATTTTTCGTAGATAATCTCGACTTTTTCGGTAAAAGGCGTCTTATCCGGATAATATATTGTTACACCCGCTTTCTGCACCTCTTCCAGCGCTCTTCTCGTCGCTTCCTTCCATAATGTTTTTTGATGCTGTTCAGATTCCTCAGCTGCTTTTTGAAGAATTTTTTGAAATCCGGGTGAGAGATCCTCCCAGGTCTGGGTACTGATAACCAGAACATCGGGGACCCCGGTGTGTTCATCGAGGGAATAGTGCTTGCAGACTTCGTAATGCCTGGAAAGGTGGAAGCTCGGTGGATTGTTTTCCGCTCCATCCACCACCCCCTGCTGGAGAGCCGAATACAATTCTCCCCACGCGATGGGCGTAGCTGACCCCCCAAGAGCCTGGACCATCTCCATCGATGTTGGGCTTTCCTGGGTCCGGATTTTGAGGCCTTCAAGGTCAGACGGCTTGAGTATGGGGCGGTCTTTGGTGTAGAAACTCCTGGTTCCAGCATCATAGTAACAGAGCCCGCGAAGCCAGTATTTCTCTCCCGCAAGGAGCAGCTCTCTTCCCAATTCCCCTTCCAATACAGCAACGCGGTGTTCCTCATCTCGAAAAACATAGGGCAGACTTAATACACTCATTTCGGGCACAAAGCCCTCGATCACACTGCAGGAAACCTTGGTCATGCCCAGGCTTCCGATCTGGAGCAGCTCAAGACATTCCCGTTCCGATCCCAACTGTTCGCTGGGATAGATATCGATGCGCATCCTGCCCTCCGACTCAGTCAGCACACGCTCTGCTAAGAATTCCATGGCATTATGTACTGGATGAGAGGGATCCAATCCATGTCCCAGTTTGATCACTCTGACATTTTGGTCCGTTTTGCAGACGACATGGAAGGCTGTACAAGAAAGGATTAAAAAAAGTGCGATTAACCGTGCGCGTGTCCGGTATTCCCTCATCTATTCGATAATAGGCTTTATGACTTTGGCTCCGATTTTGCCCAACTCCGAGACTAGATGGGAGAACACATCTTCATCCCTGTACATACCGATGATGGAGCCTCCCGATCCGGCGAATTTGGAGGAAGCACCGCACCGACGTGCGATATCGATCAGCTCGAAATTGCTTTTGCTGATCGTCATGATCTGACTTCTTAAATCGAAGTTTTCGTTCACCAAACGGAACAATCCTTCGGTATCCCTTTCCAATAATGCTTTTTTCCCCAATTCCGCTTTTTCTGCAATTCGGTCGAGTGTCTCTTGGACGAACGAGTCTCCTTTGTCAAAGCCCTTCCTGATGCCATTTAAAACCTGTCCTGAGATCTTTCCCAGGGCAGGCTTATAGGCAAGGTAAAGGGGAGGAAGGAGTTTGGCATCCACCCGTTCATACAGGCCGTGTCCTTTTGTCTCGAGGAACTCCTTATTGAGATCCATGTACATACATCCTTCATAGACCTGGATGACTCTGTCCATGAAACCGGCATTGATGCCCAGCTCGTCGCGCTCTGCTTCAAGAATTAGGGTGGGAAGGATTTCCGCCGGAATGTCTATTCCATAAAATTCTATCAGAGCACGGAAAGCCGCAGTAATGATTGCGCTCGATCCCCCAAGGCCCAACTGACGGGGAATATCGGAGGAGTAACGAAGGGCGCAATTTTTTTCATCCAGATGAAACCCATGGCTGAAGCAGTATTCATAAAATCTCTTGACCGCAGCCTGGATCAGACGAACTCCCCCGTAGTATCCATAGAGACCCACCTTATCCACAAGCTCTTGCATATTTTTATATACGGGTATGTCATCTTTGTGGGATTGGATCATCAACTCGTGGGATTCCTGGAGATACACTTTGGCTTGAAAATTCTTGACCGATAGAGCGATGATTTTTCCGAAGTATCCATCCGAGGGATTGCCCAAAAATCCAGCTCTGGCATAAGCGTGTGTCTCGATGGCCATTTTTTCCTGTATTTTACTCCATTCGGTACTCTAGGCAAAATACCTAAAATTGCCGTTAGAAACAACAATGTGCCCATTACGAACACCCAAAAGGGTACGCAGTAATCTCTTGGTTAAATATTGAGATGGCCGCGCTTCGCTCGCCATGACATTATACAATGGCAATCTAGGGAATATCGCCCTAGAGGTGTATACTAAAGATTATATAGCTGCAAGAACACCTCTCACATACCCGACCGATTCTGCCACCCCGGGAAGCGGATCATCCGGATCCTTTTCGAATTCAAAAGATACAGAGCCTTGATAATTCAGCTCGAGCACTGTTTTCACAAACCTGGGAATGTCGATGACTCCGTGCCCGATTTCAACAGTCTGCCCCTCCTTTGCTGCGGCCGTGACATCTTTGATGTGCACATCTAGCAGACGGTCTGAATATTTCTTTGCCGATTCAGAGGGATCGACGCCAGAACGCTGGGTGTGACCGATATCGATACACAATCCAACCCGAGGATCCAAGTCTTTTATCCTGATGTAGGCACTTTCCGGCGTAGGATAGTGTTCATCGTCAGGGCCGTGATTATGGATAGCCAGATTGATGCCGGTCTTGATCACCAGTTTGTTCACCATTTGAAGCAAATTCGGGTTCGGAGCACCGATGATCACCTTCATTCCGGCTGTCTCAGCGTAATGAAAAGCTCGCCTCACATCGTCTTCATTCAGCATATAAACCACACCGCAGCCATAGAGATCGATGTCTGCCTTTTTCACTTTCTCGGCGACAGCTTTGATCTCCTCATCCGTCGCCTCCAGAGGGAGATGAAAGCTTTTGAGAGCGATCTTCTCTAAGCCAAGTCTTTTGGTCATGGCCAGGGTATGGTCAAGGTTGAACTCACGGAACGTATAGGAAGCCATTCCCAGGTTCAATTTCCTCTCCTCCCCTTGAGTCTTCGGGTCGTTATTGGCATTTTTTGACACTCCAACCCATTTTTTCATAACGGTGGAGAGAGGCACAGAGGCGGCTCCCATTCCTGCACATTTCATGAAATCCCGTCTTGTCGTTTTTGCCACTTTTTTCTCCTTCTACGGAGTCTGCTTACTTACATACACCATTAACTCTGGCGACTCAATACCAAACCTAAATAAATTGTTGAGTCCCTGAATCAAATATGTCATTATTACGAAAAAGGAGAGGCAGCATCATGCGAGAAGCATGTTCGAAAGATTTATCCCTCTCGTGGTTGTGCCCGAAGTGGTTTGTCGTTTTATCAATCTCTGCATTCCTCGCTGTCTGTGGATCAAACAAAGATGTTAAACCAGCAGAAGAATCTTCAACAGAGGTGCAAGCCGCTGAAGATTCGTATCAGAACAGACTCACTGAACAGGGAAAAGCAGAGGGCTGGATTCTGTTGTTTAACGGAGAAACCTTACAGGGCTGGCGAGGATTGGGCCGAGAGAATATACCCGAAGGTCACTGGATCGTCGAGGATGGTGCGATAAAAAAAGTGGCAGACAAAGACGTGCCGCTCCAAGAAGACGGGCAGCCTCTGGAAGGATGCGATCTCATGACTATCCAGACATTCGAAAATTTCGAGCTTTCCCTGGAATGGAAAATCAGCCCTGGCGGAAACAGCGGAATCAAATACAACGTATCTGAGAAGATGTCGACGGCTCATCCTCCCGATAATGCAGCCCTTGGTTTCGAATATCAGATACTCGACGACGAAAGACATCTGGATGCACTCATGGGTAAGGATAGGACCGCAGCCTCACTTTACGACCTCATCGCACCAGAAAACAAGAGCCTCAAACCTGTTGGGGAGTTTAACTCTGCACGGATCATTTACCGCGGATATCAAGGGGAACACTGGCTAAACGGAGTCAAGGTTCTTGAATATAATCTGAATACATCGGAGATGGATGAACTCATCCAAGGAAGCAAATATCGAGATATTCCGGACTTTGCTCAAAAGCGAAACGGACATATCGTCCTCCAGGATCATGCAGATGCGGTCTGGTTCCGCAACATCAAGATTCGCATTTTGAATCCTGATTAATCTAAAGAGAGCAGTGAATGAGGCGATAAAAAAACCCTGAGCCGCAAAAGAAAGGGATGGAGTCATGACGGAAAAAAAGATCACACGCCGCAATTTTATCAAAACCCTCTCTGCCAGCACGGCTGGTCTGGCTGTGGGACTTCCCGCAGTCAGCTATAAAAGAGTATCGGGATCCAATGACAGGGTGAGAGTGGGAATAGTCGGATTTTCCGACAGGGCCCGGTATTCTCTGATACCAGCTATGAACTATCACGCCCAAGAGCTCAATTTCGAGTTTGTAGCAGTCTCGGACATCTGGAACCGTCGAAGGGAGGAAGGGGTTGCTTTTCTCGAAAAACTCACCGGAAAAAAAGTGGCACCTATGCGAAACAATGAAGAGATGTATGGATCAGGGAAAGTGGACGCAGTGATCATCAGCACGGCTGACTTTCAGCACGCGCTCCACTGCATCCAAGCTGTCAAAGCCGGCTGCGACGTCTATGTCGAAAAGCCCTTTGCCAACACCATGGAAGATGCCAGAGCAGCTCTTAAAGCTGTCGAAAACTCTGATAAAATAGTCCAAATTGGCACTCAACGCCGTAGTGCCCCCAACTACATTCGAGCCAATGAGTTTATCCGGTCAGGCCGGTTCGGTGAGATCGTGGCTGTGGAGATGACCTGGAACGTGAACCAGCCTGGACGTTGGCGCCGCCCCCATCTCGTAGCAGATCTGCGGGAACAGGATGTGGATTGGGAACGATACCTGATGAACAGACCCTATGAGCCCTGGGACCCCCGTAAATACATCGAATACCGGCTGTTCTGGCCCTATTCCAGCGGTATCCCTGGGCAATGGATGGTTCACCAGATCGATACCGTGCACTGGTTCACCGATTTTCCTCACCCGAGAAGCGTTGTGGTCAGCGGCGGGTTGTACCTGTGGAAAGACGGACGTAAAAATTTCGACACTCTTACCGCTGTGTTTGATTATGGCCCGCTTAAAGATGCCACACAGGGATTCATGGCTCTGTACACATCACGGCAGACCAATTCTGCCGGCGGGGTCAAGGAGCTGTATTTTTCGAACGGAGGTACCCTGAACCTGAACACAAATAGGATCTCTCCTGAAGGGGGTCTGACCCAAAGCATGGCCCAGGTCATGGGGATGGAAGAGAACAGACTCCCGGAGATCTCTTTAACCGAAGAAGGAGGGGTAGAAACGGCGGCAGACACAGGCAGGGACCCAGTCACTCTGGCACACATGCGGAACTGGATGGAGTGCGTACGTTCTCGTAAAAAACCGAATGCAGATATTCACGCCGGATACAACCATTCGGTTGCCTTATGCATGACCATAGCTGCCATGCACTCCGGGAAACGCGTGACATTCAACGATGTCCGACAAGAAGTGGTCATCAGATAAATGGCCACGTTTTCCCTGGTCCCTCGCCATGACAATGCAGCATTAATCGATGTGTTTAGAATAGGGAGAATTCTTTCGCTCCTTATGGGGAACTGGAGATGAAGAGGAGGAAAATCTTAAAACTTCTCGGGATGACAAGCGGGGCGCTCTTATTTTCACCATGGAGTCAAAGCTCTAGCAGCCAGAAATTGGAATCTCAAATCGACGATCCTTATTTGCTCATAGAATTGGAAAAGTTGAGGAAAGAACCTGCAGCTCGCGCAGAGATTAGGACCGAGAAAGGGGGGCCAAGATTGTTCATCAACGGAGAAGAAGTCTTTCCCTTGTTCGCCTTGAGCGCAGAACTTCTGAAAACCGCAAGGGGATACAGGGAAGCAGGCATCAACTTGTTGGCACCCATCCTGGGTCTGACCAGTGCTTGGGTGGGACCTGAAAAATTCGAATGGGAAAAACTGGATATTTTTTTTCTCCGTCTTCTCGAGACAAATCCCGACGCCTTTTTTCTTCCCCGGCTCCATCTCAATGCCCCTCTCTGGTGGAAGGATTCTCATCCAAAAGAGATGATCCGATATGGTCTGCCGTATGAAGAAAATGAATACAAAATGGAAGAACGCATCGGCGAAAGCGGCATGAACTGGAATGCCAACAGGGATCTCTACGACGTTTCTTTAGCTTCTGAAGTCTGGCGGAAAGAAACAGGTGCCATGCTGCGTGCCTATCTTCGTCACATAGAGAATTCGCCCTTAAAGGCCAGGATGCTCGGATATCAAGTCACCAGCGGAATGACTGCAGAATGGCATTATATGGGATCGCGTTATCTTCCTGACTACAGCGATCCTATGGAAAAAGCCTGCGGCCCTATACCCCCTCCTGAAGATAGATTGAGCACTCAATACGGACTTTTAAGAGATCCCTCAAAAGAAAAGCAAGTCATCGACTTTTACAGATGTTTTCACGAAGTTTGCGCAGAGACTATCCTGTTTTTTGCCAGGATTGTTAAGGAGGAAACCCAGAGAAGAGTCCTCTGCGGCAGTTTCTACGCCTATCTCCTCGAAAACATCTGTATCCAGGAAGCAGGCCACCTGGCTCCACAAAAAATCCTGAACAGTGCTGACATCGATTTCATCCCCTGCCCATATACCTACCAGCACACCAACATCGAGGGCCTCGAGAGATGGGAAAGTGACATGATCGATGAGGCCGGTAACTGGCTGGGACGGGCACGGGGAGTGGCTGGAGACGGAGGATACCGTGTGCCGACAGAATCATTGAAACGCTCTGGAAAACTGTTTATCGTGGAGATGGATCCAAGCACGTACTTGGAATCCAAGCGTGCGGGTGAAGGAGGCTCTGGACACGAGACTGTGGAAGGGACACTGCGGATTATAAGGCGGGATCTGGGAAATATGTTTGCTAACGGAGTGGGCGGTTGGTTCTTGGACTTCGGGCATCTGGTGCCTCCATTCGAAGCCAATAAAGGCTGGTATGACGATGAACCCATAATCAAGGAAATTCATCGCTTTGTCCAGCTGGGGCAAAAAAGAAAAGAACTCGACATCAGCTCTCCTTCCCAAATTCTTGCTGTGTACGACGCAAAAAGCTTTTTTGCCACCAGCCACTGGAAGTCAGAAGAGCCGTGGGAAGGGTACGGAATTTCTGTCAGCGATTTTTTCAACCACTGGTTTCTCAACTCCCAGGCAAGAACTCTCCACCGGATCGGTGCCCCAGTGGATTACATTTACAGGTTCGATCTGAAACCAGAGGATGCAAAAAAATACAAGTTGATCTTTATGGTCAACAGCTTTTTCCTCAGCGATGAAGAAGTGAACCATATAAAAAACATTATAAAAGACAGCCGGACCACGGTAGTATGGTTCTATGCTCCAGGTTTTATCTCTCCAGAGAGATTGAATTTGGAGCAGATGGAATCTCTGACAGGACTTCGATTCCAAATCCTGGAAGAGCCTGGCCCGATGATGATCCAAAGCCAAATATCAGAAGGCTTTAAACAGCCCAACCTCTCATTTGGGATAAAGAAAAAATACTTTCCGAGATTTGCGGTAAAAGATCCAGATGCAAGACCGCTCGGCCACTGGAAGGACAATCAGGAGGTCGCTTTTGCTCAGAAGAGATGCGAAGGATGGAACTCGGTTTACATCGGAACGGCTCCTGTCCC
The DNA here is from genome assembly GCA_964346815.1 of uncultured Eubacteriales bacterium. GTDB lineage: Bacteria > Acidobacteriota > Aminicenantia > Aminicenantales > Aminicenantaceae > CAYFWF01. The sequence continues at coordinate 82,364 of CAYFWF010000035.1, read as the reverse complement.
CGTGGAAATACTCCGCTGGTTGGCCCAGAGGGCCGGAGCATCCCTCTGGAGTTCTCATCCGGACATCATCAGCGCGACCCGGGATGCAGTGTGCGCTGTAGCTACAGAGAGAGGAAAACACTCCATCAGGCTGCCGCAACCTATGATGTCCATGGACGGAGGACCCATCTCTACCATTCATCTTTTGGGTATGGACTTTGGAGAGGTTAAAATATTCATCGCTCCTTCAGAAGAGCAGGAGGAAACAAACGATCACTCTCCTTTTAAAAGAAATAGGGGGCCCGATTAAAACTTGATGCTTCTCTTCCACTATGTGTGCTTCAATTGTAATGAGAAAAGCCATCATGCCTGAGAAGAAAAAGAAACATTGAAAATTACATATACAAATAAAGAAAGAGAACCGACCTGATATATTTTCATTTCTAGGAGGCTAAAGCGAATGCTTAGATATTCGAATCGCAAAAGACGGCTGCATTTCCCAAAGAGCGTCCTTGGGTTCCTGCACCTCGCTGTGTTCATCCTGATCGTCTTCTGCCTCGGATCATGCCAGAAGCAGCCCTCTCCGGAATATCCGAGGCTTCAATCACTCTATATCCCGATGAGGGATGGAGTGAAGATCGCTGTAGATGTCTGGCTGCCCGATGAACTCGAACCAAAAGAAAAGATTCCTGCCATCATGTACTGCACCAGGTACTGGCGTGCCAGCGACGTGGTGGGAGCGACAATCGAACAGGATACAAACTTCAACAGGGCCTCGATGTGGAATGACGCCGGATACGGACTCGTTTTAGTCGACGCTCGAGGGACAGGTGCTTCCTTCGGCACAAGACCTTATGAAATGACCACTGACGAAGTCAAGGATTATGGAGAAATCGCAGATTGGACCATTTCCCAGCCCTGGTCTAACGGCAAAATCGGCGCATACGGCGTTTCTTATCCCGGCAACACAGCGGAGATGATCATGGTCAATCAGCGTCCTGCTGTCAGGACCGTAGCTCCTCTGTTCAATGACTTCAATTACTACGATTTCCTTACCGATCCAGGAGGTGTTCGACTCAATTTTTTCATCAACATGTGGGGAGGGATGGTCATGGCACTGGACCATAACGATATCTGCGGAGCTCAAGGGATAACAGGAGGACAGTGCGAAGAATTGAGGAAAAAAATCCGGGGAGTAAAACCTGTGGATGAGGACATTGACCGTAGTCTGCTAGCCGAGGCTGTCAGTCAACACAAAAACAACATCAAACTCCACGAAGAAATGACCGAATTCAGGGACGATCCCTTTGGAGCACAGGATCTGACCAACCTCCATAGAATCGCCAATCCCTCAGGTTATATTCAAGAAATCGAGGCCTCGCAGACAGCTATCTTTGTCAGAGTTGGCTGGCTGGACGCAGGGACGGTAAACGGGGCACTCAGTCGGTTTCTTTCGGTTGATATCCCTCAAAAAGTGATCATCGGCCCCTGGAGTCACGGAGGCGGTCACCATACCGATCCTTTCCTCGATGCGGACACGCCCACTCGGCCTTCAATGAGAGAACAAACGCAGGAGATGATCGAGTTCTTTGATGGATTCCTTAAGGACCAAAATCCCCCCGCAATGGAATCTTCAATCTCCTATTATACCTTGGGCTCGGGCACCTGGAAGACAGCACGCGTATGGCCGCCGGAAGATTTCGCGGAAACCACGTGGTATTTTGGACCTCAGAACACTCTCTCCAAAGACCCCCCCACAGAGATGTCTGGCTCCGACACCTATACCGTAAATTACGAAGCGACAACCGGTCAAACCAACCGTTGGCACACCCAATTGGGAGGACATGATGTGATTTACCCTGACAGAAAAGAGGAGGATAAGAAACTCCTGACATACACCAGTGAACCTCTCGACACAGACATGGAAATCACCGGTCATCCCTTGGTCAAACTCTATGTCCGGTCCAATGCCAGGGATGGTGCTTTCTTCGTTTATCTCGAAGATGTGGATGAAACGGGAAGCGTAACCTACATCACAGAGGGGCAGCTCCGGGCAGCTTGCCGGAAAGTCTCAGAAAAAGAACCTCCTTTCAAACATTTTGGCCCCTATCGAACCTTTAAACGTTTGGATGCTTCCCCCCTGGTGCCCGGCGAAATCGCTGAACTGAGCTTTGATCTCTTCGCCACATCGGTGGTCATCGAAAAAGGTCACCGCATACGCATAGCCCTGGCAGGCGCCGATAAGGACAGCTTTGCCCGTTATCCTCTGGATGACGATATGGTTCCCAATATCCTGGTGGAGAGGAATCAAAAATTCGCCTCAAAAATTGTGCTGCCGATGAAAGAATGAGAAGGAGCGACTACCAGAGAAGCGATCTCATTATCTAAATTTCAATTTCAAGGTTACGATTTCATAGGATGACAATTCCAGCTCGACACTCTGTTCGAACAATCGGACAGTGGAATCGCTGATTGGCCGCTCTAGAAGATCGACTTTCTCCACGCCAGCAATCTCTCCAAAAAAGGCAGGATTCAAATCCAATTTGGCAGTGGCTCTTTTTCCATCAGCTTCATAGAGTCTTACGATTACAGCCTCTTCTCGCTCAGCCATTTTTAGGTTGGAGACGATGACATTGTCCGGCTGGGAAGAGACAAGAACATTTGCTTCCGAGGACAGATGCCCTTTATGGGTGTCTGTGTAGATAATCTGCAGAGGATGATTGAAGGACGCACCGAGTCTTACCATATCAGAAGGAGCCAATTCACCCCCATAGGGGACCAGGGCCATTCTCATGTTGTGTCGTCCCAATTCCGGCAGCGGATCGGGCGAATAACTGGAACGGATCAGGGTTAATCGGAGAGTGGATTCTTCCAGGCTGTGTCCATATTTGCAGTCATTAAGAAGAAGCAGACCTCCTGTAACATTGGAATCATCCAGATGACCTGATACACAGGCCCATCTGAGGCCAGGAACTTCTTCTCCTCTATTGAGCGGTCTTTCAATGCTTCCGAATGGAATCTCATAGCGAGCCTTCGGATGATCGAGGCAAGTAGGATACTGCATTCGAAGCGCAGGGATTCCGGTTTCTGGCGTTCCCTGCTCCATCCAAAACGCTTCGACCGCGATTTCCAACCACGGCTCGCCAGTCCTCAGGGTGTAGGTGACGGTGATTCGTGACTGGTTTAACTTTGCTTTTGCCTGGATCGAAGCAAGATAGGGATTGTTTTGGTTTACTCTTAAAGAATCCAACTCTAAGGGACAAACACGCTTCTTAGGATCTCGAATGATCCAGGCAGACATGCCTCCGGGACGCTCCACGATATATTCCAACAGGGCCAATGGATTATTTTCATCGGCCAAATTCACTCCAGTCTTTTTGTCTGTCAGCTGGATAATTCCCCCGGTCATCCGGCCAAAGCGAACCGAGAGATATTCATTTTCAAAGCCTAAATATTCCTCAGCCACATCCACTCCCTCTCTCTCATTTTCTGTCTCTTCATCGGCATAATACAGCCTTTCCTCAATACAATAAGTTCTGTAGCCCAGTGGACCGATAGAAACAGGGAAAACCAGCTCGATGTATGTGTGTCCCCAGTAATTTCCAGCTTCGACCTGATAAGAAGGTATGATTTCTCCGGAAATATCACGAACGACAAAACGCTTCTCGGTCCCTGCCGGTAATGGTTCTTTGTCATCAACATCCCATACCGATGCACTGACCACTTCGTTCCTCTGCCAAGCTGATGGATTGAATACCACTACAGGGAACGCACCATTCCTCTGGTGAACTGCAGAGGACAGAAAGCCTTCGGATGTCCCCCTTCCTGCCCCGGCTCCCATGGATCTGTTCCGGCCTTTGGTCCACAAAACAGGATCTTTTTGTGGAGTGCAAAAAGAAGTGTTAATATCTCCAGCGATAGCTTTCAGCGATTTTCTCTTGATCGCCCCAAAAGCGGCAGCCGATTCCTGGAAAAGGCCCGATTGATATTGTCTGGTCGCCCGAACCCCCGATCCTGGCAATATATCATGAAAATGCCCAAACAAGACGCTTATCCAGGCATCCTTCAACTGCTGACGGGGATATTTTTTGTCGCGTATCTGATGGGCGAGGACCGCTGCCGTTTCTGCTTCAAGGGCATGGTTCTCCCCCAATCGATTAAACTTCTTAATTTGACTCTGTGAGGTGTAACAGCCGGTAAATTCGAAGTTGAGTTCCTTATCTACCACAGGGAATTTGTCTTTGTGTTTTTCGAGCAGGGAATAATACTCCCGGGCTGTGTTCATCTTGAAATTCGGGAATATGGGCCATCCATTCATCTCCCGGCATCGAAGAATATCCCGCCGAGTGGGGCCGCCTCCGTGATCGCCCACACCATATACCTTCATCCAATCCCTCAAACCGGTCTTTGCCACAAATTTCAGAAGCTCCAGTGCGTTGTGAGGTCCGATCGTACTGATGTACCAGGTCGTTTCCAGGTTGACCAGAATGCGGGAACCATCCGGAGCCTGCCACCAGAAAATCGGTGGTTTTTCAAATTTACCTCCACGGCAGAGATAGTAATACTTGACTGCTCCGCGCGAAACGATAGAGGGGATGGTGTGGGCATGTCCAAAAGTATCCGGCTCCCAATCCAGAGGCATGTCTTCGGGTTCCAAGTTGAAATTATCTTCCATAAACTGACGAGTGTATAACAAATGACGGACCAGGCTCTCCCCGGATGCCAGATTTTTATCCCCTTCAACCCAGTGGACGGCGGCGATCTCCCAGCGTCCCTCGGCAACCCTGCTCTTGATCTGCTCAAAAAGTTCGGGGTTGTATTTCTTGATCAGAGCATAGACAGATGCCTGGCTCTGGGTAAAGCGAAAATCAGGAAACTCCTCCATCAGTTTGAGTACTGTGGTGAACGTATCATTGGTCACTGCTACTGTTTCAGGCCAGCCCCACATCCAGTTCATATCTATGTGGGCGTGTCCCACACAATGAATCGTATAGGTCTTGGCAACAGATCCAATCGGCGAAAGGATCCTTTCTGATTCAAACACTGCCTTGATCAATTCCTGCTTATCGGATTGCTGGAGAGCAAATGAGAGTATGTCTGAAGCTTCCGATATCAATCTCCCCCATACTTTGGATTTTTCTGGATGGAGCTTGAGCAAATGCCGCGAAAAATTGATTTCCGATTGAACCCGCTCAGCCAGCTGATCCCTATTCAAAGATGACAGGTCATCCTGTTCGCACAATGAACTACCGGAAAGGAAAGCGCTGGACAAAGTCACGAATAAAAGAAAAAAAGCGAGAGAAAGAGCATAAAAAAAAGTTTTTCTCATATCAACTCCTTGCACCAGTTTGGGTGAAATTATAAAAAAAGCCTAAAGCAATTTTTTAGTTTCTAATTCTTCCATGGCCGACTGGCAAGAAGTTGCAACCGCAGAGGTGGCTTCTCTCAAGCATCTATAGAGATCAGGCTGTTCAAAGAGTCTTAAATGGCCGATGGCCTTGACGATCTTATCCTCGGCAGTTCTGAAATGGGTGGAATCGACGACATGCCCCGCCACTCGGACTTCTCCCAGGAGTGCTTCCAGATAAGATGTCATCAGCTTTTCTGCACCGCACCATTCCTCTCCGCTTAGAGCCGCCATTTTTTCCAGCATCTTGAAAGAGATGATCAACTCAGACTTAATCCTTTCGGAGAATTGATAGATAAGAATGGCTTTTCGGGCGCTCATTCTTCAAAACCCCCGGAAACAGCTTCGTCGAGTATGGCTTTGGTGGCTGAGGCTCCTATTCGCGATACGCCCAAAGCTCTGACCCTCAACAGGTCATCAAGCGTGCGTATTCCTCCTGCAGCTTTTACCTGCACTTCAGGAGATGTCTCCCTGACCATCAAGCGCAAGTCATGGTCTGTCGCCCCTCTGTAAAGGTATGTTCCATCCTGTTGTTTGACAAATCCGTATCCTGTAGACGTCTTTACAAAGGCCACCCCCTGGTTGCTGCAGATATGGCACAACTTGATCTTCAATTCGTCTGCAGGCAAGAAATCGTTCTCGAAGATTACTTTCAAAATAGCACCGTTATCTACAGTGACCTGATTAAGTACATGAATTTCCTCTTCCACATAATCCCAATCCTGTCCCAAGACTTTGCCGATATTCACGACCGCATCCAGTTCCTGAGCCCCGTCTGAAATCGCCTGTTCCGCCTCTTTACGTTTGACTTCTAAATGGTGGCTTCCGTGGGGAAACCCGACAACAGTCCCTGTTTTCACACTTGTATCCCTTAAGAATTGCCTGGCCAAAATCACTGCATAAGGCTTGATACACACAGAGGCCACGTCAAAATGTTTGGCAAGCCCACAACCGGCTTCAAGCTCTTCATCGGTCATGGCGGGATGCAGGAGAGAATGATCGATCATTTTAGCAATGGATTTCAAGCTTTCCATCCGCTTATATGCTCCTTTCGGGAATTGACTAGATTTTGACCAGCTCTTCTATTTTGAAAGGACGTTCCTGTTCGATACTGCGGCGAGCTGCAATCCCGATCAAAATAGAAAGAGCCCCGTCACGGCTGCCTGCGCTTCGTTGGAGGCGGTCCGGTCCAGGATTTCTAAAAATCCGGTCCTGCATGATTTGGTCTGCTCCCCAGTGACCGCTCCCTCCCGAGGATAATCCAAAAGTATACGACTGTCCGAAACTGTGTGTGACCCTGAAATCAGCCATATTCTCAACCTTCCAGGGCTGGTTATGATAAACCCGGGCATCCAGTCTTCCTTTCGTCCCATTGAATCCCACAAAGTATCCTTCGTACGGCACGAATGCGTTCAGAGAATAACTCATCGTCACTCCATTATGGTACTGCACCTGGACATTCATGGTGTCCCAAATGTTTATTTTTTTCCGGAAGACACACGCATCTCGAAGGTAACCGTCCTCGGATTCTGCCTTCACATAGAGATTCATCAAATGTTCATTGGTGGTGATATCCCAAAAGAATTCACATTTGTCTTTATATGGACAGCTCATACATCGCACGCTCCTGAAAGGACCGTTGTGTCCATATTTGCGGAGTTCGCCGTAAGCATTGACCTCCACAGGTTCAGCCGAAAGCCACCAGTTCATCAGGTCAAAATGGTGGGTGGCTTTATGGACAAGAAGCGACCCCGAAAATTGCTTAAAGCCATGCCACCGCCGAAAATAGGAAGCGCCATGGTAAATATCCAGGTAATAATTTAAATCGACCGAAGTGATCTCTCCTATTTCCCTGGACATCAGGATTTCTTTGATCTTTACGGCCTCTGGACTGTAACGGTAGTTAAAGGTTACGGTTAATTTTTTTCCTGTCCTTTTCTCTGTATCCATGATTCTCTGGCACATCTTCTCGTCGGTGGCCATCGGCTTTTCCGTGATCACATCACACCCCATCTCCATGGCCGAGCAGATATACTTGGCGTGAAAACAATCAGTAGTAGTCACGATAACTGTATCTGGCTTTGTATCGGCGATCATCTGTTTGAAGTCCAAAAAACTGGGGCATGTGGCGCCCATAAAACGTTTGGCATATTCCATCCGCTTGGAATTTATATCACAAAGCCCCACCAGTTCGAGAACATCACCATACTTCATGAGAAGTGTTCTCCCCCACGTCCCGCTGCCGCGAATGCCAGTTCCCACTAAAGCCACCTTCAATTTTCTTCCCTGTATTCTTCCCCATAATTCTTTCGTATTCAGTAAAGGAAAACTGGCCACCCCCAAAGCCGCACACGCTGAGGATGATAGAAACCTTCGGCGGCTGATCTCATTCTTTTTCTTCACCATACGCTCCTCCCTCCAAATCAGGTCTCTGTCACGCTGGAACAACCTCTATGGCTAAAATCCTATCCCTTTGCAAAACCAATTGTCAACGAAAATAAGAGGAGAAAAATTACCCTTCGAAAAAGATAACTAGAAGAATGGAATATTTTTTTTCGTCTATCCAGAATGAAGTTCCGACTTCGTAATTAGAATATTAAATTTCCTAATGTGAACAATCCCAGTATCAATGTCGCTATGCCAACGATTATCCGAAGAAATCCTCCTTTGAACTTTTTGACCGTATAGGCAGCGAAAGGAACAGAAAGAAGAGCACCTAAGATCAATGAAGGGGAAAGATTCCAATCGACAGTGTGATCCGTAAGACTGAAATATGTGATAACGCCCACTAAGCAGGTCAATCCTTCGGCAAGTGATGTAATCCCGATCGCATTTTTCGATTCCACCCCTGAAAGGATCTGTCCACTGGTGACTATAGGACCATAGCCTCCCCCGCTGATTCCTTTGTTAAAAGCAGCCAGGAGACCTAAGGAGGAAATTTTTTTCCAAGAAAATTCGAACTTTCGCTCTAAAGTAGCCAGAATGAGCACCCCCATAGCAAACACCAGCACGCCTATGTAAAGCTTAATATAGTACTTTGGCAAATTCAGCGCGACATAGACCGCAACTACAGCACCGAAGATACTGCATCCAGCCATGACTAAAGCTATTTTGAGATCAATGGCTCCGATTTTAAAATTCGAGTTTTTCAGTCTGTGATGAAAGAAGGCCGCGCTCAGTCCTGTCACCAATTCAGAAAGAAGTACAGCCGGAACGATTTGAAGGGGATTGTATCCCAATAAAAGAAGAACGGGAGTAAGAGCCGTTCCATACCCCATCCCCAAGGAAGAGTCGATATACTCACATATAAAGGCCATTAGGACGATAAGAATTGAAAAATGAAGCCAATCCATTCTGCCTCCTTTATCTATATAGTCTACCGATTATATAAACTATTATATGAAAAAAATTTATACTTCCCCTCTATCCCTTCATTCTTCTTGCCTTCTTTGTCCTCTTTGCCAAGTCTTCAAAAGAAGTGTTTTCAAGTATATTTGCGACGCTGTCACGGACTTCCTTCCACAGCCATTTCAACCCGCAGAAATTTTCTCTGGGACAAAATTCGTGGGCCGTTACGCTCACGCAATCAATCGGAGCAAGGGGACCATCCATCACCCGGATCACTTCAGCCACATTTATCTCAGAGGGGGGTTTTGCCAAATAGTATCCCCCGCGGGGTCCCTTTTTGCTGCGGAGGTACCCATTCCTTTTCAAGGAAAGCAAAATTTGTTCAAGGAAGCGAGGAGGGATATCCTGGGCAGCAGAAATATCGCGAATATGCAGAGGCGGTCCTTTATAATGGAGGGAAAGCTCGAGCATCGCTCGCGATGCATATTCTCCTCTAGTGGATAATTTCATTTCAAAATAGCCGACTATTTCAATTGAGATCATAATAAAATCGCATTATAGTAAAGATGTCAAGTGAAATTTTTCAAGAACACTGTTGCAATAGCGAACAAAAACATTCTACACTTTTATTTCCGCTGAGATGATCATGAAAAGACTCCTGCGCATTTTCTTGAATCTCCCCCTCCGTATGAAATTCATATTGAGTTTTCTCTTCGTTATCCTGTTTGGCGGAGCATTTCGATGCAGCCACAATTTTTCAACATGATCTTAGGATTTCTACCAATGTCAAAAAGGAAAATGGAGAGAGAGGGATCGGTACACGTGTGTCCAAAGAAGTCAATCGGGCAGTTCTAAAGGAAGGATAATCCTTATTCCAAATATCTTCAGCAGGAAAAAAGAGGACATCTTTATTTATCGAAAAGGGCCGATTCGGTTAAGAATCCTCAACTGGTCTTTTTTTTCTGCAGCTTTCAGAGCATCCATCTCTCTGAATTCCTGTCCCTTGATTGTGCTCAAATATACCCAGCGGGAAGCTCGTGCGATCCCAACGAACAATATCCTATACCTTAGGCTGGGGGGAATTTTATCGAAGGCATTTTCTGTCAACTGAGGCATCAGTACGCTGTCGAAAGTCAGACCTTTAGCCATATTGTAAGTGGTTATCTTGGGGAGATTGTTACCGAGATCGTAACGGGCCTGTATCACATTCTGTGCATCCAAAGCGATGGCCTTTTCTGTCTCAATTCCTCTATCCTTTAGATTTTTTGCCACTCGATGTACCAGGCTGTTTGTCGGCAGCAGGATCAGCACACTATCTTTCAAGGCCTGCCTCTGCCGAACAACCTGTGATAACTGGTCCAGCTCTTTTTCCTCAGAAGATGCGATAAAGCACAGAGGAGTCTCCGATGATCTTTGTTCAATTCGGTCCTGAGAGAGATATGTTTTCCTGAGTTTTTTTCGTTCAATCATAAGAGATGCGAGTTGAGCCACCCCAGGAGAACTCCTAAAATCTCCCTGAAGGAATAAATTTCCTTTGCTCAGCCCCAACTTGTTCAAAATAAAGGACTCAGATGACCCTCCGGGATGAAGCCTTTGGTGAGGATCAGCTATTACTGTGATGTAGCGGCCAGCCAGGACAAGGATTTCATACGCTTCAGGGATCCTTTCCTGTCTGTCGTCGACCAATGCATACTTCAGGCATTTCTGAAGAGATGCATTCCTTTTGAGTATGTCCAGGACCGCGGACTGGGTGTTTTTATCATCGACACGCCCATTGACATAAATCCTTGGCAGGTCCTGGGAGATGTGTTCGACATAGAAGGAACGACACCAATTTTCGAAAGTGACTACCATCTTCCCTGAAAGATCTAGTTTCATAATTTCAGACTTCACGAGTTCCTTCACAACATCAGTGAGCACAAAAAGCTTAATATCAGAGGGTGAGATCCCGTGGGATTCGATTAGATAGGATGCTCTGTGGACAAGCACCTGGGTTTTTCCTGATCCAGGAGCCCCTATCACAAATCCGTTTTCTTTAGGAGGCAGTTCGACAACTTTTCTTTGTATTGGATTTAGATCAGAAAAACCCAAAAGCCAAGTTTTCATTTCAATCTTTTTTCGATTCTTGGTCCGCTTTGGGAAGAGTAACCGTAAAAGTGCTTCCTTTCCCCGGTTGGCTCTTAACCGTTATAGTGCCTCCATGAGCTTCTACAATTTTCCTGGCAATGGACAGGCCCAGTCCGGTGCCTTTGGATCTCTTTTCTTCATCCTGCTTTACCCTGTAAAACTGATCAAAAATGTATGGCAAATGTTCCTCTGGAATGCCTCTTCCGGTGTCTTCGATATGAACTCCAATGGAATTATCTCCTTCCTCCATGGATACCTTGATTGAACCTTCCTCTCTGTTGTATTTGATGGCATTGGTGATGAGGTTGGAAAAGACCTGAGTGAGGGTCTCATCATCCCCCTGGATGGAGTCATCTCCGGAAAAAGGAAGGAGTTCGAGACAGATATTTTCTTTTTGAGCGCTGGGCTGCACGAATTCAACGATGTCTTTCAATTGTTTCTTTATCTTCGGATCGTGGAGCTGCCTTAGGAGTAGGTACAAATTCCATATATGCCCGATCTGCGAGATCTTTCCCTTCCTTAAGGAGTTCGTCACGGGATACGATCTGGGGTGCGGCATAATCTCCTCCACCCAGAGCCTTTTTAACGATCTCATCCTGCATTTGGTCATCGCCTACGTCCTCTGGATTTCTTGTCCTGACTGTAACTCTGCCAAAGCTATCGGTCAAAGTAAGGATGTCCAGCCCCCTTTGGGATCTTACTCGGTTGAGATATCTGAGTAGAGTATCATTTCGTTCATGAGAGATGAGATCCTGAATACTCTCCCTTTGTACAGTAAAACTCACTATGTCTCTTATAAGGTTGAGCTTATCATTGAAAACCATCCAAGCTGAAGATAGATCATATTTCACTTTCTTCTGTGCCTCATTGATGATGGTGCTTTTGACCAATCGAGATCCAAATACCATGGTTAAGACCGCTCCTACCATGATAACACCGAGAAAACTGAGGATAAGTTTGGTTCTGAGAGACAAAGGACGAATTTTCATGATTAAAATTCAGGAGAGTTTGATATCTAGAATTTAATATACTAAAAATTTCGGCTAAGATAAAGCCATGAATTCTTGTCCACTAAAGAGAAAGGTTCGCTAAAGAGAAAGATCGAGGTCAATGCTTCTTATGTACAGAACAATCATCCTTGAGACCATGAAAATAATTCCGCCGGCAATGACAAGAGAATAGAGCGCGAGAAACACTGTATTCAGCAGCGATCTGACTTCGGAAACAGGCTGTGGAAAAAAAAGGTCAAATACTGTCTTCCCGAAAAGGATGAGCAGGATGGCAATTCCGACTGCAGACCTGTAGAGAAAAGTCTTTGCATGGGCCATCTCCACCGCCTCCAGCGTGAACAGAGGATAGAAAAGCCAGGCAGCTATCAGCCATAACAGCAGAATAAATCCCGCTTTTATTCCTTTTTTTATTTCTTCCTCTCGCAATTTTTATCCCCAGATCATCCTGTACGATGCTGCCATCCCGGAACCGACATATTTTTCATGCGCAGCCGCTACCTGCAACGGCGCCAGTCAGACGCACTGTAAAAATGCTCCAGTTCTTTCCACATATCCTTGACATCGCATGTCATGATGACCAAATCCTGAGGATCTCCTGCTTGATCCCAAACGTAGTTTTTGATAACGGATTCCTGATGAAACCCGAGTTTCTTACAGATGTTCTGGGCTCCGATCTGAGGCTTCATCATCTTGACCACAATCTTGTCGACGCCCTTGTTGACGGCAAGGCAATAGAGTTCTCTCATCATGAGCATTCCCAGGCCCTTTCTCTGGAAATTTCTGGCGACAATAACCCGGAGCTCTCCCTGATGCTTGCGCCACTCTTCTTTTGAAATCTCGAACATTCCATCCCCCACGATTTCGTCGCCGTGTAGGGCGATAATTCGAAAAACGGTCCCATCCACCATCAGTTTCATTCTCTGTTTCACTACATTTCTATTGGTAACATCCACTTTGAGATACACTCTGTCATCAGGAGGAAGAGAACGGTAAAATTTCATCAACTTATCAAAATCATCTAGATGTAAATTCCTGAGGACCACATTTGTTCCGTCTTTCAATGTTTCGATCTTTTTCCTCATATAACAGACCTCCTATAGATTTATTACAATCTATCCCCAAAGCTTCATGTCTCTATATTAAGTGAATTTCTCAGAATGTTCAACTCAAAAACAAAACGTTGAATCGATCCTTTTCATATTTTGCTCTGACCCCTGATAAATTTTTGGAATCTGACTTCACTTCTGCTATCATGAAAACCAGATCGAAGGACCCATGAGAGGAGAGAGGAATGCGGCTAAAAACTCCCCTGATATTCTGTTTACTGATATCTTACATTTCCCTTACTTGCGCAAAAATAGAGCAAAAGAAAGACTACTCCATAAGCCCGGTTCCCTTCACCGATGTCCAGATCAACGATGCCTTCTGGCTGCCTCGATTGGAGACTAACCGGAAAGTCACGATTCCTTTTGCTTTCAACAAATGTGCAGAAACCGGGCGCATAGACAACTTTGCCAAAGCTGGCGGCTTGATGCCAGGCAAGTTCGAGGGAAGAAGATATAACGATTCCGACGTCTTCAAAATCATGGAAGGAGCGGCTTATTCCCTTGCTCTTCATCCAGATCCAGAGACGGAAGAATATCTTGATGACTTGATCGAAAAAATTTCGGCAGCCCAGGAGGACGACGGCTACCTATATACGGCTCGGACCATCGATCCCGAGAACCTTCCTCCAGGCACAGGTGATGAACGATGGTCTAATTTGGGATCCAGCCATGAGCTTTACAATGCCGGGCACATGTATGAAGCCGCAGTGGCACATTACATCGCTACAGGCAAACGAACGTTTCTCGATTTAGCCATAAAAAATGCAGAGCTTATCGACAGTGTCTTTGGACCCGGCAAAAGGCTTGGGTTTCCAGGTCATCAAGAAATCGAAATTGGCCTGGTTAAGCTCTATCGGGTGACTGAAGAAAAAAAATATTTGAAGCTGGCGAAATTCTTTCTGGATTTAAGGGGCCGGATTGAACATGAAAAAAAGTACTCCGACGCATCAGAATTCTCGATCTACAACCAGGACTGGTATTTACAGGCGCATGAACCAGTCATTGAACAGGAGGAAGCGATCGGTCATGCGGTAAGGGCTACCTACATGTATTCCGGTATGGCGGATGTAGCCTCTCTGACGGGTGATGCCGAATACATCGATGCACTCGACAAGATCTGGGAAAATGTTGTGTCAAAAAAGATTTATCTCACAGGAGGCATTGGATCCCGCCATGAAGGAGAGGCTTTTGGGGAAAATTATGAACTTCCTAACGCCACAGCTTACAACGAGACCTGTGCAGCCATCGGGAATGTCTTCTGGAATCACCGCCAGTTTCTGCTTCATGGAGATGCAAAATACATTGATGTCCTGGAACGAATTCTCTACAACGGACTTCTTTCAGGCGTTTCGCTGAGCGGGGATCTCTTCTTCTATCCCAATCCTCTTGAATCTGACGGAAAATACAGGTTCAATCAAGGAGAGGCTTCGCGCAAACCCTGGTTTGACTGTGCCTGCTGCCCTGTAAATATCGCTCGTTTTATGCCATCCATTCCAGGATACGTATATGCCTCTCTGGATGACACCTTGTATGTAAATCTATTTATCCAGGGAACCGGAAAAATAAGAGTGGGAGAAAATGATGTCGATATTTTACAGGAAACCCGTTATCCCTGGGATGGGAAAGTGAAGATTTCCATTCAGCCAGAGAAACCGACAGTATTTTCTGTCTGTATCAGGATCCCAGGCTGGGCCAGAAATGTGCCGATCCCGAGTGATCTTTATTTTTATTTGGACAAAAATCGAGAGAGCCCAACCCTGAAAATCAATTCAGAAATCATAGCAATCGACATGGATAAAGGATACGCTTCTATCCGGAGGGAATGGAAAAAAGGAGATGTGATTGAACTCACTCTACCAATGCCAGTGAAAAAGATCATTTCCCATGATGCGGTCAGAGACAATTCAGGGAAAGCCGCTCTACAGAGAGGACCCCTCGTTTACTGTCTGGAAGCGGTGGACAATGGAGGGCATGTCCTGGACCGTACAATCCCTGAGACAATTGAGTTTGATACGGAGTATCGATCTGCCATGCTCGGAGGGATCACCGTACTCAAGAGCAAAAACCAAGAGGAAAACGAAAGGATCATCGCGATTCCCTACTATGCCTGGTCGCATAGAGGCATTGGTGAAATGGCTGTCTGGCTGCCTTATACTTATAGATAAGAAAAACAGCCTTCTTCTCAGCCAAGGTTTTGAGTTTCTCCACGAATCGTTTGATCTCTATCCAGCCGTCTTCAACAGATTCGTTTATCAGAATCGAAACATTTCCGAAGATAGACTTACTGCGAATCGGCCATCCTTTGACTCAAGCGCCTAAGTCTTGAGGAGATAACAGATGCAACTTCCTTCATGACCTTATATCCGATATGGTTATTCTTTTTAAAAAGATCGAGAAGCACTTCCCCATTCAATACAATCAGATTCGACTTCTCCTTTGTCCATGCTGCCGCTGTGAATGTAAACGGCTCTGTTACAGCAGACCAGCCAAAAATTTCTTTTGGCTCAATCGTATCTATAGTTATCTGGTTGCTGCCTCCTTTCCCGCTCATTTTGATCTCAATCCTACCATCCTTAACCAGATAGAGATTCGTGGCCCATGATTTTTCATCGAAAATCCTTTTGTCTGCATCAAAGACTTCCTTCTTAGCATTCTCGCAGATATTCTCGAGCTCAGCATCCGTTAATTCTGTGAAAATCTCAAACTCTTTAAGCTCTTGAATCGAAACCATATTTCCTTCCTCCTTCAAAGAATTTTGCCTATATATTCTATATTTAATATATATATAATCATATTTGTTGGAATAGTCAAATCTAATAATGAAAAAAAGTGGAAATGTCATTTAAGGGGGGTGGCATCACTTTCTGTTGACTGAAAAAAGGTTGTCATAAGAAATTTTTCTGCTAAAATAACATTTCCGCCGGACATTCGATTATCGTTTTAAGCCAAACACGCTTCTTAAGGACAAGGAAACATTGCATCCTGAATAGAAAAGATGGAAGAAAAGAGCGATCCCAATAATCCCTTTGATCCAAAGAAAAATTTCGAAGCCAGCAAACAAACCATAGGCTACCTTCCCCTCAAAGAAGCTACTCAGGCAGACTATGACCGAATTGGATTCAAATCAGGCTTAGAAGTCCATCAACAGCTAAAGACCAAAAAAAAGCTTTTTTGCAATTGTCCTGCAGGAGTATACAACGGCAAAAATGAGTTCGATGCCGAAATTATCCGTCATATGCGCCCTACCTTGAGCGAACTAGGGGAGTATGACGGAACGGCTCTGATGGAATTTAAAACGAGAAAGAAGATTATCTACCGCATTAAAAGCGAGACAGCATGTACTTATGATATCGATGATACTCCACCGTTTCCCATCAACAGGGAAGCATTGGATATCGCTCTCGAGATTGCCCATCTCTGCAAGCTCAATATCGTCGGAGAGGTACATATCATCCGCAAACAATATTTGGATGGAAGCATTCCAACCGGCTTCCAGCGGACAGCCATTCTGGGAGTGGAAGGCGAGATTCCCTTGAGGAACAAAAAGATTCGTCTCATCCAGCTTAGTCTCGAAGAAGATTCTTGTCGGGAGGTTTCTGATATCGGCCATGTGCGCACCTACCAAACCGACAGGCTGGGTATCCCCTTAATCGAAACCGTTACCTATCCAGATTTCACTCATCCCCAAGAAGTGCGTGAGGGGGCCGAATACATTCGGTTTTTGAGCCGCAGTACAGGAAAAGTATTTGTCGGTATCGGATCAGGCCGCGAAGATGTCAATGTCAGTTGCCGGGGCGGGAGCCGTGTCGAAATCAAAGGAGTATCTCACAACAAGTGGATTCCAGAACTCACCCACAACGAGTGTTTCAGGCAGTGGGCGCTCCTCCACATTAGGGATTTGCTCGAAAAAAAGGTGAAAAATCAGAAGACTTGGAGAATTTTCTGGAAAGAGCTCGACCTGTCTGAATTTGGTTTTTCCTACGCTCCTCTAGATAATGCCCATCACAACAAACTAAAGGCCATTGGCATTAACCTCCCTTGCTACAGGGGTATTCTCTCACATTTTACCCAGCCGGGGAAAATGTTTGCTGATGAATTGAGTGACCGCTTGAAGGTTATTGCATGTCTTGAAAAACCAAACATGACGCATTCCGAGGAGATCGAAGAAATTCTCACAAGGGCCCAATGGCGAAAAATAAGATCCATCCTTGGAGCAGGTGAAAAAGACTCGCAAATTGTACTATGGGGTCCGGAGGACGACATCCCCACAGCATGGGAAACCGTGGAGGAACGATGCCGGCTGGCCTTCGAAGGCGTCCCTAGGGAAAGTCGGAAATCCCTGGAAGATGGAACCACCCTTTTCGAAAGAGTCCTCCCTGGCCCGGATCGCATGTATCCGGACACAGATTCTCCACCCATAGCGTTGGATAACGATTACATCGATTCTATAAAAGCGCGGCTACCAGTGGATGTCAACGAACGCTACACCCAAATGAAGAAATGGGATGTCCCTTCTGATACGTTCCCATATCTTCTCCGAAACAATCTGCTTCCTCTTCTGGAGAAGATATTCCGAGAATTAGATATTGCTCCCAAATTCACCGGTACCCTCCTAGGGCATTCCCTCAAACATATTGAAGGACAACTTCATCATGTCCCTGCTTTCTCTTATGAGAAAGTCTTTGACTTGTTAAAATTTCTAAAAGAAAGGCAACTCGACTTGGGCCTGGCAAAAGTCATGTTAACAGAAATATATCGGTCTCCCCGTATGGATTTCGAAGATGTGCTCGATTCGCTGAAATTTAAAAAAATTACAGAAAGCGAACTCCTGGATGAAGTCCCCGCTCTTATAAGGACCGCACAGCAGTTAGGCATTTCCCAAAATGAGGGTGCACAGGTTCGCTGGATCATGGGCCGGCTCCGTAAAACTGCCCTGGGAAACATCCCATTGAGCAGATTAAATAATTTAGTAGAGGATGCTTTAAACGCTCTTGAGCCCAGAAAGTGAGTCAAATGATGAGCGATGATAATTTTCAAGGCTATAGAGGCAGGGCGCTTTCCTTACTCCAGAAGTTCAAAGCGCGCGTCTGGGGCGAGGTCGAAATTGACACTATTCGCGGAGTTTTCAAAGGGACTGTCTTGCCACGCAGTGAAAACGACGATGACCGGCACATCGTGTTGAAAATTGCTTCCGGATACAATATCGGCATCAATATCGACACCATAAAAAACATGAAAGAACTGGGATATAAAAAGGCCAAGTACCAGATTCCGGAAAAAGAATTTCCCTATTCCGACGACAAGCCGAATGTCAAACTCTTCGGCACGGGCGGGACCATAGCCTCACGCTTAGATTACAGAACCGGAGCGGTCATACCCGCATTTTCTCCTGGGGAACTCTATGGAGCCGTCCCGGAATTAGCCGATATCTGCAATCTGACAACAGAAAAACTTTTCGCGGTTTTCAGCGAAAACATGGGTCCCGAACAGTATAGAACTCTCGCCGTAGCGATCGGAAAGGAAATCGAAAAGGGCATTGATGGAATTATCGTCGGGCACGGCACAGATACATTGCACCACACGGCCGCTGCCCTGACCTATATGGTTCAGGAACAGCCAGTTCCCATCATCCTCGTTGGTTCCCAGCGGTCCTCCGACAGGCCAAGTTCTGATGCAGCCTTGAATCTGATGCATGCTGCCTACGCAGCAGGTCATTCCGATATAGCCGAAACCCAGGTCTGTATGTTCGGACCCACCTCCGATGAATATGGATTCCTGCATAAAGGAACCCGGGTGAGAAAAATGCATTCTTCCTACCGGTCGACTTTCCGAACTATCGGAGACATTCCTCTGGCCAAGGTCACCCGCGACAGTGTGGAACTATTGAAAGAAAATTACAGCCCGCGCCGAAAAGACCGCAGGGTCAAGATACTGCCTTATTTTGAAGAAATGGTATCTATCGTGTATTACTATCCAAATATGCAGCCAGATATCATTCACTCGCTTCTGGATAACGGGTACAAAGGCATCGTTATCGCCGGGACTGGACTGGGGCATGTGAACAAGCCACTTTATCCCGCCCTTAAAAAAGCAGCTGATACGGGAGTAGCTGTCTACATGACTGTCCAAACCCTTTGGGGATACGTTCATATGTACGTTTACGAGACAGGACGCGATATGATGGATTTAGGAGTTATTCCGGCAGAGAATATGCTTCCTGAGGTCGCTTATATCAAACTGGGATGGGCCCTGGGACAGACAAAGGACCTGGAAAAGGTCAAGGAGATCATGCTCACTCCCATCAACGATGATATTACAGGAAGAGAGCCCTATAATGGGTATCTCATCTATCAAGGTGGCGTTCCAGAAGTCGAAGAATTCATAAAAAAATTTCGCAAGTAATCCAGACTGATTTTTGTCACAGGGTTGAAGAGGCTTCTTAAATCATACAGAATTGATTTTTGCCCTTTCGTTTGGCTGTGTAAAGCATCTTGTCAGCGTTTTCGATCAATTCTTTTTTAGTCAAACCTTCTTCAGGAAAGACGGAAATCCCCATGCTTACTGTCGGATTTCCCAGCTCGATGGAGTCATCATTCAAGAAATCATGAGTTGAGATCGCTTTATGGATTCTCTCTGCTACTTTTTTTACACCTTCTCTATCAGTATAGGGTAGCACAACAGCAAATTCCTCTCCTCCATACCGAGCGGCTAAATCGACTTCTCTTATGATGTTCCTGATAACTTGTCCAAACTCTCTCAGGATCGCGTCACCGGCCGAGTGTCCCAATCTGTCATTAAAGATTTTGAAATCATCCACATCGATCATAATCAAACCTACTGGAAATCCCTGGTGGAGAGCCCGCTTCAGCTCGTAATCCAAGAATTGCTGGAAATATCCATGGTTGTAAAGACCCGTGAGCCAATCGAGAATTGCCGAATCCAAAGCAGCCTCATAATGAGAACGAAGGCTATCGAGATGTCCTTTTTTCTCCAATAAAACCTTTATTCTCGCGATCAGTTCTCTATTCACAATGGGTTTAACCAAGAAATCGTCGGCTCCAAGCTCAACTCCTTTGATTTTACTTTCAAGGTCATCGAGACAAGTCACGATGACGATCTGAATATCTTTGTGATCTACTTTGAGCCGCCGGCAGACTTCAAAGCCATCGATATCGGGCAAGATGATATCCAGCAGGATCAGATCGACGTTTTCCTGACTGATGATGCCGAACACATCACTGCCTCGGTTGACCACCCTAAACTTGAAGGGCTGCTCCTTCAGAGCATTCCTTACAAGCTCTGCATCCACTTCATTATCCTCAACCAGAAGAATGAGCGGTATGTCTTCCCTGGCCTTGTAGACCTCCTCCTGCAGTTTGGGTATGTTGCTGTAGCTCAATCCAGTCAGAGTACGAATACTCAATTGATCCCTGTATTGCTTGAGGCGGAGCATCGAGTTCACTCTGGCGTGAAGTTCTGAAGGGTGAATCGGTTTGTTCAGGAGCTCTTCGGCTCCTGCTTCGAGACCAATCGCCTTGTTTTTGGGATCGTCTAAGGAGGTAACCAGAATAACGGGCGTATCTTTGGTTCTAGGATCTCGTTTTATTGTGCGGGTCACTTCAAACCCATCTATATCAGGCATCATGATATCCAAAAGAATCAAATCAGGTAATTGTGCAAAAGCCTGCTCCAAAGCCTCTTTTCCATTATTTGCTTTCAAGAGTTCGTATTTATCGGGGGCAAGTAAAGACTCCAGCATCTTTATACTGGTCGTATCATCGTCGACGATCAGTATCTTCCTCTTAAATGGGCTCTGATTCATGACGTTCTCAATAAAGGGCCTTTTTTAGCAAAAGATAGACTCTTGAAACGCATTATCAAGTCTAAAGAATTATCCCCGTATGTAAATCACCTCTAGGTGTGAATCGGAAGGTGATATTTTCCCTTATCGGATCACCCAGAACGATGAGAAAATCGAATCAATCTGACCTCTTTCCTCGCTCCGAGAATCCTGTGCTGAAAGGGACTCCTATTTTTCCCTCAGTTTCTCTCCACAGTGAGGACAGACCTGCCAGTCTTTTTCTACTGGCTTTTGACACTTAGAGCAAACGGATTGAAGGCGTGTTCCACAATTCGGGCAAAACACATACTGAGGAGACAGAGGGATTTGGCAATCTGGACACATCTGAGATGCGGCAACGCTTTTGGGTGCCGTAATATTGTTCGAACGAACGATCAAGTAAATCAACAATCCGATCAAATTTCCAATAAAAACAAGCAATGCCCATAACACTCCATTCATCCCGCGTCTCTCTGCATCCCTATATACCCAGACGATTACAAAAATCCAGATGACGAGAAGAACAAGGGAAATAATCGAGTACGAAGTGAAATTGAAAAAGCCATAGGGCCCAACTTCAACGGTTCCTAGTTTGGGGAATTTCAGCCATTGCCAAACATGAGGAAAAATGCCCAGCGGTGCAAAAATAAATGGTGTGAACCGAGCGATAACCAATATAAGCAAAGCCACTAATAAGATAATCGCTATTGTTTTACCTGTTGAATTCGACATATCAAACCTCCTAAATCATGCCCGATGTGGTCCTGAAGACATGAAGCCATTCATGGCATCTTTTTTCCTGAGCCGAAATCTTTGTATCACAACGGGGGCGAAAAAGAGCATGGCTAAATTTTGAATCATCATTACGAACACACTCACCATGGGAAAGGAAAGAGGTTGACCCTGAATTAGTTCCTTAGCAAAGGGCAGCATCAATACACCCGTCAATCCGAGAAGCGCTACCAGCGCGGCCCAAATATATTTGGGGATGGATGGAGCATTTAACCGAGCATGGCATATGCTTCTGGTCCGCTCCAACAGCTCCACAGATGGGATCTGGGATTGCATCCTCTGCAGGTGAAACCGGATCTTTCTCAAATCATCTTCTAGGCACGCACATTGCTCACAACCGGAGATGTGTTCCTGCACCTCTTCAAGCTGGTCCTTGCCCAGATCCCCCACAGAGCCATCACACAACAAATGTTCAACCTCTCTGCATCTCATTCGGACTTCTCCCATTTTTTTTGATTTTTTTAGGATGATAAGCCGTCAAATCACGGCGAAGGCTTTGCACTGCCCGATACATTAAGGACTTGACCGTTCCGACGGGCATGCCGAGCATCTCACTGATTTCTAATTGCGTGAATCCCTCTACTTCTTTGAGAATAAATATCAGGCGTTGGGGTGCCGACAACTTTGCGATGGCCAAAGAAATATCCCGGCCTATCTCCATCCGCTCTGATACACTCGCCTTGTCTGAGCTGCTTAATGCGGAGGTGTCCCCTGAACAATCCCATATTTGATCGAATTCCCATTTTCTCTGAAACAGGAACACCCTCCTGATTCTCTTTTTCCGGAGTACATCTTTGTGCAGATTGGCCGCGATGGTGAATAACCAAGCTTTTATCTTTTTCATGTCTAATACCTTCGGAAAATTCTGAGCGACACGCAGCCATGTTTCCTGGAACAAATCCTCCGCTTCTCCCCTATTCTGGGTCAAGCGGTAAGCGAATGCATAAACAGCAGTTTTGTAACTGTCGTATACTGCATCAAACATCCTTTCTCTCATTCGCTGGTTCTTTTCTGAGTATGCCGCCTCAGGCCTCTTTCACATTTCTCGGCTTCATCTGCATCCAATCACCAAGACGTATGAAACCGAAAAAAGTTCTGATCAGACCTAAAATGTCTCGAATCCTTGTTTGGTTATCTTTTGAATTTCGACGATACGTCTTTCGAACAGCCGAAGCGGATTTTCGAATCCTTTGCTGTCTATCTCTATCACCACATACTCGAACAGATCCCCTCTTGCCAGCTTACCGCTCTCAAGATCAATATAAACATGTCCCCAAAAGTTCGATGTTCCCTTCTGATCAAAAGTCCAATCAGGATTCCAATTCACTGTATTGCTGAGCTTGGACTCTGAGTTATTGTATTCGAGAACAGCAAGTTTTTTCCCATCTCTATTCCAAATTCCCATGAAAACTGTATCGTAATCTCCGTTTGTGAACCTAGAGTCTGTCGAGAACGGAGGAAAGTCCAAGACTGCGGTCTGATGAGCATCCGGACAGACCACCCTATCCCCCACCCTTTTCAGTCCGCTGATACGACCGCTGGCTTCTGTTCTAAGAAGCTCGAATTGAGCATGGGCATCCAGGATGTTGACCATAAAGCGGAACCCATTCATGGACTTGGGAAGAGGTTTAAAATCAATACACTCCGGGAATCGCGTATTTTCCAAATCCAAGGAATATGTAAAACCATCAGAAAAATTCAGGGACTTCCAGTCAGCGATCTCTCCCTTCAGAGAATTTGCATGACCAAGTTTGGAGCTGGCCCATGTATATTTCACTCGATGGGAATCCTCTGAAACATCGAGCACTTCTCTCTTAAATACGGCGATCAATTCATCCCTATTCTGAGTGATCCCGATTGCATTTCCATGGTAATAGACGGTCCTCATCTGGTAATAATCCACATCGCCCTCTTTATCCTTGAGGGATAAATCATACTCTTTCACCGCTTCTCCGCGACTTCCTTTATCGATAGTAAGAATAAGGTTCATAGGTGCGGCAGCAAAAACCGCCAGCGTCAAAATAATGAGTATTTTCATCGAAGACCTCCTGTTCTTAATCTGGCTTTATGGGGTCCCCTAGGGGGGACGCTCTATTTCTCAATAACACATTCGTCAAAAAACGACAAGATAAAGAGCAGCAAATGAAAAACCCATCATAAAAAGAACAATTAACCTGGATAATTCGGGTTAAGTGAAGAACACAAAGTCAGATATATTCTAAAACTAAGGATTGAGAGAATTCATTACAGCTTTATAATAGGCCATTCTTTTAGCGGCGTTCTTCTTCCAACTGTATCCAAGGGCCCTTTTGATCGACGTTTCACCCAGCCGTTCCTTCTGCTCGGGCGGAAGTCTCAACAGAGATTCCATCGCCGCAGCCAGGGCCGTGGGATTTCCAGGAGGAACGATCTTACCCACGATCAACTCCTTCAGCGAAGGGATATCGGTTCCGACTACAGGCAGACCGCACCCCATGGCCTCTAGCGCAGCCACACAAAAGCCTTCCTCCCGGGAAGGAAACACGCCGAAATCTGAGATATTAAAAAAATCTGCCAAAACATCCTGAGTGACATGACCCATGAAGTGGGTATTCTTCAGTTCATCTTTGAAAGGAACACGGCCTAATGCATCTTGGATGTCTCCGGAACCGAAAAGCAGAAGCAGATAGGGATGTCTTTTTTGTAGCGTTCGATTGGCCTTCAGCAGAACATCGGCTCCTTTTGTCTTCGACATCTTTCCACCGAAAGCCACAACAGGAAGAGAAAACGGGGCGTCCAGTCCATATTTTTTCAAGATCCTCTTTTTTATAAGACTGCGAGGGCGGAAGATGGTGTCGTCGTAACCGCTCGGAATCACGATCACACGATCAGAAGGAACGCCATAAAGTTTCAGGCACTTCTCTTTCACATGCTCGGAAATGGCAAAGATGTAGCGTGCTTTGCTCGCACATGCTTTCGCATAAGGACGCATTCGTGCGTCGTACCGATATCCCATCTGGTCGGAATTGTGGGCACCGACCACAACAGGACAGCCCATCTCGAGCAGGACATAGCCCATTATCCAAACATGCTCTGTCTCTATGATATCCGGTTTGAAATTCCTAATAATTTTTTTCAGGCGGTATCTCAAGAAATCTATATATAAGTCAAATTTTTCTTCTTCCATATCTTTAAATGTCCAGGCATTCTTGATATTCCGTGGGTTGGGATCAGGGAGGATAAGAGGAAATGTATGGAAGTTTACACCACAGAATCTAACTGGGAATTTTATGATCTGATAGAGATCGGGATGGCCATAATATTTATCTTTGTCCGGAGACGGAAATCCCAGATCTGGGAAAACGACTTTCACACTGTGCCCCAGCCCCAGCAGTTCCTGAGTCACGCCCTCCACGACAGTGGCAGCTCCTGTTCCCCAGGGGCCTGTGATTGTGAAGAGTATTTTCAATTTTCTGAATAATCTGGAATAGTAAAATCCTTCTCACTCCAAACGAGACTTAAATATTTTCCAAGCGATGACCATCGCTATGCCAATCAATATCCCTATCAAGCATCGACTCCTCACTGCTGACGCCAGCTCAGGATCATCTGTAAAAAAGGAAAGTACGAAACCAAAAATTCCCGTAACAAAGATCATGATGACACCACATCCCAGAGCCGCTCTTGTAGCGCCAAAAGAAGCTTTTTTCATCGTGTCCCTACTGTTCGAAGCTTATCGATCCCTCTCATTCACTCAAATTCATCTTGATTGTTCTCTCCTGTTTAGGAGGTTTTTGTTATATCAACCTCCCTCATTCTTTTCAACTTTTTATTTATATTCTCGAGCATCTCCATTTTAATAATCGTTTCAAACGCAGTCAGGGAAGTCTAGGATCGATCCGGAGGAGGCAAGTTAAAACATCAAGACTTTTTTGACTTCTCGTCCGTATTTTCTTATAATATATATCAGTTTCTGATATTTTTAATGGAGAACTGCAATGAAAAGTCTGTCCCGGACAGAAGAAATCATTTTAGTAACCATCCTTAAGCTCGGAGACGATGCCTATGGCGTGAGTATCCGCCAACAAATCTGGAAGGATACAGGCGACAAGTGGTCCTTTGCCTCCATCTATACGCCACTGGACAAACTCAGTAAAAAGGGTTTTGTCAAAAAAACGAAAGGGGATCCTCTTCCTGAACGGGGAGGCAAGAGCAAATTTTTTTACAGGGTTACTCCAGAAGGCAAAAAAGCTTTGATGAAACTGTATCAGAAACATCAGAAAGTCTGGTCAGATATTTCATACATCGAGCTGGAACCTGACGGAAGCAAATGAGAATGGGCAGGGATCCTTCGCCCCGAATGGCCAATCTTTTCCTGAGATTATTTCTGAGCAGGGAAGACTTTTTGGAAAAATCCGGGGATCTGGAGGAAGTGTATCGTTCTCTGCATGCAGAATCCGGCGTACTGAGGGCACAGCTGTGGCTGTGGTTCCAACTCCTGACCACCTTGGCCCGATCAATGATGAGCTCAATATTTTGGAGACTCGAGATGATGAAAAATCATTTGAAAATTGCCTTCCGAAATATCCAGAGGCACAGAGGATTTGCTTTTATCAATATTTTCGGACTTTCGGTCGGAATGGCGTGCTGTTTATTGATCTTTCTTTTTGTTCGCGATGAATTGAACTTTGAAAAATTCCATAAAAATTCACCTCGAATCTACAGAACCATCGTGGATGAGTATGTGGACGGAAAATGGGAGCATAATGTCGGCTCCCCTGACCTGTTGGGACCGGCACTTCAAAAGGAGCTCCCTGAAGTGCTTACCTTTGTCCGTTTATTCAATCCCAATTGGATCGATAAATGGTCTGTCTCTCTGGGGAAAAAATATTTTTACGAGGATAATCTATTTTTTGCGGACCCGACTGTTTTCGAGGTTTTCACATTTCCTCTTCTTCGAGGCAATCCTGAAACCGTGCTCAAAGAACCGAATTCGATTGTTCTGACCGAGACAATGGCTCAAAAATATTTCGGCAAAGAGGATCCGATGGGAAAGGTTTTGCGCATCAATGACGCTGTCGAACTCAAAATTACAGGTGTCGTCAAAAATGTTCCCGAGAACACGCATTTCCGGTTCGACTTTTTGGCCTCTTTTGAATCGATGCCTTACCGATGGGCTTTAAACAACTGGAGGACACTTCAGTTCTACACCTATGTTCTTCTGAATAAGGAATACGATCAAAATCAATTGGATGAAAAACTATCGCCTTTTATGAAAAAACATTTCGGAGAGCAGACGAAAACGCAACTGCATCTTCAGCCCATCGAGGATATTCATCTTCATTCCCGTTACTATAACCAGGAAATGGCACCGAACAACAGCGATATTTCCTATGTCTATATATTCACCACTATCGCCATATTCATCCTCAGCATAGCCTGTATCAATTTCATGAATCTTTCCACGGCACGTTCAGCTCACAGGGCTAGAGAAGTAGGAGTCCGTAAAGTCATAGGGGCCTTTCGAGGTCAATTGATCAGACTGTTTCTCGGAGAATCCTTTCTCTTTTCCTTGATTGCAGCCTTTATTTCCGTATTTCTGATCGCAGCTTTTCTGCCCACCTTTAATACTCTTTCAGGCAAAGATATTCCCTTTAATGCCCAAAATATTGTCTTCATCGGAGGATTTCTCGCCTGTGTTATCCTCATCTCAGGTTTCTTTTCTGGAAGTTATCCCTCTTTATTTTTCTCTTCATTTCAACCGATGAAGATCCTTAAAGGATCCTTATCCGAGGGACAGAAGGGCGTCCTGTTTCGGAAAGCTCTGGTTATGCTCCAATTTATGATTTCGGCTTGTCTGATTATCGGAACCCTAATCGTCTACAGGCAGATAAATTACTGTCTGAACAAAAATCTGGGATTTGATGGAGAACATGTAGTGGTTATTCCTTTAAGGAGCCCAGGTGTGCAAATCAAATATGAATCTTACAGGAATGCTCTCCTGCTGAATCCTTCCATAGTCAATGTCGCTGGGTCATCTACTGTTCCGGGAAGATCCGTGGGAGAGAGGGGAATTTTCCCGGAGGGAAATCACTGGTATCCCAGAAACTCCATGTTTGTGGATTTTGATTTCATCCCAACTTTTGGCATAAAGATAAAAGAAGGGAGAAATTTCTCGAGAGACTTCCCTACAGATGTGGATGACGCATATATCGTCAATGAAGCAGCCGTCAAAAACTTCGGTTGGGAGGATCCCATCGGGAAAAAAATGATTTGGGCCGGAGACAAAAATAAAAAAGGATTCGTCATAGGTGTGGTCAAGGATTTTCATTACCAATCTTTCCATCAAAAAATTGAGCCTTTGGTCCTGCATATAACCCCTGGTATTGGCAGCTATGCCTCCATCAGAATAAAAAGCGAAAACATTTTCCATACCATGTCCTTCATTCAAAACAAATGGAAGGAGTTCAACCCTGGACATCCCTTTGACTATTTCTTCTTGGATGACCAATATGATAGGCTTTACAGATCTGAAGAAAAAATGGGCCAAGTCTTTCGCACGTTCACCTTTCTTGCTCTCTTTATCTCCTGCCTGGGTCTGTTCGGGTTGTCTTTTTATGTTCTCGAGAAACGCACCAAGGAAATCGGGATCAGGAAAATCCTGGGAGCTTCAGTTTCTGGCATCATCTTTATGGTCTCCAAGGAATTCAGCAAGTGGATTCTCTTGGCCAATGTCGTCGCCTGGCCTATCGTCTATTTCTCAATGAATCTTTGGCTTGAAAACTTTTCTTACCGGATTGACATCTCTTTTTGGACGTTTCTGTTCTCGACAGTGATGGTGATGACTCTTGCACTGCTCACAGTCAGTTATCAGTCCATAAAAGCGGCAAGGGCAAACCCCGCCAGTTCTTTAAGATATGAATGACCGAATCCTGAACAACACGCTGCTCTTGTTCACGCTTAGACCTGCATAACCTGAAGCTCTCGTGGTTTTTTCCACATTCCTCGAGTGAAATCCGGAAAGGAGAGCGGCTTGCTGCCAAGGGAGATGGAACGCTCGCTCAGTTCAGAGACCGCACTGATGGCAGCAGCATCATAGACATCCATATCAGGCTCCCGGCCGTTCAGAAGAGCATCGATCAGCCTGTAGTCTTCTATGAAATCCATTCCTCCGTGTCCGGCTCCTCTGCTTTTTTCTTTCAGTTGGGTCCAGATCGGATGATCGAACTCTTTCCTGTACTCCAAATTTTCTTCCCAACGGTGGGGAGTGCTCCTTCCTTCTATATAGATCAGAGGACGAGGGTACTTTCTCACGATCCCCTTTGTCCCCTGCACCAAGATATCTCGGCTGTAAGGCCGCGGAGAGCTTGTGTCATGCTGCACCACTATGGTCTCTTCTTGTTTTGTCCGGATCAAAGTGGTAACCACATCGTCCAACATGTACTCTTCTTTGGCCTGAGGGCTGTCAGGGCCAAATCGCTCCACAGCATAAAGATGCAAACCCCTGGTCTTGGAACCCATGGAGACAAGATAATCAAATTGATTGCCTCGGTTGATATCCATGCACTGCGCCACCGGTCCGAGCCCATGGGTGGGATACAGATCACCATTTCGTTTCATCGAATGGTCCCGACGCCAGACCCCTTCACCCAGGAGATCGTGCTTGACAGCTCTCAAGTCATGCAGATAACCACACTCAGCATGCAGCAGCTCACCCAGTATCCCTTTTTTCACCATGTTCAAGATCATCATCTCGACCCTGTCGTAGTTGCAGTTCTCCATCATGATGCAGTACTTACCCGTTTTCTCGGATGTCTCCACAAGATTCCAGCATTCCTCGATGGTGATGGCTGCCGGGACCTCCACCGCAGCATGTTTTCCTGTGTTCATGGCTT
The DNA here is from genome assembly GCA_964346815.1 of uncultured Eubacteriales bacterium. Classification (GTDB taxonomy): domain Bacteria; phylum Acidobacteriota; class Aminicenantia; order Aminicenantales; family Aminicenantaceae; genus CAYFWF01. The sequence continues at coordinate 52,881 of CAYFWF010000035.1, read as the reverse complement.
CCAGACACATGGGCACATGCCACCGCCAAGGAGTGGCGCTGTAGACAAGATCGAGATCATCCCGCTCGCACATCCTTTTGAAATCATGCTCGCCGCGGGTATATCCTTCGGGTCTTGGCTTTCCGGCTGCCTGACACATCGCCTGGACTCTTTCGACTTTCCACTCGACGATGTCGCACACCGCACGAAGCTCTGCTCCTTCTATCTTCAACAGATTCCCTACATGGGCCATGCCCATCCCTCCGACACCGATAAACCCGATCCGCACCTTTTCCATAGGCGAAGCAATTTTTTTTGATGGAGGGAGGCTCGTCAGCTTCTGTTGTCTTTCAGCACTGGAGGTTAATATTCCGTCCAGAGCTAAGCCAGCGCCTGCTGCAGCGCTTGTTCTGATAAAATCCCGTCGGGTGTATTTTTTCTTCATAACTTCTCTCCTCTTTGAAAATATCCTTACTTCATTTATTTATTATATGAGGTTGTCCCAAAGTGAAGGGAAATAAAATCGGAATAAAGGAGCAGGGTGATGTCGGAGCGGCATTGAAGATTCCGACCCAACCTAACCCAGCCTTGCCGAACCTCCTTGGAGAGGGAACTGACTTCCCCCTTCCAACGCTCGCTGTGCTCCCTGCCTCCCCTTCTCGGGCTTCGCCCTGCGACCAAGGGGACATACCCCCTTGGAACCTCCAACAGCGTTTCTCCAAACGCTGTTGTCTTTCGAGGGAATCCGACCTTGTCGGACGCCGAGGATGTATTGAACACAACGATTCCAAAGGTTTAAGAGTCGGATAAATAGAGGATAAAGTCCAAAGGTTTGGATGGATCATGCGCAGTTCTGCAGGCACCGAGAAGGACGGTGAAGGAATGGCGTTAAATATCTGAACTAGAGCGGAGACATTTCCCTGCTCCTTAAGACGATACCTCATTCCCGTCACTTTGGGACAAATCCTACTATATATAATGGTTTCATTCCATGACAGGAAACAGAGGTTCAAAATTCAATGCCAATTCCGGCCCTGATACTCCTGGGTATTTGAAGTTCATTGGAATACCGTTTACCCCCTGAAAAAACATATTCTGACAGCTCGCTTCCAAAATCAAACAGGTTAAACACCCCTCCGAATATACTGATTTTCGCATCAGAAACAAGAAAATCATATCTCATTTTAATACTCACATCTGTGAGATAGTCTTCTCTCGGCCCGCCTTTAATCCCTTTTTTATTTTCAGCCTGGATGGTTTCAAGGAAAAACACCCACTGGTTATGGCCATAAGTGGAGCCGATAAAGGCAAAAGGATTTCCATCTCGATATTTGATATTCATAGCCATAAAAAGATTCTTTGCTAGATAGAATCCAAAATACAATTTTCCCACAAATGCCCGGTCCCCATCCACCCTTCCATACCCGTTGATCCACGTATTTGGCTTCGCCTGGCTTTCATCCAGAAGGCCGATATCATTTGCTCCAGGTCCGTTGCCGAACGCCGCATAGCCCATCCCTATCTGCGCTAAAAAAGAAAAAGAGAAGAACCATTTTTGTGCCTCCCGGCCTCGGATATGCAGCAGAAATTGGAAATAAAAGGGGTCATCATCGAAACTGGAGTTGGAAAGGGAATAATCGGTGAATGGTTCTGAGTAAAAATAAAGCTCTTTATCTTTCACTGTTTCATAAAATCCATTTTCATCTTCGAATGTTATCCAAAAGTTGTTGCTGATAGTCTTCAGAATACTTTTTGCATTCAAGCTGAATTTCTCGGAAAGCCTTGTCGAAAAACTCAGGAGTAATCTTTTCTTGAAGGGAGTGGCGATCTCCTCATCGAGCGAATGGAACGGCCCTCCTGTAAAGCCGAACACACCTCCTTCTTCCCCTGCTTGGTAATGGAGGTCTTTATTGCTGTCACTCCAAAAATGAAAGGTTCCCCAAGGTCTTCTTTTTTCTAAGAAAACATTCACGTTTTCTCCGATTTCATAAGGCATCCGCTCGTAGGCCACCAGAGCATCGAAGCTGTTCTTCGTAAACCGTATTCCCAGGTCATAGCCGAATGCCAGAGATGACAGGTTGTTTTCCGAATCAAAGAATCGAAGCGAAGAATACTGGAGAAGAAGTTTTGTATACGCAATTAAATCCTCAGACAGAGAAGCCTGGAATATGGTCCCAGCTCTCGCAAAGGCATTGCTGTTGCTGTACTCCTCTCCCTCCTCCCATAGGAGAACCAGGTAGGGAGACCGATCGAAACTGATAGGATTAAAATCAAATGCTTCTTCATTTCCTTTGATCTTCGTATATTTGAAATCGGCAAAGAGCCTGATCTCAGTATCGATATATTGTTCCAATGGATAGGCATCGCTTAATGTAAGCTTGAAAACATTCCCAGAAAACGAACCCCACTTTTCGAAAGGGAAAAAACCTTCGCCGTCATTGTCCTTCAAATCTTTGAGAAAATTCGATTGAGAAGGAGCCAAATTCTCCTTTTCATAGGAGTAAGAAAATCTGAGATGGAATCTTTTTTGCTTCAGATGAAAACCAGAAAAAAAGGATTTTCTGTCTTTATCGAAAGTCTCTTGGGGAAGCCGTCCCAGCTCCGCTTTATCCCTATCTCTCGAATGGACATTATAGACAGCCGTGATCCCTAAAAATCCATCCTCGATTGCTTTTTGGAATTCGGATTTTACAAGAAAAAGCTCCCCATTTTCCTTGAAAGTCTCATCCAAGACGGTGAAGTCATTGAACTGCCTTTCAATGTCAAAATAAGTCAACCACAAGGATAATGCGGAGCTTCTGAATTTTTGACCGAGGGCTAAATCCACAAAATAGTTGGACAAGATTTTTCTCCGCTCCGAATAAAGGAATGGGCTTCTCTCTTTTGAAGTCGGGTGAGGGCTGACAAAATCAGTCGCGCCCGTAACGAAGCTCCCCATATGGGGCCACACATTGGAAATGCACAGCTTGAAAAAATTTTCTCTGGGACTGGCCGAAACAAAATTCAATCCGTAATCCCGGTGAAGAGGGGATTCTCCTCGAAGTTCATACTGATTTATTGAAGAAAGGGGAAGGAGAACAGAGGGAGCGCCGCTCTGGAGTGCAGAATCGATAGTGAAGCCGTTCAAAGACCAGTTGAAGTCTGTGTATGAGTCTCCTTCGAAATACACACGGGGGGCATCAATTAGGGAGAAGCCGTTATTTTCCTCGATAAGAACGGTTGTGTCAGGCGCAAAATTTTCAAAAAAAGTCGGATAGAAGTAAGCACCGGGAAGTGATTCAATATAAAAAGGGGGAAAAACGAATACGCTGATATTCGACGGCTCTTCCTTCTGGGCAGGAAGAATGTTGGGGAAGGACAGCAACAGAACGGTTAAAAAAGAGATGAATCTGATTTTCATGGGAGCCATTTAAAGAAGGACTATATACCAAAGGCAAAATACGAAGTCAACTTGAAGGAGAAACCGATCGCCGCGTCCCACGAAAATTGACAGGTCTTTCAGAACGTGAGAGAATTTTGAACTGGATTTTTTCAGGATGAATCGATGGACAACAGAATCCTGTTTATCCGACTGAGACTGCTGGGAGATATTGTGTTCACTATCCCTTCTGTCCTGCTGTACAAGGTAAATTTTCCCGAGGATGAAATCTATTATTTAGTGGAGCGAAGATTTCGAGAAACCGCCGAGATCATTCCTGGAGTAAAGGAAGTGATCACTGTACCCGATCATATGAGACTCAAAGAAATTCTTCAATACAGAAGAAAAATAAAAAAAATGAGGTTCCCAACTGTCATCGATTTTCACTCTGGACCGAGGAGTGCGCTTCTATCTTATCTGAGCGGCGCAAAAAACAGAATCGGTTACCAAACTCCGAACCGGAATTGGGCCTATAATCGGTTGGTGCCCAGAAAAATCGAAAAACGCTTTTCCCATTCGGTAGCCAACCAAGCAAGACTTCTTGCACCGCTGGGAATCGACATCCAAAAAATCCCGTTTTATCCAGAAATCAAAATCAGCGAAGCGCATGTATCCAACAATATAAGACAAGTGTCGGATTTACACAAAAAGGTGGTCATCCATGTGGGTGCCAAAAAGAGATTCAGAGATTGGGGTTTAGAAAATTTTGCCTCGCTGATCAAGGATTTGAAACGAGATGATTGGCACATCTTCCTGATCGGAAAAGGAGAAGAGGAAGAGAGAAGAGGACGATATCTTCAAGATCAGTTCGATGTCTTTGACTTCACAGGCAGAATTTCGATTAAAGAGATCCTTTTCTTGATCGCACATTCGGATGTCTATTTCGGAGCAGATTCAGGCCCCCTCCAACTTGCCTCCTTGACGAGAACTCCCATTGTGACACTTTTTGGCCCCAATATCCCTGAAGTCAGCGGACCCTACCGGAAGGAAAAAGTGACAATCCTTCAACTGAATATGGATTGTAGACCTTGTACCCAGAAATCGTGCATGTTTGATGAGATCAAATGCATGAAGGGAATTGGAGTGGCTGATGTGTATCGAGCCATAAAAGCTTTCTGAATTATTTCTGATCCCTATACTTTTCTGGATTCGGCTGTTTCAATCCATGCCGGAAGGCCCAGAGCTTCGAGTATTTCAGAAAAACATAATACATGGAAAGAGTACAGACAATGAGGCCTGGAATGCCGTCCAGAAATCCTCGCTGGATCACATACTGCCTGATGAATCTCCATAGAGGCACACAGGTCAAATGCAGAAAGCCCGCTTTCCTCCCCTGATCCCTGAGATCTTCAGCTGCCCAGGAGGCATATCTTTCGTACTTTTCCAAAATCTGTCCGAACGTCCAATAGGTGTAATGTTCCAGCTTTCCTTTGAGCCTTCCCACATTGCCGGTCTCGACGATGACCTCCGAATGCACCCTCATATCTTTATATCTTGAAAGATCGCGCTTGAACAGCCTTAAAACTTTATCGGTTCCCCAGCCGCTGCGCTTCACCTCATGACCGAATATATAGTTTCTTCGGTAGATGATGTATCCATCATGTTCAGGCTCTTGCTGTAAAAGTTGTGTGATTTCTTTAGAAAGTTCTGGAGTGACTCTCTCGTCTGCATCCACCAGAAGAATCCATTCATGTCTTGCTTGAGGAATCGCCCAGTTCTTGAAATCGGCAGAATAAATGTATTCCCTCTCGATGATGCGGCACTTGTATTCCCTCGCAATTTCCATTGTGCGGTCTGTAGAACCTGAATCGGCGACAAGGATTTCGTCTGAAACACCCAACACCGATTCAATACAAGGGCGGATGTTCTTCTCTTCGTTTTTGCAAGGGATGATAGCAGTCAACAGTTGTTTCATAAAATCTTTTTTACTTTATCATAACCGCAGCACAAACGAAACAAAGAGAAAACACCTCACATCTTATTATGACTATGGCATTTTTTTCTCGCTCCATATGATACGGCATCGTTTGAAAAATCTGTATCCTGTCTCCTCATCCGTTTCACGGGTGTACGTTTTTCCATTAGCAAAGAGGCCAGGCTCGATATCGAGCCAGATCCTTTCTTCATTTGCTGGCTTTTTCAGGCAGGAGGAGGAAAGAAAAACTCCGATCAGTACTATACAGAACAGGACTTTTTTCATGTTTCCCTCCTGATAACTGCTTAAATCAAAATACCCTCTGCTCTCTCAGGAAAGTATTTATATTACCAAAAGATCTATTTATTAGTAAGAATTTCATTTCGGTGCCAGTTTTATCGGCATTCAAGCGAATTGAGGAGAAAACGATTCGGAGTCGAACGGATACCGGGATCGGAACATAACGATGACACATGGACGCTACGTTTCCATGAAATAGGGGGACAATTCGAGGTGAATGAAACGAACTCGATTTAAATTTTCAAGGAGTATCTCATTCCAATCACAATTTAAATAAAAAAGTCGAGCCAAATCATTAAGTGTCTCTCGAGCCATTCATAATTCAATTTTTTAAAAATGGCGAGATAACCAAGTTCTTCGATGAAATCCATAGCATTATTTATGTAGTTACTTACATAAGTTGCTCATTTTACCAGTAAAGTCAATATTCTGGACTCTATTGATGCCCCCCCCTCAATCTTGAATCTTAAAGAGAAACAGAAATGAGCTCTAAAATTTTATCCAAAGCGTTTTTTGCCAAAAAGAACAATTTCTCGGCCCATTCGAATAGAGACATATGATCCAGAGCATCGGTGAATACGGCATGCAAGACATGAACGAGCCAGCTAAACAACACACCATTCACCACAACGAGAATCAATGTCAGAGGTATTCCCATAAGAATTTTTTTTGTGCGGCTTATTTTTCTTTCCCAAACAGGCGTCATTCTCTTCCCCTTCTGGAGTTGGCTTCTTGCTTCATATGTTTAGTCGAGATTGTTTCTCCGATTTTGAAAATATAAATTCATATCTATGACTCTATCTCTTCTTCTTCTCGACCGATCGGTTTCTCCAAGTACCCCCATATTTTGGCAAAATAATTCCGACCACTCGTCGAAGGCTCGGAAAACTCGACCCTGAGTCCTTTTTTTTCAAATATGCTCATCCATTCTTCGAGCTTCTCGGGAGAGTAAACAGTGATTTCAGCAACCGGTCCTCCTTTCAATATCAATTCTTCTGGCGGCTTCTCGGGAAGAATTTTTTTTGCGATTCCGGCGATGGTGGTTTTTATCTCTTTCAGCAACTGCTTCGTCTCTTGGGTTTCTTTAAGGATGGCATTCAAGACCTCGAGTTCTTCATTCATTTGATCTGGCTTTTTCACTTATGAGGAGATTCGATATATCCTTGCGATTCCTTTGACATCCTGACCTGCCCATGGAAGATTGATCCTTCGTCGATCACAATTTTTCCGGTGTTGACATTGCCGTTGATCCTGCCCGCCGCTTTGATTTCGACCCGGTCGGCTGACTCGATATTCCCGTTTAACTTCCCCTCTATCAAAACCGAAGGGGCTTTGATCGATCCCTTCACCTCTCCCTCACGGGCGATCCTGACAGGCCCTTTGCATTCTATTTCCCCCTCTAAGCTCCCAGAGATGCACACGCCTGCGGATTCGATAATTTTTCCTTTAATTCTCGTTCCAGAAGCGATGACCGACTCATTGGAACTCACATCATAGCCGGGATTCTTTTTTTCCATAATCCACCTTTACATATTCTCTTACAATCACGATTATAGTGAATTTGAACGGAATGTAAAGGGACTCATAAGCTTCTGAGCATTTGTTGAAATTTTCGCTTGCGGACAGCCGGAGAGATATCTTCTACCAAAGGCAAAACGGCATTCCTCATATCCTTTTTTAGAGTGTTGTCGAGCAGTTCAATAGCAAAGGCAACAGAGTGCTTCGTACCAGCCCTTAGGTTTTGATAAGCCTTCATAATGTCCGCATGGGGATAATACAGACCCAATAATTTGAAAATGTTGGTGAAATGGTTATCCAGAATCTTCCCACAGCTCTTTCTTTCCTCCTCACGTTTTTTTCCAGGCTCTGTTTCCTGAAGCTCAATATAAATCCGGCAATATTCTTTTACGAGTTCGAATGTCTTTCTCTTTACGATCTTTTCCGGGATAGTGATCTCTGGTTTCTCGGATCTGAGCCGGTCTAAGGCATCGATGATTTCCGTATCCAACTCACCAGATTTTCGCTGGAGTTCGCGCAATAATATCTCAGAGGCCTGAGAGGTCCCCATGCGGGCCAAAACTGAAACGACGGCTTTCCGTATATCCGTATCTTTTCGGCTGTCTTTAAGATGATTCTCCAAGATAGGCAAGGCGGCTTGACCATAGTTCTTTATGGCAGATATCGTGTCTTCCCGAATCAGCGGATTGCTCAACTTGTGAACGAGAGCAGGAATCAGCGCTTCCTTTCTCAGTCTAGCTGCACTCTCGATTGCATATCGAGACACCTCGGGAGAATCATCATTGATAAGGGCCTCCAGCCGTCCCACCAGATCCGAATTTGGATCCATCATCCCGATTGCTTTTGCCAGTTCCATTCTTTCAATTTCCGATTTTCTGCTCTCTGCCAAAACCTTGTCAGCATGGATCTTCATCAGCTTTTGATAAGAGTCAAGAGACATGATCTCCCGTATGTCTGAGATGAGACTTTCCTGGCTGATATCGTCATCAATATCTGGGAACCAGGTTGCACCTTCGGCCTCGAAGAGTTCAGAAAGGGAGGACACTTTCACCTCATCCACTTTCTGAGAGATCATCTTCTTGATTTCTGGAGTAAGCTTGTCCCTTTCCAAAAGGTCAAAGATATGCATGGCATACAAAACAGAGCTGCGATTTCTGCTCTCAACGGTATCGAACAGCATTTTGGTGTAGTCGATGTCTACGGTTTCTGCCAGACTTTTGTCGACCCGGCTCCACCTGATGGGAATATTCTCGCTCACCATAGAAATATATTCCCTGCTGACTCTGAGATTTAGAACCACCCATATAATTAAGAAGGCGATGATTCCCCAGGTAAGATATTCAGCCAGCTTCGGATCTTTTACAGGACTCATATAAGGAACTTCAATGAGCGCGGGGCTGAAGATATTTGCCAGAACTCCACCCACAAGGAGCAAGAGAGCAGCTGTAACTTTGGCGAACCGATTGATAAACATATCTATGAAAGGTCTGACCCTATACCTGAGGTCCGAAGGCACGGGAATGTATAAAATCTCCCTGACTGACTGGTTGAGTGAAAAAGACAGGCTTTCATCGCTGCCTTTGATAAGAATAACAAGAGGAAGAGTCAATCCACCGATGAGTATACCCATGGATCCGAGCAATAAAACGATTGGGGCAAAAAGCAGAGTGAGACGTACACCGAAATTCTTGAGAAAACGACTTGTCAAAAGAAGCTGAAGAAAAAAAGCAAAGGTTGTTAGTCCTCCAAAAAACAGGCCGAAGAACGACTGCATTCCTTCCTTTTGCGCAAAATGCTTTTCAACCTGGGAACTGAATTGAAAATCGATGAATGTCGCGATGATACCAGTAGCGATGACGATTGATGCAATAAGAACAAGATAATGGTTTCCACCGATGATTTTCAAATTATCTCCGAAGCTCATTTTCTGTGGTTGAGAAGAGGCTTTCTGAACAACTTCTTTGATATCTCTGTCCTTTTTCGGGTATTTAAAAATGGCATTGACCACAAAAATGCAGATGAACAGGAGACAACAAGCCAGAGGCAGCAGGAATTCTCCCCAATTCGCTTTGGTTAGAAACGATGCTCCAAATCCGCCCAGCACGCCACCCAAAATCCCTCCGCTGCCGCAGAAGCCGATAAGCCGTCTGGCCTGCCTGGGATTAAAGACCTCACTAATCGTTAATCCGAAATGGGTCATGAGCACGACCGTTAGCATGCTCGCCCAGATCCAATAGAGATAGGATAATGTTTGGCCTCCTGTTTTTAAAAATGCTATAAATAGAAAACCTGTGATGATGAAAAAAATCAAACTGAAGTTGATGGATGTTCGATTCGATATTTTTGGCTGGATTTTCGAATAGAGGAAGACAACAAAACCGGTCACAACGGCTGCTAACAGATAGGCAAGAGGGAGCCCTCGGCTCCCCACCTTAATCAGGAGATCCGCGTAACGCAGGGCTTTGATGATGGTATGGGGTGCAGTGATGAGAAAAAAGAAGGTAAAGATCAAAACAGCGATTTTTTCTTCCCCGGGTTTGATATCCACAAATCGGGAAATAAGTGTAAAAAAGCGGCTTTTTTTTGTCTCTGGCAACTCGGGCTAAACATACCATATGGAAAAGGAATCGGTCAATATCGGGATCGAGTTCATTTTTTTCGGACGCATCTGAGCCCACAGCCGTGATGTGTGTCCCTGGGCCTAGAGGTATTCCACCTGCATCCTTCCCTGCACCCCAGCCCCTAAACACCGATACGGTCACAACCGGAGGAGACCAGATCTTTGGCTATCACGGCTCCCGCTGCAGCCGTATTTGATATGCATCTCACCAGGAGGTCGTCGAAAAGAAGCTCTCCTACAGGCGGGATTACCGCTTTTCCCTGTGAAAAGGCGATAAATCTTTCCTCTATGGCCTAGGTGGGATCTCGGTTATCAAGGGCTTCTTTTATCTAGCTTAAATCACAGACTTTAGGCACGCCTGACTCCTTGGCAAAGGATTTTTTTCAGCGTCTCAAGGCTGATTTTAGAGCCGCTCAAAACAAGTACGACATTCCTCCCCTGAAAACGGTCCAATTGTTGGATAAAAGCTGCTACTGATAGGGCAGCCGCTCCTTCGATGAGAAAATAATGTTTTTCTATTATCAGTTTGAGCGCGGAGACGATCTCTTCCTCAGTCACAAGAATAAAATCATCCACAAGCTCTCGGCATAAGGAGAAGGTGATCGAACCGGGCTCGAGGCCTCCTGCCGAACCATCAGAGAGAGTAGGCTCAGATTTCAGACCCAGAATCTGCCCAGCTTTGATGGACGCATACATGACAGCCGATTTTTCAGGTTGACAGCCGATAATCTCTATGTTCTTGTTCTCGGTTTTAAGATAACCAGCTATCCCGGCGATCAGGCCCCCGCCTCCGACCGGAGCGAGGATCACGTCAATATCAGGAATTTGCCTTGTCAACTCGATGCCGATAGTCCCCTGCCCTCCGATGATCTGGCGATCGTTGTAAGCAGAGATGAAAGTCAAGTCTGCCTCTTCTGATAATTTTCGGGCATGCATTTCTGCTTTAACGCAATCATCACCATGGTATTGAATTTCTGCATCGAACAAACTCAGAGCTTCGGTTTTGGCAGGCGAAGAGGTTTCCGGCAAAAATATGGTTCCTTTAATATTGAATTTTCTGGCCATCCAGGCAAAGGCCATTCCATGGTTTCCTGTTGATGCGGTGATCACACCTTTTTCTTTCTCTTTTTTCGTAAGGGAGAGGATCTTGTTTGCAGCTCCCCTGATCTTGAACGAACCGGTTAATTGGAAGTTTTCCAGTTTAAGATAGACACTACATTTCCCGAGACGGCTGAGATATGGAGAATATTCGAGAGGTGTCTCGTGGATGTGATTCCGAATTCTTTTCTCTGCGGCTAAAACATCCTTCCTGACTCCTGATGCGATGGACTGTGTCCTTTCATTCATATTATGTCTTCCGATTCGGCAGGTCCCTCTCTTGTCTTCGAACGCCTCTTCCAATAAAAGTACACAGGGATGCCCACTGCGGTCAATAAGAGCCCCGCTATAGATTCAACCGGTTTCTCAAGAAGCGTATTCAGAAGAATCGCGACAGATGTGATAATAAAGACAGCAGGTACGACAGGATATCCCCATGTTTTATAGGGTCTGGGAAGATCAGGACGCTTTTTTCTCAGGGTAAAAACCGAAGCCGTTGCCCAAATCCAAAAGAGAATAGCCATGAACATGGCAAAAGTGAAAACCTGTTCAAAGGATCCCAAAAGCGTGAGAATGCAAGCCCAAATGGCTTGTATGAGAATGGAAAATCCCGGAGTCCTGAATCGAGGATGAACATGAGCCACTTTTCTGAAGAAAAGGCCGTCCTTGGCCATGGCATAATAAACACGGGGTCCCACCAGAACGGAGCCGTTCAGGGAGCCAAATACGGACACGATGATAAGGGCAGATATCAGAGCTCCCGTGGATGCGCCGAAGAGCGAGCCCGTAGCTTTTTCCGCAATTCGGACTGTGCCTGTGATCTCCTTCATGGGCAAGGCATAAAGATAGATGTAATTGACCAAGATATACAGAAAAGTGACTCCCAAAGTCCCCAAAATCAAAGCGAGCGGAAGGTTGCGGGCCGGATTTTTTATTTCGCCAGCAACAAAATTGACATTGTTCCAGCCATCAAAAGCCCAGGCAACAGCGATGAGGGATACACCAAAACCCATAAAAATACTTCCGATATCCATACCTCTTGGATTAAGAACAAACTCTGGCGAAGTTCCTTTACCGATAGCAAATCCCAGGATAATGATCGCAGCGATAGTTCCTATCTTTACCACTGTAAATACATTCTGGATGAATTTGCCCAAACCAACTCCGACAAAATTAAAAATCGATAGAACACCGATAACAATAACGCCTATGATCTGACCGGAAGAAAGAGAATACTGCATAGAGCTTTGAAAGACAGTAACATTCATGGTGAAGAGAAAATTCTGTGTGCCGAGAGATGGGAAAAAGTATCCTAAATATTCTGCAAAAGCCAGAGCGAGGGCAGCGATGCCTCCCGTCATATAGACAAGAAAAAGAATCCATCCGAATAAAAATCCGGACAGCCTGCCGTAAGCCTCTCTGAGATAAACATACTGTCCTCCTGCTTCGGGCATGGCGGCGCCAAGCTCGGCGTAGGTTAATGCACCGGCCAACGTCAACAGCCCACCGACAAACCATGCCAGGAGGATAAGGCCGGCAGATGGAATACTTTTTGCCATGATCCCGGTGGTGAGAAATATCCCCGATCCGATGATTATTCCGACCATAATCATCACCGAATCAAAAAGACCGAGCTGCCTGATAAGTCCCTTAGGGTTAACCTTCGGCTTTTTGTTCATTCTTATTGTTTCCCATCATAACTTTAACCCCGCCCCGAATGCAAGGCTAAACGCTGCCAGGAAATCTGATACATTCCGATCCGAGTTTTTAAACGCTCGAAAAGATTCAGGGAGGGCTTAAGATAAGAAGAAATGCGCAAGTCCAAACAGACAATTGGACAGAGTTCGCCTGACTGGACAGGCTGTTAACTTGTCCACTCCACAATCTTCTGTTTAAGCTTTTCCGGTTCGACAGGCCGCGAGAGGAAATCGTTCATCCCAGCTTTCAAACACTGTTCCTTGCCTTCCTTAAATGCATCCGCTGTTAAAGCGATGATAGGAAGATTCGTGTATCCTTTTTTTCGGATCGCTTCTGTGGCCTCGATACCGCTCATAACAGGCATGTGTATGTCCATCAAACAGAGGTCATACTTCTTGGATAATATTTTATCCAAAGCCTCTTTTCCGTTTGAGACGATCTCCCCAACACAGCCGAGTTTACGCAGGACTATCTCTATGAGTTTTTTATTGACTGGATTGTCCTCAGCGACGAGCACCTTTATCTTCCTGGTCACCAGCTCTTCGGCCATATGTGTTGTGACAATCTGCCCCTCTGAACGTCTATCCCCTAAAACTGTTTTCAGGATGTTGATGAATCCTCTTTCCGTAAGAGGCTTGGTTATAAAGGCATCGAATCCGGATGCTTTCGCTTTCTTAGCAGAGCCAGGACTTGCATCCGATGAGACGGCGATGAGTTTAGCTCTTGCGAAATCCTTGCTTTTCACCCTTTGCGCCAATTCATATCCGTCCATATCCGGCATCATAATGTCTGATAATATAAGATCAGGAATATCTTCCAGCCTTTGCAGTTCATGTAAGCCCTCTATGGCAGAAGGTGATTCAGAAATCACTTCCAATCCCGCTTTTAAACAGAAGGTTCTTATGAGCCGTCGGGCATTCTCGTTATCATCGATGATGCATACCCTTTTGCCTTTCAGATCATCCATATCAACAGGAGAAATGTCACCAAGGGCAGAGGGATCGGACCCTTTAAGCCTCAAAGTGAATGTAAAATCACTTCCCTTACCCACCTCCGATTCCACCCAAATTATCCCGTCCATTTTGCTCACCAAAGCCTTGGTTATGGCCAATCCCAATCCTGTACCCCCGTATCGGCGCGTCGTAGACGAGTCGGCCTGGGTGAATGTTTCGAAGATCACTTTTTGCTTGTCTTTCGGAATCCCGATTCCCGTGTCCTTCACTGAGATCTGTACAAAATAGAATCCATTCTCTTCGGGTCTCTTTTCATCTTTTTCACTGGCGGCAGAGACACAAACTCCAATATCACCTTGTTTCGTGAATTTTATGGCGTTGTTCAAAAGATTCAATATGATCTGCCTTACACGGGTGGGATCTCCAATGAAGTGCACGGGAACGTTATCGTCGTAGTGATAATACAATTCAGTCATTTTTGCAGTGATCTTAGGTCTGGAGATCCTGAGCACATCTTCAATAAGATTTTTTAAATTGAAGTCGATCTCCTCTAAATGAACCTGGCCTGATTCGATCTTAGAAAAATCGAGAATATCGCTGATAAGAGCCAGAAGTAATTTCCCGCTCTCCTTCACCGTGTCCACATAATCCTTCTGTATATTGGTCAAAGGGGTTTCTGAGAGCAAATCAGAAAATCCTAAAACAGCGTTTAGCGGAGTTCTTATCTCATGGGACATATTGGCCAGAAAGTCACTCTTGGCTCTATTCGCGTGTTCAGCAGATTCTTTCGCTTCTATGAGTTCCCTCTCGGCTTTTTTTCGTTCGGTAATATTCGTGCCCGTATAAACGATCCCTGCCGGATCTCCGCCCTTATCTGTTATTATCGAAGCAGAGATACTTATTTCGACCGTTGTCCCATCCCTTCTCTTCCATTCCATTTCCTCGTCGTGGAGAACCCAATCCTTTTCAGTAAGTTCAAAAATATCCTGTTTCTCTTCCCCGAATATAATAGATATTTTCTGTCCTTTCAGTTTTCTTTCATCGTAGTCGAGTAATTCGCATAAAGAGCGATTCGCCACAGAAATTTTCCCTTCCAGATCGACCACCACCACAAGGCCCTCCATGGTATCGAGGATACGGTTTGCAGCAAAAGAGGGAGTTAAATCGATCAACCTGAAACGCATGATGGTCTGCCCGAGGATCAGGGCACTGACGAAGATAGGAATGTATCCGAGAGGAAAAACCTGTAATCCAAACACCCCTACAAAATCCACGGCTCCCAATAAGCCGACAGCAACGCCAAGAAAGATTCCTTTAAGCCTGCTCCTTTCCCGCTTCGATGAGCTTTTTCGATACTCAATCCAAATCAAATCCAGGCTAATCAGCATGAAAAGAGCGAGATACAGAATTAAAAAGAAGCCATAAGGGCCGTATTTTGGATAATAACCCCAGGGCATCAGAGTAACGCTCTCAACCAAATAAGGCGTGAACACAAATCCCACACAAAACATCCCAGAAAGGATAAAGGATCCCCATCCAAAAACCTTGTATTTTTTATAAAGATGGATGATTTCCAGGGTAAAAACAAAAAAGAAGCTGGGAATAAATGCTATCCCAAAATGACCGATCCTTGCCCAGAAGAGCGCATCGAACTCGTTGGGAGCCGAATACAGCCAGGGTAAAGAGCCCAGCCATACAAAAATACTGAAAGTGACTAAAAAAAATGAAGAGCTGACTTTCGAATCCTTTTCCCTGATCAGTGTTATCGCACCCAGGATCAGCATCAAGAATCCGACGATGAGAGGAGATATGAAGTGAACAGTGAAATTTGAGAAGAGGGCCTCCAAACTATCCATCTGATCCTATAGTCCTTGTTATGGTCTGTAATGATTACTTATCGGGTTTTTTTCCGTCAATCACCACAAGGGAGGAATTCGGGGGTGAAATTTTGAAAGGGATCTATTGGTACCTTAACAGTTCAACCAGATTGGATCTGGCTCCTTTACGGTTTGATAGCTCTCGGTCAGCAACGCGATGATAAAAAACGAAGAAGGACGTCCACAAAAAAGACAAAACATATGAGCCTGGCTGGAATGCACGCCTCTGGAGTCACCGATGCATGAAATAATAGGCTACGGGCCAGGCGAGAGATTGCTCAATATCACCCACTTGGTGAATTATCTTGAGTAGGACCTATAGATGTTATCTATTTAATTTTTGAGGTTGTCCCAAAGTGACCGGGAAACAAAATCGGGAAAAAGGTGCAGGGAAATGTCGGAGCGGCAACGGAATGGCGTTAAAAATCTGAACTAGAGCGAAGACATTTCCCCGCACCTTAGATGGATACTTCATCCCCGTCACTTTGGGACAATGCCTAATTGTTTATGCTTTTTATCTAGGCCCAGAATCCCCGAAGATGAGGAATTCAGTAATTGCTTACACTGTGCCCAAATTAAAATAAAATTCAAAGGGTTATTCTGAGATCAGGAGGGTCTCGGGATCAAGCCTAATCCCAAGATCGCCAGCAGGCAAAAAATCATAGTCTTTTACCAGGCAAAGCCTCACACGATCATCCTGATGGTCGAGTGTAATCAGCACGTCGAGCTGGTCCAGGTATCCTTTGAGCTCATGCGGTATCCCTTTCTCATCGAATAACGGCTCATCTCCCCGCAGAGAAGCACTGAACCAGACTCTCACACTGGCTCTCTGGGCGAACTCCTTGAACTTCTGGAGATCCTCATAAGCGGATCTCTTAAAATCATATCCATCTACCATAACTGTATCTGCGGCAAACTTCCCGTGATTTATTATCGCTTCAATGCTTTTCAAAACTTGGTCGGTATTTGCAGCATTCTGGCTGAAATTCATGATCACCCGGTTCTTTATGATCTCGTCATGGACATCGAGCGCCGACTCCAGTTGCCTTTTCTTAGCGATTTCTTTAAAAATATCTTCGTACCATGTGATGATGTAGTCTACGCGGCTGGCATAAGAAACATGTATCACAGGCTTATTCTGAAATAACTTGTCTGTTGCGATATGAACCAAGCAGGCAGTTTTTCCGACGCCCTTCTGGGAAGCGAGCACTCCGAGATTTCCGTCCTTCAAACCTCCGTGAAGGGATTTTTCAAGGATCCGTAAAGGGCTTCTTCTGATAAGCTCCTCTTTAACCATACCCTAATCTCCTTTTTATGAAGAGGTCCTCATTCACCTTTTTTCAGGTATCCGGCTTTCAACTCCTCGGCGATTGTAGCCGGAACCTTTCCATACTTTAGAAATTCCATAGTGAACTCCGCTTTTCCCTGCGTGAGTGTGCGGAGCACCGTTGCATAGCCAAACATTTCACTCAATGGGACTTCGGCATCCACACGAGCGAAGGTGCCGTCTTCGACCGAGCTGATGATGATTCCTCGCCTCTGATTGATAGTGGAAAAAAAATTCCCGATAAATTCTGAAGGGCCCTCAACAGAAAGCTTCATGATAGGCTCAAGAATCTGGGGCTTGGCTTTCGGATAAATATGCCTAAAAGCATCTCTGGCAGCGGTTTGGAATGCTAAGTCAGAGGAATCCACCGGATGTGATTGCCCATCAGTCAAGACGACCCTGACAGCGACCACAGGAAAACCGATGAGCTGGCCTTTTGCGAGAGCACTCCTAAACCCTTTTTCACACGACGGAATGAACTCCTTTGGAATGTGCCCTCCCTTTATCTCATTCACGAACTCGTACCGGCCATCATCGAGAGGTTCTATGTATCCTATGACCCTGCCAAATTGACCTGAACCTCCTGTCTGTTTTTTGTGTGTGTAGTCAAACTCAGCTCGTCGGCTGATTGCTTCACGATAGGCGACCTGCGGCTGTCCGGTCTCCACCTCGGTTCTATACTCCCGTCTCATCCGCTCCAAATAGACATCCAGATGAAGCTCGCCCATTCCTTGGATAATCGTTTGCTTGGATTCGGGATCGACATAGGACCTGAAAGTCGGATCTTCCTTGACAAATCTATTCAAAGCCTTAGCGAGATTATCCAAGCCTTTGTGATTCACCGGTTTAACTGCTAAAGAAACCACTGGTTCAGGAACAAAGATCGAAGTCATGGTATAGTTGAGTCCGGGAGTAACAAAAGTATCCCCTGACCGGCAGTCTATACCGAAGAGAGCAACGATGTCGCCGCTTGTAGCCCGGGCGATATCTTCCATTTTATCTGCATGCATCTTGACCAACCGCCCAATTCGAATCATCTGTCCCGAACGGGTATTGTACAGCCTATCTCCTTTCTTGATCGCCCCCTGGTATACACGAATATAGGTCAACTGGCCGTAAGGACCGTCTTCCAATTTAAAGGCCAATGAAACACAATCAGCATCAGGATTTGCCTCCAATCTGACGTCTGCGCCTCCTCTATCTAAATCCTTTGCAAAATTCTCCACATCGGCTGGATTGGGGAGATAGCGCACGACTGCATCCAACAATGGCTGCACTCCTTTGTTCCTGTAAGCAGATCCCATAAAAACAGGCGTGAGCTTCCTTGATAGGGTTCCTCTCCTTACAGCTTCATGAATGAGATCTTCTGTCTCTCGTCCCTCTAGAATTGCCTCCATGAGCTCATCCGAGAACATAGAGACAGCATCCAGCATCCCTTCCCTTCTCTTTTTGGCCTCTTCTAGCAAATGAGAAGGGATGTCTTCATAGCGGACGTTTTCACCATCGTTCCCATCAAAAAAAACGGCCTTCATACTCACTAGATCCACCACACCTTCATGCTGATTCTCGAGCCCGATCGGAATCTGCATCAAGACTGCATTATGGCCGAGCCGTTCATTGAGCTGCTCTTTGACCTTGATGGGATGCGCACCGATTCTGTCCAATTTATTGATGAAAGCGATACGCGGTACATTATAGCGTTTGAGCTGACGATCTACGGTAATCGTTTGCGATTGGACACCACCGACCGCACAGAGGACCAGAATGGCGCTGTCCAGAACCCTTAGAGAGCGCTCCACTTCAATCGTGAAATCCACATGCCCGGGTGTATCGATGATATTGACGGCATGACCCTTCCAGTTGACCGTGGTAGCGGCAGAGGCGATGGTGATGCCCCTTTCCTTTTCAAGCTCCATCGAATCCATAGTGGCACCCACGCCATCCTTACCATTTACTTCATGGATCTTGTGGATTTTTTTTGTGTAGAACAGAATCCTCTCTGTCAGAGTTGTTTTTCCGGAATCGATGTGCGCACTGATCCCAATGTTTCGCATCTTATCAATACCTGTGATCATCTACATAAAATCCTTATCCGAGCATTGATTGGGGGTAAAAATTTGCCGTCAGAAAAAGTGACTTCTTGGCTATTGTACTCTATTATTTCGATGAAATCAATATTACAAAATTTCATGGTAAGCACTTTCAAAACCATGTATTAACATTCGAGGCTGAATACAGCGCACGGCGTCAAAATGCAGGCCCACCAGCAGCCAGAAGCTTCTGTTGGTAAAACTCAACAATTTTCGTATCGGATCCTTCACTTTCAATAACCTGCACGGAGGTAAGGAGGAAAAAGAGCCTTTAAAACTCAGGGCAGGTGAATTCTTGAAAACCGGGATTATGCTCTCTACAGTATGCTGCCAGCTTTTTTTCACCATGATGTTTGATGTCCAGCTTCTCTGGCAGAAGGATCCTGAAAAAAAACGCATGCCTGCCCCGACGCCTATAATCCTGTTGTGTTCGAAATCATGCGCGTTCGTGAAATATAGAAAGAGTAAGACCGGAAGTTTTAAAGCTGCAACTCCAGCAATCTAGCTGCATTTCCACCAAAAATTCCTTTTTTTTCTTCTGGAGAAAGATCAAGTTTCTCAATGCTCTCCACCATCTTCTCCAGGCTTCCGATCTTATGAGGATAATCGCTTCCTGCGACAAAATGATCTGCTCCGGCAAAGACAATGGCAAATTCCAAGGCTTTGACATCGAAATTAACGGTATCATAATAAAATTCTTTGAGATATTCACTCGGGGGTTTACGTATATTTGTTCTGCATTCTTCGAAAGCGAAATATCCCCTATCGAGCCTTTCGGCGAGATAGGGAATCGCTCCTCCCAAATGCCCAAGCACCCACCTAATCCCGGGAAATTTTTCAACCACACCGCTGAAAACCAATTTTGCTGCCGCTAACGTCGTATCAAAAGGGAAACCAACCAGAGGCATAAGCCAATAATCCATCATGGCTTCTACTCCGACTGGAAAAGACGGATGTATATAAAACACCGCATTTAAATCATGTGCTTTTTCATAAAGAGGCCAAAAAGATGGGTCACTCAAGGGAGTCCCATTGATATTGCCGTGAAGCATGGCTCCTCTAAATCCCAGTCCGTTAAAGGCTCGGTCCAACTCGGCAACCGAAGCTTCTAAATCGTTCAGAGGAAGTGTTGCCAGTGCAGCATACTGGTCCCCACGCTCAACCATAATTTTTGCAAAACTATCATTAACAAGATGAGCAAGCTCTACAGCACGATCTGGAGTTTCGATATGTGTGCCAGGGGTGGTGAAGGTCAAAATCTGTTTGTCAATTCCTGTTTTTTTTAACACCTCGGCTCGATAATCAATATCTCTGTGCCCGCGTACCACGATGTTGTAATCCCCTGGATAATGAAGAAGAGGATTATTATCTGCATCAAAAGTCACTTTTACGTTACTTGTTCCAGCTTGTATCTCTTGAAGATATTCTGGAGGATAAAAATGATTATGAAAATCGACTATTTTCATTTGTTATTCTCCTCTCTGCTTCTTTGACCATAAATAATATACTGGCAAACCAATCAATACAAGAGAAAGCCCAAAAACGCTTTCACCAGGATCGGAAAGAATTTGATTAACGACTATGGCGAATGAAGATATGATGAAAAGTGCAGGGATCACTGGATAGCCCCATATCCTATATTCGCGCAAAATTCCCGCCCGTCGTCGAAGCAAGAATAAGCCGATTGCCATGAGCGCAAAGAAAATCCATTCGGTATAGATAATCCGGGTGAACAATGCTTTGTAAGTACCTGTGACAACGAGTACAGAGGACCAGACAGCCTGCAGAATAATGGCTTTGTGAGGCGTATGGTATCGAGGATGTATCTGTCCTATCCACCCAAACAACAAGCCATCTCGTGCCATGGAAAAATAAACACGAGGACCGCAGAGAATGATACCGCTTAAAGCCCCAAATGTTGAAAATATCACCAGACTGCTCATAAAAGCGCCTCCCCCGAATCCAAAGAGAGCATCTGCTGCATCCGCGGCGATCCGTGTGGATGATGCGACTCGATCTAAAGGTAGAATATACATGTATACGGCATTTAGTGCGATGTAACAGAGTGTCACGATCAGTGTTCCCAACATCAAGGCCCGAGGAATAGTCTTCCGAGGATTTACAGTTTCCTCGGAATTATAAGCAACCATGTGCCATCCCCCAAAGGCGAATAATCCGGCAATCATGGCGAGCAGAAAACTGTTCAGCGATACCTCATTCTGTGCGATACTTCCTGTTACGAAATGCTCAGGAACACGCGAACCAAAAGCAAAGCCGGCAACGATAATAAACAAAACAGCGAGAACCTTTCCCCCTGTAAAAAGCGTTTGAAGGAGAGTTCCATGTTTAACTCCGAAATAATTGATGGCTGAGAGAATGACTATAATCGCAATTGAGACTATCTTAATCATGGCACTATTCAATGGGAAAAAATAGGAGAAATAACGGGAAAAAATGACCGAAATCCCTGCAATAATCCCGGAATGCACACTCCAGAACATGGCCCAACCCCATAAAAATCCGATCGAAGGAGAAAACGCCTCTTTCAAGTACACATATACTCCTCCGGATTGTGCAAATATCGATGCCAATTCCGCACACACAAGAGCACCGAAAAACGTTAAAAGGCCGGATATCAGCCAAACCAGAAAAACTCCCTTTATGGTATTCACTTGTCCTGTTATCTCTGAAGGCTGAACGAAAATAGATGCTCCTATAATTGTCCCCACAACCATTGCAGTTGCATGAGGAAGGTGTATTGCTCGGCGCAATTCTGGAATTCTTTTATTATCTCGAATATTCATAAATCGATATTCTTAATAGCTTCTATCACAGGAAAATATTAAGGTCAATTGCACTCCAGATATCATTATCGTCTCCAAAAACCGTGATAAAGCAAACCGTCAGGGAAGTTGAAACGTCAGCCCGCTGGTTTTCCCCAGCGAGCTACATGGTCATTACGAGGAATGAAATGACGAAGTAATCCCGTTATATGGGATTGCTTCACCATCAGAAGTGGTTCGCAATGACAGTTATGGGTTTAGTTCACAGAATCGCAACAAAGTTTCATGGTCGATTACATACAGGCATCGACCAACATTTTATGAGTATTATGCTTGCAATGACATTAGCGAGTTTGCTTTATTACGTTGATATTGTACTTTATAACTCTGTGCAATAAAAAAGCGACATAAATCGTGTTTTTATAACTACCAGTTAGATTTTGATTGCTCTGCAAATCATTTTTTTGCGTTTGTTCATCCAGCCTATTCCCCGATTATATTAATTTACCATAATTGCCTATAGAAAAATCCCCCTGAGCGGCGAGCTACTCATACCTCAAGCAATCCACGGGATTGGTGAGGGACGATTTAATAGACTGGTAGCTGACTGTTAGCAGCGCGATAATCAAAGCCAGGACTGCCGATAAGGCAAACGGCCACAGACCGATATTAATTTTGAACGCAAAGTTCTGCAGCCATCTGTTCATCACGAAATACCCAACAGGCCAGGCCATAACGTTTGCCACCAACACCCATTTGGCAAACTCCTTGCTCAGCAAAATCAAGATATTCCCGGTAGATGCTCCCAAAACTTTTCGTACTCCTATCTCCTTGGTCCTCTCTTCAGCGGTAAAAGCTGCCAAGCCGAAGAGTCCCAAACAGGCGACAAATATAGAGAGAATGGAGAAGATCAAGAAGAGATCGCGAACCTTTTTTTCACTCTCATACAGGAGATCGATCCTGCTGTCCAAGAAGCTGAATTCAAATTGTTCTCCAGGATATGTCTCTCTCCATTTCTGTTGAATAAAATCGATAGTTCCTCTAACATCGTCCGGCATAATTCTGACAGAAATGGTATCAAAGTAATCCAGGTCGAGCATAAGAAGGAAGGGTTCGATTATCCGATGCAGGGACTTGAAATGGAAATCTTCCACCACGCCAACAATGGTGCATTCCACAAAATCAGTGATGCCTTCATACCTATACAATTTCTTACCCACGGCTTCCTCTGGCGTATAACCGATCTCTTTGACAGCCGCCTGATTGAGTATAACGGCTCCCTCGACATCAGTGCTGAATGTTTTTGAGAAATTCCGGCCCTGGATCAGATTGAATCCAAAGGTTTCTACAAATTCGTAATCCGTAGCCGCATAAATAATGGAAAAAATATCGTCGGAATCCTCCCTCTTGAAGACCGTGTCAGAAAACATCGCACTTCCAGGAATGTTGGAGGAGGCAGCTACGGATTTGATTCGCGTATCCTGTGTCAGCGTGTTTCGAAAAGCCTCGATATTTTTACGGATATTGTTGCTTTCTGCTGGAATGATGAGCACATTCTCTTTATCGAATCCCAAAGATCTGTTCTGTATATATTCCATTTGGCTGAAGATGATAAGAGTCCCTATGATCAAAGTAATGGAGATAACAAATTGAATAACGGCCATTCCCCTTCGAAATGTCGATTTCCCGGTTCCGGAAAGCACACTTCCTTTCAAAACACTTGCCGGATGAAAGGCTGTGAGATAGAAAGCCGGGTAAAGTCCGGCCAGCAATCCGGTTACTATGGTAATTCCAGCGAGAATATGCCAGTTCCCAAAATGGAAAAGGTGGGTAACAGATAAGGATTTATTCGATAAGGCATTGAAGAGAGGAATAAACAATCTGATCAGGAGAACAGCCAAGGCCAGGGCGATGATGGCTAAAAGCACTGATTCACCCACAAACTGACCCCAGAGCTGCCGTTTGAGAGCACCGACCGTCTTGCGGATGCCCACTTCCCGGGCTCTTTTGTTGGCTCGGGCGGTGGAAAGATTCATGAAATTGATGCAGGCAATGACCAGAATCAAAACAGCAATGGCAGAGAAAATATAGACAGAAGTCAGGCTGCCTTGAGGCTCAATTTCAAACTGCTCACTGGGCTGAAGATGGATGTCCAAGAGAGGGTACAACTTCAACTGAAACACATCATTGATATCTGCTTCAGTACCCACGACAGCTATGAAATCCGCGGCCATATATTTGGTCAAAAACGCAGGGAACTTGCTCTGAAGATTTTCAATGGAAATGTCCTCCTTCACTAAAACAAAGGTGTAAAGGAAATTATTGAACCAGGGGCTCAATCGCTCTTCCGCATAGCTAGAGAGAGAGACGACCATGTCAAAATGGACATGTGAATTGTGTGGGACCTCTTCCAGGATTCCCGTGATCTGGAAATCTGTCAGAGTTCCGTTCCAATCGAGGGTGAGAGACTCGCCGACAGCTTCTTCAGTTCCAAGATACCGCAGGGCATTCTCACGGGTAAGAACAATCGAATTGGGTTCGGTGAGGGCGGTTTTGGGATCTCCTTCTTCGAGAGAAAAATCAAAAATTTCAAATATGGCGTTATCCGCGAAAATGAGCGGCTGCTTGCGGAATATGTTCCGATGGTCTTTGATGGACAACTCTTCTCTGTCCAGACGAACAAAATTCTCGATTTCTGGATAATCTCTGACCAGGGCAGGCCCGTACGGTCCGGAAGTGATGGGGGCTTGTCCGTGCATATCTCTGAAATCAAACTTCCGTTCCACCCTATAAATCCGTTCTGCATTCTGATGGAACCGGTCATAACTCAATTCATCCTGCACCCAGAGGAATATCATCAGGCAGGCAGCCATCCCGATGGCCAAACCTAACAGGTTTATCAGAGAATATAACTTGTTCCGAAACAGGTTTCGTAATGCGATCTTGATGTAATTTCTCAGCATCTGTCTCTCCATAAATATTTTATATTCATTTAAATTTACGAAAAACGTATGAAAAGAGTTCATTTGGACACAGAGAAAAAAAGGTGAATCCATCATCATCCCGCCAGAAGGATAATAGGAAAAAGATATGTGTCAAATTCCTGAAACCGGGAGCAGACTAATTTCTCTTGCTATATGTTTATGGATAAAGTATAATGATAACCCAAACATATGGAAGGAAAAGAGTCGAAGTAAATTGTTCTTCCCACCCGAACGATAATTTCCTCTGACATTCAAACCCTCATGTTTCAATCAAATTATAAAAGTAAATAAATGAAGTTCAATACATTCAATCTCGAATCCCGAATTCTGCATGGAATCGCGGATCGAGGCTATACAGAAATGACAAAAGTCCAGGAGCAGACTCTGAGCGTTACTCTGGGGGGCTCGGATGTGGCCGTTCAATCTCAGACGGGAACCGGTAAAACCGCTGCATTTCTAATCACTTTGTTCAACAATATTCTGAAAAAAGACACATCCAAATGTAAAAAGGCGATGATCATCGTGCCGACCAGGGAACTGGCGGTCCAAATCGAAAAGGAAGCCCGGTTGCTCAACCGCCACATCGGGTTAGCCATTGGCAGCTTTTTCGGAGGGGTGGGTTATTCAAACCAGTTATCGTCTTTGAAAAAAGGACCAGATATCCTCATCGGCACGCCAGGAAGACTACTGGACCTCGGAGAAAAGGGTCATTTGAATCTGAGAAGAATCGGATTTCTCGTTATCGACGAGGCCGATCGCTTGTTTGACATGGGATTTCTCCCCGACATCACAAAACTGATTCGGAAAATGCCCCCCCCTCAAGCACGACAGAATATGCTCTTCAGCGCCACTCTAAACCGCATTTCCCGAAGAATCGCTGTCGAACATATGACCCGTCCTGTATTTATCGAGGTCACTCCCGAAAAGCTTACCGTCGATACCATTTCCCAGGAACTCTACCATGTGAAAAGCCACATCAAAAAGAATCTCATGCTGGGCATCCTCAAGGCCCAAGCCCCTCGGAACGCGCTTATTTTCACTAATATGCGGCATTCTGCTTTTCGTCTGGCCAAAGATCTACAACTAAACGGACTCCGCAGCCAACAACTGACAGGAGATCTTCCTCAGAATCGGAGGTTGAAGATCATGAAAGATTTTAAGGACGGGAAGTTCGCTTACCTTGTCGCCACCGACGTGGCAGCCCGGGGACTCCACATCGACAATTTGGAGATGGTCATCAACTATGATATCCCTCAAGACTGCGAAAATTATGTCCATCGGATCGGGCGAACAGCTCGTGCCGGGAATACAGGAAAAGCCATCACATTCGCCAGTGAAGGCACAACCGATCATTTGGAGGCCATCGAATCCTTCATCGGTATGAAAATCCCTGTTCAAAAAGCAGAAGATGATCTGTTTGCCATAGACAACAGCATACGATCAGGCTTTAAAAAGAGGTCCCGAAACGTTAGATCGAAAAAAGACCGATCACATTCACGATCTAAGAATCTTTACAGAAAAAAGAATCCGGACAGAGCGAGACAGTATGCCGTTTAAAGACTCTACCCGCTCTGGGAAAGCTCAATAACTTGAATTATTCATGTACCTACTCAAAATCATGCTTATGAATAATTCAGATTGATAAAGCAAAAAACGATAAGGAGAAAAACATGCAAGGTAATAAACTTTACGTGGGAAATTTCAGCTATTCTGTGTCTGAAGACGATTTACGAGAATTATTTTCCAGTCATGGAGAGGTCAAAGAAGTCAAAGTGATCGAAGGCAGAGGTTTCGGATTCGTCGAAATGTCAAGCCCAGCGGAAGCTGAAAAAGCCAAAGAAGCTTTGAACGGTTCCAATCATAAAGGCCGTACGCTGAGAGTCGATGAAGCCCGCCCCCCAAGAGAACGCAGTTCTGGAAGCGGAGGCAGAAGAAGAGACCGCGGTTATCGCCGCTATTGAAATAATTATCAGGATATTAACTGCCTATTTCCGTTTCTTGCCGGAAATATTGGCTTCACCAAATTCAAGAGAGAGCATTCCTTCCAGGGCGTCTCCTTTAATCGTCGCTGAAAAGTCGATGGGCATTGACCGGCCGCCAGCTTCTATATTCACAGTAAACGTGAGTTCGTTGTCCTCATATGTGAGGGCTTCCATTTCCGTTTCTCCTGTTGAACCCTGAAATACTCCCTTCAGAGCTTCACCCTCCATAGAAAAAATAAAAACGAATGCATACTGGCCGTCTTCGGTTTGCACATCCCACTCTCCAAGAAGGGATTCGTAGTTCTTCTCCTGAGCGCCCGCAAGGAAGGTCGCTGATAGACAAAACAGAACAATCCAAGCAACTGTTAAAATCTTAAAGTCTGCTTTTTTCATACCATCTCCTTGTCCTGGTATGCTGTGTAACGTAGCACACAGAAATCCGAACAGTCAATCTTAAAATGCCGAAATAAAAAGGCTTAAACTTAAAATCTTTGTAAACCTTTTTGGATGCTCTGCGTATTAATATATAAATGCCTTTTGCATACAAATAAGTAGAAATACAAATGATTCTGTTATCCAGAGCTGAAGAGATCATCCTCCTTGCGGTCCTTAAACTCGACGGGAGTGCATATGGTGTGACTATTCGAGAGCAAATTTATATAGACATTGGTCGACATTGGTCCTTCGGGGTCATCTACAAAACTTTGAAGAAGATGAAGGCCAAAGGATATGTCCAAAAGATTTCCAGCGATCCCATAGCAGAACGTGGAGGGAGAAGTCGTTATTATTATAAGATTACCCCCAAAGGCATGTCCGTCCTAAAAGAAATCAGAAGCATCCAATCTTCTATCTGGAATGGGATTCATTGTCCTTCACTTGAGGATTAGGTCGAATAGACAGCGATGAATAAAGAAGGGCCTCCTCTTATCCCCAGCATTCTCCTCAAGCTTCTTCTCAGAGGAGAAGACTATTATGAATTTTCTGATGACCTTGATGAGATCTATCGACACAGGGTCCCTCGTGATCCAAAATGGCGGGCAAAGGCATGGTACTGGTTTCGAGTCCTTGAATCTGTGCCTAGGATCATTCTTGACAAAATGTACTGGAGAGTTGTGATGTTAAAGAATTATTTTAAAATTTCTCTACGAAATTTCCTGAGACATAAAGGATATTCTTTTATCAACTTGGCTGGATTCTCCATTGGAATGGCATGCTGCCTTCTCATTTTTGTCCATGTGCGGCACGAGCTGAGTTACGACAAATACCAGAGGGATGTCGAACGGATTTATCGCATTGTCCAAGACATCCGTAGTCAAACCTCGAGTCGGGATTTCGCTTATGTCTCTCCCATGGTCGGTCCTACACTAAAGGCTGAATATCCTCAGGTCGAAACCGCAGCCCGAGCTATCCCGGCATCTAACCGTTTGGTTAAACAGGAAATGTCTGTCTTTTATGAAGACCGTTTCATGTATGCAGACCAGGAACTGTTCGATATTTTCACTATCCCGTTTATCATGGGAAATCCTGACGAAGCATTGACCAAGCCTCAAGCTTTGGTCATCTCTCAAAAAATGGCACACAAATATTTTGGCCATGAAAATCCCCTGGGAAAACCCCTCACTATCAACGAGAGAGAATATGAGATTACAGGCGTGGTGGCAAATTCTCCGGAAAACACCCATTTGAAGTATGATCTGATTGCATCGATGGAGACTATCGC
Organism: uncultured Eubacteriales bacterium; assembly: GCA_964346815.1. Classification (GTDB taxonomy): domain Bacteria; phylum Acidobacteriota; class Aminicenantia; order Aminicenantales; family Aminicenantaceae; genus CAYFWF01. The sequence goes on along the minus strand of CAYFWF010000035.1, from coordinate 24,619 downwards.
TGACTGGAGCGAGATGTCCAACTGGTACTCTACCATGTTCTTAACCTACTTGAAGTTGAAGCCGAACGTAGATATGGAAGAGTTTTCCCGGAAGGTCAGCCATCTCGCAGACCCTTATGTTGAGAAACGTTTAAGGAGCCGGGGAATTACTTATAATTACATCCTGCAGCCACTCTCCCGCATCCATCTTCATTCTCATACCAGCTACGAATATGAACCTCCTGGGAATCCTATCTATGTGTACATCTTTTCTTTTGTTGGCTTTTTTATCCTCCTGATCGCCTCTCTGAACTTCATGAATCTTTCTACTGCGCGCGCGGCAAATAGAGCCAAAGAGGTGGGTATGCGCAAGCTTGTGGGAGCCCAAAGACTTCAGCTCATGGGCCAATTTTTAGGAGAATCTCTAATTGTGGCGTTATTGTCTCTAGGTCTGGCCATAGTCATCGCTAAGTTCACGATTCCTCTCATAGACAATTTGATCGGAACGACTTTGAGTTTTGAATCACTATTGAATCCAGCCGTGTTGGTCTCCCTGATTGGAGGATCCATTCTTTTTGGAATAGCTGCTGGAATTTATCCTGCTTTTGTTCTCTCGGCCTTTAAACCGATTGCCACGTTCAAAGGTATACCTGGCGGCGGAGCCCGCAGCTTTTCGATGCGCACTGTACTGGTGGTCGCCCAATTCACCATTTCTGTTGTCCTTATTGTGGGGACACTCATCATGTACAAACAATTTCACTTCATGAAGAACCAGCATTTGGGTTTCGAAAAGGAGCAAAAACTCATCCTGCCTCTCAGGGGTGGAATCAGCATACAGGATAATTACGAAGAAATAAAAGACCTCTTCTCCAAACATCCCACTATATCCGGTGCTACAGCCTCTTCCAGCGTTCCGGGTCGGCCGACCTCAAGTTTCAGCATCAGTCTGGTCGGCGAGGAGGACCAAAAAGTTCAGGATATGTTTCATTTGTACTTTGAGCATGATTTCATTTACCAATATGGCATAGAAATGATGGCCGGAAGGAACTTCCAGAAAGAGATGAGCACTGACACCGCAGGGGCCTTCCTCATTAACGAGGCAGCAGTCAAGGCCTTTGGATGGAAAGAACCTGAAGAATCGCTCGGAAAGCGCCTGCGGTCAGGACATGGGGGACGGGTAAATCCGATCATCGGAGTGACGAAGAATTTTCATTACCGCGGACTGCAGACTGAAGTTGAGCCATTGATTATGGAAATTCTCCCCCGGACTTTCCGGTGTATCACTCTTTCTGTAAATACTTTCAGCCTGAAGGAAACTATGGCCTTTGTTGAGTCCCAATGGAAGGTTCTGTTTCCTGGTTATCCCTATGAGAGCTTTTTTCTGGATACGGATTTTGACCGCCAATACCGCGCGGATGAACAAGTGGGCAGGATATTCGGTCTGTTCACTTTTTTGGGACTGTTCATCGCTTGTCTGGGACTTGTAGGATTGACTTCCTTTACCACAGAAACCCGGACCAAAGAAATCGGCATACGGAAAGTCCTGGGAGCTTCTGTGGGAGGGATAGTCCTGATGCTCTCCAAACAGTTCACCAAATGGATGCTGCTGGCCAATATCATCGCCTGGCCTATTGCTTACTATTTCATGAGCAGATGGCTGAAAAACTTTGCCTTTCGCACCCATATCGACATCATGACCTTTTTGCTCTCTGGTATTCTGGTTCTGGCTATAGCCCTGCTGACAGTCAGCTTCCAATCCATAAAAGCCGCCACTGCCAATCCTGCCGATTCTCTTCGTTATGAATGAGCGATACGCATGCTCCTTCTCAAATTTTGTTCGAATTCTGCTCAGAAGAAGCAGATCAAGCTGCTTGTATGGCTCTTAACCTATTCATACCTGAGTGAATCGACAGGACTTGCCAGAGACGCTTTGACAGATTGGTAGCTCACGGACAAAACAGCGATTCCAAAGGTCAAAGCCGAAGCGAGAATAAAGATCCCAAAGTCTAGAGTCATCCTGTACGCGAAATTGGCAAGCCATTTGGTCATGGCGAAATAGGCAATCGGCCAGGCAAACAGGTTGGCCACAAGAACGCATTTGGTAAAGTCCTTGAATAAGAGGACAATAATGCTCGAAGAGGAAGCGCCCAAAATTCTGCGCACACCGATCTCTTTGGTTCTCTTTTCAGCCATAAAAAAGGCCAAGCCAAACAGCCCTAAACTGGAAAGGATGACAGCCAGCAGGGCAAAATAGCCAAAAATGCTCCTGAACCTCTGCTCTGAACGGTAGAGCCTGTCGAGATCATCATCCATAAAAATGTAATGGAAGGGATACTCCTGTTCATAAGTGGTCCAGATTCTTTCCATATCTTTGATCCCAGCCTCGATACCTGCGGGCTCCAATCTGGCCATCAAATATCGCTGTCCCTTATCCGCATATCTCAGGACCAGCCCTCCGATTCTGGAATGGAGCGAACGGAAATGGTAATCGGCAACCACACCGATCACAGGTCCCTTTCGATCGAAAATCTCGATCTCCTTTCCTATGGGATGGTCAAATCCCATTAATTGGACGGCTTGTTCGTTCAAAACATAACTGGTTCTATCCGATCCGAACTTTTCAGAAAAAAACCTGCCTTTTTCGATTTCTATTCCAAAAGTCTTGAGATAATCCGAGTCGACGTCATCGAAAAAAAGCTTCACGCTTCTGCCTGTGGCTTGATCGGTCCAGTCCGTGGCACTCAAATGATAGAAAGGCCTTCTCGAAGATATGGTAACGGCCGAAACAGAGGGAAGCCTTAATAACTCTTCTTTGAGCACATCGTATTTTTCCATCAGGTTTGGAGTCAGCTCCAAGCACACCACAGAGTTATGGCTGAGCCCGAGTTCCTTGTTCTGCATATACCTGAGTTGTTTGTCCACAATCCCTATGCCGATAATCAGGGCCATGGAAAGGGTGAACTGGAAGACAACCAGAATTTTGCGGAAAAGGGAATGAAAGCCCTTGCCGAATCCTGAAAGATGTCTCAATACGCTCACGGGTTTAAACGAAGAGAGAAAAACAGCCGGATAACTGCCAGAAATCAGACCTGTCACCAGGGCAATTCCAAGGAGGAACATATAGAAGAAGACATTCCTTCGGAAACCTAGGCTCAGATTTTTGGCTGTCAGATTGTTGAACACAGGCAGCAAGAACTCGACGATCATCAAAGCAAGAAATAAAGCCAGCAGGGCCATCAACACAGACTCCCCCAAGAAGCGTTTGGCAACATCCCTTCGGGTCGCGCCCAGAACTTTACGCATCCCGACTTCTTTGGCTCTACTGCTGGAACGGGCTGTACTCAAATTCATGAAGTTGACGCAGGCAATGAGCAGAATAAAGAGAGCCACAGTCGAAAAAATGTAGATATTCCTAATGTCGCCTCTTGCCCCCACTCCACCGAATCCCCGGGATTTCAGGTGGATGTCTTCCAAGGCTAAAAGCTGAAAAGACAGGCTCTCTGAATCTTCGATTCGGGAATGGGCATAGGCCGTCAGCCGCTCTTTTTCAATCGGCCTGCTCTCAGGATGAAGGAGAACATAGGTAAAAATGAACGCTCGATCCCAACTCTCCAGATCCCAGCCAAAATCTTTGAGGATTTGGACGGGGAAGAGGATCTTGACCTGCAAGTGGGAATTCTGCGGGACATCCTTCATAATGCCGGTCACCTTAAACGCATATTGTCCGGCAGCCATAAGAGTTTTCCCCAGAGGATCCTGGTCACCAAAGTATTTTCTCCCCTGGGATTCTGTGAGAACGACGGACCTGGGGTCTGAAAGAGCAGTTTTGGCATCTCCTTTAAGCAACGGGAAGGAGAAGATTTCAAAAAAAGCCGGATCTGCAACCGATACTTCTTCTTCCAGGAATTTTTTCTCCTGGTAGGTGATCAGTATATTATCCACCACATAATACCTTGTTGCGCCAGCAATTTCTGGAAAATCGTGTACCAGTGAAGGCGCCATGGCCGGAGGCGTTACCGCGAATTTATCCGCCTTCCCGGCCCAATCATCCGTACACACAATCCTGTAGATTCTATCACCCTTATGGTGGAATTTATCATAACTCAGTTCGTCCTGGACCCAGAGCAAGATGAGGATACAGCAGGCCATACCTATGGCTAAACCGCTCATGTTGATAAAAGAATAGATTTTCTGCATTTTCATGTTTCTGAAGGCAACTTTTATGTAGTTTTTGATCATGTTTGCTCCGATTGGATCATTCTATTCATACCTCTGTTCACAGTTTATTTCTAAGCAAAAAATGTGCCACTCTTAGATCTTTGAAAGGCCAGAATCCGAATTCTAATGCTAAAGGCACGCATCCCTTAAAACCACGGCCGATGTTTTTCTAGCATCATAACAGCCTCAAAGTGAAAATCTGTGAGGTGTTCGCAGAAGGACAGAAATTGTCCGATTTTATACAGAAGTCTAATAGGAATACCCCAAGTCCTACATCTCGCCCAATATTTCATTCAGTCTGGAAAGACATCCAGAAAGATCTTCGACAAGTTCGTCGAAGCGTATGTAAGCATCCCGTCCAGGTTTCTGGTCGGCACGGCTGAGCATGGAAAGGAGGTGGCTTAATAACCAGCTTGTCTCGCTGATGTGTAAACCATCATGGAAATAGAGGGGCTTAAAGCATCCAGTCTGAGATTGACAATTTCGTTTTTATCGTGATAGGTTGGTTGTGAATTGGAGGGATTATGTCTGGGCGGAAAAAAAACAAGAGAATCTCTCGCCGAAACTTCCTTAAAACCGGAATAACCTCGATGGTGGCGCCAGCTATTTTACCGTCTACAGTGCTCAGAAAATACGCCCCGAGCGATACGTTGCAGATGGGCTGCATCGGTGTCGGCCGCCAGGGCCAAGGAGATATGCAAGAGCTGATCTACCGCGGTCTTGAGGCCGGGGCACGAGTGGTTGCTGTATGTGATATCGATCGGCATAGAATGGAGGACGCTCAATGGCTGGCAGATAAGATCTACTCCTTAGAGTTGGGCAAAAACAGCTATAAATCCTGCACGGCTTACCGGGATTTTCGTGAACTGCTGGACCGCAAAGATATCGATGGTGTTCTGATTGTCACCCCCGACCATTGGCATGCCGTGCATGCCGTCGCGGCTGCCAACGCAGGCAAAGATATCTACCTGGAAAAACCGTTGACTTACACCATTGCCGAAGGGCAAAAATTGGTGAAAGCAGTTCGGAAAAACCAACGAATCCTCCAAGTCGGCTCGCAGCAGCGCTCTTCCACCTATTTTTTGATGGCCTGTGAGTTGACCCGCAATCAAAGCATCGGCAAGCTGCGCACCATTCATGTTTGGCTGCCAGAGGATCAGGGTACTGGCGATCCTCAGGAAATGCCTGTGCCCAAAAATCTCGATTACAATTTCTGGCTGGGTCCAGCACCTCAAGCGCCGTTCTCCGAAGATCGTGTCCACCCTCAGAGAAACTACGGCCGTCCGGGCTGGCTTCAAATCGAACAATACTGCCGGGGAATGATCACTGGCTGGGGCTCCCACATGAACGACATCGCCCAATGGGGTAACGGCACAGATGTCACCGGACCTGTGGAGATCGAAGCTGAAGCAGAGTTCCCGGATAGAGGTTTGTTCGATGTCCACACCACTTTTCGAGCCGAGGCCGTGTACGCTAACGGAGTCCGTCTGATCCAGGAGACAGGCGATCCTGCGGGTGTCCGCTTCGAGGGAGATAAGGGATGGATCTTTGTTCAAAGGGGTGAAATCCAAGCATCGGACAGGAAGATCCTCCGCCAGAAAATCCCCGATGATGGAATCAAACTCTACCGCAGCAGCAATCACATGAAAAATTTCCTGGAATGCATGCGCAGCCGGAAGGAGCCTGTCGCTCCTGTGGAAGTAGGCCACCGCTCGAACACCATCTGCGTGACGACGCACATCGCCATGAAACTGGGACGAAGGCTGAAATGGGATCCCCAGGCCGAACGCTTTCTCGATGACGACGAAGCCAACCGCTGGCTGGACTATTCCCATCGCGAACCCTGGACTTTACGCGCATGATGCGAATTTATAAGGTGCGTTCTATCGTCCTGCTCAGTTTTTTAGGCATGATTCTGTCAGCCGGAGCGCAGGCTGACAAACCGCAAATAACCCTGCATCGAGATGATCCGACTGGTCAGCTCCATGTATGTATCGATGGACAGAAGGCCTTTGCTTATCAATACATTTCCTGGCTCGATCTGCCTCACTACTGGCCCATGTACAGTCCGTCTGGAAAGAATCTGCTGGTACAGCAGAACGATCCCTATCCGCATCACCGTTCGTTCTGGATCGCTGATACCGTACGGCTTGAAGGAGGAAGAGAGGTCAGCACGTACAATGCGTACTATTCCGGTCAGAGGATAGGACAGGGAACATTCGGGCCTCCTTTTCGCGATCACGTCCGCCACGTCGATTTCACCTGTTTGGAAGAACAAGGGGACCGGGCTGTAATCGATACAAAACTCGTCTGGGAGATGGATGGCGACCAACCGGTCATGCAGGAGAAGCGGCATCTGGTGGTTCATGCTCTGGACAAGGGCGAATACCTAATGGATATCGCATTCGAGCTGATCGCTCCCTATGGAGATGTGGAGTTCGTAAGCGACGAGGTGCATTATGCCTGGCCCTACCTGCGTATGCATCCACGGTTCAGCGGAGAGAACGGCGGGATGATCACGGCTGATAATGGAGCGACAGGCCAACCAGAGACCAACATGAAGACTGCCTGCTGGATCGACTACTCCAACACCATCGACAGTGTAACCGAGGGAGTGGCCATCTTTCAACGGCCGGATGGAGAGCCGCATCGCTGGCTGACACGCGAGTACGGGTGTTTTGGACCCAAACGGCCAGATAACCTGAGCGGAAAACCCTTTATAGTCAGAAAAGGAGAATCGATCACCCAACGGGTAGGCATCCTGGTGCATAGGGGAAACGTAAAATCTGGCCGGGTCAGTGAGAGGTATAGGAAATACATCCAAAGGAACTGGGAAAATGAAAAGAAGAGAGTTCCTTGAGGCCACCTCATCGATTGCTGTATCGTTCGGAATGAAACAGTCTATCCTGGCACGAACACCATCGATGCCCTTAGTTCAGCTAACGAAACCAGAGGGACTTTCTCCATCGGAGTCCTCGGAAGTCAAAATAGAAAAAATCGACCTTTTTCCAGTTCGCTATCCTATGGCAGGATACTTCAAATTTTTCACCGGGCCCCATGGCTCGGCGGGCAGGGCCGCAGTAATCATAAAGATCTCTGCTGATAACGGCACAGTTGGCTGGGGACAGGCCTTGCCGATTGCAAAGTGGAGCTATGAGACGCTGGAAACAGCAACCATTGTCCTCAGGGACTACTACGCACCGGTCTTGATCGGCCGCGATCCCACAGATATCCAAGGGGCTCATATGGAGATGGATAAGGCAATCGCTCCTGGATTTACCACGGGCATGCCCATCACCCGCACCGGAATAGATTTGGCTCTCCACGATTTGAGCGGCAAGCTGTCAGGCCAATCCCTGGCACAGATGTGGGGCAAACCGACTGGTGGGACCATCACCCTCAGTTGGACTGTAAACGTGACAGACATCGATGAAGCTGGAGACGTCATGGACGAAGGAAAAAAACGGGGCTATCGTCACTTCAATATTAAAGTTGCACCAGATCTTGATTTCGATGTCGAACTTGTTCGTGAGGTTCGCAGCCTGGCTCCGAAGACATTTCTATGGGCAGATGCCAATGGCGGCTACGATCCTGACACAGCATTACGAGCGGCCCCCAAGCTTGCTGATTCTGGAGTAGATGTACTCGAAGCACCGCTCCGGCCCAACCGAATAAGCGGTTACCAGGCTCTCAAAAAACAAGGGGCCTTGCCGATCCTCATGGATGAAGGCGTGATTTCGCCAACAGACTTAGAAGAGTTTATCAAGCTGGGCATGCTGGATGGAGTGGCTATGAAGCCCGCGCGCTGCGGCGGTCTGATTTCAAATAAACGTCAGATCGAGCTGTGCCAGATACACAGCCTCCTTTGGCTCGGCAGCGGCCTGACAGATCCTGACATTTCCCTCGCAGCCTGCTTGGGACTCTACGGTGCCTTTGGCTTGAAGAAACCTGCAGCTCTCAATGGGCCGCAGTTCCTCACCGCAGATGTTCTGAAAAAACCGATTCCTATCGAGAACGGGATCGCACATGTCCCCACTGGACCTGGATTGGGAATAGAAGTCGATGAAAACAAAGTTGTCCAGCTCATGAAGCAGAGCGGCAGTGACAAACTGATTCGAAAATGAGACGGTGGAGGATCAATGGATTGGCCTTCGCATCAGTGAAAACCATATTCCTCCTGACGAATGGAATAAAAAACAATGAAAAAAAGATTTCAAACCGTTTGGCTTCTCGGGATCCTTCTGGCAGGTACGACTCAATTCTATATCGATGGTCATGGAGGAGCTAGATACTCTGTTCACAATGGCGGGCATGAAATTCATCTGCCCAGCTCAAAGGAATTTTCCCACAAACACCTATTGGTCAATAGTAATGGTATGCATTTCGTGGAGGATGAAGTAAACGGTCTTTTGACCGTACGTGACGGCAAAGTCGACGTTCTAACTTATCGCTTCGGCGACCAGCTCAAAAAAGGAGTCAATCCTGACCAAACTCGATCTTGCTACATCCATCCCCTTTATTCGCTGGACGGCCAGATCCTCACCGATGACTTCCCTAAGGATCACCTTCACCACCATGGAGTGTTCTGGACCTGGCCGATCGTAAAGACACGAGGTCAACTGACACAAACCTGGCATCCTCATACTCCCTCTCTGCGGCAGCATTTTGTGCGCTGGCTGAAGCGCGAGAAAAAAAATGATATGGCCATAATCAGCGTAGAGAATGTCTGGAAATTGGAAGAGCGAGAGGTTGTGGCAAAGGAAATCGTTACACTTAACATCCATCCAGCGAATGACATAAGCCGAGCCATAGATCTGGAGATCAAACTCCAAGCGGTAGGGCGATCGCTGACTCTGCAAGGTACTCCTGACCAGAACAAGGGCTATGGGGGATTAAGCATACGTGGTGCTCCGATGTTCACAGGTGCTTCCATGGCGACCGATCAGGGGTTATTGGAAAAGGATTCCGCCAATGTGCGGTTTCGCTGGGCAGATCTCTCAACAGAGGACCTGGGTATGGCTGTCTTTGCTTCTCCCGATCATCCCGGCTCCCCGGTCACCTGGCTCATCCGTAACAGCTATGCAGGTTTCATCAATGCTTCCTGGCCCGGCCTCAAACCTTCGGTTCTCCAGGCCGACGAATCCATCACTCTCCGCTACAGGATCTACATCCATAAAGGTGATTCACCCACTGGTAAAGTTCCTGAAGCTTACAAACAGTATCTTTCACTGTTCCCAAAGACATAAACCGAAACAATTCCTTATGAGATGGCACGTGACCTTCGGCCACTCGCCATGACAACATTTACTGATGCATTAATATCAGATGGATTATTCAAATCAAATGGATTCTCCTCTTTGTTTATAGAGGCCGATCCATTTCGATACACTCCGGATCAAAGCTTTTTTCAGTTTTTCTCCGGTTCCATGGATAGGACGAATTTCCTCCGCCAGTTCTGGAAATCCCTTCCGATCCAACCATGTGGAAAACACATCGTTATCCGAAAGGTGCTGAATCATCTCGGGCTCGACCTCATGAAGCGCTTTGAGAAGGTCATCGAGATCGAATACTCTCTCCTCCCCTATAGCCAACGTGGTGGAATGTATCCGAGAAATCTCTCTTTTTATCGGTTCTATCAGCTTCCTCACAAGATCGGTCCCTTTCCCCCGTTTCGGTCTTAACTCATCTCCCAATTCCCTAAAGCCATGCATGTACAGCCATGTGGAAAAGGCATCTTTTTCTCCATAAACTTCCAATATTTCTCTCAGTCTTCGAGCTTTTTCTGTACGCTTCCGGGCTTCAGCCAAGAGATTTTCCAACTGATAGATATCTTTGACTCTGAATGATATCTTCCCTGCTTTGTCTTGAAGAACGAAATCACCCAAGCCAGTGAAATCCTGGATATAATCATGGAATGTTTTCAGGCTTCCAGGATCACCCTTGGGTAATATAAAGGCTTCATCCTTCAAATCGAATGCTTCCTTCGCCTTTGAGGCGATGATTACAGGAATGCGTGGATAATATTTCCTGGTGATTCTGATCAATTCCTTACCCGCATCGCTGTTGAGATCCTTTCCCTTCGGAAAAAATATATCGGCTATCAAGCAAACCACATCGTCTCCATGCCCCATGGACAGATACCGCTCCTCGTCAATTTCTGATTCCCGTTCCACTCCGAACAGGAACCTCAGAGCTTCTTCAAATGTGCGAGCCAGCATTACATCGGCTCTCTGCCCTATGATGTTGTAAAGGACAGGAAGAAATTGAGAAAACCAGCGGGGTTCATCATCAACAATCAAAAATATATACCGTCTGACCCGGGAATATTTCAAGATGTTGAGCAAATCTTCTGCGCATCTTACCGCAGATGGCAAGATATGGACTGGAACAAACTCCTCCCGATCCATAGCGAATACCATGTCTGCTTTGGCTGTATAAGGGTATTTTTCGTATGTGATCGAAGGTGGAGAGCGGCTGATGAAATCATTCGAGGAAAGAAGAATCAAAATCGCGTCTTTGTTATTATCGCGTATTTTATCGGTGTCAACGACAATAAGCGCCGTGTCATCCAGGATGATGACCGAAGCTTTATCGGATTTGAAATTGGATACGGATATGGGATCATGATAATTTCGGACTTCTGTCCACGGCATGTTTTCAACCAAAACTCGCTTTGACTTTCGCAACTGTTCTTCTGCTGCAAAAATAATCGCCTGGGAAAATTTCACCGGATTGATGATTCTTGGATAGAAAGCATATTGATCCATAAAACTCAAGCTTTCTCTGAAATGACGACACACTTCTTCTCTGCCGGATCTGCGTAAATGGAAACAGCCTTTGGAAAAGTAATCCGGTAAAGCAGATTCTTCGTATCTGGAGGAGAAAATAACCAGGGATCAAATATATCCGACACAGGCTGAATAAATCCATAAATAATATTTTTGCTCATCAGGTTCGTCAGAAAATGAGTTCCTTGGGTTCCATATATCCGTGTCTGCATTCTTTTCTGCTCTTCGTCATAACCTCCCTGAATCATATACAGAAAGTGGCTGCCGTAGATCCCCCCGCCAGTGAGTTGTTCAGGTTCCTTCAGAGGTTCGTCCCTGCCTGCAACATCGACGCCGTATTCAAAGATGGCCGAAGCCTGATCCACATCTCTGTAATCCACCTGGATGCCCCAATCCCGATTATTGCTTCCTAATCGCCCTGGGACAACTATGATGTATGGAATGTTCTCCTCCCGCATGGACCGGTTGAGCGCTGAAATTTCCTTTCTTAGCTCATCATGCCTCTCTTTGAGGTATAAGAAAGGAGAAACAACCGCCGCATATTTGATGCCTTTTTTGATCCCATGTCCCTGGAAATTGGAAGTGGAGATATAGGTCTTACTCACCCTGTCAGGAAATTCGACTTTTTCGAATTTCAATTCAGGAAGTTGAGTCAATTGAACAACATGGAAAGTGCCCGATCCCCCGTGTTCCTTGAAATCATCGACATTGAAAACAAACTCGATTTGGCAATGAGAAGATATTTTGGACGAGATAACATCCATTATTTCGAGAAGAGCGCTTCTGAAACCATAGTGGTCTTTCTCTACTAATGGTTCAAAGCTCAGCGCATTCTTAATTCTTCCGAGAATTTTTGTGTGTCGGCTGTGAGCAAATCTGACATTCAGTTTCTTCATCGTCTCCAGTTCATCACCTCTGAGAGTTTGGTTTTTGGCCATATTGATGGCATAGAAAAATTTCTGTCTTTCTCCTAACATCTTTAGGGGAAGAGGATTCTGGATCGTTGCCATCGAAATCACTGGAAAATCATCCAAGACTGTTGCATATCCGTGTCCAAAAGCAATCCGTGCAAATCCTTCTTCTGGATTCTGTGTTTTTAAAGCATAGGGAAAAAAGGAATTGGCTACTCCCGAAACCAATGGATAGTAAACAGCTCCTGCAAAAGTGTTATCATGGATTCCAGGAATCGGATTGATGACAATGCCCATTTTTTCAGGACTACCTGGAGGTTGTTTTCGAATGAAATCGTTGTAAATGTGTTGAATCGCTTGTTTCAACTGGTCGAAGCGCACCGAAAAATCAGGATGATTGTTAGGGAGCATGAAAGATGTGTTCTCCCCTGCATGAACAGAGCCATCTTCCCTCTCGGTAGCGATGGCCTCATTCGTCGCAGAAGAACGAACACTGATCGGAATATTCCCCAGCTTCTGTAAAATCGTGGCGATAATGCTGAATTCTTCTTCCCCGAAATGGCCTCCGCGCTCGATAAATCTGTCAAAGAAGACGGTGGTGAGCACACGTGTGCTCAATTTATGGGCTTTGGGTATGCTGCACTCATTAATCTTGACCAATCCCTCCCCTTTTCCCCCTAGAGATCCTGTGCCGAATATTTTAACGTCTCCCACTCTGTCAACAATTTTCAAACTCATGAGCCTGTTGCCTGAAAAATCTGTACAGATTTCTCTTTTATTATACTGTTTCTACCTAGTGGGACAAGGCTTTGAGAGATGGAAAAACGTCCAGACCTTGAAAAGGAAACTCAGCTATTTAGTGAAAGACTCCAGTTTTCGGCGGTGTCGAGACTGCTTCAATTTTCTCAGTGCTTTCTCTTGGATTTGCCTGATTCTCTCACGAGTGACCTTGTACTGCTGGCCCACTTCTTCTAGCGTGTGTTCGTTGCTGCCACCCAGCCCAAATCTCATTTTCAGGACATTCGCTTCTCTCGAAGTATTGGCTTTGAGTGCTTCGTCGATTTTCTCTCTTAAATTAATGTGGAGGACCTCATCGGCAGGGGAAAGAGTGTGTTTGTCCTCGATAAAGTCTCTCAGATGACTTTCTTCACCTTCTCCGACAGGTGTTTCAAGAGAAAGGGGAACCTGTGCAATTTTCATGATCTTCTCAACTTTATTAACAGGAATATCTGTCTTTTTCGCTATCTCTTCGCATGTCGGTTCTCTTCCCTTTTCCTGGACCAGCTTTTTCGAGGCTTTGTTCAACTTGCTTATGACCTCGATCATGTGAACAGGTATTCTTATTGTCCTTGCCTGATCTGCAATTGCACGTGTTATGGCTTGTCTTATCCACCAATGCGCGTAAGTCGAAAATTTGTACCCTCTCTGATATTCAAATTTATCCACTGCTGTTATCAAGCCAATGTTCCCCTCCTGTATCAAATCAAGAAATTGAAGTCCGTAGTTGCTGTATTTTTTTGCTATGGAAACTACGAGTCTCAGATTCGCACTGACCAGCCCCTGCTTGGCTCTTTCCCGCATCTGCTTTCCTCTATCGATATCCATCATTGTCATTCTTATTTCTTGTGAATTCAACCCGACTTCTTTTTTATATGTTCTCAAGAGTTTATCAATTTTTTTGATTCTAAGCTTCTGGTCTGCTTTGGCCTTTTCGCTGTTGAGTCTAACCAAAGAACTTTTTAAATCCTGCTTCTTGGATTCTAATTCAATAATAACCCTAAGCTTTCCGCACAGACTCTCCGTAAGCATCTCCACATAAGAAGAACGGATATTCAAGTCAGTGAAGTTTCGGTTCATTTTTATAATGAGGCGCGCACGAAGGACAGCATTTTTTTTTAATGCAGGTTGCTTTCTCAAAAGGTCGTACAACTTCCTTATTTCGTCGATCTGTGCAAGAATCTTCTTTTTCTTCATTTCAATAATTCTGCTTGTGCTTTCCTCATCTAAATCTTCGATCATAACGAAGATGATTTCATCATTTTCAAAAAGTGCTTGTCCGAGTCTGGTGATTTCATTTTGAAAAAATCGGGTTCTCAGAAGAGCTTTCACGGTTATTCCTTCTCCTCTTTCCATTCTCTTGGCCAGAAGAATCTCCTGTTTTCTTGTCAACAGAGGAATACTGCTCATCTCCTTCATGTAGATTTTCACCGGATCGGAGAGGAGATCCGATCCACCCATCCAAATAAAAGATCTGCCTTTTGCCATATTCAATCTTTCAATATGAGACGTGTGGAACTAAATAATTCTTCTCTTTCTTTTTTCCCTCTTTCTTTTCTCTTTTTTCCTTTCTCGTTTTTTTCTTTCTTTTTGTTTATATTTTTTCATAAATTTTTCCTGTCATGATTTTTTCCTCTGTTTAAGCTCGTTCATATTTCTATCTGAACCTCACCCTTAATGGGAATCCTCCCTCTCCCATCCAGAGAGACAGGCACGGAATCAAATAGGGGAAAACAGATGATATCGAGTAGATATTATCGCATGATTTGGTTCGGACAGCGTTATTCCGGGTACCGCTTATTAGAAGCGTCTCTTTCCTCCGAACCCACCTCTGTCAAAACCTCCTCTTTCCCGCCGATTGTCTTGGCGAGGGCGGGCTTCGTTGACCTTCAGAGTGCGTCCTTTCAAATCTGTACCATCAAGCCCGTTGATTGCAGACTGGGCTTCGGGACTGTTGGGCATTTCGACAAATCCGAATCCCCTTGAATACCCGGTGAACCTATCGGTGATGATTTTTACAGATGTGACCTGTCCGAAAGATTCAAAAGCCTCGCGTAAATCTTGTTCTTTAGCCTCTCGCGACAAATTCCCTACATAAATGTTCATCTTCAGTTCCTCTTAAAAGTAGAATTTTATAAGGGAGGGATATATTTTTCTGTTGAAATTTCCCTGAGTCCCTTATGACCTTTACCAGTTCTTGCAAACGGACAGGTCTCTTCAATTTCAACGAAGCTCATCATAACACAGGATATTACTGGCGTCAATCAATCGTTATGGAATATCTTAGGGGAAATAATCACAGAATCATTGACGTCCATCGCAATATCTTTTATCGTAGAGCAGAACTAGACAAAAGATAAAAAGTCATTATGAAGTTATTTCCAGATGTAAGGAACAAACTATGGTAAATCGAAGAGAATTCATAAAAAATTCAGCTGTTCTTGCCGGCAGTACGGCTCTGTTCGGAGGTCCGCTTATGTCCGGGTGTTCAAAGAATCGCGCCCAAAAGAGCCGGGTTGTCTCAGCAGCCGCAGAGGATATGCTCATCAGCCAAAACTATAATCCCGATGCTGTCCATAGAGCCTTTTCAGCCGGATTGAAGGAACTGACGGGCCAAAATTCCATGGAGAACTCCTGGACCTCCCTATTCTCACCTGAGGACGTGGTGGGCATCAAGATTAACTGTATCGGGGCGCCCAGAATCTCATCCTCTGTTGAATCCATCGAGGAGACGATCAAAGGTCTCAAGAGCGCCGGTGTAAAGGAAAACAACATCATCGTCTGGGATCATATGGATCAAGCTTTCAGAAGAACCGGATTACAGGTCAACCGCAGTCAAACGGGAGTTCGTATTCACGGGACATCAGATAAAAGCGGAGTGACCATTCCTTGGACGGAAGGATTCGACCGCAATGTCTTCATTACCCTGGAAGACGGTACGTTAAAAAAATTCCGTCAGCTCGTGGAACAAAATTTCACCGAGCACGGGTCCCACCGCGAGATTTTCAATTCTTGTGCCTGGCTTTGGATGCTCATCAGCCTGGGGCATGAAAAAGCACAAAAATACCGTGAGGATATTCGTCGTCTGTATATGGACTACGACGACCGGGAAGGAATCAAGCGCATCGCCGAGGAAGTGGCTGATAAATTCAACGATGTTGTCATCGAAGATGAAGAGAAGTCCTTTTTCTCCGAGATCGTGACCAAAGACATCACCAAGCTCGTGAACATCGCTGTACTCAAGCATAACGAGGACAGCGGCGTCACTTGGGCGGCCAAGAACATCGCCCTGGGCGTGACTACCAACAAGATCCGATTCCACATCGATTACTGTACAAAATCTATCGCCGAGATTCTCAATAAACCGTGTATCAAAGACAAGATGGTGCTCCATATCGGCGAAGCAGCGAAGATCTCCACTGTGAGTGTGGCTGGCGCTCAGATGGCACTCGATAACCGGATATTCTTCAGCAAGGATCCAGTGGCCATGGATCGCATCGGACTCGATATCCTGGAAGAAAAACGTCTGGAGATGGGCCTTGAATCCATCCGGAATATATCCACCCATTTGGCAGCTTGTGCGAAAAAGGGTCTAGGTACAGACGATCTCGCGAAGATCGATTTGAGAGCTTTGCAGGTGTGAATCGGACAATCAGTCCATCCGAACGAGCTTGATTCGAACCGTTCTCTCCTCTTGATTGCGGCGCACGGTCAGTTCCACGGTATCACCGATCTTATAGTTGTCGAGCGCGTTATAAAGATCGTCATAAGATGTGATCTCCACGCCGTCTATTTTGGTGATAATGTCTCTGATATAAAGACGGCCGCGCTCGGTGCGCGCCAGCCCTCTCAGGCCAGCTCTGTAGGCCTCCGAGTCACGCGGCACATCCATAATCACAACACCTTCGATATCCAGGCGCCGGGCATAGGAATCGGGAAGGATTTCGACGCCAAGCCCCGGACGGATCACGCGTCCATAGCGAATGATCTGGGGAACAATTTTTTTAATGGTGTCCACTGGTACGGCAAACCCAACTCCGCTATATTGTCCGGTCTTCGAAATGATCACTGTATTCATCCCGATCAAACGACCGAGAGAGTCAAGGAGAGGGCCGCCTGAGTTACCTGGATTGATAGAAGCATCGGTCTGAATCATATCCCGAATACTGACACCGCCGCTCCCAAGGATACGCCGTCCCAGGGCACTGACGATGCCGGTGGTCACCGTGTGATCAAATCCAAAGGGATTTCCTATGGCAATCACTTTTTGTCCGACCTTTAGTCCACTGGAAGATCCTGCAATTAAAGGCTCAAGGCCGCGAAGGTCGCCCTCGACCTTCAGCACGGCGATGTCCCTGTTTTCTTCCTTCCCAATGAGCCGGGCCTGCCGCTGTTCCTGATTGGGAAGTGTGATGTTGAAGAAATCCCCCTCCTCGATGACATGGTAGTTCGTTACGATATGTCCGCTGTCATCCCAGACAAAGCCTGATCCTGTTCCTCTGGGCACAGCCTGTTCATCAAACGAGAAGAAATCGCGAACGAGCTGGATGTTGGTAACAAAGACCACAGAGTTCTTGGTTCTTTCAACGACATCGGTGGTGTTTCTTTCGTCCTCGGTCAACTGCGGGTATAAATGAAGATATCCCATGGTTATGAATATTCCAAGGAAACAAAGACTCTGCCAAACGCTCTTATTCATGACTGAATCCTTTCATAAAAACATTATGCCACAAATATCAACCCTCATTAAGTTTCCTGTAGAATTTTTCTCAGCAGATTTCATCAGTTTCCGCGAAATAAAAAAATTCAGATTCTCGTCCTCGTAAGATAGAAACGACCCGGACTGGAAAAACAGAAACGCTGCCGTTAGGCATAGTCTCTGTCAGCAGGCAATCATATTAAATATGATGAGAAATGGGGCTCAGTCTCATTTCCAATTCAGGGAGATTCAAACATCGGTCCGAGTTCACCCGGAGCATATCCTCCTTTGGAGGCTCTGTAACCAGGAATCAATGAGGAGTCAAATCAACCTAGATATCGAGCCGCAGCAAGAAAATCGGGGAATGAAAATTCTTATAATGAACCGAATGTGAAACCGAGGCCCAATCCCACATTCCATCGGCTTGCATGATAAGTGGCAGGAAACTCAGGCAGTGCAGAAATGCTGTCCGGAGAAAATCCGTATTGAACAAACACATCCAGAGAAATTCCTCCAATGCTCTCCTCATAATCCCAAATCGAGAATGCCGGACCATCGTATCCGATGCCGAAAGACAGGACATTGGTTTCTAGATCGGGAAAAACCGGATGGATCATCTGGCCGTTGACAGCGCTTTTTTGATAGGTGTAGCCCGCTCGAACCACTATAAAATTCCTGAGACGATACTCAACACCCAGCATGATGTGCGAGATGTCTATCAAGTCTAGGTCGACTCCGTGCTTGATGTCATCTGGGATCATTCCATAAAAATCTTCGACCATTTCATAGAATTGGGCTCCGAGATCGAATTCCCATTGTTTGATATCTCCCATCCCGGTCCTTTGGAAGTCTAACTGAAAAGTCAGATTCCTTATGGGGGAAACCATCAATCCCAAAACATACTCCTGGGGTAATGTAAGAGATGAGGTTACCTCCTGGCTAACTCCAAAAAGACTTGTATAAAATCCCGGGAAGATGAAGGACTGGGGTCCTGCTAAGTCCAATTTGACCTTGGGCTGGTATCTGCCTCCGATCCGAAGATTTTCGCTAATCCTTAACAATACTCCTGCGACATAGCCTGTGCCTTTTGCGCTGACATTTGATTCACTGATCGAGGTTAAAGAATCCTCCGATCCCGCCGTCTGGAAGGTAAGAACTCTCTCGTATTTCCAGTCAACATCAGAGGAGATGAAATCCACCCCTAATCCGATTGAAAGAAAGCTTGAAATCTTGACTGCTACAACAGGCCGAATATAAAAAGCATTCAATTTTGAATGAATCGAAAAAGTGCGTCCTGTCCAGTTTTCCGGCCAGTTGGCCTCCATCAAGTTAGGAGTAAATACGCCAACTCCTACGCCGATTCTGTCCTTGATGCTGGCAGAAACAAAGTGAGAGGCACGGAGCTTCCCGAGAGAGCTCTGTGAAGGTGATGGAAATGCGGGATATTCTGCAGTCAATGTCGTTTTGGGATAATAGATATTAGTTCTGAGCATGATCCCTGATGTGAAAGCCAGCCCGGCTGGATTATAATATACAGCAGAAGCATCGTCAGTGAGAGCAGCAAAGGCCCCCCCTAAAGCAGCCGCCCGTGCACTGAGTCCGAATGGTCCGAATCCAGAGGCTTCAAGGGAGCAGAAGCTCGAGACCATAAAGAGTAGGATGAATAGAATGACTGTCCTTCTTCCCATAATTTAACTCCTCGATGTACATTTTTCCCACAACCGCTTTCCATCTCGTTATATATTATCAGCTAAGGAAGGAATGGTCCATCTAATATTTTCTTTCCCCATAACATCATCCAACTTGGTCAAGCTGTGCTCTACACGATGGACAAAACTCAACGCCTTTTCGGTCGGTATCCTGAAGGCTGTTTGAAAAACACATGACACATTGAGAATTTGGGCAGTGTGTAAGCCCGAATGTATGTCCCAGTTCATGCACGGCTTCCTTCAGGGCTCGATTTAAATAAAGCCCACGGTCTTCAGGCAGGTTATAAAAACTCTGATGAAGCCGTGCGAGGGATATCACCGCAAAAGAGCCTCCCAGCTCCGCTTGCCCGAACACAAAATTGAGTTCTTCCACATAGAGGTCCTTGTCCGTCACTCCTAAAATCCTCTCGTTCTTTTCTGGGTCCATGGTTCGACGCAGAGCTTCAAGAAAAAGCGGAGCCCGATACTGGTTTCTCGTTGGATTGTACGAGTTAGCTGGAATCTCCAGATGATGGGCTATCCGAACGCGACACCCGAAAACTCTTTTTAAATCTTCACCGAGTACTTCCAGGATACTCCCTTCATTCAGTCCGGCCGGAATGAGTGCTAAGGGACATTGATCCTTAACTCTAGTCTTTTTCTTCGTATTCATGCCTTGATTCCTTCACTATACAGGAGATGGTTCACACAAGCAACCGCGACAACTCATTATGAGAACGGCCGCTTTTTTCCCCTTTTCACACACCCCGGTTTTGGTTTACAATAAAGAGGACATTTCTATAGGGGATTTAGTCTATGAAGCTTTATCTCATTCAACACGGATTGGCCCTCCCAAAAGAGAAAGATCCGGAAAAGCCGTTGAGTACTCAGGGAGAAGCCCAGACTCAAAGAACTGCTGAGTATCTCAAGTCCAGGGTTATCAAAGTTGATACCATTTGGCACAGTAAAAAAACACGAGCCGTTCAGACAGCTGAAATTATTTCCGAAGCTCTCGACTGCGGAAAGATACAAGCAAGAGATGACTTGAACCCTCTCGACCCGGTGAAAAAGATCCCTGCTGAAATATTGGCCTCCAAAATGGACATCATGATAATAGGGCATTTGCCTTTTCTGCAAAAACTTGCTGGTCTCCTTCTCACCGGTTCGGAGGAAAGTGACATTATCGCCTTTAATAATTCAGGAGTGCTCTCTTTGAATTACGACGAAAAGTGGAAAATCGATTGGTTCGTTCCACCTGAACACATGTAAAAGAAAGCTGGTCTGTCAGCCGTGTTGGCCGTGGATTGCCGGATGGTCAAAGCGACCCTGTCTGATTCCACAGGTGCGCTCCGGTTTGAGCGAACAGTTGCACATCGGAAGGGCGGAATTTTTTTCGATATTCGTGGAACGAAAAACAGAGCCGACTGGTCAGCTATAAAGGCAAGAAGTTGTTATGTCCTGGAGGATCACGTTTGGCCGCATCCAAGTGAGGCTCTGCAGGACTGGATCATTTCTGCCAGCTGCGGGGCCGCATCTCCCTCGACAAAATCGGGAGGCTTGCGCTGTCCGTCACAGCGGTTGTACGCATCAAGGAGTTGCTGACATGCCTCGGCAACTAGTCCCTCTTCTATAAGCTCTCCGGCTGCCTCGAGCATGTTTCTCAAAGCCTTCATCCTATGCCACGAATTGCCCGGGCCGCTTCCCATCAATGTTCCATTCTCGATACTTTCATCGAAAAATGATAAAATAATCGGAATATTCATGGAGTCGGAAGCAAATTTTTGAACTCTATGGTTATAAGTATCAATAACATACACATTTCCAGACGAATTGACCGCTACATCTGAAGGCATTATAAACTTGCCATCGTCAGTTCCATACGATCCCCACTGAGTGACAGAGGTCCCATTCGAGTCGAATTTCCGGATACAGCTACTGCGATCATCGGAAACATACACATTTCCAGATAAGTCAACGGATAATCCCCAGAGGCTCCATGGCCCCTCCCATTTGGAAAGGAAGTTTCCCTCTGAATCAAATTTCTGGACCCTATCGTTCAACCGGTCACAAACATACACATTACCGATCATATCAACTGCCACACCGGTGGGTGTTTTAAACTGTCCATCGCCGCTGCCATAAGATCCCCATTTGGTAATAAAGGCGCCGTTCGAGTCGAATTTCTGGATCCGATGGCCGTTACTATCGGCAACATACACATTTCCGAACATGTCAACCGCTAATCCAAAGGGCACCTTGAACTGTCTATCGCCGCCGCCGTAAGATCCCCATTTGGCAATAAAGGCGCCATTTGAGTCGAATTTCTGGATCCGATGGCCGTAACTATCGGCAACATATACATTTCCAAACATGTCAACCGCTACAGAATGAGGCCATCTAAACAGTCCATTCTCTCCTCCAAATGATCCCCATTTGGCTAGAAAGTTGCCCTCTGAATCAAATTTTTGGATTCTATGATTTTCCGTATCAGCAACATACACATTACCCGATGAATCAATTCCAATTCCACCTGGACAAAAGAACTGGCCATCTCCTATTCCATAACTTCCCCATTTCAACACAAACGAATAGTCAACCTGACAGAATCCAGATGACGACATCACAACAGGAAGCAAGAGAAAAAAACACAAAACCAGCCCAAAAGAAACTTTCCCTTCTCTTATCTCTTTCATTTTAATAACCCCCTATTTGTCAATTTCATGCTTTGGATTGCTAGATTTATATGAATTGCTTTTATTTTTGAATAAAAACAATCTTTCCTGTCAAATAAAACGAATCTCTTTCGATCGCATCTTAAATTGTTTTTTTTCTTTCTCTTATATAGAGGAGGATAATTAGAGGTAATAGAGAATCGATGAGAGAAAACACCCCACTGTCTCAAAAATGCCCCGCTTTATATCTTAAACGCTAAGAATATACTAGAAGTTGAATATACTTAACAATCACCTTTCAAGATGATTTTTCAGGAGAAACGACTAGTCCCCGTTTCAAATTTTTTGACTAGCTTTACAACGGATTGCTTTAATTGTCTCTTTTTCCGAGTATTATAAGATCGTATCGCTTAATGAACTTATAATCATTTTTCGTTGCCACAGCATAGGCATATCCATTATTAAAAGACAATCCATCCGTTGAAATATCTGTTTCGAATTGAGTCAGGAATTCTCCATCTTTATCAAAAATATCAACCAACTTCGATCCGTCTTGTACAGAATCGACGACCACGAGAATCCAGCCGTTTTCCATTAAGGTGAACCGCTCATAAGCAGGTTTAAATTCAGGATATCTTATTAACTCGAAAACCTTTTTTTCTTGATTCACTGGTATTTTAGCCAGAAACTGCACACTTAGGTTTTCGATGAAATATTGTCTATGTCTCTCACTTACTTCTACAGGCTTAAAATCACGTTGGATTATTCTCTTGAGCTTTCCTTCAGGCGAATACACTTCGATCTCATAGGTCTCAGGGTAGCCAAAATATATGGAGTCATTTTTGTCCAGGACGTAAGTCACGTTCGGTGCAAATGCTTCTCTGCTCAGCGCATCAGCCAAAACTTGGGTAAGAGAATCGGCATTTTTATATTGAGCAGTTGCTTCTTGGGGCAGCCTCAAAAACTCTGCCATGAGATTGAATTCATTATCGAATAAACCATAAAAATAGTCCCACTTTTTGTTTTCTCCCAACTCTACATTATCTGCAGACATAGCGATACAGTATCCCTTCGAATTGATAACCACTTTTTCAAAAACAGAAGGGGTTTTTATTCCTCTCAGGTAATACCCGTCTTTTTTCAGAAAAGAAATTCTTTGAATCCTTGTATCATTCAGATAGATATTTCCGTCGACATCGAATCTAACCTCACTCATATCTTGAAACTCGCCTGGACCTTGGCCGGATCCTCCGAATGACAGGAGAAATCTTCCGTTAGAGTCATATTTTTTTACCGTGTTTCTATCCTTATCGGCCACATAAAAATTTCCTTCCTCGTCCGTATTCACGGAGACCAGATTTCCGAACATATAGTGCTCATCTCCATCTTCCACACCTATGGTAAGATCCTCCTCGAATATGATTTTCATATCAGGATACAACGGTTTTAAGGAATTCCTAATGACCTTTGCTCCATGCGTCTCCTCGATATTTCTTTGCCCAGGGTCCTTTTGTGCGCTGCAAGCGCAAAAGAGAATGAGGATTAAAAATATAATGGCGGAAATAGCGAAAAAATTTATTTTCAATTTCCTTTCCTCTGGATCTTATTCAACAGGCAATCAGTATAGATTCCCAGAGCAGTGCTGTCAATTCACTGAATTCCTTCTGAATTCCTTCAGACAATTGTGCTTTAAGGCGGCAATCAGCC
Source organism: uncultured Eubacteriales bacterium (assembly GCA_964346815.1). Lineage (GTDB taxonomy): Bacteria > Acidobacteriota > Aminicenantia > Aminicenantales > Aminicenantaceae > CAYFWF01. The sequence continues at coordinate 1,180 of CAYFWF010000035.1, read as the reverse complement.
TACTGATCCCTCCATATTCCAACCTCCTCTTGAATTTAGAAAAGAAGATTGAACAGAGGATTAAAAGGTTCAAGCTGCTAATGAAATAATCAGGTTGATTTAAATTCAAGTTGACTTCGGGTGAAGAGTCAGATTTAATTATTGCATCCTTCGGGAATGTTTCAGTGTAAAAGGAGGTTTTCTATGAGGAATAAACTTTTAATCATGTTATTGGGTCTGGTTTCTTGCCTCTGTTCTTTATCTATTTTGGCTCAAAGTGAGGAGGAAAAGCCTAAGCTTCACTTTGTTCAAGAATTTTTGGTTAAGCCCTCTAAAGTTGCGGATTTCGAAATCAATCTAAAAGAGACAGCATCTATCTATACAAAGCACAATTTACCCTATTCATATTATGTCATCAGTCTGAGTGACTATCGCTATGCAGCGTTATTCCCAATTAAAAACTATGGTGAGGTTGACGAGATGTATATGGCAGTATTCGAAGTCTTCGATAAGGTGGGAAAGGAAAAAATCCAAGTAATGCATAAACGACATGGGGATACGATAGAACATCAGAAATCCTATTTCATCCGATTCTCTCCTGAGCTATCTTATACATCCGAAAACCCTAGATTTGAGCCTGAGGAAGCCAATTTCATGTATATTCCACACTTATATGTTAAACCCGGAAAAGAAAGCGAATTTGAAAAAATCTGTAAAGAATGGGTTGCCCTGGATACGAGCGTAAATAGGGCTGATAGTTATGAATTGTATATAGGAGATATTGGCACAGAGATGCCTTTTTATTTTTGGGTTGCAAGAGCAAAAAGTGTCGCTGATTTCTATAGACAACAAGAAGTATATGGCAAGAAAGGCGGAGAAAAAATCATGGATTTGTGGAATAGGACAATGGCTTTATGCCGAAAATATGATGAGAAATCAGGCGTGTTCCGTCCAGATCTTTCTTATATCCTCAAAGAAAAGTAAGAAAGTGGAAATATAAAAAAATTATTTATTATTCTACCTTTGGTTCTGATTCTATGCTTCATGGTCGGTTGCCAGGACAAGGAAGCAATGACAGAGTTTTTTGTAGGTATGTCAGACCCTCCTGGACACTTTGTGTTATTTTGTAAGCTACAGAAAGGAGGTCTGAGATATGCAAAAAGAAGTCAGAGAGGCATTCAGAGTCCATTTCAAATGGACA
>CAYFWF010000034.1:0-4793 GCA_964346815.1 uncultured Eubacteriales bacterium | reverse complement strand
CCATCGCCATTAAATCGAGAAAGCAGCTGCGCGGCAGAACTCTGCGTGAGTGCCGTGGTAGACCAATCTCTGGTTGAGGCACGCGACTTGGGTGACGTGCTTGTTGACTATTCCGGTATCATGCGTGATCAGTACAATAGTAATCCCTTCTTTTTTATTCAAAGTATCGAGCATGTCATAAAAATGCTCTTGGGTTTCAGAATCCACGCCAGTTGTCGGCTCATCCAGGAAAAGGATGTGAGGCTCATTGACAATTGCCCTGGCAATAAAAACTCGCTGCTGCTGGCCTCCTGAAAGACCCCCGATACGCCAATTTTTAAAATGTTCCATGCCAACCTGTTTCAATGCTTTTTCTATGCAAAGGTCTTCTTCCCGTTTTGTCAACCTCGGAAATTTATTACGGGCGAGGAATTCCATGGCCACTACTTCTCTGGCAGATGCTGGAAAAAAGGGATCAATATGGGTGGCTTTCTGTGGGATAGCAAGAAATATGCCAACATACCCTCTCAGGAATTTCGAATCTTATTTATCACTGAATGTCAATTTTCGAACAACTTTTGTACGCATTTGAACAGAAATAAATATCCACTGTGCCACTCAACTTTCACCACAACATGACGCCTCTTATGCCAAGAGGCTGCTCGGTACTTAAATTCATAAAACCACACAATCGGTTTTTTCGAAGGATGACCAACAGGATGAGTCAGAAGGTATTTAGTCTTATCATACAAGAAATCATTCGCCCTAAGGCGGATAGCATAAAATTATAAGAATTTCCTTTTTGTGCTTGTGACAAATCTCTTATAATTTTTCCCAATTTCCACCCGCTGACATCCTGAAGTATGGATATCAAATCCAAAATGGAAAGGTTAACATCTCAAAAAGCTATACAAATCCCCCCAAATCTCCTAATCATCAAGCTTTAGTTAGGCTCGGCCCTCGAATAGACAGAGATCAGCCACTGAGGCCCTCAGAAATAATCCTCTCGTTCCTCGGCTGCCATCAGGAGTTCCTGCTGGACATGATGAGGCGGAGGCGGCCGTTCGGCTTCAAAGGTTAGCTCGAGATAACGGATGATCCTGTCGATCGTCTTCGGTTCATCGATAAAAGAGATGATTCTCATCCGGCCGCCACAGGAAGGACAGATCAATGGGTCCAGCTCATAGGCCTTGCGGATCATCTCGGCCCTGCCCTTGGAGAAGGTACATAGCCCGGATCATCTTCAATGATGGGGCGATGAGAAGGATCAGCCGCAGCCTTACATATCTTCCCCCTGTGGGCATTGGAGTAAAGGCCGTAGGAGCGGACTATGACTTGTCCTTTATCGGGAATATGGGAAGTGACTCTATCGATAAACTCCAGATAGTCCATCGACTCCTCCTGTGAGCCATGTCTTGAATACTGATAGCGGACCTTGCCCGCTGTCTCATCGAAGAAAAGCCGCTTCAAAGAAAGCAGAGGCCGGATCATGTATTTGCCGACTATCTTTGCCTCACTTTTGGTCTGAGCTCTGACCTGGCTATGGACGTTGAAACCTGTGTGGCGCCAGCAGAGGATCTTCCCGACGAGGGGAAGGCCTGTGAGCTTTTTCTGAAGCAACAGGGAGAAAACCTCATGGGTGAAGATTTCCTGAATGACCTCGTCATGGAAGCGGGAGACACGATGAAAAGTACCATCCGGGGCTGTGCCTGATTCAGTCATCAAGACATGGATATGGGGATAGAATTTGATGCGATCACCGAAAGTCTGGATCACCGCCACCACTCCCGGCATAAGGTCAAGGCCTGTGGCTGCGTGGAAAAACTTTAAGAGCGCCTGCACCGCATAGAGACAGAGCAAATTGAGGAGCTTTCGCTTGTAACGGAGGAACAAACGCAGCATCTTGGGGATGGTGAAGACCACCTGCCGCTGAGGGACATCCAGGAAAGGCTCCTCCCGCATCCACTCGCCCCACTCCTCCCGGCGTTTGGCATGACACGATGGACAGAATCCGCGCGTCTTGCAGGAAAACATCAGGAGCCGCTCTTCCCCACAGTCGGGAAACCGGATGCGGGCAAAGCCGCACATCGGATTGCCGCAGTCGAGATAATTATCGACAACATCCTGGATCACAGGACGAAAATAACCATACTCCTTCTCGAACCGGTCCTCATATTCTCGAAGGAACCGCTCGCAATAATAAAAAAACACGGGGTAAAACACCGTGAGTTCCGGATGACGCTGGCGGTAGATCCCTGCCATGGCAAGGAGGATGATTCAAAAATTGTGCCAGGGAGCAGAAAAAAGCCTCAAACACCCGATAATCCTGAAATACTTCAGTGGAAAGTCAGGCTATTTTTTGAAGGATGTCATTAGATGTTGACGATGGAAGGTATATTTTGACAACCATCGGTATCGGGAAAATATCTTTCCGCACATGAGTTCCTTGACTCTCATCCTGCATTACTCTATGCTTACAATCATAAATAAGTCAAAAGATAATGGGCTTGTTACTTAAGTTATAGGTCCAGATAGGGCACATAACCTATTCTACAGAACCTGAGCTAAAAATAGGTTTAAGTCGCCGCTAAACGACGTTTTATTGAGGATTTGATCTCAGTTTGCTTAAGCTTTATAAGCTCTTTTGAGCACTGCATATTAAAAGAGCCTCATTTAAAGATTCTGGTTATTTAACTCTAAATTGAGTATTGTTGACATCTGATTGAACCTGAGTTAGCCTGGAAGCAAAAGGGAGGATATGATGATTCTAAGGGTATCTCAAAAACGTACTAGGAAAGTCTGGCTACTTATTATTTTAATAATAACCTTTGGTATTGGCTTAGTTGGTCAAGAACAAAAGATCGATTGGAATAAGATCCGAAAAAATGCCGAATCATACTATACCGATCCATCAAGGGAAAATGCTCTTCAATTCTACCATAGCCTTCCTGAATCGCCAGTCCCAAGGACTGAAAGAGGCCCAAGTTTCAATATATTTGGTGAGTATTTTTATAATAATCTTGGTGTTCTGGAAAAACAGGTTATGCTTGGCGTTGGTGAAGCTGTCAGACTCGCGTTTCGCTCCTATAGCATCTCTGATGGATTCCTTGAACATCAGCTAGATATGATACTTGGTGATTATATTCGAGTTGATCCGAATAAGTTCCTTAAAGAATTTCGGTTGCATCCCCAAGGCACAGGTCTGTCTCTGAAGTATGGTTGGATTTTATGCGATGGTCGCCTCTTCCAGAAATTGGGGCCTCATGAAGTCTGCCAGGAATTGGATTTGCGAATAAAAGCCTTGGAAACCATTCAAAATGGTGAACTGGTTCCAGTGCGAGACGAATGTATTAATACGATTGCGAAGGAAGTATCGAAGAAGACAGAATTCATTCTATCATTTACTATAAAAACTCTATCCGGCGATGTAGTTGATGAATTTTTAAGGTCGCCGTACATAGAAGCTCAAAGAAGAGCTTTTGACTATATCATCAGCCACCAAGATAAATTCTTGCCAGCCCTCAGAGAAAAACTAGGGTTCTGGCAGGATATGTTGAAATCCGTCGATTATCTCGATAAGTTACTTTATCTAGCCGCTATCTTTAGGCATGAGTCTCTGGTTCCTCCATTGGAGGAAATGATCAGAGACCGAGAGTTCATGGGTTTCTGCATCTATGAATGTCCTCTTGTCTTCACACTGTCGATATATGGTCATTTTGCAGAATGGAAGCCATCCAGTGATCTCGATAAGACATGGACCACAGTTTCCGACGTCTTTAGAGCAATTGAGATATTGGGAGAGATATCCTATAAGAGAGAAGATCCGAGAGATTACGTCAAAGGACCGGGGATTGATAGTTTGCTGAATAAAATGATCAAACTCAAAGAAGAGGAACTTATAAAAATTGCAAGCCCCCAAAACTCTAACTCTCGAGAACGAATAGCTGCTGCATATACTCTCAGAGACATTGTGGATAACAGCAAAAATTTGTATGATCTTTATTGGCTTGCCATTAATGATTTGCCTATGGATGCATCGGCTGAATATCGAAGGAGTATTTACTATGCCATATATAGAGCAGAAAAAGCCAGGCTCGCAGGCCGGTAAGAAGGATTGGGAAAAAAGAAGGAAATGTTTTTTCTTGGTAGTTTAGTAGTTTTTCTGAGAAGCTGATTTATATATTCATTTGCCGTAATGCTATCTAAAAAGATAAGAATTTCCTTTTTGAGCTTGGTCCAAATCCCACACAATTTTCCCATCTGACCTGCCCCCCTCATATCGATCCAGGATTTGAGTTATAATTTATCTGGATGAAAGGAGAGGGATATGGCCAGAAGGCGATTCACATCGGAACAGATTATCACCGTGCTTCGCGAAGCCGAAGCGTTGTTGAACCAGGGTTCCACGGTCACCGAAGTCGCTAGTAAACTCGGCATTGCTGAGCAGACGTATTATCGATGGCGCAAAGAGTATGGCGGGATGCGAATAGACCAGGCAAAGCGACTCAAGGAACTCGAACAAGAAAATGCCCGGTTGAAAAAGCTCGTGGCTGGACTATTTTTGAACAATGCCATTTTAAAGGAAGCCAACTGGGGAAACTTCTAAGCCCGGCCAAAAAGAGCCGGGCGGTAGATCATGTGTGTGAGACAATGGGTGTATCTCAACGCAGAGCATGCCAGGTTTTGGGGCAACCTCGATCTACCCAAAGGCATATACGGAAGGTCCCTGACGATGAGGAGCCACTAGTGGAACGTATAGTTTCCCTTGCTAGCCAATATGGGCGTTACGGTTACCGCAGGATCACTGCCATGCT
>CAYFWF010000033.1:0-15838 GCA_964346815.1 uncultured Eubacteriales bacterium | reverse complement strand
GCCGAAGCACCTCAATCAGATGCAGAAAAGTCCTCTCCCCCAGTATTGGTTCGGCACCGCTGATGCGAAAACGCCGTAATGATTTCTTCTCGGCTATGAAGAGGAGCTTGGAGGCCACCTGCTGGGGGGAATAAAAGTCTCTGAACCTCTCAGGATGGAGATTCCTTTTGTAGTTCCAGCAGTAGGCACAGAGAAAAGAACAACCCACTGCATCGGCTGTGACTATGCCTCCATAGTAGGGCGCAGGCCTGAACCTGTAGTACAGTCTCTTGCTGCCTTCTGTGACCGCGTTTTCGACTTCTTCGGACCGCTTGAGCGGATCGAAGGGGAACTCGAGGTTCATGAGGAATTATTACCACAAAGACCCAGACGAATGCATCAAAAATATTGTTCCAGATGCTGATCGAGTCAAGTTTGACTTTGGATTTTTCCTCTGATATAAGTCCCTCTTGTGGGAATAACAAAAAAGTTATCGAAGAGGCTGCCATGAGAAGATTTGTTCTGTGGACACTGGCGTTCATCCTGACAGCAGGGTTTTCGCCATTAAGAGCTCAGGAAGGATTGATCCAGGCTTTCAGGATCGAAGCCAATCCGATCACTCTCGAACGTACAGCCCGGCCGGGAACGCCTTTCGACAAAGTCGGCCGGAAGTTCGCCATCCTTGCCGATGAGAGCGGCGATTTCGAGGCCTGGGCCTACCCCCTCAAGCTCTTTCGCAATTTCACACTTTCTTTCCTGGTAGGGAACTCCACCAGACCTATTCAGGCAAAAGACATCGTCCGCTACATATCCGTTACCCCAGAAGTCACAATTCTCACTTACACCTATCAATCCTTCGCAGTCAAAGCCATGTATATGACTCCGATCGAAGAGCCTGGCGCGCTGATGCTTCTCGAGATCGACTCGAACCGCCCCCTCACCATTGTCTGCGGTTTTTTGCCGGTTCTCCAACCCATGTGGCCGGCTGGATTGGGCGGACAGTTTGCCTACTGGAGCGCAGAACAGAACGCCTACATCATTACAGAGTCAAAAGGCCAGAACCATGGCCTCATCGGATCTCCTGCGGCAGAAGGCATTTCCTACACGCCGGCACACATGCTGTCCGATGCTCCGAATGAATTCAGGATCGAAATTCCAGATCCAAACAAAGTAAAGGATAAATACATTCCCATCATTATGGCTGGGGGAAAAGGAAAGAGAGAACAGGTGCTCCAGGTCTATGCAAAGCTAAAAAATAATCCTGAAAAGTGCTACAGAGAAACCCTGGCTCATTATCAGAGCCTTCGCACAAACTTACTCCGAGTGAAAACGCCGCATCCAAAGCTCGACCTCGCCTTCGAGTGGGCCAAAGTGGCCTATGACAATCTTATGGTCGACAATCCCGATTTAGGGAAAGGATTGATCGCAGGTCTGGGAGTTTCGGGAACCAGTGGACGACCCGGGTTTGGCTGGTTTTTCGGAGGCGATGCCTATATCAACTCCTTCAGCCTCCTCAGACTGGGTGCCCATGACTTTACCCGGGACGCCCTGGCATTCACCCAAAAATGGCAGAGAAAGGACGGCAAAATGGCCCATGAGCTCTCCCAGGCTGCCGCATACATCGACTGGTGGAACGACTACCATTACGGATATATCCATGGAGACACGACTCCCTATTACATCGCTGCCGTTTACGACTATGTGAAAAAAACAGGGGATACCGAGTTTATCATCGAGAGCTGGGAATCTCTCAAGCTGGCTTTTGAATGGTGCCTCTCCACCGACGTAAACCAAGACGGATTGATGGATAACCAGAAAGCAGGCCTTGGAGCACTGGAGTACGGAGCCTTGACTGGCATAGAGACGGATATCTATCTGGCCTCGGTATGGGTGAGAGCCGCCTTTGCCATGCAGCGCCTGGCCGAAATCATAGGAGATACAAAGACTGCCTCAGAAGCCGAAAAACACTTTAAAAGGGCCAAAAGAACATTCAATCAGAAATTCTGGGATGAGGAGAATCGTTTCTATGCATATGCCTTTAACAATGAAGGAGATACTGTCAAGGAAAGGTCTCCATGGAATGCGATCGGATTGATGTGGAACCTCGGGAGCGAAGAGCGAAGCCTGCTTTCCCTGGAAAAACTTTCTTCTGCTGAACTCACCACGGACTGGGGAATCCGGAGCATCTCGATCGAAAGCAGATATTTTCAGCCCCTCAATTACAACTACGGAGCTGTCTGGCCTTTTCTGACGAGCTGGGTAACAGCAGCGCTGTACCAACATCACATGCCTCTTCAGGGTTACAGTCTTTTGATGTCCACAGCCGAGCACACGTACGCACATGCACTCGGCTGCATCACAGAAGTCTTCTCGGGGACAAATAACGTATGGCCCCAGGAGGCGGTGTCCCATCAGGGTTTTTCCACTGCTGCTGTGGTTCTTCCATTCGTCAGAGGATTGCTGGGCCTCCAAGGAGATGCTCTTCACAAGTCGTTGATTTTCTCCCCACATTTTCCTGCCGACTGGCACCAGGTATCCATTGAAAACTATCGGATCGGTCAGGCCAATTTTTCCTTCGGATTTGAAAGGAGCAAAAACAAAGTCGCCGTCAAAGTGAGACCCGAAAACGCCCAGGGATACACCTTGCACTTTGCTCCTGCCTTAGGAATCGGGACTCGAATCCAATCTCTCAAGGTGGATGGCAGACCCGTGGAATTTAAAACCGAAGAAAGAGCCCAAGTCGTGCTGACCGAATCAGAAATCCCTATCCAAGAAGAGCCTCTATCCATAGAGATGACGTTTATTCCCAGCATTGAAATTCTCCCTGTTGTACCAGAAAGTCAAACAGGGGACAGCAACAGGAGTCTTAAAATTATCTCTCTCAGTAAAAGAGACTCCAAATTGATCCTGGAGGTTGAAGGGCTTATCAATAACACATACAAGGTTCGGGTGACGCACCCAGAACTCATAGCAAAGGTAGAGGGAGCTGAGCTCATAGGAGATACACTGCTCTTGACCATGCCCGATGACAAATTTGCAGATTTTATTTCGAACAAAATATCAATTGACCTAAAATAAAATTACAGTGACTTCCAACAGGCGACAAATCAAACACTCTCTATCTATTGTGAACGTATTAATTCCTGTGTCATCGCAAGGAGTGTAATGACGTGGCGATCCGTTGCTGCGAATGAGAGATCAATCAAAATGAATCCATTGATCTTTAAAAGGGACATATGTACACCATCGAGGAAGACGATAAGGGATTAAAGATTGTCAAACGTTACAAAATCAAATGGAAAATATGATATAAATATAAAAAACGACAAGGAGGAATATCATGGAAAGTACCTACAAAGTCATCGAGCTTATCGGGACAAGCCCTGATTCCTGGGAGAAGGCGGCGAAAAATGCTGTGGAAACAGCCAGCAAAAGCCTGAAGGACCTAAGAATCGCAGAAGTCGTCGAGTTCGATATGAGGGTGGAAGAGGGAAAAGTCGTTGCCTACCGCGCAAAGGTCAAAATCTCCTTCAAATATCAGGAGTAAACTTTCCGTCGTAACCGAATCGTCTCTGCGTTCAGAGAAAATTGTGATATTAAGGGATTGGACTATTAATGGATATCTATTACCGAGGTTCACAGATAAAGCTCCCTGACTTTCTGATCGTAGGCGCTCCTCGGTCAGGCAGTACGACTCTCTACGCATATCTCTCCAGGCATCCTCAAGTGTATATGCCCGATGAGAAAGAACCTTCATTCTTTGCTTGTTGGGGGAAGAAACCTTTCTACCGGATCCAAAAAACGAAAGAGAGAGTGACCTTCATCTCTTCCACTTTAAAGGACTATCAAGAGCTTTTTCTATCCGCTAAAAAAGGCCAAATCATGGGAGAAGCTTCCACCTGGTATCTCTACCTTTACAAAGACACCATTTCTAACATCAAAGAGTTATATGGTGAAAAGAGTGTCTCTCTGAAAATCATCATCCTTCTCAGAAATCCTATTGACAGGGCATGGTCTCATTTCAGCAACAAAAGACTCCACGGAGAAGAGCCATTGGCTTTCAGCGAAGCTGTAAAGGAAGAAACGGTCCAAAACCGACAGGAACAGGAACTGGTTCCCAGCTACGATTATATCGGGATGGGAATGTACAGCGATCAAGTTGGAGCTTACCTGGAGAATTTCCCGAATACCAGGATTTTTATTCATGAAGATTTCTTCGCAGATCCTCAAAAAGGGCTCTCTTCTCTTTCTTCTTTTCTGGGGATAGACAACATATGGACAGACCATTCCATAAAAGCCTACCATGCTTCAGGCCTTCCGAAAAGCAAATTCGCCGGAGCCGTTGATAGGCTCGTTTTCAAGCCCAATAAATTCAAGGACTTCTTCAAATTTATCCTTCCTCTAAAAGTACGCAGAGATATAAAATTCGTGCTCCCTAACAGGCTTTACAAAAAGGATGCCATAGAAATCGAACAAAGACATGAACTGATAGATGTTTTCAGAGCGGACGTGAAACGGCTTGAAAAACTCATCGACAAAGACTTGTCCGGTTGGATGGAAGTCAAATGAAGCTCTGTCTTGTGTGTTCTGCGGGAGGGCATCTGCAGGAACTGTTCCACCTCAGCTCCGTCTGGAGGCATCAGGAGCGTTTCTGGGTCACATTCGATTATGAGGACACCAGATATCTCCTGAAAGGAGAGAAGTACTACAAGGCTTTTTTCCCCACCAACCGAAGCATCAAAAACCTCGTTTATAATTCTATCCTGGCTGTTCGAGTTCTTTTAAAAGAAAAACCTGATGTTATCATTTCGACAGGGGCAGGGATAAGCGTTCCCTTTTTCTATCTGGCATGGCTCATGGGGATAAGGACCATCTATATCGAATCGATGGCCCGGGCAAAAAATCTGTCGCTTTCAGGAAAATTGGTCTATCCTGTCTCCTCCGAGTTCATCGTTCAATGGGAGGAATTGACAAAAAGGTTTCCCCGTGCAAAATATGGAGGTCAAATCCTTTGAAGGTTTTCGTCACCGTAGGCTTTGAGAGACGTCCCTTCGACCGCCTTTTATTGACCATCGAAAAGGGCATAGAAGAAGGGAAAATTCCTTCGGACACTTTTATCCAGATTGGCCATTCCCAATACCTTCCGCAGGTCTGTTCCTATAAGCGTTTTCTGGATTTCGACGAGATGGAACACCAAGTGAAAAACTCTGATATAGTCATCGCCCACGCAGGAGTGGGTACCATCCTTGTTTGCCTGAGTCACAACAAGATTCCTATTCTCTTTCCACGAGACGCAAAACTCAGAGAGCACGTCGATGATCACCAGATCGAATTCTGCCGGATCATGGAAGAGCAGAAAAGAGCATTGGTGGCTTACAACTCAGAAGATCTGTTCGAAACTGTCAGAAACTATGATTTATTGTACCGAACAGTGAATTGCTCATGCCAAAAAACAGAAAACCTGAGTTCTTTTCTCAAAAAAATCTTATCCGAAACCCAGATAGCAAAATCGATCCAACCATGAAACCAGCTTTTCTATTAACGAACATTTGGAACCTGCTTCTCAAACGGAATTTGACTTTTCAATTCGACCGCATTCCTCTTCGGGCAGAGAACATATCCAGCAAAAAGTTGATCAATCTCTTCCGGATAGGATTGAACAGGTTCCTGCCTCTATCCAAAAGTCTGGGGTATCCCTACATGGCTCATGTCTCTCCTGCGGGCCTTTGTAACCTGAGCTGTGTGCTCTGTCCGGTGCACGATCCTGAGCTAAAAGGAAAATCTCTGCTTCCCTTCGAAACCTTCAAAAAATTCATCGATCAGACAGCAGATTATCTGATTTATGTCATTCTCTGGAGCTGGGGTGAACCTTTCCTCAATCCAGAAATATACAGGATGATCAAATACGCCGGCAAAAAAGGGATCCTTTCAGTAACCAGCAGCAACATGAATAAATTCAGCCGAGAAGATGCAGAAGCTCTCGTAGATTCTGGCCTGGATGCCTTGATTGTTGCCGTCGATGGAGCGACCAAAGAAACATACGGAGGGCTGAGGAGAGGAGGAGACTTTCACAAGGCCATCGCAAACACCAGGATGCTTGTGGAGACCAAGCATCACTCCGGTTCGAAAAAACCCATCATAAACCTGCGTATGGTGGTATCGAAAGACAATGAACATGAAGTCGAAGATTTCAAGCGACTGGCCAAAGAGCTTGAAGTCGACATGGTCAGCTTCAAGGCCTTTTCCACAAGACAGTCCGGACACAGGGATCCTGAATATGATCAACGCTTCGCCCCAGATTCGAGAGAATACCGCTGGTACAGGTATCATCCAGACTTTTCACCCGATAAAAAGCCTCGAAAATACAACTGCCGGTTTCCCTGGACAAAGCCTACCCTTTTCCCTGACGGGACGGTCCTTGCCTGTGAATTCGATTTCACATACGAGCACCCCTTTGGAAACATCAACTCCCAGAGCTTCGAGCAGATCTGGTTCGGGCCAAAAATGCGGCGTTTCAGAAAACAGTTCCAGGAAGACCGCCAAAGATTCAATTTTTGCAGGGATTGTGTGTTCGATTACAAATTGATCGATGGGTGTGTGGTCGACTGGGAGTTTCTCAGTGATGATGGATGAACCTGGGGCGGACATCGAGAGAACACATTTCTTGCCGATCTCTCTTATCGTCATCACTCATAACGAAGAAAAGAACATCAGAGAGTGCTTGGATTCCCTGATGCAGGTTGACTATCCACGCAACCGATTGGAGATTCTGGTGGTCGATTCTTCTTCAGATGCCACCCCAGAAATCGTCAGAGAATACAGAGATGTCAGGCTTATCTCCGCAGAAAAGGGATTCAGCCAACAGCGCAATGCAGGCATAAAGGCGGCTTCATTCGACATCATCGCTTTTCTGGATGCGGATGGAATGGTGGCCAAAAATTGGCCGCGAACCGTCCATAAAGCCTTCCAGAATCCTGAAATTGCGGCTGTCGGCGGAAATGGATACCCCCCGCCTGGCACGAAATATATTGACCTGTGTGTGGCCTGTATAGGTCATCCGGCGGGAGGTGCTATCGGATTCGATGCAAACGTAACCCGCTCAGAGAAGGGAATAGAATTCGTACCTGGCTGTAACTGTGCTTTCAGAAGGGAAGCCCTCGAAGAAGCGGGAGGATTTGACCCGCGCTTCTATGACGGTGGTGAAGACATCCAGATATCGAGAAGGCTCAGGGATCAAGGTTATTTTCTCGATTATGTCCCGGAGCTGACCTTTTTCCACAAACCGCGAAGCCTCTTCAAGGAGTACATCCGGTGGAATATCGGAGTGGGAATCACCAAATACAACCTGACCAGGCCTTCGTGGTTCAGGCTGATCCTCCAACACAGTTTTCCACTGTGGCCGCTGCTTTTCCTTATCACACTTCTTGTGCTTATCCCCCGATACGAGGTCATCGGAATATTGATTGCCTTTAGCTGGGGGCTTTTCCTGCTCTTACTCTATAAGAAGACAAAACCCTTTCCCCTGCTGATCAAGCGAAGGAAAAAGATCGGAATCGATCTTTTCTCGATCATGACACTTGTTCCTGCCCTAGTCTATTTGAGGCAGGTCTGCATGAATGTGGGACAGATCAAAAAATATTTAAAGCTGAGATCATCTTCGCCGCCTGGTGAATAACTTCATCTTTATTTTTTCCATGACCCATAAGTCCTCCCGCGGAATTTTCAAGAAAACAAGGATCGATATGTAAATCGATGCGACTACCAGCACACCGATCAAAAGAGAAAAAACAAAAGGGTCTATCCGGACGAAAACTTTCATCACCCATCCTGCAGCAGCAGCGCCCGCGCCTGCGGTCAAAGGCTTGAAAAAATCCCAGCGGTAAGGATGTATACCGAGAATGATGTACACTTCTACCAGACGAATGAGGTTAATGAAGCCTAGCGGAATGGCATAACTCAAAGCCGCTCCCAAGATACCGTATTCAGGAATCAGGTACACACTTAATCCCAGACTGGCAACCGTAAAAAATAAAGCATTGATCAGAATTATTCTTGTGTGACCGGTCATCATCAGCATATATCCGGAAGAACCCACCCCACAGTTGATCAACTGGCCGCAGCTTATGAAGATGAGACAGGTCGCTCCTGAGATAAAATCTTCTCCCCAGAGATTCAAGATCATTTTTGGGAAAAGAACCATGCTGAGGAAAACAGGAAAACTGATGGTGAATATCCATTTTGTAACGACCTTGAATAATTCCTCCAGCTTTTTGAGAGCTTTTCTTTCGGATAAATCAGCGATGATCGGAGAAAATATCGCATTGAATGACTCCATGATAACCGACATAAGCACAGCGGTCCTGAAGGCAGAGCCAAAAATGCCGACTTCCTCGGATGTCCGAAAATATCCCAGGATGAGAGCAGGAGCATAGGCAATGGTCAAATTTAAAAATCCGACAAAAAATAGCGGCCAGGAGAAACGCAGAATCGCTCTGGTTTCGAAGCGAGGAAGGACTTTTTTTTCCTTGAACAGGGGAAAGACTTTGAGCATAAACTGGAAGGCGACGACCGTGCCGAACACACTGACCACAGCGAAGGCCAGAGTGGCTCCGAAAAGCCGCCATCCCAGCCAAAATCCCAGCCAGACCAAGAAAATCCTGGACAGCGGTTCGAAGACGAATCTCACCCATACCTTATACTGCATAAGCTGAAAGGCCTGGGTGGTATAGACAAGTATCTCCGTCAATCCAGAGAACAAGCTGCCGACAGCTAATATCCTGAGAACCCAGATCAAGTTGGCATCATGAAAAACCTGATTCGACAGAAAAGTCGACAACAAAACCACCAAGCAGAGAAGGGCAAATCCTGCAACCGCAACAAATCTCAATCCTGAAAGGATCGTACCTTTGATCCTTTCCTGGTCTCCCTGGCCTCGGAAGACAGAAACAAATCTCAAAATCCCATTAGGCAGTCCCAACCCGGATAAACGCTCGAGAACGCTGAATATGGTGACGCCCAAGAAGAATGTCCCGAAAAGTCCTACCCCAAGATGGCGGGCAACGATCAGTTGGAAAATGTATTTGAGCAGCAGTCCGAAAAGAGTTCCGGCAAAGACGATCCCCGCGCCCCGGGCCAGAGTTGTTACTTCTCGAGAATTCCCGATGTTGGTCTCTTGCATGTTTATTCGTGAGAATGAATTCGGTTTCGAGGGCAACTGTATAACAGCGGCAGCTCAGAAGTCAACGGCTCGCGAGACAGCAAAGGTTCATTTTGACTTAGCACTGGACGTAATATAAAATAGCGGAGATTCGAAGAACAGCCGGATATGAGCCACACGACAAGCAGACGAAAGCGTATGCTCCCTAAAACCCGAAGAGCAGTCTTTACCCTCATTTGGGCTTCGGTCTTTTTTTCCCTTTTCTCAAGCTGCACAAAAAGAGATGATCGCGTTCTCTTCCGTCTCATCGACCATTTCGACCAGAAAAATATTCTCCTCAGCCCCTTCCAGGAATTTGCTGCTGATCCCGAACGATTCAGAGAAAAAAATCCTTCTGTACACGAGATCGCTGATGAATTCCCGCTCCTTGACTCTGGAATTGGAAAAAATCCTTTTCTGCTCAAAAAAAAGCTCAAGATCGGACTCGTAGAAATCAACACACTCCTGGCTCCTCCCAGCAGCGTCTACCGCTTTACCCTGACTATTCCAGAACAGGGATTTCTCGAATTCACCTATGGCATCCGAAGGGATAGTGAATACGCTCAAAAAAGAGAGGGAAGCCGGATCGCTGAATTTTCAGTCCTGCTCGATTCAGAGAATGAAAGACAGGAGATCTTTCGAGACACACTGAATCTCAGTCCCGATGAACCCCTCGCTTTTGACTATAAAAAGATCGATCTCTCAGACCATCAAGGGAAAAAAGTCCGCATCTCCCTCATGACCAGGGGCAGCGAGAAGGCCCTTGCTTGCTGGTTCAATCCCGTGGTTTACTCCCCCCGACAAAACACAAAAAATGTGATACTCATTTCACTCGATACCCTGCGTCCGGATCATCTAGGGTGCTACGGTTATCCCAGGGACACGAGCCCAAATATCGATTCACTCGCCAGAGAATCCGTGCTTTTCCAGAATACATTTGCGACCTCTCCCTGGACACTCCCCTCCCATGTCTCTCTGCTGACTTCTCTGAACTGTATCAATCATCAGGTCTATCATATCGATCAAACCATGGATCCTTCGCTTTTGACTCTGGCAGACATTTTTCGAACAAAGGACTATTTCACCGGGGGAATAACCGGAGGGGGGTATGTCAGCGGCCTGTACGGATTCAGCAAAGGATTCGACAGCTACCATGTCCGGGGAGCGATTCTGGAAAAAAACGCAGCAGAAATCGGCTGCCGTTATGCGCTCGAGTGGATCGAAAGACATAAGGACCGAAACTTTTTTCTTTTTCTCCATACCTACCAGATTCACACACCCTATGACACCCCCGCTCCTTTCAATACCATCTTTTTGGGAAAGGATGCAAAATTCACTCACGTCGATATGGGCCGCCTGCGGTTCAATCACGAAAACCGATACAAGCCGGTCACAGCTGATCTCAAACAAAACTTCATCGATCTTTACGATGCCGAAATCCGGTATACAGACGAAGCTTTGATCAAGCCGCTGATGGAGCGGCTTAAAAAGCTCGATCTCTACGATAACACCATGATCGTACTCATTTCAGACCACGGAGAGGAATTCTTTGAACACGGTGCCTGGCAGCACTTGCACAGTGTTTACAACGAAACCATAAAAATTGCCCTTATCATCAAATTTTTCAATTCGGAACATGCAGGAAAAAAAATCACGAAATATGCCCGGATCACCGACATCATGCCCACCATACTCGATGCGCTGGATATGAACCCATCGAAACAACAGTTCGATGGAAAAAGCCTCTTCGATTTACTCAGCGGCGAAGAGCAGGAGAAGGATGAGAGAATTTTTATCAGCGAATTGGCACCGAATGTGATGAAAAAACATGTCCCCAAAAAGGTGGCGATCAACCGCGGTAAACAGAAATTCATCTTGAACCACGATTACAGTCCAGAAGACCTTGCTTATTTCTTCTCGCAACCCCCAGAGTTCGATCCAAGGGAAGTCTACGATTTGGGACAGGATCCTGATGAACTCGAGAACATAGTCGGGGAAAATCCCCAGTTGGTAAAAGTCTTCTTGGATTTTTTAAAAATTCAGAATAAACAGAAAAGGAAAGTTTCCCCGGAGGAAGCAGAATTGAACGAGGAACTCCGTGAACAATTGAGGGCACTGGGATATATCAAATAAAAAAGGAGGAAACATTGACCCATCCACAGGCGAAAAAAATGATCATCTCCGCATTGATATTGGCGGTGGTCCTGATTCTTCCGGCTTCTGCTCAGGATCCAAAAACCGATACTCAGAACTTTCTCAGACTCTTCAAATGGAGAGAGATAGGCCCGGCAAATCCAGGAGGAAGAATAACAGATATCGAAGGAGTGGAAGATAATCCCCTCATCGTCTATGCCGGAGCTGCAACGGGGGGCATATGGAAGACCACCAACGCGGGCACGACCTGGGATCCGATTTTTGATGACCAGCCGAATGCATCCATAGGAGACCTTGCCGTCTCTTTATCGAATCCCGATATTCTTTATGCCGGGACAGGTGAAGCCAACAACCGGAACAGCTCGCCCTGGGGAAGCGGTGTCTTTAAATCCACCGATGGTGGAAAAACCTGGGAATTCGTCGGTCTGAAAGAAACACACCACATCGGACGTGTCCTCATCGATCCCGAAAATCCTGATATCGTGTATGTCGCCGCTCTGGGACACCTTTGGGGCGTCAATGAGGAGCGCGGCGTATTCAAAACAATGGATGGCGGCCAGACATGGGAAAAAGTCCTCTATCTCGACGAAAGGACGGGAGTGATAGACTTGGCCATGGATCCGGAGGACAACAGCATCCTGTATGCCGCAGCCCATGAGAGATTGCGAGACCGGTTCGACGCCGGTGATCCTGTCGACCAATGGGGTCCAAAAGCCGGCATCTACGTCACCCTGGACGCAGGGGCTACCTGGACAAAAGCGGCCGAAGGACTTCCGACAGAAGAAATGGGCCGCATAGGACTGAGTGCTGCACGGAGCAAGCCGGGAACCGTTTATGCCATAGTCAGCACCCAAAAAACACGGGGATGGAGACGGGGGGAGGAACAGAAAGAGGAAAAACTGGATGTGAATCGAGGCGGCATTTTCAGGTCCACCGATTACGGAAAAACATGGCAGCAGATGAATATGTACAACAACCGGCCTTCCTACTACAGCCAGATCCGTGTCGATCCGAACGATGAAAATGTCATCTGGATGTGCGGATCGCCATTGGCCTATTCCGAGGATGGCGGAAAGACCTTGAAAATCGGTCCCGTGGTTCAGGGTTCGACGCATATCGATTATCACGCCATCTGGATCGATCCGAACGATTCCGACCATGTGATCACAGGCGGTGACGGCGGGATAAATATTACCTATGACCGAGGAAAAAATTGGGACATCATCACTCAGATCGGTCTGGCTCAATTCTATGCCATCACCGCCGATATGAGAAAGCCATATTATGTCTATGGCGGACTCCAGGATAACGGAAACTGGGGAGGGCCAAGCCGTTCCCGCCGGGGTTCAGGAATCGTAAACTGCGACTGGTTTCCGCTCAGCAATGCTGACGGTTTTTTCTGTCAGGTCGATCCCACAGATCCCAAAACTGTCTACTATGAAATTCAATTCGGATCCATTTTTCGTCTGGACCTGCGGACCTGGCAAAACACCATGATCCGGCCGCAGCCTCCTGAACCAGAAGAAGGAGAAAAAAAGGAGCGGTACCGGTTCGACTGGAACTCGCCCATGCTGCTCTCTCCTCACAACCCTCATACACTGTATTTCGGAGGAAACAAACTTTTCAAATCCGTTGACCGCGGCGAGAGCTGGAGGGTGATCAGCCCTGACCTCACGGCAACGCCTGACTCCCGATACAGCGCGATTGTCTCTATAGACGAGTCTCCCCTGGTTCCGGACATCATCTGGACAGGGACCAACGACGGCAACGTTTATCTCACCAAAAGCGGTGGAGCCCGCTGGATGCGGCTGAACGAAAAAATCATCGGCGCTCCTGAAAACTATTGGGTGAAGCGCATCGAGGCATCCAATCACGTCCTGGGAAGGGCATACGTCGTGTTCGACGGACATCGGAATGACGACCAGAGTCCCTATATCTATGTCACCGATGATTTCGGAGAGACCTGGAAAAATATCTCTGCCGGCCTCCCGGAGGGCTCGGTTTATGTTGTCCGGGAAGATTATAAGAACCCCCATCTCCTGTTCGCCGGTACCGAGTTTGCCGCGTATATATCGCTTGACAGGGGAGAAACCTGGACACGCTTTATGAACGGATTACCCACTGTTCCAGTCCATGACCTGTATATCCATCCCAGAGATTTCGACCTCATAGCAGGAACTCATGGACGCGGAGCATGGATCGTGGATAATATCACTCCGCTGCAGCAGATAAAACCGGAAATTTTGGAGGAAGACATTCATCTCTTCGCTGTCCGGCCCGAGGTGAAGTGGGCAAGAGCCTACGAATGGTCCTGGGTAGCAGACAAACGCTTCAAACGGCCCAATCCTCCCACAGGATCGACCATATTCTACAACTTGAAGACCGAAGCCCCAGAGACAGTGAAAATCGAGATTCTCGATATAACAGGGAAAGTCGTCAGGAATCTGGAAGGGCCGAAGGAAGCAGGCCTTCACAAAGTGCTCTGGAATTTCAGAGAAAATCCACCCCCGGAACAGGAGAGCGAGTCCGCACAGCAGAGTCGAAGAAGATACAGGCGGCTGCCTCCGATGGTCAGCCCTGGAACCTATCTGGTCCGTCTTACGGCAGGAGATAAAGTCCTGACCAAAGAACTGCTTATCGAACGGGACGATCCTGGCTATTTAGGACGCTAGACAGCCGGCTTTAGATGTATCGTTCCCGATTCTAGGCTGAACCTCAGATCTTGCCATTCTCCGTGTCTTTTTACACGCTATTTCTATTTGAGCTTATCGAGAAAATCTTCTCTGACGGGATAAAAAATATCCAGCATGACAAATGGTTCATTGCCTAGACATGTGTCGCTGTGGGGCACATTCGAAGGAATGCAGTAGAAATCTCCTTTCTGCACCACGCGCTCTTCATCTCCGATGGACAATTTCGCTCTTCCCGAATACACCATTCCGATTTGCTCATGGGGATGACTGTGCCGGGGTACGGTATGCCCCGGCAGCGTAGAGTTGAGAACCATCATCATCTTCTCACCATGCAGTCCGGTAAGAATTTTCGTCCTCAATCCCTCCATTTGGATAAGTTCAGGAACCTGGTCAATATCAATGAAGTGCGTGATCTTTTCTTGACTCATGTTCTCCTCCTGTGAATGTCATTCAGTCAGCTGAAGTGTGCTTCATTTCCAGAGAAAGTCCAAGAATTGATGGAAAAGTGGCAGCCCAAACGAAAATTAGTTGGAACCAAGAGATGCCAGAAATCATAGAAGAGATTGTAACTATCAATAAATTCAAAGAGTTAGCCCCTGAGATCAAAATCTAGCCCAAAAAATGAATTCGTTTTATTAGGTTAATACTACCTAACATTATTCTAAACATATGCTAGATAGGATTACCACTTAGAAGTAGAGAGAGAAAGAATGTGAATGAGCTGGACAAAGAGAGAAGATACCAAAAAACCATGCAGATAGGAGTAGATCTCTAGTGACATAAATTCATACTCATCCAGCTATGTCTTAGCTCCCCTTGATTCCATTGCTTTTTTCCTTATGTGTTCCATTATATTATCTACTTTTATTACCTCTTCTTCAGAAAGAGAAATCTCATCTGATGATCTTGGGGGAGGTTGAACCTCTAAGATGTTTGAAATATGAATATCGAGTTCGATAAGCTCCTTTGCCTCTCGAAAGGTTCGTATTTCCACTGCCTCTCCCCTCCTAATTCTTGAACGAAGTTCTGTTTCTGCAGCTGTATCATCCGATGCAATTGCCTGTTTCAATAGTGATGGAAGCTTCGCTTTCTCTGCGAAATGTGCTAGACTCTGCCTAATAAATTCTTGATAGCAAACCAAAGCTTCAGTTAAGTGCATAATCTTTGTACCCACTTCTTCATCACGCCTCCTTCTTTCTTCTCTCTCTCTCTCTTCTTTTCACCCATTCGTTCCAATTTTCCTTGGCCGCCCATCTTTTAATTTTTCTATAGAAAGAATCGAATTTTTTTTTGTTTTCAGGGACATCGAGGGGATAATTAGGGACAAGTATTTGGAAACGTATCAGCGCTGCTTGTTTCAATGAACGGTGTTCGCCGAGGCGATAATATGTTTCAAAGCTTTCTACATGTTTGGGATATTCGGATATATTTCCAGCCCGGGAATCATAAAATGTTTTAGTCCTAGAAGGATTTTTTGACATAGAGCATCTCCTTAAAACATTTCAAGGGTTACATCAACCAGAACCTTACCGGAGGCAAACTGGGAGTCTCCCCATTGTCTGGACAGAAAAGAGGGTTCTTTAAGGTGCATTTTGTCCCTGCTTTGAATGATTTCATAATCTCTTCCATTTTGTCAAAAAAACGAAGCTCTGAGAGCTTCTACAATCAACGATCTCCTTCTTACGCATATTCTTACTTATACGTAAATACGGCTTTTTGTGCCGATGGCAATCCATAATAGACTTCTTGTGGTGTTTGATATTCTAATGATGCATGGGGCCTTTCGTTGTTATAAAAATCAAAATAATTGGCCAGT
>CAYFWF010000032.1:0-58084 GCA_964346815.1 uncultured Eubacteriales bacterium | reverse complement strand
TAACCTCCTTCTCTCGGAAGGTTAGGTTATAAACTCATCTATTCCTCCTGTCCACCACGGTTAGATTTTTAAATGACAAGACATATACCCTAGGGTTAGATTTTAGATGATTTGATTCGCCCCTTATTAAATTAATAAGTCCACAAATCTCTTCTTTTTTCGTTCTTAATAATTATACCTGATTGCAGACTGGATCATAAATAGAAATGAGTCTTGATTTTATTTCGGTCCTCTCCGTCTTAGTAGACTTAGGCAGTGAAAGAGTAGATATGTAAAGATCGCTTATATTATCAACTTGTTTTATCCAGCATCGATTTTTATGATGATACCAAATGAATCCGCTCACTGACATGTTTTCTGATTCTCCAACATAAACAGGTCTGAAAGGAGGATAAGAATTTGGTTCAAAAGCCATAATTAAATAAATTCCTGCTCGATAAGGAGCTATCCACCTTACAAGTTTTATTGGATTATCAAACTCATAGCCTCCAAAATTGGTTCCCATCTAATCCCCCCGTTTATATTTATGTTAGTAAATTTCTCGTCTTTTTTTCCTCCCTTTAAAAACATGACTTTTTCGTCATGGCTAGAGATTTTCCCCTCAATTTGGCAAAAAGGTATTTCTTATAAAGCACCGTATACATTCTAGTCATTACAGACAGGCTTATAGCTGCTCAAGAGATCTGCCAGAACAGCCTTCCTCTGTTGCTTGCTTGACTTTAGCATCGTGTATATAGATATGAAAAGGTCTTGAGGATCTGCCTCTCGGATCCAGCGGTGGTATTTAGGATGATAAGTGAAAAAGCCAGGCATTGGGAAATTGCTTGCCTTTCCATAGTGTATTACTTTGTAAGGATAAGGCCCAAATTTTTCGTCATACTCTATAATAGCGTATACCCCAGCGTCGCTATAGCCCTTGAATTCAAGAATGCAGACCCAAAGTGAAAACATTAATTCCTTGATAACAATGCAAGTACTCATATCAGTCTCTCATTGATTTATCGAACCAACAGCTTTTTCCTTCTTCTCTTTATCTGTATAAGAGTAAATAAAGTTGGTTGTCAGGGGTCTAATTCCCTTTTTGACAAGAAAGGAAATTCTTTTGTAACCTGCAGAAATAGTCATATTGAGCATAACGTTTTATCTTGTTATGTAATTCCAGAAAAAAATGTAATTTGGAAAAGGCTCTAACAACTTGTTGTCTATTTCTATTGGTTTATCTTTGAATCTAACATGAACAGATCCTAGAAGATCTTTTTTCTTATATAATTCTTCTTCATCTTTTATGGGTTCCCATGATGTTCTTGCATATGCTCCTTTCCATAAAAAAGCATCTTCTCCACCTTGAACCAGATAACACTCTTTTTTGCCGTTATTAATTTCGATATAAATCGAGTAGTCTTCAATTTTGCTGTTTTTGTGTTTAGGCAAAGCATAAAACTTAGCCCATACGTGGCAGGCTAGATGTATTGGGTTGTACCTCTCCTTCATTTTATTGTTCCTTCTCCTTTACCTTGGCTGTTCCTCATGGAATATAATTATACAATCAGGACATTCAAGTGCAAATTCTATGCCAATTTTTTCTCCTTGCTTGCCTGGATGAAATTCTTTTTTTCTTGGTAGGCTTTAGCGCAATTAGGGAAAAGTTTCAACTTCCATCCAAGAAAATGTCACTTTATGTCATTTTTTGTCACTTCTTCTTTTCTCTCCCTCGTCTCCTCGGTATAACATAGCCATCCTTATGCCTCTTATCTCTAAGGCTCTCCAGGATGGTCTTAATTCCCTTGGTCAACGGGATGACCTTCTCCCTTTTCTGTTTCGTCTCGGTCCGCTTCAAAACGGTCTTATCATTCTGGATATTCTCCCATCTCAGGTTGATCACTTCTCCCGGCCGCATTCCGGTATAGAGCAGCAAAAGGATAATCCTCTTTGCGTATTTCTGCAGCATTGTATTCGGCCAGGCCTCTTTCTCGACCTCGCCGGCAGCCTTGAGGATCCGTGAGATCTCATCGGGCGAATACTCGCGGCGCTTTTCATCTGTATGGTAAGGCTTTACTTCGGTTAAGGGATTCTCTCCGGAATAATATTTCTTCCGGATGGCGAACAGAACAGCGTTTTCAGCGTTCCCATGTAGTGATTTATGGTCCGTGGAGATCTCGGGGGCTTCAGGTTTCTCAGATGCGAGTCGAGCTCTGCGGCCGGCTTCTCGAGCAAACTGATGTTGACAAGTGCTCGTTTTCTGAATATAAATAAAATAATGGCCATTCGGAGATGCCCGTACTGTAAAGCCATCATAGACGAGGGCTCTGAATACTGCTCTAACTGTGGGACCCAACTTCTTTTTCCAGAGGACGAGTCTGTCGAGGAAGAGACCCCTGGAGAAAAGATAGTCGATGAAGATGTCCAAGAGGAAGATACAAGTCCAACCGAGGAAACGAAGCCGTCCAGTGAAAGATCTTCAGCAGACAAACGCAGGAAGAAGGAGAAAGGGAAGAAAGAAGAGGGGATTATTGAGGAAGAGATGGCTGCAGGCATACAGGATTTGAGCGAACTGGATGAGAAGGATGAAGATGAAAGTGCTGCGGAACCTGATAAAGGGATTTCTCCGGAGGAAGAGGAAGTGCCAGAATTTAAAACCGAAGATCTAGAGAATATTGTGGATTCCGAAGAAAAAGAAAAAGCGGAGATCGAAAAATTCCTGAAGTCTCTTAAAGAAGAAAGGGAAGAGTGGGAAGGAGAAATTCCTCCCACAGACGAGTTCCCTCCTTGGGCGGAAAAAATAAAAGAAGAACAACCAGGAGAAGGAACAGCCGTTGAAGAACAAAAAGATGAAGAGGAACAAAAAGCCGAGGTTATCGAAGAGAAAGATGAGGGGTATCCAGCAGAGGAAACAATGCAGCCTGAAGATCAAGCTGAAATTGAGGACGGAGAAGCAGCAGAAATTTTAGAAGAAGAACTGGAAGAAGAAGCCTTCGAACAAGAATTGGTTCAGGAAGAAGAGCCCGTTATGGCGGAGCCCACAGAAGACGAGCCGGCAAAAGAGGAAGCCTCTATGCCCGATACCGGCATGGGATTACCTGAAGGTTTGGAGCAGGAGCGCCTTCCCTTTGAGACAAAGCCTGCCGAGGCGTATGAGGAAGAAGAAAAAAGAACTCCTTCCCAGATGTCGGTGTGTCTAAAATCCAGGGCCTTCGATGTGCTTTTTATCGCCGCTATATGGATCGTGACTCTTCACATCGCTTCCCGTATGCTGTCTACCAACTTGTTCCGACTGATTTCCGTATCAGCCTTATCTGTATTCGCCCTCTATCTTGTTCTTCTAGCTGTGTATTTCTTCCTGTTCTACTTTTTTCTGGGACAGACGCTGGGCGATCACCTTTTTACTCAAGAGGAATGAGTCACTTCCCCTCCCAATTTGAAATTTAATCCAAGAAAACGCTTCCTTGCCCATTCGTTCGAGGACACTTGTTGTGGATTTCCTTCCACCAATATTTCGCCTTCCTCAATCACATAGGCCCGATCTGTAATTTTAAATGTGTCCCTGACGTTGTGGTCAGAAAGGACAATGCCGATTCCTTTATCCCTGAGCTTGATCAGGATCTTCTGAAGATCGATGACGGTTAAAGGATCGATTCCGGTGAAGGGTTCGTCAAGCAGAAGAAACTTGGGCTTCAGTATCAGAGCACGGCAAATCTCCAACTTTCGTCTCTCCCCGCCCGAGAGAGTGTATGCTGCCTGATGGGACAGATCCTCCAATCCCAGTTCTTCCAGCAGTTGTTGTGCTAACCTCATCCGCTCCCTTTTTTTGCTGCCTTGAAGTTCCCAGACCATCTTGAGGTTGTTTTCCACAGAAGTCTTGAGAAAGACCGAATTTTCCTGGGGGAGGTAAGTGATGCCCTGAGACGCCCTCTTATGGGTCGAATAGGCCGAAATCTCGGTGTTGTCCAGTAGAATCACGCCGCTGTCGGGCTTTATGAGCCCTGAGACCATCTGAAATGTGGTTGTCTTGCCCGCGCCGTTCCTGCCCAAGAGACCTATGATTTCACCCGAGCGAACCTCGAGGTTCACTCCTTTAACCACCATACGGTTGCCGAAGCTTTTCTTCAGATTCTCGGCTCTGAGGACGGATCCGGCCTGTTTCAGCATCTTTTCGATCAAAGGAAGTGCATCGGTCTTTGCTTCTTCCCGTTCGATATCAAAGGTGATCTTTTTTTCTTTTTTCCGGATTTTTCGGTCTTCTTTTTCTAAGATATCCAGAAGGTTGGAGTAAGCTTCCTCGATCGCTCTGAGTACCGCTTCTCGTTTTTCTGCCGGGAATTCCCCTGCAATCGGCGATATGGCGACAGATTCTGTGGAATAGAGTCTTTTTAGATGGAGATAAGATCTTTTTATCTCCGTAAGGGAAGCATCGGGACCGAGCTCCAGAACTTTCAAACATTCTTTGTATTCTTTTCTTGACATGATCACTTTTCCCAGATGTTGATCTCGTTTCCCAGTAAAAGATTCTCTGTAAAAAGCTCGATCTCTGTAGCCAACCGGGATTCCGGATGGTCCATCAGAAAGGGCCTATGATTTTGGGTCGAATGGCGGATGGAGTCATTGAATTCCAGAAAACCCACATACTCCACATCGATTCCCAGGTATTTCAAGAAGGTGCTTTTGATGGATGCGCCGAGATGGACGTCCTGCATATCTCTTATTTTATTCAGAATCAGAGAGATCTTGAAGTCGGAAAAGGCGTCCTGGATGAGATTCCCGGTCTCAGGAAGTCCCATAAAGAAATCGATGAGTTCTCTGATGTTGCTGATCTTCTTGGTTTCTCTGTGGGCCCAGGTTTCTTGAGCCAGCCCTCTAAAGCCAGAGGCTCGCAGCGTCAGCCTCAGCTTTCTGTAGATGGCGTTCTTCATAAACTGGTACATATTCTCCAGTGCGAGAGCATCCGGGGTCAGAACGGCAATCCCTTTATCGGCGAATAAAAAGGTATCTATGATGTTGTAGTGGCTGCCGCCTCCCACATCGATCAGGACATATTGAGCATTCAATCTCTCGATGTGTCTGAAAAGCTTGAGCTTCTGGGAATACCGAATATTATCCGCAGCAAGAGAGTGGATGTCTCCGGCAATGAGCGAGAGATTCTCGATTCCTGTCTCAACCTTTACTTGCTCCAGGGGAGCTTTGGATTCGAAAAAATTGGAAAGGGATTTTTCCGGTTGCTTGATTCCGAAGATCGAATGGAGGTTGGCCCCGCCGAGGTCTCCGTCGATCAGGATGACGTTCTTTTTCCGCTTTTTTGATAAATAGATTCCCAGGCTGCTGGTAATGAAGGTTTTTCCCGTTCCGCCCTTACCTCCACCGACGACCCATATTTTCGCTGTTTTTGTAAGCGGCTTCTTTTCCATTTTGAGATCTTGGATTTCTTCTCTATTTTATCAGACATTATAAGAAATAGAATAGGGACGTCAAATTCAATTGCTCTTGTCAGTCTTTTTTGGCTGAGATACCATAGGGTTCGAATGAAAAAGATTATAAGTGCTTCGCGGAGGACCGACCTGGTGGCCTTCTTTCCCGAATGGCTTGCCTCGGCTTTCAGGGAAGAGAGGGCGAGGGTGTATGGCCCGTCTGGGCATGTTTATACTGTTGATTTACGGCCCGAAAACGTGCATACAATTGTGCTTTGGTCAAAGAATTTCGCGAATCTGCTCGAAAACCGGGCAGGCCTGAAGGATCACCTCCAAAAATATGCTCAGGTCTATCTCCACTTCGCCATAACAGGGTTAGGAAGAACATTCATCGAGCGCGGCGTCCCATCCTGTCAGGCTGCCCTCGATCAACTCGAAGATTTGACCGGCTTGGTTGGGAATCCCCGGAGGATAACTGTCCGGTTCGATCCTGTGATCTATTGGAAGGACGATGACAAGGTCCATACCAATCTCCGGGAGTTCGAAAAGATTTCCCCCAGCTTGAAAAGACAGGGCATAGAGGATATCCGTATAAGCTTTGCTCAATGGTACGGCAAAGCGAAGAGGAGAGCATCCAAACACAAGTTCGCCTTTATCGATCCGTCTCGCGAGGAGAAGTTATCTGACGCCCGTTATCTTGTCCAGGTCGCGAAGAGATGGAATTTGCGTCTTTTCTCCTGCAGCCAGAACTTTCTCACAGAGGTCGACGGGATCCGGCCCTCCTCCTGTATCGATGGCTCTCAGCTCCAGCTCCTGCATCCCTGCGGAGAACGAGCCTCTATCAAGAAGGACAGAAGCCAGCGCCAAGAATGCTGCTGCACAGACTCGGTAGATATCGGGAGCTATAAACAGTTCTGCCCCCACTGCTGCCTCTATTGTTATGCCAATCCGAAGATATAGAAAAGAAGTTTAGATGCCCACGGCCAATCTTTCTGCCAAGGCAGGGGGCAGGCCCGCATGGATGATTTTCTTCTGAGCTGCTTCTATGTTGTAGGGAAATCTGAAGAATTTGATTTTCTTGGTATTGGTGTCATACATGGCACAGGCTGCTTGGGGATTTCTGTCACGAGGTTGACCTATCGAGCCCGGATTTATCAGATAGCGCACGTCCTTATCGATCTTGATTTCGTTACTTTCGCCTGTTAAGAATGTGCCATCTACGATATGGTCTTTTTCTTCATAGACAAATGGAAAATGGGTGTGTCCGAAGAAACAGATGCGAGCCGAGATATGAAGAAAAGCCTCCGATGCGTCGAATTCGCCGAAGATATAATGATCTTCATCAAAGGGGGCGCCGTGGCAGATCATTATTTCCTTGTTCACCATGATGGGGCCTTGTTTCAGCCTGCAGAGAAAATTGAGATTTTTCTTGGATATTTGGTCTCTTGTCCAGTGGATCGCCGAGGCAGCGATCGGGTTGAATGTCTGTACTGTATCGAGCCCGCAGACAGCCTTATCATGGTTTCCCCTTATCATCGATATAGGCTTGAGGTTGCCAATCTTCTGGATGATCTCGTTAGGTGATGCTCCGTATCCTACGAGGTCTCCGAGAAAGAGGTAATGGTCGACTTTTCTTTTTTGAGCGAATTTTAAAAAAGCGTTGAAGGCTTCGAGGTTGCCGTGAATGTCGGTGAAAATGAGGTACCTCATGGCTAGTTCGCCCTTTTTTCAAGGTGCGCGCTGTACATCCTGTGAGCCCTGTACGAGCTTCTTACCAGAGGTCCTGACTCGACTTCTTCAAAACCAAAGTCTGAAGCGATCGTTTTCAATTGTTCAAATTCGTTGGGAGTGTAATATTTCTTCACAGGTGCATTGTTTTTCGTGGGCTGGAGATATTGTCCTATGGTGAGCAGATTACAGCTCGCTTTACGGAGGTCGGAGAAGGTCTGCAGAATGTCTTTCTGGGTCTCCCCTAGGCCTATCATCATTCCAGATTTAGTCGTGGCTCCGAATTCCTTGGCCCTTTCAAGTACCTTGAGTGACCGTCTGTAATTTTCCTTTGGCCTGTTTATGGTTGGATAAAGAGATTCCGGAACTTCTATGTTGTGATTGAGGATTTCCGGCCGGGCAGAAATGACTGTCATCAATGCCTTTTCGTCTCCTTGGAAGTCAGGAATCAGGACTTCGACCTTAACATCATCGATTGATTCTTTAACGTGCTTTATGGTTTCTGCGAAACAGCGTGCCCCTCCATCTGGCAGATCGTCCCGGGTCACAGACGTGATCACCACATAACGAAGCCCCAAGTTTGAGGCTGCTTCAGCGACACGGAAGGCTTCGTCTTTAGAGGGAGCAGATGGATTTCCTTTGTTTACGGCGCAGAAAGCGCAGTTCCTTGTGCAGGTATCACCGAGAATCAGGAAGGTCGCTATTCTGTGGCTCCAACATTCAGAGAGGTTCGGGCATTTGGCGCTCTGGCAGATGGTGTGAAGCTCTCCTTCTTTGAGAAGATTGGAAACAGAGAAGAAATTCTGATGAGACGGAAATTTAACTTTAAGCCAGGAGGGCTTTTTTTTGGTTTGTAATTCTGACGAAGACAAAATCCTGCTTCTGCAAATAAATAAGACTGATAAATATGTGTTTATTCTTATAAGGACGTTCTAATAATATTCGAAATCTCTTTCTCTTTTCAGACGTCTTCTCATGCGCTTTCGGGCTTGTGCTTCTTTCATGCGTCTGCGTTCGCCAGGCTTATAATATACAGAATGTTTTTTGATCTCTTTGATAATAGCTTCTTGCTGGACTTTACGCTTGAATCTTTTCAAAGCGCTTTCGAGTGATTCATTTTCTTCGACAACCACGAATGCCAAAAAAAATCACCTCCTTACAAGAATGATGAGTGAGTTTATCGAATTCCCAGATTAATGTCAAGCATCGATTTGGTCGCATGTCAAGCCAACATGAAAACTTCCGGGGCGTTATTGAAATGGCCACCCTCCACTCCCCATGACATTTTCTATCGGCAATTTTGTTTAGTCGGAGAAGTTTTGTTATTTCCTGAAAAGTTTTGAGTGCAGTCGCAGAAATTAGATGCATAAAATTGAGATATGTGTAGAATTAAAAAGGTAAGATTTTATAACTTTCATCTCATTTTTTCTGGGAGAAAGACCCGATGAAATATCCATTGAAGTCAAAAAAAATATGGATCACATTTGTAACCATCCTGCTTTTTGGGTCTTCAGTTTGGGCGAGTGACCTCCATGCCAATCTGGACACACTGTTTGTTCGATGGGACAGGAGTGATTCGCCAGGATGTGCACTGGCCGTTGTTGAAGATGGCCAAATTGTCTGCAAGAAGGACTATGGGATGGCGAATTTGGAGCTGGATGTCCCGATAACACCTGAGTCGGTCTTTTACACCGGTTCAGTGTCGAAACAGTTTGTGGCTTTCTGTGTCGCTTTGCTCGCTGAGCAGGGCAAGCTGAGTCTCGACGATGATATCCGGAAGCATTTACCAGAGATGCCGGATTATGGATCGCAGATAACTGTCCGGCATCTCATCCACCACACAGGAGGGATCCGTGATTATTTGGAGCTTGAGGATATCGCAGGAATTCCCTTCGGGACCTATCACGAGCAGGATGCACTCAATCTGATTTTTCGCCAGAAGGAACTCAATTTCAAGCCTGGCGAGGAGAATTCATACAGCAATTCTGGCTATTTCCTGCTGGGTGTCATTGTCAAGAGAGTGAGTGGAAAAAGCTTGCGGGAGTTCGCTCATGAAAACATTTTCAAGCCCCTGAACATGAAAAATTCTCGTTTTCATGATAATTATACCGAGCTTATTGCAAAAAGGGCGGCAGGTTACTATGATAGGGGAGAGGGGGAATACAGAAATTTCATCTCCACATTCGATTGTGTCGGGTCTGGAGGACTGTTTACCTCTGTAGAGGATCTCTTTCTCTGGGATCAGAACTTTTATAATCCCAAAGCTGGTGGAGAAAGTGTGATAGATCTGATGCACACGCCGGGATTTCTGAAGGATGGCACGAAATTGGATTATGCCTTTGGGCTTGTTATGGGAGAGTATAGAGGATTGAGAATCGTCGAACACGGAGGCAGTCTCGGAGGCTACAGGGCTGATCTGCTTCGATTCCCTGACCAGCGGTTCTCTGTTATTCTTCTTTCGAATTCAAGCAGCTTCAATCCATCCAGGTTGGCACGTCAAGTTGCAGATATTTATCTTGCTGATGAGTTTGAAGAAGATAAACCGAAGCCGCCAAAAAGATCCACGCAAAAGAGAGAAGCTATCGATATCCCGGAAGAGAAGCTCATGGAATATGAAGGTCAATTCTATAGTGAAGAAATACTGGCCGGTTTCGAGATAGCCTTGAGAGAGGGACATTTATATATGAGGCGTGATGGAGACCTGGCTGTACCTCTGCAAGCCGTCTCAAATGATAAATTCCGGGTCAGGGGATGGACGATTCGATTCATCCGTGATGCAAAGGGGCAGATCTCTGGATTTCGCTTGAGCTCTGGAAGGGTTCGCAACCTGCTCTTCGAAAAATAGAAACTAATCTTTAGCACGGTAGCGGATTTGACCTCCCACGATGGTGTATGTTACTTTGGTCTTCAGTATTTCTTTGGGATCGATTTCGAGTATATCTTTATCCAGAACGGTAAAATCTCCGTATTTACCTGTTTCGATCGAGCCGAGGACGTTCTCCTGAAAAGCCCCGTAAGCAGCCCAGATGGTGAATCCTTTGATGGCTTCTTCGATAGTCATGCTCTGTTCGGGATGCCATCCGCCTTCAGGCCATCCTGATGGATCCCGACGGGTCACAGCCGCATATATTCCCAACAGGGGATTGTTCGATTCGACAGGAAAGTCAGATCCGCAAGGAATTTTCAGTCCGGCTTCGATAAACCAGCGCCAGGCATAGGCTCCCTTCGCTCGTTCTGAACCGATCCTGTCTTCCACAAAATACATATCCGAAGTGCAGTGTGTGGGCTGCATCGAGGGGATGACTCCGAGGGAGGCAAATTTTTCGATATCCTTTTTTTCGACGATCTGGGCGTGCTCGATGCGGAAACGGTGGTCGGGTTTGGGATTTTCTTCGAGCGCTTTTCCGTAGGCCTCGAGACAGAGCCGGTTGCCGCGAATCCCGATGCAGTGGGTGTTAACACCCATGTCTGCTTCCAGAGCAGCCTTGGAGATTGCATAGATGTATTCAGGGGTGATCCTCAGGAGGCCGGTGTTTTCGGGGTCGTCCTGGTAAGGCTCAAAAAAGGCGGCTCCTCTGGAACCGAGCGCCCCATCGAAAAACAATTTGATGCTTCTAACCGAAAGCAGATGACGACCGTACTCTTGGATGCGGTGTTTTTTAAAGTAATCCGCAAGATCCGTATCCAAGGGGAGGTCCTCTTCTTCTCCCAGCATGGCATAAATCCGCATGTTGAGCTGGCCGTTGTTTATAAGGTCTTTGTACAGATTGATGTGCCGCGGCCCGATCCCGGCCTCATGGACACTGGTCAGGCCGACCGAAAGACAGCTGCGGACGGCTTTGAGAAATTTTTGTTTGAATTCTTCGTAGGACTCCTCAGGGATGTGATCCGATACCAGGTTCATGGCCCTGTTGACCAGAACTCCAGTGGGTTCGCCGTTTTCGTTGCGGATGATGACACCACCTGCGGGATCGGGGGTATCTCTGGTGATGCCAGCGATCTCGAGCGCTTTTTGGTTGGTCAACGCTGCGTTTCCATCGATCCTGGTAAGATACACTGGATTATCCAGGGATACCTGGCTCAAAGGATCGTGCACTGGAAATACTTTTTCCTCCCAGTCGTTTTGATCCCAGCGGCCGCCGACGATCCATTCTCCCGGTTCGCTGGTTTTAACTCTTGCCGCAACGGCGTCTATGATCTCTTGATAGCTCGTCGTTCCAGTGACATTTAGGGATGTGAGCTCATCTCCCAGGCTGTGGAGATGAGCATGCGCGTCGATCAGTCCTGGGAGGACGAGTTTTCCGCTGCAGTCAATGACATGAGTGCTGGGCAGGATGTATTTTTCGACCTCTTGGTTGCTTCCGACAAAAATGACTTTATCTCCCCTGACAGCTACGGCCTCGTGGATGGAAAAGTTTTCATCTACCGTTACGACTTTTCCTCCACGCAAGACCAGATCAGCAGGGCTCGGCCGTCCACAGGAAAAAAATATGGCCAGGCAAACGAGTGCGAAAAAGTAGCACCATTTTTTAAGGTTCATGATATTGCCTCCTTTTGAAAGAAGGGTTGCGTCATCCATGTCCATAGGGAAAAATATATCTTAGGGCGAGAAAATTCAAGAGAGGGAAGGATTTTTTTCTTCATTTGACAATCCCCGGTAGCCTGATATATTTTGAGTTGTCAATTTTCACGTGACTGCGAGTTCGGGAGAAAAACGATGTCCGAGATTCGGAAAAAAACTATCGAGGGATTGCAGGTAGGGGATACATTTACTGCATCCAGAGCATTCATGGGGCAGGACGTGATTGATTTTGCGAACATGACCAGGGACTATAATCCGGTTCATTTTGATGAGCGGTTTGCCGGGGCAAAAAACCTGCGAGGTCGGATATGTCATGGATTACTTGTAGGGAGCCTGGTCACAGAAATTGGAGGGCAAATCGGATTTTATGCCTCAAAATTGGATTTCCGATTCAGGAAGCCTGTTTATTTTGGAGAAACCATCACCTGCAAGCTGACAATTTCCGCCCGAAATGAGAGAAACCTCGCAGAAGCCAAGGCGGTTTGCCGGAACGCAGAAGGGGAGATTGTCCTGGAAGCGTTTTTACAGGGTTATATTCCCAATCAGGAGGAAAAAAAGATCCTTCTATCAATCATAAAAGACACAAAATAATTTGAATAATTTGGGGAAATAATTAGAATTAAAAGAGGGCTTTGATGAAGTAGAAGGTCATGATGCCGGCTGCAGTCAGCTTCAGGAGTATGCCGAACATAAGGCCGACAAAGACCCCTGCTCCCGCTTTCAAGGCTTCATATGTTTTTTTCCCTGCCAATACTTCGCCCAGCAGCGCTCCCAGAAAGGCACCGATGATTATGCCTAAAGGAGGGACATAGATGATGCCCAGAAGCATCCCGATGATGGCTCCCCAAAATCCATATCTGCTTGCACCGAACTTCTTGGCCCCCACAGCAGGAAGCAGATAATCGAGGGCTTGAACCACTACGGTCAATACTCCCATCGCAACCAGAAAATCAGCCGAAAATGGCTCCCATTTCCTGGCGATGGACAGACAAATCAGGGCCAAGAAACTGAAGGGTGGTCCGGCAATTCCTGGTATGATACACCCCAATATTCCGATGATGATGAAAACGATACCGAGAAGGATAAGTATAGGCATTCTTCAGCGGGATTCGAGGTAGGACCGCCCTTTTTCCCCTCAAAAGCCGCGCATCAAAGGTATTTTACGATCGCAAGAGCAGATTTCCTGCCTCGATTTTCATTTCTTTTCTTCTTCCTTTTCCCAGGCCTTGATTCCTTCTGTCATCCAATCCGGCGCTGGAGCGCCTTTGAGATGGTGGTCGAAGAATTCCTGCATCCGGTGCGTCCAGTCTATCTGATTCACCCGTTTGCGTAACCCATGCTCCTCGCCGTTGTAGTTGAACATATAGGCTTCCCTTCCCAGGCGACGAAGGGCCATAATATATTCAATGCCCTGATACCAGGGGACCGCACCATCCTGGTCATTGTGGATCATGAGTATAGGAGTATGGACTTTATCTGCCCAGAAGAGGGGAGAATTTTCGATGTACCGGAAGGGAACTTCCCAGAGACTGCCCCCTTGGCGGCTTTGTGTGCGTTCATACTGGAATTGCCGCACCATTCCGCTTCCCCAGCGGATGCCTCCATAAGCGCTGGTCATGTTGGAAACAGGAGCTCCGGCTTCAACCGCAGCAAAGATGTCTGTCTGTGTGATCATGTAGGCAACCTGATAGCCTCCCCAGGAATGACCCTGGATTCCGATAGCTTTGGGATCGATATAACCTTCTCGGGCCAGCATCTGGATTCCAGGCAGGACACATTTCAAGGCATCTCTTCCCGGATACCCTGTACCGTATTCGATATCCGGCATCCAAAGAACATATCCGTTGCTCACATAGTAGGAAGGATTAATGGATGTACCAGGTGAAGGGTGACGGAAGCGGTGGTACATATAATTGTGAAGGGTTTCATAGATATAGACCATAAGGGGATATTTCTTTTCGGATTCGAAATTATCGGGCTTGATCAGGATGCCCTTGAGGGGAATTCCATCTGCACTCAGAAAGTCCCGCAGTTCTTCTGTTCCCCATATAAAAGGCTGTATCTGTTTGCCGAGGTCAGTGATTTTACGAGGTTCCTTGAAGTCCAAATCGCTTACCCAAAGGTCAGGATATTCCTCGAAACTTTCCTGAGTATAGAGCAGCAGATCCGCTTCCTCGGCTTTCTGAATGCGATAGCCGAAGGATTTATCGAGAATGATGAGGTTCTCAGGGGGTTTCCTGCCTTCGACCTTATCGCGGAAAAATCCCTGGGCCATGGTTTCCTGGTTGGTGCCGCGCAGGAGTATAGGTTCTTTGGGATCGATGGTGTATTCCTCCGGATCGAGCCTTACATAGCGGTAGGAAAGGTCCATGTCTCTCCCGAATCCTTCAGTGATCCGGCGCGCATTCGAGCTGTCCGGCATTATCTCCCAAATGTCGTAACGGTCATAAACCAGGACTGATGCATCATTATCAGTCCAGCCTGCGATTCCGTAAGGATAGGCGGGATTGGGCGTATCCCAGTCCTCCTGCTCAAAGCTTACTCCAAGTTCTTCTGTGATGTTTTTTGTCGTTTTACTTGAAATATCGTACACGTGCCAATTTCCATCCTCGAACCAGTGGATATATTTTCCGTTCGGAGAAAGATAGGCCCGTGCATAGGCTTTCTTTTTGACCAGTGTCTTATCGCCGCTCTCAGGGTCAATCACATAGACGTCATAGTACCAGCCGTCATAAGAGACCAGCTTCCTGTAGGGGAGGATCGTCTGAGCCCAGGCAACATTCCCATTCCGTGAGAGGCTGACATCTGGGATGTCCTCATCCGCTAATTTGACGAACTTCTTAGAATCCAAATGATAGACAGATTCCCATGTGTTATTCCGGACTTCCTCTGCCATCTTTTTCTGCTGAGGCTGGGGATAAGGATCGTTCCAATGCCACAGGTCGAATTTGGCCTCCTCTTCTTCCTCCTCATCATCCTCCTCTTTTATCGGTTCAGGAATTTCTTTTATTCCGAACATCACGACCTTCCCATCTTCGGAGAATGTGATATCGGATTTATCGCTGACTGCCATGCCTTCAGGAAAGTCAGTCGTGGATGTGTGCGAAACCCATAGTGCTGCCTTGTCCTCTCCCAGCTTCCATCCATACAGATTAAAGGTAGGCTCATCGGCTTCTTGATCATCCCTGTCGGTCAGGAAAGCGAGCGCAGTCTCTTCCTTGTCCATTGCCCATTTGGAGTATTTTCCTTTTCCTGTCAATAGGGGGGTGCTGGATTCGCTTCCAGGTTGTATTCTGTAGATGCCGTCTGTCTCCGGCTTTTCTTTGCTGGAGACAATATACAGGAGATTCTTTCCGTCCTCGGTGAAGCGATAGGTGAGGACATCCTCGAAGGTGGTCTCGCTTCCATCTTTCAAGGACCGCAGAACAAAAGGTGTTCCATAATCTTCTTTTTTCTTTTTCTCTTTCTCTTTTTCCTCTTCACCCTTTTTTTCTTCTTTCTTCTCCCCAGTCTCTTCCTCCTCCTTTTTCTCCTTATCCTCTTTTTCCTCGGGAGGGGCTTCCTTCAGATAGGCAATCCATCCTCCAGCTTCTTCGGGCATGGCAAAACTTTTCACTCTCTCTATTACGGTCACCTTTCCATCCGCAAGATCCATGATCCCGAGTTTTTTCTTGAGCCCGTCCTCTTTGTCCTTCTCGGGTTTCTTTTCTTCCGCCTCCTTTTTCTCTTTCTCAGCCTTCTTTTCTTCCTCGATATCTGCTTGAGAAGGAGAAATCAGAAAGGCCACATGGTTTGAATCGTAACTGAATCGGGGATTGGCTGCCCGTTCCGAATCTGTCCCCTCTCCGGTATAGCCTATAGAGTAGCGGAATTCCTGGAGCGTTTCGACATCCTTGACAACGATATTCCCATCACCGTCCTGAGGAGTCTCCAGATACAGGATCCATTTTCCGTCTGCTGATATGGTAGGGGAACCGATCGATTTCCAGGCATCATAGTCCTCGTGGGTCAAAGGACGTTTCGCATTCTGCTGCTGAGGCTGTACAGCGAGTGAAGGAACCGTGTATATCAGCGCAGATACAAATAGACACAATATAAAAATTCTTAAAGTCTTAGGCATGATTGATCCTCCAGTGAGAATTTTGACATTGGGAGTAGGGAAAGGTTATCAATTCAAATGCAAAATTGCAATACCGATTATTCCATGTAGAGAACCTCATACACTTCGCGGATGGGAGGTGTGATGAAATATTTCATAAACTTGACCAGCTGTTCCTGGAAAAAGCGGCTGTGTTCGGTATCGAGCAGATCCTGTTCGGTTTCCCACACTGTCACAATGATGCAGTTGCCTGTTTTGTGGTCCCCCAGAAAGAAAGCTCCTTTGTGTCCCTTTCTTTCCTTGCACAGGGGAATAACCTGTTCTTCAAAAAGCCTTGAGGCTTCATCTATTTTCTCGATGTCGGTTTGAATCCTGAGCATCCTTGCAAACATGCGTTTCCCTCCTTGCTTACTTAATGCAGAGCATAGCAACTCATGATGAAAAATGCAAGATATTCCTGTTTGGATGGACTGCTTTAGAATGCCTAGGATTTTTTTTATAATGGATAGATAAAATTTTCATAGGGAAAATTTTATTTCATGTATGAAAGGAGAAGATAGTGGAAAAAATATTCGAATTGCTGGATGTGGAACGCATCGTCAACAGCATCGTAGCGTTTTTGCCAGATCTGCTCGCTGCTTCGGCTATCCTTTTCGTTTTTTGGTTAGGGTACCGCATCACCCGCAAACCTCTTATCCTCATTTTGCAGCGGGCGAATTTCCATGAAAATCTCATCAAGCTCTTGATCGACAATATCTACAAGTCCTTTCTTTTGTTTTTTAGTATCGTCATGGCTGGAGGACAAATAGGGATCAATGTCGGAGCCATGCTGGCAGGTTTGGGAGTCGCTGGGATTGCTATCGGATTCGCAGCCCAGGATTCTTTGGCCAACACCATCGCTGGATTTTTGATTTTCTGGGACAAGCCTTTTGAGTTGGGAGACTGGATTACTGTCGCAGAACAGTATGGAAAGGTGACTCGCATAACTCTTCGCAGCACAAGGATCCGAACTTTGAACAATACGTATGTTGTTCTTCCAAACAAAAATATTATTGAGCAAGTCCTGGTCAATCATTCCAAGCATGGTGCCACACGAATCGAAGTGCCTGTGGGCATCGCTTACAAAGAAAATATTCCGGATGCCCGAAAGGTGATTCTGAAAAAGATAGAGGACATAGATATGATATTAAAGGACCCGGCTCCTGATGTTGTGGTGACCCAATTGGGAGCTTCGAGCGTCGACGTGATTGTAAGGATCTGGATTGAGAATGCAGAAGATGAGAAGGCTGTTTATTACAAAGTGATGGAGGAAAGTAAATTGGCCTTAGATGACGCAGGGATCGAGATTCCTTATCACCATCTCCAGCTTTTTATCGAGAATGTGGAAGATCGAGTGTGGGATAAAGCGCGGCAGTTGAGGGATAACATTTTGGCCGGAAACGAAGCGTGATTGTTTGAAGAGAAACGGAAGCTGAGATTGTAGAAGGTTTGGAAACAGAAGATTATCGGAGAACGGCAAGCCGCTCTTTAGCCTCTTCGACTTCGGGGAAGCCGGGATCGGCATCTTTCCATAGTCCGAGGAACTTCTGATGATTTTCTATGGCCTGATGTTTGTTGTTGAGCTCTTCATGGATCTTGCCAAGCATATAGAAGCTTTTAGCATATAGAGGACCATATGCAAGCCGGCCTGTCGTTAGTGCGGCTATCCGCTCATACTCTTTTCGAGCCTTTTCCAGATTCCCGGATTTGTAATAAGCCAGGGCAAGTGAATTTATCATAAAAGCAGGCTTGGTGAGAGGCCCATATGATGTTAATAGTAAAGCTTTTTTTATATATTCAATGGCTTTGAGAAAATTATTCTTATAGATTTCAATTTTTCCCATCAAATAAAAATAGCTTCTCATACGCTTCTGGTTCAAGCCTTCTTCGATCATTGTTTCCAGCTTTTCAGCCTCTTGAATGGCTTTCTCTATGGAGCCGATATCAAGGTAAGCCCGGACTTTGTGGGTCAATGCCCCTCTTTGACCCGCAAGGTATTCGACCTCTGCTGAAGCGTTCCATGCCTCCTCTGCTTCTTTTAGGACTGCTTCAGGATTTTTAGAAGCGATGTGAAGATCGGCGAGCTGTGAATGCAACAATGATTTCCATATACCTTGTCCGATCCTTTCTGAGGTGCTGTAAAACTCTGCCGTATTCAGATAGAGCTCTCTATCCGATACGCGGTCACTGAGTTCCGTGGCTTTCTGGAGGTATTTTTTTTCTTCACTGAACAGCCCAAGATTGTAATAACTTATGGCAATGCCTACATAAGCATATGCGAATTCAGGGTCGATCACGACGGCTTTCTCATAAAATTGGAGGGCCTTACGAAATTCATCCTGTTTGTCATACTTCTCTCCCTCTCTGAGAAATTTATAAGCTTCAGGGGAAGAGGTCGTGATTTTTCCAATGTCTTTATCTATGTCACTTGCGATTTCTTGT
The DNA here is from genome assembly GCA_964346815.1 of uncultured Eubacteriales bacterium. Classification (GTDB taxonomy): domain Bacteria; phylum Acidobacteriota; class Aminicenantia; order Aminicenantales; family Aminicenantaceae; genus CAYFWF01. The sequence continues at coordinate 39,795 of CAYFWF010000032.1, read as the reverse complement.
TGGGAGAGCCTGACCCGGTTCTTAATCTTTTTGGTCAACTCATCGACCATAGAGAAGATGCTGTCTTCCCCTGTACCTTCGACTCCCTCAGAGCCGATAATCTCCATCGTGGATGCGTCCTGGAGCGTGACATTCACTCGAATCTCATCTCCGGCCTTGGCGTAGTTGCCTTGTAGAATGTGATTGACTCCGCCTTGAGCAGCCACCTCTTTTAAAACTGTAGCCGAATAGCTTTTTGTATCGAGCTGGTTCAGGCTCTCTAGGATATCCACAAGCTTATCTTCGCTGAGCACTCTAATGTATTTCGATTGTGTCAGGTCTTTGATCAGAAGGTCTGCGAGCATGGTTCTCCAATGATCCAGGTTTTCATCCCCTGTATTATTCTTAAAGTACATGATAGCGAGAGATGGCTTGTCGGGTAGGGGTGAGGGGACGGCTTCCGGTCTTTGCGGAAGAAGCTGCCAGATGACGACAGCGATCACGATGACAACAAAGACAATCATTACAGGAACAAGATATCTTTTCATGGTGAATTGAACCGTTATTTCTCGGGAAGTAAGGGGCTTTTTTTTGGGTATTATCCGGTCGGTCGTAGGAATGCCTTTCTCTATATTGAGCAGTTCAGAGCGCAGTTCTCCTGTACTCTGGTATCTGTTCTCCTTATCTTTTTCCAGACATTTAAGGATCACTCTGTTTAGATCATCGGGCAGTTGAGAATTGAGATCCTTGGGATTCTTGGGCATTTCGCTTTTGTGTTTAACGCCGATGGTAAAAGGCGTGTCCCCTTCGAAAGGAACCTGTCCCGTGACCATCTCATAGAGGATGATGCCGAGAGAATATATGTCTGAGCGCTGGTCTGTTTCTTTCCCCTCGACTTGTTCAGGGCTCATGTAATCGGGCGTGCCGATCATGACACCTGCTTCTGTGATTCCTTTTCCCTCTAGAGAGCGGGCAATTCCAAAATCCATAATCTTCGAGTTTCCGTCCTCATCCACCATGATATTCTGAGGCTTGAGGTCCCGATGGATGACTCCAAGCCTGTGGGCTTCTACTAAGCCATCACAGACCCCTTTGGCTATGGATATAGCCTGAGCTGCGTTCAAACGGCCCATCTTACGGATTAATCGTTTCAGGTCTTCCCCTCTTACGTACTCCATGGTGAAGTAATGCGTGCCTTTCTCTTCATTCAGATCGAACATGCGCGCGATGTTCTTATGGACAATCTTTCGGGCCATTTTTAATTCGTTGCTGAAGCGTTCAACCGTCTTTTTATCTGACGATATCTCGGGTTTTATGAGTTTAAGGGCGACTTCTTCGTTGAGCTTTTTGTCCAGGACTCTGTAGACCCGTCCCATTCCGCCTCGTCCCAGTTCTTCGATGATCTGGTATCTTGTGACAAAAGTTGAGCCTGTGGTCAGTTCTTCCTTTGGCGCCTCGATTGTTTTTGTGGGTTCAGAAATGTCTTCAGATGTCGGGGGGGGCTTCCTCAACAGATTTGTCAGAAGGGAGCTGCGTTCCACATTTGCTGCAAAATTGGCTATCAGTAGGATTCTCGAAAGAGCACTTGGGACATTTCATCTTGTTTCTCCCCTTGCGGCCATCGTCAAAAGAATATCAATTCATCAGAAAAAATGCAAGGTGACAGAGTCTGTCCGAAATGGTTGCTGGATATATTTATTTATCCGCTAGCGCAGTCTGGCTACCCTTCGCCTGGCATCTTCGACTTCGGCCACGCCTTCTTGGGCGTCCCTCCACAGGTCGAGGAAGCGCTGGTAATTGTCTTTGGCCAGTTGCCCCCAGCCTCTCCGGTCATTGATTTTGCCCAGCCAGTAATAGCTCTTGGCATAGATATCCCCATAGTCGAGTCGGCCAATAGTCAGCGCCTGAATCTTTCCGTATTCTTCCTGGGCCTCGTCCAGATCCCCTGACCTGAAATAGGCTTGTGCCAAGGAATCGAGGAATGAAGCGCGGTCATTCCCCACAATCCAGGGATGCCTGTAATATTGATAGGGAAGAAGAGAAATGGCTTGGTCGAGATACTTTATTGCCTGGGAGTAATTTTTCCGAGCAAGTTCAATCATGCCTATCAAATGATAGAAGTATCTGATTTCTTTTTGGTTGAGACCGGCATCGATCTGACTCTTGAGCCCATCGGCTGTTCTCCGGGCCTCAGCCAGCGCATTCATGGCGACTTGAACCAGACCCTTGAAGTACAAAACTCTTCGTTTCAAATCTAGCCGTTCACCTCCCACATCTATTTGCAGGGCATCATTACAGATATTCAACGCCTCCTGATAACGACCGGATTTCATGTTTATATAAGCCAAGCGGGAAGAAAGCCACATTTTCCATGGATTTTCGCCCAAATTTACGGCAACCTGGAGGCTCTGTGTGGATTGAACGACCGCATCATCGAACTTTCCCTGGGATACGGATAAACCTGCCAGCTTATCCCACCCATATAACTGTGCAACTTCTTCTTCTTCCGCCAATAAACTTCTGTATTGATTTTCTGCAGCGGTAAAATTTCCCTGACTGTGGTATATGTCCCCTTTGATCCAAAATGCATGGTAGTGTGTCGGATCAAGTGCCATTGCCCTGTCCGTCTCGATATGGGCAAACTCGTACTGCCTCTGACAGAGATAATTGATGGCATAATCCCCATGCACCCACGCGGAATCTCCGATTTCGTCCAGGTACAATTCAAGGATTTGTCCGGCTCTTTCATACATCCCCTTTGCCATATAAACTTCTGCAATATTCACATAGAAGAAATCTCTTTCATATCTGTTCTGGATGCAGACCTCGAATCGTTCAATGGCTTTATCCCATTCCTCGATGCTCTTGTATATGAGTCCGAGTCTGTTATTGGAATCTCCATCGTCAGGATATAGCGCCAGCAGATTGTTGTAGGCTTCGATAGCCTTATCATAAGTGCTCTCCGTCAATCTGTAATATTCTCCCTGGATTTGGTAGAGCTCTCTTTCGGAAACACGGTCCGATAGTTCGAAGGCTCTTCGGAAATAGTCTCTTGCCACAGAGCTGTATCCCATATTGTTATATGTTGTTCCGATCGATTCATAAGCCATGGCGAACTCGGGATCGATCTCGGTCGCTCTTTCCAAAGCCACGATGGCCTGGTCATATTCGTTTTGTCGGAAGTATTCCACTCCTTCAGAATAATATCTTTGTGCTTCGGGAGAGCCAGTGGTGATTCTCTCTACCTGTCTGTCGATATCAGCGGCTATCACATCATCGGTGAGCCTAAAGTCGGCTTTGACCCTCTTGGTCAGCTCGTCTACCATAGAATAGAAGCTCCTCTCTCCGCTCCCTTCCACGCTGTCCGAGGCGATGAGCTCCCCGGTTCTGGCGTCCTGAAGGGTGACGTTAAGTCTGAACCGGTCTCCTGCTCTTGTGAAGTTTCCGATAAGCACGTTTTCAATGCCTCCCCGTCTGGATATTTCACTCAGGACATCGGAGGAATAAACCTGCGCATCAAGTTGATCGAGCTGACTGAGTATGTCGAATATACGCTCACTGCTGAGAACCCTTATAAATTTGGATTGGGACAGGTCTGTGATCAGCAAATCAGTAATGGCCGTTCTCCAGTGATCCAGACTCTGATCTCCTGTGTTGTTCTTGAAATAGAGGATGGCGAGGGATGGCTTGTCTGTAGGGCTTTGAGCTGCTCCACCTCTTGACCAAGGTTTCCAGATCACCAATAGCAATGCTGCCGCAAGAACAGCCAGAACCGCAACCAGAGTTGGGAGGAGGGGTTTTGGCAGCTTGAGGGGAGTTGTCAATGTTTTTAGAGTGAATGGTCTTCTGACTTTGATGACTTTTTTTGTATCCCGGATGGAATCCTCTATCTTAACAAGCTCAGAATAGAGTTCTTCTGCGTTCTTGTATCGATATTCCTTTCTCTTTTCCAGGCACTTCAAAATAAGGGTGCTCAATACCTCTGGAATTTGAGGATTCAAGAGTTTGGGATTTTTTGGAGCTTCCTCTACATGCTTGATGGAAATCATGATCGGTGTCTCGCCTGTGAAAGGCACTTGCCCTGTGACCATCTCATACAGGATCACACCTAGCGAATAAATATCGGAACGATGGTCGACACCCTTATCCTGAGCATGCTCAGGAGACATGTATTCGGGGGTACCGATCAATCGCCCCGATTCTGTGATTCCCTTAGCTTCGAGGGAAAGTGCTATGCCGAAGTCCAGGATGCGGGCGTTTCCTTCTTTGTCGATCATGATATTGCCGGGCTTAAGGTCTCTATGAACGACTCCGAGTCTGTGGGCCTCGGCTAATCCTTCGGATATTTGCCTGGCAATTGAGACAGTCGTTTCTATGCTGAGCTGTTTGGTCATTTTGATCATGCCCTGGAGATCCTCTCCCGGTATGTACTCCATGGTGATATAGTGGGTTCCAGCCTCTTCGGCGATGTGGTACATGCGGCAGACGTTTTTGTGAGAAATCTTGCGGGCAAGCTTCAATTCGTTGTTGAAGCGTTGGATGGTTCTTTTATCGCGGGAGATTTCGGGTCTCAGAATTTTCAGTGCTACTTCCTGGTTGATCTTGGTATCGAGAACCCTGAAGAGGCGGCCCATGCCTCCTCGGCCGAGTTCTTCGATGATTTCGTATCTTTGGGCGAAGACAGCCCCTCTGGATAATCCTCTGAGAGGTGTAGGGAGGGGTTGAGTCGGGAACTCGGCTTCATCTGGATGAGGGGTGTGAAGGGATGTCCCGCAGCTCCCGCAGAAGCGGGCATTTTCAGGATTGTCTGCGTTGCATTTGGGGCAATTCATGCTTTATCCGTCCCCTTGAATCACCAAAAAAGCATATCAACACATGAGAAAAAAAGCAAGGAGGTGCTGTCTTTATAAGTAGGCGTACTGACGAGTTAGAATGAGCCTCATCTTGGCGGTGTGGCTGGAACAGCGCTCCGAACAGAAATAGATCTGAAAGTATAAAGGATAAAAGTATAAAGATTATGAGGATCAACCTTGATTCATTAAATTCTCAATATTTCACCCCATTCCTCCGACTAAATTTAACGGTGATCCGATGTTATTCATAGCGATTCTTCTGTTAGCTCCCCTTCTCATAGGGTACTTCCTGGTCTTTTTGAAGATAGAAGCCGTCTATTATTTCACAGAAGATTTTTACGACTGGCTTATCCAAAAAAGCAGAAACATCCGTTCTGGGAGAGGCAGGTTCTCGAGTATCTCGAGGTTCACTTTGGAGCCAATTTATTCTTTACTCATCTGGGTAAACGATTTGACCCAAAATATCGACAATATCGGTGCAGTTTCCGGGATAAGGATTGGCGCATATCTTTATCTTTGCGGAGCCATCATTTTTATTTTTTCGACACTCGGACAGTTTTTTCTTCTGTTAGCGCTTCTCGGCACAGGTGTTCTTTGTGCTTCGATGGTCCTGAGATATGTACGGATAAAGCACAAAGAGGTCAAGACAAAAAAAGCCACGGCAGATCCTTCGGAAGTGCGAACCCAGACTTTCGTCGAGACCATATGGCCTCATTTTAGATCGAGGGTGACAAAGGAAAAGGTGGAAGAGCTGTTTCACCTAAAAGAGATCGAAGTGGACTACGAAGGAGATATTTTCACGAATGATCTCACGGTATTTCCTGTAAAGACCAGGATCGGACGTGTAGACAAAAATGGAGGAATCTACGACACGAGGAGTGGCATCCCCCAGAAAATTGGCAGAATCGATTCCCGAGGAGATGTCATCGCAGAGAGATTCATCGGCCGGGATGACCTGACTCACTAGTGTCGATCCACATACCCTCCCATAACTCTTCAGCGGGTCCATCCACACTTTACGGCATGCGCAGTTTTGCTAACCGCTGCTCGGCTTCCTGAACTTCGGGAGAGCCAGGAGCGGCATCCCCCCAGAGGTCGAGGAATTTTTCATAATGCTCTCTAGCCTTGAGCTTGGCATCGGCCTCTTTATCCAGCACCTGGTAGACTTCTCCCATGCCTCCTCGGCCGAGTTCTTCGATGATCTGATAGCGGCCGGCAAAGGTGGAGCTGCAGGATTCTCGGACCCACATTTGGGACATCTCATGCTGTTCCTCTCCCCTTCATCGTCGGCATTAGACTATCAATTTGCGGGAAAAAAGCAAAACTGTGCATAAGCAGCTTGATCGTGAAAGGTGTGAATATCTTCAGGCGTTATCTTTGGTAGGATTCCATGACGAATTCGGAGACGTAGCCAGCTAGAAACCGGTTAAAGGTCAGAGGATCTTCCAGTATGAAGAAGTGATCCATCCCTTCCACATAATCCACCCAAACCGATTTGGCATGGGCTTCTGTCACTTCGAATGAGGAAGAGATATGATCTGTTTGCACGCATCTCACAGAGAGCTGGACTTCTCTTAAGGAATCTGCACCGTCATATCTCAGAAGTTCTTCCAGTGCTCCCAACGCGACTTCCGGAGGAGTCCTCACCATATCGAAGATGATCTCTTTCATCATGTCATGGTCGGATTTGGGAGAAAAGTAGGACAGCCGCACGAATTCTCGCATCTGGAGTCGATAATCCTCTCGCCACGGTCGAAGAGAGAGCTCTATCTGATCCTCGTTCAACGCTTTCATGTATAGGTCGGTAAATGAGTCGGCCCCCACAAGACCGATAGCGCGGCTGGGCATGAGTCTGGCGGCTTCCAGCATCACAGGCCCTCCCATGCCGTGCCCGATGAGGACGACCTGCTTCAAAGCGAGTTTTTCGACCACCGAGGCCACATCTTTACCGAAGGCTTCCATAGTCCAGGCCGTTCGGTTTTGACCGGATTTGCCATGCCCGGCAAGGTCCAGAGTCACGACTTTGTAGTTCACCCCGAAAGAAGGGATTTGTTTATCCCAGTAGGTCATATTCGTGCACCAGTCATGGACAAATACCAGGGAGACGTCTCCTTTTCCGTAGAGTTTGTAGTGGATAAGGACACCGTCTGATGAGGGGATGCTTCCTTCTTCGACCAAAAGAGTGTTCAATCCTGCTCGTCTCTGACAAGAGGGAAGAGCGAGCAGAAAAACTAAGATGAGGACTGAGAAATATTTCCGAGGTTTCATGGTTTCCTCCGTTCCCCTAATAGCTTATATCATAATACGGGGAATTTGGGAATCCTATCATTTTCCTTCCCGGAGGGACCATTCCTCATGTTGTTGGTTTGTACCCGGGCATTCTGAAGAAAAGTATCTTCTGTACGGCCAGACTGTCAATTCTGACTGAACGGTTCAGAAAAATAGCGGTTTGGCTTGATGTAGAGTTTTTCCCTGCCGTAGTCAAAGATGAGATTGAACCGCCGCAGTGCGTCATTACAAATTATCCCATCAGCTTCTTGCTGGCGCGACCGAACCTCGCTTTTTGGGAATGCGGTCGAGACATCGTGGAGAACAAAGGACCCGATTTTCAGACTGGCTACACGTCCATACTGACCGACGATATGCCCATCCAACCCCTTCCCGATGTATTTGCTCGGCAGGTTATCAGGGACACTAAATTTCATTTCTGTCTTTACTAGCAATTCGAGCGCTTCGCTCGAAGCGAGGTCGATATAGAGAGAAACATCGATTTTTTCTTTTCCCGTAATGGAAACCGAAGCCTCTAAAAAGGGAATGTTGTTCTGGTTAAAAGTCAAATCGATAGCCTCCCAGGCAGCATCCACCTCGAGTGCCTCCGGATCGAACAGGGTGATGATATTTTTATCATAATCGATTTTTACCATGTGTGATTCAAAAAGAGTGCTGCCGATAACGCCGTCGGTGGGAGAGCCCCGCATGGTATCATTTTGAAGAATACGAACCTCCTGGTTCTCGAAATGGATTCCACCGAGAGACAATTTGGCTGATTCCACTTTTAATGCATATGAAACCTGTCCTTTGCCGGCACCATGGATGCGAAATTTTTCTGTGCCTGAAAGCTCCAGTTCCTCGGCCAGGTTTTTATCAAAGAGGAGAAGACCTCGGGAAGGCATACCCGTATCCAGGATAATACTCAGTTCCCTCGAATCATTCACCTTGACAGGAAGAATGATCTTACTCCAGCGAAGTTCGAAAGGAATCTGACGGTCTTTTTCAACATTCTTATTCCTGACTTTTGGGCTGTTTAAAGAGAGAGGTTCCCAACTGTATTCGGAAGTGATCTCCGCTGTTGTGCCGGGGGATTCTACCGGTGCAGCGGTCCCGGCAATTATGAAGGCACAACACGACAAAAGAGCTGGGATGCTCAGCGTCGAAATGTTCTTCCTGAAGTTCATAATCGTAACCTCTCCTTTATCATTATAGTACATCTTGAATCAGAAACCCATCTTTCCTGATCAAAGGCGAGAGAGGCGAAGGAAGGAATCGAAAATAACAGGACGATAAAGATTTCTGGAAACGTTTCTGCTGATCTGACTGATCTGATACGATCAGTCAAAGTGAAAAGGAGTTACTGTTGGGTTATTCAGAAGAATGATTCATCTGATTTTTTCATTGTAATTACTGTGCTGCCACGTCCGGACGACTTTTCCTGTATCGTCTCTTTCGAATACCACCTCTTCCCCGAGGGTTTCATCCTTGCGTATTCGGCAGAATGTGTCGCCCTCGACGTGTCTCAACAGAGTCAGACTCTGAGATGGATTTTCAGACGGCAGCCCGAAAACAGCCAGTTTACCCTGCCATGGCAGGACGGCCATTTCTCCCCACCATGGTTGTGCATTGTAGTGACCTGCGTATGCTTCGAGATCAACGGATGCTTTTTCCTCTTCAGCCTTCTGGTCAGCCTTCTCCAAAACATCTTTCATTCCTGTTGCATATTTGCCGGGGGAAACACCCTGGGCATTGATCATGACGATGAAGGCCTGTTTTTTATGGGGAACGATATGTAGAGTGCTTCGATAGCCCGGGCAGGACCCGCCGTGCCCTACCGTTGTGCGTCCATCCTCCTCCCTGACCGAAAAGCCCAGTCCCCATGTTGTCTCCCAATCGGGATCGACCCAATGCACACGCTGCATTTCACGGAGGGTGGAGGCTTTGAGGATTTCTTCTCCCCCTTTTTCTAAAAGACGAAACTGCTAGGACGCAAACCGGGCCAGATCTTCGACGGTCGAAGAAAAGCCAGCGGCTGCGGCGATCCCTCTGGCTTGGAAGAGTGGAAGCATTTCGCGGGTGCCGTCACGTTTGAGAGCGGTATAACCTGTTGCCAGCCTCTCTCTCCATAAGGATTCCGGAAGCTTCGGGCGCGTATCGGTCAACTGCAGAGGTTTCAGGATGTTTTCTTCGACGTACTGTTGGTAGGACATCCCGGAGACTTCTGCCACGATCTCTCCAAGCAGCGTCATCCCGAGGTTGCTGTACTGAAAGTAGGTGGAAGGTGCGTAGAGCGTTTTCTGGTTATCGAGCTTGGCCTTGACCTGCTCAGTGGAGGGGAAGGGGAAATCGGGTCCGGTCCAGTAGGGATAGTCTGCTTCCCTGGGAATTCCTGAAGAATGGGTGAGAAGGGATCTGATGGTTATGGGGCCTGTGTCTGGATACTGCTGCTCGAGGTTGAACCAGGGGAGATAAACGGCGACAAGATCCTCGAGCCTGAGTTTTCCGGCATCGCGGAGCTGCATGATTGCCACAGAAGTGAATAACTTGGATATCGAACAGATGCTGTAGATGGTGTTGGGAGATGCTGGAACTTCTTTTTCGATATCAGCCATCCCGTAACCTTTGCTCCATAGCGTTTCCTGATCCATGACTATGGCAACCGATAAGGCGGGCAGATGGTCGTAATCGCGTTGCGCCTCAAGCCATGTGTCGATCAATCGGATGGCTTCGGAATAATCAGGCTTTTTTTGCACATCGGAACAAGCAGGAACGGTACATATCACAATTATAAGGAGAAGAAGTGCTGGCAAAGAGATAAGTTTCTTTTTCATTTTTGCCTCCCGTTCAAAATATTTATGGCATATACGCGGGCTGTGACTGGAATGATCTTACTATACACGAAGAGAATTTAGAAGCGAGAATGTGGAAAGGGAGAAACTCTCTATTCGTATCTTAAGGAATCGGCCGGATTTCTGAGCGCTGCCTTGATTGTCTGGAAACTGACAGTTATGAGTGCAATGACCAGAGCCAATAATGCAGCTACCACGAACATCCACCAGGATAAATCGGTTCGATAAGCAAAATTCTGCAGCCATCTGTTCATAACGAGCCATGCAGCAGGCCACGCAATAAGGTTTGCAAGCAGCACCCATTTCACAAAACTCTTGTTCAGGATTTGGACGATTCCGGGGACCGAAGCCCCCAGGACTTTTCGGATACCGATTTCTTTGGTTCTTCGGTCGGCGATAAATGAGGCCAGTCCGAACAAACCGAGGCAGGCAATAAAGATGGCTAGAAATGAGAAGATGGAAAACAGTCTTCTGGTTTGCTGTTCATTCATGTAGAGATTGTCGTAGTCTGCATCCAGAAACGAATATTCAAACGGGTTATTGGGCGCGAAATCCCTCCAGGTGTTTTCGACATACCCTATTGTTTCAGAGATATTCTCTGTGCTGAGACGTATGGAGATATAACTTTCGACATTTGTGTAGTAACCGCCGGAAAGAAAGAGAGCCTGCGGCCTGATTTCCTGATGCAAGGATTCATAATGATAATCTTTGATCACTCCAATAACCGTAAAATCACCTCTGTCCTGAGCCCAGTTGTTGATTCTTTTTCCGATCGGATCGTCCCAGCCGAGCAGTTCCACCGCTTTTTCGTTGAGTACAGCCGCATGGGAGTCAGTACCGAAATCCCTTGAGAAGAATCTTCCCTGTGCCAATTCCAGTTTCAAAGTCTTGAGAAAATCATAATCACACACGCAGATGTTTAAGGTGAAGCTTTTGTCGACTCCTTCCGCTCCGAATCCGATATTGCTGAAACTTCCGCCCGGCAGCGTGTTAGAACCTGAGACATCTTTAATTTGGCTGTAGTTACGGAGGGCTTGTTTGAATGGAACAATGTTGTCGCCTAAGGCTCCCGGATTTCTGACCACCAAAACCTGCTCCTTATCGAATCCCAATTTTTTGTTCTGAAAGAATTCGAGTTGTTGATGGACCGCCAATGTGCCGATGATCAGAACTATGGATATGGTGAATTGAAAGATGACCAGAAGATTTCTCAGCCATGAACCGCCTCTGCTCCTGATGGTCGTTCCTCTAAGAGCAGTGATGGGTTTGAAAGAGGATAGAAAAAAAGCCGGGTAGGAACCTGAGATGATTCCCACTATGAACCCAAGGGCCAAGAGCGAAGGGATGACAACGATGTTGTCAAAAAAGTGGATTTCGAGCGGTCTGCCGACCAGGTTTTTGTACAGAGGCAAAAGGATCATGACAAAGGCCATACCTATTGCTAAAGATATGAAGCTCAATAAAATGGATTCGCTTAAAAATTGGAGCACCAGATTCCTTCTGCCCGAACCGACTACCTTTCTCATTCCAACTTCTTTTGCCCTTAAGGACGACTTTGCAGTGGAGAGGTTCATAAAATTGATGCAGGCAATGAGCAGTATGATTATGCTTATCGCTGAGAAGATATACACGTACGTTTCATTCCCATTGGCTTCGAATTCGCCGTTCAGGTCTGAATTCAAATGTATTTCTGTAATGGGCTGCAAAAAATACTCCCAGTAATTTCCTTTGGCGACCCATGCATCGAACCGTTCGCCTCCCATATGTCTCCTGGTGAATTCCTTCAATCGTTCATTAAACCATTCGCTTTTTATACCCTCTTTCAGGACAACATAAGTGATGAAATTATTGGAAGACCACCCGGGATCATTGATAAAAGTGGGGAATGTGGATGAAGATGCCAGCAGATCATAATGGAAATGAGAATTGGCAGGGACATTTTCTGATACGCCCGTAATCTCGAAATCGATACTGCCGTAACCATAAGAAAAATCGGCTCTGAGAGTCTTGTCCACAGCGTCCGTGCTCCCGAAATATTTGAGAGCAGTATCCTTGGAGATGACCATAGAGTTCGGCCCGGATAACGCTGTTTCTGGATTGCCGTGAATCAACGGGAAGGTGAACACGTCGAAGAAGGTCGAGTCCACAGCATAGAATCTCGATTCATAGAATGTTTGATCGCCCAGGTTAATGGGCGTCCTCCCAAGCCTTAAAAACTTCACACCCTCTTCGATTTCAGGAAAATCTTCGAGGAGTTTCTTGAATGTCGCCGATGATGAGTATGTCTGTCTTATTTTTGTATCACCGACCGAAGCTCTGACAGCTATCCTGTAAATCCTGTCCGCTTTTTCATGGAAATTGTCATAGCTCAATTCATGGGCCACAAAGAGCAAAATGAAAATACTGCATGCGATTCCGATAGCCAGGCCAATGATATTGATGGTGGAAGATCCTTTGTGATTGATGATGTTTCGGATTGCGACCTTTAAATAATTTTTTACCATGATGTTTCGCCCTTTCCTGATCGAAGATTTTTCAATTCACTCATATAAATTAAATCTTGCTCAGGAGAAACATGGTTATGCGCCTGAAAAAAAAAGGAATTCACGTCTTCCTGTTTATAGAGACGAAGTTTGAGGCAGAAAGGTTTAGAATATATGAAATTTAGTACGGGTTTATTTTCGTTTCACGGTTCGGTCTTCATAAGCAGGGCGGGGAGGTTTGACGAACGGCTTTTCGTCGAGCATCCTCAGGACTTCCTCGACCGCCCGCTTAAGCTGGGGATCCGTTCCCTCAGCGAGGAGTGCTGGATCTTCTTTGACTTCTATGTCGGGATCCACGCCGTGGCCTTCCTTGAACCACTTCCCGTCAGGATCGTACATGCGGAAGGTGGGAACAGTTGCGACACCGCCATCGATGAGCTGAGGAATGCCGGACATGCCGATGAGGCCACCCCAAGTCCGTGTGCCGATGAGAGGCCCGAGTCCGGCCTTACGGAAGTAATCAGGAAAAGCATCTCCGCCTGAGCCGCTCCATCCATTGATGAGCATGGCTTTTGGACCGAAATGGGCCACAGGCGGCCACTGCCAGTCTTTGCCTTCTCGTACCGCCCAGAATGCGAGGGGAGGCCTCTTCAGAAGCTCAATGAATCTGTCCGGGATCTGGCCGCCGCTGTTGAAGCGTTCGTCGACGATGAGTCCTTCTTTATGGAACTGAGCAGAAAACTGGCGTACAAGCTCGTTCTGTCCCCCGATACTGGTGTCCGGTACGTAGATGTATCCTATGCGTCCACCTGACTGTTCTTCCACATACTTACGGTTTTGTTCGATCCAGGCCAGGTTCCTGAGGCGTGTTTCGCTCCTGAGGGTCTCGACGATGACCTTGCGAGCACCTTCAGTGGTCGGCTTGTTGTTGATGGTGAGTTCGACAGTTTTTCCAGCCAGTCCTTGAAAAGCGGCCCATGGACCTTTCAAGATGTCAAGAGGCATTCCATTTACAGCGAGGATATAATCGCCTTCCTTGGCTTCCACACCCGGCATGTACAAAGGGGACCTGATTTCGCTGTTCCATGGAGCCCCTTCAAGGATCTTTGCGATCCGGAATGCGCCGCTGTCGATTTCCCAGTCGATCCCGAGATAACCCACTCCGATCCGGGCCCCACTTTCCGTATCGCCGCCACCGCGGTAAGTATGGGAAGCATTGAGTTCAGCGATCAGTTCACCGATGACGTAGTTCACATCCCAACGTGTAATGGCATCTTTGAGCAGCGCACCGTACTGCTTCCGCATGGCCTCCCAATCAACACCATGCATTCCCGGATCGTAGAAGAAATCCCTGCAAAGCCTCCATGCATCCGTAAATATCTGGCGCCATTCTGCACGAGGGTCGACTTTCATCTCGAGCTCGCCTGTCCGCAGTTGCTTTTCCATTTTCTGATTTGGCGCTACATCAACGATAGAGGCATTCCGTCTTTTCCAGACCAGCGCTTTCTTCCCGTCAGCAGAAAGGCGGTATCCATCCACGTCGCCGAGAATGGTTTTTTCTTCGCGCTCTTTGATATCGTAGTAGACAAGGGGAATGGCTTCATCGCCTGAACCGGTACGGGGATATCTCTGATAGAGGATCTTTCCTTTTACAGCATGAAGATTGTTGTAATTTCCAGATTTGGGGGGAAGCACAACCAGGCGCTTCTCAAAATCCTGGATGGTGATATCCACTGCTTTGGCCTCTTCTTTCTCTGCCTTTTTCTCTTCGTCTGTGTTTTCTTTTTGATTCTTATCCTTTTCTTCTTCCTCCTCTTTTTTCAGTTCCTCCTCGTCATTTCGCGGAGCCAGAGGGGAGGGGATATCAGGCTCAAGGGAGACAGCCGCGATTTGAGTCGTGTTGGCGTACAGGAAGGAATTATCCGGATCCCCATAGATCGGACGGAACATCCGGTTGGAGAAAAAATAGAGGTACTTGCCTTCAGGGTCGAAGACAGGCTGAAAGTCGTTGTAAAAGCTTGAAGTGACCTGGTGCCTCTTGTTTTCCTTGGTGTCGTAGAGGTAGATGTTATTGTTACGGTTCGCCTCGCCTCTGGCGTAAGCCAGCCAGCGGCTGTCTGGCGACCATCCAGGCTTAAAATTTCGAAGCGCGCCCTCATACATCCACAGACCCTGGTCAACCTTAACCGTCTTTTGCATTTCTACGTCGTAAATGTGGATACTCATAGACTTATCGATGAAGGCGATCTTGTGGCTGTCAGGAGACCAGTATATCCTGTACCTGTAGCCTGGTCCGTATGAGGTCAGCTTATTTTCCTGGGAGCCGTCTTTCGCGCTGCAGATCGTGAGCTCGTACTCACCGGAACGGTCGCTCCAGTAGGCGATGTGCTTTCCGTCAGGAGACCATGCGGGGTAGCGTTCCGCAACGCCCGGACTTGCGGTAAGGTTGCGGACGACGCCATGTTCAGCCGGCAGGGAGAAGACTTCCCCGCGAGCTTCGAATAAAGCCCTTTTTCCATTGGGGGAAATCTCTGCATTCTGGACCAGCCTGGATACATTAACCCGGTGGGGCTTTAGGGTGATTTGATCTGTGACCACGTCGATGTCCACTTGACTCTGGTTTTCACTCTCGAGATCGAGTAGGTAAAGTTTTCCTCCTGCCTCGAAGACGATTTCCGACGGACCGATTGCAGGAAAGTGTATATCGAAATCTTCGAAACGGGTGATTTGACGCACGCCTTTATCGTCCATGTCGAAGGCCCAGATGTTGTGCCGCAGGTTCGGTCCCCTGTCGGAGAGAAAGTAAAGGGTGTTGCCGTGCCACATGGGATGTGCATCGTTTGCAGGATGGTCGGTGATATTTTTCGCCTCCATCTTATTCAGATCGAAGAGCCAGATATCAGGAGCCATACCTCCGCGATAGCGTTTCCAGGTGCGGAAATCCCTGGAAATGGGCATGTAGGCCAGGATTTTACCATCGGGTGATAGAGCCCCGAATTCGCCGTACGGAATGGGAAGCTTCTCTGGCAGACCTCCTTCTTCAGTTATGCGGTAGAATTGGCTATACCGCTGGCGTCCGCTCTCCATCGATGAGGCATAAAGAACAGCCTTACCATCCGGATACCAGTCAACAATACGGTCTGCCATACCGTGATGGGTGAGCTGCTGGAGATCACCTCCCAAAGTAGGGATGAGATAGATATCTGTATTCCCATCGTAGTTGCCGCTAAAGGCGATTTTCGAGCCATCTGGAGAAAATCTAGGGAATACTTCCTCTCCAGGGGGAGAACTGAGCTTATAGGCAGTGCCTCCTTCCTTTGCCACAATCCAGATGTCGCCGGCATAAACGAAAGAGATATGAGTGGCGGAAACATCCGGATAGCGGAGCATCCGGGCATTGACCTGGCTCTTGAGAAGTGTCGTACCGGTCAGTAACATGAGTACAATTAAAGACACTAAAATTGTTTTTTTCATTTTCCCTCCATCTTGTTTCGTAGATTGATACTCTTAAATCTGGATGGGTTCCTGTTCCCTCGCCTTGGGCAGAGCGAGGTGAGCTCTTTTTTTGTTTCGGAGAATTATTCAAGCTCCTTCTAGTCTCTCACCATGACACTTTCAGATGATGTGCCACATATTGACTAGGAAGGATAATGATATCTGAATAGAGAAAATTTTCAAACACTTCTTTTAAATATTTTTTTTATATGGCTGAGTTCATTCTCAGAAATTATATTACTCGAGATCCTATTGTTGTTTCTCTTCTTTTTTCAATTCGTCGACGATTTTCTTTATAAGCTTTTTAACGTCTATCTTCGACTCTTCATCTTTTTTTTCGGTGGTGATTTTATACGTTATGGTGTTTTCGTCTTCGTCGATTTCGTATTCAGCTTCGTAATCTTCTGGCAGGTCTTCTTTGATTTTCTCCAGGATTTCTTCGTATTGGACCCTGTTTTCGCTGCTGAGTTTATTCTTTATGATGATATGAAAACCTCCCTCTTTTTCTGCAATACCGATGATTTTTTTGTCATCTTCATCCTGAATCCATACAAGAGCATGGTCGAACGATTTCAGAACCTTGATTTTATTCTCCAGCTTGTGTTTTATGTCAGTTTTGATCTGCACCTGGATGTCTTCGAGCTGTTTGTTTTTTATCTCCAGCTTTTCTCTCAATTCTTCCAGGACTTCTTCCACTGCTTTCAAAGCTTCTTCCCTGGCTTCAGCCTCTTCCACCTCACCCTGGAGTTCTTTGATCTTTTCCAGCTTATCTCTGAGTTCCTCCAATTTCTGTCTCAGTTTCTTTTCTTCGATTTTCATATGGAGCAAAGGATGGACATCCAGAACAGGGACGCCGCTTAATGCTATATTTGGAGAAATACAAAGTGTTTTCTTCCCGTCTTCTATGTGAATCCTATAAGATTTTGGGACTTTTATCTCTTTTTTGATGCGGATTTCAGGAGCTTCGATGATATGAACTTTTTTCCCATCCTTTAAAATCCATGTTATTTCGCCTTTCTTCTTTTCAGTGGTTTCTTTTTTTTCCTTTTCTTCGGCTTTTTTCTTTTCCTGCTCCTGCTGGATGTCATCTACTTGGGGAGTATTCTGGATTTCGGTCATTGACTCGCTCTGATCCATAAAGAATGCCGTATTGGAGGCTGATGACTGTGCCGGTCGGGCCAATCCGATGAGTGTTATGGCTGCTGTTACCGAGAATGCCAGCAAAATTTTCGTTTTCATTTTAACCTCCTTCGGTTTTAGTTGATGTTTCAAAATGGCCAACAGTCTCTCGTTCAATTGCGATTTTCCCACAGCTCCGAGTACTGCAGAGGGAGGGTTCAGTTGGATTTTTCCGGCTCTCTGAATAGAAAGAAGATTGGCCGCATAGGTCGATGGTTTAACTCCCGCTTTTATGACAAGTTCATCGCAGGCTTTTTCCTGCTCCTTGCCGATCAGTCTGAGCACAAACCAGCTCAAGGGATTGAACCAGTAGAGGGCACAGCTAAATCGGGCCAAGATCTTAAAGAGAAAATCACTCCTTTTAACATGGGAAAGCTCGTGATAGAGAGCGGATGAGCATTCATCTCTATTCCAGTTTTCAGCTCTTTCTGGCATGATCACTACAGGTTTGAATACTCCCCAGGTGAGGGGAATTCTTACCCGCTCGTGGGATAGGAGGCTGATTTTTCGTTTGATGGATACAGCGTTCAGGAAGCGCTGAAGAAGAATTTGCCAGAATGGCCCTGAGATTTGTTTTCCCTGTCGTGTCAATCTGTGTGCTCCATACAGCCCTAAGAATATTCGGATCAACAGAAAACCCAATCCTGTAGTCCAGATTGTGACCAGGCTCAAGCCAAGTATTGTTTTTATGTTATTGGTTTTTCGGGAAAGGGATTGATTGTCCCGATGCTTGATCTCCTCGAGGCCGGAAGGCGAAGTGCCGTTTGCCTGGATTGCGGCATCTGTTTGATTGAAAGGAGATAGAGCGACCTTGTTTTTGTCCCCCTCAGTGAGACCCAGGGAACTGTGGTCTGCGGCCCCTCTTGAAGGGAGCAATCGTGTCTCCCACCCTGTCGTGAAGGAGGAGAGGAAAGGAAGCAGAAGCAGGCTGATAAGAGAAATAGTGAGGAGGAAATGCCTCATGGAGGCAGATTTTTTCCGGAATAAAAAAAAGAGGAGCAGGGAACCTACAAGCACCAGAGAACTCTTGATCATGAATTCCAAAATCAAATAGAGAAATTTGAGCCCGAGGAAAGATTCCATTCTTATCTTCCTTCTGTTCTTGCTTTTTTTATCAGTTCCAAGAGACGTTTATAGTCTGCTTCGGACAATGAGCCCTCTGAGATATTCAAAAGAGCAGCCACAGCCTCTTCTGTGGAATTGTCGAAGAATGTCTGCATCACGTGTTTCAAGGCATTTTGTCTCGCTTCCTCTCGGGGAAGAGTGGGTAAATAGACATAGCGCGGACCCTCCTGTTTGTGTGTCAGGTGCCCTTTTTCCTCCAGCACTCTGAGCAGAGCTCTTACTGCAGAATAGCTGGGAGGATCTGGCATTTTCTCCTGGACCTGGGCCACTGACGCTCTGCCCATTCTATAGATGATATCCATGATTTCTCTTTCTCTTCGGCTCAGGTTTTTCTGCCCTTTCATGCCTATCTCCTGTCTGACAACTATCGATCAAAGGGTGCTAAAAAATTAGCATGCTAAAACTATAGCACCCATTTTCTGATTTGTCAACACTTAATGCTGTTTTTTTAGCATTTTTTTCTACTCTCTCAAACTCTTCGATAGAGAATTCCGTTGCATATCGCTTGGATTATTTTGAATTTTTAGAAACCGAACAATACAGAGTTTGACGATAGGAATTTTGTCAAATCATTGTCAGTACATTTGAAATGGCGTGAAATAATTAATTTCGCGCCGTCGTTTTTTCAACTTAGTCTTTTGAAAACCACCCGGCCGTTCATTATCACCATATATGGAGATTCGAAATGACTGATATCTTCGAGGGGATTTTCATCGAGAATGACAAGGTTTGCCAGCACTCCGGGAGAAATGGAGCCGTATCTATCCTCGATTCCTAGCCACTGCGCTGGATAAATTGTAGTTCCCCTTATGATCTCTAACTCTGAGAGCCCACGTTCTCTTAACTTTTTCATCTCCCAGAAAAGACGAGTAGGACTACAACCGTCGTGGCCAACAAGGATTTTGACCTTGTGCTTTATAAATTCCTGAGTAAAGATATCCTCATTACCATAAATCCAGAGCGTAGGACAGAAGTAGACGTTGTTTTCAAGAACTTTTTTGATTAGATTCTGAAGTTTATCCATCGAAATAGATTCTACCCCAAGCTTGAACACTTTGTTCATGAAATCTTCTCGATCGGTTTCATCAATATCGTCGGCCATAAGCCTATCGTGTTCTTTTTTAAGCCCGTCTTTAAGCACAACAGGCCAGGGAGAGACACCATGTTCGATGCTGGTGACCCCAAAATCAATAGCAAGGTCCATAGGAATTCCATGAAACAGATACCGCCCTGGATCATGCACAACCCTAAGCCCAATTTTTTTTGCCTCGGACAAGAGGTACTTATAGACATTCAAATCCATTTTATTATACGTCTTGATCATACACGCACCCTTGCTGGCAAATTCCTGAAGGACACTATCCACATCCTCTTTGGTGTTTATGCCCAACTGAAGTCCAGGAAGGGTTTTATTCTTCTTAGCATAAAAAAGAGGAGGTTTTTCAAGCATTGAGCCGGAATAAAATATCTTCGGTCCCAGGAGTTCTCCGCTCGAAATTCTCTCGTGCATTTTGAAGAGAACGTCGATGGGACCTCCCACATCGCGCACTTGAGTGATGCCATGAATTACGAATGAGCGAAGATCGGCGATCATTTCCTTCTCTTCTTTTATGGATAAAAATGCCAGATGGGTATGGCATTCGAAAAGCCCGGGGAAAACGAATTTACCACTCAGGTCTAATTTAGTTGCATCTTTATCACCTGTATTGACGCTGCCCAAAGCCTTGATTTGTGTTCCTTCAATCAGTATATCCTGTGCTTCTCTAAAAACTCCGCTGACAACATCGAAAACATGAATGTTTGAGAGCAAGATTTGACTCTCCTCATTTAGTGCTGTCTTATTCCTCCCAGTGGAATCGATCGCAGCCCATGTAGAAGCCATTCCGATGAGGATTAGAGCGATTAGTATCCTGAGAATTGGAAACAAAATCCGTTGCTTTTTAGATCTCTCAAGTTGCATGATGAATCAACGATATCATCACGAAGAATTCCAATCAATAGTAATCATAAGATGATGACGTGAAATGTAATATTTCACGACATTAACGGATGAGATTTCTTTAGTACAGCAATAATTGAAGGAACCTACATTCATTTTGTATCCGAGCACCTCTTTCGATGAAGCACGGGATAAAAATTCTTGATAGCGAGAATCGGTTTGCATCTTTATCCTTAGATCGGACTTAGAGCTGGTCAAATTCACGCTGTGTTCAAACCTTTCGACTTTCAATCCCTTTTTTTCAGCTTCCTTGTTCACTTTATCTATATCCTTAATCTCCATAACGACATCAAGGTCAAGGCTGACAACCGGTTCGACATAAGCATTGACTGCAAGACCGCCGACTATGCAATAAGGTGTATTGGTTCTATCAAGGATGTCCAGAAAAATCTGTAGAATATCCTGCTTTGCATTTGCTACTGTATTCATGAATTTTTTCCCAGTCATTCTAGTAATTCCTGAAGATAAATGTCCTTTCTTTGTTGTTCTGAGACAAACCTATCACACAATCAATGACTCGGTCAATTAGCCTGAATTATTAGTTATCATTATGTTACTATTATTAATGGATTAATTTCTGGGTCATCGCGAGGAGTGTGGCGACGTGGCGATCCTTTGTTCCGAATGAAGTGAAGCAATCTCTAACAATTCGAGATGGCCGCGTGACCTTTGGTCACTCGCCATGACAATGTCACATTACTTAATGCGTTGATATTAGAAATCTTGGATAATCAAGGTTGTTGAGAAATTGACAACGAGAAACAGTAAAAGAGATATCTCGATAGGCTTGATTCAGGCTTATTTTTTATTCATCCGTATGGGCTTGCCGGCAAGTTGTCCATTGTAGGCACCATCTTCGATCACCAGTTTCCCGTCGATAAGAAGAAATTGTACTCCCTCACTGTATTGATGAGGGGCATCATAAGTCGCTTTATCCGATATTTTATCAGGATCGAAAACAAGGATATCTGCAACGAATCCTTTTTTTAATCTTCCCCGATTGGCCAGGCCCAGGACTTCTGCAGGAAGCGAACTGGCAGCGCGGATTGCATGCTGCATGGTAATGCACTTTTCTTCTAATACATATTTAAGGATTTTCCGAGGGAAAGTGCCATAACTCCGAGGATGGGTAAAACTTTTGTCCGGAATTAGTACATTTCCGTCCGATCCTGTCATGATATATGGTTTTTTCATGAAATACTCGAGGTCGGATTCCTGCATATTGTAGGAGATGATGCTCGGGCTGCCGTTTTGCACTAAATAGATACATGTTTCGATGAGCGGTTTTCCCATCATTTGGCTGATTTCCAGCAGGTTTTTCCCATTGAGGTTTCGATTTTTCGGAAATGAGACAATGACCAGGCTCTCCGGCCCGCCTCGCCGGTCGATATTTTCTGCGATTTCCTTTTTTATTTTCGGCAACAATTCTGGATTTTCCAAGCGGTCTCTCATCTGTCCACCCGCCTGAACCCATCTCGGGATCACGGCTGCTGAAAGCCCTGTACTCGAGGCCGCATAAGGATACTGGTCGGCATAAACCTGGACGCTTCTTTCTCTGGCGCTTTCGATCATTTTGCACACCTCTTTTGCCATCCCCCACACCGGCTGCCCGAGTGCTTTGATGTGTGAAATCTCCACCGGGATATCTGCTGCTTCTCCCACGGTTATGGCTTCTTTGATAGCCTCTTTCAATCCGATGGTGTAGTTGCTTTCATCCCGAATGTGTGTGGCATAGATCCCATGATATTTTTTGACAACTATGGCCAGTTCGATGACCTCTTCTGTTTTTGCATAAATTCCTGGGGCGTAAAAAAGACCAGAGGAAAAACCAGCCGCTCCTTCTTTCATTGCCTGGGCTAAAAGTTGTTTCATTCGTTCGAGCTCTTCATCTGTGGGATCCCGGGCTTCCTGACACATCACGCTTGCTCTGAGTGTCCCATGCCCGACCAAATGGATGGCATTCAATCCAATCCCTTGAGATTCGAGCTTGGTGAAGAATTCTTCGACGCGATAGGTCCCCCCGCCACAATTGCCTGTGACGACCGTGGTGACACCCTGCATCAAATAGTTTTTTGCATTTTTTCCTCTTTCTGTTTGGAGGCCTCTATCACAGTGGGTGTGCATATCGATAAATCCCGGCGCAACGATCGATCCTTTTGCATCGATGGTCAATCCTGTGGTTGATTTTATATTTCCGATGGTTTTTATGATCCCGTTCGCAACTCCAATATCGGCCACATAAGGAGCCCCTCCCATTCCGTCGTAGATCGTTCCCCCCTTTAAAATAACATCGTAAGAGTTCGAGCAACCTGCCGCAAAAAGGGCAAGCAAAACCAAGACAAAAAATTTCTTTTTGATGATCATTTTATTCGTCGATCCATATATTCTTCATTCTTTTTTCATAACAATATACAGCATGGAAATAAAGGTCAAGATGATTGTGTTGACCTGCTCGTTGCTTTTTTTGCCGGTTGTAATAGAATAACCGCATGAACCAAAGGAGGCAGAGCGGATATGAGGAAAAAATCTTCTGATATCAGCGGTCAAGAAAATCATATGAATCGTCGGGAGTTCCTTTCACGGTGTGCGGCCTGCACAACGGGTTTGGCAGCTTCGCCCTTTTTATCTCTGTCGTCGTGCAAAACATCTACAAAAGAGAAAAAATTGAAGCTCCGGATCATTTACTCCCTTCATGCGGTTAAACAACCTGGCCCTGACTGGCCTAATGTGGGGTTTGACTTCGGTCCTGTCATGGAAAGAATCAATACAGAGTTATCAAGGAGTTGTCCGGATTGTGTCTTCGAATCTTCCATGGCAAAAGGGCCGGAAGAGGCAGAAAAGATACTCGTTGAAGATGAAACTCTCGGCATAGAGGGATACGTGGTTTACCAATTGAACTGTTGGAATCGCGTGGTTCAGCCCATCGCTGCTTCAGGGAAGCCGGTGCTCTACGTTGACTTCAAGTACGGAGGCAGCGGAGGATTTTTGGTATATACAGCTCAGTTCCTGAGAGAAAAAGCACCTAACCTGGCTTTTGTCGCGTCCTCCAGTATGGAAGACCAAATCGACGCGGTAAAATGCTTCAGGATTCTAAAAAAGGGCGGCACAGCCCCTGATTTTGCAGAAGCAGTTCAGAAAAGCCGCATACAGCGAATGCCCGCCGCGGGGGATTTCACTTGTCTGGCAGATGATGTGAAAACACTCTCGATAGAGGAATGTCTGAAGCACATGAAGGGGTCCAGAATCTTAGCGATTCGCGATCAAGAATCAGGCCCGGCAGATCCCATCATGGGAATTCCCATGGAGCGAGTGTCCTTTTCGGAGATCAATGAAGCCTGGAAAACCGCCGATAAAGATCAAGCAAGTGAAGTGGCTGACCGCTGGCAGGATTCTGCGTCCGATGTCATCGGCGTGTCCAGGGAAACTTTGGAAACATCTGCAGCCATGTACCTGGGAATGAAAGCAGTGCTGAAAAATCATGGTGCAAATGCCATCACCATCAACTGCCTGGGCGGCTTTTACGGAGGCCATATCCATGCCTATCCCTGCCTGGGTTTTCATGAACTGAACAATGAAGGATTGGTGGGAGCCTGCGAATGCGATGTCCGCTCTACAGCGACCATGACAGCTGTGACAGCGCTTACCAGAGGAAGGCCTGGATTCATCTCTGATCCAGTCCTGGATACAGGGAAGCGAGAGATCATCTATGCTCATTGTGTGGCATCGAACAAGGTTTTTGGACCTCAGGGATCGGCTAATCCATTCATTATCATGACACATTCAGAAGATCGGCAGGGAGCATCTGTGCGATCCCTCCTGCCGACAGGTTACATGACGACAACCCTCCAGATCCATCCCGGCCGAAAGGAGATACTCTTCCATCAGGCAAAGGCCGTGGACAACGATCCTGACGACAGAGCTTGCCGGACCAAACTTTGTGCAGAACCGATCGGTGACGTGGAAAAGTTCTTCACCATGTGGGATGTGTGGGGATGGCACAGGGTAACCTTTTACGGAGATCTCAAAGAGCCGGTCTATGCCCTGGCTGAGGCTATGAAATGGAGGGTGGTCGAAGAGGCCTGACTGTTCCGGCCCATGTGAGGTGTTTGAAAAATCGTGTTTCCATTGTGTCCCTTATAATTCTTCATCAGATTTCAACAAAATAAGAATCTACGCTCAAAAATGTTCGGTGCTACATTGGGCCGTTGTTATTAAAACATGTGATGCAGTCCCGTTCAGGTGCCCTAGATTACGGAATGGAGCGCTGACAGCAGCTTATCGATGTCTTCGAAGTTGTTGAATATGTTGACAGATACACGAACGTATCCAGCCCTTGGAGAAACAGAGATCGATTCCTGCGTGAGCCTTTCGATACATTTTTCGTTCTTATCTCCCAGGCTGAAGGAGACAATAGGAGATCTTTCTTCGGGTTTGTCTATCGGAGAAACGATCCTCACCTCCAGTTTTTTCAGCCCTTGGATGAGGTAATCCGTAAGCTCGATAATGCGGCTGCGAATGTTTTCAAAGCCTATGGCTTTGAGGTAATCCAAAGCCTTTTGGAAAGCGAGGATGGTCTGCAAGTTCTGCGTGCCGAACTCGTACCGGCGTGCCGAATCGTGGACGCGGAAGGGTGTATTTTTTTCCGTGTGAATAACCCGCTTCCCAGCATCGACGGAAAGCCACCCGATCCATGGCGCAGGAAATTTCTCACGGAATCTGGGGGATGTGTAAAAAATGGAGCCGATATGACCGGTCATTCCCCATTTATGGAGGGAGCAGGAGAGAGCGTCGATGTGCATGGCCTGGATGTCGAGTGGATAGAAGGGAAAAGCCTGGGTGGCATTCACGATGAATAGAATTCCTCTCTCATGGAGAGCTTTGCCAAGAGTCTGAAGATCCTGGCGGAATCCGGTGGCATACTGCACATAGGATATAACAGCCGCTGTGGTCTGTTCATCGGTTTGCTCAAGGATGGATTCGACGGGATAACGGGAGTTATCTGGTCGAACATAACGCATGGGGATTCCCAGGTACTCGAAGCCGATGGTCGAGGCAGGGAACTCGTCTTCGGCCGACACCACGTTGTACGGTTTCACCATTTTATTTTTTATTGAAAGGGCCAGGAGAGACATCGCTGTGGAAGTGTTCTGCACAAAGCAGATATTTTCTGCATCGGTGTTGATCAAAAAAGCGATATCCCCGCAAAGCTTCCGGTACTTTTTCAGGTCTTCGGTCCAGAGTACATCCCCCTGCTGATGGATTTTCCTGTAGTTTTCGATGATGGCTGTGAAAATCGGCGTGGGGATAGGGGACATGGCAGCACTCTGGAGATAAACCATCTTTTCGGTAATCGGAAAATCTTTTCGTATTTTCTTCCAGTCCGGCATACTATTCTCTCCTGTAGGCACATTATAGACATTCCTCATCATAAAGTTAACTCCAGCAAGAGATCTAGTTTTGGAAATGCTTATTAATTTTATGAATAATTTGACAAATTTGCTAATTTAGAATATACTGATTATTCAGAATAATCATAATTTTGTGTGGAGAAACATATGGTTATAGAAACTAAAGGGTGCTGCCAGGTGGAAGCCCTTGTCACCGTGGATGAGAGAGGGCAGATGGTTCTGCCGAAAGAAGTCAGAGAAAAGGCTCAAATCAAAGCCGGAGATAAGCTGGCCGTTGTCCTTTTCGAAAAGGACGGTAAAGTCTGCTGCCTCACTCTTATCAAAGCCGAGAATTTCGGAGGTATGGTGAAGACGCTGCTTTCTCCGATGGTCGAAGACATGGCTGAAAAATAACTGTTTGCTATTATTGGAGGATAAAAAAATGAAAAAAGAGAAAATCAAAGAATTCATAAAGCAGCGATATGGTGGAATCGCCAAGCAGTCGAATTCCTGCTGCGGGGTTGAGAACCATTGTTGCAGTAAAGACACCGCTGAAACAATCAGCCACCAGATCGGTTACAAAGAAGAAGATCTCAGGGCTGTGCCTGAAGGAGCAAACTTGGGTCTTGGCTGTGGGAATCCTGTGGCCATCGCCTCGCTCAAGCCCGGAGATACAGTCCTCGACTTGGGTTCAGGAGCCGGCTTCGATTGCTTTCTAGCTGCCAACAAGGTCGGGAAATCAGGGAAGGTCATCGGTGTGGACATGACCGCTGAAATGATCGAAAAGGCTGAAAGGAACGCACGGGCTCAACAGTATGAAAATGTGGAGTTCCGGCAGGGAGAGATAGAAAATCTCCCCCTTGATAATGAATCCGTTGACGTTATCATCTCGAACTGTGTCATCAACTTATCCCCAGACAAGCCTCGAGTTTTTCGGGAGGCTTTCCGCGTGCTCAAGCCTGGTGGAAAATTTATTGTCGCTGACATAGTCTTGACCAAAGATCTTCCGGACAGCATTAAAAATTCTGTGGAGGCCTATGTCGGCTGTATTGGAGGTGCCGAGCTAAAAGATAAATACCTCAAAGCCATCGTTGATTCAGGTTTTGAGGACGTCCAGATATTAGATGCGGTTCCTTTTTCCCTGGACTCAGTCGTTCACGATCCAGGAGCAGAATCTATCCTGGATAGTTTGAATCTGTCTTTGGAAGATGCTGAAGCTATTGCTCATACAATTGAAAGCATCCAGGTATTCGGGAAAAAGCCGAAGAAAAGCTGAACCTTTTCGAGCTCCGAGAAAAATGATCTGAAAATCTCATTCCGGTTAAACCATGTATTTATAAGGCATTGTCCCAAAGTAACGGGGATGAAGTATCCATCTAAAGTGCGGGGAAATGTCTTCGCTCTAGTTCAGTTTTTTATCCCGATTTTGTTTCC
Source organism: uncultured Eubacteriales bacterium (assembly GCA_964346815.1). Taxonomy (GTDB): domain Bacteria; phylum Acidobacteriota; class Aminicenantia; order Aminicenantales; family Aminicenantaceae; genus CAYFWF01. The sequence continues at coordinate 12,741 of CAYFWF010000032.1, read as the reverse complement.
CGTCACTTTGGGACACCTCATTTATAAAGATGTCGGTTCTTTGGCATGGATTTGTTTAAAAAAGGGGGAGGCACAAGATGTGTCTCCCCCCTTACTACTTCAGCTTATCACCACTGTATCTTTGCACCGAGTCTGACTATTCTGGGATCTAAGATATCCTCCTCGAGTTCATATTTCTTGTTCTGGTTGCTGGAGATTGTGTAGACGTCATCGATCGTTCCGGCATTGAAGAGATTGAAAACATCCGAAAACACGGATACCGAAAAGCTGTCGCCGAATCGGAAGGATTTTTCCAGTCTGAAATCCACAAGATAAAGGGGATCGTAATGAGAACTGCCTCTTTTTTCTGCAAATATCGTCTCTCTGCCCTGGCTCAATGTGATCGGCAGATCCTGAGATCGTACTTGCCGCGTATATCTCTGTCCAGACATAAATCTGGCATATGTCCCTAAGTTAATGCCAAAGGGACCTCTGAGCATACTCTGGAATTTGAACATGTGTCTTCTTTCAAGGGGGAATCTTCCGATCATGTTGATATGTACATTCGGGTTATTGAACAAATCAGATGTCCCGAGGGACTGACTTCCTCGATCGGTATCCACAAGGCCTCTTGAATTCTGGTAGACATAGGATGCCATCAGCTGCCATCCGTTGGAGTAGCGTTTTCTGAGACTCAGCTCTAGTCCGTCATAATCTCTTGTCGCATTTGGCGGGTTGAGGATGTATTGATCGATTGCATAAGGATCTTTCATTTCGTAGAAAGTGATCTCTTGATTGTCATATGGATCAGTCGTTGTCACGGGCTGCCAGTTGGTCCAGTCAAGCTCTCCATTTTCCATTAATTGTGTAAGATCCAGCTGAGCGGCATCCACAATATGGACGAGTCTTTTGTCCCATTTCTTGATATATCTTGCACTGACAGACCAGTCTTCGAAAAGTTCTCTTTCCAATCCAACTGTTATTTCGTCCTGATAGGGTGCGACAAGCGGGTAATCCGGATGTCCTATGGTCGGTGCGCCTTCACCGGGGAGATTCCATGGAAAGGCATAGTAAGCCGATCCATCAGGGTTATAATACTCAACCATACCGAACCAGCCATTCGGGTGAGAAATATTCACGTATCCCAACTGGTTGGGAATGATCATCCGGCTGTAGCTTCCTTTGAGCAGGGTCGTCCCGGTGCCGAAAATATCAAAGACAGCACCGACTCTTGGTGCTAAATTTTTCCAGCCGTAAACCTTTGTTCGATCTTCAATCTGTCTGACAATATGGAAGTCCCAGCCAGCTTCATTATAGGTAATGGGTTCTGAGCTTCCCTGTACCGGCCACCAAAGACTGTTGTATTCGAAACGCAGCCCAAGATTTAAGACAAGCCTGTTTGAAATGCTCCATGAATCCTGTACATAAGCATGAACATCCAAAACCTCTTCTTCTCTGTCGTATCCGGTAATTTGATATCCCACATAGTAATCATCTCCAATCATCCCGTTCCAGCAAGCACCTGAATTGGGATCTGCGACGGTATCAACGAGCCAGCGGCTTTTAAACAGGGTGAATTCAGCACCGAATTTGACCTCATGGCTTCCTGCGAATCCCTCAGCAAAGAGCGTTGCATCCAGGTTAGCCTGGTATCTGTCTCTTACGTAGTCGTCCTTGTTTCTCCAATATCCTCCGGTTCCTATCTCTGTAAGATAATCCCAGTAATAAGGTTCATTGATTTTAGCATCGATGTTGAAGTTCCTCTGGATCATGGCTAGCTTCAGGTTGCCGTAAAAGTCTTGATTGAAAAAGTGTGTCCAGTGAAAATTGAAGATATGGGAGGGGTTTATCTGAATCCGTGTCGATTCTTCACTTTCGGTATAGACAGCATCTTTATGGTTGTCTCTGTTGTCGTAAAAGTTATAAGAAAATGTGAATCTGTTGCTCAAGTTGGGCTGATAGGAGAGTTTGAAATAAGGATAGTATTTTTTCTTTCTTATCGGAATTTCTTCTTCTTTGTCAGCAGGATAGCCTGTTTCATAGTCTTCATTGATCTTTATACTTCCGTGCATAAAAAACCAGAGTTTATCCTTGATGATAGCGCCCCCGAGTGTGAACACAGGTTCATACGCCAAATGAGAACCTACTTTTCTGCCTTCTAACTCTGTTCCTTCGGTATTCGTCGATTGGAATTTTTCGTGGTCCAAATAAAAACTTGCAGATCCGCTGAGGTCGTTCCCCCCTGATTTTGTAATGACATTAACCATTGCACCTTGAACGTGTCCATATTCGGCGCTGAGGCCGCCTGTTTCTACAGATATTTCTTCTACGATATCGGGGCCAAAATTGACTCCACGCGTACCCGTTGCAGCGTCGCCGAGATTAACTCCGTCAAGGTTATAGGAGTTGCTTATTTCGGCGCTTCCATGTGCTGTGTCATCTGTGACTCCCGGCACCATATTAAAAAATTCCGTAAGGGTTCTCGGTGAAGGAACCATGTAAATGAACTCGGCGTCCATTATGGTCGTTTTCGAAGACATTTGGATGTCGACCGTAGGAGCTTTCCCTTCGACCGTTATCGCTTCCTGGATTGCTGCTAAGGTTAGATTGACATCGAAAGAAGTCGTTTTAGTCGCATTGACAATGATGCCTTTTCTGATGAGTGTTTTAAAGCCGGGTATTTCGAAAGTGACCTGATATGTACCGGGAGGAAGAGAAGGAAAACGGAAAGCACCGCTGGAACTGGTGACTTGAGCCACTTCTGGAGAAATAAGAGAAGGCGATGTGATGGTAACAGTCACGCCAGGGAGAGGATTCCCTTCATCATCATAGACCATCCCTTGAATTTTTCCCACCTGCCCTATTTGGGAAAGCCCCAATCCACATACTAGCAAAAGCAAAAAACAAAAAATTGAAAATTTTTTCATGAGATCCTCCCTTCGCTTTTTTCTTCTTTGCCATACTTTAGAGCCTTTGATTTCAGTAAAAGATATCCCCATTTTTTGTTTTCTTCTATTTGGACCTCCTTTTTGATGATTGTATTTGATATGAGCAGCATGAATTCTTTCTTTCCCTACTTTTTATAGGCAAAAAACATGCCAGCCGAATCATTGTGCTCCTTTATCAGCAGAAATTATCTAGACAAAGAAGCTTTTAACCCTGTTTTTATAGGACCAGCCGGTTTAAGAAAATATCCGTCAGCAGAAAAATGTCCTTTCCGTTCCTTCAGATCCGCAGGAGGGACAGGTAAAGAGAGAAAAATTGTCTAATTTTTAGATATTCCGGCGAGATGGAAAGATGCAAAAATAGGGAAACTTATTGATAATAATGAAGATAGAAAAGGATAAGAAAATTTATCCAATTTTTAGGCATTTATGATTGCTTTCTTTATTATCAGGGATCAGTCCATAAAAGTAGCTCCGGGCGTTCCGGTTGACAGTTTACTTTAAAAACGAGATTCCGATTTCAGTCTTTGCCGTTTTCCAATTTTCTAAATTATTTCTGTTTTTTTAGGGAAGAGAGTTTATCGAATAAATGCTCTAATCCCATTTTTTTGAGCAATTTCTTATATCTTGGATCAGGACTGAGCGCATCGAAGGGAGTTGGCGCTGAGATGAAAATCAAATTGCCGTCTCGCTCCTGGTAAGCCTTTTCTAAAAACTCAAATGCTTTATCCATCTCGTTGAGGCCAATGTGTATTGCCGCCATCCAAAAGGAAGACACATAGCCATCACTGGAGCGTGCCTCCAGTTCAGAGAGGAGCTCGAGTGCCTTATCTTTTTTACCGGCAGCACCATACCAAGCTCCCAGTCCCCCGATCACAGCATCAGCACGCATTCCTAAATCGAGAACCTTTTCTCCTTCTGCAATCGCTTCATCATACCAGCTTTTTCTGCCGTAGCATTCCACCAATCCAAGATGTCCCAATGGGTAGTTCGGTTCAAAATCAACCATTTCTTTGAAATATTCTATTGCACGATCGATGTCACGCAAAAAATAGTACATGTATCCCAAGCGGCCCCTAATTAAAAGATTGAGAGGATCCAACTCCAGGGCCTGTTCGAGATGGGCAATGCCTTCATGATATTCGCCTTCCAAGTAAGTCAAATAATACTCAGTCCATTGGTGCACACTCACGGAATTCGGATTGAGTTCAAGGGCTTTTTGAAAGTGTTTTTTTGCTGCTTTACGATCCCAATCATAGCATGTCGCCACAAGCCCTAATGAAACGTGCGCCTCGGCGAGATTTGGATCAAGCTCCAGCGCTTTGAGTGCTGCTTCTCTCGCTTTAGGCATAGCGTCATCGGTTGAAAGAATATCAAGTCCAGTTGAGAGCAAGCCATATGCCTCTGCTTTCGCTGTGTAGGCGAGAGCATAATTGGGATCTTTTTCGATAGCTTGATCGTAATAATTCAAGGCCTTGTTTATCCAATCGGGCGAGAATCTGTTCCAGTAGTATCGCCCTTTGAGATACAGTTCGTGCGCTTCGAGGTTATCGGGGCGGCGTTCCTCATGAATCGGGCTTGGTATCTCAAGGGTTGTCCTCAGATTGTCCACGATTTTTTCTGTGATTTCATCCTGAATAGCAAACACATCTTCTATACTCCTATCGTAGCACTCGGACCAGAGATGATATCCATCCTCCACTTTAACCAACTGGGCTGTAATACGCACACGATCTCCAGCTTTTCTCACGCTTCCTTCAAACAGAGTACTGACATTCAACTTCTGCCCGACCTCCCGAATATCTACTTTTTCGCCCTTGAAAGCAAAAGATGAGGTTCTGGCGACTACGTGCAAATCTTTGATTTTGGTGAGGGCATTAATGAGCTCTTCGGATAAACCATCACTGAAATATTCATTCTCTGGGTCAGCGCTCATATTCACGAAGGGAAGAACCGCAATGGAAGGCTTATCGGCGGGAGTAGAAATGGATTTACGGCCGGCAGATTTCAAATCTGCAAGCATGGCATTCATATCGCTGTAACGATTTCTTGGATTTTTCTCTAAAGATTTCTGGATTATCCGCTCCAGTTCGAGCGGTATATCCTTACGGGTTTTTGTTATCGGAGCAGGATTTTCATTCAAAATAGAGTAGAGGACAGCTTGATCATGATAGCTTTTGAAAGGTAGCTCACCACTCAGCATCTCATAGAGCACTGTTCCCAACGACCAGATGTCTGTACGGTGGTCAGTTTTTTCGCCTTTTGCCTGTTCAGGAGACATGTAAGCCACTGTTCCCATGATGGTAGCTGTTTTGGTGAGGTCGACTCCCCAGGACAGCTTGGCCAGTCCAAAATCCATAATCTTTATTTGTCCTTTTTCTGTGATCATGATATTTGCCGGTTTTATATCCCTGTGAATGATGCCGTTGTCGTGAGCCTCCTGAAGACCTCTAGCAACCTGAGCAATAATTTCAAGAGCTTCTTCTAATTCGAGGAATCCGGATTTAAGGTGATCCTTCAGATTTTGACCTTTGATATATGCCATTGCGATGAAGGTTTGACCATTAACTTCATCGATTTCGTACACAGTGCAGATATTGGGATGATCCAAGACGGCCGCAGCCCGAGCTTCTTGAATGAAGCGTTCTTTTGCGTTTTCATCCTTAGTATATTTTTGAGGGAGGAACTTCAATGCTACAGTACGCTCGAGCTTTGTATCCTCGGCTTTATACACAACTCCCATTCCTCCTTCTCCGATTTTCTCGATGATTTTGTAATGGGAAATTGATTTGCCTATCACCTGTTAAATCCCAAGTTTGTAACAACTTGACTTATAGCACAGGAAAAATTTGAAGTCAAAACCCAACGCTTTCCTGGACTATCCCAGAGTGTCCTGTGCTGTAATAATTATGTTGTTATGAATCTTTGTGTCAGATTTACAGAGAATGAATATCGGATAGTATGTCGTGAAATAATAATTTAACGACATTTTATTCAATGATTCTTCAATCCAGCCAGCCTCTCCCTAGCATCTTCAACCTCAGCTATGCCAGGGTCAGCGTCCTTCCAGAGGAAGAGAAATTTCTGGTAATATTCTATAAATAATCTCAAGTGAGCAGAAACCTTTTATTTACTCTTTTTTACCATCTCTAGCATTTCATGAGGCCAATCAACATACTCATATCCTAGATAATGATCAATGACATTCAATACAATAGCATTAACGAATGCTAAACTATCCCGAGGAGTATATTCATAAAACCAGGCATTCGAAAAAATACCGATTCCAATATCCTCATCAGGCAATACAGCTACAACAGAGCTCATCCAGCCCCCATTATGCACTACCACAACATGGCCACGATGCTCAAAAGACCATTGCCCATACCCGACATCAATAAGATGCGCTCGAGGATGGATGAAACCGTTTGTAATGCCAAGTCTCTCAACAGCAAACCTAAGACGCGGTTTGCGAATTTCGTTAATAGTATCCAGACTTATCAGACGCTTTCCCTTATATACACCATCATTGAGCCTGAACGATATCCATTTAGCAATATTTTCCATGTTAGAAATGATGCCGCCCGCTGGAGCATATAAGGACTCACTGCCAACTACAGCCCAACTGCCGTTTTTCAGGACTCCATTCTTTTTTATGGCGGGATGCATGATGTTTGCAGCTGTTTCAGGTTTTCCAACTTCGTTTTCAAAGTCTAAATTACTTGTATAGCTGGATTCCATCTCAAGTGGTTTGAAAATTCTTTGTTTTATTGATTCCTCCCAACTCTTTTTGGTGGCACGAAGAACCACTTCTCCAAGGATAGCCATCCCGATTTGAGAATAGAGGTTACCGGACCGAAATCTAAGGGCAAGTTTCATTCCTTTCATGTCCTGTAACAAGTTCTTGATTGTGTACTTACGTTTTTGGAAGCCACCAAGAGGCCATGCCGTAAGTCCAGAGCGATGACACAGCAAATCATCTATCGCAATATGTTCTGTCACATAAGGATCGGCCAAATCTAGCTCTGGGATGTATTTTTTAATTGGATCGTCCCAACGAAGCATGCCATCATCAACCAGCATACCCAAGAGATAAGCAGTGAATGTTTTGGAATTAGACGCAATTTGCAGGAAGGTCTTTTCATCAATCTTCAAGTCCTTGCCCACTATGCGTGTCCCACAGCCCTTCATAAAAATAGTTTCATTCCCCTTTACCAAAACCACAGCCAAACCCGGGACCTGCCATTCTGCCATCGCCTTCTGTATGATGTCATCAAGGTCATTCTGATGATCCTCAGCAGCACGCATAGGCAAAGCAAGAAAAACTAGTGCAACAAGGCTAGTTATCAAAAAAAACAGTTTTACACTCCTTTGCTCATTCATAATTCCCTCCTTTTGAAAAGTCTTTACGCTAAATAGACTATCCCTATGTTTATGTACTGCCCACTGAATCTGCAATCATTTATATCAGAGGGGAAAACCCGCTGTCAAAGGTGCTTTAATGCACAACCCTATCCAGAATGTCGCATAATGTATATATTTCACGCCATCTTGTTCAATGGAGCTCATCTAAAAGTACAACCGCCCCCTGGAGCATTCAATGGAAAAATTCCTTATGATGGCGAACATGAGTCAATAAAGCGGAATTCACTCTTTTAACCGAAAAATGATTCCAAGAGTTATGCAGACCAGGGAAAGAATCACGCATACCCAATTCAAAAAATCTCCGAGCCAAGAATAAATTGTGGGAACAGGATCGATGGGTATTGTGGCAACTAGAGGCGCCCCATGACTGTTGTAACTATCCATCTGTGAGAGAATGCGGCCGTATGGATCGACAGCGACCGAGACTCCGCCGCATGCGGGTCTGAGCAATGATATCCCAGTCTCAATCGCCCGTAAACGCGCCATCTTGGCATGTGTGTTTTTTATGGCTTCCCAATCATTTGATGGAGCAAGGATCAAGTCGGTATTCATTTTTGCAGCCTGGCGAACATGCTGTGGGAAATCCAGTTCATAGCAGATAGCCCCGGTGATTTTGGCACTCGATTTGCTCACTTTCATTACTCTGTCTCCTGGAATTGTGATCGCAGTTTCCATCCCTGGAGCTAGGATGCCCTTGGCATATTCCCATTCGACATCGCCCATGGGGGATATGAGGATAAGCTTGTTCTTAAAAAGCGGTTGAATACCAGGTTTATCGTTACGGTTCTTGTTCTGATAGACCGCCATAGAAATACCGAGATAGAACTTATTTTGTCGTGCTTTCAAAGAAGCCAAATCTATCATTGACTGTTCATCCTCCTCGAAAAGCACAACCGCCCCTTCATGCCATACTACTATTTCAAATCCGGAAATAGCCATTGCAACTGAATCATCCAAAAGTTCACGGAACCGTTCATTCATCGAAAATCTGACATCTTTGATATCATCGGGTGTTTCAGGATCATTCCTAACCAGTATCGTAAAAGCATTTATCAATTCATTTCTCAGGGATGGATCAGATGCAATGCCCGCAGCCATCAAGGAATTTTTTGGTATGTAATCCCTGCGCAGACGGATAAGACCGAAGCTGTATACTGTCATCAATACAATAAAAAATCCTACGGACAGATGCTTAACAAACTTTCTATCACCTCTTCGGTCCCATACTTCATTCACAACAGCTGCAGTCCAGTAAATGAGAAACGAGATCCCCGATATCCCTGTCACAGAAATAATCTGGAGTAAGGCCAGGTCATCCATTCCGTTGGCTTTGGCACCCCAGGCTCCGTATGATCCCAGAACAAAGGGAATCGATACAGCCAGGGAGGGAAATAGAAATGTGCGTAATCCGCCGGGAATCGACTGCGCCAACATACGGTCAAGAAAGTAAGGTAAAAGGCTGTAAACGACTCCCACGCTTGTGGTGAGAAGCAGAATTTTGAATGAAAGAAAAGGGGTCATTCCTTTATCCGCTATCAATTCTACTGCGATCATAAATGGCAGGGCGATAAGGAATGTCTTAAAAGCCTTTGTTTCCCGAAAAAACCGAAGAATAAATATCGGCGCTAACCAAACAGCCACCCAAACGGGTTGATCTCCACCTGAAAAAAACAATAGTACCAGACCGAGCAAAAGCCACCCGGCTTTCCGAAGAACATCTTTTTTGATCATCATGTCTCACCTCTCGAGTTTTATCTTTAATGGGAATTATAGTTTGATATGGGTTCTCGTACATCACGCCCGGGTCGTATTCCAAAAAATACCACTTTAGTATTACTTTTGATTTTGTTTGCTGATGTTGGTGATTTTTACTATGATAAACTCAACCAATGCAACATCTTACAGTCTCGTTTGCCATCCTTGCCTATGGTGTGGGTATTGCTTCTATTATGTATGTCCACCGGCTTCATAAAAAATATGGCTTTTTTTTCCTGAATATATTCCTGAGATATATGGTCGTTTTGAACATCTCAATTCTATTGAACCTTTCACTGAATTATTTGCTGACCAATGTGTTTTCAACCCTGGCTACATACCATAAAGTGATAATCGTGATAGGGGTCAACATCGCTGGATTCTTCCTCTTTGCTCTGATGACTTTTTATTATCTTGTTTTAACGAGAAGCCTCATAGATAAAACCATCGGAAAAATCGAAAAAAATCTCATAATTTCCATAATCATCTCCGCGTCGATGGCGTATGGATTTGCATTAGCGATCTACTCTTCCACATCAGAAATCTCACCTTTTCTTCTGGTTCACAAAATTTTTATATCCATATTGTCGATCGTTTCATTGATGGCCAGTCTGCGGCTTTTTGTGGGCACCAAAAATCTGAGAGCCAAATCAGAAGTCCGAACCATACGAATATTCAGCGTCGTGTACACACTCTTCTTTATTTATTTGCTTTTTCTATGGGTTTTACCTCTCCAGGTGTGGATAATGTTATCGGCATTTAATCTGCTACTCTTAAATGTCATTCCTATCCCTTTCCTTGCAATCCTCCTTAAAGAGCGGGGAGGCCAAGTATTGGACAAACCTGAAACCAAAGTGAAAATAGAGAGATTCTATGAAAATTATAGACTTTCAAAAAGGGAAATAGAAATTGTGGTTCTTATTCTTGAGGGCAAGTCAAACGATGAAATAAAAGACGAACTATTCATCTCTATATTCACTGTAAAAAAGCATATATCAAACATCTTTATGAAACTCGATATCAAGTCTCGCTCTCAATTGATTCATATGGTTATGCGCGCTGCGCTCGCAGATTCGTCGGATTCCGCAGATGGCAATATAAGTTCTGCAAATGAGCAGACATCGTAATGATGGATTTTACTTCTGTAGTCATTAGACTGATTAAGGGCATCCCACGGGGAAAAGTGGCCACCTATGGCCAGATCGCTTTTCTGGCTGGACTATATTCCTCAGTCCGAAGAGTAGTCTGGATTCTCCACTCATGCTCGCAAAAGGAGGGGTTGCCCTGGCACAGGGTTGTGAATCAAAAAGGGAAAATTTCCCTTAAACCGGGTGCAGGGTATGAAAAACAAAAAATATTGCTTGAGGGGGAAGGGATTGTTTTTGATGAAAAAGACCGGATCGACCTCGATCGTTTTCTTTGGGAACCAGACGAAGATGAATTTTAATCACGTTGTATAATTTATTTGTAATGCGACATTCTTAAATAAATCCAATAATACTAAAATGTCGTGAAATAATTAATTTCGCGACATATTGTTCATAATTTAGATATTTTCCCTAAACCGCTGGTTGTCAAAATATTCCTTCCATCGTCAACATCTGATTACCCGCATACTAAAATAGTCGGACTTATGGTTAAGGCAATCCGGGCGTATTGGGTCTTTTTGGCTCTTTTCTGCTTCCTGGCCCATTTTGTAAATCATCCTGCCTACCATAGCAGGGATCTACCGTCAATGTTATCTAGAAAACACTTCATTTATCGGGAATTTTTTTGTTATTTCGAAAAGCTCATCGGTCTTCCCCTCGTCGGAAAGACACTGGCACCACACAGCTTTCAATGTTCACTGCCAGGTTAAAGATACAGACAAAAAGGTCTACGAGGCGGATCCATTGGTCTGTCCTTCATGTGGCGGCCAGATGAAAATCATCTCTTTTATCGAGGAGCCAAAGACAATTGACAGGATCATCAGACGTCTTGAGCTGACCTTTGAGGCCGAACGGCCGCCTCCGCCTCATGTTCCAACAGAAACTCCCGATAGCAGCTGAGGCAGAATGGGGAGTATAACTGAGGGCCCCTGTGGCTGTCTATTTGCTTATTCGAGGGCCTGGTCTATTTGAACCTATCGCTTTGTAGGTTTTGGTTGGATTGTGCCACTTTTTGATTCGTTGATCTTGTCGGTTTGGATATGATAATCTTATCTCAATATGTCAAAGGGTGGATATTGAGGAAAATTGCGGGAGATTTGGTACAAGCCAAAAAAGGAAATCCTTTTATTTGTGTATAATTAACAATATTTTGATACTTATCCAAATAAACAAGCTCGGACCTTGGATTTATCAGTTGTTAAACTGAATTTATGAAAAGAGGACATTTCAAATGAAGAAATATGTTAAAAAAATATTTTTCTATCTTCTTGCATATTTTTTGATTGTCTTCGTCATTTTAACATATGTCGATACTCCCTTCTGCCAAACTAAATCTAGTAGGCTCGAAAAGATTATGGACATTGCGGGAGTCAGAGCCGGTATGTTCATCGGAGAAATCGGCGCAGGCCATGGTTCTTTAACGTTCCCCATGGCAAAAAGAGTCGGGGAAAACGGAAAAATCTATGCGAATGACATTGATAGAGAATCATTGGCTTACATCGATGAAAAAGGAGTTCAAAATGTTGAGACTGTTCTAGGCCAGGTCGAGGACCCGGCCTTTCCTGAAAAAAATCTCGACATTATTATTATGAAAGATGTGTTTCATGATCTCGAAAAACCGCTCAGTATGTTAGAAAATATCAAGAAATACCTTAAGCCGGGTATGCTTTTAGTTTTAGCAGAAACAAATCCTTCTAAGGTCTATAAAGACTCAAGACCACAAACGCACCATATGTCAAAAGAACAGATTCTTAGTATTGTTAAAAAATCAAGTTACAAACTTGAACACCTGGATACATCTTTACAAACATCCGATATCTATGTTTTGAAAATCGATAAAGAAAAAGAGAGTAATGTCTGGTCAAACTGGTTGAAAGAATTTCAGCTAGAAGTCAACACGGTAAAGGAATATGAAAAAAACAAAGATATATCCACCATAAGAAAACGAATTGCCTGGGAAAGGGTATTAAATTCCTACATAGATAATAATCCAAATTCGGGAGAGGACGAGCAGTTGAGAGAATTGATAAATGAAAAAATCTACTCATTAAAAGAATATGAAAAAAAATCTGTTACAACAAGTACAAAAAAAACCAAAATTCGAAAGCCTACAGATTTTCCGGGTATTCAGCTTCGATCAGAATATCAATCAATCAGTGAAGATGAAATCAGTGGAATATTCAAGCGCTTGGGATTTAAAGGGAAATCACAGGCTCGTTCTGGAGATTTTCAGAATCAGTTTGAACCAATCGCAAATAACGGAGACAAAGTTGTCATTGATAATGCGACAGGGCTAATGTGGCACCAGGGAGGATCGACAGAAACCATGGATTTTTTCACTGCGCAGGAATGGATAGATGATATGAACAATCGACGTTATGCCGGATATTCCGACTGGCGGCTTCCGACAGTCGAGGAAGTCGCTTCTTTGATTGAAATAAAAAAAACGAATGAAGGAATACGTATAGATCCGCTATTTTCAAAGCTCC
>CAYFWF010000031.1:0-90953 GCA_964346815.1 uncultured Eubacteriales bacterium | reverse complement strand
CCGGGATTATCGAAAGCGAACCAGCTTATTCCTCCCACAGGATCGGGCAGCCAATCCCGGCATTGGGTGATGTGGGAATAAGAACATCCAGAAATGGCGATGGTCCGGTGGCGCTCCACCACTCCGGGCTTCAGGGCGTTGAGAAGGGTGTACATGTCATAGGACATCCAGGGGCTGATGATGGGACTTTTGATGGTCTCGTTGCTTCTTCGCTCTTTGACCATGAGGTTCTGGGTCATATCGTATTCTGTGCCGGCATAAGTTTCCCGATACATTTTCATGATATCCCGTACCGAGACTTTCTTATCCGGTTTTACAGAGAAAGGAAGTTCGTCTGCTTCCATGTCCAGATTCAAAGATGGAGCAAGGGTGCTCAGCACATAGTACTCTCTGATCGAAAAAGGTCTTCTTCCGCTATAGGCTTTCCAGAATTTAAAAGGCTCTCCGCTTTCGGGATCCCACCATTCCTTTTCTTGAGCCAGAGAATACACATTTTCAGAGGCCATATAATGATCTGGGTCATCCAGATCGAGCTCAGATATCCTCGGGATGTTCGCAGAGATTCCGATGTGATCATCGGGAATCCGTACCGCTGCCCACACCGCTCCTTTCTGGCCCAGTCCGGGGCCAAAAATCTCGAAATGCCAGACCTCTTTTGTATCGGCGATGGTGATACATTCTCCCCAGTCACCATATCCGTATTCTTTGACCAGATCGCCAATAAGCCGGATGGCATCCCGGGCATTCGTGCATCTCTCCAATGCGATTCGCTCCAACTCCTCGATCATGAACATCCCTTGGTCGCTTCGAAGCACACGCTTCCCTCCAATAGTGGTCTCTCCGATAGCGAGCTGGTGCTCGTTCATACAGGGATAGGCGGTATTGAGAAATGCGTAGGTTTTCTCGACCTGGGGAATTTCTCCCTTTTCGGTGATACCCCTGAGATCCCAGGAGGTCTCGGTGTGCATTTTTCCGGTATAGATTTTGGTCATCGCCCCTTCGCCGTGCTGGGCAGGGGGAACGATATTGACCCAGGTTCTGTAATTGCCATCGCAGGTGTGACAGGTGATGACAGATCCGTCAGTGGTTGCCAGTCGCCCCGCCATAATGCTCGTACACCCCGGCTCAAGTTCTGCCCAATTCCAATCGGGATTGGTATGGTCAGATGGAGGAAGGGATACCACAACGAGAGAAAATATCACCAAGATGAGAATGGACAGACTCCATCCTATGAATTTTTTCGGAAGGTACATGGCTTTCATCATCTCACTCCTTCAGAGAATATTGTTTAATTATTAAAATTGCTGTACACGGTGTCAACAAATTACCTGATTCATTCAGGATTATCAAGTTTTTAAATGAGCGTTCCCTGCAGGAATGCTATTCAATCGAGATTCCTCTTCAAGGCCTTGAAGAATTGATTGGCATATGTTCTTCTTTTCCCTGTCTCGTCTTTCTGTCCTGGCAGCTCGATGTGGAAATTTACATCGATCCTTCTCTCTCCCTCTCTTATTACGACGTTCATTTGGGGAGGCAAGGAGCCAGGGGAAGGATTCACTTTTGCCAGAGCGTGTATGAAACCGATCTCTTTGGCCGCCTTCCGGGTTACAAAATCGATGTCGTTTACAGACCGCAGAGCCGCAGTCCAGACTTCATCAAATGAATGGCTCCTGTATGATTTGGATTTCATGTAGATTTCAGTCTGGTCCGCTTCACCCAGAGAAGCGCATCCAATCAAAAACAGTACGCCGAATCCGACGGCTGCAAAGAGGATAGGATGTTTGAAATTGCCCAAATTCTGGCAGGCTGAAAACCGGGAGATTCTCATTTTTTGTTTATGGAATATTCTAACTCATCCTATCAGGGAATTCCTTTACCATTATAATAAAACTCGACTTCGTGCGGAATCCCCCCCGCATCTTTCTCCTCATTCTTGATAGTCAAGATTTAGAGGTTGTCCCAATTTTATTCCCCGTCACTTTGGGACAAAGCCAAGATTTATGTCACTCGTATCGGAGAGAGCTGGCCGGATTAGCCAGGGCGGCTCTAATGGCACGGAAGCCAATAGTGAGAACGGCAATCATCAGTGCCAGCAGAGCCGAGAGCACGAACAGCCACCAGCTAAGGCCGATTCGGTAGGCAAAGTTCTCAAGCCATCTGTGTATGCCGTAATAAGCGATGGGCCAGGCGATGACATTGGCCAGAACGACCAGGACTGTAAATTTTTTGACCAGTAAGATCGTGATGGCCGGAGCCGATGCTCCGAGCACCTTACGGATGCCGATTTCTTTGGTCCGTCGATTTATCGCGAAAGAGGCCAAACCCAGCAGTCCCAAACAGGCGATCAATACAGCTATTGCCGAAAAAGAGTTGATGAGTTTACCCTGCCGCTCTTCTTCCAGGTACATTTCTGCAATTTCATCATCGACGAAGGAATACCTGAACGGTGCAGATGGAGCGAATTCCTTGAATTTTTTCTCAATGAAAGAGAGAGTCGAGTTCATGTTTTCAGAGGCGATCTTCAGGGACAACTGGTATCCCCCGTTCGGTTCCAGGACGAGGGCCAAAGGCTTGATATCCTGGTGAAGAGAAGCGAAATGAAAATCCTTCATGACGCCGGTTACGATGCCCATTTTGAAACCGGCTTTCTCGACCATGAAGCGTTTTCCGACTGCATTCTCCCATCCCAATGCCTTTACGGCAGCCTCATTCAGAATGTAAGCAGATTGAACGTCCGATGGGAAGGCCCTGGAAAAGTCTCTTCCTTCTATGATTTCTATCTTATATGTATTTATGAAGTCGTGGTCGACCGAATACCAGGCCATCATCAACTCTTCATCTTCTTTTCGACCTTCCCAGTCAACGCTTTGATTGGGATAGCTCCCGGGGGAGAAAGAAGAAGCTGTCACTCTCTGAACATTCGGATTCGCCAGCAGCTCGTGTTTCATATATTCGGTTTTTTCCCTTAACGAATTGTCATAGAGCGGCACATTGACGATAAAGTCCTTGTTGAATCCTAAATTCCTGTTATGGATGAATCTCATCTGCTGATGGACAGCCAGTGTGCCTATGATGAGGATGATCGAAGCGGCAAACTGAAACACGACCAGCAGGCTTCTGAACCGTGCCACACGGGCCCCGGATTTCAATTCTCCTCTCAGAGATCGGACAGGCTGGAAGCCCGAAAGATAGAGAGCCGGGTAGCTTCCTGAGATCAGGCTCGCCAGTAGAGTTATGCCCAATATGCCGCCGAGAAAAGGAAAATTCCGGAAATATACAGATTGCAGTTGGGTCATGAGAAGGGTGTTGAATACGGGCAGAGTGATATGAACGAAAAAGATCGCCAGAGGAAGAGCAAGAAGCGCCAGGACGATGGATTCTCCCAAGAATTGTTTGATCAGTTGATGGCGGGAAGCCCCGATGACTTTTCTCATCCCGATTTCCTTTATCCGCGTGGAAGAGCGTGCGATAGAAAGATTCATGAAATTTATGCAGGCAAGGATCAGGATAATAGAAGCGATCGCGGAGAAGAAATAGATGTATTTGAGTTTTCCAGAGGACTCCAGGTTGATTTTCGTCAGCGGCTGAAGATGGAATCTCTGAGGATTGGAGGCGTTTTCGCCTCTGTATTTCTTGATAAATGCCCGGGATTTTTCCTCCAATTCAGTGGGAGGAAAGTCCTCCTGTAGGAGGAGATAGGTGCGAAAGTTCCAGGCCCCCCAGCTCTCCAGATAGTTATAATTGGAAAAGCTGTTGACGGCCTCGAAGGGAATGAGGAAGTCGAAGTTCAAATGAGAATTAGACGGCACGTTTTGTGCGACTCCGGTGACCTCGAAATCGAATCTGTTTCCGAAAGAGAGGATTTTTCCGAGAGGGTCTTCGCTGCGGAAGTATTTCTCGGCTGTTCGTTCTGTGAGTACGATCGAGTGAAGATGGTTGAGGGCCGTTTCAGGATTTCCCTGGATCAGAGGAAAGTCGAAGACATCGAAGAAAGAGGGATCCACAAGATAAATCCTGTATTCTAAAAAGCTCTTGGAATTGTAATTGATGATGGCACCCGTTCTTCTGAGCCTGACAGCTTCTTGGACCTCAGGAAAGTCGTTCAAGAGAGCAGGGGCTACAGGGGCAGCCGCGGTTTCGTGGATTTGGGGCTGTCCCTCGATCTGCCATTCCGTCGTGATCCTGTAGATGCGATCCGATTTTTGGTGAAACCTGTCGTAGCTCAATTCATGCTGGATGTAAAGGAAAATCAAAAAGCTGCAGGCCATTCCGACCGAGAGCCCGAGGATATTGATGAAAGAATAAATCTTGCTCTTTTTGATGTTTCTTAAGGCGATTTTCAGATAGTTTTTGATCATTTCTTTACTCCAGTAGATTGAATCTTTGAGAGAGGGAGGGAAGAGCAACAGGATTTGAGTCCAATACCACATCCAGGCCTTAACTCTTCCCTTTCTGATAAAAAAATCTCCATATATTTCCTCGAAATCTCCCAGGAGAGCCTCTGTTTCCTGGGGAGGGAGCAACCATCGTAGGAGTTTTTTCCCAAAAAACGGTGGAGATAATCTTGGCGGCTTAGGCATTCTTCATCACTTGAGGGTGAATTCTGCAAAATTTGCCCAGAGAGTGTCGTTGACTTTTTTATTTTCTCTGAGAGACTCCATTGCTTGAGGAGTGAGCCGATAAATTTTTTTCCTGCGTCCGCCTCTGACAGCAGACGATTCCCCGAGAAAGGATTCGATCAAGCCTTTTTTCTCGAGGCGTCTCAGAGGGATATGGACAGCCCCGATCGATAAGCTGCGGTCCGTGACTTCAGATAAGAATTTAATGATGGCGACGAGATAGGCGTTTTCTCCAAGAGTTCCTACTGCCAGCAGAATGTGTTCCTCGCGTTTGCTGAGTTGTTCCATGGGCGTCCCTCACCTTCTTTATCTTATTAAATTGTAGAACATATCATTTAATTATACGCAGAAAAAAGAAAAAAGGTTGCCAATTTTTTCGTTCTCATTGAAGCGTTGGATTCGTGGGAATCGAATTTGGATGAGGAGAAAGAGGTATAAAAAGGAGACATGGTTGCTGATCCGCTCTTGATCTGAACTACTTGCTGCAGCCGTTTTTATTCATCCAATCCTCCAGCACTTTAATTCCGGTATTGTAGGCATCGATTTCGTTTTGTCGGTAGTTTGCAGCGTTGTTCATCCAGGTCCCGTAGCCGCCTGTCACGTGGTCTCTCGCCCATCTGCATGTCGCCTGATGAGTCCTTTCATGAGTACAGTCTGATACAAGAATGATGCTCGGCACACCCTTATAATATTTAGCATCTCCATCAATGCCACAGCCGAGAGTAATTCCTGCAGGAGAAAAGGCGCCGCCAGCCTTTCCATAACCGAACATACCCTCGATCCTCTTTGCATAGGTGTATCCATCCTCACCAGGATAAGGCTTATTGTTCTTGAAGGCATCCCTTATTGTTTCAAGCTCATTCTTGATCTTTCCCACTTTGCCACAATCTGGATCAGGCTTTCCTGGGTCGGTCCCAGCAGCCGATGGTGCCAGCCGCTGCATATCTGAACTGCCGGGAACTGCAGATCCGTCTGACGGATCCGCTTCTGGAGAATCTTCGGAAGGTTTGGGTACATTGGCGCATATGTCTTCACCTCCACCCATTAGCACAGGTGTGAGACTGGCAACGAGTAAAGGTTCTGACATTTTTGCATATGGATAACTGCGGCTGCTGCCGATGACCTCACAGACTGCGTATTGCCATGCCTTTTTTACCAAAAGGGCATGCTCGCGAATCCATGCTTCTTTCTCTCTTAGTTCACCCCCAATGGCTGTATGTAATCCTTCATCTAAGTGGGCGAGGTCAGCAACGTCTCTGTAGGCGTCTTTCTTAGATGTTTTCCTGGAGTCTGAGCTTTTTAGACCCTTTGTTTTTTTTACAAGGTCAGCAACCTGGTCTGCCAAAACTCGCGCTCCTTGATAGCGTTCGTTCAGATCGGGGAACTGACTCGATGGTTCCATATCGCGGCCCTTTCCCCCGGGTTCCCCTACCAATGTCCAACCCGTGTTATCCCAAGAAGCTGTCCTCTCAATTATGATCTCGGGACCGATCGCCCTGTAGTCTATAAAACGGATGGATTTCAGTACATAGGCTTTGACTTTTGTGTCGCCAGGTATCGTGAAGTGCTCGATTTCATCATTATATTCAAACTCGATGCGGCTCTCTAAAACATCGGAGACAGATTGAATTCGATTCTCAGTGTCCCGCACAATTTTGCATGGTTCGGGAACAGATATCTGATAGAGAGTCTCTCTATAATTCGAAGGGATGTAGCGGACAAAATAACCATCCGGATGATATGACCAACGTCCTTTTGGAATTTCTCTGCCGCCTTCTGTCCTTTCTGGGACGCCAGTCAGTACAGCGGCTCGTTCGAGCTCTTCATAAGATGCTGATGTCGTTGTGAGCAAAGACCGCAGCTTGTTTTCTGCCTCGAGCGCTCGGCGTGCAGGAGATGGAAGACGCTCCCATGCTCTTTGACTGATTTCTTCACGGATTACATCCAGAGCTTTCTGGTTCAAATCTTTGATATCTTCTTGTGAGAGGAGTACGGCTGCGGCATCCTGCATTTCCTGAGGCATTTCGTTGATTTTTGCATGGGCAAGAATAGCCCAGATGAGCGTTTGCACTCTGGTTTGCGGGATTTCGGGATGATCCACGGATTTCTGCAATATTTTTTGTATCATCTTTGCCCTGGGGCCTTTAAGGGGTGCATAGATATAACCGTCGCCTTTTCTGGGGGCATAGCTTCCTGCATGAAGACAATAGCTTTTACACCTGAGCTCAAAAAGTCCTGGACGGTCGAGAATAAATCCATTATTAGGCCCCCTATCGAGGCGGGTCAATGGCGCAGGCTCCTCAGGATTGAAGTCATCCAGAAAGGGAACCTCGGTCACTGCATCCGATAAATCCGTAGTGATCGCGGCCTTCTTTTCTGTCAAATTATTTAGGCGGGGAATCCCATATTCTGCCTCTTTGAGAACCTCACTTACCTGGGTACACATATGGAGACTGCCCAGAGCTAGTGCTAAGATGAGGACCGATTGGAAACAGAAAATAATCTGTTTGATTGGAGACGGACTTTTCATCCTTTTCCTCCTTGTTTCCTCAAGTCTAAAAATACAGCCTCTTGTTTTATTCCTTAAACTCAGTCTTTCTTGAGAAATTCCTCGATTTCTTCACTCAGCCTTTTTTGCTCTTCACCGATTTTTGTCGTGATTTTGTTTGCCTGTTCGTAATCTCCCAACAATCCGCTTTTAAAGCGCTCCTTCAGAAATTTTTTCTTTCTCTCCTCGTCCATCTCTAAAAAAGGAAAAAGGCTGGCTGGAATTTCTGCTGTTTTTTTCGCCTCCACATCAGGGATAAAATTCGCCAGAGATATGTAGCTTATCTTCAGCTGTTCTTTCTGGGCCTCGCTTTCGGACATGACCAGAGCGAGTTTGATGGCGTTCTTGATCGCTTTTTTGCTGTAAGGCAGCAGCGATTGGGGAATGCCGAATGATTGTTTGGCAGTGTTGTCTAGAACATTCCTATACTCTCTGATGACTTTGAATACTTTCTGCTCCACGTCTTTACTTTTCATGACTTTTTCACAAAGAGGCCGTTTTTTCCATTCATCAGAAAAGACAGCTCTTTTCCCGCATCGCCTTGAGAGCACTTTACGGCCATATCTTTCCCCTCGGCTTGTCGGAAAAAGAATATCAATTTAGAAAAGGCGAGTCAATCCGATTGCGCATAAAAAAAGCTTCTGGCTCGAATACCTGAAGGAGTGTCTTGACCACTGCCTGCAGCAGACATATAAACATAGATTTTTGGGGAAGAAATTTACGATTTCGCTTTACAGAGCAGGCAAAGAGGGCCGCTGTTTTATTCGTAGCGGAGGGAGTTGACAGGATTGGCTGTGGCCGCACGTATGGCTTGAAAGCTCACGGACAGAAAAGCTACCAGTAGAGCTATTCCCATAGCTGCCATAAAAATGAACATGCTCAGGCTGGTGCGGTAAGCATAGCTTTGAAGCCAATTTTTCATCAAGAAATAGGCAGCCGGCCAAGCGATGATGTTGGACACGAAAACGAGGAGAAAAAACTCCCGGCAGAGCAGCACCGTAATGTTGGAGACTTTTGCACCCAGTACCTTTCGGATTCCAATTTCTTTTGTCCGCTGTTCGGTGGTAAAAGAGGCCAATCCGAATAATCCGAGACAGGCAACGAAAACAGCTAACACAGTGAAGTATTTCAAGAGTGTTCCGATGGACTCCTCGGCTCTATACATCTGGTCAAAATTCTCATCCAGAAAATAGTATTCGAAAGGATAAGTGGGGATTACCCTTTTCCAAATCGTTTGGATGGATTTTATGGATTCGGAAATATCCTCTGAAGGAATCCGGATGAGCATGACGCGATTCCATTCAGGTTCTATGTATATGGCGAGAGGCTCGATTTTGTTGCGGACAGGCTGATAATGCCAATTCCTCATGACTCCGATAATGGTTCCTTTCCGGCCGAAAAACATACAGCTTTCTCCCACAACAGAATCTCTCCCCATCAGATTGGCCACTTCTTCGTTGATGATAAAACCCGAGGAGGCATCCGAGGAATACTGTCTGGAAAAACTCCTTCCTTCTTTCATTTCGATCTTGAGAGTCTCGATAAAATCGAAATCCACGGAATTGTTACCGATCAGAGTAGTGAAATTCGGATCCTTCCCTTCCCAGTCGAAATTGCTGGAATTGCTTCCTATATTGGAAGGGAGCTGTGATGAGGCCGTCACATTCAAAACATGGGAATCTTTCACCAATTCTGTTTTTAAGGTGTCATAAACCTTCCTGGCATCATCTCTGAGAGGAATATATACCAAGTGCTCTTTATCCCATCCCAGCCTCTTGTTTTTCATATAGGTCAACTGCTGGTATACAACCACAGTACCTATGACCAGCAGGATCGAGAGCGAGAACTGAACCACTACCAGAATCTTTCTGAACCAGGAACTTGCTGCCCCTGATTTTGTCGTGCCGCGGATAACCTTGACCGGCTGAAAGGCCGATAGAAAGAGAGCCGGATAGCTCCCGGCAACAAGGCCTGTGAAAAACGTGACGACGGTCAACCCGATGAGTATGGTTCCTATTCCCCCTACATTCCATGAGAGTTCTTTATCGGCAAAATCGCTGAATACAGGCAGCATGACAGTTACGATGATGACAGCGAAAACAAGTGCGATAAAGGCAAATACCACAGATTCTCCGTAAAATTGACGAATGAGATGGCTTTTTAAGGCTCCCACAACCTTTCTCATTCCCACCTCTTTCGCCCGGTTAGAAGAACGGGCGGTGGAGAGATTCATAAAGTTGATACAGGCAATCAATAGGACAAACATGGCGATTATGGAAAACATATAGACATACTGGATGGCTCCAGCCTCTTTTTCATAGCCCCAATAGGAGTGGAGATGAATTCTCGTGAAGGGCTTCAGGACAAGTTCGGTCACGCTGTCGGGAACCTTTGCCTTGATGAAACCGGATATCTTTGCATTTGCCTGTTCCATGGTGGCGTTGGGGCTGAGCTGTACGTATGTCCCGATGGAGTTGCTGCCGAATTCTAGATTGGTCCTTCCCATTTTTTCCAAAAACGCGTAGGGAACCAGAACTTCGAACTGCAATATTGAATTGTGAGGGACATTCTGGATAACCCCATCCACCGTGAATTCGTGTGTGTTGTTGATGGTGATCACTTTCCCTAAAGGATCTTGCTTTCCGAAATATTTCTCTGCAATATCTTCGTTGATCACGATTGAATCCGCAGATTCCAGAGCCTGATTTTTGTCTCCCTTGATCAAGGGGAAGGTGAACATTTGAAAAAAGGATGGATCGACAACCCTTATATCATATTCAAAAAATGCCTTTTCTCCGTAACGGAACAAGAGTCCTCCAGACCAAACGTATCGGGTAGCATTCACGATTTCCGGAATTTCTTCTATCAGGGCTGGGCCCAATGGATGGGGCGTCACAGTGACATGAAACATTCTCCCCGAATACTGCTGATCTTCCTCCACGCGGTAGAGCAAAGATGCATTGGTGTGGAAGCGGTCATAGCTCAATTCATCCAGGACCCATATAGAAATGAGCAAACAACAGGCCATGCCGATGGCCAGACCTGTGATGTTTATAAATGAATACCCTTTGTGTTTTCTGATATTTCTTAGTATGACCTTCAGATAATTTTTAAGCATTGCCACGCTCCAATTTCAATACGCTGGAGGGAGAAAAAAGGTTGCCAATTTTCTAAAATTTAGAATTTTTTCATTCTCAACCTCAGCTATTCCTGGTTCAGCATCCTTCCAGAGGTTGAGGAATTTCTGGTTGTGCTCTAGATCAGTTCTGCTTCTGTCTTTCCACATACCGGACTAATTCCGCTTCCAGGTTGGGGTCTATGGGGGGTTTTTCATAAACGCGCAGCCGTTTCTTCAATTCCTCGGCGGCTGTTTGGTCAGCACGCATGCGGCCCGAATTTTTCCAAACGCCGTATTCCCTCACCCGCATGAGCCGAGGAAGAAGAAACTCGCTGTGACATCGATACAGAGTTTCCGGCTGCGATAGATATTCCCCTCTAATGCCGACGCGGGCCACCACATCTTCCAGCAGGGTATCGGAATCCACTATCACCGGAGAAACCATTTTTCTGACGGCACCGCAAAGCTCCTCATCAATGAGGAACTTTTCATAACTCATGGCCATATAAGATCCTTGTATGCCGGCAGCGTGGAGGATGACGTTGATTCCTGCTCTGACTGCCGTTACCAATCCCATCGCGGACTGCACTCCAGCGTGTATATCGGGAATATGCGCATCCGTGAGGCCACCGCCTCCCCGGCTCGGCAGCCCGTAAAACTTGGCTATCTGGGCCGTGCAGGCAACTATTTCAGATACTTCAGGAACCCCGATGCTGAGACTTCCTGACCGCATATCGATGGGAGCGGAAGCGGAGCCGTAAACAACCGGGGCTCCAGGGCGAACCAACTGGGTGAGGGTCACGCCTGCAAGAATTTCGGCGTTCTGCTGTGCCAGGGTTCCGGCAATGGTAATAGGACCCGGAGCACCAGCCATAACGAGCGAGGCAACGATGCAAGCCTGGCCGCTGCGAGCCAGCTCTATGAGGGAAGCGGTCATCTCCTCTGAGTAGGCAAGCGGTGAATGTGAGTTGATCAGAGATATCGTGACCGGGAATTGACGCACGCTCTCTGTGCCCCCATAGAATCGATGCCATTTCTATACAGTCTGCCGCTCCCTTCCTGGAAACAGGGCTTCCCATAAAAGGCTTATCACACAAGACGATGTTCGATAGAATCATATCCAGGTGTGCCGATTGAGCGGGGACATCGGATGGCTGCACCATCATGAATCCGTTCAGGTCGAGATTCGGCGATGTTTGCACCAATTTACAAAAATTGTGGTAGTCCTTCAAGACCGCTTCCCGTTGCTTTCCATCCATGGATACCACAAATGGAGCTCCGTAGCCGGATGCAAAGACAAACTCATCACCACCTATGGTCAAATTTTTGTCTGGATCCCGGGCGATCAGTTTGAAAGATGCCGGAGCCGTCTCAAGGGCCTTTTGGATGTGGCGTTCCTGGAAAAAAACCACATCGCCAGATACGCGAAATCCGTTTTTTTTGAATATCCCGACGGCTTCGTGGTTGTTGAACCGCACTCCTGTGTTCGCGAGTATTCCCATGGAGGCCGAATGGATTTTATTCACCTGGGTTTTAGAGAGTTCCCACATTCTATCGTACAATCGCTTCCTCCTTTGTCGCCGGAAAAGAACAACATGAACTCATAACCGCGTCGACCATCATCAATTTTTCCAATCATAAGGCGACCGAATCAGGGCTGGGTTGACGCGGCAACATTCTGGGCAAAGTCCTTTGAAAGCAAGGCGATAAACCGGAATATCTCGCCACGTACTCACGTCCTCGGTGTCTTCTGCTCAGCCCGCTCGATAATCTTTCTAATCCTGCTGCAGACATTTTTAGGCAGCGGTTCCGGCTGATGGCTCTTCAAGATGTCGATGACCCGGGCATTCGCTCGCTGGTCGAGTGTTTTTTGACCCTCTGCTTTCCATTTTTCGTAGATTTTCCTCTCAAAAAGTGCGGGATACCAGGTTTCCTTCTTGAAATACTTGAGGGTGTGATCTTCCATCAAATAATTGCCCCCAGGCCCGACCGCATCCACTACATCCAGAGCCAGCGTTTCCTCGCTGACCTCGATTCCCCCGGTGATCTTCCTGGCATATCCCACCAAATCGTCGCAGATAACGATGCTTTCCAGGGATGCCGTATTTCCGTGCTCGATGTAGCCAATATCGTGGATGAGATTTGCTCCTGACTGGGCTGACATGACCATAGAGAACGCGGACTCTATGGCCGCCTGCTCGTCCACAATCTTGGCATCCGTGCATCCGGCAGTGCCAAACATGGGAATATCCAGATAGTTGGACATATCCGCCAAGGCAGCCATCATGAGATCGAACTCGGGAGCGCCGTAGGAAAAAATGGTAGTCCGCATGTCCATGATGCTGAAAACACCCCCCATGATGAAGGGACTTCCCTCATGAGTCTGCTGGTTGAGGACCAGTCCACTCAAGTTTTCGGCAAGCCCGGTGGCCATGGCTCCAGCTAGAGTCGCTGGAACTGTGCTTCCGGCCATGATACACGGCGTGTACACCACGGGAAGCTGTTTCTTCCCGGCGAGGACCAGCTTTTGTGCTGCCTCCCGGGAGTGGACCAGCGGTGAGATCGGTTCTGCGTACAAGGTCATAAAGGGATTTCGGCGAAGCTCTTCCTCGCCGCCAGCGATCGCCTCGCACATTTCGATGATGTCACTGTACCCATTGATGTCCATAGCTGTAATAACGATCGGCTTGGAGGTGTTCAACACCATGGCCTCGAACTGGTGCCGATCGTAGACCAGGGGAGGCACTTCTTGAACAATGCCCATGGACATCACAAAATCCATATGTGCCAGGGCGTCGACCGCTCTGGCAGCCATACCGACGGTTTCCTTGCTGGACTTCACCCGATTTCCAGTGTAAGGATCGATAAAAAACGGAGTGTCGGACCCCGTTCCGAAGTAGGAATTGTTTCCCTCGAGTTCCATGACCCTGGCTCCGTTCCGGCTGTTGCTTAGAGTCACTTTTCTCGGAGCGGAATGGAGAGCTCTCTCCACGAGTTTTCCGGGAATGCGCACCCGCGCCCCATCCATCCAACATCCTGCTCTTTTCATAATGTCCAAAGATTCCTCATCATGATACACCACGCCAGTTCGCTCCAGCACTTCGATCGCCGCGGCCAGCAGCCGTCTGCACTGCTCATCCGAGAGCACCTGCAGCTGGCACGACGCGTTTACACGGTAATTGCTTCTCATGGAAATAATCTCCTTTTATCCTTCGGAATTTCGATTTGCGGAGGTTCTCTTCCTCTCCCGATTCTCAGCCTTCATAATGATTGCCTCCATCTGTTTCTGCACCTCCTTGGAGAGAGCCGGCGTTTCAGCCTTTTCCAGAAGTCTTCTGGTCTTTTCTTTGATAAAATCCCCCATGCTTTTTCCTTCAGCTACAGATTTCCATTCCGAATATCGCATACGGTTCATCAAGGTAGGAAACCAGCTTTCCTTTTTGAAGTTTTTGTATGTGTGCTCCGAAGTGATGAATTCTCCTGAGGGACCGGCGCGTTCGATATCGTCAAGAGCCAGGGTCTCGTCAGTGACTTCCATCCCACGCATGATTCGCCGCACCATACCGATAATTTCATCGGCCATCACCAATTGATACAACGATCCCGCTGAACCGAATCCGGTGTAACCACAGTCATGGATCAAATTGGCACCTGCTTCTGCAGCCGTGAGGATGCTCATGGCTGCCTCGGCCGCTGCCTGAGCATCCAGGGTGTGGGAATCCGTGCATCCGGCTGTTCCGAAGACCGGCATTTTCATTGTATGGGCCACTTCGGCAATTGCAGCCTGCATCAAGTTAAATTCTGGACTCCCATAGCTGAAGACTGTGGTGAGCATGTCCATAATTCCAAACACGCCTCCCATGATAATAGGGGAACCCTCGCGCACCAGTTGGGTCACCACAATCCCCACCATGCATTCGGCCACTCCCAGAGCCAGAGTTCCGGCCAGGGTAGCGGGAGCCGTCGCCCCTGAAATTATGCAGGGTGTATAGACTACAGGAATACGTTTCTCAGCAGCAAAAATGGCCTTATCGATGGCTTCTGCGCTGTGCTGCAAAGGGGAGCTAGGCTCAGAATAGAGTGCCAGGAAAGGCCGTTTCTGCAGGCTTTCTAGACTGCCGGCTACCACCGAGGCCATATCAACGATATCGCCATATTGGTCCACTCCAAATCCCCAGTGTATGATCGGCTTGGTGGTATTGTTCACCAGAGCTCTGAAGGCATATACATCCGCCAGGGAAGTGGTGACATCATCAGGAGTCCCCAGGTCCTGCACAAAATCGATGTTGGGGAGTGCTTCGCATATTTTGCTCACATTCTCTGTATCGCTTATATTCGGCTTCCTCAGCTCTTCGGTGAAGGGATCGATATGATAGGTATTGGAGGGCCCTGGACCATAGTAACTGTTATGATCTGTCAGGTTCATCTTTCTATTTCCGTTTCTATCATAAAGCAGGATTTTGGACGGTGCTGTCTGGACCGCCCACTCGCTCAGGCCAACAGGAAAACGCACCACATTCCCGTCGATCCAGCATCCCCCTTTCTTAAGGACATCCCTCGCTTTTTTGCTGTGGATTTTAGCGCCGGTCCTTTCCAATATTTCCAGAGCGGCAGAATAGACCTGTGCTCTCTGACCTTCAGATAGAAGGCGGTATTGAACCGTTTGATTGATTGTGTATCGGGCTCTGGAATGCTTCATCGTACCTCTCCTCTCCATCTTTTAGTCTAGACAATTGACTTTTCATCACCTCTCTCCCCCTCTTCCCTTTCCACAGACGATGTCTTTCTTCTGATCTGTGCGCGAAGGGCTTTGAACAGGCAATAGAGCATCAATAACATGATGAGCATAAAAGGAAAACCGCCGACCACAGAAGCCGTCTGCAGAGCTTCCAGCCCCCCGGAGAAAAGCAGCACCGCAGCGATGGCCCCTTCCAGAAGCCCCCATATCAGGCGCATTGGAATGGGGGGATTGGGATTGCCCAGCGAAGTGAGCATACTGTTGACATAAGTGCCCGAGTTCAAAGAGGTAATGAAGAATACAGCGACACATACCATGGCCACAGCGATCAGCACATTCGAAACCGGTAAGGTGCTCAAAAAAGCGAAGAATCCGGCTGCCGAATCCTTTGATACGGCATCGGCGATCCCCCCAGCGCCGAAATGTTCCCTGAAGATGGCCGAGCCGCCGAAAATGCTGAACCATACCAAGCTGACCCCAGTCGGAACCAGCAGAACGCCGACCACGAAGTTGCGGATTGTCCTCCCCCGGGAGATGCGGGCGATGAACGTACCCACAAAAGGCGCCCAGGCGATCCACCAAGCCCATAAAAAGATTGTCCAGGAACCAGTCCATCCTTCGGAGCCGCCTTTGGCCGGGTCCATGTGGAATGACATCTGGATGATGTTCTGCAAATAATCTCCCGTAGAATGAGTGAATACCTTCAGGATAAACAGGGTTGGTCCGATGATGAACACCAGTAACATCAATAAGGCGGCGATAACGATATTGAACTGACTGAGATACTTGATGCCCCTGTCGATCCCTGTCACCGTGGAAAAGACCGCAACCGCAGTGATGATCAACACGATGACCACCCATACCCCCGCGGAGCTAGGTATTCCCTATAAGCTTTCCAATCCAGATCCGATCTGCATTGCACCCAGACCGAGTGAGGTTGCCAGGCCAAACAGGGTGGCGAACACCCCAAAGACGTTGATCAGGATGCCCCAACCCCCGTGAATATTTTTAGATCCCAGAATCGGCTCGAGGGTTGAGCTCAACAGCATAGGCAGCTTCTTCCGATAAGAAAAATAAGCTAGGGATCCTGCAACCACTGCATAGATCGCCCAGGGATGAAAACCCCAGTGGAAGAAAGCGTACCGCATTGCCACGTGAGCCGCTTCCGAAGTGTAGGCCTCTCCATAAGGCGGCCACATGTAGTGCCAAATAGGCTCAGACACTCCCCAAAAGAGCAGTCCGATTCCCATGCCAGAACTAAACAACATGGCAAATCAGGTAAGATTGGAATATGCCGGCCTCTCGTCATCCTTACCCAACTTGATAGCCCCAAGGGGACTGAGCAGCAAAAAGACAATCGAAAATACAAAAATGCCTACGCTGATAATAAAGGCCCAGCCTAGGTTTTGAACCATGAAATTGAATGTCGCGCGAACTCCCTCTCCAAAACTCTCCGTTGCTAGGACTCCATATAAAACAAAAACGGACATGACAATCAAGGAGATCAGAAATGTCGGTTTGGTGTAGATTCGTTTTTCTTCCTTGGTCTGAAGTTCCATCGATGATTATGTTTTACTGGATGTCACTGGTTGCTGCGGATAGGTCCTTCACTACTCGCTGTAAATTTCTTGGATGTGCACTCTGTGAAAATCATCAGACATTGTATAATTGCCATTTGAAACTTGTCAATAATCCGCGGCCGCTGATCCCAACATCTCACTCTGACCTTCACCCAATGCATATAAGACTTCATAGCCCAATTCAATACGGGAATCGAGATATGGAGGGGAAACAGCCTATTCGTGTTTTTCATCGGTCAATCCATATCTTCGCATAAGAGTGTCATCGGTTGCGGCTTTTCTCGCCGGACAGTTTTTTCGGGGACACAATTTACAGGAAGAAAAAGTCACCTCTGTGGGAAACAAAATGCCAGATATGGATTTTCTTGGAATCATCAGCATATTTTCTGTCAACCGGATCCCAACTGAATCTATTTCACTTCCAAATAAGGCAAATAAAGGCTTTTGTTCAGTGATCGGCCAATCCTTTAAAGAGCCAGGACTCATGCTGGAAAGCGTTTTTATCCCATATTTTTCCTGGATATGATCCTCTAAATATTTTTTCAATGACCGCAGAGCCACATCTCCTATGTTCTCAAGATAATACTGCTCGAGAAGATCACTGAATGAGCTGGCTCGGCTTTCTAGAGCCCGGCCTATAGTGATAACATAGGGAAAGACTTTTTCGATCTTTTGGAGATTGATGCTCAATACGCGGCTGGAAAAGGTCACGTTTTCAATTTCAACCCGGTCTTTATCCCTATGACTTATGTATACCACTTTGTATAACAATTTTGGGGAAATTAATGATCGCGCAGTCTCCAATAATTCATGAAAATCGAGGGAGGAATTCTCTGGATCGAATCGAAATCCCTCTTTGAGATCGTCAAGCTTCAACTGAAGCGGAATCGAATCGAGTACTGGCATGCTCCTGCTCTTTTTTTGCCAAATGGGATTTTGGATTCGCTGAATCCAATTCCACCGACCTCAGTGGTCGATTTTGAGAAGATTTTTCACAAGGTCCACCGCAGAGGTGGCATCCGAAGCATAACCGTCGGCCTTGATTTCATCCGCATAGGATTGTGATATGGGAGCTCCCCCGATTATCACCTTAACGTTTCGATCAAGACCGCCCTTTTTGACACTATCGACAACCTCTCTCATGTACAACATGGTCGTGGTTAAGAGGGCAGAGAGGCCTATGATATCGGCCTTTTCTTTCTCGGCGGACTCGACAAATTCTTCCTTGGAAACATCTGTTCCCAGATTGATTACCTCAAAACCTGCGCCTTCCAACAGCATGCCGACGATATTTTTGCCAATATCATGCAAATCCCCTTTTACGGTTCCAATGATTATTTTCCCGCGAGATTTGACATCTCCCTCAGCCAATACTGGTTTTATAATATCCATTCCCGCCTTCATAGCTTTGGCCGAAATCAGTACTTCTGGAATGAAAATTTCACAATTTTTGAACTTTTCGCCAACCCTATTCATCCCCTCTATAAAAGCCTTATTCAAAATGTCCGCTGCTGGTATGTCCTCCGCGAGCGCTTTTTCTGATAACTCATGAACTGACTCAGAGTCACCCTTTTCAATGGCGGAAATAATTTCTTCCAGAGTGTCCATATCTTGCTCCTTTTTGTTCAATCTCGTTTCGGCTAAACATCTAATTATTCGAGTATTGTACTTTTTTATCAGTCTTTTGTAAAAGAAAACTCATTCCTGAAGGCGTTTGTGCTTTTGATTCCCAGAACGGGTGTTCATTTACCGATGCACATACCCGGATCTTGTCCTTACGATCATACAGCAGCTGACCGCCCCGGTTTACTCCGGAGGCTCTTCTCGAATCGAAGGAAGCGATCGGATTCCGAAGCGAAGCCGTGTTCTCATTTCGATGCTGTCGGCCAATGTGCGTGCCAAGCGCAATGCTTTGAGGGCTTCGGTCTGACAGTAGTAAGTCAGGAATCGCCAGGCCAGATCGGACTTTCCTGCCTGAAGAAGCTGTAAAGCGATGGATTCGATATCTTCCTGCCTTGAAATGAGCTGGTCCTCAAAGGCGCGAAACGCAGCGATGACCTCTGGGTGATATTCATCATATTGCTCATCGGATAACATGAAGAGTCTGTCGAATAACCGGTAGGCATAGGCCGTCGTTTCTTGGCCCTGGCGTTCTTTAGCCAGTTCCATTTTCAACGCTTCGCCTTTCGTGAGATAGCGGTGTTCCCCGTATTCCAGGGGGACACTGGATATGCCTAGATAGTAAGGGATATACACACTCGCTCCTGGAGGACCGATGGCAATCCACAGTGCTGACAGCTCATTCGGCATGCCGCTCCTGAGCTGAGCGACCTGTCCATATTTTGTTGCTCGGTTCAGAAATTGCTGATTCCTGAGAATTTCCATAACGTCTCGGAGAGTGATGTTCGGTGCCTTAGCCCGGAGCGTCTGTTCTGCCTGAATGACTGCGCTTACACGCCGCTGATGGCCGGCTTTCATCTCGTCAAAATCACTTTCGTATGTCTCAGAAATGTTGAAAGGTCGTCCTGATTCCGGGTCATAACATCCCTGCTCCAGAGCAAATGAGATCAGGTTGTCCGAGCCCATGTAATCCGGATCGTCCTGGTAGTTGAGCGGGAATTCTCCGATATGACCTGGACGAATGACGAGGAGGTCGTCGGGACCCAGACGTTTGGCGGCCCACAGGCCCTGGCCGCCCGCGAACTCCTCGATAATCCATCCTTCCTCGGCATCGGCGACCAGATGGACATTGCCTCCAAAGGTTGCGTGACCATATTGATCGATCAGCCGGCCTGTAATCTCTACAGCTTCCCGGGCAGTCCTGGCGCGCTCCATCATCACACGGGCTTCATCGCTGTAGCTGAGCCCTTTCTGTGGCTTCGGCGTCATCGCTCGGAGTTCACTTCGGGAAGGAGACCACACATCCACCACGCTCACACCGAATTCATTCAGACCCCCATTCTCCAAGGGAGCAGGGAATCCTTCGTATTCGGAGTAGCGCACCGTAAGGTATTTATTGGTCTCAGCGAGTTGTGGGATCTCTGTCATAACCCCCGGATAGCTGGCTTCGGCGGTGACACCTATGGAAAGAACAGCGCCTGCCTCCCAGGACCGATGAGGGATTACCTCGATCCAGTGGCTGGAACTCTCGTCTCCGAGTTGACCGAGCAGGACGCTGCCGTCTGCGGTGAGGTTTTTACCTACGTAGACGCCCGTGCAGTGTTTTGATTCGATAGTCTTGCCAGAAAAAGCCAAACCGTTGAATGCTATGAATAAAATGAGGGAAATGATTCTTATTCGCATCTCTGTCCAGTTCCTCCTTGAGATATATTCACCAATGCAATCACGGAAGTCCGTCCAGCATCGCCGATGAAACGAAACCCATCGAACTTCCTGACCATCGGGGTTAACATGCGGATGATCCGCCGGATTGAAACTATCACAGTTTGAGCAGCCATCTCAATGTCCCCACGGCTCGACCGCCCCATGAAAACTCGAACATCCGAACCTCATCGGAACCATCAGCATGACACATTCTTTCAGAGCCACGGCCGATCCCACGAACCGATGGAGATTGCGGCTGGGAAGCAGGGACTCCTGATAAAAACTAATCCTTTGTGATCTTTTCAAGGGATTGAATTAAAGGCGGCAAATCGAAATTAATCGTATCCCAAAGTAAATCATAATCGATTATATCATATCCATGAATAAGCCGGTTTCTCATTCCAATGATTTGACTCCAGGGAATATCTGCATTTTTTTGTTTTGTGTTTATCGATACCCGATTGGCAGCCTCGCCGATAATTTCCAACAATCTGGTTAGTGCCAGTTGCATCATTCTATTGTTACCCAAATCTTCTTTGCTAGAATCACCAAGCAATTCAACAGCTTCGCCGGCATGATCGAGCATATCCCTTAGACAAATCTGCTCATCATACTTGCTCATACTGAACCTCAGCTTGGTCCAGAACTTCATCCCGGAAATGGGGATTTAATCCCTTTACAGTGTGAATCTCTACTTTGTATCCAAGCATTTGACCTAGCTCAATTTCCATACCGGCTAGGGTAATTAATCCCACACTAGTTCCGGATTCGAACTCTACAAGCACATCGATATCGCTTTCCGGCCCGAAATCTTCACGAAGAACAGAACCAAATAAAGAGAGCCTGCGAATTCGATTGCGTTGGCAGAATTCTTTGATTTTATCTTCAGATAGGTCTATTTTTAAACTCATTGTAAAATAAGATTTTCCTCAATATCCACCCGCGTTCATACTGAAACAAGATTACCATATCCAAATCATCAAGGTCAACGACTTCTGCATCTCATAGGCTGCCATCAGGAGCTCCTGCTGGACATCATGAGGAGGCGGCAGAAAAGGATGTCATCATATGTTGACGATGGGAGGTGTTTTTTGACAACCAGTGGCTGATTTCTTCTGAGGATTTTCAGTTTTATGTAGAGATTTGGTCACAAACGTATTAATTATCGTGTAAGTAATAGATAATAAATGATTTAGGAGAGTGGCTGGGAAGCAGGGATTCTTACCCCTTGGTTTTTCTAACTTGTTTCATATCAAGCAATTACGCGCTAAGTGATTGAAAACACTAAATTTTATCTTTTCGTATTCTTTCGTTTGTTTTGATATTTTTTCGTATTTTTTGCTCTCGGATGGTCACATAATGGACACAAGCCTGTCTTAGGCCCTTCACAGAGGCGATGAAAAGAGCCAATTTACAAATAGGATAAATTAAGTCTTGGAGTAATTTTATTCGTGCCGGAGAGAGTCAATGGAATTGGTGATAGCCGCTTTGATAGTCTGAAAGCTTATCGTAAAAGAGCCAGGATCAGAACAAGTGCAGCAGATAACATAAACGGCCAGAAGTGCATATTCCGGTCGGCAAAATTTTGAAGCCATTTGTGCAAGGCATAATAAGCGATTGGCCAAGCGATTATATTTGAAAGTATAATCCATTTAAGAAATCTGTTTTAAAGAAGTTTGAGCATATTCGATTCAAAAGCTCCGAATACTTTTCTGATTCTGATTTCTTTGATCCCCCGTTCAGTTATGAATGATGCAAAACCGAACAGTGCTGGCTTAAAGTCCACTTCCCGCAAATCATTTTACTGCAAAGAGCTTTTTGATTAACATTGAAAATTCTGTTGACATCACCGAATTTTCAAGTTATATTTTTTTTATGATAAGGCGGGAAAAAGAGCTTCAGATCATACATGAATTGCTCCGGACACACCCCATTGTAGGCATAGTGGGAGCCCGTCAGGTGGGGAAGACGACTCTGGCGCGTATGATTTTCAGTAAGAAAAAAGGATCATATACATATTATGATCTGGAAAATCCGGAGGATTTTTCCCGACTCTCCGATCCTATGCTTGTGCTGAAAGAACTTAAGGGGCTCGTCGTCATAGATGAAATTCAACGTTATCCGGATCTTTTTCCTGTTCTCCGGGTTTTATCCGACCGTCCTCGACGACCTGCGAGATTCCTAATCCTTGGGAGTGCCTCACCAGAACTGCTTCGTCAAAGTGCTGAGTCTCTCGCAGGGCGTATTTTTTATCATGAATTGAGCGGATTTTCATTGGATGAAATCGGAATTTCCAATCACAAGAGGCTCTGGCTCAGAGGAGGATTTCCAAGGTCCTATTTGGCCCGTTCTCATGATGATAGTTTTAACTGGAGGAGAGGATTCATACGTACTTTTCTGGAAAGGGATTTGCCTCAATTGGGAATCACTATTCGATCAACTACTCTGCATCGCTTCTGGACAATGCTGGCTCATTACCATGGTCAAACATGGAACGCTTCGGAGTTTGCGCGGTCTTTTGGCGTTGCTGACACGACGGTCCGGAATTATCTCGACCTTTTATCTTCAGCACTTGTGGTCCGCCAGTTTCCACCGTGGTATGAAAACATAAAAAAAAGGCAAGTCAAGGCACCTAAAGTTTATTTGAAAGACAGCGGCATCCTTCATACTCTTCTCAATTTAAAGTCCCAAAAAGATTTGGAAGGACATCCAAAAATTGGGGCATCGTGGGAAGGTTTTGTATTAGAACAAGTTATCAGTCGATTGGAGGCCTCAAAAGAAGAGTGTTTTTTTTGGGCCACACATAGTGGAGCTGAACTTGATCTGCTCATTGTAAGAGGACGAAAGCGTTTGGGCTTTGAGATCAAGCGAACAAGTTCACCGAAGATCACTCCCTCCATGCGGATGGCCCTTCAAGATTTAGGTCTTCAGTGTTTGGATATTATTCATGCCGGAGAGGAAAGCTTTCGCATGCATAAAAAAGTCCGAGCGATATCCATATTGAATTTGCTCACAGATCTTCATCCATTGCCCTGAGGATTTATCCTGTATTATTCATGAATTATTCAGGTTATTTATTTTTCATTTCAATAAAATCGTTTCAAGAAGGCTGAAAATGCCTTCCAGTTTACACTTTGGAATGAAGATAGGACGGATTACGCGATATAAAAGATGAACGATCTATTCAGTCAAAAGAGAAATTTAGTTGCGTAAATCAATATCTTTTTAAATTACTGATATTAAATAAATTATAGGAGTGGCTGGGAAGCAGGGATTCTTAGCCCCTTGTTTTTCTAACTTGTTCAATATCAAGCAATTGCGCGCCAAGTGATAGAAAACACGAAATTTTATCTTTTTGTATTGTTTCGTTTGTTTTGCGATTTTTTCGTATTTTTTGCCCTGAAATGGACACAAAATGGGCACAAGCCTGTCTGAAGATCTTCTTTCTGTATACACAGAGGATCTTTGCATTGTACATTGACAAGATCCGAGATATCCGGATCATTCGAAAATACCTAATTATTGGAAAGGACTTACAGCCTCTGCAACATCAACCATAGAACCAACGCCATATTTGTTAGCGTCGCAAAACCTAAAAGTCGTGACACCGTTCGGAAGAAGGACCCAGTGATTGCCCCCAAAACCCGTACTGACAGAAATCCAGCGGATCCGGCCGTCTTTAAAGCGATAGGGCAGGCCATTGAAAGACAGGTGATAGGTGATTTCTCCGTATTCACTCATCTCCCCCGTGGGTAATCCAATAATATCGGTACGATACAGGGCTTCGGCCAGTTGTCCGGAATGGAGAAGCTGTTGCCCCTGATGCCAGCCGCCGTTTTGCAGCAGGATCGATAGCTTTGCCACATCGTCGACGTTGGGATACAAACCGTATCCGAATATGGGCAAACCCTTGCTCCCATCCGGTTCGATGGTCCGCATGATGGGCGCATGGAAAATGCCTATCGGGCTGAAGACCTCTGTTTGCACCATCTCCCAGATGTCGGCATCCGGACCCTCTTTGCTCTTCAGGAACGCGTCCATGGCCGCCGATAGAATGAACGTATTGATTGAGTTATAGCGAGCGACCTCCCCCGGCCCCCATGGATAATCACCATAAGAAAAGGCGATATCCATTTTTTCCTGCCTGCTCCTCGCTCGCATAAAACTGAAAAACTTGGGCTGTTCTTCATCGCCTTGCATGACATTGGGCTCTACCCGCTCTGGCACATGATCGCCGACGCCTGTGCCCATGTTCAACGCATCGGCGAAAGTGACGGATTTCCAACCGTCGTGAGCCGCCTCGATCGTGACATAATCCGCGACCTTGAGATCGAAAACGTCCTCGCCATAATTCTCGGCCAGCCGCAGGAGAGCGGTCAATGCACCCATGGCTTTGGTCAACGAGTATGCTCCATGGCGCATATAACGGGGGTAAGGATAATCGCCGTGACGGGTCGTACACGGTTGAAGGTACAACGTGTCGTTCCAGATCAGACCTGTTGCACTGATCTCCTCGTTTTCGATCCCGCCATTGAATGTTTCCAGCAGCGCTGTATCCACATTTTTGCCCAGGGCTGAAAAAGGAAGTATAGCAATCTGGTTCCGTTCTTCTTCGGTAAATTGGGCAGTAAGGAGCTTTTTATTCTCGATTGAAT
Organism: uncultured Eubacteriales bacterium; assembly: GCA_964346815.1. Lineage (GTDB taxonomy): Bacteria > Acidobacteriota > Aminicenantia > Aminicenantales > Aminicenantaceae > CAYFWF01. The sequence goes on along the minus strand of CAYFWF010000031.1, from coordinate 66,371 downwards.
GCGGTTTGTACTCCATGGTTGTGACACCCCAGAAGTCGCCTGGGGATATCGGATCCGTCTCCTGTGTTGCCTGAAAGAATAGAGATGACACCTGTGTTTCATCATAGACGAATGTGGCCACGCCATTGTGGGCTACGTTGAAGCTTTCGTTTATCAAGGTAAATGGGAATGACGCACGCGACATACCGCTGTCATCAGGTTCGAACCAGACAGTTCCCGGGGAAATGATGATACACCAGTAGCTTCGGTTGCTGAATTTATGTATGGTTCCTCTCGATACCGGTACGAGGTACTTTCCATGTGTGAAAAAGTCCAGGGTAAAACCAGGGAAGTAGTCCCATGGATTTGCAGAATCTGTCTCCTCATAGGTGGTTTGCATGATGAACTCAGGGACAACCAAGGTGCCTTCAAACTTCTGTCTGGCTTCTTCCCATTTTCCCATCGGCATGAAGAAGCGGTTGTCGAGAGGTGCGGTGCCTTGAAATTCAGACCCCATAATCTCAGTAAATTCCAGCCTATTCCTGGGTTGAGTAGGGGGACGATCACTTTGTTCCTGCTTCTGACAACCCTGAAGTACTAAACTAGTTACTATAGTTGCTATCAGAAGTCCTTTTGTTGCTGTCTGCATCTGTGTTTTCCTCCTTGTTTTTATATCCGATCCTTTATGATCCACTTAATATTATCAATGAATCACTTTGCGGTTTTTTCATTCCGGGATTTGAACAGTAACCTTCCTCTTTCCATAATTGCTTGTAATATTCATTGTTCTTATTCAGGGGAGTGGTTTTTCCTTCGGAATCGAAGTAAAACTCACACCAGTAAGAATGACCAATGCTGAATAGGACATACCCATGGCTGGCCAGCTCTTCGGATAAGAGCGTGTTGGCATTCATGACACCGGAGGCAGAATAGAGAATGACCGGGAAAAGGGTGTTGGCTTTGGCTGGTTTAGCGTTCAGAAAAGAATGGGTTGGTTCCATGGCCCAGTAAAGCCCAGTCGGTTTTGGAAGTACGGTTTGAGAGTTGTTTCTGGACACCAACTGCTGAAATCCCAATGCTATAATCATAATTATTAGAAGAGCTCTTTTCTTTACTGTAGATTCCTTAAATCGAATTATTCATTGTCTATAACGACGAAAGTGAAAAAAAGGTTTATGTAAGTGGTTGCGGAATTATTCATACCTCAAGCTGTTGATCGGGCCTGCTGTAGCTGCCCGGAGTGTTTAAAGGAGCGGGATGTTGCATAATTGCGCAATGTTGAACCGTATGTCTAAATGGAATTAAACGGGACTCTTAAATTCAATATCCAGTTCAACGTCGATTATTAAGCGATCCGAGCATAGTTTAATAATTTGTTAATGTTGAATTAGATATCTTTTAATAGGTATAATTTTACGAAGAGGGTTCGCACAATATCATGTTGGGTGGCATGAACCGAATGAATCTACAATAAGGGAGGCAGTCGTGATCAAGAAATGGCACTATATCCCATTTGTCTTTTTTGTCCTGTTCTCCGCTTGCATGTCATGCAGAAAACAGGATCTGTCTAATACGCAGCAACCTTCTGATACAGCTACCGATAGTCCAAACACATGGTTGAGAACCTTTGAGGGCCCTAACTATGGCGCATTCTTCAATATTGTTCTCACGCAAGATAGAAATATCCTTGCGGTCGGCGCGACGAACCATTTGCACATGCCGCCGTATTCGGGAGATGCCCTCTTTATGAAATTGACCCTCGATGGCGATGTGATTTGGGAACGAACCTGGGGTGGAGACGGATACGAGCAAGCAATGTCGGTCGGGCTAGCCAAGGATGGAGGCTACTACATCTTTGGCGAAACGGATTCGTACGGCGCTGGCGACCGAGACTTTTTTCTACTCAAGATCGCTGGGGATGGCAGCGAGGACTGGTTCAAGACATACGGCAGAGCGCGAAGGGAGTGGCCGTTCGGGATGCTCAACCTGTCGAACGGGAAACTGCTGCTCTACGGATTTACTGAATCCATCGGAGGAGGCAGGGATGAATATGCCATTTGTGTGTCACAGGAAGGCGATATCATCTGGGAGTACACGGTCGAACACCCAGGGGAAGAACTCGTACTGGATGCTCTCGAAACTCCTGATGGCGATCTCGTTCTCGCAGCGAGTATCGAGGAGGATGGCAAGCTGATAGAACTTGAAGCCGACGGTAGCATCAAGTGGGCGCATCGCTACGAACTCGCTGGTTGGCAGTACCCTTCCCAGGTCGCTCAGGTTGAGGATGGTGGATTCCTGCTGGCCGGTTTCTCGATGAGCAGTTCACCCCGGCAGGCAGATACATGGCTTGCCCATTGCACATCGACCGGTGAACTGGAATGGGAAACATCCTTCGGTGATTCGACCTTCGATGATTATGCCAATTCCATGATTCGCCTCAGCGACGGAACCTATCTGATAGGTGCAATTGCGAACGGTATCCTGCTCAGCCGCGTCGACGAAGATGGCAATGTTCAGTGGAGGCGATCCCTGCTTGAACAGCATACCGTTTATGGCGGCATGGCTCTGGCCGAACTCGAGGATGGAGGTTACCTCGTTGCTGGTCTGATCCAACTCGTTAATGGCCGCTCTTACGACGCGTTCATTCTGCGAACCGACGGCGAAGGATGGATTGGAGATTGAGCGAAAACAACTAAAGTCGACTTCTATTCTGTCATCGAATGGCGCCAGCACATCAAACCTCAAGTCATAGCCTCAATATCCTGAAGCACTCCATCCTCATGGATTTCAAAATCTCCTATAGCTAGATTCTCGATAAATTTGTTCCCATCATGGACTCTGACTGGCGCTTCTATATTAATGGCAATAGCTTCTTCCTGGATTTGTTGCCCAGATAACAAAGAAGCCAAAATCTCCACCGCTTTCTTTTCATCTCAGGAAGCGGATGAGCATATCTCAACGTGATATGGATATTGATGTCATCGAAGCCCAAATATAAATAAATATAAACCTCTTCCTCTGTAAAAGAAATTACCCGAATCACCTTTTCTAGCGCAACGTTTTGTGATGAAAATTGTTTAAAATCGCCTGCATTTGCATAACGACGAGCCAATCAACAGAAAAGAAATTTTGCCATTATCCCCCCTGAAAAACCTCTTTGACAGTGTGGCTGGGAAGCAGGGATTCGTGCCCCGCTGTTTTTTTAACTTGTTCAATATCAAGCAATTGCGAGCTAAGTGATTGAAAGCACAAAATTTTTTCTTTTCGTTTAGTTTCGTTAGTTTTGATATTTTTTCGTATTTTTTGCCTTGAAATAGACACAAAATGGGCACAAGCCTGTCACAGGCAATTCGCACAATAGAAGCTGAGGACTTAGATAACTCTATTCACTCATACCGCAGGTTATCCACCGGATCGGCCAACGCCGCCTTTATCGATTGAAAACTCACCGTCAACAAAGCAATAACAAATGCCATCAGTCCGGAAAGGATAAAAATATCCAATCCGAGACGTGTTCGATAGGCAAAGTTATTTAGCCACTCCTTCATCACAAAATAAGCGACAGGCCAGGCCGCTAGGTTGGCGATGAGCACCCATTTGATGAATTGTCTGGAAAGCAAAAGCGCCACATTTGGAACTGTAGCCCCGAGCACTTTCCGAATGCCGATTTCCTTTGTGCGCTGTTCTGCGACGTATGCAGAAAGCCCGAACAGGCCGATGCATGCAATTGCGATAGCAAAAATGGTGAAATACCTGAACAGACTGCCGATTCGCCCGACAGCTGCATATATATTCGCGAGAGCCTGATCTACAAAAACGAATTGGAAAGGAACACCGGGGAAAAATTGCTTCCATTGGTTTTCCGTATATGTTAAGACTTCCGAAGTCTTTTCCGGCTTGATCCTGACATAAATAAAACGAAACCATTGAGGATCATACAATCTCAATACCAGAGGTTCCAATGAAAGATTAAGGGGCTTGAAATGATAATCCTTGACTATTCCTATGATAGAACCAGTGTTGCCCATTAAAGTAAGCTGTTTCCCGAGAGGAGATTTTAGCTGCATCGCCTCGACAGCCTTGCTGTTCAGAATATAATTTTTCCGATCGGTTGAGAATTCTCGTGAAAAATCTCGTCCTTTAGCCATCTCAATTTTAAACGTTTCGATAAAACCGTAATCAACGCCCACGCCTCGCAATAAGAAATCTTCACCAGGAACTTTACCTTCCCAGCTCACGTCTTCGGTTGCGATATCTGTACCCCAGAATGGCAGACTTGAGGAAGCCGAAACATTTAAGATATCAGAATTTTTTAATAAATCGTTTTTAAAAGATTCATACTTCAACTGGACGTAGTGATTCATCGGCAAATAAATCAAGTGCTCCTTATCAAAACCAAGATTTGAATTTTGGATATACTTAAGCTGATTGTAAATCACAATAGTCCCTATGACTAAAATAATCATCAGAGAAAATTGAAAAATAACAAGGACCTTTCTAAAAAGAGCTCCTTCCGAACCTGTACGGAAAGATTCTTTCAAAGCCTTTACAGGTTGAAATGACGAAAGAAACAAAGCAGGATAGCTGCCTGATAATATTCCTGTAAGGAGCGCAATGCTGATTAAACCCAAAATGAAATTGATATTCAACAATTCGCCTGAGGAAATGTTCTTCCCCGATAGGGTGTTAAAAACCGGTAACATCATAGAGACAATGGTTATAGCGACTATGATAGCCAATAAGGATAAAACAACCGATTCGCCGAAGAATTGTCTCACCAGATTTCCCCGGCTGGCTCCGATGACTTTTCTCATCCCGATTTCTTTCGAGCGCCTCCCTGAGCACGCTGTCGCCAGATTCATAAAATTGATACAGGCGATTGCCAAAATAAAAAAAGCCATTACGGAAAATATGTAGATATTTGTAATATTACCAGTCGCAATATTCAGCCGCAGGTTCGATGAATAAAGGTGAATTCGTTTGAGAGGTTGTAAGTATAAAGACGAAGTCGATTCGGGAATATGTTTTTTTAGGTACTCGGATATTTTCTCTGAGACATCCTGATAGGAGATGTTCTTTTTGAGCAACACATAGGTATAAAAAGCTGTATTATGCCAGTCCACATGGGTTTCCTGACCACGTCCCTGGATTTCCTTGATGCGCGTGAATGGAATGAAAAAATTGACGAATTGCATATGGGATTGACGGGGAATATTCTTCATAATCCCAGTAACTAAAAAATCATACTGATTGTTAATCCTGAGAGTCTTCCTCATAGCGTCTTCGGCACCAAAATATTTATCCGCCATGCTTTCTGTGATAACAATAGAACTGGGGTTGGAAAGAGCAGTCTTAGGATCCCCCTTAACAAAAGGGAAGGTGTATAATTCAAAAAAAGATGGATCGGCATAAGCACCGTTATTTTCATAAAAAGTCGTCTTGTCATGAGCGACTATCATCTGTCCTGCAGGATCAAATCGGGCCGAATTGTTTATCTCTGGGAATTCTTCTTTCAAAGCTTGCGCAAGAGGAGCCGGAGTCGTGGCATAGTGGGCAGTTTCACCTTTCCTCCAGATTTTAATAACCCTGTAAATATGATCCGCATTTTCATGAAACCTATCATAACTGAGCTCATCCTGAACCCACAGCAGGATAAGCAGGCAACAGGTCATACCGATTGCAAGACCTGATATGTTGATGAATGAGTAACCCTTCTGTCTTTTTATTTGCCTAAGCGCAATTTTGAAGTAGTTCTTAAACATGATCAATCTCCGTGAAAACCTGCATTGCTTATTTTAATTTGCAACAAACATGCCAATATTAACTCCTGGGATTTTCGAATGCTTGTTCAGCAATATATGTCCATTCTCGCACAACTCCTGTACGCATCTGAACAGAGATAAACATTCCTGCAGGACGACTGTTCAAAGAAAGGTGCAGCAAGTTGATCATACCATGCTGATTCGTTTAATTGCTTGTGCCAATAGGTTGTAAAATTGCTGAAACTGCGGATCTAGAATACAAAAGACAAAATCAAAGAGAGGATATTTTTTCTCTGGAAATGGAGAAAATCAGAGTGGCTGGGAAGCAGGGATTCGAACCCCGATTCCATGATCCAGAGTCATGTGTCCTGCCATTGGACGACTTCCCAGCAGTAGCGATATGATAATAGAATCGCCTTCCTTTTTCAAGCTGCCATGGCTTCCTCCGCTTCTTATAACTCCTAGTTATATAAAATTGAAAAAGGCTCATTTTTATAACTGGTGGTTATAATCTGAAAATGGTTCTCGATCGGAAAGGTTGTATTCTTTCAGATTGATCGGTGACGCAATAAATCAGTTTGACAGGGGAGAGTGATGGTGATAATATGGCGCAAAAATGAGGAAAAACTGGCTTCGTGTCGGCATAATCTTCGCATTGACCTTTGTTTTTCTGTATTTTTTCTTCCGGAGCGTCGACTGGAAGGAAGTCTTTCATTACTTAAGCGAGGTCGATCTCCTTTTGTTCATTATCCTGGTCGTTACGGTTCCGGTCCATATGATCACCAGAGCCATCAGGTGGCGGTATCTCTTGATGCATGAGAAAAAAAACGTGAAATTTTTCAACCGGTTTGCTGCAAATGCTGTAGGCTTTACGGTCACCCTTATCTTCCCTGGAAGGCTGGGAGAGCTGGTGAAACCGGTTTATTTGGCTCAAAAAGAGGGGATGAAAAAAGGGTTTGTGATGGGGACCGTGGTGGTGGAAAGAATTTTCGATATTTTCACCATGTGCTTCCTCTTGGGAGCCTTTATCGTAGCCAAGCCTTTGTATGCATCTATCCTGGATATCGATGAAGAAACCTATGCCAATCTGTATTTCTGGGGTATTGCCGCACTCGCATTTGCTACGGTTCTTCTTCTTCTCGCGCTTTCTCTTTACTTTTTTAAAGAACGGACTCTGAAGGTCATTTCTTTTTTCCTGAAACCCTTATCCCAAAAACTTAGGGAGCAGGTCAAGGGCATTTTGGATGAATTCATCACCGGTTTGAAAATTTTTCATTCTGTTGGGAACCTGGCTGTTTTTATATTCTGGTCTCTCGTGATATGGATAGGCATCATTCTCTACTACTGGTTATGGCTCTTTGCTTACGATATTCATGTGCTTTTTTTCTTTATGTTTCCTTATGTGTTTCTGACCATGGTGGGAGCTTCCATCCCGACACCTGGAATGGTGGGTGGATTTCATTATTTCAGCAAATTTGGACTTACGGCCTTGTACGGCATCGATCCCAACCGGGCTGTGAGCATAACGATCGTGGTCCATGCTGTCCAGGTGGCGATGACTTATCTCATCGGATATGCTATATTGTGGAAGGAGGGAATTTCCCTCTTTCAGGCTAAAAAACTAGGAGAAAAAACTGATTCATGAGATGCCCTTTCTGCGATCATTCAGAAAGCAAGGTCATAGATTCTCGTGAGAGCAAAAATGGCTTTTGCATCCGCCGCCGGAGAGAATGCTTGTCCTGTGAGAGAAGATACACCACCTACGAAAAGATCGAAGAAATTCCTTATATGGTTGTAAAAAAGGATGGGAAGCGGCAGAGATTCGACAGCCAGAAACTTTTACAGGGACTGCTCAAAGCCTGTGAAAAAAGACCGGTCCCTGTTCCGAAGCTCGAAGAGATCGTCGAAGAAATCGAAACCAAGCTTCAAGATCGGCCCGAGAAGGAAATCAGCACCTCCGAGATCGGCCAGTTTGTAATGGAAAAGCTGAAGGCATTGGATAAAGTCGCTTATGTTCGTTTTGCTTCGGTTTACAGAGAATTTAAAGATGTCCTGGAATTTAAGAAGGAGCTCGAAGTCCTTTTAAAAGAAAAATAAATCGAACGCTCTCTCATTCAGCATATGATTTTATCTTCCACGCTTCAGCTTCTCGCGCTCAGGCGGAGGGGAGGTTCAAGGCAAAACAATGGTTAAGAAAATCAAACCTGTCTCCAGGATAGTCAAAATCGAGGCTGAGATCAACAAAATTTTCGGCGAATTTTTTTCCCAGAAAAAAGACCTTATGGGGCTGGATGAAAGCTGGGTTCCATGCGTGGATATTTCTGAGAAAGGCAATGAAGTGATCATAGCGGTCGAACTTCCTGGAGTGTCTCAAAAAGATATTACCATACTTCTTCACAGCAACCGCTTGGAGATCAAAGGCATCAAGAGAGAAAAACGAACGCGAAGCGAGATGAGATACCATCGTCTGGAGAGAGAATATGGGACATTCCGCCGGTACGTTTTTTTACCCGCCGCCGTTGTCCCCGATAAGTCTTCAGCCCTTCTCGAGAATGGTGTTTTGACCATAATCTTGAAAAAGTATCGAAGGAAAAAAGAAAAAGAGGTTGTCTTGAAAATCCAGAAGCCTGACAAATAGTTTGGAGGACCAAATGGCTAAAAAAGATACGAATTTTGACGATCAATTTGAAGATATTATTGAAGATCAAGACCAGAAGCTGCACGTTCCCAGGGAGCTTCCTGTCCTGATGTTAAGGGATATTGTCGTGTTCCCTTATATGGTCGTTCCCCTGTTCGTCGGAAGGGAGAAGTCAAAAAATGCTGTCGATGACTCTCTCTCCTCCCACAGAATGATCCTTCTTCTGACCCAGAAAAATTCTGAAGTGGAAGACCCTAAGGCAGAAGATGTCTATGAAATAGGGACCGTCGCATTGATCATGCGGATGCTCAAGCTCCCCGATGGAAGGATTCGAATTTTGGCTCAGGGTCTGGTACGGGGAAAGGTGGAGAGCCTCCGGGAGGACAAGCCTTTCCATACAGCCAAAGTCAAGGTTCTGCATGATTCAGAAGAAACAGAGAAGCCCATCGAAGTCGAAGCCCTGGTGCGCAATGTTCGGACCGGTCTGGACAAAGCCTCGGCTCTTGGAAAAAGCATTCCCCCAGAAGTAATGATTATCGCAGCCAATGTCGAGGAGCCGGGGAGATTGGCGGATCTCACAGCAGCCAATCTGGAATTGAAGGTCAAGGAAGCCCAGGATATACTCGAGATCACGAACCCTCTCTCGCGGCTCAAGAAGATCTATGAGCTTTTAACCAAGGAACTGGAGCTTCTGGATGTCCAGTCCAAGATCAGCAGCGAGGCAAAAGGCGAGATGGATAAGCTGCAGAGGCAGTATTTTCTCCGTCAGCAGTTGAAGGCTATTCAGAAAGAGCTGGGGGAAGGAAGCGAGATCCAGGAGGAAATCAAAGGCTATCAACTGAAGCTAAAAAGACTGAAAGTCGCCCAGGAAGTGAAAGAAGAACTGGAAAAACAGATCAGCCGGCTTTCTCAGATGCATCCTGAATCGGCGGAGACAGCAGTCGTGCGCAATTATTTGGACTGGATGTTCGCCCTTCCCTGGAACAAGAGCACCGTGGACAACCTGGACTTGATCAAGGCCCGAAAGATTCTCGACGAGGATCACTATGGTTTGGACAAAGTGAAGGAGCGCATCATCGAGTATCTGGGTGTGCGTAAACTGTCCAAGAGGATCAAAGGCCCCATTCTTTGTTTTGTCGGTCCCCCAGGGGTTGGAAAGACTTCCCTGGGAAGATCTATAGCCAGGGCATTAGGCCGAAAATTCATGCGCATTTCTCTGGGCGGAGTCAGAGATGAGGCAGAGATCAGAGGCCACAGAAGAACATACGTGGGAGCCATGCCTGGAAGGATCGTCCAGGGAATCAGGCGCTGCGGTTCGAACAATCCAGTGTTCATGATGGATGAAGTCGACAAAATCGGGGCTGATTTCAGAGGAGATCCCTCGTCTGCACTCCTGGAAGTCCTGGATCCCGAACAGAACTATTCGTTCCGGGATCATTATCTCGGTGTTCCCTTCGACCTTTCGAGAGTCATGTTCATCACCACGGCCAATCTCCTGGATCCTATTCAGCCTGCCTTTCGCGACAGGATGGAAATCCTGAAGCTCCCGGGATACACCGAAGAGGAGAAACTGCAGATTGCGCTTCGTCATCTTGTGCCCAAGCAAGTTAAGGAAAACGCTCTCAGTAAAAAATACATCTCCTTCACCAAGGGTGCCATTCAGAAGATCATCTCAGTCTACACAAGGGAGGCAGGAGTCAGAAATCTAGAGAGAGAGATTGCTTCGGTTTGCCGGAAGGTGGCGAGAAAGGTCGCCGAAGGAAAAACCAAATTGACCAAAATCACCTCCCAAAACATCGAGAGATATCTCGGCCCACCGAAGATTTTCAGGGACCAGCTCCTTCAGGAGGATCGGGTCGGAGTTTCCACTGGAGTCGCCTGGACAGCCTCGGGAGGAGAGATTCTTTTTGTCGAATCCACCAAAATGAAGGGAAAGGGACAATTGTCGCTTACCGGTTCTTTGGGAGATGTCATGAAGGAATCCGCTCAGGCGGCACTGAGCTATGCCAGGGCCCATGCCAAAGAGCTGGGTATCGATATCCGCATTTTTTCTTCGAATGATTTCCATATCCACATTCCGGAAGGTGCCATCCCGAAAGACGGGCCATCGGCGGGTGTGACCATTGCCACTTCCTTGATCTCTGTCTGCACCGAAAGGAAAGTGAAACACGATGTGGCCATGACAGGGGAGATCACACTGAGAGGAAATGTGCTTCCTGTGGGAGGCATAAAGGAGAAAGTCTTGGCCGCCCAGAGGGCCGGAGTGAAGAAGATGGTCATGCCCTCAGCCTCCAAAAAGGATTTGATCGATATTCCCAAAAAGGTCAAAGACGAAATGGAATTCATCTTTGTCGATGAGATCGGTGAGGTCTTCGATCACGCCCTGGCCGAGGCTCCGAAGAAAACGGCTCAGGAAGCTAAGCCCTTCCAGAGAAAAAGCAAACAAATAGTATCCAGGTCTGGATGAAACTGAATCATCTCGAGGAAAAAGAGCTTATACAAGCCATTCGGAACGAATTTCGCTCCCATCGAAGAGAATTATCGCTCGGAATAGGTGATGATGCGGCTGTGATCGAGGTCGGTGGAAAAAAGCTCTTTGTCACCAAGGATCTGCTGCTGGAAGGTGTCCACTTTCTCCTGTCCCTTCATCCGCCCCGCCTTTTGGGCCGGAAAGCACTGAATGTCAATTTAAGCGACTTGGCTGCTATGGGGGCCTCGCCCAAATATGCTCTTCTAGGGCTGGGGATACCTCCGGGGACAGAGCCAGGATGGATCGAGAAATTCTTCACAGGATTCAAGTCAGCAGCAAAGGAGTATGGGGTCGAACTTATAGGAGGGGATGTAACCCGGGCAAAGAAGGCCACCCTGTCAGTGACACTCACGGGAGAAGGGAGAAATATCATAAAGAGAAGCGGAGCCAGGCCGGGACATTTTCTTTTTGTCTCTGGAAAGCTGGGAGAAGCCAGAGAAGGGCTGCTGCTTCTGAAGAGAGGAGCCAAGCTGGGGGAGGACGAGAGGGCGGATAAGATGCTGAATGCTTTCCTGAATCCCGAGGCTCGAGTGGAACTGGGGAAGCAACTCTCCAGACTGCGGATAGCCTCTGCAATGATCGATATCAGCGATGGTTTATCTGTGGACTTGAGCCATATCTGTGAAGAAAGCGGGTTCGGGGCAGAAATCGAAAGGGAGAAGCTCCCTGTCTCATCTGAACTTCGTGCTTTACAGAAGAGAGCGTTTGATTTTGCTCTGAACGGCGGAGAAGACTACCAGCTTCTTTTCTCGGTTCCTCCCAGCAGGTTTCATTCCGTCGGTAGATTGAAGAAGAGGTACGGACTGACATATATCGGAAAGATATTGGATGAAAAGGGGATCTTTTTGGTGGACAGCCGGGGAAGGCGAAAAACAATCCAACCCCACACCTGGCAGCACTTTTAATTCGGTGACAATATACGCAATTACCTGATTTTTCCAGAAGTTCCCACAAAAATTTAAGGATAAAAAGCGCTTATAAGCGTTTCATTTATTCAATTACACGAATCTACAACTGGAATCGGTATAAATTGGGGGAACTTTTAAGAAGAATAAATGAATATGGGGTCTCCAGATGCCAAGTCCGAAAGCCTGCTTAAAGAACTGTGTCTTGGGGAAACCCCACATGAATTATGCCAAAACTGTGTTTGAGCTGCAAGAAAAGATTACCAAATATTTGCAAAACTCCAGGAATACTTGTAATTGATATTTCCCATGGACTGTGGTAAAGGTTTAGAAATGTCTCCGAGAACAGACTCATCCTGCATAATTTTTTTAGATACAATGAGTTCCTGAATAAATGCCCGGACAAAAAGAATCAACGTCGAGAGGGTTGGAAAAAGTAAATCGCTCCACTCTTGTCCTTGCGTTCTTGGTATTCCTTCCTTCTTCTCTGGGCATTGCGAACTTTATCTATTTATTCACCCGGACAGCTTCCTTCACCATCCTCGAACACTCATTCCATCCATCAGCTCTGTATTTGGTTATCGCTTCAGCCCTTATCCTTGCCTCCCTTTATTTCTTATGGATTATCCTGGCAAGATGGGAGTATCGAGCCTTGGATGGGGATTACAGTTATCTCCTGCGCGAAGATCTGATAACCTTCTTTCCCTTATGCCTCACTCTTCTGTCGCCTTTCATGCTGAAATTTTACCTGACTGCTTCTGACCTCAAACTTCGCCTGAATATCTTGGCTGCAATTATTATTCTGGCCGCAGTCTGTTTAAAGCTGATTCAGCTCAATCGCCATCAAGCCTTGAAGCCTGTCCTGGATAGAGCCATAAAAAATTTTGAAAGCCTCTCCAGAAAAAAGAAGCTCCTCCTTCTCTTTTTGATATCCTTCGTTCTGTACAACCTCTGTACGTTTTGCATAATCTCCCAGGGTTTTGCTTATACCGGGGATGAACCTTATTATCTCCTCACTGCTCACAGTCTTTATCAAGACCAAGACATCAATGTTGCCAATAATTACGCCCAAAACGATTATTTCCATTTTTATCCAAGAGAGTATTTCCCGGATCTCAAGTTGAGAGCTTATGCCCGGTTCGGCCGGAAAGGAACGGATTACGCCTATCCGATCAACCAGCCAGGGATATCTTTCTTGATTCTCCCTTTTTACTGGCTGAGCCGTTTATTCGAAGGCAGAACTCTTATCTTTATACTGAAAGGAAGCCTTTCCATCTGGGCTTCTCTCCTGGGCCTTCAGCTCTATCTTTTTTCCAGAGAACGATGGAAAAAGGAATCGGTTTCGCTGACCCTTTGGTTTGCCTATTCTTTCACCGCACCGGTTCTCTTTTATGCCATCCACCTTTATCCGGAAGTTCCCATCGCTCTTTTCTCCTTGTATATCTACAGGAAAGTCCGTTCGAACACTCCTCTTTCGCTTCGCCACTATTTCTTCCTTGGAGTCTTGTTATCGCTTTTTTTCTGGTTCGGTTTAAAATACAACATGATCTTTTGGCCTTTGCTGATCATATCCTGCTATTTTTTATTGAAGAACCACAAGGCTGGGTGGAGAATCGCCGCCTTTCTTTTCCCGCCTTTTCTTTCCCTGGGATTGAATTATTACTACATTTACGAGCTGTATGGAAGCTTCAATCCTATCGCCATCTATGAAGGTGTGATAACAGCGAACACGCTCCAGAATTACAAAGACATCATTCTTAAAACACCGATTCTGTTGCGAATCGACAGTTTCTTCGATTATTTTCTCGATCAGAGAGACGGACTGCTTCTCTATTCTCCTCTTTATTTTTTTGCTTTCCTCGGGCTGGTGGAAATCTACCGCAGATCCAAAAGAGATTTTTTTATCCTGCTGTTCATCACTCTGCCGTTCATCCTGAATTACGCCTTTTTTGCACACAGGCAGGGAGGAAGTCCTCAGGGACGGATTCTCACATGTCTTTCCTGGACAGGATTTATTCTCGTGGGTTACTTTTTTGTTCATAACCGAAAAAAGCTGTACTCGGGTTTATTCTGGATTTCCTATCTGGTCAGTCTTGTCATCCCTGTACTGCTGCTGCAAAATCCTTCTTTTCTGTATCAGCCCACGACTCATGAGTACACATTTAGAGGCTCAGAATTATTTATCTCATTGAGCAATCTTTATTTCTATCTTCCCGGGATCCTTCCCTCTTTTATAAAGGTCAACAATATCGGATACATTCCTAATTATGTTTGGCTGGCGCTCATTCTTTTATTTGTCTTGGGTTACGCATACAGAAAAAGCCTCCATATACCTAGGAATCTACCTATCCCGGCAGCCCTCGTTCTGGCAGGTTCCATAGTCCTCTTTCTTTGGTTTTCGCTTTTTCCCCGTAAGGCTCTCATATCTCCTGTTGAGGTGATTTATTCTCCCAGTAAAAACATCGGATTTTACACTCTGGACCGATTCTCAAGAATGAGAAATCCAGGTGAATTTCATCTGTCGAAAAGTTCCCATCACTACCGCTTCCAGTTCACTTCCTGGAAGCAAATCGAGAAACTGGAACTTGAATTCGGAACACTGGAGGGAGTATGCAAAGTAAAAATAAAGCTTTTTGACTTGCTTCTCTTCGAAGGCAATACTTCGAATGAGATCAGAACCTTAGAGGTCACAACTCCTCCGCATTACCGCTATAAAAACACCAACCTTTATCTCTTATCTGTCGATCTACACTATATTTCAGGGACGCCTCTGACAGAAAAACCCTATTTTCTTTCCATTTATCCGGAGCGGCTCGAGAATGAATCTCGCTGAAAAGGCCAGACATAGAGTCAATCATATAGTTTTTTCCAATAAGGTTTATAATTTCCTTTTTAAGCCCTTCAGCCGAGTTTTGTATGAGACCATATCAACCGAAAAACTCAAAGAAGAAAGGAAATATTCTCTTCCCTTAAACAAAATCTGCCAGGTCGCAGATATCTATCACCCCCAGTGGAAACAGGCATTATCTGAGCTAAAGCGAGAGATGGATGAGCATAATTTCCATCGGAAAGACTGGGAATACACACAGATCATATACAGTTTAAAGAAGCTGGGTTTTCTTACACCTCAGTCCGTGTGTCTGGGTATTGGAGCCGGAAGAGAGCATCTTCTTTATTATCTTACTCATAAGGTGAAAAAGGTTATCGGCATCGATCTTTATGAAGGCTGCTATTACGGAGGGGAAGATGAAACAGACATTCCTTCGTCGGTGGAAAGATATGCGCCGTTTCCATACATCAAGGAAAAATTGAATCTTATCAGAATGAATGCACTGAACCTGGAATTTCCTAACGATACTTTTGATTTCATTTTTTCCGCTTCCTCGATAGAGCATTTTGGGACAAAAAATGACATCCTCAGAGCCTTTAAAGAAATGTACCGGGTTCTGAAACCGGGTGGAGCAGCAGTTATTACTACAGAACTTAAGCTTACATCGTTGAGTTCTAAACTCCCGAATGTGAGACCCTTTTTCCTCAGAGAGCTCATGGAGCTAATAAAAAAGTCTGGATTTAATACCCTTAGGGAATTCGACCTTCGGATAGAAGAGGAATATCTCAGCAACTGGGTTAAATTGCCTGAGGAGATTGACAAACGTCCCCACGTTATTCTTAGATTTTTGAATACAGTCTTTACATCAGTGAATGTTGTTCTTCAAAAAAAAGGAGATGAGGCCGTCGCAGGCACAGAGATTTTTCCGGCCATCGGCGATTTTGACTATCGTGGTGAAATCGAAGTGAGTGTATTGAATAAACTCGTATATGTTGAAGATAACCTTGATTTATTCATCAGGCTGAAAAACACCGGCAACTTTAAATGGATAAATGCCGGAATGTCGCATAGAATCGCTTTGGGAATACATCTTTTTTCCTTCCAGAACACGCTCGAAGACAGGGATTTTTGCACTATCGTTTTGCCTCAGGAAGTCGATGCAGGAGAGACCATCGAATTTGAAACTTCGATCATGGCCCCGAAAAACAAGGGGAAATGGATCTTGCGGTTTGATTTGAAAAAGGAGCTGGTATTCTGGTTTTCCGAAAAAGGCAATGCCACGACTGATGTTGTCATAGATGTTATTTGAATTTTTTCTGAAAAAGAGAAAAGGCCACCTAAAAGATCAATCCCCCTCTGGTGCAACCGAGTCCGTTTTGCGTGGGTTAGCTCTGATGGAAAAGGCAAGCTTGAAAGTTATGCCTATGTAAAACGGAAAAGAGCCCCGCTTTTCGTAACAGAGCCATCCTGCTATTGACAAAGAATAACAATTTTATTAAACAAATAGAAAAGGATGAAAGCATTCAAATTAGAGGAGGGGAATATGAGAAAAAAAACGATCATTTCCCTGTGTGCGATTCTCTTCTGTGCCTGCGGCCTTTGGGGTGGCGGATGGAACAACACCCTCATGGGAGCCAGAGCCATAGCGATGGGTGCGGCATTTGCGGGTTTAGCCGATGATGCAAGTGCCATATATTACAATCCCGCTGGACTGGTTTTCCAGGAGAACAGACTGAACCTTACCATCGATGGATTCTACGTTTGGCCAACACATGAATATGTCACTCCTTCAGGAACAAGAGTAGAGAGCCAGTACAATGCATCCATCCCACAGCTTTTCTTCACTTACCAGACAAATGAACGATTGACCATCGGACTGGGGGTTTATATCCCTTATGCTGGAGGTGGTGTTGACTGGAAGGAGGATCAATTAGGCGTACCGCTCAAATCTCACTTAGGGGTCGTTTCTGTTACGCCGACTCTATCCTATCAGTTGAACGAGCAGCTTTCTGTCGGATTCAACCTCAATTATTACTATTCTACCCTGGAGGTCGACACGATTGCTGATACATTTGGCCCTATGAAAGCCGATGAGAGCGGAAGCGCCCTTACGGCTGGATTGGGTTTGATGTACAGGCCCTCGGAAAGAGCATCTTTCGGGCTCAGTATCCGCGGACCCGCGAAGATGAATCTGTCCGGGACGACTTCGATCTCCACATATGCCCCCGGATTCGGTATAGTAAATCTGAACCTCGATTCAGAGACCAGCTTCAATCTCCCCTGGGATATTGAAATGGGTTTCGCCTATAAACTCTCTGATTCTTTACTGTTCACCTCCAGTGCTCAATACACCATGTGGTCGGCACTGGATACGGTCGATAAGACCATAAAGGGAATTCCCAGCGTGGATCAGCCTACCGCTATGACCACTTATGATTTAAATGTCATCGAGAAGTTGAACTTCCATGATATTCTCATCGTACGGGCGGGCATGGAATACCTTCTTCCCAGCGGGCTAGCCCTTCGAGGAGGCATGGGAATCGATCGAGCAGCCACACCTGTAGAAACACTCAGCATAAACAACATCGACGTGGATAAATTCACTCTATTGGGAGGGATCGGCTATCGGACAGGGAGGATGAGCATCGATTTCGCCTTTGTCCGGGGCTTTGGAAAAGAGAGGGAAAAGACCGTCTCTCAATTCGGGATCCCATTGATGGAGAGATACAATCTGAATGTTTCGATCGTAGGAATAGGCATCTCCTATTCCTATTGAAGAGCGATATAATTACCTTCGAATACGACCTCAGAAGGGCCTGACTGATAGACTTTTTCTTTTTTCCACTCCACCTCGAGTACACCCATGCTCGTTCTCACCTGGACTCTTTTATCGGTCATCTCCTTGAGAATAGATGCCACAGCAGCCGCACAGCTCCCGCTCCCTGAGGAGAGGGTCTCTCCCACTCCTCTCTCCCAGAAAAGGACTTCGATCTCTTTTCTGTTCAGAACCTTGATGAATTCGACGTTCGTTTTCTTGAGGAAAAAGGGATGGAGCTCGATTTCCCTCCCGATCTGATGCCATTCGATCCGAGCCGGGAAACGATCGAAAAACAGGGCGCAGTGAGGGTTTCCGAGCGAGACAACCGTGATAGGATAGATTTTTTGGTTGATAGTGAGAGGGTAATCGATAATTTTTTTATGAACAGAGCCATCATAGAAGGGAATATCATGTGAACTCAGCAAAGGAATTCCCATTTCGACTTGAAAATGATACTGGGTATCGCCTCTCTTGATGAGTTTGCACTCTCTGGTGCCCGCAGTGGTATGGAACATGATTCGGGAAGACTCGATTTTTCTATGGTAATAGAGGTAGGTGGCCGCACATCTCAATCCGTTTCCGGACATTTCAGCTTCTGTTCCGTCGGCATTGAACACCCGGAAATTAACCAGGCCTTTATTCTTGTCTTTGATGGAGATCACGAGCAAGCCATCAGCCCCTGCGCCTGTGTGACGTTCGCATATTTGCAGTGCCAGGCTGGGTATGTCTTCCCTGCGTTTGATCTTTCCCTCCTCCACGATCAGGAAGTCGTTTCCGAGGGAATGGATTTTGGTGAATTTCATTCAGGTATACTTATGGTTTGGATGAAATCTGCGGATTCACCGTTCTGCTCCCTGCGGAGCAGCAGCATAATCGCATCTCCAGGTTCGGCTTTTTTCAGAATTTTCTCCCAATCTTCGATGCTTTCCATTTTTTCCTGATTGACCTCGAGGATGATATCGCCCTGACGGATGCCTTTTCTGTAAGCTTCGCTCGACTGCTCGATCTCGAGGATGATCAATCCTTCATCGGTCCTGTATCCGTACCGCCTGGCAAGCCGGGGAGTCATTTCCCTGACCTCAAAACCGAGGTCTTTGCTGGTTTGAGGTGCGGCTGCAGGCTCTTCTTCCGACTCCAGTTCGGCGATCTTGACTTTCAGGATTTTCTCTTCTCCTCCCTTCCGGAGAACTTTGATGTTCACTGTGGTCCCAGGAGGAATATCCGCAACCTTGAAGCTCAAATCGGTGGGATCTTTTATGGACTCACCATCGATCTCCACGATCACGTCATAGGGCTTCATTCCGGCCTTATCAGCCGGAGTTCCTGGCTCTACTTTCATAATCAATGCTCCATGGTTCACATCCAGATCCATGCTTTTTGCTGTTTGTTCGTCTACAGGATATATGCCTCTGACACCCAGATAACCGCGGACCACACGCCCTTTTTCCTTGAGCTGCTGAACGACTTTTCTTGCCAGGGTAGAGGGGATGGCAAATCCGATTCCGATGCTCCCTCCCGTGGTCGTGGAGATCATGGCATTGATTCCGATAACTTCCCCTTGCATGTTCACAAGAGGCCCCCCGCTGTTTCCAGGGTTGATGGCTGCATCGGTCTGGATAAAATTTTGGTATCTGGGGCCTCCCAAGAGCTGCCGTCCCTTGGCGCTGATAATTCCTGCGGTCACCGTGTGTTCGAATCCAAGAGGATTCCCCAGGGCCAGCACCCATTCTCCGGGCCGGCATTGGTCAGAGTTCCCTAACTTCACAAAGGAAAGATTCTTTTTGTCAGCCTTGAGAAGAGCCAGATCTGTTTCAGGATCGGTGCCGATGACTTTTGCCGTGAATTCCTGGTTGTCCAGAGTTCTGAGAGTGACTCTTTCAGCATTTTCCACGACATGATTGTTGGTGACCAGATAGCCATCTGAGCTGATAAAAAAGCCGCTTCCTCGAGAAGTGGAACGCCGTTCTTGTTCTCGCTCTCTCGGTTCCCCGAAGAATCTCCAGAAATCTTCGAAAAAGGGATCATCCAGGAGACTCCTGTACCGGACCTTTTCCACTCTCTCTGCTTCTATGTAAACGACGGCCGGCGCCACTTTTGCTGCGATGGTTGCAAAGTCATATTCGGGCTTTGATTGAGGCAGCGGATTCGCATAAAGATTCGAAGTGAGCGAGGGAGAATCTGTTTCGGCCAGATAATTATCCGGTGTGTCTTTCTCTGGAAGATAGACGAAGATCATACCTGCTAAAAATACGCCTAAGAAAAAGCTAAAAAGAGCGATGAACAAAGTCCTCTTCATTTTTGTTCCTCCTTCGGGATGAAAATATAAATTAGCACACCTGTGCTTAAATTTCAATCGAACCACCTATTAATAACTATAATCATAGTTAAAAGTTGCAGCTTCCATCCATCCCTTACCATATTATATCCGGATTGTTCTTGGATAGTAGAGCTAGGTTGGACCGACATTGACTTCGCTGACACTGTCATCGCGAGTGAAACGTGGCGATCTTTAAATATTGCGTTATCCACTCATGATTGCCAAGTCATTACACTCCTCGCAACGACGTCTTCTTGGGCCACTTGCTTGCTGCTTCAGCACTGACCCGACCTAGACAGGTAAGCTTGACTCGCCGAGGTAAAAAGAAGCAGCATTTTCATGAAGCGTTCAGATGCATTGATAACTTCTACGGTTTTGGTATAATTTTGAGAAATGTCGAGAGTCAACAGGGCCATCAATGTCTGAACCCGCCAGGAGAAGAGGAGCTCTGATCGTTCTTGACGGGATCGATGGGACTGGCAAAACCACCCAGGCCAAAAGGCTCTTAAAGACCCTGAAGAAAAAAGGATATCCTGCCGTTTATTTCCGGGAGCCCTCGGACAGCCGATGGGGGCGGGAGATCAAGAGAAAAGCAGCGCTTGCGGATTCGCTTTCTGCTGCGGAGGAGCTCGAGCTCTTCCAGAAGGACAGAAAGGAGAATGTGGCGAAGAACCTGAGGCCTGCTCTTGAGCAGAATAAAATCATCGTACTGGACAGATATTATTATTCGACCATTGCCTATCAGGGAGCAAGAGGAATAGATCCCACCATGATCCAAAAAATGAACGAGGAATTTGCTGTAAAACCTGATCTGGTATTTATTCTGGATGCAACTCCCAGAGAGGGGCTCAGGCGTATCGAGAAAGACAGACAGAAGAGAGACCCGCTCTTCGAACAGGAAGGCTACCTCAATAAAGTCAGAGAAATCTTCAGAAAGTTAAAGGACAAAAATATATTTCATATAGATGCTTCCCGCTCAGAGGAAGAGATCTATATGGAGATCGAAAAGATTGTCTTCGATTTTTTCAAAAGATCTCAGACACTTATAAACGGCTAAGCCTTTTCCCGGAGTATCCCCATTATTGCGATACAATAGCCTGACGGCAGTTGAAGCTGTCATGGATGATATAGAGAGGCTCAAACCCCTTCTTTTTAATTGGAAAATCTGCTATATTTTTTTTGATGCCCATAAAAAACAAACTTGTAGTAAAGATCCAGAAACTCAATCTCAAAAAGTTCAAGCGTATCGATAAAAGGAAATTTCTTAAAACAGCTCTTATCATTTTTCTCTTCTTCTCTTTTATCATCAGCGGAGTCGTCCTTGGATTCTATAAGGCCATACTCCAGAATCTTCCGGACATCTCTCGATTGGAAGAGTGGGAGCCCAGCAGAGTCACCTATATTTATTCTGATGAGCAGGAAGTTGTAGGGGAGTATGCCTTAGAAAAAAGAGTGGAGGTTCCCTACGATCAGATTCCCGAAAGCATGAAAAACGCTATCATCGCTACCGAAGACCCCAGATTTTATGAGCATAAGGGCATCGATTTTCGTGGAGTCTTGCGGGCCATCAAGGAGGACATCAAGCTCATCTTCACACCCAGAAAACTGCACGGCGGAAGCACCATAAGTCAGCAGCTCATCACAAGGCTCATGCTGCACCGCAGACAGACGTTGCGCCGCAAACTCAAGGAGGCCATCCTTGCCCTCCAGCTCGAGAGAAAATATTCCAAAGAGGAAATATTCACACTCTACTGCAACCAATTCTATTTAGGCCACGGCGCATATGGAGTGGAGACCGCTGCACAGCTCTATTTCGACAAAAGCGTGTCGGAATTGAGTTTGAGTGAAGCAGCCTTGATTGCAGGCATTTTTCGTGGTCCAGGCGTCTATTCACCCTATGAAAATCCCGATGGCACTCTTCGCCGGCGCAACCATGTGCTCAACCGCATGAAGGAAGAAGGGTTTATATCCGAGGAGGACTGCGAGGCCGCAAAACAGGAACCGATGAATGTTCTCCCTCTGCACCGGCGCAATTCGGACTTTGCAGCCTATTTCAAGGAAGAAATTCGGAAACATCTGGAGGAAAACTACGGCGCCGATGCCCTCTATACTCAGGGACTGAAAGTCTATTCGACCCTCGATCCCACACTTCAGGAATATGCAGAGGAGGCCCTGAAGAAACAGCTCCATGTTCTGGATAAAAAACAGGGATGGCGAAAAGACAAGCCGAACCTTCTTGAGAAAGGGATCGAAGACCTCGAAGGCATCGAAGAGCGTCTGTTTATCCGAGTCGAGGATAAAGATACCAGTGAGGAATATCTCTCGAGCTGGCTCAAAACAGATCTGGAACAAGCGGATATCCTGGAGGCCGTGGTGCTCGAAGTGGAGCGGAACAGGGCCAGAGTCAAAGTGAAGGATTATACCGGAACATTAACCAACAGAAATATCGCCTGGACAAAAACGAGCAACCTGAAGAATTTGATTAAGAGAGGGGATATCGTTTACATCGAGATCGAAAAGATCGATGTGGAAAAAAAAGAGCTCGAGGCCTCTCTTGAACAGGTCCCCAAGCTGGAAGGGGCTGTGCTTGCCATAGAACCACAGACCGGACAGATCAAGGTCATGGTTGGCGGGTATTCCTTTCATCGGAGCAAATGGAACAACGCTACCCAGGCCATGAGACAGGCCGGCTCGGTCATAAAACCCATGCTCTATACAGCCGCCTTGGAAAACGGGTTTACTCCAGCTGACCGGATCGTGGATGAACCTACAGATTTTATCGATAAATGGTCAGGAGAGCCTTGGTCCCCTCCTAACTATGATGGGAAATACAAGGGATCGGTGACCGTACGTCAAGGGCTGGAGGAGTCGAGAAATATCGTGACAGCCAAGCTTCTCGAATATATCTCTCCCCAGATAGGAGTGGAATACTGCCAGAAATTTGGCATTACCGCTCCCATATATCCCTATCTCTCCCTTGCCCTGGGTGCGTTCGAAGTGAAGATGATCGAACTCGTCTCGGCTTTTACCACCTTCCCCAACAAAGGGATCCGTATGACTCCGTATTTCATCTCTCGAATCGAGGACAAGGACGGCAATATTCTGGAGGAAGCTAAAATCGAATCCCAGGAAGTCATATCTCCTCAAATGGCTTTTATAATGACCAATTTGCTCCGGGGCGTCGTCCAGAGGGGGACGGCTTGGCGAGCGGGTGATCTGGATAATACCTTGTGCGGAAAAACGGGAACCACCGATGACTGGGCCGATGCCTGGTTTATCGGGTTTTCTCCTTCCCTGGTTGTGGGTGTCTGGATCGGCCATAAGACAGAGAGAATAAGCATCGGTGAAAGACAGTCCGGTGCCGTGGCTGCACTCCCGGTTTTCGTTGATTTCTTCGACAGAGTCATAGCGGATAAGAAAAAGAAGGCCGAGGGAGCAGGTATGGAGTATCAATGGGAAGAATTTGATGTCCCCCCTCATCTTGTTCAGAAAACTATCGACAGGAAGACAGGCTTGATAGCCACTCCTATTTGCCTTTTTCCTCTGAATGAATATTTCCTGCCCGGAAAGGTCCCGGACAGGTTCTGCTCTTATGACGATCACATGCTGACCTATGATTATTACGAAATCCTGAAAACAGAAGAAGAGTAGATTTATTTCTTCTTTTTGACTTTTCCTGAACTGGATCGTGACCGGGAAGAAGACCGCGATGAAGAAGATTTCCTGGCCGAAGAAGACTTCGATCGGGTGCTCGATTTCACGCCTTTGGATGAGGAGCTGCCCGAAGATTGGCTTCTGGTTATTCTGCTTTTGCTCCCGGAGATATAATCGAACAGGCTTCTCAGGCTAGACTTCGATTTTTTCACTTTTTCCGCTTTTTTACGAATGGCCGTGGCAGATGTTGAGGGATATCCTGTTCTTGTAGGGATGTTTCTTTTCTCTATGACTCTGGTCTTCTCTGGACTGCCGATTCGGATTTTTCTCGAAACACCGGATCCAGAAACGTTTCTATCCTCGGAGGTCCCCTTCGCTTTGAGAACCTTGGTGCGGCCGCCGGTAAGGCTTTCCACTGAAATTTTGCCACTGGCAGGCTGTGACGCCGGTTGGGTTTTGACCATGCGTATCTGGCCTATGTCTTTCACCCTTTCCTGGCTGAGCGCGACCTTGGAAACCGTTCTGGCTCTGAGCTGATTCTTGTGTATAACAGTGAGGGCACGGGACCTGTAGGGATAATATTCTCCTGTGTGCTGGCCATAGTAGGTGTTGTCGATCACCACACCAGGATATCCCCAATAGCTGAGAGGAGCCCAGCCGACATAGTCATATCCCCAGTGCCAGTGGACCCAGGCAGGACCCCAGACTGTGGTGGGTATCCAGTACCAGCCTACTGAAGTGCTCCAGTGCCATCTGCCATAATGAAAAGTCACCCAACCCCAGGGTTCGTAGGGAAGCCAGGTCCAACCGGATAGGGGAAGCCACAGCCACCGGCCGTGCCAATAAGGACGCCAATATGGATCTATTCCGCCTGGAACCCAAACATATCCAAAAGGCTGGACATGAATCCACTCGCCATATGCGGCCAGTTCGTACTCGAAATCTTCCAATTCAGCCGCAAGGTATCTCCGGGCCATGTGTTTTCGGATTTCCTGGTCTCTCATATGGCTCCATCGGTCAAAGCTGTCTTCGGCCACCGAAGCGAATCCAGAGGGATGTCCGGCGAAGCGCCCTCCCATGACCTCCAGCCTCTGGGCTTCTTTTATCAGTACCGAACCGGTTTCTCCCGCGGCTTCGATTAAACCTCTAAATACAAAGATCTCCGTCTCGTCTCCTTTTATATCGATTCTGTAGAGGCCGTCTTCGAGGATATAGAGGGAGACATCGGGAGTGTGAATTTCGATGCACTTTTCTCTCTTGAGCGATTGGAGGCTGAAATAGATGCTTCCGGTCCAGACCTGGATCTGGATCAGATCGTCTTCTCTTTTGGGAAGATTGATGAAGTCGATTTTTGTATTCTGATCCAGCCTGAGATATTTTCCTCTGCTTAAATAGATTTCTGCTCTTCCCTCAGTGGTGCCCATCCTGTCACCTTCTGTAATGGGCATGTTGATGATGCCTTCTTCATAGTCTAACTCTGAGGCTCGCTGGATATAAACATCTCCGTTTATATAACTGAGACGGGCAAAAGTTTCGTTTGTGTATCTTACGGATTCTTCAGCGTTTACGATGGAGAAAAAGGAAAAGACCATAAGGGCCATACCAGATAATTTTTTCATCTTCCTTCTCCTGCATTTATTTTCCATAAGAATCCTATGCAATAGTTATGCCAAACATATCCTGATAGGAGAAGTCTTTTTGGATAGATGATTTGTCCTTAAAAGGTGACGATTGAAATAATATCGTTACAGAGAGCTCCAGTATTTCTTCTGGTTCTCGATCACCGGCGCCAGTTCTCTCTCCGTGGAAGAGGATGCTTTGGGTACGACCGAAGGTGCTGATGCCTCACCGGAGAGTTGATTGAGAACTTGCTCCACCCCCTCCTGGAGCCCTTGAAGATTGTATCCTCCCTCCAGGGAAAAGAGAATCCGGTTTTGAGCATTCTCACCGGCTATTTCCATGAGCTTCGAGGTCAAAGCTGCGAATCCCTCTCCGGTGATCCCCATTCCCCCTAACGGATCACCTTCGTAGATGTCGAATCCTGCTGAAACAAGGACAAATTCCGGTTTGTAGCCGCTGGCTATCGGATGAAGAATGTTATCGAAGGCGAATAAATAGTCACTGTCAGTCTTGCCTGAGTGAAGAGGGACGTTGACGGTAAATCCCTCTCCCCCGCCGCTCCCTACCTCGCTCCAGTGTCCGGTGCCTGGATAATGAGGATACTGATGAGTCGAAAAATAAAGGACTTCGGAGCTGTCGGCAAAGGAGTGCTGAGTTCCATTACCGTGATGGAGATCCCAGTCCACGATCAGGATACGCTTGAGGCCGTGTTTTTTTTGAAGATGAGCTGCTCCGACTGCGATGTTGTTGAACAGGCAGAATCCCATGGCTCTGGACGCTTCGGCATGGTGCCCGGGAGGCCGGACCAGAGCGAATCCGTTTTGGATTTCTCCATCCATGATGAGGTCAAGGGCCTTCAGAACCCCCCCGGCAGCGAGAAGAGCCACCTCATAAGAGCGGGCAGAGGTCGAGGTATCCGGATCGAGATGGACCCGGTCTTTGCCTGCCGTGGATTTGATAGAGCTGATGTAGACAGGTGTATGGATTATTTGCAGCTCCTCTTCAGTGGCGGATCGAGGCTCGATCTCGAGATAGGGAAATGTGATCCTCTCACCGATCATATCGTATATGACCTGTATTCTCTGAGGCGATTCCACATGAAAGGCTCCCATGTCGTGTTCCATGTATTTCCAGTCTTTGACGATTCCCGTTATCATGATCCCCTCCTTCTGGCTTCTCTTATCCATTTAATTTTACTTTTAGCGACATTTTATCATGATTTGCCATGAGGGCAAGGCAATCACTTTGCTATTTAAAAAAAGGCCTCCATTTTTCCTCGGCGGGTTTTGGACTGGACAGGCTGACAAAGACAAGAAGAAAAAGGGAGAGAACCAGAGCCGGATACACGGCAGGGACACCCAAAGGAAGATGGCCTTGGACCTTGTTGATGATCTCCCAGATGACCGTGGTTGCCATGCCGCCCAATATGGAGAGAACACCTCCCATTACCGTTGCTCTCTTCCAGAAGAAGACGGCTATCAGGGCCGGTGTTATGCCTGCGCCGTAGATAGTATAGGCTGCGTAGGCAGCATCCAGAATTCTGGGAAAAAATGAAATAAGGGAGTAAGCGATGAGCCCTAACACGATCACGATCAACCGTGAATAGAGAATCATTTTTTTATCCGGGAGATCGGGATTGATAAACCGTTGATAGATATCCCTGATCACGTTGGTGGCAGGCACCAGGAGGAAACTGTTGGCAGTGGAGATGATGATGGCCATGATGGCTGCCATAAGAGCACATCCCACAGCTACCGGGACTCCTTTGTGGGCGACAAAAAGGATGATTTTCCCAGCATCCTGGGATTCCAGCCCTTTAAAATAGCTGCTGCCCACCACGGCCAGGCTTTGAAGCACCACTCCCAGGGTGATCACTCCCAAGACCCAGCCGATAACAGATTTTTTCGCCTCCCGCTCATCCTTGGCCGAAAAGAACCTCTGGTACATGTTTGCATTCCCCAGTGCTAAGAGAAGGGTAGGGACAAAGTATCCCAGAGCCTGAATCCAGGTCATGTTCCCCAGGAAGGGATGTTCCCTTGGAGTCACATTGGCCGCGATGTATTCCAAGCCTCCTACGTGCCGGATGAGGAAGGGAAGAGCGAGGAAGATTCCCCCCAACATGATCAGTCCGTTAAAGATGTCGAGATAGGCTACAGAAAGCATCCCTGCGAGCAGGGTGTAGGTGATCACGAATATCGCCACCAAAATGATGCCCTGCTTTTCCGTGATCTTCCCTTCGGTGATGATGTTCAGAACCCAGCCTCCGCCCCTGAATTGATAGCTGACTATGGTGACATAGGCGATGATGGTGGTGATGGTGGCCAGAATTCTGGCCCATTTGTTGTATCTGGCCTCCAGGATGTCAGGGACTGTGAACTGGCCGAAGCGCCGGACCCTTCCCGCAATGAAAAATACGATAATGATGCCCAGCCATCCTCCGCTGCTTCCGATGAGTGAGGAATATCCGTGGTTGTAGCTGAGATCAGAGACACTGAATATATCGCCTGAGCCGATCCAGCTTGCCAGCAGTGTCCCCACCAGTATCGGCGCGGTGAGAGAACGTCCTGCTACCAGAAAATCCTCTTCACGTTTGAGTCGCCGGGATATACGGAGCCCGAAAAAGAAGAGAAAGACAAGATAAGCCAGGATGGTGATCAGATAGGTCAAAGCGTCACTCCTTTCTACCCGTTATTTTTTAATGACGAGATTCCACTTTGCGCTGAGAAGCCTTTTCAGCTTGAGTTTCAAATAGATCCAGGCCATCACTGTGTATCGAATGAAGTCCCCTCCGGACCGAATATTCGAGATGACTCGCGGGATTTTCCGATAGACTGAAAAAGTGCCGCCGCTGAAGGACCAGCGGAAGAGAAGTTCGCTGATCTGAGCCCAAGTGAGTTTATCCTTGAAGAGCGGGACATCCCCCTGAGCTGTAGGGAGGGTGATGATCGCCTTTCGGTATTTTTTGGCCCAAGAAAAATCCTCAGGCAGAACCCCCTTCTCCCTGGCTGTTTTTTCCAGCGGAGTTCCAGGATAAATATGCAGGATCGCGATGCTTGCCTCGATGGAATTTTTATACTGTTCGATAAGATGAATGGTTTCTTGTGCCTCTTCCCAGGTTTCGGTAGGATGGCTGAAGATAAAAAACACGTTGGGAACGATATCGAGCTCTTGACACCAGCGGATCAGATTGTGGAGGTCTTTCACATCCACTTTTTTGTTGATGATTTGATTGCGGATTCGTTCTGACCCGGACTCTAGTCCAAATGAAAGATGAAAAAGACCCGCTTCTTTCATTTTGGCCAGGAGAGGTTTGCTGATCAAGTCCATACGCACATCGCATTTCCAGTAAACATCGAGTTTCCGCTCCAAAAGCAAATCACAGATCTGCTCTACCCTCTTTGGATTGGCATTGAAAGTGTCATCGAAAAAGAAGATAACCCGGGATTGATACCTTTCGACCAATTGTTCTATTTCAGCGATGACATTCTCAGGACTTCTCATGCGGACATGACGGCCCCAGTTGATAGGGGTGGCGCAGAAGTTGCAGTCGAATGGACACCCTCGACTGGTCATCATGTTCACAGCTGACAGATCGCCCTTACCCGGAACCGGAAACCGGAAGCTGTAATCCTCGAATGGAATGAGCCGGAATGCAGGGAATGGAAGATCGTCGAGGTTGAGTATGGGGGCCCTGGGTGGAGTCGAGTGGATCTGTCCTTCTTTTCTGAAAGTTATGCCCGCAAGAGAATCCAGAGCGCCGTGTTTTTTGCCTCCCTCCAGCCATTTACACAGTTCGATCATTGTGTTCTCTCCTTCTCCCCGGACCACGAAGTCGATTTCCGGGATATGCGAGACACAGTCTTCGGCAGCCATGGAGGCGTGGGGTCCACCCAGAATGGTCAAGGCTTGAGGATAGGCCTTTTTCACCATCCTTATCAGCTTAAAGCTCTGGAATCTATTCTCGGTGGTGGATGTAACGCCCACAAAATCCGGTTGGAAGTCGAAGACTTCCTGCCGGATTTCTTTCCAGCTCAATTTTTTCATGTCGGCGGGAACGATCCGGACATCGATTCCCTCCCTATCCAGCACGGCTCCGATGTAGAGCAGTCCCAGAGGAGGCATGGTCGAACCTTTGGTCCAGCGTTCGGCAAGATAGCCGCCAGGAGGGACGAAAAACTGGACTTTCATCTTAAAGGGGTTCCTTTTTATCTAATTTCATGGAATACAGATGGGTGATGTTGGGTTCGGGCATAGTGGTGCCGTAAATATAGTCAGCCACTTCCATGGTCTTGAAGTTGTGAGTTACCAGGATGAACTGAGTTTGGTACTTCACTTTTTTCATCAGGTTGAGAAACCTCCCCAGGTTTACCTCATCCAAAGCTGCATCCACTTCATCCAGCACACAGAATGGTGTGGGTTTGTATTGAAAGAGGGCAAAGAAGAAGGCCAGGCTGGTCAGGGCTCGTTCTCCACCTGAGAGAAGATTCAGGCTCTGCACCTTTTTTCCTGGAGGCTGGGCAACGATGTCCACCCCACTGTCCAACAGTTGCCCGGGATCTGTCAATTTCACCTCTGCGTGACCACCTTCGAAGAGAAGGGCGAAAACCTGCTGAAAATTTTTGTTCACCTCTTTCAAGGCTCTGAGAAACTGATTTTTGCTTTCCTGATCGATTTTTTTAATCGCTTCTTTGGTGGAAGATATAGATTCCCACAGATCCGTTCGTTCTTTGATCAGAAAATCATAGCGTTTTTTATGAATCTTGTATTCTTCCTCAGCCATCAGATTGACGGCTTTGAATTTCTGTAACTGATCTCGCGCATCGTCGAGCGAAGATCCCAAATCTTTTTTGGGCAAGTTTTCTATGGGGATATCGTCTTTGACTTCCTGGAGCGTTTTTTTGAGCTCCTGCCAGCAGCTTTCCTCGAGGTTAGCCAGGTCTCTGTCCCCCTCTGCCTTTTTAATTTCCCATTTGATTCTCTCTTCTTTCCGGGCTTCGGCCTGGGCTTTGAATTTATCCAATTTGGATTCCATTTCTTTTTGGAGATCCTGTAAGCCTTTGAGCCTGGTATCTTCCAGCGCGATTCGTTTTTCTTTCTCGGCCAGTTCTGTCTGAAGCCGGGTGAGCTGTCTGGAAAGCTTCTGGACGTTTTCTTTTATTTTCTCATTTTCTTGCTCTGAGTTTTGGATCTCCGTGTCCAGAGATTCCATTTTATTCTGGATGGATTTTTTCCGGTTGTGCACGCTTCTCAGCCGGTCTTCGAGATGAATAAGCTTTTCATTCAAAAGATCCGTGTTAGACTTGATTTCGAAATATTGACTTCTTTGCAGCTCCTCCTTTTTCCGAAGAGCGTTCAAGGCGTCTTCTTCCACTCGAACTGCCTGGGTCCTTTGGTCCTCTTTTTCTTCGAATTTTTTTGTGCGCGATGATAGATTCTGAAGATTCTTTTCCAGATTTTTCCTTTCCGCGCCCAGAATTTCAAGCTCCTTTTTCAAGACGGCAATATCGGCTGAAATCTTTTCCGTTTCTGTTTTCTCGATCAGATGTGTGGTTTCATAATCCTCGATCTGTCTTTTGAGGTCTTCGATCTGGGCGGAGAGGCTCTGGCGTCTTTTCTGCAGATCTTCTATGAGATGTCGCTTTTCCTCTAACTGGCGATCGAGCGGTGTTATTTCTGAGTCGTAATGTTCGATTTTTTTGGCGAGCTTCTCCTTTTCTTTCCTCAGAGTGAGGAGCCCTTCTTTTTGATCCCCGGCTTTCATCAATCCTGATGAAAATAGAACGTCCCCTGCAACCGTAACATAATTCACGGGGGGATGGTCGATCCAGAGTTCCACAGCGGTTCTGAGGTCTTGAACGATGACCGCGTCCCGCAGATGAGACAGCCTGCGTTCGATGCTTCGATCGAGCTGGAGATATGATTTGAGATGTCCGATCACCCTGGGGTCTTCATGGACTTCAGGAATGTCATCGTTCTTTCCCTCGGGATGCAGAAGCAAAAAATTGCCTTTGATTCCCTTATCGGAGAGACGGTCCAAAAATTTCCTGGCTTCTACAAGAGAAGCTTTGGTTTCCTCTTTCCAGAGGACATCGATCAGAGGAGAGTGGGCTTCATCGGATTCGATCAGGTCAGCCAGAATACCGAGGGTTCCCTCGGTTTCCCCGGGAAGAGTTTGAGCCATTTCTGTCTCCTCCAGTTTCTCCAGACCATGAACCTGATGGCGGATTTTTTCCCTTTCGGTCTCTAGTTTTGCGATATGGGTTCGAATTCGATCGCTCGAATTCTGGCATTCATCCAGTTCTGCTTGGGCGGCATCCAATTCTCTCATCCTTTTCTCAGAGAGCTTGCGGGTATGTGCGATTTCCTGGCTTATCTGGTTGAATGTCTTCAGCCTCTGTTGTTCGAGATCGCTTTCTTCTCTGAGCCGGGATTCGAGTTTTTCCTCCTGGCGCATGAGCAGTTCGATCTCCTTTTCGATTTTTGCGCGCTCATTCTTGATTTCTGTCTGTTCGGCCAGGCTCTGCAGCTGTTCGTCTCTCAGGTTCTCGATTTTTTTTTGCAGCGCATCGAGCTGTTCTTGAATGGATCGAATCGCTTTATCGGCTTCCTGGAGGTCTTTCTTGTTCTTTCTGAGCTTGACTTGGAGCGTTTGAAGGAGTTTTTCGATCTCTCTTTCCTCCTTCTCCAGCGCCATGAGCTCCTCTCCGAGTTCTTCTCGGCTCTGTTCAGAATTTCTCTTTTTCTCTTTGAAAAAATCGATTCTTCTTTTTTCTTTATCCATTTCGGACTCTGATCTGGCAATTTGAGTTTTGAGTCCGTAGATTTTTTCCTGTTCTTGTTTGAGGGATTTTTCCAGCATCCAGACATCTTTCCTCTTGGCTGTCAAATTCTGTTCTTCGTTTTTAAGCTGCAGAAAGGCCTGATTTTCTCTATCCAGGGCTTGGGTGTAATGGGATACGGTATCTGCCTGCCGGTTTTCCATTGCTTGAATTCTTTTTCGGTAATGGAAGGAAGTCAATCGGCGAATGTCTTCTCTGAGTTTCCTATAGCGAATCGCAGCGTTCGCCTGTCTTTTCAGGGAGTTCTTTGCTTTCGAGACCTCGGCGATAATATCTTCCAGGCGCGTCAGGTTCCCTTCGCTGTTTTCCAGCTTGTTTTGGGCCTGTTTTTTCTTGTCTTTGTAATAAGCGGTGCCTGCGGCTTCCTCGAGGAGGAGCCTCTTTTCTAGGGGTTTGGACGAGAGAAAAAGTCCGATGGCCCCCTGTTCGATAACAAAATATTCTTTCTCTCCGATGGATTTCTTCCAGAGGCTCTCTTGGATGTCTTTCAGCCGAACGACTTTTCCGTTCATACGGTATTCGCTTTCTCCAGAGCGATAGTATCGGTGGTTGATCTTGAGATCTTCGGTTTCGTCGGCAAGGGAAAGGATCACGTCTGCCATGCTCATCGGTGCTGACTTTTGACTGCCGTTGAAAATGATGTCTGTACTCCGTTCTCCTCTGAGAGATCTCATTCTTTTCCCACCCAAAACCCAGAGCAGGGCATCCACGATATTGCTTTTTCCTGTTCCGTTTGGCCCCACGATCACGGTTATCCCGGGATGGAAGACGATCTTGGTTCGTTCCGGGAATGATTTGAATCCTTGAAGTTCCAGCTTTTTTATGATCATAATCTGAAGAGTTGAACTTTTTTGTCCTTCACGCTATATTATTTTTTATTGGTACAGAGTAGATATTTTATTCAAATCGAGGATAATTGCAAAGAGACAGCCAATTTTTTTAAAGCATCGAGGTGAGAGGCGGCTGAGGAGGAGAATCCATGGATGAGAGGGAGTATTTCAGGGAATTGCGCCGCAGGGAGAAAGCTCTGGAAGAACGTATCGATAAAATGAGAAAAGCGATGAATGAGACCGTTGAGCTGAATACCTTGGGCTTCATGTCAGAGCTCCTCGAAGAAGCGAAAAAAGAATTGAGTATGGTTCAGGAAAAGTTGTCGGGCATGACTCAGAGAGAAGACTGACGTATAAACTCATCTTAGAGCCAGTGTAGCTCAGTCGGCAGAGCAACTGATTCGTAATCAGTAGGTCGGGGGTTCGAATCCCCCTGCTGGCTCTCTTTTTATGCTGGATATATGTCTGGTCATTCAGAAGATGACCGTGTGATGCAGGTATAGAACCGCTAAGAACTTCTCGAGTGAGGATTCCAGCCCACAACTCTATCCCCCATGCCGAATACCTCAGGCAGCTCGTCTCGGTCCCTCAACTGCGGCTCGATCCTCAGTGGGATTCACTGCGTGAACATCCGGGATTCAAGCGGCTGCTGGATCAATGACCGGAGAGGTGGCATCTGATCCAGATAGGACTTCGAAAGACTCAATAGGCCATATTTTTGAAGTGAATATTGTGTTTTTTCAACTTTTCGTGAAGCGTCGTGTATTTGAGCCCTAATAATTTGGCGGTTTCTTTACGGTTCCCGTTAGCTCTGAATAACATCCTGACGATAAGCCTTCTTTCCAAGTGCTCCATGAATTCCTTGAGAGAAAGGGCATCAGCGGAGCAAAATCTATCGAGAACAACATTCAGCAGCGCTTGCCATATGTCCTCTTTGGATAAAGAATCGTCATCTGGGTCATTAAGTCTTCTAAGCCCTTCTTCAATTTTAAATAACTGTGATAAGACCTCTATACTTGGCTGAAGAGCACTCTCTTGCTTCATGACTCCCCCTCATATCTTTGTTGATGTGGCATCCTATAAATTTATCCATATTTTTAAATACTTCCATTCCAGTGAGTGTGCATGATTCATGCCAAACAGGGAAACAGTCTGAATAAAGGCCATGGAACGAGAGTCAAAATCCTGTAGACTGCAGAGAAGAACAGATACTGCCCCTGGGGACTATAAGAAGACACGGCTTCTGACGGATGAATTTTCGATTGAATAGGGGAGAAAGAAAATATCCCCTCATCGGAAAAAAAGAGATGCCCGGCCGTAAAAAATGTAAAAAAATTAGACAGTAATACTTGATGCTCGTTGGAGATTAGATAAAAAGCAGAAAAATCATCCTGGAATTCATCTGAAAGGGGGATTGTGAAAAATTTCTTGAACTGTAAAATTTTATTCAATGAATGAGTCCAGGAATGCATCATTTCTGAGTTTGAGAGGGGAATGATGCAATTGGAGCGGAAATCTGCGTCTGTGAGATAGATCGAAAATGAGTGGAAAAGAGAATTCGAGTGAGCAGCTCATGGAGGAACTGTTCAGACTCCGCAAAAAGATAGCTGAATTGGAAACATCTGAAAAAGAGATGAAAAAGGATATAGGCCGCCTTGCCGAGTCTGAAGAAAAGTATCGGAACATCGTCGAGATGTCTCCCAATGGAATCGTCACTATAGACCTGAAGGGAAGAATAACTACCTGTAACAAAGCTTTTTTCGATGAGACGGGGTATTCCAGAGAGGATATCATTGGAAAAAAATTCACCGAACTTCCTCATTTGCTCAAAGGAGACATTCAGAGATACCTGAAGATTTTTGGCTCCCTCCTCAAAGGGAAGATTCCGAAGCCGTTGAGGTTCGGCTGGGTTCAAAAAGATGGAGCAGAACGAACTTCAGAGGCTCACATTAGCCTGATAAAAAAGAAGGGAAGGATAACGGGAATCCTCGCTATCGCAAGGGATATATCGGAGCAAATGAAAGCGGAACATGTGGTGAGTGAAAATGAGAAAAAATTCAGAAGCCTGGTAGAGAATGCGAATGATGCGATATACATCATCACTCATGAGGGTTTTCAGTATGTCAATCCTGCGTTCGAGGATCTGACAGGCTACACATCAAACGAAGTTTGTGAGAAGACCTTCGATTTCTGGAACATCATTCATCCCGATGATGTAGAAATAATCAGGCAAAGAGAACTGGCGAGAAGGGAGGGGAAAGAAGTCCCCAGCAGGTATGAATTCAGGATCATGTCCAAAGACGGACAAACGAAGATCGTAGAGCCGGCGACCGTCAGCATAGGAGAAAAAGGAGAAGCCAAAGTTATCGGCATTCTCAGAGATGTTACGGAAAGAAAACAGGCGGAGGGAAGAATAAGGGCTTCGCTTCAGGAGAAAAATGTTCTTTTAAGGGAGATCCATCACCGGGTCAAAAACAATATGCAGATCATTTCCAGCTTGCTCCGGCTGCAGTCCCGATCGATCAAAGACGGTAAGATGGTCGAAATGTTCAAGGAAAGTCAGAACCGGATCAGGTCCATGGCCCTTATTCATGAAAAATTATATCAGACCGAGGATCTTTCGAGGATCAACTTCGCAGAATACATTCGAAGTTTGACAGTTCATCTTTTCCATACATACAGGGTCAATCCGAATATCGTGAAGATAAATACCGATGTGGAAGATGTCTATTTAAGTATCAATAAAGCTATTCCTTGCGGATTGATCCTAAATGAACTGGTTTCGAACGCACTGAAACATGCTTTCCCAAAGAGCAAAAAAGGAGAAATTCAGATAAGACTTTATTCAAACAGTCAAAACAGAATGAAGCTCATTATAGGTGATGATGGAATAGGATTGCCCGAAAATTTGAATATCCAAAACCCTGAAACTCTTGGATTGCAGCTGGTGAATGACCTGGTCAAACAAATCGAAGGATCGGTCACTTTGGACAGAACTGAAGGAACGACTTTCTCTATATCTTTTTAGCGAAATCCCGGCTGATCGAGAATCCAGATCTGATATTTTTCTCTAGCGCTGCTGCTGAAGGGGATTGAATTCAGTTTTGGTGTAGCCCTCTGGCAGTTCGTATGTTCCTGCCGGGGCGTTCATCTTCTCCACCGAGACAACCTCTTCCCAGTAATTTTGTTCGGCACCCATCATGTCCATCGAGAATTCGGTTCTCACAGGATATCCCTCTATCTTTTTAAATTCCTCGATCATGTCTTGAAACATGGGATTCAAAGCCAGTGTCTCGGCATAGAATTTTTTATACAAATCCTCGTCGATCCCTAGATCTTTCGAAGTCCAGAAATCCATTTTGATGGGCATACTCATTCCCATCATGGAGACCGACATTTCGATCAGATATTTTTTACACTTCCAGTTATTGATGGTTTTGGTCTCTCCCGTGTCTGTAACTGATGAAGACACCTCCATTTGATCGAGCATTTGTTTTGCTTCAGGGGGGAGCATGGTTTCCATGTCCAATGGGAGATCTATTTCGGAATAGGTTTTCTTGGATTGGTCTATCCAGTAGATTTTATTCAGGTCATATCTCACCAATGTGGTTGTTTCCCCCTCATCCCTTCTCATTTTGTCTTTTGTCAGCCAGGTGGTCACTTCTTCGTCTTTTGCTGGCTGGGACTGGCCCATCATGCTGAATGCGTCGGTGTGCCTTTTCGCTTTGATCATCTGGTCAGCCTGGGTATGGACAGGAGTGAAGATTAAAGAAAACACGAACAGAAGAGTCAAACTCGTGAAGATCACGCTCTTTTTCATCTATGTTCCTCCTTGATTGAGCTATGGTTACTGTAGCCTATTTTTCAGGGAAAAGCAATTCCTCGATGCTCTCTTTTCTCGTTTATCCTGTACCTGAACCGTCACGGATTCGGAGACGTTTGCAGCAAAAAAACAGCAGAATTTATCCTAAGAAAGATTTGTTTTTTTCCGATGGGAAAACCAGAGATTGAAGATGAATATCAGCGCTGCCATCCCGGAAACTATGGCCCAAAGGCTCAGATCGTTCAACGGAAAATAATTCGCGGCACTCACGGGACTTTTGTAGAAAGATGTGATATCGATCTGCGACTCTATTCTTGCCGTCCTCCTCCGCGGCCATTTATACGGAGAATTCTCCAGGGTGCGGCCAAAATATTTTTCCAATATAAGATTCTCTTTGTAGGCAATGAAAAGATTTTTTTTCACAACTTCCGGGGTTTTTTCTTTTGCCGATAACCAATACATCCGATTTCTTCGGAATATATGCACTCTCATTTCATGAAGGAAGGGCCTGGCATACCCAGGAAAGATTTTCAAGAAATCGGCATAATTTTTTTCGGTCCATTCTTGGAAAATGAGCCCGTATTCTTCGGCTCTTTCTGTATCGATTCTTTCTAATTCGCCGAGAGTCAGACGAGAATAGAAAATTCCTATCTCGGGATCTCGGTGTTTGTGGATCTCTTCAGACATGGGTTCCTCGTTCCTGAGAAATTTGAGAAAAGGAAAGGTTTCCGTGTAGATGTTGACTCGTGCAGGCGTGTTGGAAAGGCAGAGAGCGAGCAACAGAATTGCGGTGACAGCGAGATAAGAGAGGATCCTAATAGACTTCGGTTGTACTCGAGGGGAAGGAAGTTCAGGCCGTATCCCTTTCCAGATTGCCATCTGGCTCAGTCCGCAGGATAGAGCGTTCAGCCCGATATCGCGCATATCCCAAATTCGACGCGGGATCATCCATTGGAGAACTTCATCGAAGATGCCGACAAGTCCTCCGATAAGAAGAGCCGTCAGATAGATGCTCTTGTCTTCGAAATGGTGCCGAAGGGCTCGGAACAGAAGGAATCCGAGCAATCCGTATTCCAGAAAATGAATCGCTTCTTCAGGGCGCTTCCAGAGCCTGAGGATAAAAAAAATGTAAACACATGCGATGACTGTAAGCCAGAGATAATTTGTCAGAGAGCGTATTCTGAGCCGGAACCAGAGGAGATAGAAACCGATTAAACATGCGGTGACTACGGCCCAGATCACAAAATATCCAAAAAAATCTGCACTCAAGTGCTGTTCGACCAAATTCCGGACCGAGCGTGCTATGGGGACGATGAGGAAAATGGAGACAACGCAGAGGGCGACCCACATCCAGGAAAAGAACACTTTCTTTCGAACGGGCGTCATCTGAAGTGGATATTTATTTTTTGACATTTATATTCTTTTTTCATTATAATGTAATCAAACTGCTGGCTGGAGAGGAATCCTCCTTAGCCCCGCTTCCTTTTCTAAACCTTGGCGCCTCGACAGCCAGCATCTCGTATTTTCGATTCCCAAACATTCGGGTCAGCGCAGGTCCACCCAAATGCAGAAATAGAATCCCCAAATTTTGATCGCTGCTGAAAATTTTCCCTTACTATTACGAACGTATTAATTCCTGTGTCATCGCGAGGAGTGACACGACGTGGCGATCTCATTTTTCTGAAGAGATGGCCACGCTTCCTTCGGTCACTCGCCACGACAATGGTGCTGTACTTAATGCGTTGACATTAGTTCTGCGCCTTTTCGTTTTCCTTTTTAGGATGGATGATTTTTTCTGTCCGTTTTTTTAGGTGTTCTTCTAGGTCGAGATGAGAGATGCCTTCTTTCAGCCATTTGGGAGCTGGCTTGCCCATCAAATGGTGGTCAAAGAATTCCCTCATTCTGACTGTGTAGTCTTTTTGGTTGGCAGGTTTACGAAGGCCATGATTCTCCCCTTTGTACTGAAGCATAACAACGGGCTTTTCCAAACGCCTCAACGTGTTGAAGTATTCTATGCCCTGATTCCAGTCCACAGCACCGTCTTTGTCGTTGTGGAGGAGCAGGAGAGGGGTATTGACATTTTGTGCGTGGTAAACGGGAGAGTTCTGAGTATAAGCCTCTATGTTTTCCCAGTACCCCCCCTTGAAGCGCCCTTGGCTGCTCTCGAAGATGGGTTGATTGGCAGATCCTGTATTCCAGTAGATCGAACTGTACATGCTGATCATGTTAGTCAAAGGGGCTCCTGCGACTGCTGCGCGGAAAGCATCAGTCTGGGTTATCAAGAAGGCAGTCTGGTACCCTCCCCAGGAGTGTCCGTGAATGCCTACTCTGTCTTTATCCACCACTCCGGTCTCTATGGCCGCCTCCAGCGCAGGAAGCACACACCATACAGATGACATACCGGGGTCATTGATCTTGTAAACGATATCGGGCATCAGTACTGCATATCCCCGGCTGGTGTACACGGATTTGTTGAATCCCCGGGCAGAAGGGGTGAAATAACGATTCAGCCATTGAGAGAGTTCTTCGTAGATATAGATGATGGTGGGATACTTTTTGCCCTTTTCGTAGTTTGCGGGAAGAAACAGAGCCGCTTGAAGTTTGTCTCCCTTCTCGCTCTCGTAATCGAGCAGCATGGTTCCATCAGACCAATAAAAGTTTTTCTGTTGGGGGTTGGCTTCTGTGAGCCGTCGCCCTTTTTGGAGTGATGGGTTTGTCACATAGTAGTCGGGAAAGTCTTTGTGTGTTTGTCGGGAGTAGAGGTAAACATCGGCCTCTTCGGCCTTGATCAACGAGAACAAAGCGTCATCCCAGAGCAGCATTTCCGCCCCTGGCTTGTCCTTTTCTACCCGGGCGATGCCCCCTTTTTTTGTCCATTCCCCATAGGTGCTGATGTACAGGGGTTTGTCCAGGTCGATGCCCTTTTCTTCCCGATCCAGACGGAAGCGCCTCTGGTAACGAATCCCCTCCTCTTTTCCGTTTAGAGTCATGTTTGTGCCTTGACCGCCGTGGACAGGAATGTTCCATACGTCCCAGTTGTCGTAGAGGAGTACGGATACTCCATCTTTGACCCACCCGAAGTAAAAGGGATAGATCGGAGGATCGATGATGTTGACGTCGCTCTCTTCGTTGATGAAAGATGTGGGGACGTCTTTGGTGATGTTGTATGTTTTTCCTGTCGCCATCTCATAGGTGTGATAGTGTCCGTCAGCATAGTACAGGAAATGTGTGCCGTCGGGAGATGGGCCGAAGTACCAGCGGCACTTCTCGAGAGCGAGCTTTTTTTCTCCGGTTTTAAGGTCAAATACGTAGACATCCTGGTAGCGACGGCCTTCCAGATTGCCCATCAATTCGTATTTTTCATTGTCCAGTCCGATGGCCCAAAGGTGCTTGGGGGCGGCTGTGACCCGCCTGACCTCGTCATCGGCGAGTCTTAAAAATTTTTTATCGTCCACATGGTACACACACAGATAGCTGAAATTCTTATCCCTGGGCTCTTGAACCTGCTGCATGGACTGGAGCCTTTTGTCCAGCCAATGCCAGATGACCAGATCGGGGAGGTCTTCTTTATCTATTTCTGGCTCTTTTTTTGGCATGTCTTTGGAGGGTTCTTCCTTCTCTTTACCTTCTTCTTCAGCTCTATCCTTGACTTCTTTTTCTGCCTCTTCTTGTTTCTTCTCTTTTTTCTTTGCTTCGTGGATGCCGAACAGAATTCCTGATAAATCATCGGTCCAAAGGGGATTTCGTTTCGGGCTTATGGTCATGCCTTCAGGAAAATCTTTATCGTCTTTCGGGTCATATACGACTTTGGAAGGAGCATCGGCCGAAAATCGAGTGAAGCCTACCAAGCTGTACAGCTTGTCTTCGTAGTCGTCATCATCTTTACCTTTTAGAACAGCCAGCCCGCCGCCTTCCTCTGTCCAGGTCAGATTTTTGTATACCGCTTCGTCGCTTTCGAGGGGAAGGATGACTCCTGTTTTCATGTTCCTGGCTTGGATGCCGTTCCCGCTTTTTTCTTGTGCATCCACCACCCAGGCCAGCCACATGCCTTTCTTATCGAAGGCGAATTCAGCGACGTTTCCTATGTTCAGCTCGTTTCCGGTGACAAGCTCGCGAAGAATCAAATCTGCACCACGCCATCTATCCTCGTCCTTGTTCTCACCGGTTGGCGGAGTCTTGCTTTCAGGGGGATATTTGTGGAGGACGACCCATGAAGAGGCTTCTCCGGAGAAAGAAAATTTATTGATTTTTTCAAATTCGATTTCTTCCCCGGAAGCCAGATTCACGACAGCGGCTTTGTTGTAAGCTTTTTTCTTCTGCTTTTTCAGTTTTTCCGCTTCCTCTTTTCGCGGATAGATGGTGAAAGCTGCCCACTGGGAGTCCTCAGAAAACATGATATCCTGGGAGTAACCCTGTACCTCACCAGCGGGAAATCCGTATTCCTGGTCTGTCATTGTCCCCCTGATAATGACTTCGCCGTCTCCTTCCTGGGGAGAGAGCCTGTACGCGAACCATTCGCCATTGTCGGAGAGCACGGGTGAACGGATGCTTTTCCATTTCAGGATATCTTGGATATCCTCGAGAGGCCGAGGCTCTTTTGGTGCTTTTTCATCGCTTAAAGCCGAGTAACTCGGAAGAGTGAGAAGAAGCCAGATAAAAATTAAGAGGACATTTCTTGCTTTTTTCATCCCGTTCTCCTTTCCATGCTTGATTTTAAAGATTCATCCTTTCGGAGGAGAAGAAAATCATCATCAGGATCATATCATATCAAAGGCAGATGCTAAAATACATGGTTTTGAGGACAATCTCCATTAATAATCCAGGCCGCAGCAAATATAGGTTAAAACCAGCGGAAGATATTGAAACCGAGACGGAATTCTCCGTCCAGAAGATTCAAATTGCCTCCAGGAAGATATTGTGAAGAAGTCATCCCTATCGAATTGGTGATAAAGACTTGAAAGACGTGGCCGCCGATCTTTTTTTCGATCCCCAGCCCCCAGCCGAATCGGTCGGCTTTATATCCGGCCAGCACAGGAATCCATTCCCCCACCAGAGA
This sequence comes from uncultured Eubacteriales bacterium, assembly GCA_964346815.1. Taxonomy (GTDB): domain Bacteria; phylum Acidobacteriota; class Aminicenantia; order Aminicenantales; family Aminicenantaceae; genus CAYFWF01. The sequence continues at coordinate 24,770 of CAYFWF010000031.1, read as the reverse complement.
GAGGTCATTCAAAAACATATATCTTGCCCCGATTCCTACGGCAAAGGTGCCTTCTGATGCTTCTTCCCAGTGATTGGTGTTGGAGGAATATGAAGGGACAAGAAGGATCGAGAAGGAATCGCTGAATTGATGGGCGAGGCTCAGCTGTGCGATAAATTTGAGGTTTTCCGTTCGAAATGTCTTTTCCCCTGGTACGGATTCGGTGACAAAGGCTCCTCCGACGCCGAGGGCTGCCGAGAAGGGCAGCGCATTCATCTCGCCTTGTTGGAGAAACAGCCATTTGAGGGTAAGATCCCACTCTTTGAACCGGTTGCTGCGGGACAAAGACAGGCTGAATTTGTCGCTTATGCCATAGCCAAGGCTTAACAGAATAACTGCCGGTCCGTCCAAACCATAGAAAGCGTCGTATCCCTCCTCGACAGCGGGGAAATAGCGGTGGGATATCCGAAAAAGGACCTTAGATTTTCCAATGGATTGATCTGTAGGGAGATTAACCAGACGTGTTCCCCAGAATGAAGGCTTGGTGAACATTTTTCTTCGGGATTTTTGCCCCTCGGAAGGTTTCTCTTTTGGTGCGGCAGACGGCTCTGCTTTAGCTGTGTTCTCCTTCAGGCTGCGGATCCACTTCTCCAGAGTTTCTATTTCCATGGATGATAGGGGCGGTGCATTCCGGGGCATCCGGACCCCGTCTATCGCTTTATCGCCTTTGATTTTCATCAGAAGATAACTTTTTTCAGGATATTCTGGATCGACCAGCTTCAGATGTTCGAGCTGCTGACTTGAAGCATTGATGAGCGATTCACGGAATTTATCCTGTTCAAGGTTTAAATTCATAGCCGGAAAACGTCCGCTGTGGCATCCGGTTGTGCTGCAGTTCTGCTTGAAGATCTGCGCAATATCCTCGGTTGTCGTGTCCTCCTCCGGATAAAGCATGATTGAAAACACGATGACAACAAAAAGAAGCAGGCACATCATATATGTGTGAGCTAAAGTTTTCATTTTTTCTCCTTCTGTTTATGTTCCCTTGAATTGGGGCTGCTTAATTAAGAAAACAAAAAACCGATCGGTCTCAGGAAAATTCTTGCTTCGTCCATGGCTGCATAATCGAGTTCAGAGCCCAATAAACTGTGGGGAATCAGAAAAACGATGAGCAGAAGGATCGAAGCTGCCAGAACCCATCCTCGGGCAGGTTTTCCTTTCCGCCCTGCGATGACAGCGATAATCCAGCCGATGAAAGCGATAAGGGTCTTGTTGTCTGTAAGGTCGTATCCTAAAGGAAATCCTGTCCATAGACTGCCAAACGCCATTTTTTGTACTGCGGGCCCGAGGATAAATCCTCCTACAAACAGAAGCCCTGTTGTCCAGAGAGCAAACTTTCTTGGATTGCTATGAGTCCTGAGGGCTTCCAGACCCCCTCTGGCAGAAAACAGCATGGCCAAAAACATCACCAACACGTGTGGAATGAGTATCCAGACAGGGACATGACCCTTGAAACGAATGATTACAGGATTTTTCCCGGAAAGCGATGTCTGTTGTCCATTATAGGAGAGAAAAATCTTATACTCCAGTTTACCTGCCGGAGGTTGATAGGGAAGCGCTCCTACCAAAGAATCTCCCTGCCTTTCCATGGCAATCTCTGTCCAGGGATCTGCTGTTTTGTGCCTTCTGTACAGCAGCGCTGCTTCGATAGCGGGATTTTGTATCTGAATCTGGATCAAGCAGTCTTTTCCAGTTTCATGAGTTCGAGGAAGTTCGTAGCGGATATCGTTACCTCCGAGCGTAGTTTCTCCGCTTATGGGATAGGTCGGACCTGTGAGTCTTTGATAGACGGCTGTGGAAGCAGTTAGGAGGAAGGCCAGAACCCATAGCAAGATTTTCTTCATTTATTTCTCCCTTATCTCAAAAATCGTCTCCAATTTCCTACTCTTTCTATAGAATTTATTATATTTTGAATTTTTGTTCAACCGAATTTTATGAAGCTGGCTTCTTTTTTCCCTTTAATCCTGATCTTGAACCCTTTTGCAAAGCCGTGCCTAAAACATCCCCGCCGACAATACGGGGAAATCCATATTACGGATGAATATTCCATCAAGATAATTAGGTAATTGCGTATACTATCCTCGAATTGGGGATTCGTGGTTCAGTGGATAAAAGATTTTTGAGGGGATGGCGGTAGGTTGGGCCCTATACTTTTAAAACGGCTGATTCGGAACATTCTTGAATCATCTTTTCAGCTCAGCTTACCCGGCATCTGCTTCTTTTGCAGGGTTCTGCTTTTTCTCTTCTTGGTCCTCATTGGTTCCACTATCGATATCAACTGGTCCGCCTTCGATTTTTACATCCACTTTGATCCCTAAAAGCTTGGCCGTGGATTCATAGATTTGCTGGAATGATTTCTTTGATTCCTGGAGTTTGGCTAAGGTTTCTCTGGTCTTCTGTATTTCCTTTTCCATCTCTTCATCGATCGAGTCGTATTGAGCTTTTGCTTCAGCCATAGTTTTTCTGTAAAGCTCTTCTTGTTCCTTGGTTAGGGCCATCGCATTCTCCTTAATGGAGTCTTCGTGAGTCATCTTAACGGCAACGATTTCGGTCGTCAATCACCCCTTGAGGGGATTCAAGCGGTGAATTTCTTGTGACTCAGGGAGGAAAAAATTCGGTGGTAGAGGTCACGCTGGGTCGGGACTGAACTTACATTTTTATGAATAATTCAGGTTAGATAAGGTTTGATGGACGACAAAAGGAAGCGGAACATTGATTTCATTGATCGAGTGGGGAGAGCTTTGAGAAAAAGCTGTTTTCAGGGTCGTGAATCCACATCCTTTGAGAACCATTTCAAGAGTTCCGTGCTCGAAACAGTAGGTCAGGAATAGTCGAAGCGTCTCTTTGAGATTATCCACAGCTCCTTTCTGTGTCTCGCTACAGGCCCATACGTCCAAGATAGGACATGAGGCCAGGTAGTATCTGTTTTCCCTTTTTACATCGATCGGAAAAGAAATGGTAAATGTTACAGTTGCTTTCATTTATTTCACCTGTTTCGTTTTTTTCATTTTTTCGTCTTCCATATATACATACGAATCAAAAGGGATTTTTGTTGCTAAGAAATGAAAAAAAACCTAATAAAAGATAGAAAACCTTCAAATGAAAGCGCACATCAGCCGGAGTCGTATTTGACTCTCAGTTTGGCATCGATCAGTTCGTGATGTTTCAATTGAAGGAGTTTGGCCAGCTTGTGGACGAAATGGTCCTCATATCTATTCAATTTTTTATCGGCGTAGATGATTTTCCACACAGATTCCAGGATTTTGATCTTTTCCTCTTTGGTAAAATTTTTATTGATCAGATTTGTGAACTGCCAGAGATCGATGCTTTCTTCCCTTTTTTGATTCGCTATATTTATCAGCTCTTCCACGGCATCGGAAGACAGGTCGAATTTTTTCTTCAGGAGTGCAGCAACAGTTGTCTTTTCGATGCTGTTGAATTCATCATCCGATTTTGCCACCTCGAGAAGGATGATGCATGTCGCGATTTGAATCCGTTCATATTCATCGTGCTGTTGGGTAGCTGAGTCTGTTTCTGGTGCTTTAAGCAGTATTTTTTTTAAGTTGAGCATGTCAAATTCTGACTTTCAGAAATCGATGCTTCCATACTCTATATGTAAAAGTCCCTACAGGAAAGAAAAGAATAACAAGTTCTGTGGGCGGAGTCAATTTGCATCATTCCAAGAAGACGAATATCATCTTATTGGGTGTAAATCGAAACTTAAAATTCGTTTCATATCGATTTTATGGTAGAATAATTAAGAGTTGAGAAGGATCAATGTCCTTTCTCTGTAGAAAATAAACGTGGAGGTTGAGTTGTTGAAAAAACCAAAGGGTTTTACGCTCATCGAATTGCTAGTGGTTGTGGCTATCATAGGAATCATCGCAACCGTACTGGTTTCCTATGGTCCCCAATATATTCAGAACGCAAAACAGAAAGGCACCATGAAGGACATCAGTGCCCTGGCGACAGCCTGTGCCAACTACACCGCAATCAACGGGGAGGCTCCCGCATCAGGAATTCAAGAAGGGATCCTTACACCTGGAAATGCGTTTGTGGTGGCTATGGCACCTGAACATATGCCCGTTTGTCCTATCAAAGACAAGTGGGGCAATCCGTTGGTGATTTATACTGGAGTGAAAACGGCCCAATTCGGAGGCTTTACTCCTGAGATGGTAGGGAAGGAAGATTTTATGATCATTTCCTACGGCAGGGATGGAGTTGAAGAGGGATTCATCTATGATCCTCATGATCCCGAGCACGGATCGTTCGAGATCGCTACCATGGCCGATTACGGAAAAGATTTGGTCAATTGGAACGCCAACTGGATCCGTGCTCCTCTAGTGAAATAAGAGCCCGTCTCTTTTGTTTCTCTGATCCAGTGCTTTCATTGCACATCATTCCGAAAAATTGAGATCTAAAATCAAAAGCGATTTCATCAGTAGCTCCTTATTCGTAGAAACGATGATTCTTGTAACCATCGTCGTAATTATTGTCGGATTGCTCGTTCCTAATATCGTTGTAAAGATACAGAGAGATAAGTCGATGGGAACGTTACAGGATATTGATCTCATAGCTGAAGCCTGTCTCGAATACATCGATGAACAGGGAAAGGTGCCGGCATCGGGAATTCAAAGTGGGCCACTTCAGAAAGACACTGCATTCACCAAGGCACTTGAGGGAAAGTATCTTGCAATTTGCCCGATTAAAGACCGCTGGGGGAATCCGATCTTTGTGTATTCAGGTTCGGCAGCGGCGAACTTCGATGGTTTCACCGATGAGGTGGACGGAGACGGGACCTTCATCATCGTCTCGTATGGAAGTGATGGGAAAGCCGAAAAATCGACGTATGATCGTGAGCATCCCCAATCGGGTTGGTATGAGCTGAACTCTATGGCTGATTTCAAAAGAGATTATATCAACTGTACAGGGAACTGGATTCGCAGACCTAAGCCTCAGTAGACAATCTTCCGTTTGAAGGGCTACAATGTGAAAGGCTACAATACACCTACATATAGATTTTCCCACTAGGAGGCGCAGATGGAATCTGATCGTGGTCGAAAAAGAAGGGCATCTTCTCTTCAATTGCTCCTCGCTTTCCTCTTGTTGACAGGACTCATTCTCGTTCCAATGCTCGCACCCAGCAGTCAGACACAGGACATCTATGCCGGCTGGTCCGAGTCGGGAGACCCTTGTTTCCCCGTCAAACAAATCAAGAAGTACTGGAGAGAACATTACAACAGGGAAGCCGACCATCTTCAATGTGTTCCTCTCCAGATCATAGTGGAATGGGCCATCGAGGAAAACTACATCCGCAGCACCGGCGTCGGGAACGATCGAGTTAAGCTGCTTTTAAGGGATGAGTTTCCCGCTTATCTGGAACTCTCCTATGACCAAGAAAATCTAAAGCGGCTGGAGGCTTTCAATATCCTGGCTCCTTCCCCATGCTGTCCCGGTCCTGTGAATGCAAATCTGCTTCAGGTCAATGCCGCATTGATCGCCTGTAACAGTCTCGGCGAGAACTGCCGGCCCTTCACAACGAGCGACCCTCTGCTGTTCCAGGTCATCCCAAAAACCGACAATTTTTTCTCTTTCACCTGGCGGGAAGATATGGGGAGCCGATCCGGCGGATTCGGCTCATCCCGGGTCCAGCTTCCTCGAAGCGCCCTTCCCCCCTCGGTAAACACCCGAAGAGGGATAGGGGGAGTCCAGCATGGAGGTAGTTTTCGAATCAAAGTATATGGAGAAGACTCTATCACTTGGGATGAGATACAAACCGGGCTCAGAGAAGGGGAATTTTCCTGGGAGTTTCCGATCGACATCAAAAGACAGCTGCCTGCCAACCATTTTTACTCCCAGCAGGGCAACGCATTGGTCACCATTCAATTCGGTGAAGAAGAGATTGAGACCTGGAGGATCAGGATAGAAGGGTGGGAAAAAGATGCGGCCCACCCGGCCATCGAATACCAGGATCCGTCAGGTGTGCTCCAGAGTCTCCCCGTGGTGGTGGACTTCCAGTGGCTACTGGAAGGCCAATTTCAAATCGGAAAAAGGAAACAAACGAGGAATTACAAAGGTGGAAATATCACCCAGACTGCCCTGACCCCCCGGCTGATATTTGGCGACCGTGAACTCTATCGCTGTGAGTTCGTGGACTGCCCAGACCAAACGGATATCACCGTCATGGAGGGCGCCTATATCGATGGTGCTCTCTCCGGCAATAGCATCAGACTGACCTGGCCGACCTATTATCCTGCTGCCTGTGTCCTCTGTACCCCCAGAGTCTCTTATATTGAAAAAGCTTCCTACCGGGAGCAGTTCGGTACCAAGGAGTTCATCAGGCGGATTTCACAGGAGACACTCCCGCTGCGGGACGGCCATACTGTGTCCGGAGGGATAGGTGACTGGCTGGATTTTAAAATAACGCTGACCAAACTGAAATAGCTCCATTTCCATTTTGATCGGTTCCCTGAATACAAATCCAGGTCTTTTCTTGATTTCTGCGGCAGGAAAGGGTGTTTTGGGAATCAAACATGAGATTGCCTCATAAAAGAAGGCGTGCCGGACATTGACAGAATCGGTTGAGTCTAGCGCCGTAATGAAGCTTTCGAAAAGACGTAGTCTGGAATATCGGCATTGAATTCAACGGATTCAAGCATGAATTCGGTGCCCTTGCCGCTTTTCAATTCATCTTTGAAGACCATCTCCACAGGAAACCACCGGTTTTCGATGCGGCGGACATTCTTGACCTGGATGGTTTTGATCAGCTTGCCGCTTTTGGCATAACGTTCTTCTCTCAGGGAGACGAACCTTTCCTTATCCGCCCAAATCTTTCGCGAGAAGTAGGCGATATCCTCCCTTTTGGCGGTCAGCATCAGAACCCAGCAGGGACGGTCTCCGAGATTTTCTTCTCCCACCACTTCGGCGTCATAATCATTTTGGAGGCGTCGGTCCTCCATGAGATCCTCGTAGGATAAGTCAGATCCCATGACAGATTGTCTGAGCATGTGACCGGAGATCCTGATGGTGCGGTCTGTGGAGGGGGAGTAAGTCCACAGCTCATCTCCGATTTTAAGCATTTTGGTGCCTTTCTCCCGCGGCGGGGATAAGTATTCAGTGAAAGATTTATCCGTTCCCTGAATCCATGATTTGGCTTCGATGGTCCGGCTGCCTCTTCGGCCGTGTATGATCATCTTGCCCAGAGAAATCTTGTTATCCGAACCGATATTCTCATCGATTTTTTGCAGTATCCATTCTCCTGAGGGTGTTTGAAGGGAAAAAGACAGGAGAGGAATGAGAAATACTGTTAGAAGCGTCTTTTCTTTCATACTTCCATCTCTTTCATGTGCCAGACGGTTCATCTTTTGTATATCCGAATTCTGTCGCAGGAGGAACCCGGATCCGCGGCCACTTTTCCATCAATAATTATAAATGATTGTAACCTGAAATCCTTTTCCTACAAAAGGATTATTTCCGGATGCTGTGGGGTAGATTTGGAACTCTTCGGGATTCCAGAATCCGATGATGTTGATCCTCCATCTATCATATGTTCTCTGCCAGCTCAAAAACCGGTACAATTCTTGGTTTTCCCAATCATAGTATAGTATTCCTGTGACTTCATCCAGCAGACCGAGAGGGTACCGAAGAAGGATGGCTGAAAAATCGATGTCGTCGCCTGAGCCAAGTGCCTCTTGAGTTCTGGCCAGGATCAAGTGCTCTCCCAGAAGATACAATCCGTTTCCGACAGCGAAGGTGTAATCCAGTCCGGCATTCAATGCTCGCTGACAGGGCGAGGGGAGGAGTTCGTTCTTTTGATGGCTCAGAGATCCCTCGAACCAGAGGCCGATTCCGACATCCCATTTTCCGTCCAGGGCATAGCGGTTTTCAGGGGCGATGTGTGTTCCCGCAGCAGGCAGGAACAGAGACGATTTTTGGAGATCGGCCCGACGGTGATGGTAGGTCAAGGCTATTTCCCCTGTAAAGAGAGGGATTTGCACCCTTCCCCCATATTCCACCGAGCCTTCCTGGGTGGGGAGGACTTCCCAGCCTTTGGCCTCTTTATTTCCGTAGAGGCCCCACAGCCAAAGGTTGGTGTTGTTGACGAAATAGTACCGAAGCAGCAGGCTGTAAACGCCATCTGTGAGCCGGAGCGGATCCCGGGGATCCAAACGGTCGAACCACATCAGTGGACGGAGGAGAGAGGCCGACCCGAAACTGATTTTTTGCAGTCCGATCCGGGCTTCGAACTGGGATAGAGAAAAGCGCAGCCACAAACGGTACGGTTTGATGTCTCCGTCGGTACGAACGGTGTCGATTTTTTTAAACGACGCTGTTCCAAAGGCATGGATAGAGGCTTCGGTATCCAGAGTGAGGGATTCAGAGAGTGGGAGTGCCAGAGAAAACTCCGGGATGTATCTGAGGCCGAACTGCGGTTCTGACGATTTTTGGAAACCGGTCATCGCCCAGAATGAAATAAGCCCTTTGTGCCCGAATGTCCAGGAAAGAACATCCCCATATACGGGAAGGCCGGAAACAAGAACGGTAAGCAGCACAGCTAAGACTTTTTTGACCACGAGATGTCCTTAAAAGTGTACGAGGATCTATAGTGAAATTGTATTTTAGAAGAAAAGCCTATCTCCAGCAAATCTCGATTCATCATCGAAGGGCTCCTCCATTTACATAGAAAAGCTGTCCTCGCTATGCAAATGATCTCGAATACCTGGATTGGACTCTCATTTCGAGATGCCATATTGGCCTGTTCGGGCATCGCGGAAGAGAGGATACTGTGAAAAATTTATTATTGTACTTGACACTTAGCGTGTTGCGCTATAAATTATAAATGTGATTAAGTCCTTTGCTGATAAAAAGACTGAGAAAGTTTATCGAAGGGAATATTCGAAGGAACTTCCCATTGATGTTCAGAAAATTGGACTTAGAAAACTTCGGATGCTGAACAATTCTCAATCTTTACAAGACTTGAAAGCTCCGCCTGGGAACCGTTTGGAAAAATTGAAAGGAGAAAGAGTCGGACAGCATTCAATTAGAATCAATGACCAGTGGCGAGTGTGTTTTGTTTGGCGTGAAAATGATGCATATGAAGTCGAAATCACAGACTATCATTAGGAGGCAAGGAAATGTCAAATAAAAAGATGGAACCTGTTCATCCCGGGGAGGTTTTGTATGAAGAATTCCTGAAGCCACTAGGATTAAGCCAACACCGTCTGGCCCTGGATCTCGGAGTTGATGCGCGCCGGGTTAATGAGATTGTCCTTAAAAAACGCAGCATAACAGCAAACACAGCTTTGCGTCTCGCCAGGTATTTCAATACTTCGGCTGAATTTTGGCTCGGTCTCCAAGCTCAATACGATTTGGATTTGGAGGAGGAAAAAATAGGGAAAAAACTAATTAAAGAGGTCAGGATTTACAGAGAAGCACATTAGTGAATAGTATTCCTCAGAGAATCCTCTCACAATGATTTCCATAGGAAGCTTTCCTTATATCCCAGCAGAGGCAGAGTTGTACCCATAGGGATAAAAAAATTCGTAAGGAAGCTGAATTCTTTTCTTCTGAGTCAGGTCTGTGGGAATGCTTTTTTCGCGAAGAATTCCTTCACCGGAAGCAAGAGGCCCAACAGCAGAATGATTATTCCGATAATATGGAGGACCATGTTCAACATGTCTCCTTCCAGGATCTGAACGATCAAACCAAACAGCCAGGCAATGCCTCCGGCAAATAAAATCGCCCACCAAGCCCATTGAGTGCCTTTATTGAAGGCGGCAAAGAGAACAAAGAACAACGCAATCGATATGCATATGGCAAACACTCCCAAATGCCTGGTCTGTACAATAAAAGCCTGCCCCACTGCTGTATCTTGTGCGGCTTCCAAGTTTCCTCCCCGAACTTCTACGGTGCTGGCAGAAATCGTAGCGGGTGTAAACACCAGCAGGATCCCGTAGATGCTCGAAAAAATCAGACAGATCGCAAGCAAAATTGTTCCGACCTTTAACATTCAATTCCTCCTGAAATAAGAATTTATCCCTGAAAACGGAGGGAGCATCGGGACGAAATGCACTCACTCCGTTTGGGACGGCATCTATATATTCCCTTTTTGTGATTGTCAGATCGATTTATGGCAAGATTATAATAAACGCATATGCGTAATGCAAACAAAAAAATTTAGGGGAGAGAATTTGAGTGCCGCAGTGGCTTCAAAAGCGCGAATCGCCAATTTCTCACCTGTTGGCTTCGAGCGATTTGCACGCTGCAGACGAAACCCCTGTTTCTTGAGGATCATTCATGTTCATGGGACACTGCGTCGAAAGTTTTCTCGACTGACTGTCTCGTACAGTTGGAATTAGACTTTATCCCCGGTCTTATCCTGTCCAGTCAACTGATGTGAAGGAGGCTTCGTTACAGTATTCTCTTTTTTTGGTGGTTTTGCTTCCACTGCAGGTTTGGAAGTCATGTCGATGCTGCCCTTGAAGTCCGACCCGTCCTCCAGGCTCACACGCGGCGCAAAAAGGTCCCCTCGCACCTTGCTGGATTTCCGCAAGGTAATCTGCTCTGATCCATAGAGATTGCCTTCGACTTCTCCCATAATGTCGATACTCCGTCCATGGATATCAGCCTTGATGTGGCCGTTCGTGCCGATTGTGACGTTGTGCTGATCCAGATCGATCTTTCCTTTAACTCGGCCCTCCACAAAAAGATCCTCACCGCCCGATAGGTTGCCCTCGATCTTGATCGAAGAGCCGATCAAAGCTCTTTCCTTGGCAGAGGACGGCTGTCTCCGAGGGGCATATGGCTGTGGTGGCTGTTGAATAGGAGTCTGGGTGGAAGGATTTTTTTCGTCTGATTTTTTCCAGATCATTGCCTACTCCTTGATTTTAGATTCAAAGCGAAACAAGCCCTCTTCTTCACTAACAGAGCGAAGCCTCCTGCCCCAACTTTATCCTATTCGAACTGACAATAATGATAGATCGAAGCACTTTCGAATGTCAAGCCAGCAAGAAATCGATGCTGGTGCTGTGTCGCTTTATTATATTGAAAGCAGGGAATCACGAATCACCTGGGGAACGGCTTTATCATAGGAAACAGAAGGCCGAGACTGAATGATTGAGCAATGGAATCCTGGCTGTTCTCTTGTATAAAGCTGATATAGGGAATATTTAATTCTGTTCGAGAACGGAAATTAACTGTTAAAAAACGATACAAATGGTTTGAGGAGGAACTGAATATTGCTGGAGATCAGTTTGGTATGTTTATTGCATATAAAAAATGAGGACTTAATAGACATCATGTGAAATTCATTCAAAGTGGTTCTTATTCGATGGAGAATCGACATGATTAGAAACTATCTTAAAATCACTTTCAGAACACTGCTCAAGCACAAGATCTTTTCGATCATCAACATTGCAGGACTCGCGCTCAGCATATCCATCTGCCTGATGATCATAATCTTTATCAAAGACCAGAAGAGCAGCGATGGCTTCCATGAGAAAAAAGACCGAATCGTTCGTGTCTACACGACCGACAGGAATATCGAGCATGCAGAGGTAAAGGGCTGGGCAACTACACCGGGTTCGCTGGCTCCCTATCTGAACAACGTCCCCTGTGTGGAAGATGTTGTCAGAGTCAGGAGAATGGGTGCCAGTGTACTGAAAACAGAAACAGCGATGACTATCAGCGGCCTGTATGCGGAACCCTCTTTCTTTCGTATTTTCAGTTTTCCGTTGAAAGACGGCGATCCGGAGACCGCATTGAATCATCCGAATTCCCTCGTCATATCTGAGGAAACCGCTCATAAATTCTTCGGGGATGAGGACCCGATGAATAAAACACTGACTCTGGAAAAACTGGGCGATTTCGTGGTTACCGGTGTCTTGAAAGATATGGATCAAAAGTCCCATTTTCGATTTGATGCTTTGGTATCGTTTGCGACACTCCCCTCTCTGAGGAATAAAGGGGTCATTCAAAATAATTTGAACAGCTGGTCATCCTTCAACAGATATTATACCTATGTGCTCCTGAGAGATGAAGATGATCAATCTGTGTTGGAAGAACAGCTTCCTGCCATCGCGAATACGCTTGTTCCGGAACAAGAGAGAGGAACATTCGGACTCAAACTTCAACCGCTTTCAAAGATCAATCTGGGGATAAATCTGGCGAACTCCATGCCTGGGACCAAGCATTCTTTTGAACTTGTTTTCATCCCATTTTTAGCAGTGCTGGTCATATTTTTGGCCTGCTTCAACTATATCATTTTATCCATCGCACGCTCGCTCAAACGCACGAAAGAAGTGGGACTCAGAAAGGTAATCGGAGCCAGGCGCAGCCAGATCATCAAATTGTTTCTCAGCGAGACATTTGCCGTCACTTTTCTAGCGCTTGCTTCTGCGTGTCTTTTTATTACCTGGTTAATCCCCGCTTTTAACGGAATCGATGCGATAGAAACCACCAACATGCAAATAAACCTAGAACAGATGAAAGACCCCGGACTCTACATTATTTTCATTGTGTTCACCTTGGGCGTAAGCGTCCTGGCGGGGTTGTACCCGGCTTTGTATCTGTCTTCGTTTCAGCCCACCGATGCCTTGCAGGGCATCTCGAGAGTAAAGGGGTTTTCTCGTCTCCTGACAAGAAAGATACTGATGGGCATACAATTTGCGGTATCGCTGACATCTCTAATATTCTTAGTCTATTCCTATCAACTGCATAAATATACAATGGCTTTTGACAGGGGAATGAAAACAGAAAACGTCGTTAATGTCTTCATACGGGAAGTGAACCATGAGACATTGAGGAACGAAATGATTGCCAACAGCAATATCACCGGGGTTTCTTTTTCATCCGATATACCGATCTATGGCGGTCATCACAGGCCAGGATTAAGAACGGAGAAGATGGATGAACCGGTGCGCGCTTTCTATTACAGCGTGGATGAGGAATTTATCCATAATTTTGAGATCGATTTGGTTGCGGGACGAAATTTTTCCACCCAGTTTTCAACCGACAGCGAAAATGCGGTTATCATCAATGAAAAGGCCGTTCAGGTCCTAAATCTTGGTTCGCCTGGGGAATCCCTCGGGAAAACGGTCATTTTGGGTGAAGATTCTGAAGTGATGGTGGTCGGGGTGGTAAAAGATTTTAACTTTCGTACGCTCGAGAATCCCATCGATCCTCTGGCCCTTCGATATCGGCCTCAAGAGTATCGATACGCGAATATCGGATATAGGTCTGGAAAGAAGGAAGAGATTAAAACCTGGCTATCAGATAGATGGAAGAAGCTGGACAAGATTCACCCCATACAATATGCGTTTATGGAAGATATTAAGGAAAGGCAGGAAAGCCAAACTGGCGGAATAATACGGATTTCCGCTTGGGCTTGCGGTCTCATAATACTCATCGCGCTTTTCGGGCTTCTCGGAATGGCCACCTACACCGCCGAAATGAAGGTCAAGGAGATCGGTATCCGAAAAGTGCTGGGGGCGAGTGTCTCCGGTATGGCTTACCTATTGTCAAAAGACTTTATCAGGTTGATTTTAGTATCCGCCGCTTTTGCGCTGCCGACCGGGTATTTTCTGTCAGCGTCCTTCATGCAGTTCTTCGCTTTCCGGCCCGGCTTGAGTCTTTGGGTGTTGCCCGGAGCTCTAGCCTTTGTTTTGGCCCTAGCTTTGGTCACCATCGGGTCTCAAACGGTCAGAGCCGCTCTGGCTAACCCGGTAGAGACTTTAAGGGAAGAATGAGAACAGAGCCGTTTCTGTGAAGAGCATCAAGGCTTTTGGGTAATTTCAACCGGAACCGGTGTCTGCTATGCTCCGGAATCAAGGCGATCTTTAATCGGAATCGATATTTAATTTGGGCCGGAATATGCAATTTGACTCTATTCCCCTGAATTTGATATTCTTTTGCCCGCAAGGGAAGAGGGTAAGTCATGACAATTAAATGCCCTGAATGTCAGACTGACAATCCTTCTGATTCCAAGTATTGTAAAGGCGGTAGTTCTCTGGCATCCTTGGCCGTTAAGAATCAAGGGTGAAAAACTTCCTACTGAGCCACATCTCTCTGACATTCAAAAGCTTGCCGTATTACCTTTTGCGAGTATCAAAAGCGATCCGCAAACCGATTACTTGGGATTTGCACTCGCCGATCAGATCATCGGTGCTTTGGCTTACGTTAAAAATGTTTTGGCGCGGCCATCCAGTGCTGTTCGTCAATATCGGAATAGAGAAATTGATGTATTGACCGCAGGGGAAAACCTTAAAGTCGATTTCATTGTAATGGGACACTACTTGAAAGAAGCAGATATCATACGCCTAAATATTGAACTCATCAATGTGCATTCCAACGAAATGATTTGGCGAGAACCTATCGAAGTTCGATATGAGAACGTCTTTGAGCTGCAGGACACTGTGACTAAGAAAGTGATGGACGGTCTCAAGACACAATTTTTGCTGGATAAACGAATCCAAATTCAAACGGATGTCCCTAAGGATCCGTTAGCTTATGAATATTATCTACGGAACATTTCTTATCCATTAACAAATGAAGGAGATCAGCTTGCTATAGAAATGCTCAAAAAATCTATTGAATTAGATCCCGACTACGCTCCTGCCTATGACCAGCTTGGTGACCGCACACAGCGATTGGCACAATACGGATTGCTTGATCCGGAAGAAACTCAAAAGGCAGAAAATTATTATCTTAAGGCATTGTCCTTAAATGAAGAGTTGCTCAGTGCACTTGGTAATTTAGCAGTGCTTTATACTAATATGGGCAGAACCGAGGAAGCAGTGGAGATCACAAGACAAATGCTTGGAATTAACCCTAATAATGCTGATGCCCATTTCTCCCTCGGCTACATTTACCGCTTTGCCGGAATGATTAATGAAGCAGTACAGGAGATGGAAAAAGCTGTGCATATTGATCCTGAGAATCCAGGATTCCGCTCAATTATTAACACATATATCTTTGCTGGAGAATATGAGAAGGCTCTTGATGCTGCTAAGAATTATGAAGAGAGTGCATTCATACTTGGATTCTTAGGTTTTGGACTTTTTCAACAGGGTAACCAGAAACAGGCAATTGAGTATTTTGATCGCGTTATAGAAATGGAGCCTGATGGACTCATCGCTCTCTGGGTAACCGGACTCAAAGCGTTCATAGAAGGAAATATTGAAGAAGGAGTAGCCGCATCACGGAAATTTGAGCAAATGAATATCGCCGATGCAGAGGCCTGGTTTCACTTTGCGGAAAACTATGGAGTGTTGGGCGATAGAAATGGATGCGTTCGAACTCTGGAAAGGGCAATCGAAGGCGGATTTTTCAATTATCCCTTTATGCTAACCGATTCTCTATTTGATTCTGTGCGAGATGATCCGGAATTTCAACGCATTCTAAAAATAGCAAAAGAGGAACATGAAGCTTTTAAAAAGAGGCTTTTTCCAGAAACTCCATGAATACAGAATGACGGATCAAATTTTATGCGAGAAATTCCTTTAATACATGAACTCACAAAGTTTGCATGAAGGAGTCTTATCTTTTTGCCGACTGTGATTCAGGATTAGAGATAAAAATCATATCAAAGGATTCGAAATTCTCAACGTTATTCTCTGAGAACAGCCTGCCTTCCGGGTATCCCTGAGTGACTATAAGATAAGAGCCAAGAGGATTATTTTTACAGACTGATGTTTTGTTTGTAGTCGATGACAATCTTAGCATCTTTCTTAGAGGCTATTAGATCGACGACTTTGAGGAATGTCTTGTTTTTCTTTTTCCACATGCGGTTTAAATTTCGGGCGTAATGCGCCAAGCCTAAATCGATCCATTTTCCACGGAGGAATTTTTTTGCTATTTCGAACATGGAATAAAATCTTTTGTGGCTGAAAATCTGGGCTTTTTGCAAACGGGCAAGCGAGAGTCGTGAAGGCTTGAACACAGCGTGATGGGCATCATAGAGGGTCCAATCGGTTAGCAGAATTCGCCCTTGTTCCATCACTTTATTGAAGAATTCCGATCCCGGTAGGGGAGTCAAGATGAGAAATTGTGATGAAGTCAATTTCGTCTTTTTTGCAAACCTTACGGTTTTTTTTACGGTCTTCCAGTCATCCTCGTCGAATCCATACACGAACATTCCATGAATATGAATTTTGTGGCGGCTGAGCACTTTAACGGCTCGGGTAATTTCTTCGACAGTCTGCTTTTTCTTCATTTCCTTCAAGCTTTCGGGATTCACGGATTCAAAACCGATATAGAGAGTATGACACCGTGCTTTTTGCATTAACTTCACCAGTTCGAGATCCTTAGCGACATCAGCTCTGACTTGAGTTGTCCACTTGAATTTAAAGTTCTCCTCGATCATGGCACGTAAAAGCTCTTTAGTATGCTTGGGATTCGCCGCAAAGTTATCGTCATAAAAAAAGATAATATTTTTTTTGTCATTATACAGACGCAATTCCTCGATAATGTTATGGGTTGACCGGAATCGGTATTGCTTGCCGAACATGCTGGTCACCGAACAAAAAGCACAGTCGAAGGGGCAACCCCTGGAAGTCTGTACGGGGATAGTTCGGTATCCAGCAAACCTTTTCGGATTATAGTTTAGCTGTGTGAGGTCTGGAAAAGGGAGTTGATCCAAATCAGAGGTATAGGGGACCATAGGATTATGGACTATTTTGCCATTTTTTTTGAACGATAGATTCGGCACGGCCTCATAATCTTTTTTGCCTTCCCGGGCATCAAAAAAGGCCATTAACGCTTTTTCTCCTTCTCCTCGAATGACAAAATCTGCGTGTGCGAGAGCTTCCTCCGTCTGGAACGAGACATGGGGCCCTCCCATTATAACCGGGATTCCCATCTCCCTGACTTTATCTGCAATCATGTATGCCCTCGGTGCTGTTGACGTGATTGTCGAGATGCCGACAAGATCCGAAGATCCGATCCCTGAGAAATCGATTTTTTGCATTTCCTCGTAAACGATTTCAACATTCCAACCCCGTTGCTTGGCCAAGGTTCCCAAAATATAGAGCCCCAGTCGAGGCAACTTGAACTTAGAGAAAATATGCAAATTAGGAGCCTTTGGTTCGATAAAAATTATCCTACTCATTTTTCAGTGTTCCTTTTGATCCGTAGCGTTTTTGGTTTTGAGACTTGAATTCCATGATCTCTCTTTTTTTGCTCTTGAGAAGAACTTCCCATCGTTCCATCCCTTCTCTCATCAGCCTCATCCTCTCGAACAATGCCTGAATGTGCTCCAGCATCTTATTAAGTGTATTCGTGTTTTCTTCTTTTGAGTACGCCTTCAAGTCATTCTTGATGGTGAGGAAATATCGGAACAAATCTGATATTTCTTTTATTTCTTCCAGGGTGTAACCAAAAAGCTGTAAATCCTTGATCAAGTTGCATAAATAGATGTAAATTTCAGAATAGAGACGAAAGCCGCCCTCGCTTCGCATATCCGGTTCGATAATCCCTTTGTTTTCCCAGTGCTTGATTGCCCGAGGACTCACGCCGACGCGGTCAGCAAGATCGCCGATGGTCAAAACTTTATTCAATTTCTTCTTTTTGTCTCGATCAAACAAAGTTTTCGGTACTCCAACCTTTTTGATTATTTTTTGGATGTCCCCTATTCCGTATCCCAATTCCAGCAAGCCTTTGATATGCTTGATTCGCTCAAGCGTGTCTTTTGAATAAAAAGGGATCTGGTCTTTTGTGAAACCATCCGGTTTCAAAAGTTGAAGTCTCTCCCATTCTTTGAGCGTCTTTGCCTTAATTTCAAGCTGTTCCAA
Organism: uncultured Eubacteriales bacterium; assembly: GCA_964346815.1. Classification (GTDB taxonomy): domain Bacteria; phylum Acidobacteriota; class Aminicenantia; order Aminicenantales; family Aminicenantaceae; genus CAYFWF01. The sequence goes on along the minus strand of CAYFWF010000031.1, from coordinate 6,945 downwards.
GAGTTCATCCTTGATGAATATTGTTTTCCCCATTTTATACATAAACGTATACATTTATAACATAAATATCAGCATACGTATAGAAATATTTTTTATCTTTTTCCTTGATTTAGAATTCTCTCTGTGTTAGCATTAAAAGCGTTGAAAGTGAAAAAACCTTCAGGATTGAAAAAAGGGGCAATTTTCACAAGAGATTAGGGAAAATTTCAACAACATAGAAACTCATCCCTCCTCAAACAAAATTCCAACATAAAAAGGAAGTCAAAATGAATATTTATGTAGGCAATGTATTTCTTGGAGTCTCGGAAGACGATTTGCGACAGGCTTTCGAAAATTTCGGACAGGTTACATCGGTCAAAATCATCACAGACAGGTATACCGGCAACTCGCGTGGATTCGGATTTGTGGAGATGCCTAACCATCAGGAAGCCAAATCCGCTCTAACCGGACTCAACGGCAAGGATTTAAAGGGACGTGCTCTCAAGGTCAACGAAGCTCGCCCTCGTAACGACCGACAAGGTGGATAAGGAGAGAACGCAAATGAAAACACATATCAGTAAGGGAGAAATGGAAGGACATTGGAATGCTCAATATAGGGTTAGGACAGTCGTACCTTTGGCAGATGATCCGTATACGATGGAGTTTGATATTTTCCAAGAAGAACTCAACGAGTACTTGAGAGATTATAATGAATACGATGAATTTATCATTTCTATGGAAGTTTCCAGGAAAAAATTAGAAAAAACCGAAGAAAATAAGGGAAAAAAAATCAAGTTTTTAAGAACTGATTTTAAAGATGCTGAACCTTTTAAGGATTTATTGAAACAGCTAGGTATAAAGCAAGAAAAAATGTATGAAGTCGAAGAAATTGAACTTGAAATTTTTGATGGAATCTATTCCTATCCGTTTATAAAGGCAATAATTAGGGAGAAACTGGGCAAAAAGGGTAGATTGGTTATTTCAAGGGTAGTTGCCAGAATAGTTGATTGAGAAGCAGTTTCTCATAAGAAGCCAACAGGATCCAGTTTGCCGCTTTCGATTAAAGAAAAAGATTTGTTTAACATACGATGTTTTGATGTGTTTTGTAATCCATTGGAGATAAAAGCGGATGGGGTGGGCTAATAGTCAATTTTAGAACTTTTTTAGGACAAACCAGCATTGCTTCTCTAATACGCGAACTTGCCCAGCATTTGTGAAAGAGCTTATTTCCCGCTAATTTCTCAGATTCAGGATCAAAGCATAAAAATCAGATTCTCTATCTTATTCGTATCGAAGGCTGTCCACGGGATTCGCTGCAGCAGCCCGTAGAGTCTGGTAGCCAACCGAAAGAAGAGCGATGAACAGGCCAAGGACTCCTGTCAACGCAAATTCCCATATTCCGATCGTCGTCCGATAGGCATAGTTCTGGAGCCAACGCTGCATCACCGCGTAGGCTGCGGGCCAGGCTACAGCGTTGGCGATGATGACCAGCTTCGCGAAGTTCATCGAAAAGAGAGAAATAATTTTCCATGGAGAGGCCCCCAGCACTTTGCGGATGCCGATCTCCTTTGTTTTCTCCTCGGCTGTGTACGAGGAAAGACCGACTAAGCCGAGACAGGAAATAATAACAGCCAGAACGCCAAAGGAAAAAAGTATCCGTGATAACCTCTGTTCGTTCGTATACATCCGGTTAAAGGCTTCGTCCAGGAACTCGTATTCACAGGGGAAGCCTGGATTGGCTTTCTGCCAAACTTTCCGGAAGTGTTCGATGGCGCTGGCAGGGTTGCCCGGCCTCAGCCTCAAAAGGAGATAGCTCCGGCTCGCTCCCCAAGCGCCGGCGGTCAGTATCATTGGTGCGGTGCTCGAGGACATGTGCCGGTTGGCAAAGTCCTTGACGACACCGATGATCTGTCCCCTGTGGCCCCAAAACCGCAGTTCCAGACCAAGGGGATTTTCAATTCCCATTTGCCGGAGGGCGGTCTCGTTGATGATGAAATTTTCCTCATCGACAGGCCGGGATCGGGAGAAGTCGCGGCCTTTGACGACAGTCAGGCCGGCCGTCATGAGAAAGTCGTAGTCGACAGACATAAAAGCGGGATAAACCCGCTGTTCGGAAGATCGTCCTTCCCAATCGATATAACCGATCCAGCTTTGGATATTGGAAGGAAGGCTGCTGCAGCTTGCGATACTCATGATGTCGGGATGTTTTAGGAGTTCTTCCCCAACAACTTCCACCGAGTCCCGGGTTTTTGTCTGCATCAGGTGGTAGACGATGTTCTCCTTGGCCATCCCGAGGTCGCGGTTCATGATAAACGAGATTTGGGACTTGACGACAAGTGTCCCTATGATAAGTATGGTCGAGAGCGCGAATTGGAAGATGACGAGAGCCTTGCGGAATAGGGCACCATGCCCTCGAGGATGGGAAAACTCTTTGCTGGCTCTGGCGGGAGCGAATGAGGAAAGGAACAGGGCGGGGTAGAGTCCCGAAATGAATCCTGACACGAGAACGATAGCAAGAAGCCCGATAACCAGATCGGCATGGGAAAGGTCGAGGCCGAGCTGGCGGCCTGTGATGTGGTTGAAGGATGGCAACGCCAGTTCAACAAGAAGCAGCCCGGCTGCCATGGCAAGCCCGGCATGGAGGAGGGATTCGCTGAAGAACTGCCGGATGAGCTGCCCGCGTGTCCCGCCCAGTGTTTTTCGAAGAGCGACTTCCTTGGCACGCCCTTCGAAACGGGCTGTTGCCAGGTTCATGAAGTTGATGCAAGCGATCAGCAGGATGAAGATTGCGATCAGGGAAAAAATACGGACGTATCGCATAAGGCCGTCCGAACCATCGGGCTTGAATAAATGGATCCGGGAGAGTTTTTGGAGGCGGAGGATTTCGGTCCGGCCAGGTGTGCGGGGTTTCAGGAATCCGGAAATTTTCTTTTCCAGGAGCGCGGCGGAGCTGCCCTTTTGGAGAAGGATATAGGTTTGATAGTTCTTCCCGCTCCAGTTGGCTTCCAAAGGAGCCAGATCGACGTTGAATAGGGGATAGGATTGGAATGTGAAAAAGAAATCGAACTGGAAATCCGACGCATCCGGGATATGGATGACCGCAGAAACGGCGAGGTCCGCTCTGCCGCTGAGGTTGAGGACTTTCCCGATGGGATCCTCAAAGCCGAAGTATTTCTCGGCCATCGTGTCGCGGATCACGATGGAATGCGGGTCATCGAGAGCCGTATCGGGATTACCTTGAAGGAAAGGAAAGGAAAATATTTCAAAGAAGGAGGGGTCGACGGTCAGAAATTTCGTTTCGGTATAGGCCTTGTCCTTGTAGCGGACGACCATGTCGTCGGGACGATAGTGGGAGGCAGCGGTGATTTCCGGGAACTCGTTCTGGAGGGCGGGTCCGAGGGGGAAGGGGAGCCAGGGATGGACCGAAATTTTATCATTCAGATGATCTTCCATGGTCACTCTGTAAATGTTTTCAGCATCCTTGTGAAATCGGTCATAGGAGAGCTCGTGCCGGACCCAAAGAAGAATCAGAACGGAACACGCTATCCCGACGGCCAGACCGATGATGCTGATCAGCGAATACCACTTTTGGCGGCGCATCTTTCGGAGCGATACCTTGACGGAATTCAGAAAGAGTGGGAGGGAAAAGCCGCCGGACCTATGAAACGGAGCCACGAACAGGCCCCGTGCATATGTTTTGTGATATTCATGCCCGACCACTTCTCCGCTCTCGACCGATGCTGTCACTTCATGGAATGCCTCCTCAGGGCTTTTCCCCTGTTCAATAAGGTCATCCACCTCATCCCTCAGGTGGGCCTCCAATTCGGCGGTCATCCCATCTTCGAGAGCGCCCCTGCGTTTCATTTGCCGACTCCATTCTGCGATGGCGTTATCGAGGTCGAAGGTTTTGTGGAACTTTTTCGACTTTTTCATGTCACGACCTCCGATGACTGCCAGAGCCTGGCGAAAACTTTATTGACTGTCAACCACTGGTTTTTCTCTCTCTCGAGTTCCCTGCGTCCGGCTTCGGTCAACCGGTAATATTTCCGGAACCGCCCTTTTTCGGACGCCTTCCATTTCGACGCGATGAAACCATTTTTCTCCAGGCGATGAAGGACAGGATAGAGCATGCCGAAAGACCATTCCAGATGTCCTCCGGAAAGGGTCTTCATTTGTTTGATGATCCTGTAGCCGTATGTTTCCCCATCCAGAAGGACTGAAAGAAGCAACGGTTTCGTCGACGCCGCGACCAATGCTTTGGATATCATTCCATGCCTCACAAAACTTTATATATAACAGTGCTATATATGCATTTTGTGTGCCAAATCTGTTCATATGGGATTAATCCCAATTTTTTGCTTTTATCGGGTAACAGAATGTCCGATAAAGCACACGGAATGTGCGGATTCGGACAATTAGTCGGACAGGTTCAAACAAAAGGTAGCTTTCAATCCAAAAGGCTCATAACAGTTGGATGGTGTGAGGGATTCTATTGAATGGAAGAAAATATGTGGACTGCTTTATGATCTGGAAAATGTGAAAGGATGGGGTCCCTCTAGGTACCAAACTTAGAACTTTCCTAAGACATTTCAGCATAGCTCCTTTAATTCAGCAATTATCTCAGATGGCAACATGAGACTATAAAATAAGGAGGAATTCTAATGAACAGATGGAAAAAATATTCAAGAAATCCGCTTGAAAGAGTGAAGATTGTAAATACCAAACATTCTTCTAAAGTGAATTGTCTAAATTGCGGACGCATACTTAGAAGTGAATTTCGATTATGCACAAACACTTCAGGATATCAAAAATGTGGCTGTGGCTATGAGAATCACTTTGTTCTGATAGGTGATTTTTTATGGGAAGTAGGTCTATCGAAAATTGAGCCAAAGACGTCAAAGAAAAGGGATAAAAAACAGGCGAAATTGAAATTATGAGCTGGTAACCAAATTTTGTGTAATTATACATGCGGAATATTTAAGTATGTTTTGCCAATATTGGTAGCCGAGAAAAGAATCCTATGTGGTGGGATGATACGCCCTGGACTCAAAATCCTCCAGGGAGAATTTCTTAGGATTTTCCTAAAGCATTAAAAGCCAGCAACTTACTGAAAAATCATTCAGTTAGCTCAAATAAGGGAGATTTTCATTATTTGGATTATCTGTATAAAGCGTACTGAAATGCACCGGCTAGGGACACAATCAGTGACACAGTGTAATTACGAGCTGTTGTCAAAAAAGAGGAGATACAATAGAGCTGTTTTTGGAGGGAATTTGGATGGTGGAAGTTTTATGCGTTATAAATAAAATAATTTTCTAGGCAAGCTAATTAAGCAAAGTTTACAAAAAACTACTCCCGAAGTAGTTTTCTTGCTTCATGCAATGAATATTCATCCAGTTCTCCTCTCCAAATTTTTTCAACTTTTCCAAGGGCATCAACAATTATCGTCATAGGAGAGCGAAATATTTTATAATTTATCTGGACTCCCAAGTTTGGAAAAGTTATGACTTCAAAATTATCATTCAATTCTTCCTTAAATTTGCCAATCAACTCATGCCCGTTTATTAAAATGCCCCTTACTTCAAACTTATCCTTATTAATCTTTGAATTTAGAGCCTTCCACTTCATTATCATCTTATTACATATATTGCAGGAACTTGAAAAAACGAAAAACACCTTTTTCTTTTCTGAATTTCCATAGGATATTTTCGCCAAATTTCCATTGAGATCCATTGTATTAAAAGGTGAAAGGATATCCCCAACTTGAAGAATTGGCAATGGCAATCCTCCTCTATTTAACTTATTTTTAAAATTTCTGTTTTGAAATACCAACAATATAATTATTATAGATGTCACAACTGAATAGATTGAAAGAAGATTGAAAAAGAAGTTTCTATTCTTTTGATCCATAACAAATGTCAATCTTTACTTTGTTGTCTTCTAGCCTGCTTTATATTAAATGCACCACTCAATTGACTATAGTGTTTTAATATTATTAGAGAGAAAGCGAGTATAATTATTTGTATAACTAGACTAAAAAAACTAATCTTTTGATTATAAATACCGATAAAACAACCACAGTTTATATCTAATCCATTAAAGAGAGTAATAGAAGTAATAATAATGAATAACATCATTAAAGAACTTGTGATTAGAACTCCCAACTTTGTTAGAAAACAGAAAATAAGGGAAATTCCAATAACTACTTCAAGTAAAGATACGATGGTTCCAGCAAAAATATCTAATTTTTGCGGTATCAGTTGATAGTTCTCAATCGCATCAGTGAATTCTTGCATATGGAAAAATTTAAATAGTCCTGTTATTAGAAAAATAACTCCCAGCAGGATTCTGAGAAATTCTAAAATCCACTTTTTTTTGGGATGATTCTTTTTCATAATTAAAGGTTCATAAAAATATAAGAATTTGATTTAATAGGGAATTAATCAATCTTCATGATACATTTTATTAATTTGACATAGGGATATTTCTGAACAAAATAAAAATTATCATATTGATCAATTTCGGATAAATAAAGATCATCTTGAAGAGGATAAGACCCAAGAAATTCAAATTTTTCATTAAAGAAATCAAGATAGGTTCTACGAATATCCTTGTTTTTCTCGTCCTGGAGGGAAAGTTTGTTAATGAGAAATCCATTTGAAGTTGAATAGCATGGACCGGATATGTCTCTTATTACAAACCTGTATCCATTTTCTAAAATCGGCGGCCTTATCTTAATATCTCTTCTGATTCTCATTAATAATGTGCCTTTAAGAGAATATTCTCGAATTTCATAATTATCGGGAAGGCTTAGGAAAAGTCTGTTATCGAATAATCTAAATGAACCTCCAAGATTATATGCTCTTCTTGACGAAAGTTCCGGGCCGTAATGATATTCAACCGGGAAAAAATTAATTAAAGTTCCTTCTTTGGAAAAGGTAGCAGCTGCTATGCCGGGACGTCCTC
>CAYFWF010000030.1:0-20977 GCA_964346815.1 uncultured Eubacteriales bacterium | reverse complement strand
TCATAGGTCACCCTTCATTCTCAGCCATCGAGCCACGTCAATCCAGCTCTCGGCCTCTAGCTCATCGGCCCTTCGAAGAAGCCTATTAGCTTTCCGGGGATGATGATATTTCTTAAGTTTCTCCGCCCGGTCCCTGAGGCTCCAGGCCCGCCCTATCTTTTCCGATAGGGTCCTATGCTTCTGGCTTACTTCATAGGCTAGCCTCTGACAATGCCGGCAAGCGTAGTATCCCCCGCTCAAATAAAGGGCCGTTACCCGCCGTCTACAATGCCTACACCGAAAATAAAACCTATGACCCCCGAAGTTGCAGGGGAAGAGCTCTATTTCATGCTCATAGGAAACGGGTTTTTTATCATAGCCAAGGAGATAATCAAATTTAATATAGCTCCCAGGATCCTTTATATGGACCTCAATTCCAAGGCTTCCGGTTTTTTCTTCACCTCTTTTCAGCGTTAAGATTCCTCTTTTATATCCTGTAAATCGTCCATCCAAATAGCCCCAGGTTTTCAAATCATCTATGGTGAGCCTTGGCGTTTCCTCTACCATGTCTCTCCCGAGCCCGTAATGACGTCCCATTTTAAGCCTTAATTTTTTTTGATTTCCGTAATATATAGGAGTTATTGCATAAAATGTGCATTATGATTTTCCCTTTTTTTCGTGCCTTGAATTTCCTCTCTCAATGTTAGCATTTGTTAACAACCCCCGTCCAATTGAAATCGGCGTTTTTAACCTGAGGATTTCCCTTTTTAAGTGGCGTCAATATTCCGTATATAATCCTATTCTCTCCCATTTCTCTCTCCGTTTTCTTCTCCAATAAACCCAGTCATACACCCAATCCAGACACCTTTTAATTGTTATGTTCTTTTCTCTCAGCCATCTCGGAATTGTCCTTCTTGGAACTTTAAGAAGTCGAGATATAGCTCTGACTCCGATAGTAACTGCTTTTTCAACCACATATTCCTTCTGTTCTTGAGTGTAATGTCCACCTTTAGAGTTTAGACTTTGGAAATAAGACAACTGTTTACGGTTCTCTATTTCGATCCACAGTCGGACAAGTGCTTTTGTGCTTAATTTGTCTAGTCTATTCATGTTGCCCTCCAAATACATAGATATCTTCCCATGTCACAAATATGTCACAAAAATTGTTGATTCTCGCTGAAATTATGGTATTAGGATTGAAATGAAAAACAAGGTAATTTGTTAAAAGTAAACAGGATAAGGTGGGGTGAGTGAGGGGTCTCGAACCCCCAACCTCTGGATCCACAGTCCAGTGCTCTAACCAGTTGAGCTACACTCACCATAAAAACAGGAATCAAATTTTCGCATCAAATCGTTTTCTTGTCAACATTGTACGGGGTTTGCCCCTATTTTTATCAGAGAGCCCAGTTGGTCTTGTCCAAAAATTGCCGATTGAACCAATGATGTGCACATACCAGTGTCAATCGAGATGGCCACGCTTCGCTCGCCATGACATTCTAAAGCAGCAATTTTGATGCAGTCAAAGGGTCCAAATGATTGGCTAATAGGCTGGACAGACAAGAACAGGGGAAAGCAATAATGATTGTTCTGGAATTCAATAATCTAACTGGCAGTTATAAAGAATGGATTTTTCGCGATTTTTATTGCACAGAGTTATAAAAGTAAGGTTCAGTAAGATCTGCTCTCTATCCTTTCTGGCCGCTATCCCTCTTTTTGGCCTTCGATCAAATCGAGGACATCAGGGGAGTCGCGCCACTTTTCCTTCACTCTTACCACCAGGTCCAAAAACACCTTGGCCTCTAAGATATCCTCCATTTCCTGACGGGCCTCTGTCCCTATAGTTTTAATCAAATGACCGCGGCGTCCGATAACGATTCGTCTATGGGTGTCTTTTTCCACGAATATTCGAGCCTTGATGTACTTTTTCGGCCTTTCTTTACTCGAATCACCACCCCGCGTCCGGTCTTCTATCCTGTCGATGTATACGGCCGTGACAAAAGGAAGCTCCTCCCGAACGTGATTGAGCACCTTTTCCCGAATGATTTCAGATAAAAGGAAACGAAGTGACTGGTCGGATATCTCGTCTTCACCATAGAGTTTTTCAGCCTCTGGCAGGTACTCATAGATTTTTTCCTCCAGGATGTCCAGATTCGTCCCTTTGAGCGCTGAAATGGGAATGATTTCTTTGAATCCCAAAAGATCCTTGTATCGGTCTATGAGAGGCAGCACTTTCTCTTTTTTGACGATATCCACTTTATTGATCAGGAGAATGGCCGGAGTGGAGATGTTTTTGAGTGTGTCGATAACGAATTGATCCCCATGCCCGAACTTCAATGTGGCGTCTATCAGCAGGCAGATGAGGTCGGAGGTTTCCAGAGCCGAATACACGAAGTTCATCATCCTCTTGTTGAGATGATGGAGCGGCCGGTGTATGCCGGGATTGTCCACGAAGATGATCTGTCCCTGATCGGTCGTTTTTATTCCGAGTATGCTGGTTCGGGTTGTCTGTGGTTTATCGGAAATGATCGCCACTTTCTGGCCGATCAGCTTGTTCAGCAGGGTGGATTTTCCCACATTTGGTCGTCCGACAAGCGCCACATAGCCGACTTTCATTGTATTTTTTTTGTCTTATCTATCATGAACGCATTAAGCCCTGTGTCATCGCGAGAAGTGGAGCATGGCCACGCTCCCTTTGGTCACTCGCCATGACAATGTATTATTGCTCAATGGGTTTACATTGGCCGGTCTGTTTGCATTGGTCGGTCCGTTCAAGAAGCTCCCCCTATTTCGCTGCCTTGGTGATGCGAAGTTTTTTGATTCTCTTTTGGTCCACCTCGAGGATTTCGAGCTGAAGGCCCTTGAGTTCGATCTTTTCTCCCTTATCTGGGAGCCTTCCGAGCGAGTGCGTGATCAGACCGCTTACCGTGATATAGTCATCCTCGGCCAGATCCAGGTCGAAGAGCTCTTCCAACTCTTCCACTTCTGCATCTCCCAGGACGATAAAATCGAACGGCCCCTGCTCGATGAACTGGACCTCTTCTCTGTCGTATTCATCCTGAATTTCACCTACTATTTCTTCCACCAGGTCTTCCATGGTCACCAATCCTGACACGCCTCCGTGTTCGTCGACCACGATGGCCAACTTCTCTCTCCGGTTTTGAAGTTCCTTGAGGAGCTCAGACACCCTCATGGACTCGGGAACAAAATGCACCGGCCGGATCAAAGGCTCGATCGAGCTGGCTTTGTGGGCTTCATCGGTATACTCCAGAAGATCCTTGGCCAGAATGATGCCCTCGAGATTGTCCACCCTGTCTTTATAGACAGGAATACGGGAGTGCTTTTCCTTTATGACCAGCTCTCTGAGCTTGCTGATCGACGCGTCCTTCCGGATGCATATCATCTCCACCCTGGGCGTCATGATTTCCTTGGCTTTGGTATCTCCGAATTCGACCACACTCTTCAGGAGCAGTCCCTCTTCCTTTTCGATGATACCTTCTTCCTTTGCCTCTTCGATCAGTGCCTGGATCTCTTCCTCAGAGGCTTCCCGCTGGAGCTCCTCCTGCTCGCTCACGAATGATTTGGCCTTGGAAAGCAAAAGCAGCGGCTTGGAAAGGATATACGGAATGCGATAAGAGGGAAGAAAAGCGGTGAGGATTTTGTCTCTGAATCTCAGTGAAATCAATCGAGGCACAATGTCAAAGGCCACGATATATATCCCGAGAGAAATCAGAAAAAGCCAGAGCGGCCAGAACCTCAGCCGGGGAAAAACCATGTAAATGTAAACCAGAAAAGCGACGAGAAAAAGCATTCGGATGAATTCGATGGCGACTTTCAGTTCGTCATAGATATCCAGGATTTTCTGGCGGTAGTCCTTATTCTTATCCTCGAGGAGGCGGCTTATGGAGATTTTAGAAGAAGATCCGAGCGAGATGTGAAAAAGAGAGACCAGAAAGGTGACGATGAAGCTCAATCCGAATCCAATCCACTTCTCCAATTCGACTTCCATGTCAACCGCCGAATAAAAGTTTCCTGGCCTTGGCTTCTTCTCTTTCCAGACCTCTTGAATGTTCGAAGCCCATGAGGTGCAAAAACCCGTGTATGACCAGAATGTCCAGCTCCCTCTCCAGGCTGTGATTTTGTGCCGCAGATTGATCCAGGGCCCTTGGCACGGAAATAAGGATGTCTCCCAGATAATATTTTCCGTCGGCTCCTTTTTCCCGCACCGGGAAGCTCAACACGTCGGTAGGCGCGTCTCTGTTCAGGAATCTCTTGTTCAATTCCTTTATGGCTTTGTCGTTTGTAAAGACGAGTGCGACCTCGGGATGATCCAACTGATACTGGTCTGCCAATTTCTCCAACAGGCCTTTATATCTGTTCTTGTTTATTTTGTGTTTTTTTTGTCTGTTGATGATTTCTATCATTGGCGGATTTTTTATTGCTCTTTTTCTTCTTTTTCATCTCGAACTCAAATCCGGGATACTCGACCCTGGGATGGTAGATGGTGTAGAGGGTCTCGAGGAAAGAATCTGCTGTGATCCTCAACTCCTTGATGGAAATGTTGCAGTCGTCGAGCTGACCGTCCTGGAGGGAGTTGTTGAAGATTTCCGATATGACTCTTTTCAGGTTTGCTTTTGACGGCGATTTCAGGCTTCGGGAAGCGGCTTCGACGGCGTCTGCGAGCATGATCAGCCCTGCCTCTTTTTTCTTGGGAAGAGGGCCGGGGTATCTGTAGCTGTCTTCTCCGATCTCCTGCATTTCCGGGTCATAGGTATCCTTCGCTTTCTCGAAGAAATACCTCACCAGGGACTTGCCGTGATGTGTTTCGATGATCTCCCGGATCTTCCGCGGAAGTTTCAGTCTTTTGGCCATTTCCACGCCTTCCTTGACATGGTTGAGGATGACCAGGGCGCTCATGGCGGGCTTGAGGTCTTTGTGCATGTCGGGATTTCTGGTCCGGTTTTCGATGAAATATTCCGGCCTCTTGATCTTGCCGATGTCATGGTAGAGGGCGCCGGCTTTTACCAGCAGCGGATCCAGCTTCAACTCTTCTGCGGCCGTTTCGGTCAAGGAGGCTACGATCAATGAATGATGGTAGGATCCAGGGGCTTCCATGGCCATTTGCCTGAAAATCGGAAGGTCGGAGTTTGTCAGCTCATGCAGCCGCGCCTGAGTGACGAAGCCAAAAAGTTGTTCGAACACGGGGAGAAACAGGAAGGCGATGGCAGCGCTCAGAAGTCCGCCCAACAACCCCATCAGAAGGTCGCTGCTGAATTGGCCGATCGGGATGAGTTTTTCTTTGATCAGATGAAAAGTGATGATGACAAACATATTTATGGGGGCAATCAGGAACAGGCCGGTGCGGAATGTCGAGGTCCTGTCTTGTCTGCCGTAATATTTGATTCCGTAGATCGCAGCAAAACCTCCGATGAGGCAGAAGATCATGATCTCGATGTTGGTTTTGAACAGATAACCCACCAGCAGGCTGTTGATGACAGCGTATATGAGAGCCACAGGACTCGAGATCAGAAAGGCAAACAGGAGCACACCGAACTGAAAAGGGAAGGCATATCTGTAACTTTCGGCCGAGGAGAGGAGGAAAAAGTCGGAACTTTGGCTGAAGATATCGGCCAGGAATATTGAGAGCTTATAGAAAAGGAGGCTTACTACGAGGAGCAGCCCCGTCATCAGATAACTGGTGAACGCTTCTTTCGATCCCATGAAAGATTTCAGATAGTACCAGAGGGTGAGGAAAAGGAGTCCGAACAGCAGAAAAGTGCCGGTGAAGTTGATCCACCAACTGGGTATGGAACGCAGATTCTGATTGATGATTTCGATCTGTTTGAGGGCGTCTTGGGTGACTTCGTCTCCTTTACGGACGATGACTTTACCCTTCTTTATGGTGTAAAAAATATCCTCCTCGCTTGCTCTGGCTTGTTCTTTTTTGGCCTGAGTCTCGACCTGGTCATAGAAGATGTTTTGTGATATGAAAAGATGAGAGAGATCCTGAAGAAGGGTCTTTTCACCCTGAGGAAGGTCCAGTTTTTCGATCTCGTCGTTAAGGTTCTCTTTTGCTTCTTTCAAGTCCAGGACATCCGAAACATTCAAATAGCTTTCCGTGCCCTCGCCCGTCATAATGGTCAAGCCTTTCTCCGGCTCTCCCCGGAGGAAGAGATTTTTCGAGGTTATGATGAAGTTCATGGAGACTTTACCGATGAGATTGATCAAATTTTCTTCAATTGCAGTGGAAAATTCATATTTTATAAGTGCATCGAGAGCATTGGGAGGGATCTCGAGCCCGTAAATTTCAAACACCTCGTTCAGAAAATTCGTCTTGCTTTGAGCTGTAACACGGCTTTTAAGGAGTTCTCTTCCTTCGTTGAAGAATTCGCGGATTTTTTCCTCGGTGTTGGGGAAGACGTTGGCATTGAATGCATACACAGGGGGAACGGCGTCTGCAGCTTGTTTTCTTCTTTTTTCCGTGGTTTCCTTATCTACGATGGTTAGGGTTTCTGGGGCGATGATATCAGATGAGGCGATCTCTCCCTGTTCAGGGACCTGGAGGGTTTTGGAAGGGACATAGGAGAGAAGATAGGAAAGGAAAAGGACGAAAACGAACAGATAGAGAAAAGGATTTTGTGTCAGCTTCTGCCAGCCATTTTTTTCTTCCTCTACTCTTTCCTTGGCAGCATTTTTTTTGGGCGTTTTGGCAGGGGTTTCCTTGCTTTTGAAAAATTTCAAGTTTTTAAATGAAATCGGTTTCATTTATCTCTTGGCAGCTTTGGATTCAGCCTTGTCATAGGCCTTTATGATTTTTTGAACCAGAGGATGGCGCACCACATCCTTGTCGTTGAAATGTATGAAAGAAATCTCTTTGATATGAGCGAGGATCTGTATGGCATGGAGCACTCCTGATTTTCGAGGCTGGGGAAGATCGATTTGAGTGATGTCAGCCGTCACCACTAATTTTGAATCGAATCCTGCCCGCGTGAGGATCATTTTCATCTGTTCTTTGGTGGTGTTTTGGGCTTCGTCCAGGATGATGAACGCGCTGTTGAGAGTCCTGCCTCTCATGTAAGCCAGGGGAGCGATTTCGATGATCCCGTTTTCGATCAGACGATTGGCTTGGTCGGTTTGGGCGAGATCGAAGAGGGCATCATACAGAGGACGGAGATAAGGATTGATCTTCTGCTGCAAATCGCCAGGCAAAAATCCCAGCTTCTCGCCCGCTTCGACTGCAGGCCGGGTAAGGATGATCCGGGTAACAGATTTATTCTGCAGGAAAGAGAGCGCTACGGCCATGGCGAGATAGGTTTTCCCGGTTCCGGCCGGTCCGATTCCAAAAACCAGGTCATGAGTTTTTATCGCTTGTATGTACTCCTGTTGGTTGAGAGACTTGGGGGTTATGGATTTTCTTGAAAGGTTCAGAGGCCTGGCGGGGAAAAAATCTCCGACGCGGTCCCCCTGTCCTTCTTCTAACAGGTCAAGAGCGATATGGAAATCTTCCTCTCTGAGAGAGTTTCCTTTCTCTTCCAGCTCTTTGATTATATCGAAGTAGCGTCTGGCGAAATCCACCCTGTTTTGGGGGCCATCGATCAAAAGGCTGTCGCCCCGTACCGCAAGAGTCACTCCCAGACGTTTTTCGAGTTTCTTTAGATTTTTGTCCAGCACGCCGGAAAAGGCACTTTTACGGATATAGGGATGTTCGATTTTTTCCATTATCAAATGGCAGGAAGATAGTGTTTCGTCATTAATACATAATAAACAACAAACACTCCCCTTTGTCAAGCACCCCTAGACTCTGTTACGAAAAGTGGGGCTCTTTTCCATTTTGTATGCGTTAGTTCTGAGGGAAAAGACATCAGGCGTGTCCGCAGCGGCATTGAGGATCTAGCCTTACCGAACCTCTTTGGAGGGGGAACTGACTTCCCCCTTCCAACGCTCGCTGTGCTCCCTGCCTCCCCTTCTCGGGCTCCGCCCTGCGACCAAAGGGGCATACCCCCTTGGAACCCCCACCAGCGTTTCTCCAAACGCTGTTGTTCTTCGAGGGAACCCGGCAGAGCCGGGCAGCGAGGATGTATTGAGCACGACTTTGCTAAAAGATCAGAGATCCGGACAAGCACGGGAACAAGGGATAGAGTTGTTGGAGTAAAAAGTTAACGGGCGCAGTTCCGGAGCTGCCGAGAAGGGCGATGAGGGAATGGCGTTAAAGATCCGAACTAGAGCGGAGGACATGCCTGATGGTAAAGACAGGCTCGAGAGTTATGCCTGTACAAAATGGAAAAGAGCCCCACTTTTTAGCATAAAGCCACACCCCTAATGGATAGTCAAGGGGAGATCATCCCCTTGAAAAAAAGAGGAAGCTGATGTATAAATCTAATTCCTGTACAGAAGGGATAAAAGATCCGACGAAATAAGGAGAAAGACAATGGGCAGCGAGTTCACGAATATCTCGATTCCTACGACTTTGTACAAGCAGATCGAGGAAAAGATAAAAGATACGGAGATTACCTCTGTGGCAAGTTACGTGACCAAGGTTTTAAGAGAAAGCCTCTCTCAAAAGCAAGAGGCAGAAGAGCCCTTTAGTAAAGAGGATGAAGAAAAAGTCAAAGAGAGGCTCAAGGCACTCGGCTATATCGATTGATAATCGAGATCAAGTTCAACGATCGATCAGTTCTGGGCTTTGATGAGTTTGATAAATCAACTATTATGAATGTATCAATTCCTGGGTCATCGCGAGGAGTGTGGCGGTATGGCGATCCGTTGTTGCGAATGAAATGAAGCCTTGTTGCGAGCATAGCGAAGCAAACCCCTATGAGATGGCCACGCGACCCTTGGTCACTCGCCATGACAATGTCACGTTGTTTAATGCGTTTATATCAGCTTGAGAGGACATTTATGTCATTGCGCGCGGAACGAAACGATCCCAATTTATAAGGAGATTCGATGGATAAGAAAGTGGTGGTTGTCGGATTGGACTCTTCGCCGGCAGAAATTGTGTTTGACCGGAAGAAGGAACTGCCTGTCCTCGGTGAATTGATCGATAACGGTGTCTACGGCAATTTGCGGAGTTCAGATCCCCCTATAACCATACCCGCGTGGATGGTGATGTGTACGGGAAAGGATGCAGGGAGATTAGGACTTTATGGGTTCCGTCACAGGAAAGACTATTCATATAAAGATATCTGGATTGCCACATCCCAATCCATTAGAGAAAAAACTGTCTGGGACATACTCGGGGAGAAGGGCGGCCAGAGCTGCCTGGTCAGCGTTCCCCCCAGTTATCCTCCCAAGCCGGTCAAAGGGAATCTGATTTCCTGTTTCATCACGCCTGGTAACGAGAAAGAATACACCTATCCTCCCGAACTCAGAGCAGAGCTCGAGGAGAAATTCGGCCAGTACATCTTCGATGTGGTCTTTCGTACAGACGACAAAGATAAACTCCTCCAGCAGACCTATGAGATGACAGCGAAGAGATTCGAAGTGATGAACTACCTCATCACCAATAAACCCTGGGATTTCTTCATGTTCGTCGAGATCGGTGTGGACAGAATCCAGCATGCGTTCTGGAAATACATGGATCCCGAACATCATCTCTATGTCGAAGGGAATCCTTATGAGAACGCTATCATGGAGTATTACAAGGACCTGGATAAAAAGCTAGGAGAGTTCCTCTCGAATGTCGACAAAAACACCGTCGTTCTTGTTGCCTCCGATCACGGTGCCAAAAGGATGAAGGGTGCTTTTTGTATCAACGAATGGCTGATCGAGCAGGGGGATCTTGTGGTCAAAGAAACGCCCCAATCCCAGGTCAGCCTGGAAAAGGTGGACGTGGATTGGTCCCGGACAAGGTCATGGGGATGGGGAGGGTATTATGCCCGTATCTTCCTCAACATCGAAGGGAGAGAAATGCAGGGTGTGGTCAAGCCTGAAGATTATGAGAAGGAACGGGGATCTCTGATAGAGAGACTGTCTTCATTAAAAGGCCCCGGCGAGGAGGAGTGGATAACGCGCATCATCAAACCTCAGGAATATTTTCAGGAACTTAACGGTGATTACCCGGACCTGATGATCTATTTCGATGACCTTTATTGGCGCTCGGCCGGAACTCTCGGGCACGGCACAAAATATCTTCTGGAGAACGACACAGGTCCGGATGATGCCGTTCATGCCCAGGATGGAATCTATATTCTGTATGATCCTCAAAATAAGATGAATCTGAGAAAAGATGCCAATATATTGGACATCGCTCCGACCATTCTGAGTGAAATGGGCCTTCCGGTTCCAAAGGATATGAGGGGAACGCCAATCAGAACATGACAATATCAGATGTTAAGACTCAAGGGAATGATTATAATGGGCATTGTTCCAAATTGACAGAATGCAGGCACGATAAAAAAAGAATGCTCTATGTTGTCATTGCGGGCGACTGAAAGGAGTGCGGCAATCTCTTATGAGGAAAGATTCCATTTTCCGAATGGGATTGCTTTGCTGTTCCCCAACCTGCAATGACATTGCTTCCCAGCATTTTGGGACAAAGCCTCGTATTTAGGAGCTGTGAGCAGGAATTGAAGGGCAAATACTTGGTCACAGGAGGAGCCGGATTTATCGGCTCCCATCTCGTCGAAAACCTGGTGAAGCAAGGACATGAGGTCAGGGTCCTGGACAACTTCTTGACAGGCAAAAGGGAGAATATTGCCGAATTTCTGGCAGAGATAGACCTTATCGAGGGGGACATCAGAGACCTCGACACCTGCAGGAAGGCTGTGGAAGGAATGGACTTTGTGCTCCATGAGGCAGCCCTGCCGTCAGTGCCCCGCTCGATCGAAGATCCTGTCCTGACCCATGCAATCAATACCGGAGGGACGCTGAACCTGCTCTGGGCATCTAAAGAAAACAAGGTCCGGAAGTTTGTTTTCGCCTCCTCTTCATCAGTCTATGGAGACGATGAGATTCTCCCCAAGAAAGAGGGATTGGAGGGCGTGCCTCTATCCCCGTATGCTGTGACCAAACTTGCCGGAGAAAAATTCTGTCAGGTGTTCAGCCGCGTTTTCGGCCTTCCGACCGCCTCTCTGAGGTATTTCAATATTTTCGGACCGCGGCAGAACCCCCTCTCCCAGTATGCGGCCGTTATTCCTCTTTTTATCACCAAGATCATCCAGGGAGAAAGACCTGTCATTTTCGGAGACGGGAAACAGTCCAGAGATTTCACCTATGTGGCCAACATCGTGGAAGCCAACAGGTTAGCCATCCAAGCGCCCGAAATATCTGGAGAGATCATCAATGTAGCCTGTGGAGATAAAACCACGGTCAACCAGCTTTTCGAGAGCATCAGACAGATTCTGCAAAAAGACATCCGTCCTATCCACGAGGAACCCCGCCCTGGAGATATCCGTCATTCCTATGCGGATATCGCCAAGGCGCAGGAGGTGCTCGAATATGAACCGAAAATTTCCTTGAGCGAGGGACTGCGGGAAACCATCAGATGGTACCAGGAAAGGGAGTGACCATTGGAAAAAAAGGGATCAGATTTAGAGAAGAGGATCAAAAACAGAGAAGCGTGTATCGGAGTTATAGGACTAGGATACGTGGGCCTTCCTCTGGTGAAAACGTTTCTGAATGCAGGCTTTCGGGTCATAGGCTTTGACGTGGATAAGGAAAAAGTGAGTTCCCTGAACAAAGCGAGGAGCTACATAAAACATGTCACCGGCGAAGACCTGAAATCCTTCATCAAAGGGAAAAAATTCGAAGCCACCTCTGATTTCAAGAACCTCTCCGAGGCCGACGTGATCGTCATCTGTGTTCCTACACCCCTGGATGCACACAAGAATCCGGACCTCTCTTTTGTCCTGAACACCACCCAGGTCATTGCCGAAAACCTCAGAAGAGGCCAGTTGGTGGTGCTCGAAAGCACCACTTATCCAGGAACCACAGAGGAGGAGATGCTCCCGATCCTCGAAACCACGGGGCTGAAGGTGGGAAGAGATTTTTATCTGGCTTATTCTCCCGAAAGAGAGAACCCAGGAGATGAAGTCTTCACCACATCGAGGATACCCAAGGTTCTGGGAGGTGTAACCTCCTCATGTAAGAGAGTGGCCAAGGCTCTTTATGATCAGATCGTGGTCTTGACCATTCCGGTCAGTGCTCCCCGGGTTGCAGAAGCCACCAAGCTTCTCGAAAATATTTTTCGTTCTGTAAACATCGCCCTGGTCAATGAGATGAAGATGATTCTCGAGCGCATGAATATCGATGTCTGGGAAGTGATCCAGGCTGCTTCCAGCAAGCCTTTTGGCTTCATGCCCTTTTTTCCAGGACCGGGATATGGCGGCCACTGCATCCCTGTCGATCCTTTTTATTTGACCTGGAAAGCGAAAGAAGTGGATTACGCCACCAAATTCATCGAGCTGGCCGGAGAGATCAACACGCTGATGCCTTACTATGTGGTATCCAAGACCATCGAGACGCTGAATGAACGGGGCAAATCCATCAAAGGAGCAAAAATCTTGATCCTGGGTGTAGCCTATAAAAAGGATGTGGATGACCAGCGGGAGTCTCCCTCTCTCAAAATCATCAGCCTTCTTCGAGAGAAAGGAGCCAAGATCTCTTATAATGATCCTTATGTTCCAGAATCCAAAGGACACAGGGATTATCCAGGCCTGGATTTGAGGTCGGTCTCCCTCTCTGAGAAGGTGCTGAAAAAGGCGGACGCTGTCATCATCGCCACCGACCATTCTGTGTATGACTTCGACTGGATCGTGAAGAATGCATCTCTGGTCATCGATACACGAAACGCCGTGAAGCGGAAAAGAAAAAACGTCATCAAAGCCTGAGGAATTCAAAGGAGAGAGCCATGAAGATTGGAGTGATCGGCACTGGCTATGTCGGCCTGGTCACGGCCGCTGGCTTGGCAGAACTGGGCCACCAGGTCATCGGAACGGATGTGGTTCCCGATAAAGTCGAAAAAGCCTCTCAAGGGAAAGCGCATTTTTATGAACCCGGTCTGGAAGAAATGCTCAAGACCAATCTGGAGAAAGCCAGACTTTCATTCAGTCATGATCTGGACAAAACAATCCAATCCTCTGAGGTCTTGTTCGTCTGCGTGAATACTCCCCAAAGAGAGGATGGCAGCGCAGATATGTGCTATGTGGAGGCCGTTTCCCGGGACATCGCCAAAAACCTCAATGGATACAAGCTCGTCGTCGAGAAGAGTACGGTCCCGGTACAAACATCTTCCTGGATCAAACGAACCATCAATCTCTACAAAAAGAAAGACGTGGATTTCGATGTAGCTTCGAATCCCGAATTTCTGAGGGAAGGATCGGCAGTGTCGGATTTTTTGAATCCGGACCGCATCATCATCGGAGTGGAAACGGATAAAGCCAGAGATCTGCTCGTAAAAATTTATAAAAAATATAAGGATAAAATCGTCATCACCAATATCGACACGGCAGAGCTGATCAAGCATGCGTCCAATTCTTTTTTGGCCATGAAGATCTCGTTTATCAATCTCATGGCTAATTTGTGTGAAAGGACGGATGCAGATGTGGAGCTTGTGGCTGAAGGGATGGGGCTCGATTCCCGGATCGGATCCCGCTTTCTGCGCGCAGGACTGGGCTATGGAGGCTCCTGTTTTCCCAAGGATGTCCGGGCATTGATCAAAATCGGAGAGGACCTGGGAGTCAATCTCGACCTTTTGAAGGAGGTCGACAGGATCAACACGGGCCGGGTGGCAGCGTTCATCGATAAAATAAAAAAAGCGCTGTGGATCCTCAAGGATAAAAAAATCGCGGTGCTGGGTCTTTCCTTCAAGCCCGAGACCGATGATATCCGGAATGCGCCGAGCATCCATCTGGTCAAGGCGCTGCTCGAGGAGGGAGCATTCCTTTCTCTCTACGACCCTCAGGCAGCGGAAAATATGAAGAAATTGTTTCCTGATAAGCTTCCCGCGGTTCATTACGTCTCTTCCCCATACGAGGCAGCGGATGGTGCCAATGCCCTTCTTATCGTCACCGAGTGGGAGGAGTTCAAAGAGCTGGATTTGAACAGGATCAGGGAAGAAATGGACAACCCTATCATCGTGGATGGGAGGAATATCTTCGACCCTGTGAGGGTCAGAGATCTGGGCTTCGAGTATTATTCGATCGGACGGAAATAGGCTGTCATGCGAGTGAGCGAAGCGAGTGTGGCAATCTCATAAAGCGAAATGAGAATCCTGGTCACCGGTGCAAGGGGAATGTTGGGAACAGACCTGGTCTGCATCCTGGAGGAAAATGAGCATGAGGTGTTTGCGACCGATGTCGAAGAATTGGACATCACCCAGTTGGAAGGGCTCCAAAAAACGGTCAGGGATATTGACCCGGACGTCCTCATCAACTGTGCGGCCTATACTGATGTCGACAAGGCAGAAGAAGAACCGGACAAAGCCTTCCTAATAAACGGAGTAGGCGCCCAAAATTTAGCCCTTGTCTGTAAAGATTCTGACATCGATTTATGCCACATCAGCACCGACTATGTGTTCGACGGGACCAAGAAGGATCCTTACACGACTGATGATCTCCCGAATCCCATTAATACCTACGGAAGGTCCAAACTGGCGGGCGAAGAGTACATCCAGCAGATTGGGCATAAATTCTACATCGTCCGGACAAGCTGGCTTTACGGGAAGTACGGGAAAAACTTTGTGTACAAGATCCTCGACCTGGCGAAAAAACAGAAAGAACTGCGGGTGGTGGATGACCAGAAAGGATCTCCCACTTGGACTGTGACGCTGGCCCGAGTGATCGACAGGCTCATCCAAACAAAGAAGTTCGGAATTTATCATGTAACAGACAGCACTCCAGGTGGGATCAGCTGGTGTGAGTTCGCTAAAGAGATTACAGAGAAGAGCGGGCTGACTGTTAGGATCATTCCAATTAGTGCAGCAGAATTCTCTCAACCTGCCCGGCGACCCAAATACTCAGTTTTGGACCTTATAGAGATTAAGTCGATCCTTAACCAGGAGCTTCCTTCATGGAAGGATTCTCTGGGCAGGTGTCTTTCTGATTTACGACTTCAATGACCGTTATCCTTGACTATTTCGAGCGAAACATTTAAAAGGATTTAAGTATCAATATTTGGAAATAGGTGCCAAAATGGAAAAGAAAGAATTGGAATTGATCGACTATTTAAATATTTTATGGAAGAGAAAATGGATTATCATCATTGGAACTCTTCTGTGTATGATTATAACTGGCATTGTGAGTTTTATTATAAAACCTGTCTATGAGGTCGATGCCATTATTCAACCAGGGAAGTTTTTCGTTGAGGATCAATCTGGAAATATTGAAGAAATTGTTGTTGAAACTCCTGAACAGATTGCGAATAAAGTTATACATAAATCATATAATGCTGTAATTGCGGCGCAATTAAACGTCAGAGAAGAGCAACTGCCTAGATTTAGGGCTGAAAACATAAGGGATACATTGTTAACCCGAATTTGGGTAAATGAAGAGGATATTTCCCTGGGAAAACGGATTTTACAATCTCTTTTAGAGTTTATTAAGGAGGAAATGGATGAGAAGATTGAGGTGGAATTCAATAACATAGACGCAAAGATCAAAGCGAATGAAATTGAAAGAGAGAGAAGAATAAGGGAGATTCAGATTCTAAATAAGAGGTTGAAAATAATCGACCAAAGGAAGAAAGATATTACTGCAGAAATAAAATCTGTCAGGGATAAGATAAACGAGCTTGAAAAAGAACAGTTGACAGTCTTAAGAAAGGAGAACCGGAGCGATATTGAAAGTCTTGGATTGCTTTTGTATTCCAACGAAATCCAGCAGAGCTTACAGTACTATGATATTCTAAATGAAAAATTAAGCGAAGAAAGGCTGCAGGAGGAAGATGTTCATTCAAGTGTGCAAGAAGAGGAGGCAACCATTTCAAAAATAGATAATATGATCGCGAACCTAAAAGAGAGGAAGGGGAGAATAGACAGAGCAAAGATTATAAAGGAGCCTGCTTCTTCGATTTCACCGGTTTATCCAAAAAAGAAACTAAGTATTTTAATCGCTGGGATATTAAGCTTTATGGTATTCACGATATTGGCATTTTTCTTCGATTATATAAAAAAAGCAAAATAAGAGGGACCTTTACCGATATTAAGAAAATGCTAAAGTTACTCCTTTTCTGATATGACGAAAATGTATAATAAAATATTTGTCCTGGGCTTAGACGGTGCGACTTTCGATTTAATCATACCATGGATTAAAAATGGAGAACTGCCAACGTTCAAAAAATTGATGGATTCGGGAAGCTATGGTTATCTTGGGTCGACTATACATCCTTTGACTGCTCCTGCTTGGAGCTCTTTTATGACAGGAATGAATCCTGGCAAACATGGAGTGTACGATTTTGTCAGGCGTCGTATAGGGAGCTACAAAAGAGATCTGGTAAATGCTTCTATGCGATCGGGAAAGACTTTTTGGAAGATTTTAAGCGAACGAGGAAAAAGGGTTTGCGTGGTAAATGTTCCAATGACGTATCCGCCGGAAATTGTCAATGGCTTTCTGGTGTCAGGAATTGATACACCTGATATCCATTCGAATTACACCTATCCTGAGAGTCTAGCCGAAGAGATTTCTGACAGGCATCTAATAGCTGTTGATACTTCTGGAAAGAATCATAGAAAATATTTAGAAGATTCACTTGAAGCCGTGGAAAGACGTTTTGAAATAATGGATAGGCTTTTTATAAAGGAGGAATTTGATTTTTTCATGGAGGTCATAAATGAGACTGATGCTGTCCAGCATTGCTTCTGGGAGTTTACAGGGAAAGATGGCCCTTTTTCTAATGCTATTTTTAAAATATATGAAAAGATTGATAATTTGCTGGAAAAATTCTTAAGAATTTTTCCTCATGATTATACTTTGATGATCATGTCTGATCATGGCGCTGGACCGATTGAAAAAATATTTTATCTTGACACGTATTTAAACAAGTTAGGTCTTTTGAATTATAAAAATACAGATTCCAGTGGATTGGTAAAGAAATTATCCAAAAAGTATATGAAAAATTTAATTTATTTCTCACAAAGATATCTTCCTTCGGCTATAAAAGGAAGGTTGAAAAGAATGAAAGATTTGCGGTCAGGTCTAGAATCTTTTTTAGAATTTTCAGAGATAGAATGGTCAAACACTAAAGCTTACTCGATCGGCAACCAAGGCAATATCTGCATTAATCTCAGAGGGAGAGAACCACAGGGTATCATTAAACCAGGCAAAGAGTATGAAGAACTATGCAAAATGATTATATCTGGATTGGAGGGATTAAAGGATCCTGATACGAATGAAAAAGCAGTCGATAAAGTCTATAGAAGAGAGGAACTTTATCACGGCCCAAATTTGGAGCTGGCCCCTGATTTATTGATTAGATGGAAGGATGATCTTTATCTTTCAAAAAAAGAATTTTCATATTCCTGTGAAGTTTTATGGGGGAAATATCCTAAATTTGGGAGATACAGTTCAAAATATGATATGTATCAGACAGGTACACATAAGTTAAATGGGATAGCCATCTTTTACGGAAAAAATATTCAGAAAGGAGCGAATCTTAGAGGAGCCGAGATTATTGATTTAGCACCCACAGTACTTTATCTCATGAATGAAGAAATTCCGAGAAACATGGATGGAAAGGTCCTGACATCTGTGGTTGATCATAATTTTTTAAAGATGAATCCAATAAAGTACCGGGATGATGAAACGGGAATAAAAATAAAGGAAGACGCCGTTTCTCTATCAAAAAAAGAAGAAGAAAGAATCAGAGAGAGACTGGAAGGTTTAGGTTATATAGATGAATAAGCAAGAATTGAGACGTTGAAAAATTCGTTTATCCCCATTCAATTATCAATCATAATTGTAAATTGGAATACTAAAAATCTGCTCTATGGATGTCTTAAGTCAATTTTTGAAAAGATCTCCGGACTCTCATATGAAGTTATAGTTGTCGATAATGCCTCCAGCGATGGAAGTGTTGAGATGATTCATCAAAGATTTCCACAGGTTAGATTGATAGAAAATAGACATAATTTTGGTTTTGCCAAAGCGAACAATCAGGCCATTCAATTAATCAGGAACAGCAAATATGTTTTATTTTTGAATTCAGATGTGGTTATAAAAAAAAATGCAGTCCAGAAATTGATTATATTTTTAGAAAAATATTCTGAAGCTGGGATTGTAGGCCCTGCGCTAAGACTTCCGGATGGAAAATTGCAAAAAGGAGGAGTTGGCGGATATTTCCCCTCTTTGTTAACTGCATTTAATTACTTTTTTTTCCTTTCGATTTTTTTCCCCAAGATATTCAAGGGAATATACATCCAACAGGATGCTTTTAAAAAAAGTGAGAAAGAGGTTGATTTAGATTGGATCGCAGGGACCTGTTTAATGACACGGTTTGAAATTATTAATAGTGTCGGTGGATTAGATGAATCAATTTTTATGTACACTGAAGATATGGAATGGAGTGAGAGAGTTAAAAAAGCAGGGTGGAGAAATTTCTACCTGTCTTCTGCAGAAGTCATTCATTATCTCTGGGGAAGCCAGAAGAAAGTTTCTGGAAAAGGAATCAATGCATTGATACAATACATTTCCCGAAAACATGGAATATGTGCCTCGATCGCCTTTAGATTCATCGCTTTTGCAGGATTGGGCATGAGATTTTTGTTCTATGTTCTTTTATTCCTCTTTGGCGGCGGCCAAAGATACCGGGAAAAATCGCGGCAGATGTTTGCGTTTGCATTGAGCACATTAAAATGAAAATATTTCAAAAAAATAAATACTGATGTCGAAAATTAATGTGCTTTTTGTTCATTCTGGAGCGGATTTATATGGGTCAGATGTAGTTTTAACAAAGCTGGTATATGGAATCGATAGGTCCAAATTCAATCCATTTGTGATTTTACCTCAGAAGGGCCCCTTGGTAGATCAGATAGAAAAATTTGGAGTTCCAGTTCAAGTCATGAAAATGGGAGTTTTGAGGAGAAAATTCTACGATTTTAAAGGAATTGTAAGCTATTTTTTTCTTCTTATGATCTCCGTAATAAAATTAATTGTCATTATCAGAAAAAAAAAAATCAAGATTGTCTACAGTAACACATGCAGCGTTTTAGCAGGAGCTGTCGCCGCCAGGATATCGAGAGCGCACCATATCTGGCATATCCATGAGATCATAGTCAAACCGAGCTTCCTCTGGAGGATTTTATCCATCATTATATTTTTATGCTCCGATAGAGTGATTGCAATCTCTGATGCAGTGAAAACCCATCTTATTAAAGGATACAGTGGAAATAAGAAAAAGATTGCACTCATCCATAACGGAATTGATACTGCAAAATTTGATCCGGGTATAAACGGGGAAAAAATAAGACAGGAATTAAATATATCAGCCAATGCAATTGTCATCGGCATGGTTGGCCGGGTCAGCCGCTGGAAAGGACAGGAGTATTTCCTGGATGGGGCGGTCGAGATTCATAAAAAATATCCTGAGGTAAAATATTTAATCGTCGGAGATCCTTATTCAGGGGAAGAATACCGCATGGAGAAATTGCAAAAGAAAATCGAAAATTTAGGGTTAAAAGGCCATGCTTTCTTGACCGGATTCCGCCCAGATATAGTTGAAGTGCTGGCCGCAATGGATATTTTTGTTCTTCCATCTCAATGGCCCGAACCTTTTGGACTGGTTATTTTAGAAGCAATGGCTATGGAAAAACCAGTAGTGGCCACTAATCACGGAGGCCCAAGGGATATCGTCCTGGATGGCTTAACTGGATATTTAGTGCCTCCTCATGATGTTATTCAAATGGCTTGTGCTGTTATCAGGCTGATTCAAGAAAAAAGTCTGCGTATATCTATGGGAGAAGCTGGCCGAAGAAGAGTGATAGAGACATTTACGCTTGAAAAGCAGATGGATAATGTTAATAAAATTCATGAGGGGGCTTTGAAGAGGAAATTGTAATATTCTTAATAGATGAATAATATCAAAAAAATTAACAGAAAGTGTGAAATCTGTTCATCCGGGAATATTTCTGTATATTTGTAAGCAAAATCATTAGACGATAGAGAAAGCCAGAAATATAGGTATTTTAAATGCAGAGAATGTGGTTTTGTTTTTTTAGATGACAAATTTTATTTTTCGAAAAAATCTGATATCTACGACAGAAGCGGTTATTACAGCAGGGAAAGAGAAAAATTTGGAATATTCGTAAATCCTTTGATGAGATTTTTTAATAGATTTCGGTATCGCATTGTTTTAAAAAACGTTCATAGTAAAAAGAGAGGGAAGGCTGCTGGATATAGGATGCGGTAAAGAAAAATTTCTGGTTGAAGCGAGAAAAGATGGCTGGGCAGTGTTCGGTATAGAACCAATAAAGAGAAGTTCAGATATTGCTGTTAATAAGTTCGGTTTAAATGTGGTTCAAGGATATCTTTCTCCTGAATTGTTCGCATCAAATTTTTTCGATGTAATCACTATGTGGCATGTTCTTGAACATATTCCTGATCCAAATAATGTTCTCCAGACCGCTTCTTATTGGCTTAAAGATGAGGGAATAATCTTTATAGCCACTCAAAATATTGACAGCAATCAGGCACGATTCGGAAAGGATCTTTGGTTTAATCTCGATCCACCGAGGCATGTCCATCACTTTTCATCAAAAACTCTAGAACGAATTCTAAGAAAGAATGGATTTAAAGTTGAATATATTTCTTATTTCTATCCAGAATTGAACTGTTTTAGCCAGATTCAGACATTCCTCAATAAAATCGGGTGCACCCCTAATTTTATATTTAATTTTTTGAAAAAAAATGAAAGAGGGCTGCCCGACTCATCATTTCTGCTGTGTAAGGATACAATTATGACTGTTTTGTTCTTAGTCATATTTGGTTTTTCTTTTTTATGCCTCTCTATGATAGAAGAATTGTTTGGGAAGGGTGGTTCTCTAGTAATCGTTGCTCGAAAGATAAAAAGA
>CAYFWF010000029.1:0-2883 GCA_964346815.1 uncultured Eubacteriales bacterium | reverse complement strand
ACAACTCTGTAATTCTTGTCTTTTACCCTGACTTTAATTTCCCTGAACTGTCCGTCGCTCTTGGTATTCAAAGGGGAATAATACAGGAGGTAATAGTTTTCGGAAGAATCCAGCGCTTTCCGGAACAAAACTGAAGAATTAGCAGAGCTATCTGAGAATCCTCCTGTGGCCTCGGCCATTTCCTGAAAAACCCTGAAGAGGTCCTCCGAATGTTCTTCCATGCGCACACCGTAGATAAACTCTGAAGGTTTACTGATATACAAGAAATGGATAGAGATAGAGGAATCCGCGTAAGACTGCTTAATCTCCTCCACATCAAGGTTTATGTCTCTCCTGTAGAAATCGAAAATTCCGGTGACCGTATGGAGAATATTGGGCCTGTCCTGGTACAAACTCATATACTGATTCATTATCTTCGGGTCAATCTGAGGAACGTACTCTTTTTCGTAGAACATGAATATGTACTTCTGCCCTTCTTTGCCCTTGATGAGGTCTGCAAACTCTATGAATTTCTTCTGGTCAGTCGTCCTCATGCTGTCGAGATTCCCCAATATCTGCCTGTATCTTTCGAGCTGCTCTTCGATGGTCATGCCTTCGTACTCGCTCGAAACTAAACTGTCCGCATATCGAACAGGATTCTGACCTTCAACAGACGTGGTGTCTTCAGTCGCGGTTTCGCTTGACTGCTCGAACAACGCAAGGGACGCGGATAAAGCCCTGGCTAGACGTGCGAGTTCATCCACATTATTCCTGTATGCCGAGCTCCCGGTTAACGCATCTCTTCTCAGTAAGCCTTTGAACTGATTCACGATTTCATCTTTGGATAAGACCTCGAGCGTTTGACTCCTGAGCCGGTATGTCTTCATTGGAGTGACGATGGTCAGATTGTCTCCCGGAACCAAGACATTATGGATAAAATAGTCTACAGCTTCTCCCAGTTTGGGAGTGTATTCGTTGATCTCAAAAAAGAGATAAAAGTTCCTTGCCGTGTCCGGCGCAAATCTTTTGTGTTCTTCCCTTCTCTCGATGCTTCTCTTTTTCACGAGATACACGGCTTCAAGTTTTTGAGGCCCTCCATCTTCAAGAACCTCAAAGTCGTTCAGCGTGAGATCCTCCATGAACGTGCTGCCCTGGAATACTCGGACCGGCACCTCAATGTTTATCACCATGGTCTCCTCAGAGACTTGCTGAGAGAATAGAGTGAAACTGAGGATGAACACCGCAGCTAAAATGAATATCCTTTTCATCTCCCTGCTCCTCAATCGAAAAAAAGATGCGAATCTTTCTGATTATGTCTAATCAGCGAAATAACCAGATCGATGGAGAATCTTGTAACTCTGATTTTTCACTCTGACTTTGATTTCCTTAAATTTCCCATCCCTCTTGAAATTCTTCGGAGAATAATACAGGAGATAGTAATTTTCAGAGGCCTCGACAGCATTCTGGAATAAAGAGAGCGGATTGTTTGAACTCTCTGTTAATCCCCCGGTCGCGTCCGCGATTTCTTTAAACGCGTTGTAAATGTCCTCAGAATGCTCTTCCATATGGACGCCGGGGATAATATCCGCGGGTTTGGCAAAGAAGAGGAAATGGATTGCGATCGATGAATCCGCATACGCTTGCTTAACCACATCTATATCGAAAGTAATCTCTCTCCTGTGAAAACTGAAAAGGTCTGTGAGAGAGTGAAGGATGTCTTCCCGGTCCTGATTCAAGCTTATGTACTGGTTCAGAGTTCTCTGGTCGATTTGAGGGATGTATTCTCTCTGGTAGAACATGAATACATATTTCTGGCCTTCCTTGTCTTTTAAATACTCAGCAAAATCTAGAAGCTTTTTCTGGTCGACACTCCGTACCTGTTCCAATTTCTTTAAAAGGTCAGAATACATCATGATCTGTACGTCGAGCTCCAATCCATCATATTCTGCGGTACCGAATTCATCCTGGGCTCCTGAGCCAGACGAAAGAGCTTTTGCCAAACCAGTAAGCTCATTCACGGCATTCCTGTATTCTGCGCTTCCCTCCAGGGTATCCCTTCTCAATAATTTTATGAGCTGACTTTGGATCTGTTCCTTGGGAAGGACATGAAAAGTCTCTGGCTTCATCCTGTATGTTTTCATCGGAGTGATCACCGTCAGGTTATCTCCGGGAATCATGACATTATTAATGAAATAATCCACGGCATCTCCCACTTTGCCGGTATACTCAGTAATTTCAAAAAAGAGATAAAAGTTTCTTGAAGTCTCGGGGAGGAATCTTGTTTTTTCTTCTCTTCTTTCGATATTTTTCTTTTTTATAAGATAGACCGCTTCCACTCGTTGAGGGATCCCGTTCTCGAACACTTCAAAGTCATCAATGGTTAAGCTGTCAATGAAATGGCCACCTTTCAAGACTCGCACAGGAACTTCGATGTTCACCACCATTGTCTCATGAGTGATCTCCTGAGCGAATAGTGTCAAACCAAATGCAAGAGCTCCGATTATCAGTATTTTCTTCAATACCTCACAGCTCCTTATTTTTCGATTGGCTGATATACATTACACATTATACATGTTACTAATATTGTACTCAATCTCTTTAAAGGACGAACCTTGGAATTTCTCTCTTTGATAAGCGACTAGAGGACTTCTTTCCGACTAATGAGTGAGTGTCTCCAGAACTAACATTTCATTAAAAAAACTAACCGATTAAACCTTTCTTTTTCATAAGACAGAAGAGAGGGAAGAATAAGAAAGCGATAAAATTTAAGAAGTGATCCCTGCTTACTATTGAAGGTTCTGGAGAGTGGTCTGGACCACTTCAGGTAAGGCCGGATGAATATGCATCCCGCGGATAATGGGCATCACTGTCCCATCCGAAGCCATGGCATTAATGACTTCTTGG
>CAYFWF010000028.1:0-2036 GCA_964346815.1 uncultured Eubacteriales bacterium | reverse complement strand
GAAATGGGGATCCGTCTCGAGGATACGGTCGTGATCACGGAAACCGGATACGAAAATCTCTCCCAAGGAATTCCGAGGTCTGTGGCTGAGATCGAGGCCTTGATGAAAAAGAAATAATTTTTGGGGAGTCTCGACATGAAAAGAATCGCTTCGTTTGTATTAATTTTCCTCACTTTATCCTGTTTTCTGTCAGCGCAAAAAATCGATGTGTACGAGCGTCCTGTCCAGTTCGAAAGGAGCCGGGATTACGATGCCAAACACTACCGGATTGCTCTTACTTTTGATCTGGGCAAAAAATACTTTCAGGGAGAAAACCGAATCACTCTGTCTCCTCTCAAAGACGGCTTCCTGGAGTGCATGCTGGATGCGGAAGAACTGGTCGTCTCGGCCGTGCTGGATTCTAACGGCAATCCTCTTGAATTCCAGCAGACGGATAAACATCTCAGAGTTGCCTTATCGAAATCCTATGATTACGGCGAGATAGTGACCTTCACAGTCAAGTACCATGCCACAGATCCTAAGCATGGCCTGTTTTTTGACGAGGAAGGCCCTGCCAATCCGCGTATGGTGTCGACCGTCTCCTGGCCGGATAAAGCGCATCACTGGTTCCCCTGCTATGACTACCCGCATGACAAGGTGACCAATGAGATGATCATCACCGTCAAAGACCGATACAAGGTGCTCTCCAACGGCAGACTCGTCAACGTCAAAGAAGACAAGAAGGCTGGCACGAAGACCTATCACTGGTCGCAGGAACTTCCCCATTCCACCTATCTCTTCATGCTGGCTATCGGCCCGTTCGCCGTGATCGAAGATTCCCTCGGCTCGCTGCCGATTACCTACTGGGTCTATGAAAAAGATGTGGCGGATGCAAAATGGATCTTCAAGGAAACTCCTGAGATGATCGAGTTTTATAATACGCTGTTTGGCTATGACTACCCCTGGGCGCAGTATGCCCAGGTCACGTCTCCCCGGATGGGAGGCGGTGCGGAGAACACATCGGCCACGGTTCTCGGTCAACGGGTCATCCATGACAAACGGGCTGAACAGGATTTCTCCTGGCAGAGAGTCATCGCCCACGAGGTCGCCCACCAGTGGTGGGGGGATTTGATCACACTGCGGACCTGGTCCGAAACCTGGCTGAACGAAAGCTTCGGCACGTATTCTGATTATCTCTGGACGCGGCACGATTTGGGAGAAGACGAGGGTGCGTACGCTCTCCTGGGTAAAAAGAATGCGTATCTGCGGGAAGCACACACACGCTACATGCGTCCGATCGTCTTCAACAGATACAACCGCCCTCAGGATAACTTCGACAGTCACACCTATCCCAAAGGCGCATGCGTTCTCCACATGCTGCGGTACGTCATCGGAGACAAGCTTTTCTTCCGGACTTTGAAACACTTTCTGTATAAACATGAATTCCAGGCAGTCGACACCCATGATCTGATGATCGCGATTAAAGAAGTCACAGGGCAGAACCTGGACTGGTTCTTCGAGCAATTTATCTTTAAACCGGGACATCCGGTCTTCGACATCAGCTACAACTGGGATAAAAAAAGTCAAAAGCTCAAGCTGACAGTCATTCAGACCCAAGACACATCCGAGGGTGTTCCTATCTACACGATCCCGGTGACCATCGGGATCGTCACCCCAGGAAAGAAAACATCCGAAAAAGTGTGTCTCAAACAGATAGAGGAGGTTTTTGAATTTTCTGTATCCGAGAAGCCTCTGATGGTAAGGTTTGATGAGGGGAACTACCTGCTGAAAGAATGGACTTTCGAAAAAGGCCTGAACGAGCTTCTGTATCAGCTTCAAAACGATGATGTTATCGGAAGGGATTGGGCGGCTTCAGAACTCGCCAAATTTGGAGATGATGCACGAGCCATAAATGGCCTCATCGATAGCGCGCGAAAAGACGGATTTTGGGCTGTGAGGAGAACTTCGGTCGAAACCCTGGGAAAGCTCAAGCGCGAGGAGGATATTGAACTCTTCAAAGACAAGTGCACAGACCCGAGCTCAAAAGTGAGAGTGTC
>CAYFWF010000027.1:0-2998 GCA_964346815.1 uncultured Eubacteriales bacterium | reverse complement strand
ACAACTCTGTAATTCTTGTCTTTTACCCTGACTTTAATTTCCCTGAACTGTCCGTCGCTCTTGGTATTCAAAGGGGAATAATACAGGAGGTAATAGTTTTCGGAAGAATCCAGCGCTTTTCGGAATAAAACTGAAGAATTCGAAGAACTGCCTGAAAATCCTCCTGTCGCCTCGGCCATCTCCATAAAGGCCTCGAATAGATCCTCCGAATGTTCTTCCATGCGCACACCGTAGATAAACTCTGAAGGTTTGCTGATGTACAAGAAATGTATAGAGATGGAGGAATCCGAATACGCCTGCTTGATTTCCTCCACATCAAGGTTTATGTCTCTCCTGTAGAAATCGAAAATCCCGGTGACCGTATGGAGGATATTGGGCCTGTCCTGGTACAGGCTTAAATACTGACTCATAATTTTCGGGTCTATCCGGGGAATGTACTCTTTTTCGTAGAACATGAATATGTACTTCTGTCCTTCTTTGTTTTTGATGAGGTCTGCAAACTCTATGAATTTCTTCTGGTCAGTCATCCTCATGCTGTCTAGGCTTTTTAACATCTGCCTGTATCTTTCGAGCTGCTCTTCGATGGTCATGCCTTCGTACTCGCTCGAAACTAAACTGTCAGCAAATTGAACAGGATTCTGACCTGCAGCAGACGTGGCGTCTTCAGTCGCGGTTTCGCTTGACTGCTCGAACAACGCAAATGATGAGGATAAAGCCCTGGCTAGACGTGCGAGTTCATCCACACTATTCCTGTATTCAGTGCTTCCGGTTAACGCATCCTTTCTCAGTATCCCTTTGAACTGCTTCACGATCTCATCTTTGGATAAGACCTCGAGCGTTTGACTCCTGAGCCGGTATGTCTTCATCGGAGTGACGATGGTCAGATTGTCTCCCGGAACCAAGACATTGTGGATAAAATAGTCTACAGCTTCTCCCAGTTTGGAAGTGTATTCATTGATCTCAAAAAAGAGATAAAAGTTCCTTGCCGTGTCCGGCGCAAATCTTTTATTTTCTTCTCTTCTCTCGATGCTTCTCTTCTTCACGAGATACACGGCTTCGATTTTTTGAGGCACTCCATCTTCAAGAACCTCAAAGTCGTTTAGCGTGAGATCCTCCACGAACGTGCTGCCCTGGAATACTCGGACCGGCACTTCTACGTTTATCACCATGGTCTCCTCAGAGACTTGCTGAGAGAACAGCGCAAAACTGAGGATGGATACGGCTGCAAAGAGTGTGATCTTTCTCATTGCATTGTCCCTACATTATTAAAATAGCAGAGTGAGAAAATGAAGTCAATTTGAGTGGAATATGTAATAATCCTGGCAGATTGCTCTCCGGCAAAATCAAAGTGATCAATAGTAAAGACAGAGAGAAAGGAGCGTGTGTCTAATCGGCAAAATAGCCAGAGCGGTGGAGGATCTTGTAATTTTGATCCTTCACTCGGACTTCAATTTTCTTGAATTTCCCATCCTTTTGAAAATTTATCGGAGAATAATACAGGAGATAGTAATTTTCAGAAGCCTCGACAGCATTCTGGAATAAAGAGAGCGGATTGTTTGAACTCTCTGTTAATCCCCCGGTCGCGTCTGCAATTTCTTTAAACGCGTTGTAAATGTCCTCAGAATGCTCTTCCATATGAACGCCGGGGATAATATCCGCAGGTTTGGCAAAGAAGAGGAAATGGATCGCGATCGATGAATCCGCATAGGCCTGCTTCACCACATCTATATCGAAAGTAATCTCTCTCCTGTGAAAACTGAAGAGATCTGTAAGAGAGTGAAGGATATCTTCCCGGTCCTGATTCAAGCTTATGTACTGGTTCAGAGTTCTCTGGTCGATTTGAGGGATGTACTCTCTCTGGTAGAACATGAAAACATATTTCTGTCCTTCCTTGTCTTTTAAATACTCTGCAAACTCCAGAAGCTTTTTCTGGTCAACACTCCGCACCTGTTCCAGTTTTTTCAAAAGGTCAGAATACATCATGATCTGAACATCGAGCTCCAACCCATCATATTCTGCTGTGCCGAATTCATCCTGGGCGCCCGAGCCAGACGAAAGAGCTTTCGCCAAACCAGTAAGCTCATTCACCGCATTCCTGTATTCCGCGCTTCCCTCCAGGGTATCCCTTCTCAATAATTTTATGAGCTGACTTTGGATCTGTTCTTTGGGAAGGATATTAAAAGTCTCAGGCTTCATCCTGTATGTTTTCATCGGCGTGATCACCGTCAGGTTATCTCCGGGAATCATGACATTATTAATGAAATAATCCACGGCATCTCCCACTTTTCCAGTGTACTCGGTGATTTCAAAAAAGAGATAAAAGTTTCTTGAAGTCTCGGGGAGGAATCTTGTTTTTTCTTCTCTTCTTTCGATATTTTTCTTTTTTATAAGATAGACCGCTTCCACTCGCTGAGGAATCCCGTCCTCGAATACTTCAAAATCATCAATGGTTAAGCTGTCAATGAAATGGCCACCTTTTAACACTCTTACAGGGACTTCGATGTTCACCACCATTGTCTCATGAGTGATCTCCTGAGCGAACAGGGTCAATCCCAACGCAAGAATTCCGACTGCCAGTGCTTTTTTCATCGCTTTACAACTCCTTATTCTTCAAATCTGTGGAATTTTTATCAGAGGGATTATTCTTTATTATACAATCTCTGATGATATCTCACAATTAAATAATTGAGAACCGTCCTTCTCTTTATTCTTTAGACGACAAAGTTCGCGTATTTCTTCCCGATTGGTTTTATGGAGTCTTATACTCATATCTGCCGTTCCTGGCAAATCATGCCTATCATTAAGATTATCATTTTTCAATACAACAGAAGGGAGCCAAAAGCGAAAGAGGAGCAAATGCTGAGGCGTGCTTCCTTATGACTATTGAAGGTTCTGGAGAGTGGTCTGGACCACTTCAGGTAAGGCCGGATGAATATGCATCCCGCGGATAATGGGCATCACTGTCCCATCCGAAGCCATGGCATTAATGACTTCTTGG
>CAYFWF010000026.1:0-3227 GCA_964346815.1 uncultured Eubacteriales bacterium | reverse complement strand
ATTGAGCGGCACATCTTCCATAACACCCGCGACTTTTAGGTCATGCCATGTTCCCCACCATTCGAACCCGACTGTTTTCCCGAGGGGATCTTCCTCATTAAACAGTCTGAATGCCATCTTCTCAGTGAGTACGATTGAATGCGGTTCTAAAAGGCATGTTTTCGAATCGCCTGTGATGAACGGGAAAGTGAACATCGCAAAAAACGAATTATCTACTCCTCGAACTTTCCCCGTGAAAACCTGATCTCTGTATTTCAGCGGTGCGCTAGCTTCTCCGAACATTCGTGCGAAGTCAATAATTTCTGGATAGTCAGCCTTCAATGTCGGGCCCAGAGGACCAGAGCCATAAGAACTGTAGATGTCCGTTCCCTGAGGATGGAAAAGCACCCTATGGATTTCTTGGGCATTTGAATGGAATCTGTCGAAGCTCAATTCATCCCGAACCCAGAGAAAAACAAGGAAACAGCAGGCCAAGCCAATAGCCAGACCGGAAATATTAATGAGGGAATATCCTTTATGTCTCCTGATTTTTCGGAAAGCCACTTTGAGATAATTCCAGAGGAGTTCAGGCATGAAGAGAGGAGGCTTCCAGGGAGGGCGGCCGCTCATTCGTCGGGTATGTGTTTTGTAAAACTCTGCTCCAATACTTTCTGGCTGGCCGATGCTCTGGACTGCTTTTCTGAAGGCGTCTTCTTTGCCAGCTCCGAGCTGGATTTGATTTTCGATTTCCTCCCGGAGATGAGACTCCAGCTCAACGATGTATCCATCTTCCAGCGCTTGATTTTTGAGGAGGCCTTTTCGCCATTGTTGTATTGCTTTTTCCAGGTTAAACATTTTTTTCTCCTTTAAAGAGGAACAGGCACAATTCTTCTGTCATAAAATCGGCCAGTCAATGTTTCTCCTTGTCATTGCGAGCGAAGCGTGGCAATCTCATAGGAAATATAAAATAATTATGACTCTTTTTATGAGAATGCCACGTCACTTTGTTCCTCACAATGACATCTTTCTTATTTAGTCTGATGCGGCTAAAGGCTTCCATAGCTTCGCGAGAGCAGAGTGGACGCTCAGCCACTGTCTCTTTTCCGCTTCCAATTCTTCTCTTCCCAGATCTGTCAAGCTGTAGTATTTGCGATAACGACCTTCTTCAGATCTTATCCACTGAGATGAAATGAATCCATCCTTCTCGAGCCGGTGGAGGACAGGGTAGAGCATTCCGTCAGACCATTCGAGAGTTCCTCCAGAAATCTCCTTAACTCTCTGGATGATTTGGTACCCATAGTTCTCTCCGCTGAGAAGGATGGACAGGATAATCGGCTTTGTTGAAGCCGCGATCAATGCTTTAGAGACCATTGTATACCTCGCACTCTAAGATATCTAACACTACTATGTATGCAATTATTATGCCATCCTATTGAGTCCAGGGAAATCTGAGAAATTAGGTGTGGACTATCAATAGAGACTGTTCGCTTTTATAATAGGGGCTGTCCGAAAGCGAACAAAACGAAAAATAAAAAAGGGGACAGGCTGCTACTTCTTCGGAGATTTTCTCTTGAAGTCCTCTTATTGAGGAAAAGAAAGACTGTCTTCCTTCTTTAAGAAAAAGCATCCTGTCCCTTTTTTAAGTCTTTCTTTTGATCTTGAAGAGCACCTGGCCGAGGAATCCGGAGTCATTGATTTCTGCGATGTACAGCCCGGGTTGGAGGTAGGCTTGTCTTCTAAGCATCGATTCTGACAGGTTTGCCAGAAGGTCGCTCGCCTCCCAATCTTTACTGCTGTCACACAAGAGAACCGAGTTTCCGTCTTCAACAATCTTTTCCAGTATTGTTCTTAAGCTCATAGCTGTCCTTCTTTCTGGGATCTTATTCCTGCCTTTATATATATTCTACGTATTTTGAAGCCATTTGGTTGCTTTCAGAAGGAAAAGAAAATGGAATTCCTGAGGTTTTAGCCTTATGGATTGTTAGAAAATTAGTCCAAGATCTTTCGACATCAGGCACTTGTTCTTTTGACTTCGGGATATTTCTGTGCTACAAAGCCTCTGACGGGGAGCTGAAAACTGAGAAGAAACTTTCAGAAGAGCGGAGAAAGTTGAGCCAGCCAAAAAATTCCGAAAAAAAATCCTGCGCAATCAACCGCAGGGAATTCTGCAAAACGATGTCCTACACGTTTGTTGGAGGGATATCTCTTCCGTGCTGGATGAAATCTTTATATGCAGATAATGGTGCCACGTCATCGAAAGAATCGCTTCTTAATCAGGAGGAGGAAGAAATGGCCAAAAAAGTCGTCGCAGTCACAGCCAAGGTGATAAGCAAAAAGGGGACATGTGGATTTCACGATGTTGGTGATAAAGTCAAATTCACAGAATCAGAAGTGGACGGGAAAATATGCATCCACGCTCTTTACAGCATGCTCCCGGCTGTGTTTGCCATGATGTTTGAAGCTCGATTCCCTTGGCTGAGAGAGAATCCGGATAAAAAAACGCATGCCTGTCCGGATGCGTATAATCCGGTGGTATTCGAGATCGAAAGAATAAGAGAGAAATAGAACTAAAGTAAGGTCTCATGAGGACAAATTGAAAATGCCTTTGCTCAAGTTTCTCCTTTATCATTGAAATATAACCAATAAAAAGGAGCGATATGGTTCGGGTCGGATGGGTTATCATCTCCATCCTTTCTCTTGCTCTTTTCACTTCATGCATCCCAAAAACCGAAGAAGACCTCATCCTGGAGTTCATGGAGGAGATCTCCAGATACGCTGAAAAAAAAGACCTCGATAGCATAATGATAAATATGGCTTATGATTATTCTGATTTTGAGGGCCGGGATAAACAGAAATCCAGGCAGATGATCAACGGATATTTCAAGCAGTATAAGGGAATCGTGATTCATGTGCTGAGTGCTCAGGTGGAGGAGATCCGTCTGCCCGAAGCTTCGATTGTATCCGATGTTGCTCTCTCCTCGGGCGCGGCCAAGGTATTCCGAAAGCTGGTGAAGTATTCGACAGAGAATTACCGTCTGACCCTCCGATTGATCAAGAGGGATGAGAGATGGCAGGTCCAGTATGCAGAATGGAAATACATCACCTTTGATGAGCTCTTTCCTGAATCTGTAACCATTTTCAATAAGATTTTTAAGATAGATTAGAATATAATGGAATGAAGGCTCGTATAAAGAAATGAACTCTTCGATGGAGATTTCGTACATGAGCTTGATTCACGAAAAAAGGAG
>CAYFWF010000025.1:0-33846 GCA_964346815.1 uncultured Eubacteriales bacterium | reverse complement strand
CTTCCCACAGCGGTTCAGGCTCAGCAATTCCTTACCATGCCTTCCTGTGCTTTCAGGCCCAATGATGAAGATGTGACTTATACCTATTGGTGGGATTATTCATATGCAGACTCGGATTCTCCTAGCGCTACCTTTTATGCTCCGGTCTATCTTCCCCAGGACGCGACGATAATAAGTGTGACATTGTCTTTTTATGATAATTCCGCTAGCGATATTTCTTTTGCTGTAACGAGAACAAATCTCTATACAAATTCATATCAAACGCTCTTTTCAGGAAGCAGTTCAGGAACTCCAAGCTATGATACCATAGTTGACAGTTCTCTAAACGCCGGTTCGAGAGTTGTGAAAAACAATTCTTTTCACTATATTGCTCGAATTTCAGTCCCTGCTGGTGTTGGCAGTGATTTGATGTTTTTTACCCTTAAGATCAAATATCAATAAGAAAGAGACTTTAAAGAATAAGCAGGCCTCTCTCGCTGCTCCAGGTTGAATTTTACCATAAGAAATAACTACGAAAATTTTCTTCGTTAGTGTTAGGTATTAGGACAGGCTTTGGAGGCTTCGGTCATTTTCTAAAAACACAGAGTATTCAGCTGAGCTTATTCGATCCCAAAATTTTCAGGGCTGGACTTCGATCAAAAAACTTATTGACATTTTTCAATATTTGTACAAAGATACTAAGAAATATATGGAACTAAGGAAGGAAGCGCTTATTCCCCTTATAATTTCTTTCCAGAGAAAAGCGGAAAGGAGGTGGGATTAATAAGGTGCAGGATTAAAAGAATAAGGGTTCGGATGAAAATCTTTTAAAAAAGGAGAAAACAATGATTAAAAAATCCAGTTTGGTGTTAGGGGTAATGGCTTTATTTCTTTTACTTCCGACAGCGGTTCAGGCTCAGCAATTCCTCAGTATGCCTTCTTGTGCTTTCAGACCTCATGATGAAGATGTGACTTATACCTATTGGTGGGATTATTCGTATACGGATTCGGATTCACCGACGACCGGGACTTTTTATGCTCCGATCTATCTTCCTCAGGATGCGACGATAATAAGTGTGACATTGTCTTTCTACGATAGTTCCACCAGTGATATATCTTTTAGTGTAAGGAGAACAAATCTCTACACCAAATCATATCAAACGCTCTTTTCAGAAAGCAGCACAGGGACTCCAGGCTCTGATACTATAGTTGACAGTTCTCTTAACAGCGGTTCGAGAGTTGTGAAAAACAATTCTTTTCACTATGCCGCTTATATTACTTGCCCTGCTATTGGTAGTAGCCTAAGATTTTATACTCTTAAGATCAAATATCAATAAAAAGAGACTTTAAAGAATCAGCAAGCCTCTCTTTCGTTGCTCGAGGTTGAATTCCACCATTTAGGAATAAATGGCGAAAATATTTTCCAGAAAGTTATGGCAAGTGAGGGGACTTCATTCCGCAAGTACACAGATAGTAGGTTTCTTTAAGAAAAAGAGAGTATTTCTTTCTTATCCTGTCGGGTATGCTACTTACAGAGGATGAGATAAACCAGGATAACCTAAAAGTATCAGCAGGTTCGAACTCGACGGAGTATGAATTCTATTTACTGAAAAAGAGGGACGTCTTTTTATCCTCTGGCTCCAGGTTCCGCGCATATTTACATCAACCATCTGGCAGTGAAGTTTGGGAGTCGTCTCTAAAGGTAGTTTTGAGATGGTTTTTACCCTCCTGAGAAGATAATACTCTTTAAGTAATACCGTCTTTTCTGGTTTGGGTGTGGCTTCGTGAACGATTTTCAGGATAATTTTTCAGGTCAAGTTTTTTTCCTCGCAAAGAAATGAATAATGGTGAGTAAAATGAGGGTCCAGATAATCACAAAATTGAGATAGTTTGACCTCACCGCTATCAGCATCTGCCCCAATACGACGCCGTAGATGAGGATTTGAAGAGGACTAGGGGAAACGCGTGCCTTAAAGTACAGATGAGATAGAATAAAACCAACAAAAAACATCCCTACAAATATCCCCATAATCCCAAAATCTGCGTATTGCGGCGCCAACATAGTAGATGCCAGGCCAAATCCCACCCATTCCATACCTAATTTTCTTTTGAAAAACATATCCGGCTGCTCCTGTTCACCCGGAAGGGGCATAAGAAGGGGAGAGATGTGAAGTTTCCCCTTTTGATAGCTTATTTTTTTTGGAAAAGTCTCCAGGATTATTGCCAGACCTTCCGGAGCCAACTTTAGCTCACGCACGGCAAACGGAGCCCAGAAGAGAAACGGATTATAATTATATTCTGTGAGGGATGCTTCCATTGTTGATTGCACTAGAACATGTCGCCTGTAAAATCCAATACTCCCTATGAATACTGCAATGATTATGAAAGCAACAACAAAGGCCTTAGCCGATATTTTTTTTCTATAATAGTGAAAGAAAACCAAACAGGGAAATATCATTCTTATGAAAGACTGACGGCTGCCAGTTAAGATGGAAAACGCCAGAGAAAAGATCATGAAGAAAAAGAAAAGTTTTCGGTTGTGCTTATATTTCAGAACGGCTACAAAGGAGACCATGAAGACGATTTCTGTAGACAATGCAATCATTCCCAGATACCCATTCTCGGCCGCTTGTTGCCTGGCCAGATTGACGTTTGATGCCAACAAAGGAATTCCCGTCGATACGTATATTAGTGACCGAGCTGCCACAGCAAGAATAAAAATCAAGGAAGTTATCTGTAAGAGCTTGGACTTATCCCACTTGCACTTGGCAGGGCGTGCTTTCGGTTTGATCCTTTCATAAAGGAGAAAGGGGATAATAGTTCCCAAGAAGAAAAAGAGCAGAGCCAAGGCGTACAGAATCCATTGCTTTCCTGTTATTTCCTGTTCATGAGCTATGAATTCTGAGGCGGATCCTATTGATAGATACAGAATGAAGAAAAGGGGGAAGATGTAAAATGGCGAAAACAGGTCGATTTTTTTTTGCTTAAATATAGTATAGAGTAGATAAAAAAGCACAATTCCGGCAAAAATGATTTTAATGTAAATAATTTTCCCGATAGCTCCTTTTATATTGTCTTACTCTTTAAAAATATTCCTCAGTTCTTTTCCATCCATATAACGAGGCCTGTTGATGTCAAGTAAATGAAGAACAGTGGGAGCAATATCTGCAAGATGTGCCTCTCTCATTGGAGACTCTTTTTTTATGGAGTTTCCGGAAAATATAAATATCCCGTCCTGATCATGGGTGCCGACGCTGTCTCTGCCTATTACTGTTTCAGACAGAATCTTTTTTCCAGATAAAGCTTTTTTGAATGCGTAGCCGCTTGCGGGCTGGACAATAAGGTCAGGAGCGTGATCGATAAAAGGGCCATGGAAAATCTCTTCTTTCCTGAAAACTCTTTTAATGATATTTTTTCCATCCTCAGGATTTTTGAAATCCATCAGGCCTTCGATTATCTTTTTCCTGATTTCTTCATATTCTTTGCCCTCAGTTACGATTCCCAGGCCTTCTCTTCCTTTACGGTTTATATGGATCAGTCCGCCTCCTTGGCCGCTGAAAGCCTTTGTCTTGCTCCAATCCAGGAGCCATCCCTGGTAAAGCTTTGCTTTAACTTTTTCTTTGGTTATAAAACTGAGTTTTTTTCTTATTTGGAACACATCCAACTTTTTAAGAGAAGAGAATAATTGCGAGGGCAGTCTCTCTTTTTTAAAACTTAAAAATCCGTTCAGTTCCAGCCATTTGTTGAGATTTACTGTGTGATCGAGATTACAGAAGCCATGATCGGAAATTATGATCACAGTGGTTTGCTTGTCGAGCTTACTAAGAAGCTCTCCGATGTGACTGTCCATGGCTTGAAAAAATGGCGAGATCGGGCGCCATTTTTTCTCATCGAAGCGTGGATGCTCCTTAAATATGTAGGGCCAGAATCTGTGCTGGAGGATATCCAGACATTGGTTGTGAATCATGAACAGATCCCAATCGAAGCGCTGCATCAGATAGAGTGCTGCATCTTTTCTTCTTTTTTCTATATCGATAAAGCTGTAAACGATCTTCTCTTCATCATCTGAAAAAAATAACTCCGGGGAAGGGAATATGGTGTATTCTCCAATATGGTCTTTCAATTCTTTGTACAAATCAGGTGGATAAGTAAAATTGGCTTGCACACTCGGAGACATCATTCCAGCTACGAGTGCGCCGTTAACCACTTTAGGAGGATACGTCATGGGTACATTGATGGAAACAACCGTTTTTTGGACTTCGCTCACTATTTCCCATATTGTCTTCAGTTTTATGCTCTTAGAGCTGTGTAGAGGAAATTGATAAGATTCCGGCCTATAACCCAAAAAATCGAAGAGGCCGTGCTTGCCAGGATTG
Source organism: uncultured Eubacteriales bacterium (assembly GCA_964346815.1). Lineage (GTDB taxonomy): Bacteria > Acidobacteriota > Aminicenantia > Aminicenantales > Aminicenantaceae > CAYFWF01. Next base: position 29,491 of record CAYFWF010000025.1, on the reverse strand, counting down.
ACTCCTGTTTGAAACGTGGTCCAGGCCGGGGCTGTGATCGGTGGAAGGGTGGATTCTAAAATTCCCGACGATCCTCTTTCTATAAGGATGGAGAGGTTCGGCATCAAGTTTTCTTTCATGATTGGCTGGAGGACTCTCCAGCTTGCCCCATCTAAACCTATTATAAACACTCTCTTTTTCATTTCTAGTATTCTCGAAATTCATCTCCCGAAGAAAAAAGCCTCTTCTCTGCCTTATTTGATTATCTTATATATCCAAGAGCTTCTAATCTCTTTCGCAGCTCATGTTCCAGATTCTCTTCCATCTGCTTCTTCGCCCTCTCGATTTCTTTTGCCTTCAAGTAGTAAGGCTCCAATTCTTTTAACATTTCGCGCACTTTCATTTTGTTTATCTCTGCAATGCTGTTCAGTTCCATAGGATCTTTTTCCAAATTGAAGAGTTCCACTTCGTCAACGGAGAAGGGAGGGCCGCCAGGAATCTTGAATCCTGCTGGACTCAAATCAGCAGGATATTCGTGATTTAAGATAAGTTTGAATGCGTTAGAGATTGTAGAGATTTTGATTAGCTTGGTATCGAAGGTAAGGTCGGGATTTATCAAGTAAACGAAACGGAAGGCGTAGGTTGCTCGGTCACCCCTTTCGCTTTCGTCAATCAGTTTCATGACGCTTTTCCCATCGAACCGCTTTTTTGAGAATCCAATTCCTAATTCTTCCAGAATGGTGGGAATTATGTCAAGGATACTCACCGTTCCGCTTATTTTCTTGCCTTTGTGTTTTGCATTCGGAAATTTTATGATAAGTGGAATCCTGATCAGCTCATTGTACAGAGCGTGCTCATGCAGCCATCCCTTATGCTCGTACAATTCTTCACCGTGGTCAGAAGTGAAGATCAGCATTGTGCTGTCAAAGATATTAAGTCTTTTTAATTCGTCGATCAGAGGCTTTATGAAGCATTCATCGGTGTAGCGGATTTCGCTATCATAAAGGGAAATCAAATTTTGTCTTTCCGATTCAGGCAATTTTCTGTATTTGAAATATCCGAGAATTTCCCTCATATGTGCTTCTTTGTATTTGGCGCTTTCATCCAGAAATTTCAGATTGTATGGCTCTGGGCAGTAATAGGGTGCATGGACCTGATAAGTGTGCAGAAATAGGAAGAATTTCTTATCCTTGTTGTTTCTCAACCATTTTGAAGTGAGTCTAAAAAGCCTGGCTGCAGAATCCTTCCGTATTGTGCTGCCTTCATCTTCTAAGTAGAAATCGAAGCCTTTGGAGAATCCGAATTTGGCACTAACAAAAGCCCCTCCTGCAAAAGCGCCGGTAAAATAATCGTGTGTTCTTAGGATGTCGGCCAGTGTAAGAATTGATGGATCTAATGCCTGGATGATTCCCAATCTTTGAGAATAGAATTCGTTATGGATGGGATATAGAGATGTCAACATCGACATATGTGAAGGGAGTGTTGAGGAAGTAGGGGCAAAACTATCAGAAAAAAGGACACTCTCTTTGGCGAGGGCATCAACGGCAGGACTCGTATCCCTTTGATACCCATAGCATCCAAGATGATCGGCTCTCAAGGTATCGATGGAGATCAGGATTACATTGAAATCTTTACTGTCTCTTGGTGGATCTTTTTGCCTTGTTGGATAGATGACCGGATTGAACCAGACCGCATAGTCGTTTATTTTCTCATCGTTACCTTTTTCATCCTGAGACTTCTGACCAATGTTTTCTGTTATAAAGCAAATGTTGATCTGTTTTCCATAGTAAGGGGAAAGGTCGATTTTTTCATGCTGCACAGTATATGCGTTCTTCTGGTTTCTAGGATTTACGGACTTTATGAATATATTTTCGGTCTCGTCGTTTTCTTCTAAAAGGATTGAAAATTTAACACCTCTTCTTTTTGTATCCTGTCCGCGTCTTGAATTCTCTAGTAGCCCATATCCAAATTCTAGATGTCCTGATTCTGGAATTTTCACTTTGAAATCAAACCTGCTTTTTGGCGGGGCGAGGAAAGCGTTTATGGAAATATTTTTTAATTCCATCTTTTTTTTTATCGAATAAGGATTTTTTCCGATATTATGGTCATGGATTTCAAAGTCATCCTTATATTTATAGAGTTCAGCGAGATCATTCTGAATGCTTGGCATCATGTTTATGTGGTGGATTATTACCTGTCTTTCCAAGAATTTTTTGGCATTCTGTGGTTTTTTGCATTCAACTTTCAGCCTGTGTTTTCCTTCGGTTGCAGCAACCTGAAAGAGATAAGATTTTCTCTCCCATGGTGTTATCCACTTTCTTCCCACATTTTTTCCATCGAGCCATAATATGAGCAAGGCTCCTTTTGGCTGGGCATGGCACATGATTTCAAACATGTTTTCTTTTGCAATCAGCTCAATATCTGTTTCGACGGACTCTCCGATTTTGAGAGAGAGATCATTTGTGAAATTATCTGCTTTACTATTGAAGAAGAACCCCGGGAAGAGTGTTTTCTTTGTTGGCAGAGTAGAGTAAACCGCTTTGAAGTTGTCATTTTTAGTTAGTGGAGAATCCCTTTCGGTATGAGAAATCAGTATGAGATCTTGGCTGCTTTTGATTTCAAATGTGTCTAAATAGAGCTTCTCCTTTTCCGAATACGAATCAAGCTTAAAAACATTGGAGAATCCTGCTTTGATTTTATACATCCCTGCATTCTTTTTTTGTAAAAATGCGTATTTCTTGTATTTTCTTATGGGAACTTGACCAACCAGCTCGTCGTTTAAATAAAGAGTTAGATTGGGCAGGTATTTCATTTGTCGACCGCTTCTTGCGGTAATTTCAATAAGTATCTCTCCTTCAGGTATGAAAAATTCATTGCTGACAAAGTATTCGTTTTTAGACAGGATAATGGCGCCTGCGTCACTTTTGTATCCTTTGTAATGCACCGGTTCTATGACTTCAGATATTCTTTTCCACATCCAAGAGTTCTTTTCATCAGATGGAAGTTTGGAGAATTCAATTTCTTTTCCGTTTTTTAGTAACTTCATCCCGATGGGTTTTTCCGTGTCATCATAACTGAGAATCTTTGCTTGGGTGGGGACACATAAGAATCGATTGTTCTGTAATTCAAAGGGGAACATTTGATTACCAGTCCAATTCTGTTCGATGGCCTCAAACTTTTGCTCAATGTTTTTCAAGGGAGAGGTGGTGACGTTCGCTTCCTCAAGGTGGTCGATAAAACGATAGAACTCAGATTTTTCCCTGCAATTTGAGGACAGAATCACAATGGAAAACAAAAAAAAGAAGGTTTTTATAGAAATATGATTTTTTTTCATGCTTTCCAGGAAGTCTTCAGTTTAGCTTTGATTGTTCCTAAAATAGATTTTTCTTCTTCATTAATTCCTAAAAGGTAGAGTATTAAACCATACAACCCGATATAAGTCAAAGAGCCAAGCACCAGAGAAAGCAGGTAATTTACGTTGGTTAGAATAGTATTTTTAGCGATACAGAGAACAGCAATCGGTAGAGCAGAACCGGCAAGGGATTTTAAAAAATCGAGCCTGTAAGGATGGATTCGATATATTATATAGACTTCCGCCACGCTCAATATATTAATCAGACTGATGGAAACAGCGGTAGCCACGGCAGCTCCTATGATCCCGTGTTTTGGAATAAGGATAATATTGAGGACTATATTCATGAGTAATGTTGTAACCGTGTTGAAAAGGTTTATCTTCGAGCGGCCTGTCATCGATATCATGAATTGCGATGAACCTGTTCCTGAATTGACAAGCTGAGCGATACTCAAGATGATTAAACACGAGGCACCTCGCACAAATTCTTTCCCGAAAAGGGTCAGGATCTCTTTGGCGAATATTACCATGATGAGAAAAAGGGGAAGGCTCAGTGAGAGCACCCATTTGGCTGTTATCTTGTAGAGATTCTCAAGCTGGCGAGTTTCTTTTCGATCGAAAAGATCGGATATGAAAGGTGCGAAAATGGAACTGAAAGAGAAGAGAACAATTTGGCCGAGCAATGCTGTTCTATATGCGGCGTTATATAATCCGACCTCCTGAGAAGTCCTGAAATATCCGATCAGAAGAGTGCTCGTCCAGAGAAACAGCAGATTCAGGAAGCCCACAAAAAAGAGGGGCCAGGAGTATTTAAAAATTTCTCGAGATTGATAGATGGGCTGAATTCTGCGGTCAAATAATTGAGGAAGAAGTTTTCGCAGGTAATGATAAGCGGCGATGGTTCCCACAACAATGGACAGGACAAAAGCAGCAATAACACCCAGGAGTGACCATCCCAGCAGAATGATGATGATCACAAACAGTATTCTTGAGAAGGGCTCTAATAAATCCTTTACATACACCTTGTATTTGATTGACTTGATGGCCTGAAAAGAAAAGACAGATATGGTTGTGATGACAGAAAAAGGAATAGCAACAGCCAAGGCTTTGAGCACAGAAGATAGCTCAGTTTTATGGAATATATTCACTGAGATCCCTTTAGCAAAAAAAATAAAACTCCCTGAGGTGATCAAGCAAGACAAAATGACAATTCTCAAAACAAACAATACTGTTCCTCGTATTCTCTGCCAGTCTCCTCTTCCGTAAAAGATAGAGACATATCTTAAGATCCCGCTCTGCATACCCGCCGCAGCCAGAATTTCGCCTATTCTGAAGACAGCCAATCCCAAAAAGAAAAGTCCGAAAAGATTGACACCTAGATAACGGGCGGTGATCAATTCGAATAGATATTTCAGCCCGGTTCCTATGATCGTTCCCAGGAAGACGATTCCTGCGCCTTTGGCAATAATAGTGAGTTCATGAGTATGAACACGTGATTGATGGTCTGTACTATTTGAGTTCATTATTGACTCTTTAGGATTGAACACATTGTGTGGACTGAAATGATATTGAAAAAAAATTTGTTGGAGCATTTCTTTTATTCATTGCTCAGGAATTACGATTTTTTTATTGTGTGTTGAATGGTCTCAACCAGCTCGTTTTCCTTCTTTTAAAATTTTCATTTATGATATCCAAAAATTCAACCAAAGCCAAATGAAATCTGCTGGATTTTTACTCTCAGGACGACTTAGATGACTCCAGTCAGAAGGCGAGCAGATAAGCGACCGAGTAGATTCGATCCGATGATTTTTGATGAAAATCCAGAGTAATCGAGGTAGGGAAATGAAATATTGTATTATTTACTGCGATTCTATATAATTTCGGGGTGGATGGATGTGTGAAAGAATTTGCCAATTAGTTTAGTAGATGATTTATAGGTTCATTTTTAATAGAACTTTTGAAATTGCTTAGACCAAAGAAGAAAATTTTCGTAATCGCGCAAATAATTTTCGATATAGCTGCCATTATTTTTTCGATCTATTTAACTTTTTGGCTCCGAATAGAACTTAATCCTGTTTTCCATAAAAAATTCGATTTTGCTACAATTCGAGCTTTAATTCCACCCTTCTATGTAATTATTCCGTTTTTTATTTTTATTCTTAACTACTTTGGTCTTTATAAATTTCACAAGAGAGAAAATTTTTTGGATATCTTGTTCACGATAATAAAATCTGTCGTTTTTACAGTAATGATTCTTATGCTTTTTGCCTTTCTCTTTAAAGCAGAGAATTATTCAAGATCAATAATAATAATGTTTTCTGGACTAAGTGTAATCTTTCTCAGCTTGAGCCATTTGCTTTGCAGAAACCTCTTAAAATGGTCTAGGGCAAAAGGATTTGGAATCGAGAGGATTGTCCTCATTGGTTTTGATAAAAATACCAGGAGAATTGCGAATAAAATAGAGAGTATGAATAACTCAGTTTTTCAATTAGCCGGATACATTCAGACTAGCAATGAAGAACGACAGCCTTTGCCTGAAGACAATTCTCCTTTTTTAGGAAAATTGGAGGATATTGTTAGCATAATCAATGATCATATGATCGAAAGGATCATAGTTTCTGAATCCTCTCTTACTCAAGAGGAGTTTCTCCAGTTGGTTCAAACATGCGAGAAAATGGAGGTTCAATTAGACAGAATTCCTGATTTTATTGGTTTTACTTCTGGCAAAATACATTTATCTGAAATTGATGGAGTTGTTCTGCTGGGTGTCCGTAAAATAATATTGACTCAATGGGATCATATATTGAAAAGGATTTTCGATTTAATTGTGGCGATTATAGCCACTGTTGTTCTTTTTCCTCTTCTAATAATAATAGCTTTCCTGATCAAATTAGATTCAAAAGGGCCTGTTTTTTTCAGGCAAAAGAGAATAGGCAAGGGAGAAAGAAGTTTTTATTTTATCAAGTTTCGTTCAATGGAAGAAGATGCCGAAAAAAAACGTGAGAAACTGTCTGCTTTGAATGAAGCTGAAGGATTTCTATTCAAAATAAAAAACGACCCAAGAATTACCAGGATAGGAAAATTTATCAGAAAATTCAGTATCGATGAGTTAGCGTCTTTATGGAACGTTTTGATCGGGGAGATGAGTTTAGTTGGGCCTCGTCCTCTTGTATATTCAGATATGAAAAATGAACTTGAAAATCCTAAATACAAATATTGGAAAGAAAAAAGAGCAGAAGTTCCGCCAGGAATGACTGGTTTATGGCAAACCAGCGGAAGAAGTGATTTGAGCTTTGACGATATGGTTAGACTTGATCTTTATTATGTTGAAAATTGGTCGCTTTTGTTAGATCTAAAAATTCTATTGAAGACTATTCCCTTAGTTTTTAGCGGAAAAGGTTCTTATTGATCTGGGAAAATAAATTCATTCTCAAAGCAATTTTGTCCCGATTTCTTTGAATTGCCCATTACCCGATAATCCGTGAAGGGGCGTGTGCTACCCTTTGTTTAGAGAATATTTTTATTCACGGTAGATACCGTAGTTGGTGGATCCATCTCCGTCCCAATCGCCTGTGACAGGAATATCACCGGCAATCCCGTATGCTCTCACTATATCAGATTTGCCGTCCCAATTTATATCGAAGTGGAATATATTATGCGAAGTAGGAGGCGAAACGTCCCCTGCAAAAGCTTTAATACATACATTTGTATTGGAATATAGGCTGGTGATATCAGACCAGCTTGTTCCATTTGGACTGACAAAGCTTTCACCGGAATTTGAAGTTGCAGTTGAAGAATAATCCGAAAGGGGATACTCTAAGGCAATTGGATAGAGATAGCTGCTGTTTTCAAATTTTATGACCACTGAAAATTTTTCTCCTGTATTTAATGCAACTGGGGAATCTAGAACTACAGTGAAATATCCTGGATAAGTCCATGTTCCGGTTTTGCTCGCAGCCAGCGTTCCGTTACGCGGATCGGTGCTTCCAGATACATTTTTGTATACATAAACCGCAGCATTTACATTAGAATCAGTCGTATAAAAGCTGACAGCTCGCAGAGGTTTGCCGTCCAGAGCAGTAAAAATGTTTGCTCCCCAATGGACTGTACTGGAACCCCCATATGAGACAGCCCATCCTAAGGGATCATACTGGTAGATCCTGCTGTAGTTATATACCTCTTCTGCATTATTAAACGATGCGCGAGGAACAAAAACGACATCATAATAAGAGAGATAAAAATATCCGCTTTCACCCCAGGCAGGCCCCCAGCTGTTCCTTACAATGAATGCACCGTCTCCTGGGGGAATAATGTTGAAATTAGATTTGTTATAGTTATCATCCCAACCTACAATCGCAACTCCGTGATTTGTAGAACCACTTGCGTTACAATAATAACTGGCTGCCGAAGGATTATAGTAATATCCATCCCATCTCATGCTGATATATACTGCCCCATAAGTTGTAACAAAGTGTTTAATCGTGTCATTGTCCAAATAATTTATCCGATTTGGTAATAAGGTCACTTGTTGAACATGTTTTTGGAGGGCAAAGCCCTCTTTTCCGGGATTTGAGTCGACATTTCCGTGACTTGAGTAGATGTATGGCACATCAGATTCTGAAAGAGGCCCTTCCCACCTCGCTAGGTAGGCAGCAGACATAAAGTTGTTTCCACCTTCACACTCCGTATAATCAAACCCGTGGTTCGAAATGAGATGCTGTTCTGAAAAATTCTTTTGCTGCAATGGCATTAGATAAGACTCAAGAGAACCATAGGTGGCAAATGCCCAGCAGGAGCCGCATCCTCCCTGGTCTTTAACAGGCGTAAGCTTATTTAGATTTCGCAGGTCATATGTTGCCGGATAACTTCTATCAATTCTTTTTTCAACTGTTCCGATGATATGAGATAAATTAACAGGCGGCGGGATTTCTCCGAGGCGATGCCCTTCATCTGAAAAAATGCGGATAGAGCCTTTTTCAACATCATCAAGATACTTTAAAAATTCAGGATTGATTGGAGCGAGAGCCTGCTTTTCATTTAATCCACCAATAAATAAGGAACTCAGACATATAAAAATAAATGTGAAAACATTTAAAAAAATAATTTTTCTTTTCATGTCGATCCCCTTTATTTTGTGTACAGACGAACTCGCAATTTTATTTTACCCAGGGAGTAATCTGACCACTTTTTTCGATATAAAGTCAAGTGTGTATTCGGAAATCTTTATTTTCCCAAGTTTTGTTTTATATCAGATGGCAACCTTTGATCATTCGTTCACGAGTGCCAAGAAAAGTTTTTCATATTGGTCAACAACAACATTCCATGAATAGTTTTCTTCAATCCTTTTTTTAGCTCTTCTACCATATTCTTCCACTATTTTTGGATTATTTATTAAATACTGTAATTGCTTTTTTAAGTCCTCCTTATCTCTTTTACGATCGAATGACAATCCAGCATTGCCAATCACTTTCAGATTAGCGGCTGAATCTCTCACTAATACACAATTGGAAAATGCCATTTGATCCAAAAGTACAGGCCTTGTTCCTTCCACCCCTGATGTTAGGACGTATAAATAAGCACATGAACTCAATTGTTGGTAACCTTCTCCGAAGACGAAGCCAGTAAAAACAACCCTCTCATCGGCTAATTCTTTCAATTCTTTTTTATATTCTCCAGCATAAGGAGCATCTCCAACAATTGCCAATTTCATATCTGTATCAATCTCTTTGAAGGTTTCAATCAAAAGACGAACACGATTCTCTGGCTCAAGTCTTCCCACAAATAATATGTATTTATCCTTTTCCAACCCAAAACTCTTTAAACAATACTCATTGGTATTCTTTATTATATTTGCTCCATAAGGGATATAGATTGTATTTGTGTTGTAGACCTCCCTGTATCTTTTTTGTATTACTTTTGAGTCTGCGATGACGACATTCGGAAATATTGTGGCAATTTTTTCACACCATTTTAAATATTTCTTGGCGAAACCATTCCATTTTTCTCTTTCCCAATCCGCTCCGTCCACATTTAATATGGATTTAGATCCCAGTATTCGCGGGATAAAGGTAAGCGGACTGTTTCCTACGATGCAAAAATAAACAATATCGTATTTTTGAAAAATTCCATGAAGAATGGAAAGAAAAGTATGGAAGAATGTATCCAAATATTTATTCCTAATTGTGGGGAGTCTAACTAAACGGACTCCGCGATAATAAGACCCCATATATTCTATATAATTAGATCGATTGTATACAGTTACGTGATGTCCTCTTTCTGCTAGCCTCCAGCTCAATTCCTCATAAAAAGTTTCAAATCCGCTATAACAAGCAGGAATTCCCCGTGTTCCCATTAATCCAATCTTTAATTTAGCTTTATTTCCCATGCGTTCTTAAATGTTATTTTTTGTAGAGCTATTTAAGCATTCATGCTACATTTTTTTTCTGGGTTTCTTCTATCCATGGAATTTTTTTATGAGGAAGCTAACCTATAGCTTTCCTTCTTTTAATCATGTGGGCTAAAAAAAACATGATGAACAAAAAATTAAATTGAGATTTGTTAAATTACCGATTAAGAAAAAAATCAATATTTGCAATTTTAAATAAAAAGATTACAAGATAGCAACAATTTTCTTCGCCATCTCTCTGTATTCGACAATTGAATGGCATATATCACTTTACTTCTTGCGATTTGATATTAATTTCATGTGGTCAGGATATTGTAATTACTTATGATTGAAGTCGAAAGTTACTTAATATATTATTACTGACACATGAAAGAAAGAATAAAACTTCACCCTTTGTTCATTTATTTTACTTTGGCTTTTATATTTGGACTTTGTTTTTTCTATCTAAAGTATGTTCCGCTGATTAAGCCTTTTCAGATGGCTTTGGCTCCATTTCTCTTCATTACTTTAATAACAACTTCGATCAATATCAAACAGGGGATTTTGACTTTTGTTTTTTTCTTTCCTTTGATCAACAACCTCCCTTATTTTTTTGGAATAGATGGAAGTGTTCCTCATGCTCCTACGGCTTTGGTACTCTTTTTGTTTTTTTTCTTGGGCTGGATGATTCATCGTTCTTTCTTTTTTTCCAACGTTCGCTTTAATCATCCTGTTTTCAAACCCCTCGTTTTGCTTTCACTTATAATTATCGTCTCGGGAATCATCACCTTTTTGCGGTATGGCAATTTTTTTCCATTTTTATCTGGTCATATCAATGAACTTGTTGTTAATGTAAATGGTGTGAGAGCAGGCGGAGCATTAATGAGTGTGATCTTTACTTCCTTGAGCTATCTATCAGGTTTTCTTTTCTTTTTAATTCTCTTTAATACAATAAAATCCAAGGCCTTTCTACACAAGATGTTGATAGTCTTTTCATGTTCCATTTTTATTTCATTGGTGTTTTCCCTTGTTCAGAGATATTATTCGTTGGACCTTGGCAACACTACATTTTGGGTTAGGCTTGGTCAAATCAATTCTACTTTTAAGGATCCTAATTCTTTTGGCATTTATCTCTGTGCTTCTTTTCCGTTAATATTGGGGATGGCTGTATCTTTTCATAAGAATTTGAAACCCTTTTTTATATCCCTTTTAATTTTTATTTTATTCGCTTTCCCTTCGACAGGATCAAGAAGCGGTATTCTGGGGATTGGAGTTTCGATCATAACATTTATAGTATTATTTTTTATTACTGAGAGAAGAAGCTATAAAAAGAAAATCATTTACGGAACTTCCCTTCTGTTAATTTTTATATTCCTTTTTCTCTCGTTCTTGTTCGTTGCCAAGCAGTCAATTTTGTATAAAAGAATGCAAAGGAGTCTGGATCTATTCGTAAATAAAGAATCTTTGAACTTATTATTCTCTCGAAAAATCGATCTGTGGACTCTTGCTTTCCATATGATTAAAGATTACCCTTTAACAGGGGTTGGGGTTGGAAGCTATATTGTCGAATTCCCAAATTATGCAGAGGAGATGAAATTATCTTTTGGAGGCTATACGGATTCAGCCGAGAATTATATCTTTCAGGTTGGTTCAGAGTTAGGCTTAATTGGACTTATTTTAATATGTTGGATCTTTTTTGAAGTAATCAGACTAATATGGAGAGGTAGGAGTAAATTATTAGAAGATACAAAAAATAAATTTATTCTTATCGGTGTTATTTCCAGCTTATCTGCAATATTTGTGAATTTTCTTTTTCATAGCTACATAGGGAGCTTCGAAGTTAAGTTTTTTTTCTGGCTGTTGATTGCAATGGTCATTTTTTTATTTGACGAAAGTAAGAGGTCCAAAATCGATGGCATTTTTAGTCAAAAATTCAAGTTACTTGCTCTCATTCTTACTCTATTTTTTGGAACGGTTCATTTGTGGAATTCGACTCAATCTTTATCGATACAAAATAGAACTGAGCGGTTCGGATGGGATCAGGATTTCGGCCTTTATCAACTGGAAGAAGACTATAGGGGATTTTCGTATCGCTGGACTAAAAAAAGAGCGGGGATAGCGGAGGAAAACCTAGGATCCCGTATGGTGATTCCACTAAAGGCATCTCATCCTGATATAAACAAAGTACCTGTAAAAGTCAGAGTCTATTCAGCCAACCAATATTTCAAGAAAAGAGAAATGATCGAAGAAATCATTTTGAAAGATCCTGAATGGTTCTACTTTAAGTATGCTATTTCAGAAATGTTCAGAGACAAAATTTATCTTGTCTTCGAGACAGATCGCACCTGGCAGCCTTTAGGATCATTGGGGATTCCGGACCCCAGGCATTTGGCCATAGGAATAGGCAGGGTTTGGTTTGAATATCCCACCAAATTTGATGAGGGTAAAATTAAAGAAGTTCAAAAAATACCGGTAGAAAGTTGGGAGGGTGAGTTTAAAGAAAAATTATGGGGAAACGGAATAAGCAAAATGAAATTTGCCGTTGAGGAAGATAACGCTGCCATTCTTTTAAATTTACAGACCAGTACAGCCTATAATTTGGGTCCTTATATTATTATTAGGATTGATGGCCGAATCGTTGGAAAATGTATGATAAATTCAGATGGCCTTTCATCTTTGGCCTTCACTCCAGGAATCACTCAAGGCGAGCATGTATTAAGTGTTGAATTCATAAACGATATCCATGTGCAAAAATTGAATCAGGATAGGAATCTTATCCTTGGTGACCTGGAGATCGTTTATTTGAAATAGAGAGTGTTTCTCATCTTGGTCGTGTACGAGTACACATTAGTTTATTGGCTATATAGAATTACTAGGTCATGAGGATGAAAGTCTGATTCTATTTCAATGAAACCATCATTCTTCTTACTTATAAACTCAAAATATATTTTTTTTCCGTCGATCTGAACCTCTAATATTTTTGAGAGTTCAAGCCCCTTTTTATTCAGCTCAGGCCATGGATTGAGAATCTTAATCATACCTCTTTTTGAAAAATTACTATTGTATGCCATGGTGATTTTATTCTCGTTTGCGTCAAATGTGTATTCATACTTCACAAAAAGATCATTGCCTGGCTGATAGACATGGATCTCTCCAGAATCCTTTCCCAATTTGGGTTCGATGTTGAGACGGTTCCATCCCAGATCGATCCCGAAATACCCTTCGATCAGCGCCTTTGCCAAACTTCCCGCACTTCCGGCATAAAAATCGCTGCCCTGGCCGACTCCTTCTTTGTTGTCCCATTCGAAGAATCCGCGGTTTTTCAAATTTTTAGAGATGATTTCCAGCAGTTTCTCTCTAGCCAGATTGCTGAAGCCGCTTTCGAACATGGCATAGATCAGCCTGCCTCCAAACCAATCCCACTGGGCGCCGTTTTGATACTCATAAGGGTCGTCGAGCAAGGGATGTTTGAACAAATTTTTCGGATAAGGGGGAAGAAGCGTCCCGCTGATGGTGGATATCTGAAATTCTTCCTGCCGCTTCAAAGCTTCCTGGATGATCCTGCCGCTTTTTTCCTCTTCAGCCAATCCCGAAAGGATGGCCTGCGTATTTCCCCCCAGGGCGAACATGTCATCTTCGTCGAACGCATGCGTCAGATCGTCCAGATGGAGGTGGACTCTGTAGAATCCCTTATCCTCCTGCCAGAGCCACTTATCTGTGTTGTCCTTCACCGACTGCGCCTTATCCCGCCAGAAAGCCTCTCTTTCCGCCTCACCCACAGCATCCATCATCTCAGCTAACTCCATGCATGCTTGATAGAACATGCTCTGGTCATAGATGTCGGCTGTCCAGTGGGTGCGCTCGTCCACATAGATGGCCTGCTGGTTTCCATCCACCATGTCCACATCTCCCCAGTCAGCCGTATGGGCTCCGGTGATAAGCCCATACTCCTGGTTCCATCGGTCCCGGAGAACATACAGCAATGCCTGCTCCAGCCGGTCGATGATTTTCTCTCCAGAAATAGTATCTTCCAGCCACTTGGGCCCCAGCATCTCGTAAACTTGAAAAGCAGCTTGAACAGCACTGGATTCCTGGTCGGTTTCGGTGGTGTTTTTATCCGATTTGCCCCTGGAGTCGATCCAGTCCTCGAGCGATCCATCCTCCTTTTGAAAGGCCAGGTGTTCCTCCAGCCAGGACGTCAAAAAGGCCCGGTCATAAAAATATCTCGATGCAGGTATAATCGTGTTGGCATCCCTCAGCCAGATCTGCGGATAATCCGTCCCGGCAGCAAAACCGCTGATCTTCCCGGTTTTCCCTTCGAAGACCACTTCATTTTTTTCTAAGGTGAGGCGGACGAGTTTTGCCAGGTGGTTGATCCTATCCTCACTGGAATGGATTTTGGTCCTATCCTCCGGCCATTCCTTTTCAGCCACTGTCAGTCCTATGATAGCGGTCCGCGACCCATAGTCCCTGAACCAGGCATCTCCTTCCCTCACCATATCGAACTGAACGATGTATTTTTTGGCCTCTATGGGCACACGAAGGGTGATATTCATGTCGAATGTCTGTCCGGGCTCGATCCGTCCGGGAAGGGGGAAGCGCCGGTTGTCATACTGAAGCGTTCTGTAGTTTTCCCTCTGATAAAGGTGATAGGAGAGAAAGATGGGATAATCTCCCTCCGAGTTCCAGGCCAGTTTCCCCCGGTTTTTTATTTTGAGGCGAAACGGGATGCGGTCTCCCTGCTGAGCCAGGATTTCTCTGTTTTCTGTTTCGATAAAGCTGGAGTACTCGGAGGACCTGCGGGATTTGGGATCGCGGGGCTGGGTGACCACCAGATAGACTATGGCGCCGATGAGGATCGGGTAAATGATCCAACGGACAGTTTTCATCTTACGTTTTTTTTCCATGCTAGCATATCGTTGAATTCAATCGGTTCGCTTTCCTGAATTCACATAACTCAAACAAACACTTCTATTATTTTTACAAAGATTACCACGTCACTTCGTTCCTCGTAATGACAATTCATTTAATTCGTTTAGAATAAATACACTCTACTGAATTCATATTAGCTATACAAATGCGTATAATATTTTACCCCATACAATCGCATTATTACTGTTTTATTGTCATGGCGAGTGACCAAAGGGAACGTGGCCATCTCATAAGGGTTTGCTTCGCTATGCTCGCAACAAGGCTTCATGACATTCGCAACTATGGATTACCACGTCACTTCGTTCCTCGTAATGACAATTCATTTCTCTTCAGCATATTCGAGGCAGAAGTTCCGAGGTCAGAGGTTCCAGAAGCCGCAGGCCTCCAGACAATGTGCGCAGGAGAAGTTCTCCAGGCTTTCCCACCTTGTCTTCGATTTGTCCGATCACTCGGGCATTCCTTCCCAATTTGTCTTTTTGGATAGTTTTTAAAATACGCGGTGCCGATTTTTCAGGAACCACCAAAACCGCTCTCCCTTCACAGGCGAGATAGAGCGGGTCGATTCCCAGCAGTTCACACGCTCCTCTAACCGTACGTGAAGCGGGAATTTTCTCCTCTTCTATGACCACAGAATAGGGGATCTTCTCGGCCAGCTCCGACAGCACCGAAGCCAGGCCTCCCCGTGTGATATCTCTCATCCAGAGCACCCCTCTCTTCCAGAGAGGAAGAAGAAAATTCAAAGGAGCACAGTCGCTTCTTGTCCGTGCTTCCAGCCCAAAATCACCCCTGGCCAGCATCACAGCCAGGCTGTGCTCACCCAGAGTGCCTGTAACCATGACCTTATCTCCGGCCTTGATCTTCTCCAGGGAGGGGAGAGCGATAACTGTACCGATGCCTGAGGTGTTGATGTATATTTTATCCCCCTGACCGCGCCTCACCACTTTGGTATCCCCGGTCGCGATCTGAACATCGGAGGCTTTTGCCGATCTACGGATGGATTTCAATATTCTCTCCAGGTCTTCCCAGTCCAGACCCTCCTCGATGATGAACGACAGGGAGATATACTGGGGTTTCGCTCCTGCCACCACCAGGTCATTGACCGTTCCGTTTATGCACAGCGTTCCGATATCCCCTCCGGGGAAAAAAATGGGGTCCACCACATAGCTGTCCGTGGTGAAAGCCAGGCGGTTAGGGAGATGGGCCGAATCGGCAAGCTCATCCAGGAAGGGATTTTTGAACGTCTTGACGATATGCTGGTCGATGAACTCTCTCATCATCCTGCCGCCGCTGCCCAATTCCAGGCTCACCCTTGGCATTTTCTTCAATCCTTTTTCTTTTCTTTCAGGCATTCAGCATCACCCTTCTTTTCGTTCGTTCGCTCTCACTCATATCTATGCGTTATATCATGCGGCATTGGCATGACGAGTGACCAAAAGGAATGTGGCCATATCATAAGGATTTGCTTCGCTATGCTCGCAACAAGGCTTCATTTCATTCGCAACGATGGATCGCCACGTCGTTCCACTCCTCGCGATGACACAAGAATGAATATGTTCATAATAGTCTGTTCATTGTGCTAAAAATGGAGCATTCGGGGAACAGCCCGCATAACTGTATGATCTAATCTCAAATACCAGATATCCTCCATGCGCATTAGTCAGGTTTCCTGTCGTACTTATAAAAGGCCAGACAGGCTCCCTCGAAGGATACCATACAGGGACCATAGGGAGAATCCGGGGTGCATTCTCTGGCAAAAAGGCCGCATTCGGCCGGAGAGATCTTTCCTTGAAGGACTTCCCCGCAACGGCATCCGGGGAGGTCGCTTTCTCCTTCCTTTATATCCAGCTTGTACTTGATCTCTGCATCGAAGCCTGAATATCTCTTATTAAGCTTCAATCCGCTCTTGGGAATGAGGCCGAGCCCGCGCCAGTGGGCATCCTTTGGCTCGCACATCTCATCCATCACGGCCTGAGCCTTGAGGTTGCCTGAAGCTCTGACCACTCGGGAATACTCGTTGGCAATCCTGGCTTTTCCTTCTCGGATCTGATCCAGTATGACCGAGATGGCCAACAGGATGTCGGTCGGTTCGAATCCGGTGATGCATCCTGGTATGCCGTATTCTTCAGGGATAAAGCGATAAGGCGACTCCCCGATGATGGCGCTGACATGTCCTGGGTAGAGAAATCCCTGGATATTGGTGTCCCTCGATTTCAATATGGCTCGAAGCGGCGGTGGAATCAGCCAGAAGGCAGAGAGGACCGTATAGTTTCTTATCTTCTCCTGGAATGCCCTTTTTACTGTGAGAGCGATCGCCGGTATGGTGGTTTCGAATCCGACTCCGAAAAAAAGCACCTCTTTCTCCTTCTCCCTGATAGCGATGTCCAGGGATTCTTCTGGAGAATAGACGATTTTGACCATCGAACCTGCTGCAGGAACGACCGTTTGAAGAGAGCCTTTTCGGGTGGGGACTCTGGTCATATCTCCGAAAGTGGTCAAGATGATATCCTGATTTCCTGAGACAAGGTCGATGGCAGCTTCATGGAATCCATTCGGGGTGATGCAGACCGGACATCCCGGGCCTGAAAGCATCTCTACCCCTGCTTCTTGGAGGAGCTTCCTGAGTCCGAACCTGTGGATGGTCATGGTATGGGTGCCGCAGACTTCCATGATCTTTACCGCCTCTGAATGGCCCCGGGTTTTTTTGGAGATATCTGACAGGAGGCCTTGGATGACGTCCTTATCTCTGAGTTCTTTCATAATTGTTCTTGGAAAAAAACAAGCTTCATTCTGGACCCGTTTGTTTCGAGAATGGTTTGCTCGGATAACCAAACCAGGAATATCCCTAAGGCTTGTATTCAATAGACTCTGCATATTCACGGAGAAGCTGGAGGGTTTCCTTGGCCTCTTTTTCGTCCAGTTTCGAAATGACAAAGCCGGCGTGTACGATCACCCAGTCTCCTTTTTTCACATCTTCGAGAAGAGTAAAATTTGTTTTGACTTTGGTCCCGAGATAGTCGACTTTTCCCAGGCCGGAATCGTCGACCTGGACGACTTTCGCTGGAATTCCCAAACACATTTTTCTTGACCTCTCTGTGACCATATAGATTATCAAATCCGTCCTCACTCGTCTACTTTTTTGGGAATAAAACCTTTTTGGAGAGTGAGCTCTCCCTAAGAATGGAGCCTGGCAGTCTCTCTATTACTCATATCAACGCATTATATTCTGCTGCATTGTCATGGCAAGTGACCAAAGGGAATGTGGCCATCTCATAAGGGTTTGCTTCGCTATGCTCGCAACAAGGCTTCATTTCATTCGCAACGATGGATCGCCGCGCTTCGCTCGCGATGACAATCTCATTTCATTCCTCGTAATGGCAGTGTGGCTCGATGAGCAAAAAACTTGTATTGCGAAGGCTTGTGGAATGAAAAATCCCTCGAAGACTAAACGGACATGAAAGAAAGCTTTACTTGCAGGTAGGGAGAGCGAGGGCGGAAACCGAGCTGGTTTCGACTCGCTGGGGCAAAACCAGCGTGTTTTTGAAAAACCTAGTTCGACCGATTTTGACAATTGAAAACCATGCTCCTATAATTGGCGTATGCGCGAAAACCTGAAGGAATTTATCGAACCTGGCACCGAAGAGGCAGGTCTGGTGGAACAACTGGATTTTACCAGGCTTCCCCGCCATATAGCCATTATCATGGACGGTAACGGCCGCTGGGCCAAGCAGCGCAATCTTCCCCGTGTCGAAGGGCACAAAGCAGGATCGAAATCTGTGCGTGAGGTTGTAGAGACCTGTGCTCGGATAGGGATCAAATATTTGACCCTTTATGCCTTTTCGAAAGAAAATTGGAAAAGACCTCGATCGGAAATCACGACGCTCTGGCGGCTCCTCGAGGATTATCTCAGGAAGGATTACAAGGTACTGGTGAAAAATAAACTGCGGCTGAAGGTTATAGGCCAGAAAGAGGCTCTTCCGGCCGCAGTCCGGACAGAGTTGGAGCGCGTCGAAAACCTGACCAAAGATTTTGACCGGATGACCATCATTCTGGCTCTGAACTACGGTGGACGGGCTGAAATCGTCGAAGCCGTAAAGAAGATATTTCGTGATAACAGCTCTGAAATCGACACTTTGGATGAGAATAAATTCGCACATTATCTTTCCACGGCTGAGGTCCCTGATCCGGATCTTCTGATCAGGACCAGCGGCGAGATGCGTGTTTCGAATTTTTTGCTCTGGCAAATCGCTTATTCGGAGATCTGGATCACTCCTGAATATTGGCCTGATTTCCGGAAAAAGCACCTGCTGCAGGCTCTTGTGGATTTCCAGAAAAGAGAAAGGAGGTTCGGAGACATACTTTCCCGTTAATCGTATCTCCTCAATACCGACACTTCCTTTCCAACGATAAAAAAAGAACCAATTTTCAGTATTGGATGATCAGAGCTTATACAGAAATAGACGTAATGAATAATGTTACAGTGTCATGGCGGGCGATCAAAGGTAACGTGGCAAACTTGTCATTGCGAGCCTCACAGGTAGCGAAGCAATCGCTATTTATGAGATTGCTTCATTTCATTCGCAATGACACATTATTTGCAATGACAAATTATTCGCAATGACATATCGCCGCATCACTGTGCACCTTGCGAGAACGCAGAAAATTACGCATTTATATGAGCTAAAATGATAAAAAAAACAAGAAAATGAGTATACGAAAGAGACTTCCCACTGCCCTGATTCTGTTGGCTTTGGTGTTTGCCGCCATCCAATTTTCTTCGAACTGGGCCTTTTTTCTGATTCTTCAGGTTGTGATAGTGGCGTCCCTTTTGGAATTTTATAACCTGACATCCAGAAGAAGACATATTCCAGGAAAAGCCATCGGTTTCGTTTTGGCCCTGCTGATCGCCGCCTCCTTCTATTTCGAGGCGCTGTCGCTCGAGCTCTCTCTGTTTGCCTCCCTGTTGATTTTAGGCATATATTTTATCCTTATCATGAATACTCTGGAAAAGCTGATGGTGTATCCTTCTGCGATCGCTCTGACCTTTTTCGGAGTCGTTTATTTGAGCTTTACTCTGAATCATTTTTACTATCTCAGGGTAGAGAAGGGGCCTTTCTGGATATATTTTCTGTTTGCCGTGATCTTTATCGGAGACACGGGCGCCTATGTCTTCGGAAAGCTCATCGGCCGGCACAAGATGGCACCCCTGGCCAGTCCGCGCAAAACGTGGGAAGGGAGTTTTGGAGGGATCGTGACAGCCTGCCTGGGAGGAGTGATGGCGCAGCAGATCCTGCTTCCCGATGCCGTGTGGTGGAAGGCCGCGGTTTTCGCTCTTATCATTCATATCGTAGCCCAGATCAGCGATCCCCTGGAATCGCTCTTCAAGAGGGCAGTTGGAGTCAAGGACTCTTCCAATGTTCTCCCAGGACATGGGGGCATTCTGGATCGAATCGACAGCCTCATCCTGGCAGCTCCTTTCTTCTATTATCTGCTGAAATTTGTGGGGATGGACTGAATAAAGATGATAAAGATTTCTCTTCTCGGATCCACGGGCTCCATCGGCAGGAGTGTCCTCGAAGTGGTTTCCCATTCCGCCGGAAAAATGAAAGTTTTGGGACTGTCGGCAGGACGAAACATCAAACTCCTCATGGAGCAAACCAGCAGATTCAAGCCAAAAATAGTGTCCCTGGAGAGAGAAAAAGATGCTCAAGAGTTCAGTCAGAACTTTCGGGGATATCCTGTGGAAGTTCTGCATGGCCAGGAAGGAGCCGAGGCCGTTGCCCGGCTGGAGGAGACCGACATCATTGTCTCAGCCATAACCGGCATAAACGGACTCAAGTCCACCATGACTGCTGTGCATTCCGGAAAACGCGTAGCCCTGGCCAATAAGGAATCCATGGTCGTTGCGGGCCCCTTGATAATGGATGCATCCCGCGCCTCGGGCACTGAAATTGTGCCTGTGGACAGTGAGCACAGCGGTGTGTTCCAATGTCTGGGCAGAGAGGATCGAAACTACGTGAAGAAGGTGATCCTCACTGCCTCCGGAGGCCCGTTTTTTCGGCTTTCCAAAGAGGAGATGAAGGACAAGACACCCGGGGAAGTTCTGAATCATCCGCGCTGGAAGATGGGGAAAAAGGTGACCGTCGATTCGGCGACCATGATGAACAAGGGATTGGAGCTCATCGAGGCCCGGTGGCTTTTCGGGCTGGAGGACGATCAACTGGATATTTTGATTCATCCCCAGAGCATCGTGCATTCTCTGGTCGAGATGAAAGATGGATCCGTGCTCGCCCAGCTGAGTCCCACCGATATGAAAATTCCGATTCAGTACGCCTTGACCTATCCGGAAAGGGGAGAGGCCCTTTTGCCGTCCCTGGATTTAGGCCGGGTGAAAGCCCTTGAATTCTACGAGGTAGACGAGAAAAAATTCCCCCTTGTGGGAATAGCACGGAGGGCTTTAGAGGAGGGAGAGAGTGTCACCGTGGCCCTTAACGCGTCTAACGAGGTGGCCGTAAGAGCATTCCTCGAAGGGGGCATAAAGTTTACAGATATCCCAGAGACCGTGATCGAGCTGATGGAAGGTCATCGAAAGACTAAAGTCGCGAGTCTGGAAGATATCTATGAAGTCGACCGGGAGACAAGATCGAAAACCCGGAAAATCATCGCGCAAAGGTAGAAAAATGAGTGTGATCATAGGGACGATTTTGGTTTTTGCCTTCGTATTCGGAATTCTGGTATTCGTTCATGAGTTCGGCCATTTCTTCATGGCCAAATTGGTGGGAATCCGGGTAGAGGTCTTTTCCTGGGGATACGGGAAGAGACTGGTTGGAGTCAAAAAAGGAGAAACCGATTACCGGATCAGCGCCATTCCTCTGGGAGGATTCGTAAAATTTTCTGGAGAAGAAGTTCTGGAAGAAAAAAGGGAGATGGATTCCAGAGATTTTATGGCCAAAAAGAGATGGCAGAGGTTCCTGGTCCTCGTCATGGGATCGGCGATGAATATATGCCTGGCCGTCGTTCTCATGGCTGTCATCAACATGGGAGGAGTCTCCGTCTACGAGTATCTCGACCAGAAGCCTGTGATCGGATGGATCGAGCAGGGATCGCCGGCTGACAAGGCCGATTTGAAGGTGGGCGACGAGATTCTGCGCATCAACAACAAGAAGACGGACACCTGGAAGGACGTGGAACTCGCGGTGGGAACCAAGCCCGACAGGACCATCGATATCGAGGTGAAGAGAGGAGACGAAATTCGTTCGGTCGAGCTGTTAACCGAGAGCAAGACAAGATATGAGATGGGGTATGCGGGATTCATAGCCAGAATCTTACCCGAGGTCATGCTGGTGAATCCTGGCTCTCGGGCAGACAAAGCAGGAATCGAAGCCGGAGACGTCATCCATGAAATCGGCGGCAAACCGATCCATTACCTCAATTTCACGGAGGTGATCCAGAAGAATCCCGGAAAAGAATTGGATTTCAAAGTCGAAAGGGAAGGGCGGTTCGTCCATTTGAAGGTCACGCCGAAAAAAGAAGGAGATGTGGGTGTCATAGGTGTCAGCTCCAGAGCAGAGTCGGTCTCAAAGCAGTATGGATTCTTTTCTGCCATTGAGCACAGCGTAAAAGAAAATGCAAGAATGGCCTTCCTGGTCATCAATTTTATCAAAGATCTGCTGACGGGCGAAGCTTCTACCCGCCAACTGGGAGGTCCGATCGAAATTGCCAGCTTCTCGTATGCAGCTTTTCAGATGGGATTAATGACCCTGATGTGGTGGGTGGCTTTCATAAGCCTCCAGCTCGGAATCATCAACCTGTTTCCGATCCCGATGTTCGACGGCGGGCACATCATCGTCCTCGCTATCGAGGGGCTTTTCCGCAGGGATTTAAGCCCGAAAGTCAAACAAATCATCATGCAGATAGGCTTTGTGTTTGTCATCATCCTTTTCACTTTTATCATCCTGAACGATGTGGTGAAAAGACTGCCGAACGGATGGGACAGCCTCATTCCGTTTTAATTTATAAAGGACTTTTTCAAATTGTTAATGTGCGGCAGGATTGATACACAACGGGGGATCGCCACGTCGCTTCGCTCCTCGCGATGACAGTATGAAAAGATTCTGCCTCAAAGGTTTTATGGCATGTCCGACAAGAAGTCAGATGCAATGACGGGGAAAAAAAAGAAAGGTCAAAAGCCAGAGGGGCCTTGTTATCCCGTCATCCGCCGGAAGACGAAACAGATCAAGATCGGGGATGTGGCTGTCGGAGGCGGGGCTCCGATTGCGGTCCAGTCCATGACCAAGACCGACACGAGAGATACGAGGGCTACCCTTTCGCAGCTTCGAAAATTGGAAGAGGAAGGATGCGAGATCTCACGGGTAGCCATACCGGATCAGGAGGCTGCCGAGGCCTTCGGCAAAATGAAGAAAGAGATCGGCATTCCTCTGATTGCCGATATCCATTTTGACCACAGACTCGCTCTCGCCGCTCTGGAGGAGGGCGCGGACGGATTGAGGATCAATCCCGGAAATATCGGATCCACAGACAAGGTCAAGCAGGTTGTCCAGGCCGCCAAAGAGCGTTCGGTCCCCATAAGAATCGGTGTAAACTCCGGCTCTCTGGAAAAGGATTTGCTCAGGAAGTATGGAAGCGCCGACCCAAAGGCTATGGTGGAGAGTGCACTGCGCTATGTGAGAATTTTCGAAGATTTGAATTTCACCCAGATAAAGATTTCGCTCAAAGCCCCGGATGTCGCACGTACATTGAAGTCCTATCAGCTTTTGGCCGGAGAAGTCGATTATCCGTTTCATGCGGGGATTACAGAGGCCGGAGGGCTGGTCCGGGGAACCGTGAAATCTTCGGTGGGATTGGCCCTTCTTTTGCGGGAGGGATTGGCTGATACCATCCGGGTGTCTTTGACCGCTCCGCCCGAAGAGGAAGTGCGGGTGGGGTATCTTATCCTTTCCAGCCTCGGACTCCGGAGCTACGGTCTTAACTTGATCAGTTGTCCGGTCTGCGGCCGGTGTGAGGTGGATCTTTTCCGTATAAGCTCTCAGATTGAGAAGCGCCTTGCATCCGTCCAGGCTTCTCTGGATGTGGCAGTCATGGGCTGTGTGGTCAACGGACCGGGGGAGGCTAAAGAAGCCGACATCGGGGTGGCCTTTGGAAGGGGCGCTGGCGTGATCTTCAAAAAGGGAAAGCTCCTGCGCCGTGTGGAGGAAGGGAAGATCGTATCCGAGTTCGTCAAGGAGGTCAGATCACTGGCCAGAAATGCTCAAGAGGATCGATTAAAATGGGAAGGGCAGGAAAGCTGAATCATAAGCACGCGGATTTTCTGCATTCATTCAGCGAGGAAAATTGTCATTACGAGGGTCGAAGGCACGTGGTAATCTCATATAATGAGAGATCACTCGGTTCGCTCGCGAAACCCTCATCATCGACTCGTCTGAATATTGCTGTATCGGACCTCCAGAAAGACATCCGAAAGAACAATTGATTGATTTTTTATACTGTTTCCGCTATTGTTTAGTAAGTTTATATACATAATAGAGAAAGTCATGTCGCGAGCCCGAAGAATAAACGACACAGGGATTCCCGTTGACACCCAAAGAAAGTATGAAGAGCTGAAGAGAATCCTGAAGGAGATGGGGAGGGTGCTGGTGGCCTTTTCAGGCGGGGTGGACAGCACGTTTTTGTTAAAGGTCGCCAAGGATATGCTCGGAGACAATGTCCTGGCTGTGATCGCCAGTTCCGAAACCTATCCAGAGAAAGAGCAGCAGGGAGCGATGAGACTCGCTGAAGAGTTGAACGTGCGCTGCAAGGTCATTCGAACCAAAGAGCTGGACAATCCTGATTTCAAAAACAATCCTCCTGAAAGATGCTATTTCTGTAAAAGCGAACTGTTCAATCGGCTGAAAAAGATCGCGGCTGAGGAAGATATTCCCTATGTGTGTGATGGATCCAATTTCGAGGACATTCAAGATTTTCGGCCGGGATTGAAAGCTGCAGAAGAACTCGGGGTGAGGTCTCCGATAAAGGAAGCCCGGCTCATAAAGGATGAGATTCGTCTCCTCTCGAAAATGCTGGATCTGCCGACATGGGATAAACCATCTATGGCCTGCCTTTCTTCTCGCTTCCCTTATCACACACCGATCGAAAAGGAAAGTTTGAAAAAGATCGACCGAGCCGAGGAATATTTGAGATCGCTGGGTTTCTCGCAGCTCAGGGTCAGACATCACGGCAGGATCGCGAGGATCGAGGTCAATCCCGAAGAGTTTGGAAAAATCGTAGATGAGAAGACCCGGAAAGAGATCGTCCAGAATTTGAAAAAGATAGGCTATCTTTATGTCACTCTTGATCTTGCTGGCTATCGTACTGGAAGCATGAATGAACCTTTTTTCAAATAGAAGAAATACGCGATTCTTCTCATGCGGGAAGGGAACATGAAGCCTAAGGTTCTGATCACTCGAAAGATATTTCCTGAGGTGCTCGATTATCTCGAGGAACATGTGGATTATGAGATCGGCGCCACGGAAGGGAGTTCGAACAAGGAAGATCTTCTGGATAAGGTCAGGGACAAGAAAGGCATCCTTCCCCTTCTTGTGGATACTATAGATCGGGACGTGATGGATGCGGCTCCTGAATTGATAATCATAGCTAACTGTGCGGTTGGCTTCGATAACATCGATGTCTCCTATGCAAAACAGAGAGGGATTCTCGTCACGAATACTCCCGGAGTTTTGACGGAGACAACCGCTGATTTGACCTGGGCCCTTTTGTTGGCTGTTGCCAGACGCATTCCCCAGGCCGATCGATTCACACGGAAAAAAAAGTATAAAGGATGGGAGCTCGACCTGTTTTTGGGAAGGGAGGTAAGGAGAAAGCGGTTAGGCATCATCGGAATGGGCCGGATAGGCAGAGCCGTAGCTTCGAGGGCTCAGGCTTTTGAGATGGACATCGTCTACTCCGATCCTCACCGACTCAGCCCGGAAGAGGAAAAGATGTTGGGAGCCTCTAGAGCGTCCCTGGATGAACTGTTGTCTGTTTCGGATTACGTCACCATCCACACCACATTGACTCCTGAAACCGAACACCTCATCTCACGAGAAAGACTGAAGCTGATGAAGAAAGAGGCCGTGCTCTTGAATGTAGCTCGCGGACCTGTCATCGACGAGGAAGCGCTCGCTGAAGCTTTGGAAAAAAGACAAATTTGGGGCGCGGGCCTGGATGTGTATGAAAGAGAGCCAGAGATCGAAGAGAAACTCCTCTCTTTGGACAATGTTATCCTTCTCCCTCATATCGGAAGCGCCACTTTTGAAACGCGTAAAAAGATGGCCATGATGGCTGCCAGTAATCTGGTCCAGGGATTGAGTGGCCAACGCCCCGACAACCTCATCTACTAATTCGGTAATTGCGTATGATGTCACCGAATTGTAGAATAGTGGGGATGAAGATCCGTGAGATTTTGCTTGACGACGTGGACCTCAATGACGAGCGTTTTCGCTTCTCCTATTACTTTGATCTGGACAGGTTCCTGTTATCTATAAAAAAAATCGGTCTGGCTAATCCTCTGGCGGTGACACATCGAGCCGGCCGCATTGTCCTCGTAACCGGATGGAAAAGGATTTTCGCCTGCAAGGAACTGTCCTTATCTCCCCTCCCTGTCATTGTTCTCGAGCAGGGCGATGATCTCGAAGCGTTCCTCTTCAGCCTGTATGAAAATCTGACTCACCGGGATTTCGACATCCTTGAAAAAGCACAGATCCTGCACAAGCTGAGCACATACATCCATAACGAGAGGCAGATCGTCAAAGAGTATATGCCCCTCCTGGGGATTCCAGCCACCTTATCCTATCTGGATCTGTATTTGAATATATCTCGATTGGAGCCCCGGTGGAAGCAGGTGATCCATGATAAAAAAATGTCCCTCTCCTCTGTCCAGCTTCTTTTGGAATTCGATGCGCCGGAACGAGAGCTCCTCCTGCCCATGATTCTTCCCTTGAGCCAGAACAAACAGAGGCAGATCCTGGAAGACTTGATCTATCTCTCCAAAAAGGAGGAGATTTCTCCAGGGGACATTTTGAACTCGCAAAGGATTCGATCGGTCGTCCAGTCGGATAAGCTCTCGCCAATTCAAAAGGCAGAGAAGGTCCGCAGTCTTTTAAGTAAAGAGAGCCACCCATTCGTTTCGGCGTTGAAAGAATCCTTCCATGCGTCGCTGAGGAAGGCCCATCTCACAAAGGATGTAAAAGTGGAATCTTCCTCTTTTTTTGAAGACGGGGAATTTTCGGTTTCCTTTCACCTGAACGATGAGCGGGAATTTCACAAAAAGCTTGTTAAACTTCAGAAGCTGGCCTCTGACAAAGATTTCTTCTCTCTATTCAAGAGAACTCCTGATGGATGAGGTTCCTTTTGCTCCGCGAAAGATATTCGTAACCAAAGACAGCGAGTCGTTCCCTCTTACCCATAGAATCCTGAAAAATCTGAGACAGATCCCCGTTGAATTTGTTCAAGATGCACAGGACCTGACAGAGGAAATAAAGATGTCCCGGGATCCTGTAGGTGAAGGGAAAAAATATCTTTTGGTCACCCAGCAGAGGGGTTCTTATGTGAAACCCTGTCCCTGCACGCCTCACTACATCGGATGCAATTATTTCATCATCAACGCCGACCTCAACTGTCCGCTGGAATGCTCTTACTGCATCCTCCAGTCGTATCTGGATAATCCTCTTATCACGATTCATGCCGATACAGAAAGAATGTGGACGCACCTGGACGCTTTTATGCACAAAATGCGCGGCCGTTTCCTTCGTATCGGAACCGGAGAGCTGGGGGATTCATTGGCCCTGGACTCTCTCACAGGCCGCTCCACTGACCTCATTTCCTATTTTTCGAGACGGGACAATGCACTGTTCGAGTTGAAGACAAAAACAATAAACATACAGAATATATTGAAATCCAAACCATCTGAGAATGTCGTGATTGCCTGGTCCATCAACTCCCTTCAAATGGCCCGAATAGAGGAGATGGGAGCTCCGGATGTGAAAAAGAGGCTGGAAGCCGCCCGCATCGTTTCCCGGTCAGGCTTCAGAGTCGCTTTCCATTTCGATCCTCTTCTCCTTTACCAGGGTTGGGAGCAGGGATATGGGGAAGTGATCCGAGAGATGATGGCCTGTATCGACCCAAAAAAGATTGCCTGGATCAGCCTGGGAAGCTTGAGGTTTCCTCCTTCTTTGAAAGCGGTCATCCAGAAGAGATTCCCTCATACGAAAATCATACATCAGGAATTCGCAAAAGGAAGGGATGGAAAACTCAGATATCCCAAGCCCCTCCGGCTCTGGCTCTATGAAAGGGTTGTGGAATTCCTGCAAAAGGCAGGAGGAGAAAATGTCCCTCTCTATTTCTGTATGGAAAGCAAAGATGTCTGGCAGGAAATTCTGAATAAAAGAATAAGAGGTAAGAGGGAAGTCGAAAGACTTCTCACCTTACCCCTTGTTGATCGCTAAGTTATTTACTGGACTCTTTCTGTTTTCTTTTCGGCGATGATTCCGACGACCTCGATATCAGCCTCTTTGATCAATGGGATGAGATCCAGGATGATACCGTATTCCAGCTCTTGGTCTGCTCTCAGGTAGAGCTTTCTTTCGCTTGCCGTGATCAGAGCCTCTTCCAGCATGGTTTGAAGATTTTCTCTGGTAATAGGCTGCTCGTTCAGGTAAATGGAGCCATCTCTTCTGATATAGAGCACTGCTTCGGGATTGTCGGGCATGCGCATGGTGTTGAGAGCGGTAGGGAGTTCGACATCCACCCCTTTTTGGATTAAAGGAGTCATAACCATGAAGATGATCAGCAGGACGAGAAGAACGTCGCACAGAGGAACGACATTAGGCTCGGATTGAATATCGCCGCCGCGTCCGGTGTCAACTGAAATAGCCATACTTTACCTCTTTTATCTTAATTCATAATTGGCTTGGTTAGACTTTTTCTTCTGACTTTCTGATGAAGAAATCGACGATCTCGGAGCTGGTGTTAGCCATTTCCGAATTGTAAACGTCGATTCGGGCAGACAAGAAGTTGTAGCACCAGAGAGCGATGATAGCCACACCGATGCCAAACGCTGTCGTGATCAAAGCCTCGGCGATTCCCTGGGATACGGCGCCGATTCCACCAGATCCCGTAACAGCCATTCCTCGGAACGCATTGATGATACCGAAAATCGTCCCGAACAGTCCGATAAATGGAGAAGACGTGGCGATGGTGGCCAGAGTATTGGTTCCTCTCTTCAGCTCTTGTTCGAAGATGTTGGATGCTCTCGAACAGCCTCTCTGGGCAGACTCAATCTGTTCTTCGATACTCAGATTGGCCTGCTTTCCTTCGACAAACTCCCTGATCCCAGCAGCAGTCACTCGGGCTAAATGGCTTCCCTTGTTTTCTTTCTTCGAGGAAAGAGTCAGGGCTTCTTGAACCTGTCCTTTCTTCAGCAGGTCAGCGAGTTTTGGAGCCACAGCCTTGGATTTGTTCCTGGCTCTGAAGAATACGATCTGTCTTTCGATAAAGAGATAGATGGAGACGACGGAAAGGAACATCAGGAGGATAGCAACCACTCTCGCGACAGCTCCCATTTCCGCCCACAAATCTAAAAGACCCATTTGCATCATTTTAAGAACCTCCTTTTAAATGTCGAAAGCCATTTGCAGCTTTTCTTAGGTTTTATTTATTTAAATTTATTTTAATTTAAAGGTGACGGTTACGGTGAAGATGACCCCTCTGGGTTTGCCGTTGATGACCATGGGTTCATAGACCCACTGGCGGACGGCATCCTCAGCAGCCTGGTCGAGGAGAGGGATGGAGCG
>CAYFWF010000024.1:0-87694 GCA_964346815.1 uncultured Eubacteriales bacterium | reverse complement strand
GACCGCGGCACTTCTAATTCACGACAGGTTTTTTTAACACTTCCGATTTTCCGTGCATATTCAAGAACTGTCCATTTGAAATGGACTCTGAATGCCTCTCTGACTTCTTTTTGCATATCCCAGACCTCCTTTCTGTAGCTTACAAAATAACACAAAGTGTCCAGGAGGGTCTGACATACCTACACACACCTCATCCACCTTCTTCCTTTTATCTTCCTTGGTTCCCTTATTGAAAGAATGCTGGACGCATCCCTGAAGGTGCCTGGTAAGTATATTCTCTTCCACACTTTTGATCGCACCGACTATAGAAGAAATCTGGGTGAGTAGATCGATACAATACCTTTCCTCTTCGATCATCTTCTGGACTCCACGGATTTGACCTTCGATCCTTCTCAGCCGGACGAGCTCTTCTTTATGGGTCGTCATTTGTTTACTCATGAGAAGCTCCTTTTTGTCATATCGATTTTTTTGTCTTCGTTGTCCTGCTATAATAGAATACCCCCCTATGGTATGTCAAGCCAATTTCCCTCCAATTTATTTCCAAGGTTTCTTATAAATTATGCCATTAGAAGCAGAAAGGAGTGAGAACTCGTGCTGGTTTCTTGCTTCCTATGGTTAATACTTTAAAAAGGATATAAAAGAAAAGAGAAACTCAACGGATGCCAGGAATGAAGACACCTGCGGCAGTATCTATGACCTAGACCGCTGTTTCTGTAGGTCGTACGGTTCCGCTTCAAAAAATTTAAATATCGAAAAAAGCAAATTCTCTTCCTTTTTGAGCTCGAATCCTGCCTTTCGAATATTTTCGCCTGTCTTCCTGTTAATATGCACTCCAGAAATCGAGGTCGTCAATGAATCGAGAACATTGAATATCCATCTGAGTACGGGGTTCTGAGGAAGGACATGCTCGATCAAGAGCAATTGTCCATCGGTCTTGAGAACACGTTTTATTTCTTTAAGGCCCTGAATAGGATCAGGCACAGAACAAAACACGAAAGTAGCGAAAACCGTGTCGAAGACGTTATCCTTGAAGGCCAGTTCCTGGGCGTCCATCTGGAGCAGTGAAATCCCTCTGGATTTTGCCGATTTCTTCGCTTTTGACAGCATTCCCTCACTGATATCTATGGCTACAGTCCAATGATCTGTCCCGTAATATTTCAAATTTTTTCCAGTTCCTACTCCTACTTCCAATACCATTCTCCCTTTGATTTTATGAAAAATCTTCTTTCGCCAATGCCTGTAGGTAAGGAATTCCAGAGGGAATTCCATCAGGTTATAAAAACGAGAATTCCTGTTGTATTTCTGTCGGGCTGTATTATCTCTATCCATATCAACTGAAAAATATTAGGAAGACTTTCACCAAGGATGACTTTTGATCCCTATGATATGATGTCCCATATTTTTTTTCAACTTATGATCCTTGAGTCATGACGTGGCAGAGGGCCAACACACCCATGGTGTTGGCCCTCTATTGACTGGCTATTTCTTCTCTTTCTCCAATTCTGAGGCTCTTTCAGTCATCTCCTGCATGGTTTCCATGGCTTTTTGCATGGAATCGGTCATGCCTTTCATGTGCTCCTGCATCTGCTCCAAGTGGCTCTGCATCGCATCATCTTTCTGGTATTCTTCATCCATCATCAGCGAATTCATATGTTCCATCATGTATTTGGCATGCTGGGACATGCTGTTCATCCTCATCATCATTCCTCTCATGTTCATCATGCCCTTCACACCCGGACATCGTTGCATCATCATTTTGTCCATATTCATCATCATCTGGTTTCCTTGTCCCATCATGTTATCCATATGTCCCATCATTTCCCGCTGGTGCATCCTGCCTTTCTGTGAATCGTTAAATCCAAAGCCTGTCAATGCGACGACGAGAATTGCGATAAAAGAAAAAACGCCTAATGTCTTCATATTCTTTCTCACTCAAATCACCTCCTCTCTTTCTTTCTGATCTTTCTACGGAAGAAATAAGCACCAATTTCCCGAAGTCATGCTTATCCTTCTTCTTCTCGGGCGACATACTTTTCCGGATCTTGAGCAAATTTATCCCTGCATCCAAGATTACAGAAATAATACGTCTTCCCTTTGTGCTCATAGGTTGCTGCGGCGGTATCCTTATCGATCTCCATTCCACAAACTAAATCTTTTACTTTTTCGCTCATCTCTCGCTCATCTCCTTTCTTGAATAAGTCTATGTTTTCTATGTTCTGTGGACCCATCTTTTTCGTTCTGATTCGTTTTAGGCTTTTTGTCCAAATTGAAAAGTCATGTTTTTCAGCCATCGATATACATACTGATTTTCGTCTGTACGCTTTAGCAAGTCCCATCACTGACTCTCCAGATCATCGCGAAAGCAAATCTTTCTTTCTCTGTTCGAAATCCTCCTTGCCGATTTCTCCACGAACATACCTTTTCTTTAATATCTCGAGCGGCTCTTTCTCAAGATTCTGCTCGCCCTGTTTACTTAGCTGGATGATCCATTTAATGAGAAAGATCAAACCGACAAGAACAGCTATCCATAAAATCCACATATATCCACCCATGAGACCATGGTTTCCCCACATCATCGAATGACCTCCTCACTTGATAATTTTGCAAAAATTTTCATTACTTGAATCCTTGAATTTATAATAGCATACCCCCCTATAGTATGTCAACAATTTTCTGAATAATTAAAAAGATTTGCTTCGATAC
This sequence comes from uncultured Eubacteriales bacterium, assembly GCA_964346815.1. Classification (GTDB taxonomy): domain Bacteria; phylum Acidobacteriota; class Aminicenantia; order Aminicenantales; family Aminicenantaceae; genus CAYFWF01. The sequence continues at coordinate 84,991 of CAYFWF010000024.1, read as the reverse complement.
AATAGTTCATGTTTATCTCCTCAAACAGGACGGAAATTTATTTTATAAGAGATGAAAGCGTGCTGAATTTTGGAAGAATATCTTGGCAAGATGGTATGAACCAAGACTGGAATAGGTTGTTTTTGAGCAAAGAGTCTGTATAATACCTATTGAAACACCAGAATCCAGCCTGACTCAACCTGAGGAAGCAGCGACTATGATGGGATTCGGAAAAATCCAGATATTGGCGAGTTTCATTCTGCCGGTTGGTCTCTAATATGCTCTATAATAAGGAGACAAACAAAATGTCACGGCCACAAAACATTTCTTTTTTCTTCCTGATGAGCGTTCTCTTCTTCCTGCGGGTGCCGAGTCATGCAGCGGTTGTGGAATACGACCTCAACATCGCCCAAGAGAAGGTCAACATCACCGGAAAGCCTTCAGAAGCTATGACCATTAATGGTGGGATTCCTGGACCGATTCTCCGTTTCGAAGAGGGTGACATCGCTCTCATCCATGTGCACAACCGGATGGATGTGGAAACCTCTATACACTGGCACGGCGTGCTGGTGCCGCCTGGTATGGACGGCGTCCCCTATGTAAGCTTTCCTCCGATCCAAGCAGGATCCACTTTTACATACCGGTTTCCTGTCCGGCAGGCCGGAACCTACTGGTATCATTCCCACACCAGTCTGCAGGAACAGAGCGGAGTCTACGGGGCCATTGTTATCGCGCCGCGCAAGAAGCGTCTTGAGACGGACCGTGACTATGTGATCATGCTGTCCGACTGGACTGACGAGGATCCCCACAGCGTCCTACGCACTCTGCGTCGGGGCAGCGAATGGTATGCGCTTCAGAAAGGAAGCGGTCAGAGCATTCTCGGTGCCGCTCGAATCGGGGAGCTGGGAGACTATTTTAAGCGGGAGCTCCAGCGTATGCCGGCCATGGACATTGCCGATGTGGCTTATGACCGTTTCCTCGCTAACGGCAGGCCGGAATCCGAACTTGGCGCTGAATCGGGGCAAACAGTGAGATTGCGCATTGTCGACGGTTCCTCGACTACATTCTTCCACTTGGAATTCAGCGGAGGACCGATGACGATCATCGCAGCAGACGGCATCGATGTGGAGCCGATTCAAATAAAGCGCTTCCTTATCGGAGTGGCTGAAACATATGATGTGCTCATCGAAATCCCCTCGGCAGGCTCTTATGAATTTAGAGCCACAGCTCACGACGGTTCAGCTTATGCCTCTGTCTGGATAGGAAACGGCATGCGATATCCTGCCCCGGATGTGCCCAAGCCAAACCTTTATCACGCTATGGGCGGTCTTCATTTGAACCGCATTTTTGCCCTGACTCCTGCGGGTGCTATGGGTATGCCTGACAGTGCGGTTGAAGCCGGCAAATTCGACCAGCCGGGGATGATGGGCATGGATTCGATGGGCTCAAAGGATATGAACAACATGGGAATGGACCATATGCCGGGAAATGCCGGCGGAAAACCGAGCCAGGAAAAGCAGGAACCAGGTAATCACTCGGATCAAAACGCAGAGCAGGATATCGACCGCAGCGGAAAGAAATACAGCAACAGGTTTGGACTTCTGGCAGCAGATATCTCAGCATCCGAACATCTGGCCGTTGACGGCATGGACCCTGAACGTCCTTGGCCGCCTTATGAACGACTCCGCGCTTTGAAGCCCACCTCATTTCCCGCAGACAAACCGGTGCGGACCATCCGCCTGACCCTGGACGGCGACATGGAGCGGTACGTGTGGTTCCTGAACAACAAGCCGCTATCGGAAAGCGACTATATCCGTATCCTTCAGGACGAGGTCGTACGCTTTATCATGATCAACCGAACTATGATGCATCATCCCATGCACCTGCATGGTCACTTCTTTCGAGTTATCAACGGGCAAGGGGCTTACTCTCCTCTCAAACACACCGTGAATGTCGCTCCAATGTCTACAACTGTGATCGAATTTCTGGCGAACGAGACCGGCGACTGGTTCTTTCACTGTCACCTGCTCTACCACATGAAAAGCGGGATGGCCCGGGTCGTTCATTACGAGAATTTCCCACTCCCGCCCGAGCTCACCGAAATACGGCCAAAGCTTTTTAGGGAGAATTGGTACGCCTGGGGCCAGCCGGAGATATCCAGCAACATGAGTCTTGGCTCTCTTGTTGTTGCCGATACCCACAACATCTTCTCTGTAAAATGGGAAGTGGGATGGCAGAAGACGCACCGGATCGAGTGGGAAACGATCTTCACCTGGGACCGTTATTTTAACCGCTTTTTCACCATTTTAGCGGGGGCAGACCTAGAAGGAGCCGATGATGACTTAGAGACCGCACGCGGGATTCTGGGGCTCCGTTATCTGCTGCCTCTCAATATCGAGTCGCGCATATGGATAGACACTGACCTCGGTGCCCGATTCAATTTGGACAAGCACCTGGAACTGACGCCCCGCATCATGCTGTTCGGAGAAGTCCAATACGACACGCACGAGAAATGGGAAAGTCTCGTCGAGTTTTCCTACACCCTGACCAAGCTGATTTCCCTGGTCGGCCACTGGCATTCAGAGTATGGCTGGGGCGGCGGTATCCGAGTCCGGCTTTAGGGCAGAAATGTCAAAAGAAAGCGGTTCGGAACGTTCAGCCGAACAAGAGATCTTGCCGGGGCCTGCCATATCTGTATCTTTTTTATAAAAGCAACCATCTCTGCCGGCATAGGGAAACATTTCTAATTTCTCCCCTCGTTTTAAAAAGGGGTGGACAAATCATGATAATTCTACCAACAAAGATGCCTTGATCCTTGCCTCCCAGGAATATGTGCTGTGCTGTCCAGCAGGACGCATTTTAAAGGCTCTAGACTTTCCCCTATATCGGAAACCGTCTTTGTACAGCCAATCACCATCCAGAGGCCACGCCCCTTCATCTCAGCCTCCTTTCTCTGATAAAAATTTGTCTCTGCACCGCTTTGAACAGAAGTAATACCTATTGCCTTCGTATTGAGCGATCAATTCATTACCTTCTGTATGGACGACCATCTTGCATACCGGATCAATTAATTCACCCTGTCTCTCCGAAGGTACCTCCACCCTCATCTTATTATTCAATGGGTTGAACTTCTTAAGAATAGTCCTAACGTCACCAGCCTTTTCAACTTCGAGACAAGCCTGAAGTACCTGCTTACAGGAAGAAATATCCAGGCCAGCTAGAGTCTCTTTGACGGACGGCATGGCATGAAAATCGATACTTATATGTTCGAATCCAAGCCCGACTAGGAGAGGCAAAAAGTGGACATCGGAGGCGATTTCCCCGCAAATATTCAAGGGTTTGTCTAACTCCTTAGCGGTTTCCACCAATCCCTTGAGCATCCTCAATGAAGTGGGGCTTTCAGGTCCATAAGCACCGGCGACGTTGGCATTGTTCCGGTCGACGGCAAAAAAATACTGAAGCAAATCGTTCGTTCCCAAGCCGGCAAAATCGACCAAACCCAGCAACCTCCTGAAATCCCAGACAGCCGAAGGAACTTCCACCAGAACACCCTGCCTGAATTCACGGTTGTGTCTTATTCCCTCCTTTCTTAAAGAACGCACGGCCTCCTTTAAAAGATTCTGGACGAACAGCAGTTCGTCGACGTTTTCGATCATCGGGTACATCACCCGCAGGTTAGACGAATATGCGGCCGCCCTCAATATGGCCCTCATCTGGGTGATGAAGATTTCCTGATGAAATCTGTAGATTCGATGGGCTCTGAAGCCCAAATAAGGATTCTCCTGCGGACCGAAAGAGAAATAAGGCACGGTCTTATCCCCACCGATGTCCAGGGTCCGGATTGTCACCGGCCTGTCCCCCGCTTTCTCAAAAAGGATAGAATAAACACGATACTGCTCATCCTCGTCAGGAAAATCTATCTTTTTCTCCATAAAAAGGCTCTCTGTTCTGTACAACCCTATCCCTTCTACACTTTCTAGGTCCTCGCTGCTCATTTGAGTGGGATCGACGATGTTTATCCAAATTTTCATAGGAAGCGAAGACGGTTCGAGCGCATCCCTGCTCTCTTTCAAAGTTCTCATCCGATCTATTTCTTCCTTCCCGGGTTGGATCACCAATCGGCCTTTTGCGGCGTCCACCAGAACCTCGTCTTTATCTTTGAGTCCCAGCTCATAAAGGTTTTCGATCTTTAGCACCGGAATGGCAAACGACTTGGCCAGGATGGCGGCATGGGAAAGCGAGGTTCCATTCTCTATTAAAATCGCCTTTACTCCTTCTTTTCTTGCTTCCAGGACTAATGAAGGTAAAAGCTCTTTGGTGATCACCACAGGATTTTGAAACTTTTTTAAATATTTCTTCAGAGGGGAAGCTTCTTTCCTGGCCAACTTGCTTTTCAACCTCATAACGATATCCCTGAAATCAGAGGCCCGCTCTGAAAACAGCGGGCTGCCCGAGCTCTCGAGCGCTTCCAGTATTTCCTGCATGGTTTTTTCTATCGCGGATTCTGCCGTCAGCCGGCGAGTCTTTATCTTTTCCTTCACTCTTCTATGGAATCCTTTGTCCTCGAGAAGAATTATATGAGTTTGAATGATCTCCGCGTCTTTGAGATACGAATCTTTTTTCAACCTCTCGATTGTCTTTCCCAATTCTTTGACCAATACCTGCGTCCCCTTTTCAAACCTATCTACTTCCTTCCCGGGCTTCCTGGCGGATAAAGTCTCGGCTGAGGCTGAGGAAGAAGAAGGAAAGACAACAAAGCAGGCCTCTCCTTTCTCTATGCCATGCGATATTATCAGGCCTTCTACGGATGTTTTCACTTTAGACTTGCTCATCATCCACCTTTAAAAAATCTATGTGATGAGTTTTATCGGGAAATAGGCCGGAACTTCTTTTTTATACCTCAGAAACTCCTGTCCGAATTTGGCCATCAGTTCCTTTTCTTCCCTCTTGGCAAGCCTATGATAAGCGAAGAGCAGTACGGCCCCCATGATAATCGAGGTCAAAGAAGGCCACTGGATCAAAAAGCCCAGGGTAACAAAAAACAGTCCGACATACTGTGGATGTCTGATCTTCCTGTAAACGCCGTCCGTTACCAGTCTATCTTCTTTTCCTTTATAAATCTTCATCCACCCCCCATACATCAGATAAAGGCCGATGAATATGAGGCCATTGGTGATGATATGCAGGATTACCATAGCCATAGAACTGTGAGCCAATCCCAAAAAGACCAGAACGAGATGGCCGCTGGGATGAGAAAACGGGTCCAGTACAGGATAGCTCTTTCCCATCCAGGATGTCAGCAAGAAAATCGTCAAGGGAAAGCCATACATTTCCGTGAAAAGTGCCACCAAAAAACCCAATAACGCACCCATGGACCGCCATTCGAATTTTTTCTTTGGCCTGAAAAAACCAAAGGCAAAGAGGAGAAAAAGAATGACATTGAATATAACAACCGGCCATAGGCCGTAAGCATATGCTGAAAGCGTCTCGCTTCCCATTTAGACCTCCTTATTTTTCCTTCCATAGATCCCCTTCCCTTCATCTCTACCATCGTCTTTCTCCCCAAGAGCAAGATAAACAAAACCAAAATAGATTTCCTTCAGCGAAAAATCGGAGAGATATCTGGAAACAGACTCCCACGGATGTCTCTCAACCAGATCCAGTTGACTCCTGAGACTTATTCTTTTTCTTCTGTTTTATGAGCTATATATTTCTCGGGATCCTCAGCGAACTTCTCTCTGCATCCCTGACTGCAAAAATAATAGGTTTTTCCTTTATATTCAAATGTACCGCTCGCCGTTTCTTTGTCAAATTCCATTCCACACACCAAATCTTTCACTCTTTCTGCCATCTAAATCACCTCCCTTCAGTTTTTTTATCGAATCAGCCTTTTTTTGAAACAAGGATATCCTCACCGACAACTTTCACTGCATATTCTTCCAACGGGGCTGGGGGCGGACCGGACAAAACATTTCTGGCCAGATCAAAGCGACCGTTATGGCAGGGACAATGAATGGTTTGAGTATCGCTATCGTACCGCACTGAACAGGCAAGATGAGTGCAGACGGCAGTGAAAGCTTTAAGTTCCCCTGAAAACGTATTGATAAGAATACCTGGAGAATTTCCAAACTTGAAAATCTTAAAAAAATTTGGAGCCAGTTCACCTACCTTAGCCGGCTGAACTTGGTTGACCACAGAGTCAGATTGCTTTGGAGGAATCAAGAATCGAATAACAGGATACAAAAGGGAAAGAAAAGTCCCGATAAAACTTCCTCCTAAAAAATAGTTCAGGAATTTTCTTCTTCCGAGACTCGACATTTTCATTCTCCGATTACGAGTTCATCCTCCATCTTGAACACTCTCTGCCGTCTTATGAATCAAACTCGCACACCATACAAAAAAATTTACTTCTGCATACTGCAGTTTACGCACCCATTCGAATCATTCTTCGGATCCTCACAGCAGGAAGAGACGGGAGCGTTTAAATGATCCATTTCATTTTGTTCCGTAAACTTCGCCATGCCCCGCTTGAATCTTTCTGAAAATTTTTGGGACAGATCAAGGCCAAGATCATTGAGCAGTCTCTCGATGGACTCGAAACTTATTTTTTTCAAGTCGTATTCAATCCTGAAAACATTCTTTCTCCTGTCCACATCTACGGAAAGAATCCCCTCCTTATTTGTCAGTCCTTCTCTGACTGCTGAAAGATCTCCCCCCTTATCAAGGCCATACATTTTCAATTTCCTCCTTTTGATGAGAGGTTCACTCATTATCCATCACCTCCTTAAAGAATCCATTGTCAGATCATTCATTGATTCTTTCCTTCAATGTTATCTATAATAGAAGATCAGTCGCCAAAGGGCAGCACTCCATCTTTTCCGGTTCTGATGCTTATGGCTTCTTCCACAGGCGAAACCGCAATCAGGCCATCTCCTTTATGACCGGTTCTGGCATGTTCCAATATAGTTTCTTTCACTCTTTCCACGCAGGCATCGGTGCAAATCAACTCTATCTTCACCATCGTGGTATAGGTTGAACTCAATTCTGTGGAAATTCTTAAATCATCCGGGTCGATTTCATCGCCCAAAGCTTTCACATCGATTGCGGTCAGCCTGGGAGCCTTCAGTCTTTTTAATGCATCGATAACATTATCGGCCGTGAATGTTCTTATATAGGCTTTCACTAATTTCATGACCAAACTCCTCTCAATAAATTTTTGCTCTATCTATAGATTTCCTTATATTTTTTATCATGTGCCCTTTCCTTAGTTTGCACCAAAGTTTCTGTACAGATCAGCACTTAACTTCTTTCATGATAAGATATCCTTTTTCATTCGTTCATATTCCCTCTTATCGATCTTCCCTAGGGCATATCTCATTCTTAAAATCTCGATCGCGCCTTTTCCAGGTTTTTGCGCATCGGAACGGTCCTGCGGTAAAATCGATTTAAACAGAAGGACCGAGCCCAAGATAATAACGAGCCAAAAAATCCACATAAGTCCTCCGAACATTCCAAAACCTCCTTGCATCAGAGTCTCATCTCCTTGTCTTATTTTCATTCATGAACGGAAAAGCCTCGATAATTATCGCGACTTTATTGTACTATACCCCCTCATAGTATGTCAAGCGCATGGATCGAAATATTTGGCTCACATCTTCTTTTTGCAATATCCCGCTTGTCTGGAGGCATTTTTAATGCAGTCCACCCTACTTTAATTATTTCATTGATTGTGTTAGAATTCAGTTGATTCAGAAAACGAGGAGTCAAAATGTCAGGGCATTCAAAATGGCATTCCATCAAGCATAAAAAAGCTGCCCAGGATGCCAAAAGGGGGAAAATCTTTACCAAAATCATTCGTGAACTCGCCGTGGCCGCCCGTATGGGAGGTGGAGATCCTGAGACAAACCCGAGACTGAGAAAGGCGGTTGCCGATGCAAAAGCTGTGAACATGCCTTCCGATAACATCAAGAGAGCTATCATGAAAGGTACAGGTCAGCTCGAAGGAACGACTTACGAAGAATACACCTATGAAGGATACGGTCCAGGCGGAGTAGCCATCCTCATCGAAGTCCTTTCGGACAATAAGAACCGGACCGTTTCCGAACTTCGGCACATATTCAGTAGAAATGGGGGGAATATAGGAGAATCCGGTTGTGTGGCCTGGATGTTCAAACGAAAAGGATACATAGTAGTGGAGAAATCCAAGGCTTCCGAAGATCATCTCCTCAATGTCATCTTGGAGGCCGGAGCCGAAGATCTCAGAGAGGACGGTAGCAACTACGAGGTCTTCACACCCCCTGATACATACGAAGCCGTGGTCGATGCTTTGAAAAACAGTGATATCGAAATCGAAGCCGCCAATCTGGGACAAATCCCACAAAATTATGTGAAGCTGGAAGGAAAACAGGCACAGCAGCTCCTCCGGCTGATGGAGGAACTCGAGGACCATGACGATGTCCAGAATGTGTGGGCCAATTTTGATATTGATGAAGAAGAAATCGCAAAGTATTCAAGCTGAGATAACGGCTATGGGTTTATCCTCAGTAAATCGGCATTTATTTTTTCTCGAATCATGAGGGTTCTCGGTATCGATCCCAGCGTGCAATCTACAGGATTTGGCATCATCGAATACTCCGACACCAGCTATTCGGTTGTGGAATACGGTGTCATAAAACCATCCCGTCGTCTTATCTTCCATCACAAGATAAACTTGATAAGAAGTCAACTGGAAAAAATCATTCAAGCTTACAGACCGACGGAAGTAGCCATAGAGAATCCCTTTTACGCCCAAAACATAAAAACGGCTATCACCTTGGGGCAAGTTCGGGGAGCCGCCCTGGTTGCAGTAGCTTCCCACGACTGCGATCTTTTTGAATATTCTCCACTGGAAATAAAAAAATCTGTAACGGGATATGGACGAGCCGATAAGAACCAGGTAAAGACAATGATAAGGACCCTTCTCGATATCAAAGAATCCGATTTGGACACCGATGCCTCCGATGCACTGGCTACAGCCTACTGCCATCTCAACTCGAGAATATTTGAACAAAAAATTAAAGGCCCTGGAAGATAGAGAGTGCGATGATTGCTTACTTGAAGGGGAAAGTGATCCAAAAATCCCCCAACCAGGTCATCCTCGAAATCGGCGGAGTCGGGTATAGTGCCTGGATTCCCCTGTCGACCTACCTGAAGCTGGGAGATTTCAACGAGACCGTCGCCCTTCATATTTACACACATATGACGGATAACACACTCGCTTTGTATGGCTTTCACTCCGAAGAGGAAAGAGAGCTTTTCCTGAAACTCATCAATATCTCGGGCATAGGCCCTAAGATTGCCCTGAATATTCTTTCAGGGATCGAGGCTTCAGATCTGGAGGACGCTATCAGAAGAAGCGACATCGCCCGGATCTCTCTCATCCCTGGAATCGGGAAAAAAACGGCCATGCGTATCGCTTTGGAACTCCAGGAGAAGCTGGACCTGAAAGAGAAAGTCCTTGAAACCTCCAGCTCCAAAGAAAAAGAAGACCTGGTATCAGCCCTCATGAATCTGGGATTCAAGAGAAGAGAAGTGGAAAAAATCGTCGACGAATGTATGCGGATCTTTTCTTTGGAAGTAGGATTCGAAAAACTTCTCCGGGAAAGCCTGAAGAGATTGGCAAAAATTTGACCTCAGCGGAACATTCACACTTTACTAATCATTCGCTAATCTTTACTATTAGTGACAAAAGGCATATGAATGACTGACGTTCTGAATCCAGTTCGAACGAAGGAGGACATTGAGTTTGAAGACAATCTCCGCCCACGAAACTTCGATGAATTTATCGGCCAGGAAACGATAAAGACAAACTTAAAGATTTTTATAGAAGCAGCTCGCAAACGTGACGATGCCCTCGACCATGTTCTCCTCTATGGCCCTCCGGGTTTGGGGAAAACGAGCCTTGCTTATCTAATGGCAAAAGAACTGGGAGTGGGCATCAAACCTACATCCGGTCCCGTAATCGAAAGAACCGGAGACTTATCTGCCATCCTCTCGAACATGCAGCATAAAGAAATCCTGTTCATTGACGAGATCCATCGTCTGCATCCGGCTGTCGAGGAAATTTTGTACTCGGCCATGGAGGACTTTCGCTTGGATATTGTTATCGGACAAGGGCCTGGGGCAAGAAGTCATAAGCTCCAGCTCAAAAAATTCACCCTTATCGGCGCCACAACCCGGGCAGGACGCATCACGGCACCGCTGAGAGGACGTTTTGGCATCATTCACCGGCTGGATTACTACGATGATAAGGATCTGGAACAAATCATAAAGAGATCCGCTTCCATCCTCAACGTAAGCATCGATGAAAAAGGAGCGAGGCACATTTCCAGCCGGGCCAGAGGAACTCCCCGGGTCGCTAACCGGCTCCTGCGGCGTGTCAGGGATTATGCAGATGTCATTTCTGATGGTAAAATCACCTCCAAGGAAGCCACCAAAGCTCTGGATATGATGGAAGTGGACTCTCTTGGTCTGGATGACGTCGACCGCAAAATCCTACTGACAATTGTCGAAAACTTTGGGGGAGGTCCTGTTGGAATCAACACCATCGCTGCGGCCATAGACGAAGAGAAGGATACGATCGAGTCCATCTACGAACCTTTTCTGATGAGGATTGGCTTTTTGGAGCGGACCGTTCGGGGGCGCCGTGTCACACAAAAAGCACACAAGCATCTTGGACTTCCCTCTAATTCTCCGGCTCAGGGGAAGCTTTTTAAGAAATAAGCTTCAGCTATATGTATCCAAACCAGTATGTTTGTATCTGATTTTGATTACCCCCTCCCCTCCGAGCTCATAGCCCAGACACCTCATGCCCAAAGAGATCGATCACGAATGCTGGTGTTGAAAAGGCAGACGGGAGAAATCGTCCATGCGCATTTTTTTGAGCTCCCCCAATTCCTCGAAAAAGAAGACATTGTGGTTCTCAACTCGTCTAAAGTCATACCTGCAAAAATTTGGGGTCTCAAGGATGATGGACGATTGATCGAATTCCTCTTTCTCCAGGAAAAGGAAACGGGGATTTGGGAAGTGATCTGCCGCCCTGCCAAAAGAGCAAGGCTGGGGGATAGGTTCCGTTTTTCAAAGGGATACGAAGGACAGGTCATAAAGATGGGGCCTGAAGGAAGGCGATGGCTTCAATTTCATTCCAGGGATATCGTTGTGCTGTTAAAGAGAGAGGGATACGCGCCCCTTCCCCCTTATATTCGGCGAAAAAAAATGGACTCTGCATTCAGACATCTGGATCTGGAAAGGTACCAGACCGTTTTTGCCAAAAAAGATGGATCGATTGCAGCCCCCACAGCAGGTCTGCACTTCACTCCTCGGATTCTTGAAAAGATCAAAAGAAAGGGAGTTACGGTGTGTGAGCTCTTCCTGGATGTGGGATTGGCCACTTTCCATCCAGTCAGAGCGGATAAAATCGAAGATCACTGTATGCTCGAGGAAACATACACGGTGCCTCCCAAAACTGCACAGCTGATTACTCAAGGAAAACAAAAAAACAAACCAGTCCTTGCCGTGGGAACGACATCGGTAAGGGCTTTGGAAAGTGCTGCCGAGGGCGGGATCACACGATCCGGACAATTTTCAACGAACCTGTTCATTTATCCTGGGTATAAGTTCAAGGTTGTGGATAGGTTGCTGACAAATTTTCATCTTCCACGCTCCACGCTACTCATGTTGGTATCGGCTTTTACGGGTCTCGCCCTGATCAAAAAAGCCTATCAGGAAGCCATCCGCCATCGATACAGGTTCTACAGCTACGGCGACTGCATGCTCATCATTTAGCCTGGTTCAAGTTGACAAATTCCAGCCTATATCATATATAGAATCGGAAGGACTGGTGATAAAGAGAATGGCGGAGAAAAAGAATCCAGGTACGGATAAAGCGTCCGAAGCAAAACTTGACAGTATTCTCCAACCCAGCACCAAGGCGAAGACGTTCAAGATAACCATTGAATTCGGTTACAAAATCTCCCCCAACTATGCCAGGGCCGTGGATCTGGCAAAAAGAAATCCCACCTACAAAGAAGAAGGGGGCGGTGAGTGGATCCGTCATTCAGCTACCTATACACCCGCAGAGGTCGAAGAGCTTTTCAAGCTGTTCAACCTTGTCCATGAGTGGGAGGGCACCGAAGTTCTGGTGAATCATAAAAAGATTCCTTATGGGCATCAGCTCTGGCTTCCGCTGATGTGGTTTCATAGGATAAAATAGCCTGAATAATTCAAGACGGGGTGTTTATTTTTTTCTTATTCTTTCCGTCTCCGCCAAATTCAACTCCAGCGTACCCGAATCGATGATCACTCCGTAATCTTGTTTTGCTCGTTCGATGCTGATGATTCCGTTTTTTACTTCTTGCACAACCAGTTCTGGAGACCGGCTATAGGGATCTCCGTATCCTCCTCCCCCCCCAGCCTGCTGGCAAAGGGTGGTTCCTGAGGGAACGTTTTCAACCAAATCCTTGCTTGTGGTTTTATAGACTTTTCCATCGGGATAGCGCAGTTCAATCGCATTCAAAGTCCCGTTCTTTCCCTCAAACAGTCCAAAAGCAGGCTCTACATCTCCGTCTCCAAAAGTTACCACTTTGGTATTACTGCCTCCGATTATGAACTCTGTCTCGACCCCAAGTCCACCCCGCCATTGGCCGGCCCCGGCTGAATCACACCAGTATTCGTGCTTGAGCAAAAGATGCGGGGTCTGCTGCTCGAACATCTCATAATCTTGATCGAGCACCCCTCCAGAGGCATCGATCATTCCGATATGGTCGTAGCCATCTACACCAAAGGTGGCGCCTGAACCACCCTTCAATCCCAGAAATCCGATGTCGACATAATTGTCTTTCTTGCGAGGATCATAACCGCTGGTAAGGTAGCACAATAGCTGGTTCCATCCAGCGGTGATTCTTTTCGGTATGGCTTTCGATAAAGCGCGAATAATGGCATCTGCATTTGGAGGACAGAGGTGGTTTCCGAAAGTCGTTGCGGCCGGATACCGGGCATTGAGGATGGTCCCTTCTGGAATGATAATATTCACCGGCCTCACCATCCCGTCATTGTGCGGCATATCCGGATTGACCATCTGGAGAAAGGTCAAGAGTGTGGCGCTGGCCGAAGATGTAAAAGTGCCGTTGACAAATCCATCGGTTTGTGCATCTGTATCGGAGTAATCGAAGATGATTTCTTCATCCCTTACGGTAATTTTGACTCTTATCTTATATCTTGAGCCGGGCGTTCGACCGTCGAAATAGACGGTCGCTTCTCCGTGATAGACTCCGTTGGGTATGGTCGCTATCTCCGAGCGCATCATTCTCTCGGTAGAATCAAACAGATATTCTTTATGGGATTCAAAGACATCTAATCCGTATTTCTCGACTAGCTTCAAAACTCCTCTCTCTCCCACCACACATGACCCAATTTGAGCTCTCATATCAGCAGCCACCATATCGAACCGTATATTGGCGAAAATGAGGTCCCAGACATCCTTTCGCAATTTGCCGCGCTCATAAACCTTAACAGGGGGGATGCGGAGTGTTTCCTGCCAAACCTCGGTAGCCTTGGGATTATACCCGCCCGGAACGGCACCTCCGATATCTGCTTGATGTCCCTTTGCGGCTGCCCAGGCTATCAGCTTGTTTTCGAAGAATATGGGTTTATACACAGCCACATCGTTATTCTGGTTGCCCATCGAAAAAACATCATTATGAAAGATGACGTCTCCGGGATAGATTTCCTCCCCGAAAAAATCGACGATATACTCACATACAGGTCCCAGGGAAAAAGAAAGAATAGGAAGATTTTCCGTTTGCTCGAGCATTTTCCCTTGCCCATCATAAAGGCCGGTGACAAAGTCCTTGGCTTCGCAGAGGATGGGCGACCGGGTTGTTTTGGTCATGACGATACTCATTTCTTCTGTGATGGATTTGAACCTTCTCTGGAAGACCGATGCCAATATTTTATCTATTTCAGCCATTCTTAAAGCCGCCAATTTTTTCTTCGATTTCCTTTTCTCTCTCTTTCAAGTACATGGTGTAACTTCCATACCTGTCGCAGAGAACGCTGTATTCGGGAGATACGAAAGTCGTTGTGTTCACTTGTTCTATCAAGGCCGGTCCCTCTACCCTATTTCCGCATCTCAATTTATGTCCGTCATAAACGGATACTTCACGGAAGGCTTTCTCAAGCGGAAGATAAACGCTGCGTCTCTTTTTAAGGGCCCTGCTAGGGTCTTCCCCATCATATTCTTCCTGTCTAAAACCGGGCTTAACAGTTTTTCCTTTGCTCAACAGCCTGAGGTTGATGAGCTCGATCGGGGTTCCCTGTTCTTCCAGGGAATATCCATACAGTCGATTGTGTTCTGGGTGAAACAAGCCTTCCATGCGACTGATATCCCCATTTTCGATGTCTCGTTTCGTGATTTTCACATTCACCTCATGGTACTGCTTAATATATCTCATATCCAGAGAATAGACGTGCTGGACAGCATCCCTCTGGATCTGCTCTGATTCAAGAAGCTTTACTGCCTCTTCCTCCATTTCCAAAAAATAGGTCTGAAATTTTTTCACATCCATTTCCGACAGAACTGTAGAATAAGTCCTGACAAAATCATGCTTCAAATCGGACATCAACATTCCGGCTGCACAAAATATCGATGACTCCTTAGGGATGATCATAACAGGGATCTCGAGCTCCAGCCCGATCATGCAGGCATGAACTGGCCCTGCTCCTCCTGCAACGACCAGAGGGAATTCTCTCGGATCGTGCCCCCGTTTTACACTGACTTCACGCACTCCTGTCGCCATATTGACATTTATCACACGATACATTCCAGCCGCAGCTTCTGTCACATCCAAGTTCAGGGGTGCAGCGATTTTTTCTCGAATGGCCTTTTCTGCCTTTTCAGAGCTCAGAGGAATTTTTCCTCCAGCAAAAAAATCTTTATCCAAATAGCCCAGTACCAAGTCAGCATCCGTACAGGTCGGCAGCTCTCCCCCCAAGTCATAACAGGCAGGTCCTGGATTCGATCCGGCACTCTGAGGCCCCATCCGCAAGAGGCCTCCTTCATCCACCCAGCCGATACTTCCTCCTCCCGCACCGATGGTTACAATTCCCAGCATGGGGAGAGCGATTTTCAATCGATCGAGTTCTCCTTCAGTGGTTATCAAAGGAGTTCTTGCTTTTATGAGGGCCGCGTCAAAGCTCGTCCCCCCCATATCTATGGTGATGCAGTCGTCGTAGCCGTGCACAGAGGTATACTCAATCCCAGCAACCGGACCTGCGGCCGGACCTGATAAGAGCGTCACCGCTGCCCTATCGATAGCGATCTGAGGAGAAACGACACCTCCATTGGACTGCATGATGAGCAGCACCCCCTCAAATCCGATGTCCTTCAATTTTTTGACCAGGCTCGTCAGATAACGCCGTAAGATGGGCCCCACATATGAATTGAGCACCGTGGTTGAAACACGATCGTAGAACCTGATGCTCGGCAGAAATTCGGCAGAGGCCGTGAAATAGGGACTTGAATCATTACGCCCAATTCCCAATTCCTCCTTGATTATTTCTGCAGCACTGCGCTCGTGAATATCGTTGGCGAACGAATTCATGAAGCAGATAGCGATAGCTTCGATCCCCTCTTTTTTAAAGAGCTCTACTGCGTCAAATACATCTGATTCTTTGAGCGCAGTGATAGAATCGCCTTTGT
Organism: uncultured Eubacteriales bacterium; assembly: GCA_964346815.1. Classification (GTDB taxonomy): domain Bacteria; phylum Acidobacteriota; class Aminicenantia; order Aminicenantales; family Aminicenantaceae; genus CAYFWF01. Next base: position 69,276 of record CAYFWF010000024.1, on the reverse strand, counting down.
AATCGACCCTCTCTTGGATGGGGAATCTCAAGCATCTCGGCACCAGAGGATCGACGTTGGTGTAGCGGTTGTTATACTGCTCTTCCCTGATCCCTCTTCGCATCTCGAGGGCATCTCTCAAGCCTTTGGTAGTAAGAAGCCCTGTCTTGGCTCCTTTTCTGGTCAAGACAGCGTTGGTCGTCACAGTCGTTCCATGTACGATTGTTTTGACCTTTTTGAGAAAATCCCTCAAGGTGGACTGATGGTCCTCCGCCATTCGAGAGAGACCATTCAGCAATCCAATCGAGGGATCGTCTGGTGTGGACAAAACTTTGTATATTTCTGAATCCCCTTCGTTCGAGGTCAGCAAAAAATCTGTGAACGTACCCCCGACGTCTATTCCGATTTTGTATTCAGTCATAGGCCTTTGGGTTCTTGGAATTCTCCAAAAATTCGTCTAAAAACTCCGGTTATTTCTCCCAGGGTCGCATAGCTCTTCACGGCTTTTAAAAGAGGATGCATCACATTGCTTTCTTCTCGAGCGGCTTTTTCCAATTCTGCCAATGCGTTCTCTACTTCCGTTCCGTCTCTTCGTGCCTTTATTTTCTCCAATTTCCTTTTCTGTTCCTGAGCAACCTGGGGATTGAAAGGATGCAGTTCAACATCCGCTGCTTCTTCTTCCATGACATACTTATTCACTCCGATCTTCGGAATTTCTCCCGACTGAATCTTTTTTTCCCTTATGTAAGCCTGATGACTCACTTCCCTCTGAATACGCCCTTCCTGGACAGCCACGATCATCCCGCCCAGAGATTCCACCCTTTCCATGCATTCCACAATCTTTTTTTCCATCTCGTTGGTTAACCATTCAATATAGTAAGATCCTCCCAGGGGATCGACGGTGTCTCTGAGCCCCATTTCATCTGCCAGAATCTGCATGGTTCTCAAACTGATCAGAGCAGCCTTTTTTGAAGGTATGGTATAGGCCTCGTCATAGGAACAGAGTGCCATGGTCTGGGTTCCGGATAACGCAGAGATCAAGGCATAATAAGCTCCTCTCACGATATTGTTTTCGGGCTGCTGTACGGTGAGACCACCGCCACCGCCTCCTGCGATCATTCTCAACGTCATGGAACGGGGATTCTGGGCGCCAAACCGTTCCTTTATGATCCCCGCCCAGAGTCTTCTTCCTGCCCTGAACTTCGCCACCTGTTCCCATAGATTCCCGTGAATATCGAAGTTGAAGGCAATTCTTCCGGCAAAATCATCGATGTGCAAACCCCGTTTGATGACCTCCTGGATGTATGTAATAGCGATCTGGAAGGCATAGGCCATCTCCTGGACCGGAGTAGCCCCGGATTCTCTGATATGATAGCCACAAACGCTGAAGGGATTGAATTTGGGAACGTTTTGGGAACAGAATTCGACCATATCGCCGATCAGGCGGATCGAAGGCTCCACCGGAAAAATCCAGGTTCCTCTTCCTATGAACTCTTTCAGGATATCATTTTGAGTCGTGCCTCTCACCTGGTCCCAGGATATGCCCTGCTTCTCAGCCACCGCAAGATACATGGCCAAGAGAACAGATGCTACAGGATTGATGGTTAACGAAGTGCTGATCCTTTCGATGGGGATGTCTTCGAAAGCTTCTTCTAAATCTTCGAGCGTATCTATGGCCATCCCTACTCGGCCGACTTCTTCTTCGGCGAACGGATGGTCTGAATCCAATCCAAGCTGGGTTGGCAAATCGAACGCCACATTGAGCGCAGTTTGGCCCTGCTCCAAGAGCCATTTGAATCTCTCATTTGTTTCCTTTGGGGTGCCAAATCCAGAATACTGCCGCATAGTCCAAGGACGTTTTCTGTACATCTCGGGATGGATGCCTCTTGTGAAGGGGTAGGCACCTGGTTGACCTATCTTTTCATCAAAATTCAGGTCTTGAATATCCTCAGGCCCGTGGACCGGCTTGACTTTTATTCCAGACTCCAGAATGACCTCCTCAAGTTCTTCTGTGTCCTTTTTTTTCATTTCATTCTCTGATCTTTGTCTTTACGAATCGTACGATCGCATCCAGTTTTGAGCCTACAGAGAAGACGCCGTCGATTCCATATTGCTCGAGCGTTGGGATGTCTTTTTTTGGAATATTCCCGCCGATCAGTACCAGCTTATCTTTGATTCCCTTCTTTTCCAATCCATCCATCAATTTTTTACTCAAGGAAAGATGGGCCCCGGAATAGATAGACATGCCGATCACATCGACGTCCTCCTCCAGTGCTGTTTTTATGATTTCCTCTATGGACCGGTGGAGACCGGTATAGATGACTTCCATTCCTGCATCTTTCAAGGCGAGAGCGACCACTTTCGCTCCCACGTCATGTCCATCGAGGCCAGGTTTTCCTATCAGGATTCTGATTCTTTTTTCCTCCGATGATGTTTTTAAACTCATCATATCATAACCTAACATCTGTTTATCCACGAGCAAAGATTGCTGCTCCGGCGAGGAAGTGGCCCCTGGAGCTTGGTAGGTCGGGTCGGGAGTGGACTACCGCGAACCGTCCCAACCTACCCCGGGATACAACGATGCCGATGCCGTCCCAACCTACCTGGCAAGATTTGCTCGCCCGAAGGGTAAAAAATGCTTGTTGAAATAAAAGGATTATTCCTGAAAAAATACTTTTCAGAAATTTTGGCAATATCAGGATAATTTCCTGATGTTGCTTTTAGAACAAAAAGTAAAAGCATTTTTTATAAATAAACAGGTCAATATTTGCCGTCGATAATTTCCGTCAAAACCCCGTGAGTGGCCGCCGGGTGTATGAAGGCGAAATTCCTTTTGTATTCGGCAAAAAATCTGGGCTTTTGGTCAATCAATCTCACCTTATTTTTTTTCAGAATCTCGAGTGAGTCCTCGCAATTGTCCACGTTGTAGCTTATGAGCATCACGCCTTCCCCGGCCCTCTTGATAAATTTTGCCACCTCACCTGTGCCGTCGAGATCTTCCATTATTTCAATGGCAGTAGGTCCCACCATAAAGCCGGACACCCGGATTTTTTCCGGCTCGTCGACATACCGGTAAGCAACATCCCATCCGAATGCATCGACATAGTCTTTTTCCGCTTTTTTGACATCGTTGACCGCAATACAGATATGATCCACATAATTCGCTTTCAATTTTTCTGGCATTTCATTTCTCCCTTGTAAAGTTGATAATCGTCACCCCGCAAAAATCCTCAGTTTCAGATCTTGGAAAAATAGGGCGTGTTCCCTGTCTCAGGAGAACCTGGAGGGAGCTTGAACAGTATCGCGCCCTCGACCGGACACGCCTCGAAACATTCTCCACACTGCTGACAAAGGTCAAGAATGATCGCTGCTTTTCCCTTGTGCAGTCCGATGATATCCGGTGGGCATGCCCGCACACAGGCGCCGCAGCCCGTACATCTAAAGGCATCTATCCAGGGATACAATCCCGCATGACTGGATCCAGAGTGGGGGTACACACTCATTTTGGTGCCTGGAATGTGAGGCCGCGCACTGGATATTTTTGGCAATATCATCTAAATCTCCTTTCTCAACTTGAATTATTTACCTAAATAATTCAGGGTCTTAAAATCGCATGCCCAGTCTGTACCCATCTTGAATGGCATCGAATCCCCTCCTCACCCAAACACAATCTCCGATCATAGCGGTATCGCCTTTGAAAGAACCGTAGCCTAATCCTGTATTAGGCACAAGGCGTGCAAGTATGACCGTGTCGGCGGGAACGGATTGGTTTTTAAATTCCTGTTTTTCTTTAGTTTTTCTATCCCTGATTGTCCAGTCTGCCACAACACTTTTATCGGTAATCTGTTTAACCTTTCCGTAAGTCAGCTGTTGGACATCTGCCTTCTTGAGCCTGAGCCGATACCTCCAGATGTAAGAGGGATTCACATCCAGGCCGAAACGGGCAGCCGGATCAATCATGGCTAATTGAAAATCCTTCACTCCATCCTTTTCGAATGCTTCGATCACACAGAGAGCAAGCGAAATGGCCGCACCGGATCCTCCTAGAATAACCACATTTTTACCGAGCTTTGCTTTCCCTGTGAACACATCGAACATGCTCACCACATGTGGTTTATCTGCTCCCGGAATCTCTGGAACTTCGGGTAGAGCTCCTGTGGCAATGACCAGAGAGTCCGGCGTTTCTTTTTCGAGGAGCTCTTTGGTCACCGGGGTATTGAGCACGAATGTCACGCCGAATTTATCGCACTGGGACTTCATGTGGTTCACCCATCTCATGAATTCTTCATCATCCCAGTATCGACCGGAATCCTCACCCCAGGGATTTCTCGAAGCATAATACCATTGACCTCCGATATGGCCGGTCTTTTCATAGATGGTCACATCGTGTCCCTTCTCAGCAGCAATACGGGCACACTGCAGCCCTGCGATGCCTGCGCCTGCAATCAATATCCTCCTTTTCACATCTGTCTTCGGGAATCCATAGTAACCCCATTCCCTCTCTCCTTCATGGCCGCAAGAAGGTCGGACCGTGCAGCTCATCGGAGCATCGCGGAAAAGCCGGGCTAGACAAACCTGACAGGCAACACAGGGAATGATATCCTCCTGTTTGTCCCACATGATTTTCTTCGGAAGAGCCGGATCTGCGATCATCGGGCGGCACATCTCCCAGATATCGAGTTTCCCTTCGGCAATGGCTTTCTCCGGTATATCGGGAACAAAAAGTCTATAGGCCATGCTGACAGGGATGTTGACCTCCTTTTTTGTCCGTCCTGCGACATACAGCCATTTTCCCATGGGAATATCCCGAGAGATCACAGAACCCAAAGATTCCTGCCATCCCACCGTCACGCTGATATAGTCACATCCGGCTGCTTCGGCTGTTTTGATCGACTCCATACTCTCCTCTTCGGTATTTCCTTCCCGGTCATCCAGCATTTCCCAGCCGCAGAGGCGTATGCCTATAGGGATATCTGGCCCTATCTCCTGCCTTATTCCCTCTATAATCTTTCTCATAAATGTGCACCTTCCCCGAATGTCCCCGCCGTATGCATCGCTTCGCCAGTTTGTGTATTTGGAGATGAAGTTCGAGATAAGGTATCCTACGATCCCTGATATCTCGATGATGTCATATCCGGATTCCACGGCTCTGCGGGCTCCGTCGACATGCTCCTGTATGCACTCCTCTATTTCAGGGATACTCATTTTTCTTTGAGGCCGGAAGCGGCGCAGCCTCTGCGGTATAGCCGAAGGGCCGACTGTATAATCGAGGTTGATCCCTCCCACCCGGCCACAATGCATCAATTGAAGACAGGCTAAGGCATCTCCTGAATGGATCACATCGGCCATCTTCTTCAATCCGGGAATAAATTTATCGTCCCAAATTCCCATCATCCCCACATAACCCTGGCCCTCGCCCCTTGGATCCGTGTAGGCTCCCTGGGTAGTCACGATTCCTGCTCCCCCACGAGCGTGCGCTTCGATGTAGGCAAGTTCCTTGTCAGACACAAACCCGTCGCTGTAGTTGTAATTGGTTTCCGTGGAGGCATATTTGATCCGGTTTTTTGCCCACAATTTGCCGACCTGAACCGGGCTGAAGATATGGGGAAACTTTCTGACGCCTGGCAGCATTCAATCCTCCTTCCCGATAGCCTGATAAGCCGATTTAGCGGTTCGAACAACCATGTTGCGCAAAAAAGATTATACGAAAAGTTTCCAATTTGCAAGGAATAGAGCCAGCTTGACATCAATTTTTCCATAAGTTATAAATTTGGCATCTTGAAACCTCAAACCATCATCAGTGTCGAGCAAGCACTGACTTTGACATACGCAACCCTCCGCTTCGTTCACATGGGCTGGCGTGTGATCAAACTGGAGCCCACTCCGGTACCTGGTCGAAAATCAAAAGGCGACCCCAACCGGTATATCGGCCGCCCGGTTGCCGGGGAGGACCGGCACAGCTATTTTGTAGCGCCCAATGTCGGAAAGGAGGCTATCTCCATCGACCTTAAAAGACGGGACGGTCAGGCGTTATTAAAGCGTCTCATCGATGAGCTCAAAGTGGATGTGTTCTGTACCAACACTATGCCTGCCCGGCATAAAAAATTGGGAATCGATCACGAAACTTTGTTCCGAAACAAAAAAGACCTTATCTGGTGCTGCATCTCGGCGATGGGTCTGGCTTATCCGGACGTACCCGGTTATGATCCTGTAATGCAGGCATTGTGTGGATACATGGACCTCACAGGCTATCCCGATGGGCCGCCTTTGCAGTGCGGACCTCCTCTAGTGGACCTCAAAGCGGGAGATGAGGCCTTCGTTCAGATTATCCTGGCCCTCTTGGAGCGCAATGAAACCGGCAAGGGAAAAATCATCGATATCTCGATGGCACAAGCAGCCCTTTCTTGGCTTCAAACCTTTGTGCCTATGCTCGATATGGGCTCTCCTCCTTCTGAGCTGAAACGTTCGGGCAATGAACACCGCCAATTTATTCCTGTCAATGCCTACCGCACTCAAGACGGCTTCATCTATATAGCAATCGGAAGCGATGCCCAATGGAACAGGCTCGTTAAAAATTCTCTGTTCGCCTCCCTGGGCCACGATCGGTTTGCTACGAACGAGGGCCGCAGGGAAAACAAATCAGAGCTTCATCAAGCCATAGAGGCTATCACGCGCAGACATACCTCTGCAAAAATTTCCCAAGTCTTATCAGAAGCCGCTATTCCCCATTCTCCCATAACACCCATCGAGGAAATCCCCAACCTTCCCGTATTCAAAGCCTCTGCCCTGAGGACGGTGACCCCCGGGGGGAAATCAGTGCGTTTGCCGCCTCCTGCTGTTCCCACAGAACATTTGGAACAGTGCCAGAAAAGACTGGCCTTCGCACCCGCCTATGGGGAGCATACAGATGCCATCCTCAAAGAAGCGGGTCTCCATGCAGACGAGATTGCAGAACTCAGAGACCGTGGAGTGGTGGCATGATCCCATTTGGCTATTATCGGCCGAAGACTTTACATGAGGCATTCCGGCTGAAAAAAAGAATTTCCGACTCTTTTTATATATCCGGGGGAACAGACTTGATGGTCCGCATAAAAAGAAAAGAACTCCACCCGCGCGCCATCATTTCTCTTCGCTCTATTTCAGGACTTTCAGGAATTGAAAATGGCAACACCATTCGGATAGGAGCCATGACCCCTATCAGTGATATTCTAAAAAACACCTTGCTTTTTGAAAAATTTCCTGTTCTTTTCCAGGCCGCCCATTCGATGGGAAGCGTCCAAATCCGAAACATGGCCACCATCGGAGGAAATCTCTGCAATGGCTCTCCTGCCGCCGATATGGCACCGCCGCTTCTTGTACTCGGGAGCAAAGTCAGGCTTAAGAGCCCTCAAAAAAGCCGGGATCTTCCGCTCGAAAATTTTTTTCTGGGATCCGGTGAGACATGTCTTTTACCAGAGGAAATTTTAACCGACATCCTGCTGGAGCCTCCTGAGCCAAACACTCGAGCAATCTTCCTGAAGAAAGGAAGGACAGGAATGGATCTGGCCGTGGCAAGCGTCGCCGTCCAGATTCAGGCTGAGGGAAATAAATGTCTTAAGGCATGCATCGCTGCCGGTTCTGTTGCACCCACACCCATGCGACTTCTGGAAGTAGAAGCGCTCTTGGAAGGAGCCAACATTACCCTTCAACTCTTAACCAAGGCACAGCAACAGGCAGCCAAGAGTGTATCTCCTATCACCGACGTCCGCTCCACAGCAGAATACAGGCGCCATCTGGTAGGTTTACTGGTGAAGCGAGCGCTCGAGAAACTGATGGAAAAGGAGTTCAAGCACAGGGAGCGAACATGAAAAGGAAGATCACCTTCACACTGAACGGTTCGCCAATCGAGGTGACTGCAGAAAGCCAACAGTTTCTTCTGGACGTCCTGCGGGGGCCGCTGCGAATGACAGGAACCAAAGAAGGTTGCGGAGAGGGAGAGTGTGGAGCCTGCACGGTTATCGTTGATGGACGTCCCATAAATTCCTGTCTGTATCCTGCTTTTGAGGCCGTCGGAAAACGGGTGACCACTATCGAGGGACTAATGGGTCCGAAAAATAGACTATCCGTTATCCAGGAAGCCTTTGTAGCCAATGGAGCAATCCAGTGCGGATTCTGTACCCCTGGAATGATCCTCGCGGCTAAAGCTCTGCTCGATTCCAATCCAGAACCATCCGAGGGGGAAATCAGAGATGCCCTCTCAGGCAACCTCTGCCGCTGCACAGGATATGTACAGATTATGGAGGCAGTAAAACAGGCCGCAGCTCAGCTTAAGGGAAAAAGATGAAAGATTTCCGATACATTGGAAAGGAAGTATGCAGGACAGACGGGCCAGATAAGGCGGCGGGAAGAGCCCTTTACATTCACGATCTCCAACGGCCGGGCATGCTGTATGGGAAGATCAAGTTCAGCGATTACCCTCACGCTCGAATCAAACATATCGACACCTCTAGGGCTGAACGTCTTCCTGGAGTCAGGGCTGTCATCACTGCTGACAACACTCCTGAAATTCGCTTTGGTTTTCTCCGCGATAATTATGCTCTGAAAAAAGGCAAGGTGCGCCAGTACAGAGATGAAGTGGCCGCTGTGGCTGCTATCGACTCTGACATCGCCGAAGAGGCCGTCGGTCTCATCCGCGTCGAATATGATCCACTTCCCGGTGTCTTCTCCCCTCACGAGGCTATGAGGGAAGGAGCTCCTCTCATCCATGAAGCCGATCCCCAGGGCCGGCCCAGAAGCAATAATTATCTTCCTCTCAAGTTTCATCATGAATCTGGCGATCTTGAAACGGGCAAGCGGGCGGCAAAGTATGCGGTGGAAGGAGAGTACACCACTCCTCTGATACAACAATGCTGCATGGGGACCGCCGGATGTATCGCCGAGTTCGACATGAACAACCATCTCACCCTTTGGGCCAAAACCCAGATTCCATTTCTGGCGCAGCGCGATTTCAACCGGGCTCTGGCCGACATGGGATTGAAAAACAAAAACACAAGGATTATCGTCCCGGCCCTGGGAGGTGGATTCGGAACAGGCCTCGACACCCATGCCTATGAATACATAGCCATCCTTCTCGCCTATCAGACAGGTCTGCCGGTCAAGATCGTCTACAGCCGAAAAGAAGAATTCTCTTATCTTTCCCCCCGGCAGTCTTCTCGATCGCGTATCGTCCAGGGTTGTGATCAGAATGGCAGCCTTGTCTTTCGCGAGGTCCATGTGCTCCAGGACAACGGCGCCTACACATCATGGGGCGCTACCTATCCTTCCGTCATGATGATGCCGGCCACTTCGCTTTACCGCGTTCCCAATATCCTCTTCGATGCCAAACTTGTTTATACAAACAACACCTACTGCCAGGCCATGCGGGGCTACGGCAATCCCGAGCTCACCTGGGCCCTGGAAAGCAGCATGGATGAACTGGCCGAGGAAGCAGGATTCGATCCCTTTGATTTCCGGATGCTCAACCGCAACCGACCCGATGAAATCACTCCCATGGGACTGAAAATCAGCACATGCGGACTGAAAGAATGCCTGGAAACCGTGGCTCAGAAGCTCCAGTGGAAGAGCGGGCATAAAAGAGGCAGACATCGAGGCGTGGGCATTGCTTCTCTGATTCATGTGGGAGGAGGGGGACGCATCTACCGGTCAGATGCCAGCGGGCTGATACTGAAGCTGGACGACTTCGGAAATGTCTATGCATACCATGGTGGAGTGGAGATGGGCCAAGGACTGCATTCCGTTTTGACCATGGCTATTGCCGAAGCTCTAGGCGTCAGGCGCGAAAAAGTCTTCATCAATCCCACAGATACAGGGACCTGTCCTTGGGATGTGGGAACCCATGCCAGCCGCGGGGCTTTTATGGCAGGAAATACGGCCATCCTCGCTGCGAATAAGCTGCGCAACAAAATCTTTGAGCTGGCTGAAGAACTGTTCCCGTCCGAAGTTAGGAGGAACCTTGAAAAATTCAAGAAAAAAAATCCAGACTACTCTCCTCCCGATTTCGATATCGAACAGACAGCAAAAAGGGAGCGTCTCGAGCTACGAGACGGATGTCTATTTATCAAAGATGGACCTCCTGAACCCTGGCTCCGATTAGAACTGGCAAGGTTACTCAGGGCCGCTCATTTTCGACAACAGGGCCAAATGTTGACCATCGAAGTCTTTTATGATCCTCCCAACGAACTTCCTGACTTCGAGAAGGGATTCGGCAACATTTCTGCGACATATGCTTTTGGAACTCAGGGAGCAGAAGTGGAGGTAGATACTGAAACCGGTGAGGTCAAGATTCTCAGGATGGTGGCGGCTCATGATGTGGGGAAGGTACTCAATCCTCCGGGACTCAAGGGACAGATTTACGGAGCATTGGCACAGGGGATTGGCTATGCTCTGTACGAAGAACTGAAATCCGAAGAGGGAAAAATACATAACCCGAATTTCAGCGACTACAAGATTCCGAGAACTCATGAGATGGACTTTCCCATCGAACTCGAATTCATCGAAACCGATGACAGATTTGGCCCCTTTGGTGCCAAAGGAGTCGCTGAACCTGGCCTCGTACCAACAGCGCCTGCCATCGCAAACGCCATCTACAATGCAGTCGGAGTCCGGATCCGCGATCTGCCCATCACTCCAGAAAAGGTACTCAAAGCGTTACAAAAACAAAAGGCCGATGGGAATCAAAGGCATCCTTAATTTTTTCTGCACCTAAATATTCAGAATCTGAGGTTAAACCCTGTGTATAGTATATGATTAGGCGCCCTGGATCTAAGGTCCTGCCTGAGATAGCCGAGGATAAACTCCACCTTCTCGCTGAGCGGGACAGCCGTCCCTAAATAAAAACGGTTTTGATTGAAAGCATTGGACTTTGTGTCCCAAAAAGGTTCTTCCGCGATGAAAGGCTTCAGATTTAGCTCACCTAATTTGACATTTACTGTAAATCTGACATAGAGCCGAAACCGGAAATGATTCACATCCGCATTTTGCTCGAAGATTCTCCTCTCTGTCTTGAAACGCCAGTCGAAAGATAAGGTCTTGCCCAGTTTTTTCTTCCATCCAGCTTCCAGAGTGAAACGATTCTCATTAACTTGAAGATTTCCAGACTTTGATGTCTGTCTTCTGTAGTAAGCAGCCAGATGGAAATTTTTCGGCAGCTTATATCCAACGCCCCCTTCCAGGATGTAAACGAATGGGTCTTGAAAAGAGATATCATGAGTTCGGATCTGGCTTTTTGTCACGAGTGAGAATTTATTGTCAATTGTTATATTGAGTGAGTTGTTGAACCACCCCTGCGCTTCTGCATGAACCTTCATGTTCAGGAAAAGGGAAAGTACCACCAAAAAAAATGCGAAGCTTAAATAGTGTACACTTTTAATACCCTTATTTAACACTCTTATAACACTCCTATAAGAGCCTTTGAGATTAGTTCAGTTAGACCTAAATGTCAAGTCTCAAAAGAAAATAAGATTCAGATCTCCATTCAGATAACGCTATTTATTTCATAAATGTTCGTCGGCAGCCGCTTGTCTTCCCTGGTTTTTCTTGACAAAATTCTGTTCTTTTGATTATCTTGCCTATGCACGAACAGTGAGTGTTATCAATCAGATGATAAATCCCTTAGCTCGTTTTTGTCTTTAAGGAGAGCGGTCTATGGCGAAAACAAAAATGCTCTGTCCTTTTTCGAACAAGCCATGTCAGGAGTGTCCTCAGTACCGGGGAAGACATTATTTCTTGTGTTTTTATACCAAATATCGCGGGTATCTGGGAAATTCCCACAAAAAAGTCGAATCGAGATTCTGGCAGACAGAACCTCATCCGACGTTTGAAATGCCTTCGTCAATCCCACCCAGTCCCAAATGGCTCGCTTTCGATGAATTCGTGGAAAGGGAAAAGAAATGATACGCAATTTCAACTACCGGCGTGCCTCATCAATCGAAGAAGCTCTCAGCCTGCTCGAAAAGCACAAGGAAGACTATAAGATCATATGCGGCGGCCAATCCCTCCTCATCCTGATGCGCCAGGGATTGGTGGCTCCCGAGAATCTCATCGATATTAAAAGCGTTGAAGAACTGGATTACATTGAATATCACCCAAAATCAGGTTTGAAGATCGGTGCCGCGACCACACACAGAAAAATTGAAAAATCCCCGGTCATTAAAAAACACTTTCCAGTGCTGGCAGCGATGGAAAAGAACCTGGCATCTATTCAAACAAGAAACTGGGGCACCATCGGAGGGAACCTGGCTCACGGAGATCCGGCAGGCGATCCGGCTCCCATTCTTATCGCCTCGAACGCGACGGTGAGAATGGCAAGCGCTGAGAAAGAACGCATCCTGCCCTTGGAAGATTTCTTCGTCGACATCTTCGAGACAGCACTCGAGGAAGGAGAACTCCTGATTGAAGTCCAGATTCCCGTGTTGCCTCAAAAGACATCTCTAGCCTACCAAAAGTTCAACATCATCAAAAACCATCAAGGAATTGTCTCTGCTGCTGTATCGATCACTATGGACGAAGACGGAGAGAGGTGTAAAGGAGCTCGAATTGTTCTGGGCGCGGCTGCTGCGATTCCCCTCCGGGCAAAGCAGGCAGAACGTTTGTTCATTGGTGAAAAATTCGATACAAAACTGCTCGAACGCGTGGGCAAAAAGGCATCGGAAGAATGCGATCCTGTCAGCGATATTCATGCCACTGAAACATACCGAAGAATTCTGGTCAAAACGCTGACAAAGAGGGTTGCAAAGAAGGCCTGGGAACAAGCTAAAACATCCGGCTAACTGGGAGGTATTCTCACATGAATAAAAAGCTGCTGCACCTAACAGTCAACGGGGAATACTGCGAGATTCACATCCATCCGAAGAAACTTCTGGTGGAAGTTCTGAGAGATGGGTTGGATCTGACGGGAACCAAAAGGGGCTGTAACACAGGCGCTTGCGGGGCATGCACGGTACTTCTGGACGGAGCCGCGGTTAAATCCTGTTCGATTCTGGCTGTACAGGCCGATGGTGCTGAGGTAATAACGGTTGAAGGTCTTGCAGACGGAGCGAAACTCACGCCCCTCCAAAGGTCTTTTCTGGATCACGGTGCCTTTCAATGCGGCTTTTGTACGTCCGGAATGTTGATGTCGGCCACGGCGTTCCTGAAGGAGAATCCTGCCCCCAAAGACATAAATGAAGGGATCCAGGGAAACATCTGCCGCTGTACGGGTTACAACAGCATTCTTCGAGCCATGAAAGCCGTAGTTGAAGGCAAGTACAAGGAGAAGCGATGAAAAAACACGCCGTCATCAATACACCTGTTCACAACATCGATGGAATCGCTAAAATCACCGGACGGGCGAAGTACACATTCGACATCACACTTCCTCGAATGCTGCATGGAAAAATCCTGCGAAGCCCTTATCCGCATGCGGAAATCCTCGCGATCGACAGCACAAAGGCAGAACGCAAGAAAGGTGTCAAGGCCGTCTTAACCGGAAAAGACACTCTGGGCTTTAAACAGGGAATATGGAGGCGCTTCAAAGAACTCTGCGATGAAGAAATCCTGGCAAGGGAAAAGGTCCGCTATATCGGCGAACCTGTGGCAGCGGTAGCGGCTATAGATGAGGATTCAGCCGAGGAAGCACTCGATCTGATCGAGGTGGAATACAAGCCCCTGCCCGGCGTTTTCGAACCGCTTGAAGCAATTAAAGAAGGAGGCCCGCAGCTCCATGAACATGCCGAAAGGAACATCAACGTCACCCGACATATCGAATGGGGTGATGTGGATGAGGGATTTAAGAAAGCGGACTATGTCCGAGAGGATTGGTTCAGGTGCTCTTCTCAAGCCCATGTGTGTATGGAAACACACTGTGCAGTTGCCGACTATACCTCAGACGGCAAACTGATCGTATATACATCCACCCAATCTCACTATTACATAAAAGTCTTGCTTGCTGAGATCCTCGGCTTGAGGGAGAACGACGTGAGGGTGATTTCCAGGTATACCGGAGGGGGTTTCGGGAGCAAATTCGAGCTGGATTCTGCTCAGTTCTGCAGTTCGCTTCTCTCCATGAAGCTCTGCCAGCCGGTGAAAATCGTGCTCACCCGCGAAGAGGAGTTCACCGCCACCAAGAGGCGGACACCCATGTTCTATTATGTCCGGAGTGGAGTCAAAAAGGACGGGACTTTTTTGGCCAAAGAAGCGCGTGTATTCACTGAAGGCGGTGCCTATACGGCTATGGGAGCAACAGCTCTCTATCTCACAGGCTTTTTCCAATCTTTTCCCTATGTGTGGCCAAATTATCGATATGACGGCTACCGGGTTTATACCAATACTGCACCCACTTCTGCGATGCGGGGATTCGGAGCTCCCCAGGCCACTTTCTGTGCAGAAACTCAGATAGACCTCATCGCAAAGGAACTGGGAATCGAGCCGATAGAGATCCGGCGCAGGAATGCCATGTATCCCGGCTATGAAGTCCCCGGACAGGCCACCATCCAGAGCTGCGGCCTCGGCCAATGTCTTGATAAGATAGACGAATGGATCAAATCTCGAGGGAAACTTCCTCCCAATAGAGGAATCGGCGTTGCCGCCTACGGCTTCATGTCAGGGGGAATATTCAATTGGTTCGATACTCCCTATGCCTTTTCCTCTGCCGTTGTTCAAATCAACATCGACGGAAAGGTTGACCTGTACGTCGGGTCTCAGGATATGGGTCAAGGCTCCAACACCACAATGGCCCTGATCTGTGCCGAGGAATTAGGCGTGAAATTCGAGGATATTCGGCTTCATATGGGGGATACCGAAAACTGTCCGGTGGATCTGGGCGCATGGGGAAGCCGTGAAACACTGATGCAGGGAAATGCGGTCAAGATGGCCGCCTCCAAGGCTAAACAGCAAATTCTCGAGTTCGCTGCGGCGAAATTATCGCCGAATATCGTCTATGATATGGACATCAAAGAGGGTTGGATCCACATCATCGCACGCCCGGAGAGAGGGCTTTCCTATTACGACGTCATCAAAGAAGTCATCCGTGGAAAGGAAGGACAGCCGATTATCGCCAGAGGGCACTATACTCCTCACCGAAAGGGAATGATCTCTCCCGCCTACAGCTTTGGCGTCCAGGCAGTTGAGGCCGAAGTGGATCCTGATACAGGAAAAATAACGCTCAGGAATTGTGTGACTGCTCATGACTGCGGACAGGTGATCAATCCGCTGGGAGTCGAAGGGCAGCTCGAAGGGGCCATAGCCATGGCAGCAGGGTACGGCTTCACCGAAGATCTGCCTATGGATGAAGGAAAGATTTTAAACCCTAATCTGGTGGACTATATGCTTCTGCGGGCGACCGAGATGCCGGAGACAAAGGTGATGGAAGTGGAAACCTACGAGCCTGAAGGGCCCTTCGGGGCAAAGGAGGCAGGAGAAGGCCTCACCAATCCGACGGCCGGTGCGCTGGGCAATGCCGTGTTTCATGCTTCAGGCATCAGTATCAAGAATCTTCCCATAACACCAGAAAAAGTGCTCAATGCTTTGAAACAGAAAAAGGAGAAATGACAAAGGAGGTTAGCCTTGAGCTACCAGTGTCCTGTGTGTGAAAAAATTTGGCCCGACACCATGGAACTAGCCCGTCATGTGTTTGGTGTGGGTGACCAATCCCATAAGGATTGGGTCAATTCGAAGGGGGTGAATTTTATCGAACTCTTGCTCATCCAAACCATGGAACCCGGCAATCAAGGCTATAGGACTTTGGCTGAGATCCTCGAAAGAGAGGCCAAAAAGGTGGATCGGGAATGAGAGAGACATAAGAAACCACGGAGGGACATATGATCATAGAGGGTAAGATCTCAATAAAAGCCTCTATCCAGATGCTGTGGGATACTTTGATGGACCCTGAGACATTGCGCTCGTGCATCCCGGGAGCAGAAAAGATAGAGCGCCTCGATGAAAAAACATACGACTGTGAGGTCAAGCAAAAAGTTGGCCCGATTGCCGTCAGGTTCAAGTTTAAAAACATTCTCTCCAAACTCGATCCGCCGAATCATGTGGAGATGGAGGGAGAAGGAGAAGATATCGGCAAAGCCGGTCGTTTTACCCAAAAAACCAGCGTAGATTTGAAAGAGAATGAAGGAGGTGATGTGGAAATCTCCTACCGATGCAATGCGAACATTGTAGGGAAGCTGGCCATGTTTGGCGACAGGATCTTGAAGGCAAAAGCCAAAAAGCTGGAAGCTGAGTTCACCCAGTCATTGAGGGAAAGACTGGAAGCAGTAGCCGGAAACTGAAATTTTATTTCACACCGACTTTCACCACCACAGCAGCAGCGGTATCTCCAGCTGCACATCCATCGAACAGCCCATATCCTCCTCCCAAAAGAACAAGCTCCTCGATGAGTTCGATAATCAGCCGAGCTCCTGTAGGTCCTTGAGGATGCCCCCACACAAGCGAGCATCCGTAATTGTTCATCTCATCGAGCTTAATCCCCATCTCTCGACAAAAATAGACATCATTGACAGCAAATGGAGTATGTGTTTTGATGGCCTTGATATCGCTGATCTCAATTCCTGCATTTGAAAGAGCTTCCTGAGCGGCAGGGACGACGGCCTTTGCCATAAAGCCTCTTTTTACCCTGGCCTCAGCATAAGAGAGAATCCGTATTTCTATGTTTGGATCGCGGCTCAGTTCTTTCGCCATCTCCTGTGTGGTGACGACGATGCTGGCGTTTCCATCTGCAGGATAGGTCTGGGTTCCGAAGGTGACCGTTCCGTTTGGCTGTACAGGTCTCAGTCTTGCCAGCGCATCAGCCGTCGTCGGAAAAACTCCTTCGTCCCCCTCGACCGTGGCCACAGTTTTGCGTCCTGAGGGATCTTTGACCTCGATAGGGACCTCCATGAACCGGTTTAAAAACGCGCTGTTTTCCTTGAGCGCCTCATGATACTGGTTGAAGCGAAGGAAAGCGACTTCATCCTGCTCTTCCTTGGTGATCCCCTCTTCTTTGGCCACATTTTCCGCTGTCTCGATCATGGCATTCCTGGCATGTGGATCATAGCCAAAGTTATCCCAGACCCAGTCTTCTTTGTCACCCGTGCCTCCAACACCCAAGGGATTAGGATAATATACATGGGGACCGTTGCTCGTTCTGTCGCAGGTCACCACAAGGATGTTCTGACAGTTCTCAAGTTCCAGCTCTTCGGCCGCAAAGGCGACACATTTAGCCGAGGTGGCACATGCCTGGCTTATCGTCGGACCCGTCACTCCACTTGTTCCGATCATACCGGCTACCCAGGGAGCCCCATAGAAGCTGCTTTTCTGGGGGATGGTCATACCCAGGACAAGCTCATCAAATATCTTGGGAGATATCCCACGAGTCCGGAGAGCATCCCTGCAAATTTTCGCGGCAAATTCCATCGAATGCAGATGAGCGAAACTTCCCTGCCATCTGCAGAATGGTGTACTCCAGTAGGCATCATACGGAATATATGCTTTTTCTAAAATCATCTCAACCTCCAATAGCAGTCTTCATGCCGCTTTTCTCTTTCCACTCAGGCATGAGCAAACTTGGCCTCTTTCTTCGGCCCGAATTTCATGAAATTCCCCATTCCGATCCTCATATCCTTTGTCTTCACGCACTCTCCGAACATTCGGGCTTCATGTTTGAGCCCCTCTTCCAGAGTCAGTTTTGCCCCCCCGAGGATAGCTTTTTTCAGGATCTCATCCGTTTTTCGAGACAGAGAACCGATATCCACTTCAGGAAGAGAATCCGGGATATCGATCGGACCTTTTGGAATGGGGTTCAGGTGCACCTCTCCTGAAATCACTCTCTTGGCAAATGCAATGCCTTCATCGACCACATCTCCTTCTGCCTCTTCACTCACCAATCCTATTCGCAACGCTTCTCCAGAAGAAATGGGATTTCCGGAACGCAGGAGAGGCCAGGCTCGGGAAAGGCCCACAATCCGGGGCAATCTCTGAGAGCCACCATAGCCCGGGATGATACCGAGCTTGGGCTCTGGCTGACCTGCCAGTATTTTCAGCCCCTTTTTGGCAATCCTCGCCGAACAAGCCATGGCGAGTTCGTTGCCGCCCCCGAAAGCCAGGCCGTTCAGGGCACAGATTACAGGTTTTCCGAGGTTTTCTATGAAATTCAATGTCTCCTGACCCTCTCGAGAGATTTTTTCTCCTTCTTCGGGATTCTTTATCCCAGCGAGCATTTGGATATCCGCGCCGGAAACAAAGGCCTTGATTCCAAAGCCTGTTAAAACGGCGCCTTTGATACGGTCGTCTTCTTTCACTTCCGAAAAGATCTTCTGAAGCTGGTTCATAACCTCACGGTTCAGAGCATTCAAGGTCTTTGGCCGTCTGATGGTGACAACAGCTATATCGCCTTTATCCTCACGGAAAATCATCGGTATATCCCAGGGCTTTCCTGATTCCGCCTGTTTGACCAAGACATCAGAGACCTTGAAACCCGGCCATTTTTCGGCATAGTTTTTGACCAGTTCAAGTGCTTTATCCACACCCGTTTGATTCATCATCTGGAAAGGAGGATTCACGACCAACGCGCTCTCAACAGCCATCTCCAAATCTCCGACCCTGGAAATTCCGGAATCGAGAATTTCACAAACAAGACCGAAGTAAGCCCCTTTGATTTGATCGGATACTTCCTGAAAAACATTCTCGTTAAACGCCACCTCATCTGCGACAAACGATGTATCCCAAGGCTTTCCGAATCTAATCTGATTTTCAAGGAGGCGCGGGGAATGAAACCATGGCATGATTTTCTCATGCATTTCAGCGGCTCCATGCTGTACGATCGGATTGCCTCCCGTAAGATTCATTGCCGTAAAAGGCCCTACCCCCAGTCCTAAGGCTTTCTGCACCATGGCATCCACCTGCTTGACTGTTCCCATGCCCTGTTCAACCATAAGTACAGCCGCCAGAAAAATCCCTTCGAATATGGGATCTATGGCATAGCCGAACCGGCTTTTTACCTTGATCGGGGCTTTTCCTATTTGCTCATAAAATTTCATTATAAAGCTCGTCACTTCGGCGGATGTATCTCTTCCCGGGACAACCTCGACAATGATACTCCTCTCAGCAGGAAAAAAGTAATGGATGACCAGGCACCTCTCTTTTTCACTGACTTGCTCAAAAATCGCTTCCGGTTCCATATGGGAGGAATTGGAGGCGAAAATCGTGGTTTCGGGACAGGTTTTTTCCAGGCTGGAAAATATTTTCTGCTTGATGCCCTTGTCTTCTGTGGCCGCTTCAATCACCAGGTCAGCTCCACTCAGCTGGGAGTAATCCGTCGTCCACAAGATATTGGATATCATCGCATCTGCCTCATCTTGCTTGAAAGTGCCTGTCTTGACTCCTCTTCCAATCTTTCCTTTCACACGGGCCTCTCCTGACTTCAATGCTCTTTCTGCGATATCCACGACCACGACGGGAACCCCGTGCGTGTGGAGGACCTTACTGAAATAAAGCGCAATATCTGGCCCGATATTGCCTGAACCAACAATCCCGACCTTGCTGATCTTTCTTTCAAAAATGTCGAAAGCCATTATGTGCCTCCTTATCTTGAACTTCTCATTAATGCGTGGGAACGATCATCTTCGAAGACGAAAAGAAGTGCCATTTTAAGAATCCATTGACTTTTCAGGAAATGCAATTTTATAATTTGCTGAAATGTTTGTAAACAATTTAAGATGCAAAATGCTCTGACTCCAAGGTTCCCAGTGTCTCAAAAAGGGCTCATCTATCTTATGCGTTGTATTCTCCAGCTAATTATAATGCATATCGAAATCATCTATATTTTATCCCATCTCACGAGAAAGGAGAGAATACAATGACAACAAAAAAAATCCATCTCTCAGAAAGGGACATCCCTCGACAGTGGTACAACTTAGCCTCAGATTTCCCCACACCGCTCAACCCTCCACTTGGCCCTGACGGAAATCCAGTTACTCCGGATATGCTTGCCCCAGTTTTCCCGATGAATCTGATAGAACAGGAGGTAAGTCGAGAGCGCTGGATAGATATTCCAGAAGAGGTGATCGAGATTCTTTACCGTTGGAGGCCGACTCCTCTTCGTCGAGCAGTCTATCTAGAAAACTATCTGAAAACTCCTGCACGCATCTATTATAAAGATGAGAGTCTCAGCCCTCCTGGGAGTCATAAGCCGAACACATCCGTTGCTCAGGCATGGTATAATAAGCAGTCTGGGATCGAGCGCCTGACGACGGAAACAGGGGCTGGACAATGGGGAAGCGCTCTGGCTTTTGCCTGCAACCTCCTCGGACTGGAATGCAAAGTCTTCATGGTAAGGATCAGTTTCGATCAGAAACCCTATCGTAAAGTGATGATGCAGACCTGGGGAGCAAACTGTGTCTCCAGTCCGAGCACCGAAACCAAGGCCGGACGAGACATCCTTGAAAAAATGCCTGATACCTCCGGGAGCCTCGGAATAGCCATAAGCGAAGCGATCGAAGCCGCCGTCACGGATAAAACAGGGAAAACACGCTATTCCCTTGGAAGTGTCCTGAACCATGTCCTCCTTCACCAGACAATCATAGGTCTTGAAGCAAAAAAACAGCTTGAGTCAATAGGTGAGAAAATACCGGATGTTGTTATCGGTTGTGCAGGGGGCGGAAGCAATTTTGCTGGTTTGGCTTTTCCGTTTGTCTACGATAAGATCCAAGGATCAGAAATAGACATCATCCCAACAGAACCTGAAGCCTGTCCGACGCTGACTCGAGCTCCCTTTGCCTATGATCATGGGGATACGGCTCGCATGACGCCGCTGCTACCGATGCACTCCCTCGGCCATACCTTCGTTCCGCCTCCAATCCATGCAGGAGGTCTTCGCTATCATGGAATGGCACCGCTGGTCAGCAAAGGTGTCGTCGAAGGACTGCTAAAACCCCGCGCCTTTCACCAGCTAAAATGTTACGAATCCGCTGTTCTATGGGCCCAAACAGAGGGCGCTATAACCGCACCTGAAACGAGCCATGCCGTAGCCTGTGTCATCGATGAGGCCAAAAAAGCAATAGAAGAAGGAAAAGAAAAAGTCATTTTGTTCAATTACAGCGGTCATGGGCTATTGGACCTTTCAGGGTATCAAAGCTATTTTGCTGGCGAGTTATCCGATTATGCTCTTCCTGATGAGGAATTGAGAAAATTCCAGGAGGCATTGAAAGGACTTCCCAAGCCAGAATGAAAACAAGGTAAATGAAAGATCAAAAAATCGATGTCCATGATCGCCTTCAGCAATACTGCAGTCCATTAGGGCACAAAGTTCCTTTCGAGTACTGCCGGAGGATGAATGCAAGCCTGCCCTGCACCAGAATTATCGATTGCTGGAAAAATATTATTCCGGTCAACGAGTTTATCGGACAGAACTATACGGCTGATGAAATTGCTCTTATTTATGAACCCGCACAACCAAAGCTGGTCCAGATTTTTGAGCTGATGAAAAAAGCCGAAGAAAATGTCAAAACCAAGCAGCAGAGAGATTCATAGTTTCCCTTCCTGATAGCCCATTTCAAATGCCTTCAAATTCATCTTGAGATCGTTTTCTCGGCTCACCTTCCCCAGTACAGAGATCATATCATCACGTTTGAAAGGCGAAAGTCCCGTCCCCACAGAATAACCGATGAGTGCAATATTGGCTGATCTTACAGATCCTATTTTTAAGGCTTCCTTGTTTGCATCGAATGCCTTGAATATGATCTTTTTCTTCTTCAAATGATTTAAGATCTTCTGGTCGAATCGTATCCGATCCTCGAGATTCGTAAAACAAACACCTCCGTTCTTCAGAAATCTCAATGTCTTGTAAGTTTCCTTCTCTTCGAACGAATAAAGAATGTCTGCTGTACCTGTGCGGATGATGGGGCCATAAAAATCCCCCAGCTTCAGGTGGGCCACAACCGAACCACCCCGCTGACTCATGCCGTGGGTCTCGGATCCCAATACATTCAACCCCAACTCCAATCCGAGCGCAGAAAAAATCCTGGAGGCAAAAAGCACGCCCTGTCCGCCGACTCCCGCTAATACAATCTGTGTTTTCATCGTCATCTAGTTCGATTACATATCTTGTTTACTCTGTTTACTCCGCGCCTTTCTCACTCGTTCGGACAATGGCACCTCTTGGGCACACATGCATACACACTCCACAGTCAATACAGAGGGTTCTATCTATTTCGACAATTTCTTCTTTCTCATCCGGCCGGAGTGCTGGGCATTCAAAAAAATCGACACAGTACATACACCCATTGCATTGATCGGTTATCTCCACTTCTATTCGATTTGTCTGACAGACCTCGGGATACCGGATGATACAAGGATGTCTGGCTACAATCACGGCGATTCCGCCATCAATCTCCTGGGTGTAATCTCTCCCTTCTTTTAGGATTTGAATCAATCCTTTCACATCATAGGGATCTATGGTCCTGATCCATCTGATCCCGCACCCTGTGACCAGTTCCTCTAGAGGTATTTTCACTCCCTCGCTTCCATCTGCAGTCATCCCTGATCCCGGAGTCGGCTGCATCCCTGTCATAGCAGTGACTTCGTTATCCAGGATGACCAATATAAATCGGGCATTGTTATAGACAGCATTCAGAAGGGATGCTGTCCCAGAATGAAAGAAAGTGGAATCCCCCATGGTGGCTATAATAGGAATATCGGAATCGTCTTGATGATAGGCTTGATAGAATCCGCTGGCAAAGGTGATCCCAGCCCCCATATCCAGAACCGTGTCCACGGCTCCCAGATTGAGTCCGAGTGTGTAGCAACCGATATCGCTGGGATAGATGGCTTTGGGAAAAGCCCTCTTAATGGCAAAGAACGCTGCTCTTTCAGGACATCCCGCGCACAGCGTTGGCTTTCGGATAGGCAGATCGAGGTCCTCGATAAGTTGATCAAGTTTCAGGTCTGAGGTCGTTTTGAGTTCGGAAATTCCGAGTTCTCTTAATATTTTCGCCAGTGTACCATGCAGAACCTCAGGTGTGAGTTCTCCCTGAAGAGGGACGTGACCGGTCAGCTTTCCCATGACTTTGTTTTTATCGATGATTTGAGTCTCGATCACCGATCCCGGCTCCTCGAGTATCAAAACTGTCTCGTGGCGGTCAATAAAATCTCGAATCTTATTTTGAGGAAGCGGATAAGGTGAACCTATCTTCATGATATCCAGAACCTCCTTCAGGTTGAATTCCTCGATAAGATCCATCAAGGCCACAAAGCTTGCACTGCAAGTGATGATTCCAAGACTGGAGCCTTGAGATGCTTTCACTTCATAATTCCATCCGGTATCCTGTTCGAATTTTTCTTTTATTTTTTCAAGGGTGTTATTCAGCTGGGTATGAAGTTTAAGCCTATGTCTCGGAGTTGCAGCCCATCGGTCTGGATCCTTCTCGAAGCAAGCCTTTCTTTCAAGAACTTGATGGGGAAGAAGCTGGACATTCTGTTTGGCATGGGAAACCCTGATTGTGGGACGCAGAAGTACAGGAATTTGGAACTCTTCAGAAAGCTCGAAGGCATCTTTTATCATCTCCTTGGCTTCCTGAGGCGTTGAAGGGTCAAAGACAGGAATTTTGGCGAACATGGCATAAAACCGGGAATCCTGCTCAGTCTGTGAACTGTGAGGCCCAGGGTCATCACAACTGATGACGACCAATCCTCCGACCACACCCGTATACGCGGAACTCATGAGAGAATCAGAAGCGACGTTAAGTCCAACTTGCTTCATGGCAACGGCGGCTCTTTTTCCTGTCAAGCTCGCAGCCAAGGCATTGTCGAACGCGACTTTTTCATTTGTTGACCACTCGACATAGGTCTTCAAACCCAATTCTTTCTTGAACATAACCACAGCAGGGATGATTTCAGAACTCGGGGTTCCTGGATAAGAAGTCACGACATGACAACCGCTTTCCACGATTCCCCTGGCAATGGCAACATTCCCCAGTAATATTCCGACCTTCCCGTATCGATCCATTTGCTTCCGCAATTTTTATTGCTGCTGATATCCAAATCAGCACAGGCTAAACAAATTTTTTATAGAGCTTACGGAACGTTTCCATAAACCTCTTGATTTGGTGGGGCGTACCTACGGTAATCCGTAACAGATTAGGCTGCCCGTACATGGACAAAGGCCTGATAATAATACCCTTTCTCTGGAGTTCTTCGGCTATCCCTCTTGCATCGGCCTTTACTTCAAAGGTCACAAAATTAGTTTCGGATGGTATATAGAAGATGTCAAGCTTTCTGAAATACTCGTACAGGTATCGCTTTCCTTTCTCATTTATCTTCTTGGTTCTCTGAATATGCTCTCTGTCTTTCAGCGCTGCGGCTGCGGCGATTTGACCTACCCTGTTGACGGAAAACGGAGGGCCGACTTTTTCGATCGCCTGGATAAATTCGTTTTTTGCTATACAGTATCCCACACGAAATCCAGCCAATCCATACATCTTGGAAAAAGTTCGCAAAACAACCACGTTCCTTCCCTCTTCCACAAACCTTACGGATTGAGGATAATCTCCATGGTTGACGTAATCATGGTAGGCTTCGTCCAACACAACCACTATATTATCGGGGATATTTTCCATAAACTTCCATATCTCGGAATGGGACATCATAGTTCCAATGGGGTTCATCGGATTATCAAGATAAACGATCTTGGTATCAGGAGTAATGGATTTCAAGATGGCAGCGAGGTCGTGCCGATACTCTTTTAATGGAACTTCCATCAAATTGCATCCTATGATTTGGGCAACAATTTTGGCCATGATGAAAGAAGATTGGCTCATGATCAATGTTTCTTCGGGGCTCAGAAAGACAATTCCAAGAAGGAGAATCAGCTCTGTGGTTCCGTTGCCAATGCTTAGATTCTCTGGAGAAACCCGAAGATGTTCGGACAACTTTTCTTTCAAATTGCAGCAGCTGTCATCAGGGTAAAGATGGGAATCTTTTAAATTCTTCCGGACAGCCTTGATAGCAAGGGGCGATGGACCTAAAGGATTCTCATTCGAGGCCAGCTTTAAAACTTCACCCTCCAGGGCAAGTTCTCTCTTCAGAACTTCTACAGGTTTACCTGGTTCATATTGCTCAATCTTCAGGACGTTATTTCTTATTAATTTTTTCACTGTGAACAAATTATCAAGGAATAGATTATTAATGAACTGTTTTTAAAAAGCAAGCATAGAGTTTTTGTTGATTCCAAAAGGCTCACATTGAAAAGATTCATCAGAAACATGTCAGGATCAATAACGAGGTGACAGGATTCATTTCCGTATCTTTGACTTCAAATTTTCCCTGTGTTATAAGTTTCTAAGCTCTGTTTTTCACCTCGATACACTTTATCAGCCTGGAGGCTATACATGATCAAACAAATCAGTCACCTGGGGATGGCTGTGAAGGATCTTGAGGAGGCGCGGGGATTTTACCGATCGGTTTTCAAACTGGAATCGTCCGCTCCAATCATAGGAGGAAACGGGACATTAAAGGTTAGTATGGTCAAGATTGGAGAAGTTTCGATCGAACTTATCGAGCCCATCGGGAATGAAGGTGTGATGGCAAAATTCCTGGAAAAAAGAGGCGAGGGATTCCACCATATCTGCTATGAAGTGGATGACATCCATGCGGCTGTTTCATCGCTCAAGGCTTCGGGACTGGATGTACTTGGAGAACCAAAGCCCGGAGCCGAAGGCATGAGTGTGTTCCTTCACCCAAGTGGAACCCATGGTGTGCTGATGGAATTCGTGGAAAAGGGAAAGTGAGGAAAATATGGATTTCGAACTCACAGAAGAACAGAAAATGTTCCAGGATATGGCTAGAAAGTTCGCCGAACAAGAGATCTTGCCCCCGCTCAAGGAAAACGAACGCCGGGAGAATTTCGATCCCAGCGTCATAAAAAAATTCGCTTCACAGGGTCTCCTGGCTCCGCACATACCCCAGGAGTATGGGGGCTTGGGACTCGACTACGTGACTTCGGCAATCATTTGGGAATCCCTCTGCATGGCGAGTTTATCCGTAACCCAGGCAGCCGTAAGTGGCCCCATCCAACCGGCGACGAATCTTTTAGATGCCGGTACAGAAGAGCAGAAACAGAAATACATCCCTCCGGTCTGCAGAGGCGAATCGATCATGTCTGGAGCTGTGGTCGAGCCAAATGCAGGAAGCGATTCTTCCATGATCGAGACTTCGGCTGTACGTAAAGGAAACCGCTGGGTCATCAACGGAACAAAAATCTTCATCACCAACGGAGAAATTGCGGATGTCGTGTTGCTCATCGCTCAGACTGATAAAACCAAGGGACTCAAAGGGCTGGCCAGTTTTATTGTCGAGAGAGGAACGCCAGGTTTCTCCAGCACTCCTCAGAAAGGAAAGATCTCGTGGAGAGGTGGCAGCGAAGGCACTCTAAGATTCACGGATATGGAATTGCCCCAGGAAAACCAAGTGGGAGAGACAGGACGGGCCCTCAGAGATGCGCTGAGAGGTATCGATACGGCACGACTCTTTCTGGCGGCTGGCTCCGTCGGTCTTGCCCAGAGCTGTCTAGAAGCCTGCATAAAATATGCAAAGGAACGGGAGCAGTTTGGAAAGCCCATCGGAGGTCATCAATTGATACAAGAGATCATTGCAGAGATGGCCACAAGAATAGAAGCTGCGCGGTGGCTGGCGTACCATGCGGCCGATATGAAGAGCCGTGGGACTCGCCACATAAAAGAGATGTCCTATGCCAAGTATTTTGCCACAGAGACCGCTCTCTGGGTGGCATCACAGGCAGTAAAGATTCACGGATCTTTTGGGACAATCGACGATTATCCGGTGGGACACCACTATCAGGACGCAATCACAGCAACCATACTCGGCGGTACGGCCCAAATGCACCAGCTAACAATAGGACAGCAACTCCTGGAAATGGCAGCTTTTAAATGATGGATTGATGCTTTGACTGTAAACCAAAGATTCGATGCCATTATCGTTGGAGCCGGACCGGCAGGCTGTGCATGCGGTCTCCTTCTGGCAAAGGCGGGACTGGAAACCTTAATCGTTGAGAGGGGTAAGTTTGCCGGCGCCAAGAATATGTGGGGTGGAGCTTTATACGGTCCTTCTCTGAACGAGCTCTTTCCACACTTTTGGGAAGAAGCCCCGGTCGAAAGATATATAGCCAGGCACAAATTTTCACTCCTTACAAAGGACGCCTCGTTCTGTGCCGATTTCACCACAAAGAAATTCACCCAGCCTCCTTATAACGGATTTTCTGTGCTCCGCTCCAAGTTTGACCGCTGGTTCGCATCCAAAGCTGAGCAGGCAGGAGTAGTGGTTGCCACAGGTCTCGAAGCCGAAGATCTCCTGTGGGAAGGGAATACTGTAGCAGGCATAAAAGCCGGCGGAGACAAACTTCCTTCAAACGTGGTTATCGCCTGTGACGGAGTAAGCTCCATTTTGGCAGAAAAGGCCGGTCTGCGCAAAAAACTCTCTCCGCATCACATCAAGCAAGGTGTAAAGGAAATCATACAGCTGCCCCATGAGCTTATTAATCGACGTTTTAACCTGAAAGGAGATGAAGGAATAGCCTGGGAATTCATCGGGCCTTTCACAAGAGGCATACCTGGCGGTGCTTTCATTTATACCAATAAAGAAAGCCTGTCGGTAGGTGTTGTGGTTCAGCTGAATGGATTGGTTGAGAAAAAAGTCATGGCCAACGATCTTTTGGAGGATTTCAAACGGCATCGCGAAGTGGAGAAGCTGATTGCGGACGGTCAATTGGTGGAATATTCTGCTCATCTCGTTCCGGTTGGTGGGAAAAGGATGATTCCGACTCTTTACACGGATGGCATGGTTGTGGCCGGTGACGCCGCTGGATTGACGTTGTCCACTGGGTTGTTTCTAGAGGGAGCCAATTTTGCCATCGCCTCAGGAAAGGCGGCTGCGGAAACCATTATCCGGGCAAAAAAAAATGGAGACTTCTCTAAAAAACATTTGGCCCCATATGCTGAACTCTTAGAACAGAGCTTTGTCCTCAAAGACCTCAAGACCTTCGAAAAAGCTCCTCTCTTGCTGGAGAATCGTCGATTCTACAGCCAGTATCCTGAGCTGGCCTGCCAATTGGCTGAAAAGATATTCACCAACGACGGCCGAGCGAGAAAGAAATCCTGGAAAGCGTTTCGAGAATTGCAGATCGGAAAAATTTCCCGATGGCAGATGATCCGCGATTTTTTCCAGATAAAGAGGTCCTTATGAAGCCCTCGAACATTGAGGACAAATTAGCCGTCAATAAATATGACATCGATAAAGAGCGCCATATCCAGATTAAAGAAGATATATGCAAGATATGTGAACAGAACCCCTGCTTATATGTGTGCCCTGCAGATTGTTTCAAGCTCAGGGATGACCGCATCTCATTTTCTTTCGAAGGCTGCTTGGAGTGCGGGAGCTGCCGGATCATGTGCGACAAAGAAGCGGTGGAATGGGCTTTGCCTCGGGCTGGATTTGGCATCTGCTATCAATACGGATAATTCCTGAACTTCTCACTCCACGAAGACTCTCTTATGCCGAATATTCAGTAGCTTGCTCGACTGTCCTCTTTCCTCTAAGTCTCGGCCCCTTGTGTCAACGCAGGAAGCATCTCTATTTGCGTGATAAATGTAGCTTTTAGGGATGGTTGAAGCGACCATTGAAGATTCCGACCCAACCTAACCCAGCCATTCCTACCGTTCTTCGAGGGTATCTGACCCAGTCAGACGGCGATGCTGTATTGAGCACGACTTTGCCAGGGAGACGAGTTGTAGGCAAGCATGGGAATAGAGGATAAGAAGAAGAGATGGGTGTTTAGGTGCGGAGTTCATCGCCGCCGAGAAGGGCGGTAAAGGAATGGCGTAAAAAATCTTCACTTGAACAAAACCTCCCCAAAAGCTGATAGATAGCCTTTTGGTATCACGGAAATAGAGTTGCTTACGTCAACGCCAGCGTCAACGCAAGAAATATTGACCTGGCTGTTCAGCCTGTGATAAGCTCTTTCGGGATTTTCAGCAGATGGAAAGATGAAAACGGGTCAAAGAATTGATAAGGATTCAGGAGAATAATTTGGAGCCTGATCTTTTCAATCTCTACCAATTGATGCTCAGGAGCCGCCTATTCGAACAGGCCGTCATTCAATTTTGGAATGATGGGAAAATCTCGGGCGAAATGCATCTCGGAATAGGTGAAGAGGCCATTGCAGCCGGAGTCGTTGGACAAATTCAACACGGAGATGCATTGGCCCTCGACCATCGAGGGACTCCGCCTTTGATCATGCGCGGCGTCGATCCAACTCTCATTCTGCTCGAATTTCTCGGTCACTCCGAAGGCCTTTGCGCTGGGATGGGAGGCCATAAGCATATGTTCTCCCGCCTTCATCTCGCAGCATCTTCCGGAATCGTTGGAGCTTCAGCACCGGCTGCGGTTGGCTTTGCACTTTCTGCCAAATACATCCGTTCTGGCAGCATCTCGGTCGCTTTTTTCGGCGAAGGTGCCATGAATCAAGGTATGGTCATGGAATCTTTCAATCTCGCTGCTGCCTGGAAGTTACCGGTGCTTTTCATCTGTAAAGACAATGAATTGGCTATTACCACGCTTTCCTCAACTGTAACCAGTGGAAGTTTGGTCGAACGTGCCAGAGGCTTTGGCTTGAATGTCGAAGAAGTTGACGGAAGTGACGTGTTGGCAGTATGGGATGCTGTAAAATCAGCCATAGAACAAGCCCGCCAGGGAGATGGCCCATCCTATTTGCACATGCACTGTTACCGCCCTCAGGGGCATTTTCTTGGTGATCCTTTGATTCGGATTACCAGACATCCCGTGAAAGAGATGAAAGAACTGGCAGGCCCTTTATTAAAATCTGTGGCCAAAATAACAGGATCTTCGATGAGACAGAGAGCTGGTAGCTTGAAAAGTGTTTCAGCGCTCCTTGGAAAAACAATGAAAAGCCAACTTTTCAAACAAAAAGATCCTTTGGAGCTGCTGCGTCAAAAAATAAAATCAGATAAAGAGCGCCTTAAAAAAATAGAGAAAGAAGCGAATGAGGAAATCCAAGAAGCCGTGGATAGAGCCTTCCAAATGGCTGGCGGACAAACCGGGAGAAACTCTCTATGAAAAGAATGAGCTTTGCACAATCTATTGAGAGCGCATTGGCCCAGGCAATGGCTGAAGATGAACGGATTATCATCATGGGTGAAGATGTCCAGATGATACGGGTGAATCTTTTTTCACGTTTTGGAAAGGAGCGAGTTTTGAACACCCCGATCAGTGAAAGTGCTTTTGTCGGAGCTGCTGTAGGTGCTGCGATGTCGGGCTTAAAACCTATTGTTGAAATTATGCTGGTGGACTTTATCGGTGTAGCTATGGATGCCATGCTCAATCATGCAGCAAAAGTCGAGAAATTTTCAGGAGGGACTTGGAACGTTCCACTTGTTATTCGAACAGCCTGTGGAGGCGGGTACGGAGATGGAGGGCAGCATGAACAGAGTTTGTGGGGATGGTTAGCACACATACCAGGTTTGTCAGTTCTGGTTCCTTCAACTCCTGCCGATGCCGGAGGATTGATGCTTACAGCGATTGAGCATCATGGTCCTGTTCTCTACTTCGAGCATAAACTGCTTTCCGACTACTGGCTCGATTACATGGGAGGAAGTTCGAGAAAAACTGTTGAGTTTGATGTTCCTCCTCAAGGAGCATATGGACCTGTTCCCAAAAAATGGGAAGCAATACCCATGGGACGGGCAGTGGCACGGCGGGAGGGGAAAGATATCACAATCGTCAGTGTGGCTGTCGGTGTGCATCGATCCATGGAGGCAGCTGATACTCTAGAAAAAAAAGGGGTTTCCGCGACTGTATTGGATCTCAGATCAGTCTTCCCACTAGATAAAGATAGAGTGTGTGAATCCGTATCCCGCACAGGCCGCCTTCTTGTTGTTGATGAGGATTACAAGAATTTTGGGCTTTCAGGCGAATTGGCAGCAGTGGTTAAAGAAGCAGGTGCTTCCTTTACATTTGCCCGAGTCTGCACCGATGAGACTATTCCATACGCCCGCGCCATGGAATATCAGACACTCCCAAATACAGAAAAAATTGTCAACTCCGCTTTGCGTTTGATGGATAAATCAGAATCGAAATGAACATCATTGTTTGTGTCAAGCAAATCCAAGATCCCGAGATTCCTGTCGCAAAATTCAGATTGGATGCAGAGGAAAAAAAAGTTGTGCCGCCTGAAGGAATCCCTCCCATGATCAATCCCTACGATGAGCAGGCCGTTGAGCTCTCCCTCAAGCTTAAAGACAAACATGGAGGAAAGACAACCGTACTGACCATCGGGGATGATTCCTCGATTAAAGCGATAAAGCATGCTTTAGCCATGGGGGCCGATGAGGGGATGATCCTGAAAGATGCGGCTTTCGAAGGCTCGGACAGCTTCTCAACAGCCTACATCCTGAGCAAAGCCATACAAAAAATAAACAATTACGATCTCGTGCTGTGCGGCAGACAAGCGGCCGATTGGGACGAAGGGCTGGTCGGTTCAATAGTAGCAGAAATCCTTCATTTGCCTTTGGTTACACTGGTCGAATCGGTCGATCTCATCGAAAGCCGATTTCACGTCAAGCGGGTGGTTCTCGATGGCTATCAAGTCTTTTCCGTTCCTTTGCCAGCCGTTTTGACCGTCAGTCATGAAGCAGGACAGCCTCGATTGCCTTCAGGATGGGGGATCATTTCTGCGTCCAAGAGGGAAATCGATGTGTGGGATGCCAATACCATCGGCATCGACCCTTCTCAAATAGGTGGTCAAAAATCCCGAAAAAAGCTGATGAGACTTTTCATCCCTCAAAAGGAAAAAAAGTGTGAAATAATCCAAGAGGAAAAGCCGGAGGAAGCAGCCGGTAAGCTGGTAAAAAAATTGAGAGAGGCAGGAATCCTGTGAAAGGAATCCTTATTTGTGGAGAGCTTAAGAACGAAGGGATCTCTTCAGTCTCCAAAGAACTCATATCCACGGGTCACAAGCTGCAAAATAATCTCCATCAATCCTTAGATGTTTTATTCGTCGGAGAGAATCTTCGGGAACGGGCAGAGGAAGCCGCTCTTCTTGGGGTCAACAGAGTTTTAACGGCAGAGGGCCCTGAATTTTCAGAGTTCCATCCTGAACGTCTGGCCGGTATCATCACCGATGTCTGTCAACAGGAGAGACCTTTGATCATCCTTCTCGGTCAGACAGATTTGGGCCGGGATGTCGCTCCTAGATTGGCAGCGATGTTGGAGGGAAGTGTTTGTTTGGACTGCATCGATTTGACCTACGACCAGAAAACCAACACACTCATCCAAACCAAGCCAGTCTTCGGAGGAAACGCATTGGCCCAGTGGGCGACAGCTAGTATTCGTACCCATATTGTAACGATGAGACCACGATCAGAAAAGCCGGCAGACCCGGATCCCTCCAACCGAGCAGAAATTATCCCTATCCCTGTCGAACTGGACAAGACACAGATAAGGAGTCAACTGTTGAAAACGGTCCATGAGGAAGATAGGGGAATCAGGCTTGAGGAGGCGAAAATCATCGTGGCCGGAGGAGGAGGGATCGGCGGCAGCGAGGGTTTCGATTCAATCCGAGAACTCGCCCAGGCACTCGGTGCAGCCGTCGGCATAACCAGAGTCCCTGCAGACCAAAAATGGATGCCGAAAAGTCTTGAAATAGGACAGACAGGCCATATGGTCAGCCCGAGCCTGTATATAGCAGTCGGGATCTCTGGAGCTCCCCAGCATCTTGCTGGATGCTCAGGCTCAAAAGTCATCATCGCTATCAATAAGGATCCCCAAGCCCGGATATTCCAGGAAGCCGATTTTGGAATCATCGGGGATTACAGGGATATTCTGCCCGCTCTCATCGAAAAGTTAGAGCGTTTATAAGCTATCTGACGGGCTGAGCCAATGTGGCTGTTTCTTAATGAGCTTTATCCTTGGATACGAGGTGAACCTAAAAAGAGACCAGTTTCTTGAATTCCAAGAACCTGTTCTTAATTTCTGAACGTTTCAAGGATTTAAAGCGCTCGATTCCAAAATCTTCGATGGCAAAAGAAGCCATAACGCTTCCGTAGACTGCAGCCCTTCGCAGCTCTTTTTCATTGATCTGCCTCACCGCATCTAAATAACCCAAAAAACCTCCGGCAAAGCTGTCCCCTGCACCAGTGGGATCAATGACCTCCTCACAGGGATGAGCCAGAACACCAAAAACTCCATCCTTTCCCAGAATCAAGGCTCCATGTTCTCCCTTTTTCACAGCCACTAAACCAGGGCCCATTTCCATAATTTTTCGCCCAGCCTTGAAAAGATTTATCTCTTCGGTAAGAAGCTTGGCTTCCTCTTCATTGCAAAAGAACAGATTGCATCTCTTAAGAACTCTTAAAAGCGCTTCCCTGTTATTTTTGATCCAATGGTTAATAGTATCCATCGCAACCCACTTTGGATTTTCGAATCGGTTGAGAATGTCCTCCTGCAATTCTGGTTCGATATTGGCCAGAAAGAGAAACTCGGCCTGTTTGTAGTCGGGAGGAAGATGGGGCCTGAAACCGGCAAAGACATTCATCTCCAATTTGACAGTGGTTCTGTGGTTGGGATCATGACCGTATCGCCCCTCCCAGTGAAAGCTTTTTCCCTTGGCGAATTCGAGACCCCGGATGTCGATCTTTCTCTCTTTGAAAAAAGCGATCGTTTCCTGGGGAAAGTCTTCGCCTACCACTCCGACGATCATGGGAGAGGCGAAGTAACTGGCAGCCAAGGCGCAATATGTGCAGGATCCGCCTACGATTCCCTCTCTGCGTTCTTCCGGAGTCTCGATCGTATCAAAGGCTAGAGACCCGACCACAACAAGAGTCATGACACATACTTTCCGATGATGTGTTTCAGTCTTTCCTTTGTCTCTCGGGGGATAAGATCGGACGAGGTGACGATGCAATTTTCCAAAGCCCTGGAACACGCGCACACTTCTCCCCCCTCTGGAGGAAGCGCAACCAGGGTCTCCTTGAGGATGCTCTTGGCATTGTGGATATTTTGCCTCAAATTTTCCAGGATCAGATCCACGCTTACGGTCTCCTCCTCTTCATGCCAAACATCATAATCGGTGACCAAGTTCACGGTGGCATAACATATTTCTGCTTCCCGGCAGAGCCTTGCTTCCGTGACACTTGTCATCCCGATGACATCGCACCCCCAAGAACGATAGATTTGGGATTCGCTTATGGTCGAAAAGGCCGGTCCATCAATACAGATGTAAGTTCCCTTGGGATGCACTCTCAATCTCAGATCTTTCCCCGCCTCGGAAAGAGCTCGGGATAGATCCGTGCAAACAGGGCGGGCAAAACTGATATGAGCAGCTATCCCTTCACCGAAGAATGTATTTTCCCTCCGGGTTCTGTCGAAAAACTGATCAGAAAGCACGATATCTCTCGGTTTGATTTCTTCTCTCAGAGAACCCACAGAATTAACAGAGATGATCCTCTCTACCCCTAACATTTTAAAGCCATATATGTTGGCCCTGTAGTTGATCTCAGAAGGAAGAATACGGTGCCCTTTGCCGTGGCGATTGAGAAAGGCAATCTTTCTTCCCTCATACACACCAATAATATACGAAGCCGAGGGTTTGCCAAAGGGAGTTCTCAGCTCCCTTTTCTCCACGATCTCGATCCCTTCGAATTCATACAGTCCTGTCCCGCCAAGCAGTCCAATTTCTGCCTGGGATTTTTCTTTTTCCTCTGACAATTTCACGCCGCCTCCTCTCTAATGCGTCTGGCTCATGTCTTGAATAAGCCGTTTGATTCAGGACTCAGCATTCACTGATTGGACGCTGTTGTCTATTAATTGGAGATATTGATATAACCTTTATCCAGACGCAAGTCAAGCCGACGCCCGACGAGAAGGCAGCCGTATCAGCTTATATCGATCAAGATACAGATAGAGAGAGACGAACCGCTTCAAACGGAGATGATAAAAGCGGCTTATGTTTTTGGGGTCAGATAGGTTTTGACCTTTTCATCCTCTTCTCGATCGACCCAAACAAGATATCCTCGCTTTTTTGCCCTTTCAATCAGGGGAGCAGGGAGAAAGGGTGTGATCAATTCATAGATCTCCCCTTTCTTCAGATCTTTAGCCTCATCGAAAACGCGGGAAATGGGCTGAATACCCCTGTCGAGCATCGGTCGAGCGTCCAGATGCCGTATAACACGAGAATCTGAAAACCAGGATGGCCTTTCCTCAGTAACAATCTCCGACAGCTCATCAGAAACGAAAATATCCTGAATTCCGGCTTCTTTTCTCAATCTATTGATCAGTTCTGATAAAGGCACCCTTCCCGCAGCAGCGACCTGACGGAGGGAAGCCACTCTTGCGATCGTTTTCCTGAGTATAGGATTGCGCAACTTCTTGAATTCTGGGGCCATCTCCATCAGAACCTCTTCCAGCTGGGGGAATTTCTCCAGTAATTTTCCGATTTTCGTTTCCGGCGTTATTCGGAAATCGGAATTCGAAGCTTCCATCTCAGGCATCCTTCTTTTCGTAGTGCAGCAGTCTTTGTTCGCCGGTTAATTTCCTTTTTTCTGTCAGATCCTGACTGACCTCCAAAGTTCCCAAATATCCTCCCCTCTCATCTCTTAGGGCAAAATACTCGATATGAATAAATCTATCCTTCAGGCTGATCCAGAATGCTGCATGGTCCTGTTTGCCTTGTTTGAAATCATCCAGAATCCTCTCGACCACATGAACACTCGAAGGAGGATGACACTGCTGGACTTTGCGGCCGAGGATCGCTCGACTTCTGGCAAAGATTCGTTCTTTCCCCTGTGTGAAATACCTGACTCTGTCATCCTTATCGACGAAGGTCAAGTCAAAGGGAATAGTGTTCAAAAGGGCATTCAATTCGCTGACATTGAAACTTCCGCTGGGCAGTCGAATTTTCCCAGTCTCTTCGGGAACACGCTCTTGTGGCTTTATTCCTTCTGGCTCCCATTTGTGTTTGGGATCATAAAGGCAGAAACCATACTCGATGCTCTGTTTTTCTATCTCATACCATTCTTCATCATTCAGAGTATCCAGACACATGGGGAAAAGGATTTCCTCTTCCTTGCCGATCATATCCTCTACAGAATCGGAGGCGGGTTTGAGCACCAGATCGGCCAGGGTTTTTGCCTCATCAAGAGTCATTTCATCAGTTGCTCCGAGAGCCTCGACAGCTCCCTTCAGAAGCTCTCGGGTTTCATCATGTTTACCCCACATCACGGTCGGAGGCCCTGTTACTCCATGCTTTTCTAAAAAAGGAAACAAAAGGTTCTCCTTTCGCAGGTAATGCTTCTCTACATCCATCAAAGCATTGAAATGGTGGCGAATTTCATCGATTGTTTCTCGAACTTTAACGTCACCTTTAGTCTCCTTAAATTTATCATACAGCTTTCCTAATGCCTTAATCTCCCTCAGCAAGGCACGATTTTCTTCTTTAAAGGTATGGACTGGATGGCCAGGAGGAACGCCCTTTTCCTCTCTGCGGTCGATGATTCCGTCCAACGCTGCCGTATGAATATCGCAGAGTTTGAGAACTTCTTCCTGAGGCAAGCCTTCTGAGATCAACTCCTGCTCGACTTCGACGACATCATTATAAGGCACTTTTCCCAACAACTGGATCAGCTGCTTTCGGACGGCGTCAGGGGCTTGCCCTTCGTGCAGCTGGAGAATCATATGCTTGAGAAGCTCTTTTCTCTTCTTCGCATTATCCAGCAGCTCACTCATCACTTCCTCCTTACAGTATCGGTTATTCTTATTATACAAAACATCATCCGAAAATCATTGACATGAGTCAATTTTGTCCTTGCATTTCTCTATGAATATTCCTAATATTTGTATAAATCAGTGAATCATAGGATTAACGGCGTCCACTAAAAAAAAGGAGAGCAAAATTGGGCATACAAAAATTCTTCATAATTTTGGCATGTGCAGCATTCTGTGTGAATGCCTACGCTCAAGAATGCGTGGAGTGTCACAAAGAAGTCACACCGCATATCGTTGGCGACTGGCAGTTGAGCAAACACAGCCAAAACGAAATCAACTGCTCCGTCTGCCATGGTGATGCACACAAGGATTCCTACGATGTGGCCGATGTCCTTATTCCCACGCCCGAAACATGTGCCACCTGCCATGAAGAGAGAGTGGAACAGTTCAAGGCTGGAAAACATGCTGCCGCATGGGCGGCAATGAAAGCCATGCCGACTGCTCATTGGCAGCCGATGGCTCTGATGGAAGGGATGAAAGGCTGCGGAGGCTGCCACAAGATCGGACTGAAGACCGAACAGGAGGTAAAAGAGCTGAAGATAAACGGAGCTGGATTCGGCGTAGCTTCGTGCGATGCTTGTCATACCCGTCACACGTTCTCTGTCCGGGAAGCCAAACAACCTCAAGCCTGCCAAACCTGCCATATGGGATTTGACCACCCCCAGTGGGAAATGTATTCTGGCTCAAAACATGGAGTCCGTTTTCTCCTTAAACAGAATAGGACTCTCCCCGAGACTGTTGCTGCTCCCACCTGTCAGACATGCCATATGCAGGAAGGAAACCACGCTGTGCTTACAGGATGGGGATTTTTGGCTGTAAGGCTCCCCATGCCCGAGGACGAGCAATGGGCTTCAGACCGCGCTGCCATCCTCCAAGGACTCGGCGTTCTCGATCCAGAGGGCAATCCCACCAGTCGACTCGAGGTGGTCAAGGCAGCCAATGTCGCTCGTCTCACCCAGGAAGACTGGCAGAGAGAGCGCGATAAAATGCTCAAGACCTGTAACCAGTGTCATTCGCTGAATTTCGCTAGAGCAGAATTGGAAAAGGGCGATCAGATGATCAAGGCTGCAGATTCGCTGATGGCTGAAGCCATTCGCATAGTCGCGGATCTTTACCGGGATGGAATTCTCGAAAAACCGGATAATTATGCCTATCCCTTTCCGGACCTTCTCACCTTCCACGACGCCCCCACCATTATCGAACAAGAGCTCTTTGTGATGTTTCTCGAACACAGGATGCGCACCTTCCAAGGAACATTTCATGCGAATCCAGATTATGCTCTCTGGTACGGCTGGAGCGAAATGCAGAGATCCCTATCAGAAATCCGACAGATGGCCGAAGAACTCCGTCACTCCCATAACAGATGAATGTCTTCCTCTAGGAGATGCCAGGAGGATTGAAATTTTTCAGCTTCTGCATCCTCTGATTATTTAAGCGGACAGTTCACAAATTATCCATCAGCCTGTGTATGTTCTCTATCGATCTGTGTATTTATTTCATTCGTGATTGACGGAAGGGCAAAGGAATTGAAGGACACTGAGCATCGGCTTTTTGAGATTTGAGTTTTCCCCTGTATTCCGGTATTCTAAAGGCCAGAGGTAAATAAAAGTGGATGCTCATCAGGAATTCAAATCTGTATGCGATATTCTGTCAGTTTCAAGGCAGGTCACCGTGCTGACCGGAGCAGGAATCTCCGCAGAATCTGGCATACCGACGTTCAGGGGAAAGGAAGGATTATGGAAGAAATACAGAGCAGAGGAGCTGGCCACTCCAACAGCTTTTATCGAAGACCCCAAGCTGGTTTGGGAATGGTATGACTGGCGCAGAGGAATCATCGGAGCAAAAAAACCTAATCCAGGCCATGATGTCCTTGCCGCGTGGGAAGGACTCTTTCCTCACTTTGCTCTCATCACACAGAACATCGATGGGCTTCACCAAAATGCTGGATCGAAAAATGTTATAGAACTTCACGGGAACATATGGAAGCAGAGATGCATTGAGGAACAGACAATCAACGAAAATCATGATATCCCCCTCAGAGAAATTCCTCCTCACTGTCCATTATGTGGAGCTCTATTAAGACCTCATGTTGTCTGGTTCGGGGAATCCCTGGATGGTTCGGTCCTGCAGAGATCCTTCCTGCTGAGTTCGAATTGCGATGTGATGCTGGTGGTGGGGACCTCTGCCGTCGTTCAGCCAGCGGCTTCACTTCCCTTAAGCGCGGCAGAGGCTGGTGCGAAAATCATCGAGATAAACCCTGATCCCACCCCGCTTACAGCTCATGCCGATTTTTCCTTCCGGGCTAAATCGGGAGAACTGCTGCCTTTTTTAGACGCAGAACTAAGGAAACAGCTACAAAAAAGGGAATAGTTTGTCATGAAATACATTTATTTCGACGGCTCGTCCGGTGTGAGTGGTGATATGATCCTGGGAACATTGCTGGACTTGGGCATATCCCCTTCCGTATTCAGGAAGAAGATGGCTAAGCTCGAACTCCCTGTGGAGATAACGGTAACCGAGACAAAAAGAGCTTCGCTCAGGGGATTGAAGGTCGATGTCTGCGTTCGAAGAAAACAGAAAATAACCAGAAAATGGTCGGATATCCAATCTCTTCTTAAAATGAGCTCCTTCCCCTCCGGAGTCAGGAATCGAGCTTTGGATATCTTCAGGACTCTCTTTGAAGCTGAAGCGAGGGTTCATGGACAAAAACTCAGCCAGACCCACCTCCATGAGGCAGGTGCGGACGATGCCATCATCGACATTGTCGGAAGCTGCTGGCTGGCCCATAAGCTGGATATCGGAAAATTCTACGCTTCACCTCTAAATTTAGGCGGAGGATGGGTCAAGGCCTCCCACGGCGTCCTCCCCGTGCCACCGCCTGCCGTAGGGGAACTGCTCAAAAACGTTCCTGTCTATTCTGCACATATACAAAATGAACTCGTCACTCCAACGGGAGCAGCCATTCTGTCATCCATAGTAAAGGAATTCCTGCCTTTTCCGGAGCTGTGTTTTGAAAAGATCGGATATGGAGCAGGGACCAAGAATTTTCCAGGCTTTCCCAATATCTTACGCTCGTTTTATGGTGAAGTGAACCATTTCAAAAGTGGAAAAAAAGTCTTTATGATCGAAACGAACATAGACGACGATAACCCTCAGATTTTAGGGCATTTTCTGGAAAAGGCCTTAAAAATGGGGGCTCTGGATGCGTTCTTCACACCTGTTTTTATGAAAAAGAACAGACCCGCCACAAAATTGACCCTGATAGCAGAGCTTGCTAAAATAGATGCGCTCATCCGTGCTGTCTTCAAAGAGACAAGGTCCATAGGTGTCAGGTATTTTCCGGTCCACCGGAGAGTCTTGGATCGAAAAATCCACAAAATTTATGTTCTAGGAGAAGAAATTCCGATAAAGACGGCTTACTTGGAAGGGAAAGAAGTAAACATCCAGCCGGAATTCAGTGCGTGCAAAAAAATCGCTCGTAAAAATGACCGTCCAGTCAAAGAGATCCTCTTTCTCGCAATGAAAGAATGGGAGAGGGCAAAGAGAAAGAAAGAAGATGCCTGAAAGAAAAAACAAAAAAACAGACCGGAAAAAGATTGAAAGGGGAGTAAAGCTGATCCTGGAAGGCGTGGGAGAAGATCCCAAACGTCCGGGACTCAAGAACACGCCATCCCGTGTGGCCTCTATGTTCTCTGAAATCCTGGGCGGACAAAAAGAAGACATTCCCAAGCACCTTCGTGTGATCCAGGGAGAAAAACATGACGAAATGGTCTTGATCAAGAATATTCCTCTCTACTCCATGTGCGAGCATCATCTTCTTCCCTTCGCTGGGGTAGCTCATGTGGCTTATATTCCAAAGGGGGGAAGAATCGTAGGGCTCAGCAAAATTGCACGAGTCGTGGACATCTTATCCCGCCGTCTGCAGGTTCAGGAACGGCTGACCAAACAGATCGCCGACCTCATCGACACTCATTTAAGGCCTCTAGGAGTGATGGTCGTCATAGAGGCCGAGCATATGTGCATGTCCATGAGGGGAGCAAAAAAACCCAAATCCTTTACGATTACATCGGCGGTCAGGGGATCCTTTCGCACGAACAATGCCACTCGATCAGAAGCCATGACGCTGATAAAGGGAGGGATATCTGGTGGGAGAGAACTCTAAACCAACATTTTATATCACGACCCCGATTTATTATGTGAATGACGTTCCTCACATAGGCCATGCCTATACCACCATCATCGCAGATGCCATCAGCCGATTTAAAAAACTCGCCGGATACGATGTCTTTTTTCTCACAGGAACCGACGAACACGGCCAAAAAGTCGAAAAAGCCGCCTCCGAAAAGAGTTTAACGCCCATCGAACTTGCCGATACGGTTGTGGAGCGGTTTAAAAAACTATGGGCAGCCCTGAATGTATCCTATGACTTTTTTATCCGAACCACCCAGCCCCTCCATGAAAAGGGCGTGCAAAAAATTTTCCAAAAATTAAAAGAAAAAGGAGATATTTACAAGGGCACATATAAAGGGTGGTACTGCATATCCGATGAAACCTTCCTTTCAGAAGACATTCCGCTGGAAGAGGGCGGCTATAAAATTTGCCCGGACTGTGGTAAGCAGGCAAGTGTAGTTTCAGAGGAATGCTATTTCTTCAAGCTTTCTGCCTATCAAAAAAAACTTCTCGATTTTTATCAAAAAAATCCAACTTTTGTTCGACCTCAAAGCCGTATGAACGAAGTGGTCAGCTTTACCCGCCAGGGACTCAAAGACTTGAGCATCACACGAACAACGGTCAAATGGGGCATTTCTTTGCCCGATGATCCTGAACACACCATTTATGTCTGGTTCGATGCCCTTCATAATTACCTGACAGGCATCGGATACGGCTGGGACGAAAAACTCTACGCAAAGTTCTGGCCCGCACAGATTCATCTTATCGGTAAAGATATTCTCAGGCATCACGCTGTTTTTTGGCCGGCATTTCTGATGGCTGCCGACTTTCCTCTCCCTGAAACCGTGTTCGCCCATGGCTGGTGGCTGAAGGATGAAACCAAGATGTCGAAATCCAAGGGAAATGTCCTCAATCCATGGGCTATTCTGAATGTATTCGGTCCTGATCCTCTCCGATATTTTCTACTCCGGGAGGTCCCCATCGGTCTCGATGGGAATTTTTCGCATGAGGGATTCATCCACCGAGTCAACTCAGACTTGGCCAATGATCTAGGCAATCTTGTCCAACGTTTGTTGACCATGATTCATAACTACTTCGGGGAACAGATTGAAATTCTGGATGAGGAAACAGAAGCCGATCAAAATCTGCGCTTTGAATTCGATTCCCTTAAAGAAAATTCCTTCCGTCATTATGAGGATTATGCTCTGAACAAAGCACTGGAAGAGATTTGGGTGTATATCAACTCTGTGAACAAATACCTTGCAGAAAACGAGCCCTGGAAATTAGCCAAGGATTCCACTCTTAAAGGCAGATTGGGACGGATCCTCTATCAAGCAGCCTGCGCATTGAGGGTAATCGCTTATCTTCTCTTCCCGGTTATGCCTGAGTCATGCCAGAAAATAGGACAGCTCCTCGGGGAGGAGCGGCCTATAGAAAAGGGATCTTTCACCGAGCTGAATTTTTTCGACCTCAAACCTGATCAAAAAGTTCAAACATCTCAACCTCTGTTCCCCAGAGTTAACTTAAAAGACTTCTTGAAAGAGGAAGAAAGCCGAGAATTTTTTTCCCAAAAGGAGGAAAAAATGGATCAAATCACTTTTGATGAATTCAAGAAAATGGATTTAAGAGTCGGTGAAATTGTCCAAGTGGAACGGGTAGAAGGAACGGATAAACTTGTTAAGATGGATGTCGATATCGGATCAGAAAACAGACAAATGGTAGCCGGTATCGCCGATAATTACAGTCCTGATGAGCTGAAGGGGAAAAAAGTCGTGGTGATCGTCAATCTTAAACCCGCAGTTATCCGTGGAATCGAGTCTCAAGGAATGCTTCTTGCAGCAGAAGTCGGCGAGAAGGCGATCATACCTGTCTTCACCGAAGACGTTCCTGCGGGAGCCAAAGTCAGATAAAGCGCGGATTTTTATACTCGATCATCTTGCGAAATACAACATGAGAAGAAGAGCATTTATTCACGCTTTTTTTGGATCAGCTACTGGATTGAGCACATGCTTTTTCTCTAAGAGACTTAGAGGCACATGTCAAACATTATCTCATAAGCCTGGCCAGGACCGAGGTGTCGTGGTGCGAGTGCTGGGAACGGCTCAGGACGGAGGGATCCCTCATATCGGCTGTTCATGTCCAAATTGCCAAAAAGCATGGCAGATCCCCCTCTTTTCCCGCCTTGCTTCTTCCCTGGCCGTTTGTGATCTTGAAGCCGGCAAGATTTTCCTTATCGATGCGACGCCAGACATTCGCATCCAAACCCGGA
Organism: uncultured Eubacteriales bacterium; assembly: GCA_964346815.1. Taxonomy (GTDB): domain Bacteria; phylum Acidobacteriota; class Aminicenantia; order Aminicenantales; family Aminicenantaceae; genus CAYFWF01. The sequence goes on along the minus strand of CAYFWF010000024.1, from coordinate 26,015 downwards.
TGATCATGAACATGAAAGAACCAAAAAATAACTCTCTTAGATTTGCTCCGGACGGTGTGCTCCTCACCCATGCCCATATAGGACATTACACCGGACTGATGTTCTACGGATATGAAGCTCAATCTACGGTTAAGCTTCCAGTCTACTGTTCTGAGCGTATGGCCGAGTTTCTCGCCACCAACGGCCCCTGGAGTCAGCTCGTTTCCCTGGAAAATATCGCCATACAGACGATAGAACCAGAAAAAGTTTTTCTATTAACTCCTCAGATTTCTGTTACGGCTTTTCAGGTCCCCCATCGAAATGAATATTCCGATACTCTTGGGTTCAAAATCCAAGGGAGCCGGGACATGCTCCTGTATATTCCCGATATTCACAGTTGGGAGACCTGGGACCGATCCGTAGTCGAAGAGGTCAAAAAAGTGGACCAGGCCCTCCTGGACGGGACATTTTACAGCGCCGACGAACTTCCCTCCCGCGATCTCTCATCCATAGGCCATCCCCTCATCTCCCACTCCTTACAAATCCTTAAGGACATTGCCAAAGAGGGAAGAACACAGATCTTTTTCACGCATCTGAACCACACCAATTTAGCACTGGATCCAGAGGGAGAGCCCAGAAAAAAAATCGAGGAGCATGGCTTTCATCTCGCCAGGGATGGTATGGAATTTTCTTTATGATGATTGAGAGAGCAGACTAAAGGACGAGATATTTTTTTAACCGAGAGAAAGGAACCGCACCCTCACGAATGATGCGGGCTTTTCTTTCAGATAAGTCCAACACAGTTGAGGGTAAATGACCTTTGGTTTCTCCTCCATCTACGATAAGACCGACTTTCCCGTTGAACTCATGAAAAGCTTTCCTTGGATCGGAAATGTCCTTTCCTCCCGAAATGTTAGCGCTTGTTGCAGTAACCGGAAAGGATGCATAGCGCACAAAGGATCTCAACCACTCATGTTCTGTCAGGCGCACGCCAATCGATCCAGAAGGGCCTTTCAGCTCCTCGGGCACGCGGGGCGCGGCTTTGAGAACAAGAGTTAAGGGGCCTGGCCAAAAATTCGAGGCAAGAGGCCCAAAGGTTGGAGGGATATCAGAAGCGATTTCTTGAATCATGGCCAAATCTGAAATCACAACAGAGAGAGGTTTCGAAAGGGGCCGCCTCTTCAGGCGGTATATTTCCTGGATTGCTCTTCTGGAGAAGCAGTTCGCACCCAAAGCGTAAAACGTTTCTGTCGGATACACGATCACTCCATCCTTCAATAGATGCTGTGCGATTTTTATTATTTTATCCCATTCGATCAGCTCTGGATCGATCTCGATTAGCTGGGTCTTCAATGCCATGATGCTCTTATGGTACGAATAAAACAGGTAAGAGTAAAGATCCGCTCTTATCTTCGTACCTCGAAGATTTGAAACCGCTTACACAACCTATGAATAACTTGACTATCTCTGATTTCTATTCTATAAACAGTATTCGATCAAAAATCGATTCAGAGTGGACAATTGACCTCTTTTAGAAACACTGTGTGCTTGAACCTCCCCTGAATCCAGATATGTTATAATTGGCATAGATTTTGCTTATATTCGAGACAGAGGTGATAAAAATGAAAAAAATATCGATTCTCTTGACAGCGGTCCTTGTTTTGGTTCCCGGTTTTATATTCTCTGATGTTGTCACTTTCAAAGTGGGCTATTTTTTTCCCCGAGCCGAGAGCGATCTCTGGCAGGATGAGTTTTACAACATGAGCCTTACAAAATCCAACTATCAGGCCTCGAGTTTTGGATTTGGCTATGAGTATTTCTTCAGCAACCAACTCAGTGTGGTCCTGAATGTGGAGGGATATTCCAAAAATAAACTCGGGTATTATGAAGAGTACGTAGGATATGAATTCTTCGAAGGAGATTTCGCATTTCCTATTGAGGAATTCGAAGGAGATTTTGACCCTTCGCATACCTTCAGTGTATCCATAACTCCCATCCAACTTTCTCTGAAAATTGCCCCATTGGGAAGAGGTAACAAATTTATCCCGTACATAGGGGGAGGCGTTGGACTCTATATCTGGAGTGTCAGGCTTTATGGGGATATTATCGATTTTGAAGATGACAGTTACTACTACGAAGATGAAGAGATCATAGTCGATCCTATTTACCCTATCTACCCTGCCAATATCAGGGATGAAAACAATTTGAAGGTGGGTTATCATGCCTTCGGTGGAATCATGATACCCGTAGCAAACAGGATCAGCTTCGAAGCAGAGTTCAAATATAATTCCGCAAAAGGAAAATTTTCGGAAGACGATCCATATTCCGGATTTCTTGGCTTCGAACCTTTTGATCTCAGCAGCTACCAGATTTCTGTGGGGCTCAACTACTGGTTCTGACCAACAGTCCAGATTCTTGACTCTCGGAAAGAGTCAATCATTCGATCTCTATGACAGCTCCGTCTCGAGACGGAGCTTTTCATTTTCAGCCATATTTATCGGGTCGTAAACACTCTATGTGTATGACGATTTCGGAGATCGCCATATCGTTTCACCTCTTGCAATGGCACATGAATCCGGTTAATAAACGAGGTGCTGGGAAAATCCGTGCGAATCGGTGAACCTGACTGTTACCCTAACGGGGTTTCGGATATGCTTTCTGACGGAGCCTCTCCCCAACAAAATGTGCGACTTTTTGTCCTGAAAGGAGCATTCCGCCGAAAATCGGGCCCATTCTCGGTCCGCCAAAAACCGCGTTGGCTGCCATACCGCAAACATATAAATTGGGAAATATCTCCCTGGTGTTCTCGAGAAGGGCCATCTCTCCTTTTTCTGCCCACATCGGACGCTCCCCCACGATTCTTCCATCGGGAGTGGAAAGCTTTGCTCCTGACTTCTCGCTCACCACTCGTGCAATTTCGGCGGCGTGTCCTGTGGCATCCACAACGAAGGAGCTTCTGGCTGTTAGGGGGTCGACGTGCAGATGAGCGGCCTCAGCAGCAGCCCAGTTGATCACTACACCTCGGATTTTCTCATCGTAGATCACCACATCCTCTGCTGCAATAGAGTTGAAGATCTGGGCCCCTTTTTTAATCGCTTGACTCAACAGGACTCCCAGTGTTTCCAATGAAGAGGCCACATAATAATTTTTTCTGTAACGAACCGCCTCGATCCCCCATTCTTCGAGAAGAGATTTGCATTCCTCCTGGATGACAATCCTGTTGAACATCATCCCGCCGCCGGGCAACCCGCCCCCGGGACGGAGAGCCTTTTCGTAAACCACTACCTTATATCCCCATTTGGCTAAGAAATAAGCCGCGCTCAGCCCGGAAGGTCCCGCTCCGCAGATGATTACGTCCGATTCAAGATGGCTGAGGAGGTCCTGAAAATAGCTTTCGATTATTGCTCTTGAAATCTCAACATCATCCAGCATTCTCTACCCCTTTACAAAATTCCTTGAAAGAACAGACATCATTATAAAATTACACTTCGCCTGGGTCAATCTAAGAAATACAGGAATAAGCATTTCCAGTGCAAAGGAAAATATTTCTCGAATCACCACGAGAGAATCGCGCTGAAGATTTTGTCAGAACGCATCGTAGGAAACGATCTCTTCAAGATTTTTTCTGCCTCTCGATAAGGGGGTCTCAGCCGGAAATCCAAGGGGCGTCAGGGCTAATACCCTTACGTCATCGGGTATGTTCAAAATGGACTTAACATCCTTTTCTTCAAACGCACCGATCCAACAAGTTCCCAACCCTTCCTCTTGTGCCTGCAGAATAAGATGCTCCATAGCCACAGCCACATCCACGGGCCAAGACTTCATGTAGTTTCCCATGCGAGAATAACATTTATCAGGATACCCACACGCCACCACAATAAGGGGAGCCTCAGCCATAAAAAACTGCCCGTTCGAAGCTTCTGCTATTCGCTGTTTCAAAGAGGGGTTTCTCACGAGGATGAATTTCCACGGCTGAAGGTTCTTTCCCGACGGTGACTGACGCACAGCTTCTAAAACACGTAAGAGCACATCCTGCGGGACAGGATCTTGTCTGTAACTGCGTACGCTTCTCCTCTCTTTTATGGCTTTTAAAATGCTCATTCTTCCTCCTCCTTCAGTCTGTATTTATCGATAAGCGAGAGATATTTCCGAAGTTCCTCATCTTTGTTTCGCTTTTTAAATCCATTAGCCAATATCTGACATTTCTTCACCAGTTCCTTCTTGACGTTTCTTCTCTGCTCTGGAGTCAGTTCCAGTCCAAGAGCTTTCTCCAAAGCATAAATGCGGAACCTGTCCATTCCCCAATATCTTTTCGATAATTGATCGGCATGCCCCCCGCGCTTGATGATCAGCGGCTGCTCGATCAGATGGATCGGATAGTGAAAAGCCGTCCGAATACCGAGGTCATAGTCCTCGCAAGCTGGTAACTTTTCATCAAAATATCCAACGGTTTTGAAAACCTCTCTCCGGAAAAGCGCAGAAGAAAGGCTCAGCAAGCAGAGCGGCAAAACTCTATTGAATATCCAACCTGAATATTTTTTATGCTTCTTCCTGGGATTGACACATACGCCGTTTCGAATCCAGATTTCTTCGGTATAACAGACCGCGGCCCTGGGATAAGCTTCCATGTAGCTCATCTGGGTTCTCATCTTATTTTTCAGCCATAAATCATCAGAATCCAGATAAGCGATAAAATCTCCCGATGAAATCCCAAGACCCTTATTCCGGGCTGCACTGATCCCCTTGTGTTCCTGGTAAGAATATTTGACCTTCCTCCCAAAGGATCTGACAATTTCTTTGGTTTGATCAGTGGACCCATCGTCGACCACCCAAAGCTCAAAAGGATGCGCACGAGTCGCCCTTTCGAAATAATCTTGATCGATAACCGACTGAATGGCCTCTTTTAGGAAGGCTGCGCGATTATAGGTCGGAATGATAATACTTATTTTTGGTCGAGGTTGAGCCGCCACCTGTTCCACACACTCCCTTCCAAAGACTCAGCAATCATGTGGTCCTATTGATGGATACCGCTCCTTGCTTCTGGTAGGGAATGGTCAAGCGTCCCCATATGGTCTGTATCTTTACTTCTCCAGAAAATGTACACTGTGCGGAAGATTGTTTGAGGATGTCGTAGACTTCCTTTCCCACATCAAAAAAATTCAGAAGGAAAGGAAGAGCGAAGATTTTCTCTCCTCGTTTTTCGATATTTTTATCACCGCTTATATTCCCCTGGCCTAAGGAATGCCCACTTAGAATTAGATTGTAGCTAATCCTGTCAACCAGTAGTTCGAAATCATTCTTGTTCATGAATTTAACTCTAAAGTCAATGTCAGCACCCCCGATGGTGAGCGTATTGACTTGGATGTCGATCCAGTCTATCTCGGGCTTCCAAAAGATCGGGAATTCACCAGTAAAAGCGAGGGCGAGTTTTCCTCTCTCTCTGCGTCCATCACTGAACCACGCCCAACCCACGAGGCTGCAAACAGGATGTCCCTCATCCTTTATTTCCGGGATTGCCCGGAAAAGATGCTCATATGTGATCTTCACGGGAAAGGCGACAAGAATCTCATTTTTCGCCTCTATCCTGAGTCCCTCCTCCAAATTCGTCTGAAGCTGAATATAATCCTTATGGTTAACGAGAAAGCGGTAATCGTAGCGGGAAAGATGATAGGCCTTGGAGGAGGAATTGGAAATATTCACATAAAAAACAAGAGTGAGTCCCTCCAAGGTCAAGTCCTTGATCCTTCTCTCCTTCAATTCAATTTTTAAGTCACTGTCGACGGAGGCCGAAATAGAAAATTGTGCAGATGCAACAAGAAGAACTGCGAATAAACAGATTTTATTTCTCATTCTTTGGCTCCTCTCAATATCGAGCATTTAGGATACACCATTGCGGTAAAGAGCTCAAGTTAATATGACTCCAGGCTTTCATAACTTTCATATTTTTTGTAAAATTTCACTGACATTTTCAAAATGAGCACAATAGAGAAACAACGAAGATTCCATTCTATGAAATCGAAAAGAGCCGGAAACCATGAACTTTGATTTTAAGAAAAAAGCCTTCTTTGTTCGCTTATTCGCTCAGGACGTGTATGCTGTTGGGGGCTTTGTAAGGGACGTCATCCGAGGGGATCCATCAGAAGACGTGGATATTCTGATCACTCATCATTCCGTTGAGGAGATCATAAAAAAGCTCGAGCCCTATGGGAAAGTCGACATCGTAGGAAAAAGCTTCGGTGTTATCAAATTCACAAGCGAAGGAAAAACATATGACATCGCTCTCCCCAGAGAAGATAGACCCAAACAGTCGAAAATCCGCAAACATAGGGATTTCATGATCTCGACAGACCCAGACCTTCCACTTGAAAAAGATCTGGAGAGAAGAGACTTCAGGTGCAACAGCATCGCTGTCCGGCTTTCGGACGGCAAGGTATTCGATCCCTTCAAAGGTCAGAAAGATATCAGAGCAAAAAAAATTAGGCTGATCAATCGTCAGGCTTTTCCAGAAGATCCTCTTCGTGTCATACGTGCTGCACGGTTTGCATCTGTACTTGAATTTTCGGCAGATCCAGAGATCTATGAGATCTCCAAAGCCATAGATTTGAGCGGCTTAAGCATGGAGAGGGTAAACGAAGAAATCTTCAAGATCCTTCTCCATTCCCCTCAGCCCTCGCGTGGACTGGAAGAGCTGTTCAAACTCGGAGCCCTGCGTCAGCTCTTTCCCGAACTCTACACGCTCACCCTCACCATCCAAGATTCTGCTTTCCACCCCGAAAAAGATCCCTACGGACATCACACGGTGTGGGCACATACCCTCATTACAGTAGATCAGTCTCGAAGACTTGCCATTCATTTCCGCCTGACCGAGCCAAGGATGCTCACCCTCGTTCTTGCCGCTCTCTTCCACGATGTCGGGAAGCCCGAGACAGCTCAATGGGAGTTCAAACGGGGAAGAATGGTTATCACCAACAATGGACACGACATCGCCAGTTCAAAAATCGTCAAAAAAACACTCGATCGTCTAAAAATCTTCAGTTGGAATGGTTACAATCTCAGAAAAATGATTCCCCTGTTGATCAGATGTCACCATAGGGCTTCCGAATTGTGGCAAAACCGGGATGTCGTCACAAAAAAAGCCTTTAACCGCTTGGCTGCTGATGTCGAAGGAGAAATAGAGCTCATGGTCTATCTCGACGCGGCAGACCGAGCCGGGCGTTCAGATAAACCTGTCCGGGGATTGGACCAAGAAGGGAGGTGGCTGTTAAAAAAATTTGAGGAGCTAAATGTCTCCAAAGAAACGATAAAACCCCTTATTATGGGGAGAGATTTGATTAAAATGGGAGTTTCTCCTGGGCCAGATATGGGAAAACTGCTGAAAAAACTCTATAAGATGCAGTTAGATAACGAGTTCGCCACGAGAGAATCAGGCTTAAAAAAGGCCAAAGAATTGGTCAAAAAGGTGAAGTTATGAGAATACTGGTTGCAGGAGGGGCTGGCTATATCGGTTCCCATACGGTCAAACAACTCATTCAAGAGGGGGCTGAAGTCATCATTTATGATAATTTTTCCTCAGGGAGGAGAGAATTGGTGGCCGGAGGCAAGGTCGTGGAAGGGGATTTGATGGATAAGGAACTTCTGGAAAAGGTCTTCCATTCTTACCATATCGATGGAGTTATCCATTTTGCTTCCCTTATCCAGGTAGGAGAATCCTATACAGATCCTCAAAGATATTACAGACATAATCTTATCACCAGCCTGAATCTCCTTCAAGCTATGCTTCAGGCTGAAGTGAAGAGATTCATTTTCTCCTCGAGTGCCGCCGTTTATGGAGTCCCCGAATGCGTGCCAATTCCTGAATCTCATCGATTGGACCCCTGTAATCCTTATGGCTGGACAAAATATTTCGTCGAAAAAATACTCCAGGATTATGATCGTGCCTACGGCCTGAAATTTATATCTCTCCGGTACTTCAATGCCGCTGGAGCAGATCCCGAGGGCCAGCTAGGGGAAATGCACGAGCCAGAAACCCACCTGATTCCCAATGTACTTCTTTACCTTCTTGGGGAAAAAAACCATTTTGATCTCTATGGAACAGACTTCCCAACGCCTGATGGCACCGCAATTCGAGATTTCATCCATGTTACGGATTTGGCCAAAGCTCATGTCCTGGCTCTCAGGAAACTCTTCAAGCTGTCAGAGAGCGAGTTCATCAATCTGGGTGCGAACAAAGGATACTCGGTCCTTGAAGTTATTCAAATGATAGAGCAGATAACGGGGCAAAAGATCGATTATACGCCCAAGCCACAAAGAAAGGGAGATGTGGCCGTCCTCTTGTCCTCGAACGAAAAAGCAGAACAGATTCTAGATTGGGATCTGCAATACTCTGATTTAGAGACGATCATCGAAACCGCCTGGAATTGGCATAAGAAAAATGCGAAAATCTAAAATTCCAGTTAGGGATAAACATGCGTAGTCAGCCAGCCGCTGAGAAGAGCGATGAGGGAATGGCGTCAAGGATCTTCACCAAAGCAGAGGATATACTTGATTGCACAGATAATCTTGAAAGCCATGCCAAAAAAATGGAAGAGAGCCGACTAAATTATCTTATTGAGTTGACTCAATAGGAGAACAAGTGGTATAAATTGACCTTTTCAGGAAGTCCATGAAAATGAAAAAGCCAACCTTTCTATTCTTTGCCGTACTCTTCGTCTTTGCTTCTCTTAATATCTGGAACTGCTCTTCAAGTCCTCCACCGTCAACCGAGATCCCCCAAGATCAAACGCAACAAAAAGAAGATGAATCCCTTCTTGCGGACATGCTTGAAGAGGAAACGTCCGTACTCGAGCCGGATGAAGAAAACAAACCTCTCGAAGAAAAAACAGGACAATCCATGGAGCAAATGCCAGTTGAGGAGGAACTGTTCGCAGAAGAACAGAATGAACCATCCGCACTGCTCCAAGAGGCGTTCGATGCCTATCAGGATGCACGCCTGGCTTTGGATAGAGGTGATATAGATACCGCTCTGGCTGCTCTTGACGCATCCTACGCCATCCTTTTGAAGCTTGAACTTCCTCAAGATTCTCTTCTTATCCAAGAAAAGAATGATCTCCGTCTACTTATTGCCCGAAGAATCCAAGAAATATATGCCTCACGTGTGACTGCAATAAACGGAAACAGCCTAACCATTCCTCTTACCGAAAACGAACACGTCTTGAAAGAAATCAAGAGCTTTCAAACCACAGAGAGAAAGTATTTTGAGGAAGCCTACCGGCGTTCAGGAAGGTATATGGACATGATCCGGTCAAAGATGAAGGAAGCGGGACTGCCAGAACAACTCTCGTGGATGCCGATGATCGAAAGCTGGTTCAAGGTCAATGCCTTTTCGCGCGCCAGAGCTCTCGGTCTCTGGCAGTTCATTGCCTCTACTGGATATCTGTTTGGCTTAAAAAGAGACCGTTGGATCGATGAACGCATGGATTTTGAAAAGGCAACGGATGCTGCAATCCAATACCTCTCTCAACTCCACTCTATGTTCGGCGACTGGACAACAGCCCTGGCCGCCTACAACTGCGGCGAGGTCAGAGTCCAGAGAGTCATCCGTTCTCAAAGATCGGAATATATGGACAACTTCTGGGATCTCTATCTGATGCTTCCAAGAGAAACATCCCGCTTCGTTCCGCGCTTCATCGCAACTCTCCTGATCATCAACGATCCCGAGAAATATGGATTTAACCTTCCTGAGCCCGATCCTCCCCTCAAATACGAGACGGTTCGAATCAACAGGCCTATCAAACTCTCTGTCCTTTCCAGCACTCTGAACTTAAGCAGCGAAACACTTGACCTTCTCAATCCAGAACTCAGAAATAAGTCCACTCCTGACAGTGCATACACACTCAGAGTCTCCCCTGGATATGGTGAAAAAGTGTTGGCTTCCCTGGAACAAATTCCTCGATACATCCCTCCTGAAGCGACTTATAGATATCATTATGTCCGAAGAGGTGAATCAGTCTCTGTAATCGCTCGACGATACGGGACTTCTGTCTCAGCCATAGCCAGGGCGAATCGTTTGGGAAGAAACTATTTGATCCGTACAGGCCAAAGGCTAAAAATTCCGGTTCGAGGACAAAGCTATACCTCCTATCGCCCTAGGAACCTCACAAAAGAAGGAGAAAAGCTCGTCTACGTTGTAAAAAAAGGGGATAATCTCTATGTTATAGCGAAATCCTTCAATACAACAGTTCAAGAGATCAAGAGGCTGAATAGCCTCCAAAGCAGCTTGCTGAGTGTCGGACAAAAACTGGTGATACAGTCCGGCACTCCTGAAGGGGCTGAACTGTATACCGTAAAATCTGGAGATACCCCCTATAAAATCGCAGTGGAATACGGAATGAACCTCAATGCTTTGCTCGCTCTGAATGGACTCAGCACAAGATCTAAGATCTATCCAGGTCAACAACTATGGGTGACACCCAAAAATCAGTGACATATCTATTTATTTCTTCGTTTTCGCTATTTCTTTGGCTTTCTCTGCTGCTGACTTTTTCTTTGTTTTCTTTTTGAACTCTGTGCCTACGAGCTCGAGGATCGCCATTTCTGCTCCATCTCCTGCCCGTGGTCCGACTTTGACTATCCGCGTGTACCCCCCCGGTCGCTCGCTGAATCGAGGTCCTAACTCATCGAAAAGCTTTTTCACCACCTCTCTTTTATATATAAACCTCAGAGCCAACCTGCGTGTGTGAAGTGTGTTTTTCTTTGCCAGCGTGATCATTTTCTCAGCGAGCGGTCTGGTGGCTTTCGCCTTAGCCAAAGTTGTTTTGATTCGTTCCTTTTCCAAGAAAGAAGTAACGAGATTCCGCAACAATGCCTGTCTCTGGGCAGTATTGCGTTTGAGTTTCTTTCCTTTGACACGATGTCTCATTCTTCAGCCTCTTCTTCTTCTTCTTCCTCTTTTTTTTCCCCTTCAATCTGTTCAAGCAACTTAGGATGGAGATCGAGATTCAAGCCTAAACCAAGCTCCTGAAGCGTTTCTTTTATCTCTGTAAGGGATTTCCGCCCGAAATTTTTGGTCTTCAGGAGTTCATCTTCGGTTTTCATAACAAGCTCATATATTTTCTCTATTCCTGCGGATCTCAGGCAATTGTTCGACCTCACCGAGAGCTCTAAATGATCTATCGATTTGGATAGGATATCTTTCTGAGAATAGTAGGGAATCTCTCTTCTTTCTGGAATTTGTTCCCTTACCACAGGCTCATCCACGATATTCAGAAAGATGACCAGATGATCCCTCAGAATTTTCGACGCCTGACTCAAAGCGTCTTGAGGCGATACAGCGCCAGTAGTCCAAATCTCCAAAATAAGATTTTCGTAATCTACTCTTTTGCCCACTCTGGCAGGTCCTACCTTGTAATTGACCTTCAATATTGGAGAGTGAGAGGAATCAACTGGAATAAAATCAACGCTCAAGTTTTCATCAAAATTTCGATCGGCAGGAATATAACCTCTGTTTTTCTTGACGATCATTTCCATATCCAGCTTTCCATCTTTATCAAGAGAAGCGATATGAATGTCCTTGTTAAGTATTTCGATGTCGGAATCATGTTCGATGTCTGCTGCGAGGGCTTGAGTTGGACCTTCCTTTTTCAGTGTCAGGATTTTTGGCTCTACCCCTTCCATCTTAAGGGGAATGCTCTTTACGTTCAGAATAATGTCTGTAACATCTTCGACGATTCCAGGAAGAGTAGAAAACTCATGGAGGACACCTTGGATCCGAATGCTCGTTATCGCTGCTCCCGTTATCGATGAAAGGAGGATTCTACGGAGAGCATTCCCTATTGTGATTCCGTATCCTCTCTCAAAAGGTTGAGCGGAAAACTTCCCATAATTTTCAGTTAAAGATCCATAATCGCATTCTAGGTATTTTGGCCTCTGAAATCCAGTCTCTATCATGCTTCCTCCTTTTTCATGTCCCTGTTGTCCCTACCGAATCCTGAATCAGGAAAGGCAACCGACCTGGTTTATCACTCAAAGATAGCAAGAAAATATCTATTTGGAATAAAGCTCCACGACCAGATGCTCTTCTACGGGTATAGGTATTTCTTCTCGAGCCGGAAAAGAAAGAACCTTTATTTCCATCTTTTCTCTATCCACCTCGAGCCATCCTGGAACCGTCTTGCCCTTATTGGTTTCGACTATGGCCTTTAGCTCCTCATGTTTTTTTGATTTCTCTCGAAAGGATACCACATCACCTTGGTCCACCAATTGAGAGGGAACGTTGACCTTATTCCCTCTGATCCTGAAATGACCATGAGAGATAAGCTGCCGGGCATGGGCGCGTGAATGGGAAAAACCCGATAAGAAAATAACATTGTCCAATCTTCTTTCGAGCATCTGCAGGAGGATTTCTCCGGTGATCCCCCTCTTTCTTTCAGCTCGCTGGAAAAACAGCCGAAATTGTTTTTCTGGCATGTTGTAATACCTTTTGAGTTTCTGCTTTTCTCTGAGCTGAACCCCGTAACCCAATATTCTTCTTCTGGCTCTTCCGTGTTCTCCTGGAGGATAGGGCCTCCGCTCTACCGGGCATTTTTCGGTTAAACATTTGTTCCCCTTCAGAAAAAGCTTTTCCCGTTCTGCCCGGCAAAGGCGACAAACAGATTCTCTATATCTTGACATCCTCTTCTCCTTGTCGTACCACCTCTAAACTCTTCTTCTTTTCCTCACGCGGCAGCCATTGTGGGGAATAGGTGTGATATCTCTTATCGATTTTATCTCCAAGCCTTCTGATTGAAGGGCCCTGATGGCTGACTCACGTCCGGCACCCGGGCCTTTGACTTTTACATCCACATAGCGCACTCCGAATTCTTTCGCTTTAAGCGAGGCTTCTTTGGCTGCCAATTGAGCAGCGAATGGAGTGCCCTTACGGGCCCCTTTGAATCCTGCGGTACCAGAACTGGCCCAACAAATGGAACTGCCCTGTTGGTCGGTAATGGTGATAATCGTGTTATTGAAAGTGGATTGAATGTAAGCGACTCCAAATCCAATATCCTTTTTTGCCTTTTTTTTCTTGGTCTTTTTTCTAGGCCTTGCCATCATAAGCTCCCTTTACTTCTTCTTTATGGAATGGCCACGTGGCCCTTTTCTTGTTCGGGCATTCGTCTTGGTCCTCTGTCCCCTGACTGGTAGTCTTCTCCTGTGCCTAAGCCCTTTATATGAGCCAATATCCATCAGCCTTTTGATATTAAGGGTAATGTCCTTTCTCAAGTCCCCCTCTATTTTTTCCCGGGTCTCGATGATCTGACGAATTTTATTCACCTCATCATCACTCAGGGCTTTGACTTTTTTGTCTTTATCTATCTCCGCCTCCTGAAGAATCTTATTGGCCTTTGAGCGACCAATGCCAAAGATATAGGTCAATCCGATCTCGATTCTTTTTTCAGGAGGGAGTGTGATTCCTGCTATTCTTGCCATATTAACCTCGTCTATCCTTGTTTTTGTTTATGTTTTGGATTGGTACAGATCACTCGTAGTGTTCCTTTTCTCTTGATTATTCTGCAATTTCTGCACATTTTTTTGACAGATGCCCTGACTTTCATCGTTTTTTTCCTTTATTTGAATCTATAGGTTATCCTCCCTTTAGTTAAATCGTAGGGAGAGAGCTCCAACAAAACCCGATCTCCTGGAAGTATCCGGATGAAGTGCTTTCGCATTCTCCCCGATATATGGGCAAGTATGACGTGCTTGTTAGCAAGCTCTACTCGGAACATGGCGTTCGGGAGTGTCTCGATAACCGTTCCTTCTGTCTCGAAAACATCCTGTTTAGGCATAAGGTGACTCCTTCCCGAGAGACAGAGTTTCCTCTTTATCCCATAGGCTCAGTATTTCAGCACCCTCTTGAGTGAGAGCCACTGTATGTTCATAATGAGCGGAGAGGCTTCTGTCCTTAGTTACTGCCGTCCAATTGTCCTCACGAATCTCCACCTTCCAGTCTCCTGCGGCAATCATCGGTTCGATAGCTAAAACCATGCCTCTCTTGATTTTTGGCCCAGATCCAGGAGTGCCAAAATTGGGTATTTGGGGCTCCTCATGGAGTGAATGGCCTATGCCATGTCCCACAAAGGATCGGATGACTGAAAAACCTTGAGCTTCGACGGATTTCTGAATCGCATGCGAAATGTCTGATATCCGGCATCCTTCACGCACCTGCTCAAAGCCTTTAAAAAAAGATTTGGCAGCTGCATCGATGAGACTTTTTGCCTCGGAATCGACATTGCCCACTGGGTAAGTCACCGCGGCGTCTCCGTAATACCCTTCATAAATGACTCCAAAATCCAAGCTGACAATATCGCCCTCTCCCAGGATCCGAGACGAGGGAATTCCATGAATGATCTCTTCATTAACAGAAGTACATAGAGAGGCAGGATAGCCTCTGTAACCCTTAAAAGCCGGGATGGCGCCCATTTCTTTAGCCCTTTTTTCGGCAAAGGCATCCAATTCTTTAGTCGAGATCCCTGGCTCGATCATTTTCTCAAGATCTGCAAGTACTTTCGCTACAATGATGCTACTCTTACGAATCGCTTGAATTTCTTCCTCGCTCTTCAGTATGATCATTGGATAGCCCCTGTTTGTTTATACTTGTCGGTTTCTGAATCGATGACGGAGCGGATGTCCCTAAATACAGTCTGGATGGGCCTTTCACCATCGATCCTGTGATAAACGCTCCTTCTCTGATAATATTCAATGAGGGGTTTCGTTTCGCTGTGATAGATTCTTAAACGCTCCTTGATGACCTTAGGCCGATCGTCTCGCCTCTGTACAAGATCTCCCTTACAGAGATCGCAGATATCCATCTGGACAGCGGGATTCAGAGAAAGATTGAAGATTTTTCCACATCGCGAACAGATTCTGCGAGAGGAAAGTCTTTGGATCAATATCTCCTCGCTCAATTGGATATCCAGAATCACTTCCGGGTGGGAATTTTTGAGTTTTTCTAACATCCGGGCCTGGTTCAAATTTCGAGGGAAGCCGTCAAGAATATACCCCTGTTTGCAGTCATCCTTGGCTGTTCTTTCTGCGACCATTTGAACGACAGTATCATCGCTTACCAGTTCTCCTCTGTTCATTCGAACTTCTGCTTCCTTCCCTAACGAAGTGCCATTTTGGACAGCCTGACGGAGAAGATCTCCCGTCGAAATTTTGGGAAAGGCATATTTTTGCTCGATCAGATCTGCCTGGGTTCCCTTCCCGCTGCCAGGGGGGCCCATCAAAATGATTCTCATCCTCTCCTTCCTTTGAGGCGGCCACGCCGCATGAATCCATCGTAATGGCGCATCACCAGCTGAGCCTCGATCTGCTGCATCGTATCCATTGCAACTCCAACCACGATCAGAATGGAGGTTCCGCCGAAGTAGAAATTCACATTCAAACCTTGAGTGAACCATCGGGGCAAGTTGGCATCCAAGAAATCTCCTACAAATGGGAGCGCACTCACTTTCAATCCCGTAATCAAGAACTCGGGCAAGATAGCTACTGCTGCAAGATAAATGGCACCCACTAAAGTGATGCGTGAAAGAACACCATCGATGAAGTCAGCGGTGTTTTTCCCCGGCCGGATTCCAGGTATGAACCCTCCGTATTTTCTCAGATTGTCTGCGACATCCGATGGATTGAAGATAATAGACACATAAAAATAGGTAAAGAATATGATAGATGCGATATAGAGCAAATTATACAGCGGCATCCCCATCCCGAATTGCATAGCAATATTCTGAACAAACGGCACTTTTACCATTTGTGCGATTGTTGAAGGAATGGTGATGATAGAAGCGGCGAATATGATCGGGATCACTCCCCCTGTATTGACTCTCAACGGCAGGTGGGTGCTCTGACCGCCGTAAATCTTCCTCCCAACAACCCTTTTGGCATAGGAAACCGGTATTCTTCTCTGCCCTCGTTCCACGAATACAATCACCACGACTACAGCCAGCATGAGAATCAACAGAAATATCATTCTTAAGGGAGACATATCTCCCGAACGAATTCCAGCCAAAATACTTTGTATCCCACTCGGAAGACTGACTACGATTCCCGCAAAGATGATCAGGGATATTCCGTTGCCAATGCCTCGTTCTGATATTTGCTCTCCCAACCACATGATGAAAACCGTACCCGTAGTCATGGTCAGAATCGTTAAGAGCCTGAATCCCCATCCTGGATTGGGAACAATCGGGACATTGCTGGCTGGACTCCGGAGGCTTTCCAAGAAAAAGCTGATACCGGTAGATTGGATCAGGCAGATGAGGATGGTTCCATAACGAGTATATTGAGTGATCTTCTTGCGCCCCAATTCTCCTTCTTTGGACAGCCGTTCAAGATAAGGCCATACGACTTGCAGGAGCTGTAGGATGATGGATGCGCTGATATAAGGCATGATGCCTAGAGCAAAAATAGTCATCCGGGACATACTCCTGCCTGTGAACAGATCCACAAATCCCAGAATAGTACCTCTCTGCATCTGCCAAAATTCTTCCAGGGCTGGAGCGCTTATACCCGGGCTGGGGATCTGTGCGCCAATCCTATAGACAGCCAGCAGAAGAAGAGTAAAAATGACTCGTTTTCTCAAATCGGGAATGCTGAATATGTTTCTTATACTATCAAGCATTATTGACTTCCAATTATGACAGCTTTTCCGCCTGCCTTCTCTATTTTCCGTTGCGCAGATTGGGAAAACTTATGTGCGTGTATTTCTTTTGGGGAACCGAGTTCTCCCCGTCCCAATATCTTAACGAATTGAGACTCTTTCTTGAGCACTCCTGCCTGAACCAAATCTTTCGGCCGGATCTTTTCCTTTTTAATTTTCTCTAGGCGGTCAAGATTGATCTCAGCGTGTTCCTTTCTGAAGATATTGGTGAATCCCCGCTTGGGAACCCGCCGGCTGAGTGGCATCTGGCCTCCTTCGAATCCTCTCTTACGGGAGTATCCGGATATAGACTTTTGCCCTTTGGTTCCTCGTCCAGCCGTCTTCCCTTTTCCCGAACCAGGACCTCGACCCTTACGCTTTCTGTTTTTACGAGAATTCTTGGCAGGATGAAGGTTACTCAAATTCATTTTTATTCCGATGCCTCCACATTCACTAGGTGGGAAATCTTGCTGATCATTCCCCTTATTTCAGGACAATCCTTACGAATGACTTCTGAATTTATTTTTCTCAATCCGAGTCCCTTGACCACTTCTCTCTGTTTTCTGGGATGTCCTATTATGCTTCGCACAAGCTTTATTTTCAGATGTTTTCCAGAGGATTTTGTCTTTCCTTTTTTCTCCACAGCCCGGGTCACCTCAATTTCTCTTGGAGAGGCTTTTTTGTTTACTGCCATATCGCTTCCTTCACTTTTCCCCTAATTTTTGAAACATGTTCAGGGTTCTTGAGCCTTTTCAGAGCGTTCATGGTGGCATGAGCTACGCTTATAGGATTGTTGCTGCGCAGAGATTTTGTCAGGATATCCTTTATCCCGGCTAATTGCATGATAATCCTCACCGCTCCACCTGCAATAACGCCTGTTCCTTTCGACGCAGGCCTGAGAACGACCTCTCCTCCCCCATGCACGCCTTTTATGAAGTGAGGAATAGTCGTTTCCTTGATCGGCACCTCGATCAGCTTCTTTTTTGCGTCCTGGGCCGCCTTAGCTATGGCTACGGGTACCTCCCGGGCTTTTCCTTTCCCTATCCCGATCAAGCCATTTTCATTCCCCACGGCAACCAAGGCTGAAAAGCTGAGATTCTTTCCTCCCTTGACAACCTTTGTAACGCGTCGAATGGATATGACCTGATCTTTGAGCTCAATCTCGGCCTCTTCCTCCGGTGTATCAGGTCTGACATCTTCGCTATCGCGCTCTTTTTTTTCGAGCTGCTCTTTTTTTTCTTCAGATTCGATTCCGCTATCTGCAGTGCTATCGTTTGCTATTTCCTGCTTGGTTTCTTCTTTTTTTTCTTCCTCACCCACTCTTGTTCCTCCTTGATTTAAGGCTAAAAATTGAGTCCTTCTTTTCTCATCGCTTCGGCCAAAGCCTTCAGGCGACCATGGTAGGGATAAATCCCTCTATCAAAGATAATTTTATCGATCTTCTTCTTTTTCAATCTTTTTGCCATAGTCTCGCCCAAAATTTTTGAGGCTTCGATGTTTTTTGTTTTTTTCATTTTCGCCTTGAGCTCTTTTTCCAAGCTTGAGGCTGCTGCCAAGACGACCCCAGACTCGTCATCGATGGCCTGTGTGTAGATATATCGATTGGATTTTGAAACGAAGACTCTGGGTCTCTCAGACGTTCCTTGTATCTTCTTTCGGATGCGGTTTCGTATCCTGATTCTCGCTTCTCTCTTCAATGTGGTTTTTTTCTTAAACACCGCTAACTCCTGCCTTACGTTCTTTTTTGATCAAACGCTCGCCCACGTACCTTATGCCTTTCAATTTATAGGGATCTGGTTTGCGAAAACTCCGAATCTTATGCGCTTCCTGCCCCACACGCTGCTTGTCAATGCCTTTGACGCTAATCAGAGTCGGTTTCTCAAGTACTATCTCGATATCATCCGGGATTTCATAGATCACCGGCTTAGAATAGCCCAAATTCAATTCAAGTTTATTCTTTTCAACTTTGGCTCGATATCCAACGCCGACAATCTCTAAATCCTTGGAAAATCCTTGAGAGACCCCGACCACAGCGTTATGTGCCAAAGTGCGGCACAGACCGTGAAAAGACCTCTGCTGAGGCGAATCCGACGATCTGGTGAAATTGAGCTGATTATCTTTGGCCTCCGCTTTGATGCCAGAAAACAAAGGAGATTCCAGTGTTCCCTTTGGCCCTTTGAATTCTATCTTATCGGCTAGAATAATCACTTCCGTGCCTTCGGGTATCTCGACCGGCTGTTTTCCTACTCTAGACATCTTTCCTTCCCTCTCCTATCATACTACCAGACATAACACAAAACTTCTCCACCAATTCCCAGCTCATCGCACATCTTCCCCGTAAGGATTCCCTTTGAAGTGGACACAATGGCAATACCTAAACCATCTAGAACCTTTGGGATAGAATCCCTTTTGCAGAAGATACGGCATCCCGGCTTGCTGATTTTTTGAAGCCCACTGATGACACTGCGGTTTCCCTCTATGTATTTTAGGGTGATGGTCAGCATCCCCTGTCTGTTATCGTCCACAACCTTAAAATTCCGAATGTATCCTTCTTCCTTCAAAATCTTAGCGATCTCCACTTTGATCCGAGAAGAAGGCATGCTTACATCCCGTTTTTTTACGAGAGCGGCATTCCGTATCCTCGTCAGCATGTCTGCAATAGCGTCTGTTAAACTCATGATTTCTCCCTTATATCACCAAGAGGCCTTTATTATTCCAGGAATTTCTCCTTTCAATGCAAGCTCACGGAAACACAGGCGACACATATCAAATTTTCGAAAATAGCCTTTTGAACGTCCGCATATCCTGCATCTTGATTTTTTCCTGGTTGAATATTTGGGCTCCTTTCGATATTTCGCTACCATAGATTTTCTTGCCACTTTTATCCTTCCTTACAAAATTTCGCCAAAGGGCATCCCTAATTTTTTTAACAGAGCTAAAGCTTGGTTATCGGTTTCTGCGCTGGTTACCACGGTGATATTCATTCCCCTCGGTCTTTCTACTCTTGTGTAATCTATCTCTGGAAAGACAAGTTGCTCCTTCATGCCCAGGGTGTAATTCCCTTTGCCATCGAATGAGCGAGGCGAAACCCCACGGAAATCTCTCACCCGCGGGAGAACGATGTTTACCAAACGGTCATAAAACTCGTACATCCTTTCTCCCCGCAGTGTCACATAGCAGGCAATGGGCTGACCCTTGCGCAGTTTAAAGGACGATATGGATTTCTTGGCTCTTCCGACAGCCGGCCATTGACCGGTGATGAGACTCAATTCTGTTTTTGCCGTGTCAAGTAATTTGATATTCTGTATGGCATCTCCTACTCCAACATTGATAATGATCCTCTCGAGCCTGGGTACAGCCATCTTGTTTTCTATGGACAACTCTTTCTGCAGCTCAGGAACAACCTCCTGTTTGTATTTTTCTGAAAGTCGGCTCATGGGTTATACCTCATCTTTCCTATTCTATCGTTGAGTCACACTTGGAACACGTCCGGATAGTGCTTCCATCCTCCAATTTTTTTTTCTTTATCCGAACCCCTCGACCACACTCGGAACAATAAAGCATGAGATTCGAAACATGAATAGGAGCCTCCTTCTCCATCACACCGCCCTGGATATTCCGGCTCTGGTCCCGGCGAATGAATTCCTTAATAAAGTTGACTTTCTCAACAATAGCCCTATTTTTTTCAGGCATGACTTTGAGAATTTTCCCCGTTTTTCCTTTGTCTTTGCCGCTTATGACCATGACGACATCGTTCTTTTTATAAGCCATCTTGCTCATTAGAGCACCTCCGGAGCAAGGGAAACAATCTTCATAAATCTCTTCTCTCGCAATTCCCTCCCGACTGGCCCGAACACACGTGTCCCGATAGGCTCGCCCAGCTTGTCGATGATTACGGCAGCATTATCATCAAAACGTATGTAAGATCCGTCTTTCCTTTTGACCTCTTTCTTTGTTCGTACGATGACAGCCCGAACAACCTTTCCCTTCGGGATCTTGCTTTCTGGTTCCGCTTCCTTCACCGACGCTGAGATGACATCGCCAACCGAAGCTGTCTTACCTACGCCGCCTCCAAGGGGAGTGATACACAGGATCCTCCTGGCGCCTGAATTGTCCGCTACCTTCAGCATCGTCTCGGATTGTATCATTTTTTGTTGCCCTCAATCTCTTTTTCTGTATCGGCGGGAGATAGTCCCAAGATCTCTTGTACCCTCCACCTCTTTCTTTTGCTTAAAGGTCTCGTTTCAACGATCTTAACCAGGTCTCCGATTTTACATTTTTCATACTCGTCATGAGCCAGAAACTTTTTCCGGCGCTTGACAATTTTTTTGTACAGAGAATGCCTCACCTGTCGCTCGACTAGAACGGTCACCGTCTTTTTCATATTGTTTCCAACGACCAAGCCAACCTTGACTGTCTGTTTTCCTTTAGTGTTGTTCATTCTCTTCTTTCCCTTGCTCTCTTTCATTGAGAATAGTTTTTATTCTCGCTCTATCTCTTTTGATATTCTTCAGTTTCATAGCATCCTCGAGCTGCCCCAATGCATGCTGAAACTTCAATTTGAAGAGCTGATCCTTTAACTCCTGATCCTTGTCTTTCAGTTCATCATCCGACAATTCCCGCAATTCTGTGGATTTCATCTCCACTCCCTATTTTCTCTAGATATGAACCTTGTTTTGATAGGCAATTTATGGGCCGCTAAACGCATCGCCTCTCTTGCCACGCTTTCAGAAACGCCCTCCATTTCATACAAAATACACCCGGGCTTGATCACATCTACCCAGAATTCAGGATCTCCTTTACCCTTTCCCATCCTGACTTCTGTGGGCTTCTTGGTTACAGGCTTCCAGGGAAAAGCTCTAATCCAGAGTTTTCCCTTTCTCTTTGCATGTCGAGAAATGGCAATCCGTCCAGCCTCGATCTGCCGCGCTGTGATCCAACACGGTTCCAATGCCTGTAATCCAAAATCTCCAAAAGTCAATGTCGACCCTCTATGGGCCTTTCCCCTCATTCTGCCTCTCTGCTGCTTCCTGTATTTAACTTTTTTGGGCATAAGCATGGCTATATCTCCTCAACTTCTGCTGTTTGGGACGTCATCTTTTCCTTTTCCACATCCCCGGTATATATCCAGACTTTAATTCCGATCTGTCCATATGTCGTAAAAGCCTCTGTAAAACCATAATCGATATTGGCTCTGAGTGTCTGCAAGGGGAGCTGTCCTTTCAAATACCACTCGGATCGTGCGATCTCCACGCCTCCCAGTCGGCCTGAGCACATCACTTTAATACCCTTTGCTCCCATTTTTAACGACATGTCTACGGCTCTCCTCATGGCCCTCCGGTAGGCTATTCTCTTCTCCAGCTGAATAGCGATCCCTTCTGCGACCAGCAAAGCATCCAGCTCAGGTTTGTCAACTTCTCTAATGTCGATATACACCTCTTTTTGAGCGATTTCTTGAAGATAGGTCTTCAAACTTTCAATTTCTTTACCACCCCGTCCAATCACAATTCCTGGCCGAGCAGTGTGGACGATCACCCGAATCTTGGGTCCAACTCGTTCCACGTCAACTTCAGTAATACCGGCATGATAGTATCTCTGTTTGATGAAGTTCTTCATCTTAAGGTCTTCATGAATCAGGCGGCTGTAATCAGAGCCTTTAGCAAACCACCGGGAGCTCCATTGTTTGTTAAATCCCAATCGAAATCCGTGAGGATGTGTTTTCTGACCCACTTTCTATTTTCCTTTCTTTTCTTCTAGATAGATATGGACATGACTTGTCCGTTTTAAAATTCCTGCCGCTCTTCCCATGGGCGCAGCTCTCCACCTCTTCCAGCGGGGTCCTTCATTGACATAAATTCTGAATATGAAGAGATTATCTACATCAATATTGGGGACTTTCTGCTGTGCATTGGCGATTGCCGAACGCAGCGTTTTTTCAACAATTTCACTTGCTCTCTTTTTTTTCGAAAAATGCAGAATTGTCAGAGCCTCACCCACATATCTTTCTCTGATTAAATCCGCCACCAACCGGCATTTTTGAGGAGATATCCTCACATATTTCGAAATAGCCTGAGCAACGATGTTTTGTTCATCCATTTATTTCTTTATCCTGATTGTTCTCGCAGTTTTGGTAGTGTGCCCTTTAAAGGTTCTGGTTGGGGAAAATTCTCCAAGCTTATGCCCAACCATGTTCTCCGTTATGAAAACAGGAATAAATCTTTTTCCATTATGGACGGCAATAGTCAAGCCGACCATCTCTGGCGTGATGACAGAACGACGGGACCATGTCTTGATGACCTGCCTTTTTCCTCTTTGAGCAGACAATTCATTCACCCTCTGCAGCAATTTTTCATCGATAAATGGTCCTTTCTTCAATGATCTGCCCATAATCACTTGCTCCTTTTTCTAACAATATATCTTTGAGTCCGTTTGTTTCTTCTTGTCTTGTATCCCTTCGTCGGCTGTCCCCAAGGGCTCACAGGATCTCGGCCTCCTTTTGCCTTTCCTTCTCCTCCCCCATGAGGATGATCGATCGGATTCATGGCAGTACCCCGAACATGGGGCCTTTTCCCTTTCCAGCGGTTTCTTCCTGCTTTACCAATGGAAATATTTTGGTGGTTGACGTTCCCGACTTGTCCAACCGTAGCGCGGCAATCCAGATGGATCTTTCGGATCTCTGACGAAGGCAACCTCACTTGAGCATAATCTCCTTCTTTGGCCAGAATCTGAGCTCCTGACCCAGCTGCCTTGGCGATCTGTCCTCCTTTTTTTGCTCTCATCTCGATGTTGTGGATAATAGTCCCCAAGGGAATATATCTGAGCGGCATGGCATTCCCAGGAAGAATATCTACTTGCTTGTCAGCTGAAACAATCGATTGACCGACCTTCAAATTCTCAGGAGCGAGTATATACCTCCGTTCTCCATCGCTATATTTGATCAACGAAATAAAGGCTGACCTGTTAGGATCGTATTCGATGGTCTCGACGATTCCAGTAATATTGATTTTATCCCTTTTGAAATCTATGATGCGGTACTGCCTTTTATGTCCACCTCCTCGGAAACGGATAGAGGTTTTTCCCGAAGAATTTCGTCCTCCCGACTTTTTAAGACTTTTCACCAAAGGTTTGTAAGGTTTATATGTCGTGAGCTCGTCAAAAGTAAGCCCGGTTTTCTGACGCAGGCTCGAAGTGGTTGGCCGGTAAGATTTCATTCCCATTTTTATACTGCCTCAAAATATTCAATCATTTTTTCGCCTTCCTTGAGCTTCACATAGGCTTTCTTCCAGTCTTTTGTCCACCCTTCATTGCGGCCAACTCTCTTCTTCTTCCCCTTCTTCTTAACCACCCGGACCCTATCCACCTTCACTTTGAAGAGTTGTTCCGCAGCTTCTTTGATTTCGATCTTGTTTGCTCTGGGGTCTACTTCAAAGCAAACCTCTCTGTTCTTTTCTTTTAGCCAGGAACTCTTCTCTGTGATAACGGGTCTCAGGATAACTTTATAGGGATCTTTCCTCACTTCAGTCTCTCCATTAGAGAATCGAAAGCCTTTCTTGTGAATATTACCGATTCATGGTTCAAAACATCGTAGACATTCACCTTATTTTGATCAATGGCTTTAACCAAAGGGATATTCCTGAGGGATAGGAAAAGATTTTTGTTTTCATGACTATCCACCACAAGAACAGATTCCAATTCCAAATTCTGTAAAAATTTTATTCCTTCTTTGGTCTTTGGTTCTTTGAATTCCAAGCTTTCTAAGATCAGGATCTTATTCTCCTTAAACTTCAAGGACAGGGCCGACTTGAGGGCATTTCTCCTAGCCTTTTTGGGTATGCTATAACTGTAATCCCGGAATTTAGGTCCAAAAACCACACCGCCTTTTCTCCAGATGGGAGAACGGTTGCTTCCTGCTCTGGCCCTTCCTGTTCCTTTCTGTCTCCAAGGTTTACGACCTCCTCCCCTGACTTCAGCTCTTGTTTTTGTAGAGGCTGTCCCCCGCCTTTGATTGGACCGATAATTAACGACAGCTTCATAGATCAGATGTTCCTTGACAGGATAGGAGAAGACTTCTTTTGGAGCATCTATCTCTTTAGTCTTTTTCCCCGTTTGGTCAAACACTTGAACTTTTGCCATTTCTTACTCTTTTTTCTTCTCTTCTTTCTTTCCTTCCTGTTTTTTCTCTTCAGAGGGCTTTGGCTTTTCTTCAACAGCTCGGGGCTCGAATTTGGCCTTGCGGATCGATAGGTATCCTCCTTTTACGCCAGGAACTGCCCCTTTGACTACAAGAAGGTTCTTCTCTTTATCTGTTTTTATTACGACAAGATTCTTCACCGTAACTCCCTTGCCGCCCATTTGCCCAGGTAGCTTTTTACCCTTCATTACTCGAGAGGGAAAGGCTGAAGCGCCAACCGAGCCAGGAGCCCTGTGGAACATCGAACCATGGCTGCCTTTGCCTCCATGAAATCCCCAGCGTTTGACAACCCCGGCAAAGCCCTTGCCTTTGCTCCTTCCTGTAATGTGGACTTTTTCTCCGACTTTAAAAATATCTACAAAAAATTGATCTCCTTCTTTCACTTCAACCTGTTCGTTGAATCTGAATTCCCGCAAAATCCTCTGGGGAGGAACTCCAGCTTTCCGAGAATGTCCCACCAGAGGTTTGTTAGGTTTTTTTACACCCTTCTCTTCGATGAATCCAAGCTGAAGGGAAAAATAGCCGTCCTTTTCTTTCGTTTTTTTCTGAAAAACCGTGCAAGGTCCCGCATGAATGACTGTGACAGGGAACACATTCCCCTGCTCGTCGAAGCTCTGTGTGATGCCGACTTTTTTCCCGATCAAGCCTTCTACCATTACTATTCTCCTCCGATTCCAAAAGCTTGGATTTCCACATCGATTCCAGCAGGGAGATCCAGTTTCTGAAGCTCTTCGATCGTCTCGTTGTTGTAATCACTGATATCGATCAACCTTTTATGAATCCTCATCTCAAAGTGCTCTCTGGACTTTTTATCCACATGAGGAGAACGCAAAACGCAATACCTGTGAATTTTTGTAGGCAGCGGTATGGGACCCGAAAGTCTTGCACCTGTCCTTTTGGCTTTTACCACGATATCCTTGACAGACTGATCCAGCAGTCTGTGATCAAACGACTGAAGCCTTATCCTTATCTTTTCCATTTTTCGGTTCTCCCGTTCTCCTCGTTCATATGATCATATTTTCTATCTTCCCAAATATTCCCGCTCTTATACTATTCGATGATTTCGGTGACGGTTCCGGCTCCGACTGTACGGCCTCCCTCTCGAATTGCAAACCTCATCCCTTTCTCCATCGCCACGTTCGTTATCAACTCTATCTCCAAATTCACATTGTC
>CAYFWF010000023.1:0-282049 GCA_964346815.1 uncultured Eubacteriales bacterium | reverse complement strand
TTTATAGACGGGCTTTGAAATCTGGCGGGGACGACCACGTCACTCGTGACGGGGCGGCCTTCCCGTCAGGACTGACGGGACGCTCTAACTAGACAATCAATGAATCTCCTGCTCTTTCGTTCTTTGATCTCTTGTTCTCTTATCATTGCGTCAGATCTGTCAGCATACTTTTCAAAATAGACCAATTTCCACGGTCGCTTACCCTTCGAGTATTTGACCCTCCTCTGATTGTGATGCATGAGCCTCGAGCCTAAGTCATGGGTGTGGCCGATGTAATAGCTATCGTCTGCGAGGCTTCTAAGAATGTAGACAAAGTATGCCATAGCAAAAAAGCCTGTCTGCTTTCACGACAGGCTCTTATTAAATGCTGGCGGGGACGACCGGACTCGAACCGGCGGCCTCCGGCGTGACAGGCCGGCGTTCTAACCAAACTGAACTACGACCCCGCTCGGGTGGTCCTAATTATAATGTGAAACCTCTAGATTTTCAATACAATTTATGTACAATCTTCGATAAACGGCTCCAATCTTAGAAGTCTCCACAAGCCCCTGGAACATTCTGAAATCCTATTGCTTTGGATGATGATAAAGTCAATGAAAGGAAGCTCCCAACAAAACTCACATTTTTTCGAGTGCGGCGATGCGTTCCTCGATGGGCGGATGGGTGCTGAATAATTTGTTGACTTTTCCCTTTATGTCCTTGAGCGGATTGACGACATAAAGATGAGCTGTAGCCTTATTGGCCGCCTCCAATGGTTCTTTATCTGCTGACAACTTCCTGAGGGCCGAAGCCAGGCCGGGAGGATAGCGGGTCAAGAGCGCACCGTTTGCATCGGCCAGGAATTCCCTCTTTCTAGAAATGGCCAATCGCAGAAGCTGAGCCACTATAGGGGAAAGAATGGCCAAAACAAGAGCCACTACGATAAATATGGCTGCTGCATTCCCGCTGCTCTTGTCTCTCGACCGTCTTCGTCCTCCACCCCAGAGAAAAGTCCGCAAAATCCAGTCACTCAGCAACGCCACCACTCCGACCATGACAACGGCCAAAGTCTGTACCAGAACATCATAATTTTTAATATGGGACATTTCATGGGCGATCACGCCTTCGAGCTCGACTCGATTCAATTTCTGAAGCAGTCCGGTTGTGACCACCACAACGGAATTCTCCGGATTGCGTCCCGAGGCAAAAGCGTTGGGTGCTGTATCGTCGATGACGTAGCACCGAGGTTTTGGAAGCCCTGCCGCGATGGCTAAACCTTCCACAACATTGTATAGATAGGGGTATTCTTCTTTCTTCACCGGTCTCGCCCGGCTGATGGCCAGTACGATTTTATCGCTCGCATAATAGCCGCCGAAGGTCATGGCAACAGCGATCAATACTGCAATAATCAACCCCTGAGTCCCCCAGCCTGTCATTTCTCCTAAAGCCCATGTCAGCGCAAATATCAGACAAAGAAAAAACAGGACGAGGAAAAACGATTTCCACTTGTTGCGGGTAATCTGTTCATACATCAGGGATTTTTCCCGTAATCGAGTATACGCTCAGGTCTGTCTGTTAAAACTCAACCTTGACAGCTTCTCTGGCCGCAGGCTCCTCTATCTCAAAGTACTCCTTCTCCTTGAAGTTGAACATGTTGGCAACAATATTGGAAGGGAACACCTGCTGTTTCATGTTGAACTTCATGACAGTGTCATTATAGAATTGGCGGGCATAGGCGATCTTTCCTTCTGTGCCTGCCAGTTCTTCCTGCAGCATCAAAAAATTTTGGTTGGCTTTGAGATCGGGGTAATTCTCCACCACAGCGAACAGCGATTTCAAAGCTCCGGTCAACATGTTTTCTGCCTGTTCCTGCTCTTTAACCGATTCTGCATTGATGGCATTGGCACGTGCTTCGGTCACTCTCTGGAACACCTCTCTCTCGTGTTTGGCATAGCCTTTGACCGTCTCGACCAAATTGGGGATCAGGTCATACCTTCTCCGCAACTGGACATCCACTTGAGCCCAGGCGTTGTCCGCCCTGTTTCGCAAAGTTATAAGGCTGTTGTAAATACCCACCACCACGAAAATAAACACCGCGATAACGATGAGTACAATCCATATACCGGCCATGTTTTTACTCCTTTATTTTTCTCCTCAGACGAAACTATTTTCCAATAATTAACTTCATCGAAGCCAAAATGTCAAACGATATTTCAAACAAAGGATTGCTTCATTTCGCTCGAGGCGACAATCGCCTCGGACCGGTCTCGTATCGATCCTTATCCGGCTAAGCCAACTCGCCAATCATAATACGGATTCAGGCGCAAATATATTCAACATCGATCTGGGCACGATATTTCCAGACAATATCAGGGAACTTATGGAATTTCATTGACACGACTATTTATCAATGTTATATTTTTTACCCATCGAATCATTCGAGGGATTTATTCAAATCTTAAAGGAGGAATTTTTATGGCTTCATTAAAGGAAAAATTCGCGTCCAAGCTCGACCCTATGCGCAATCAGGTTAGAACAGTCCTTAAAGAACACGGGGATGTCGAGATCTCAAAAGTCACGGTTGCCCAAGCTTATGGCGGAATGCGCGGCGTGAAATGCATGGTCACAGAAACATCAGCGCTCGATCCCATGGAAGGGATCCGTTTCCGTGGTTACAATATCCCACAGCTCCGGCAAAAATTGCCCAAAGCACCAGGCGGCGAGGAACCTCTCCCAGAAGGCATTTTTTATCTTCTTTTGACAGGTGAATTACCGACAGAGGAAGATGTGAAGGAAATCACCAAAGAGTGGCAGCAGCGCAGCGCTCTACCGGACTATCTGATCGATGTCCTCAAAGCTATTCCTAAAGACACCCATCCGATGACGCAATTCTCACAAGGTATCCTCACCCTCCAGAAAGACTCGATTTTTGCCCAGAAGTACAGAGAAGGGATCAGTAAGATGGAGTACTGGGATCCCATGTTCGAAGACGTGATGAATCTGCTGGCCAAGCTTCCCGCCATCGCTTCCTATATCTACCGCAAGAGCTATAAGAACGATGAGCATATTCCTGCAGATCCCAATCTGGACTGGGGTGGAAATTTTGCCCATATGATCGGAATCGAGAACGAAGAGTTCAAGGAACTGATAAGGTTATATCTGGTGCTCCACAGCGATCATGAAGGCGGAAACGTTTCCGCACACACCACGCATCTAGTGGGTTCTGCTCTATCGGATGCCTATTACGCTCTCTCTGCAGGAATGAACGGACTCGCCGGCCCCTTGCACGGTTTAGCCAATCAGGAAGTTCTCCGCTGGGTTATGGACCTCATGGATAAACTCGGAGGAGTTCCGACCAAAGAACAGCTCAAAGACTACTGCTGGGAAACCCTGAATTCTGGACAGGTTATTCCCGGATACGGCCACGCCGTTCTCCGGCAGACAGACCCCAGATATGTCGCACAGAGAGAGTTCGCCCTGAAACACCTGCCTGATGATGAGATCTTTCAAGTAGTCAGTGCCCTTTATGATGTGGTTCCTCCGATTCTAGAAGAGCAGGGCAAGGCAAAGAATCCTTGGCCCAATGTAGACGCTCACAGTGGAGTTCTGCTCCTTCATTACGGTGTCACAGAATACGATTTCTACACCGTGTTCTTCGGTGCCTCTCGTGCCATCGGAGTTCTCTCCTCACTGATTTGGGACAGAGCTTTGGGACTGGCCATCGAGAGACCCAAGAGTGTGACGACCGAGTGGATTGCCGAGCAGGTTAAAAGCTGACCAGCGGCCACTGAAATAAAGAGACTCAAAGAAAAAAGGCAGCGGAATCCGATCTTCGCTGCCTTTTTTATTCATTGAAGAGGGGATTTCGTCCGCCCAAACTCAGAGAGGATCACATTTTTGTTTCTGTGGCAATTTCTTTGATGGGCTCTACATGACAGATCTAGATCTCCGGGAGATAGAAACAAACGACCTTGGGCTCTGTCATCTCCTGGAGGGCGAATTTGATCCCTTCACGGCCCAGACCTGAATATTTGACTCCTCCGAAGGGCATGGAATCAAGGCGGTAATCGGTCGAATCATTGACCATCACGCCGCCGCAATCCAGTTCATAGGCTGCCTTGAAAGCTACATCCACATTCCTCGTGAATATGGCCGCATGGAGTCCAAACGGAAGAGCATTGGCTTCCTGGACAGCTTCTTCCAGATCGCCCACGGGATAAAGGTTTACCGTGGGACCGAAAACCTCATCACAATGGATGGAAACGTTTTCCGGAACATTCTCCAGGACAGTTGGCTCCATCAGAGCTTTGAGACGATTTCCTCCCGTCAGAACTCGCGCTCCTTTTTCGATGGCTTCTTTTATCCAGACTTCGACCCTCTTCGCCTCCTCTTCTGTGATCATCGGACCCATGTCTGTTTCTTCCTTGAGTTTATCTCCGATGTGGTACTTTTCAGTCCTCTCTACAAACCGATCCCGAAACTCTTCATAGATTTCCCGATGGATATACAGCCTCTGGACTCCGATACAGTTCTGTCCTGCGGCCCAAAAAGCTCCTGAAACACAGGATTCCACAGCCCAATCCAGATCTGTATCGTTCCAGACGATCACCGGAGAATCGGAGCCGAGTTCCATCCCCATCTTCTTGATTCCGGCCAGTTGAGCAATTCTCTTTCCCGCCTCCACGCCTCCTGTAAAAGAGATCATTCTCACCCGTTCGTCTTTGACCAGGGGATCGCCGATCACGGAGCCATATCCCGTGATCGCCTGCAGAGTCAATGGAGGCAAGCCGGCTTCCAGAAAGGCCTCGGCCAGTTTGAGCGCCGAAATCGGGGTCACGGTTGCAGGTTTGAGGATAACAGAGTCTCCGGCAGCGATGGCCGGGCCCAGCTTGTGTGCCACAAGATTGAGCGGATCATTGAAAGGAGTTATGGCCAGGACCACTCCGATCGGAAACCTGTAATAATAGCCGCGCCGTTGTTCTCCTCCGGGAAAGGAATCAAACGGAATGGTCTCTCCCATTATGCGCTTGGACTCTTCGGCGGATACGGTCAAGGTATTCACACAACGGGACGCCTCCTTCCTCGCCTCCCGGATGGTCTTGGATCCTTCCTTTGCGATGATCCGGGCAAAATCTTCCAGATTTTCAGAAACGATGGATGCTGTTCTGGAAAGAATTTGGGCCCTCTCATATACTGTCATCTTTTTGGAAATCTCGAACCCTCGGGCAGCCGCTTTGAGTGCTGTCTCTACGTCTTCACCCGTTGAGCTAGGAACAGTATCTATCACCGAATGATCAAACGGATCGTGAACCTCTATTTTTTCTTCCCGATCTACCCATTCTCCATTCAGCAGCATCTTCATTTTTTCCCTCCTACAGCTATCAAATCCACAAGCATGCTGAATCCTGTGGCTTCCTTGCCTGCACCGGGGCCGACGACCGTCACGTCTTCTAAGGCATCGGTAGTAATGGTGACCGCATTTGTGGCACCCATTACAGATGCGAGGGGATGGAAAAGGTCGACCTCTTCTGGAGCGACCGAGACCTTGATATGGCGGCCTTCCCGCCAGACCTTCCCTATCAGCTTGAATCTTTTATCCCGGCTCTTGGCATCGATGATGGATGTGGGAGAGATTTCTGTAATACCTTCACAGGGATAGTCGAACGGTTTCCCTTCAGCGCCAAAAACTACCTTGGCCAGGATAGTGACCTTGGCCAGAGCATCCCATCCCAGAACATCGGCGTCAGGGACCGCTTCGGCATAGCCGAGGTCTTGGGCTTTTTTCAGAGCTTCCTCATAAGAAAGGCCTTCCTCCATTCGTGTCAGAATATAATTTGTCGTGCCGTTCAGGATTCCTCTGATTTCCCTGATATCACAACCAGCCAGGTTCTCACGGATGAGATTGAGAAGCGGAGTTCCACTCATCACCGTCCCTTCGAACAGGAAATCGACGCCTTTCTCCTGGGAAAGCGTTTTTAGTTCCTGGTAGTAGAGAGCAACCGGACCTTTATTGGTGGTAACGACGTGCATATTCTTCTCGAATGCCTCCCGGATATGGGAAGTCGCTGGCTCACCGGATTCTATATCGGTATATGTGGCTTCTAACATCACGTCCGCCTCGGCTTCCTTTATCATATCGAGCGCTTCTCCATCGTATGTGTATTCAGAGAAACTGGATAAGGACTCCCCCGTATCGACTTTGCTCAGGACGGCTTGAAGATCTAATCCCTGGGGACTGTATATGCTGCCCTTGAGCTTGTCAGCGATGCCGACAACCTTGAAGTCCAGTCCATACCTCTCCGAAAGAAATTTCTTTTTCTGAACCAAGAGTCCTGCCAATCCTTGGCCGACAGTACCGAATCCAACAAAAATTAAACGCATGATTATCCTCCTGGGAAAGATAGAAAGAGCGACCTCTATGAAAAACCAATAACATACAGGTTCCCTTAAGTCAACATCCAATGCAACCACCTCGATTTCCATTACAATTTTTTCTCCCAAATTCGATTGGATCTCAATTTTGACTTGAAGCATCGGACTTTTTCCAATACAATTTAGAGACCTCAATGGGATATAGCTTGAAAATCTTCACTGATATTCCCCATCAAATCTATGAACAATGAGGAGGAGCTATGCATTTTAAACTCTTATCCGCCAGAGACCTCAAGGCCATGGATGCTCTTCTGGAATCTTACGGCGGTCCGAAGGAGATATCTCAAAAAATAGAACTCATGAAAAATTATCATACCCGAAAAATGATAGCCGAAGGAAAGGGATTTGGTGATCTGTTGCAAAAGGCTGAAGAGAAAGTTAAGAAATTCGCTCATGTAGAGGAATTCCTGGAGGCAAACGAGATATCTTTCACCAAAAAAGGTGTGTGCACCACCCAAGTTTCGGGTTTTCAAGGAGCGAGACCGACCTTCCATTGCATCGAAGCCATCGCAGAAAACGGCAATGTGTTGTTTCCCACGGAAATGATTTCCGTTGTGGGATTAACGGAAAATTATGTCTACGGCGGAGACTTGATCACGACCCTTGCTCTGGCTGAGAATATTCTCGGGGCGAGTAAATTCTGTACAACAAATCTCATTGGTACTCCCCTGCCTGAGGACCGATTTGCCCGAATAGAAAAAGTCACCGGAGAAAAGTTCGAGAGAAAAGATGTGGGAGAGGGGTTGAGCCAGATTATTCTGAAGAACATGGGTACGCCCTACGGAAACCTCGGCGGAGTGGAAGTCGGGAACAATAACCATCTTGTCTATCTAGACGGGATTACGCGAGCTGCCCTGGAAACTGGAGCGGATTTTTTCCTGAATCCGAGCTGGTCGACAATAGTTGCCGCCTGTTATTATGCCCGTGAAATTCCTAATCTTTCCTTCAAAATCTCCATGCTTCTCTCTACCCAAAACACCATCCAGTTCCGTATGCTCATGAACATCTTCAAGGAATATCTCCGCGACGACGGCACCACTCCGGTCTACGAAATAAACATCGGAAACGCAGCTACAGCAGAAACCTTCATCCAGTGCAGCGAAGAGATGAAGGCATCTGGGCTCGATGTCTCGTTGGCCGCTCACCTCAGAATCAATCCGGATCTGGGAATGGCAGATTTCAACTGGACCGATAATGCCCATCGTGTTCTCGATGCTGGAAATAACATCACCATAAAATATGAGAGCGATGGAGAATCGCGCCCCTTCGACACCATGGAGGCCTACTTCATTTCAGATGAGGAAAGAAATGAAAAGGCAGAATTGATCGGGAATGTCCTCTACTATAAATGTATCAGATGTGATAAAGACGCCAAAGAGATCATGCAGAGTGGGCATGAAGCCCGTTTCGCAAAAGTTTCTTACAGAAAGAAAAGGTAAGAAATCGGGATATTCGGAGACTGAAATGAATTTAGGAATCAGAAATAAAGCCGCGCTCGTAGCCGCATCCAGTCGCGGACTCGGCAGGGCGGTTGCCTTCGAGCTCGCTAGAGAGGGTGCCAAAGTCGCCATCTGTGCAAGAGGGGAAAAGAGGCTCCTGAAGACCCAAAAAGAAATCGAGGAACACACAAAAAGCAAAGTAATCGCCCGTGTCGCAGACGTCACAGATAGGAATCAAGTGAGGGACTTAGTCAGCCACGTTGTGGAAGAATTCGGATCCCTCTCGATTCTTGTTTGCAATGCCGGAGGACCTCCATCAGGAACGGCGGAAGATTTTAAGCCGGATGACTACCTGAGAGCTCTGGAGCTCAACCTTCTGAGTACCGTGAGTCTCTGCTACGAAAGCCTTCCGCATATGAAGAAGCAGAATTGGGGGCGCATCGTCAATTTGACCTCGGTGTCAGCCAAACAACCGATAGACACTCTAATCCTTTCCAACACCTCCAGGTCGGGCGTTTTGGGCTTTTCAAAATCTCTCTCCAACCAAGTGGCGTCGTACGGAATAACGGTTAACTCGATTTGCCCGGGATATACCCGGACGGAGCGTGTGGAGGCTCTGGCTAAATCCTTTGAAGAAAAAGGAAAAGGATCGGTCCAGGATTTTTATCGAAATATCGAAGGGCTCATTCCAGCGGGGCGGCTCGGCCGTCCAGAAGAGATTGCCAGCGCAGTTGTTTATCTCTGTTCTGAGGCGGCTAGTTATATCACAGGGGTCGCTCTCCAAGTGGATGGAGGATTCATCAAATCAATCTTATAAGGCTGCTTCACAGCTGAAGGCGATCGCTGTAGGAATGTGCACCTTATTCAATGGTAGGTGTAAAGGAGATTCATTATGAAAAACCTGATGATTCAATGGGAGGGCACTCCTTATCCCGAAATGATTCGGAATCTCCCCGAAATCGACATCCCAATCGAGGGTATCAGGGGCTGGCTTGCTCAGTGCAGCGACAAACAAGTCGTTTTCTTCGATATCCAGCCGGTGGGTGAAGTACCCCCTCATTCCCACTGTAATCAATGGGGAGTTGTTTTCGAAGGAGAGATGTCTCTGACTATTGGCGGGGAAACCAAGATCTACCGAAAAGGAGACTGGTACTACATTCCTGAAGGAGTGGAACATTCCGCCACCTTTCCCACCCGAGTGCAAGTTATGGACATATTCGACGCTTCTGATCGGTACAAGCCCAAAGCATAAATAGAGGCTGAAATGAAAACACTCTTTTCCCGCATTATGCAAGAATTCGAAGGCTATGCCATAGGAAAAATGCTCCGATTCCTCCAGGACCCAGGGATCATCTCTTTTGCCGGGGGACTCCCCTCGAGTGATGTTTTTCCACTCGACATCATTCAAAAGGCTGCAGAGAGATCTGTCAAGGATGACTATGAATCCGTTTTCCAATATTCTCCGATTCCCGGAGAAAAGGATCTGATGGACGCCGTCATCGAATATTTAAAGAAGGACGACATCTTTATCGATCCGGAAAATATCATGATCACGACGTCTGGCCAACATGGATTAGACCTGGTGGGGAGGCTGTTTCTCGATCCCCGTGATATCATTGTCATTGACCTGCCGACTTTTGGAGGGGCGCTGGCCGCATTCGAGCTGGAGGATGCCAAATATTTGGCTCTTGAAATCGAAGAGAACGGATCTGACGTGGAAGGAATGGATAAGGGGATACAAGATCTCATTTCTCAGGGAAAGCAACCCAAATTCATCTACGTGGTCCCTG
This sequence comes from uncultured Eubacteriales bacterium, assembly GCA_964346815.1. GTDB lineage: Bacteria > Acidobacteriota > Aminicenantia > Aminicenantales > Aminicenantaceae > CAYFWF01. The sequence goes on along the minus strand of CAYFWF010000023.1, from coordinate 272,409 downwards.
ATTTCCAGAATCCATCGGGCATAACCATGAGCCTGGAAAAGAGGCATTTGCTCCTGGAATTGAGCAAAAAACACAGAATTCCGGTCGTCGAGGACAGCCCCTACAGAGAATTGCGCTACAAAGGAGCACATCTCCCTTCGATCTATTCACTGGACAAAAATCAGGGAAACGTCATCGGATTGTACACATTTTCCAAAATTCTTTGCCCCGGTCTGAGGGTCGGGTTCAACATCGGCCCATCCGATGTCATTAATAAATTCGCCTTCATCAAAGGAGCAAACATCCTCAATACACCAAAATTGAACCAGGATATCTGCACTGCCTTCCTGAGAGAATATGACCTGGACGCACATTTCGAGAAAGGTAAGAAATATTATTCTGAAAAGCTCAATTTTTTCCTCAATGCCATGGAGCAAAATTTTCCCGAAGGCAGCGGTGTGGAGTGGACAAAGCCAGAGGGCGGACTCTTTCTCTGGATAACGGTTCCTGAGGAGCTGAACACGCTGGATCTTTTCTACCTGGCTATCGAAGAAAAAGTGGCTTTTGTGCCCGGAGAGGTTTTTTATCCCAAAGGACTCCGCAAACACAACACCATGCGGATAAACTTTTCTTTCCCCACCAGGGAAGATATAGTCGAAGGAGTGCGCCGCCTGAGAAGGACTATTGAACGCTATAGGGCAGGAGAAAGGCCAAGAAGAGCTTTGGATTAAAGGGGATTCGATTAAACCCGGGGAGGTAACAAATGGCGGATGATGACGCATACTGGCCTGGAATCAAGAAATACATCCAGGAATCCAAAAAATTCTCTGCCGAGAGAGAGAAGCATTTAAAACGCGTAAAAAGCCTGAAGTTCGATACTATCGCTGTCCACGGATTATACTCGGTAAAGGAAGCACTGGACCTGAATCAAGGAGCAGTGATCGAACCCCTTTACCTCTCCACAGCACAAGCCTACAGAGATTCCGATGAAATGGAAGCGGCTTTATCCTATCTCATCCCCACTTGGTGCTACACCCGGTTCGCCAACCCCACAACTTATTATCTCGAATGGGTTCTCGCCCTTCTGGAAGGTTACAAGACAGGAGGCGACACGGCTTGCCTGGTAACAGCTTCCGGGATGTCAGCCATCATGCTGGCTGTGGATCCATTCCTGGTAAAGCAGAAAGAAGGGCATGAACACATCAATTTTGTTTCATCCATCCAGATTTATGGAGGAACCTTCCAGCATTTTTCGGTGAGAAAGATGCAGGAGAGAGGAATCGAGGTGCGGTGGGTGATTCATCCAGAGGATCCCGAAGAATGGAAAACAAAAATAGATGAAAACACCCGTTTCCTGTATGCAGAGGCGCCGAGCAATCCTCAACAGGCATTCTGCGACATCAAAGCTTTGGCTGAATTGGCCCATTCCTGGGAAATCCCGCTCATCGTAGACTCCACATGTGCCACCCCGGCCCTGATGCGTCCTCTTGCTTACGGAGCAGACATCGTCCTCCACTCTCTGACGAAATCCATAACATCCGGCGGATTCGCCATCGGAGGAGCCCTGATCAGCCGTAAACCCATCGTCACCAAAATTAAAAACGACCATCCTTCGTTTAAGGAGAATTTCGCAGAATACGTCAAATTTCTTCCCTACAGAGATGTTGGGCCAGCCGCATCCCCGGTCAATGCCATTTTCGCCCTGAATGATTTGAGAACACTTCGATCCAAAATGGACTTGGTCAGCCAAAACAGCCAGAAGGTTTCCGATTTTTTGAGTCAGCACCCTAAAGTGTATCAGGTTGACTATCTGGGACACCCTCCCTTTCACTTTCATGAGTTAGCTAAAAATTACATGAAACTTGTGGACTCTGACGACGGTACGGGAAAAGAGGTTAACAGATATGGACATCTGCTCAGTTTCAGAGTGGAAGGCCCCCCCGAAAATGCCCGACGAGTTTTCGACAACTTCAAGATCATTTACAGAGCAGGAGATCTGGGCCGCATCAAAAGTATTGCCACCATCCCAGCAATATCCACCCATCTCCAACAAGGAGCAGAAGCCAGACAGCAGGCTGACGTACCGCCTCAGATGATCAGGCTTTGTGTAGGCGCGGAAGACCCCGAAGATATCATCGCTGACCTCGACCAAGCTCTGAAAATTTAATCGAAGCCGGTCTATTGAAATCCTCATCATTGAATTTTGGGGTGTATTGGTCTAGAATGATTTTGCATGGAAAAAATCAAAATCCTCGGAAACCAGAATCTGCATTTAAAGGGAAAAATCAAAATCAGCGGGGCTAAAAACGCCGTACTTCCAGCTATTGCGGCTTCCCTTCTCACCCAGGAAAAAGTCCGTCTGAAAAATATTCCACTTGTGAAAGACGTCTTCACCATTCTGACTCTCGTCAAGGAACTCGGGGCAGAATACAACATCAAGAGAAACTCCTTATCCGTTCAGGTCAAGAAGATTTCTTCCGAGGAAGCATCATATGAACTCGTCAGGGCGATGAGGGCTTCCATCCTTGTACTCGGTCCCTTGCTCGCCAGACACGGAAAGGCCTTGGTTTCCTTACCAGGAGGATGTGCCATCGGATCTCGTCCTATCGACCTCCACACCCACGGACTTGAAAAATTGGGAGCCTCCATAAGCCTTGAGCACGGATATATCAAGGCCGAAGCCAAGCGCCTCCAAGGAAGAGAAATCGAATTCGAGAAAAAAACTGTGGGCGGTACAGAGAATATCATCATGGCCGCTTCTCTCGCCAAAGGAGAGACCACCTTGAAGAACTGCTCCTTAGAGCCAGAAGTGGTGAATCTCTGTCAGCTTCTTGTCAAGATGGGAGCAAAAATCGAAGGGATTGGAGAAGAGACCATTCGTGTCAAAGGGGTTCAAGAATTGGGTGGCGCCACACATGAGATCATTCCTGATAGAATCGAAGCGGGAACCTTTCTCATTGCAGGGGCCTTGACCCAGGGGAACATTATCCTGACCCAAGTCCATCCCGGCCATCTCGGCACGATCATAGAGAAATTGAGATTTTCAGGAACTCGGATAGAAAAGCTTAACGAGCACTCATTACGTGTTATAGGGAGCGAGGAAATCAGGGCTCAGGACATCACAACGTCCCCTTATCCTGGATTGCCCACCGATATGCAGGCCCAATTCATGGTCATGATGACTCAAGCCCAGGGAACATCCATCATTACGGAAACCATCTTTGACAGAAGATTCTCCCACGTGAACGAATTGCTGCGGCTGGGTGCAAACATCGAGGTCATCGGGGATAAGGCCATCGTTAGAGGAAAAACACCTCTTTCTGGCGCTGAAACCCTGGCTACAGACCTGAGAGCTTCAGCGTCGCTTGTCCTTGCAGGCTTGATTGCCAGCGGAGAAACCATCATCAACGATGCGGAGCATCTGAATCGGGGATACGAAAATATCGAAAGAAAACTCCAGTCTCTCGGAGCTCGCATCGAGAGATTGAAAGAATAAACTCTCTGTATGCACTGGGAGAAAACAATGGTGGATTGCATCTTCTGTAAAATCGTTAATAAAGAAATCGCAGCAGATTTGGTCTATGAGGGTGAAAACATCGTGGCTTTTAACGACATCAACCCTCAAGCCCCGATTCACATACTCCTGATACCAAAGAACCATTATGCATCGCTGAATGACATCCCTGAGGGAAAAAAAGCTGTTTTAAGCTCTATTCTGCTGAAGGCGCGTCAAATTGCCGAAGAGAAAGGATTTGCCCAGAACGGCTATAGAATCGTTCTGAACACGGCAAGAGATTCAGGACAGGATGTATATCATATCCACTTTCACCTGTTGGCAGGAAGACAGATGAAATGGCCGCCAGGATAAGTTTTAAACCTAATTTTTTGCCGATCAAGAGAGCATATAAACATTAAAGGAGGTAAAACAGTGGAAATTACATGGCTGGGACATTCTGCAATAGAAATCAAGGGCTCGAGAAACGTATTAATCGATCCTTTCTTGACAGGAAATCCAGCATGCCCCACCACACTTGAGAAAGTGTGCGATGTGGATGTGGTTATCGTCACCCATCATCACAGCGATCACGTCGGGGATGCCTTTGCCATCTGTAAAAACACAGGAGCGACGCTGGTCAGCGTTCATGAGGTGGCTGTTGAAGCCGAAGAAGAAGGAATTACAGCAGAAGGAATGAATATCGGAGGCACGGTTGAAGTCAAGGGGATGAAAGTGCATATGGTCCAGGCATGGCATTCAGCCGAAAAGGGAGATCCCACTGGAGTTGTTGTCGAGCTCGATGGAAAGAACCTCTACCATGCGGGCGACACAGGACTGACTTACGACATGAAGCTTATAGGGGAATTTTTCCATCCGGACTTGAGCTTTCTCCCCATCGGAGACCGGTACACGATGGGCGTCCCTTCAGCGACCAGGGCTGTCGAGTTTACGCAGACAAAAAAAGTCATCCCTATCCATTATGGCACGTTTCCGATCGTCGAAGCCGATCCAGAGGAGTTCAAAAGACAGGTCGGTGACATGGCAGAAGTCATCATCCTTAAACCCGGTGAAACATACACCCTATAGACCGGCTCGCATCTAAAAAACACCCTTCCCGTCTAAGGCCAGATCATCTAAGAGGTGGAAGAATGCCCTATCTGATCGACGGCAATAACCTGATCGGGCACATCCCTCACTTGAAACTCGATGACCCCAAAAGCAAATATCGCCTGGTTGCACAGTTGATGATTTTTCAGCGGATTACAAAAAGAAAGGTACTCCTCGTTTTTGACGGTCCCCCTGATCTTGAACTTCTAGGGGACAGATATCAGGGCAAAAAATTCGTCATTATCTACCCTTCGGACGAGAAAAATGCCGATGAGGTCATCAAAAAACAGATCGGAAAACAAACCGATTTTAGACACTTCACTGTAGTCTCGTCTGATCGCGAGATCAAAGCCTTTGCTCACATGAATAAGGCAAAGGTCATAGATTGTGATCATTTCTACAAAGAGCTAAAAGCCCTTCTCAAAAAGTTCAGAATCGAAAAATCCATGGAAAAAACGCCCAGAAAACTCTCCCCTTTAGAAGTCAACCACTGGCTGGAAATTTTCGAGTCTAAAAATGAGTGACATTGTCATAATCGGTGCGGGTAGAGTAGGAACCTCTCTCGGTTATGCCCTCTCCAGGAAAAAACACCAGATCAAGGCCCTCGTCTGCAGGAGCCCCCACTCTGCGAAGGAGAGCCGAGAAATGATCGGGCAGGGCGATATTTATGACGATAAGATTCTCGCAGCCAGACAGGGTGAATGGATTATTCTCTCTGTCCCTGACGACAAGATCGAAAAAACGGCAGCGGAACTGGCCACTTCTGATATGGAGTGGGTGGGTCGGTTCGTCTTTCACTGCAGCGGTCTCCACACCGCCGAATCGCTGAAAAATCTGGAAAAAAGAGGGGCCTTGACCGCTTCCATCCATCCTATCCAGTCTTTTCCTGTTAAAATGCCGGCTCCCGATGCATTCAAAGGAATATATTTCGGCCTGGAGGGAAAAGAAAAAGCTCTCGATTTAGCGAAAAAAATCGTCCGCCAATTGGAAAGTCGGTATATCATCCTGGAAAGCGAGGAGAAGTCTCTCTATCATGCCGCTTGTAGCATGGCTTCAAATTTTTTGGTTACGCTTTTTGACGCGGCTTCATTTCTGCTTGAACAGACAGGATTGGATGCAAATATAAGTTCCCAAATTTTGTTTCCTCTTGTACAAGGAACTTTACAAAATGTAAAAAACTTTAACACACATTCGGCCCTAACCGGCCCCATCTGCCGAGGAGATGAAAAATCCATTCAGAAACACCTCACGGCTCTCTGCAAATATCCCCTTCAAAAAAGAATTTATATGGAATTGGGCATCTATATGCTCCAAATTGTGGAAGGGAAAAAGAAACTTTCCCCTGAAAAAATCAGGACACTCAAAGCTTTGCTGGAAGGAAAATAACCTCTTCTTCGAGCTCGACGCCAAACTTTCTCTTGACCCGCCTCTTGAGCTCAACAGCCAGATCCAAAATATCCTGAGCGGTGGCGTTTTTTTTATTGATAAGGAAATTGGAATGATTTTCGAAGACCGCCGCTCCCCCGACCGCCACTTTTTTTGCTCCAACCTGCTCTAGCAGATGCGCGGCCGGAACTCTCTTCCCACCAGGAAGAACTGGATTTTTAAAATAGCTTCCCGCACAAGCGATACCCCAAGGAGGATGCTTCTTCTTCCTTTCTGCCAGGATTCCGCTAATTCTCTCTTTTATCTTCTCTCTATCTCCCTCCTCAAGCTCGAAAGCAACACTTAGGAGGATTTCTCGGGAGGCTCGCAAGCGGCTTTGGCGATAGGAAAAGGAAAAGTAGTCTTTATCGACTTTGATTTGCTCACATTTTTGATTCAATACCTGAGCTTCTGATAAAAAATCTCCTATAGATTGGTCAAAGGCTCCCGCATTGCCAAAGACGGCCCCGCCGACAGTACCCGGGATGCCAGCTAAAAACTCAAATCCCTTCATTCCTTCATCCGCACAGAATGTTAACAAATCCGATAGGATGGTTCCGGACAAGGCTTCTATTTTTACCTTCCCTTTTTTGTTCACTCTCTGGGCATCATTTTTGATGATGAGGCCCCGAAATCCTTTATCATCAAAAAGCACGTTGTACCCACCGCCCAAGATAGAGTAAGGCACAGAAGCCTCTTTGGCCAATTTCACGGCCTGGATCAACTCTTTAAGAGAGAAAGCTATAAAAAAATAATCAGCTTTTCCGCCGATTTTGAAATGTGCAAATTCAGCAAGAGGAACAGATCGTTCAGGAGGGCGTCCTATGCTCTTTGCGAACCGCTCAGAAAAATCGGATTTATTCATTCCTGAATTTCATTCTATCCAATGTCCATCCAAATGTCCAAGTCTCTGTTGTGCAGGCTGATATCTTTTTTTCGTGGCCATTTCTCCGGAAGTCTGGCAATCCGGTCATGAGGTCATCTGCGGGCGAGCGGACATACGGAAATAAGCGCGCTTCCGTCGCTCAGTGCAAATTTGGCACGGAGTTTGCTACAATATAGATGTAATCGAGCGTCCTTTGTATTGACATTTTGATTCGAGAACGTTATTATTCAACAGATTTTAAAGAGAGGTCGAAAATGAGAAAAACAGCAATGACAACTCTAGTTCTTATTCTGTTTACCTGTTCCATGTTGCCCGCACAAAACAGCGAGGCTAATGACGCCTATGTCAAGGCGATGACAACCCCGGATCCCAACCAGAAGGCTAGACTTCTGAAGGATTTTCTCTCCCAGTATCCGGGGTCTCAGTACGAAAATTTCGCTAGTGCCGAACTCTGCGTATTGCAGTACAACGGCAAAACACCGAGGGAAACCATAGACTATGGAGAGAAGGCGCTATCTCTGGGGGGATTGGACGATCTCACCAAATGCAAAGTCTTATTCATGCTGGCAAATGTGTACACCAACCAGGGACAAAATCTCTCAAAAGCCAGCAACTATGCTTCCCAAGTGGTACAGATTTCAAAAGCGAACAAAAGCAAAAATTCAGAACTTGCTCCAGCTGCTACCTGGAATCAATTCATAGGAGGCGGATATTACATCCAAGGACAGGCCTTGGAAAAAGCGAAAGATTACCGAGGAGCTGTGGATGCCTATGTAAACTCCTATGATATGTTGAAAGACCCTCGCATCATCAATGACTTAAAAAAATTGGGGAAATCTCTGTATGATGGAAAAGCCTACAATGATGCGGAAAAGGCTTTGAAGATCGCTGCCATGAATGCGAAGGACTTCGCCAGTGTTTACCTGTATGCTAAGGCTCTGCACAGAAACGGAAAAACAGAAGATGCCCTCAGTCAATACAAACAGGCTTATATGAAGCAGAAGAGCGGAGAAGTCGCGTTCAACATCGGGATCCTATTGGCGAAAAAAGCAGAGAAAAATGCCCAATTCACGGATGAAGCCATCCGATACCTGCTGGATGCCAGCTTCCTCTCCGAGGCAAATTCAAAAAAAGCCATGCGGATGGCTGAAAGCCTGTACTTCCATTACCAGGATGAGCTGAAGTACAACGAAAAAGTTCAAGAGCTCAAGGAGAAGAGCGAGAACCTGGAAGAACTCACCCAAACCTTCAACAGGAAGTTTGGAGAAAAGGAAGAAGAACAGCTTTCCGATTCCGAAAAAAAAGAAATGGAAAAGATGCTCGATGAAATCGAAGCGGAGCAGCAAGCCATCAAAAGATTGGAGGCCGAAACTCAAGCTGCGTTGGAAGAATTTCAAAAGCTCATCGAAAAAACCCAAGAAAGATTGGGCATCAAATAGCCTGGATTTTCCAGAAGAAACAAAACATCCTGTGCCGTTGTGGGCGGTTTTCCGGGATCAGAACTGTTAAAAGACCAAGAAACAGGTTAGTTCCAAGATGGATGAATCAGAATGCAAATCGTTTATCGTTTCCTCTGAATGAAGATTATTTTTTCTTTTTTCCAAAAAGGTCCATCTTTAAAAGATCTTTGAATGTCAAATCCTTAAAACTCTTCTTGTCGGAGTCCCTTTTTTCTCCTCTCAGTTCTTTTCTGGCAATTCTGTGATCGGGATCGATCTGTAATGCTTTTTCGAATTGTTTTTTTGCCTTGATATGAAGACCTTCCTTCTTGTATAAGAGTCCCAAGGCCGCGTAGGCCTCTGCATTCCACGGTTCCAATTTAAGAGCCCTTATGAAGTTTTTCTCAGCCTCCTTACGATAGATGTGGAGCTTTGTTTGAGTCATGGCCAACAACAGATAATAACTGGCTTTCTCCCTCGACAGCCTAATCGCCTGTTCCAAAAAGACAAGGGCCTCTTCGTATCTTGCTTGGTTGAATAAGAATTTTCCCTGGCGAAATCTCTTTTCTGCTTCTTTGGCTGAGTCCCTTCTTTGGTCCTCAGTTGGAGGGGCATCCAATCGGCCGTTGTAGTCACTCTTACTTGTGTCATCACTCAGAGTTTGATAGGCTTTGGTGATATGGTCAAATACAGTATCGATTTTTTGCATGGTTTCTGAAGGCAAGTCCCGTTCAAAAAGATCCGGATGGAATTTTCTTGCCAGTCGGAAATATGACCTTTTTGCGTCCTCTGGCGATGCATCGGTAGTAATGCCCAGGATCTGATAATAGTTGAGACTCGACAACTTCTCATGAAATTCCAGCACTTCATTGATTCTTTCTTCAGCCTTCGCTTGTTCCTCTTTCTCGACACCTCCTATTTTCTCGTCCTCCGTTTTCTCTTCCACTTTCTCCTGGCTCCTCTCTTCCTCCTTTGGTTCCTTTGGCTCTTCCTCTTTGGGAAGGATTGTCTTATCCAGTGAGGGCCTCGCCTCATCCCTCAAATCGACCAAATCAAGACAGTAGAGGAGATAGAGGCTCTTCCAGAACAATTCTGGCATTAAATCCGAGTTGCTCAGAAGCTCCCCGGCCGTGGATTTTCCTTTCACTTTATCCAGCAGTTCTCTCTCCTGCTCGGTCAACCTGAGATAAAAATCAATGGATTTGGGATAGGGCGTTTTTTCTGTCAGAAACATCTCCAGCTTAGGATTATGTTTCATACGTCTAATGCCTTCCTCGATCAGCACAGGTAATTTCAGCTTCATATCGAAGGTCTGATCTGAAAAATCAACATCTTCTTGGAATTTGAGTTCCGCATCAAAAACAGAAAACATATTCAGCACAACTTCTCTCATTTGATAGGTTAAACCTTCCTGCAGGCTCTCTTTCGAAAGCAAGCCCCTTTCGAGCAAAACCGAACCGATGCTTTTCTTTGGCTCGACATATGCATCGATTCTTTTGAAATCTTCTTTGGAAAGTTTTCCCAACCTGAACAAAACCTCACCGAGCAGCTCCAAAGGATGATTGGTTTTTGCATGGACCAGAAGGCCTTCTTGGAAGAAAAGATATTTCTGAAAATTTTGATGATGAAAAGAAAGTCTGCCTCTCTTTTTTTTGAAGTGAATATCTTTCAGGTAGAGACCGATGTGCTCCATTGCCGACCTAATTTCTTCCTTTTTTTAAATTCATGATGCCATTCCTAACAGGAAACTTAAATTTATAATACAAAAGGGTAACGTTTTTCAATCTCTGTAACATATTTTAATCCTATGAATGTAAATTGCAAACCATAAGAATTTATGATAATTTTTTCTCGATGAAAGTCGCCCTGGCTCAGATCCGCCCAATTCTTGGCAACACAAGAGAAAATTTCCTTGTGCATCTTGAATATATTCAGAAGGCGAAAAAAAAGAAAGCGGATCTTCTGGTCTTTCCTGAATTGAGCCTTACCGGATACACCCTCAAGGATATGGTTGAGGATGTCGCTGTCCGGCCTCGAACCGATCCCATGTTCAAGAAATTCAAAGCTTTAAGCCGGGATCTTTCTTTTGTGGTGGGATTTGTAGAAGAGAAGGAGAAAGGGCTTTTTTACAACTCCGCCGCTTTCCTTTCCCGGAACAAGGTTCTTCACATCCACCGAAAAGTCTATCTTCCAACTTACGGGATGTTCGAGGAGCTGAAATTTTTCGGTCAAGGAAGAAATTTCAGCACCTTTCTCACTCCCTTCGGAAAGACAGGAATGATGGTTTGTTATGATTTCCTCCATTTGGGTGCGAACTACCTCCTTTTTGTAGGCGGATCAGAGCTTATCATCGTCATAAGTGCCGCTCCAGGACGAGGGCTTTCAGATGAAGAATCGTACGCGTCTTCCCGTATGTGGGAGCTCATGGGGGAAACGATTTCCCGTTTTTGCCAGACTTTTGTCATCTACTGCAATCGAGTCGGATACGAAGATGGAAAATCATTCGCCGGCGGCTCGTTCATTTACAGTCCCGGGGGACATCTCGTCGCCAAATCACCTTATGTGGACGAGGATTTTCTGATCAAAGAAATCGATCTCGAAGATATCCGCAGATTCCGGAAAAAACGCCCTTACCGAAGGGATGATAAACCCGAGGTCATCTGTGAGGCTCTAAAAAGAGTCATCGAAAATTATGAAGATTAATCCTGCTTTTGTTGAAAAATTGATCACTCGATTCATAGAGGAAGAATTCTCCAAACTCGATTTTGAGAAAGGGATCTTAGGCCTGTCCGGTGGTCTAGACTCATCCGTTTGCGCCTTGCTGGCTGCCAGGGCTCTCGATCCAAAAAATGTCATAGGGCTCATAATGCCTCACAAGAAGATTTTCCATAAAGACGTGAAAGATGCGGAGGAAATCGCTTCCCATTTGGGTATATCCTTTCAACTGATAGATATCTCGCCGATGGTAGATGCCTACTATGCGAATTATCCCACAGAAAGCAGAATCCTGAAAGGGAACAAAATGGCAAGAGAAAGGATGTCCATCCTGTATGATGTCTCAGCCCGCGAGAAGGCGCTGGTCCTGGGCACGAGTAACAAAACAGAGCTTCTTCTCGGATACGGGACAATCCATGGTGATATGGCTTGCGCAATCAATCCTATGGGGGACCTGTATAAAACACAGGTCCGGCAGCTCGCTCGATACCTGAAGATCCCGGATAAGATACTGAAAAAGAAGCCGACTGCGGGATTATGGTCCGGACAAACCGACGAAGGGGAACTCGGACTATCCTACGCCAAAATAGACAGAATTCTCTATCAATTGGTCGACTTGAAAAAGACAAAAAAGGAAGTGATTTCTCAAGGACTTCCTGAACAGGACGTCGAAAAAATCATGGGGCTCATCAAAGGATCGGAATTCAAAAGGAAAATGCCTCCCATTCCTAAGATATCAGACCGGACCGTGGGACACGATTTCCTGTATCCTTTCGATAGAGAGGATTAGCAGAAATTACGGATAAAAACCGTTGATGACCGAGCCGAAATCTCCCTCAACAACGCCCGGCACACTCTATGTCGTAGCCACTCCATTGGGTAACCTCGAGGATATTTCTCTTCGAGCCTTAAGGATTTTACGGGATGTCTCTGCCATCGCCTGTGAAGACACGCGTAAGACAATAAAAATCTTGAACAAATACAACATAAAGAAAAGGCTCATCAGTTACTTTCATCCTAAAGAACATCAAAAAGTCCCAAAGCTCTTGTCCATTCTCCAGCAAGGCGAAGATTTGGCGCTTGTTTCTGATGCAGGAACGCCAGGAATCTCGGATCCCGGATACCCTTTGATTCAAGAAGCTTTGGCCAGGGGAATTAGGGTGGTCCCTGTTCCAGGACCATCGGCAGTCGCTGCAGCCCTATCCGCGTCTGGCTTGCCTACTCATGAATTCCATTTTCTCAGCTTCCCTTCTCCAAAGAAGCACGCCGTGAAAAAAATGCTGGATACAGTCAAAAACGGGAAAGCGACCTTGGTGTTTTATATACCAGCAAGGAAGGTCCCTTCATTTCTGCATCTAATCAGGGAAACGCTCGGCGAAAGGAAGACCGTCATAGCCAGGGAAATGACAAAATTATATGAGGAATTTCTGAGAGGAACACCCTCAGAGCTGCTTTCAGAAACCGAAAAGATAGAAATTAAGGGTGAAGTGACTCTACTCGTTGCAGGAAGATCAAAAAAAAATTGAGCACCTGAGATTCGTTCTCTGCCGAATCCTCACACGTAAAGGCTGGGTTTCATCTCATTCCAATTTTCTTCCCCTTTACTATGGAACCACCTCGAATGTTCATTTTGGCGAAGGATTCTTTAAAAAGAACCGACAAAAGTAAAAAATGACAAAAGTAAACAAATTTTTCAATAATACTTGACAAAAGAACACTAAGATATTATATTATATGCGTACTAAGATATTTTAAGGAGGTAACTGAAATGGCTATTATCAGATGGGATCCTTTCAGAGACATCGTCACTCTGAGGGAAAAAATGAACCGCCTTTTTGAGGATGCAGTCACAGCTAGAGGAGAAGAGAGAGATATGATCTCCAGCACGTGGACTCCTTCTGTTGACATCTATGAAACAGAAAACGAAATCGTTCTCACCGCTGAAGTTCCCGGTATAGACGAAAAGGATATCGATATCAAAATCGAGAACAATACTCTCTCTGTTCAGGGTGAAAGAAAATTCGAAAAAGAAACCAAGGAAGAAAATTACCATCGAATCGAACGATCTTACGGTTCTTTCTTCAGATCATTCACCATACCTCATAATGTTGACCAGGATAAGATCGAAGCTGAACATGAAAGCGGAGTTCTGAGGGTTCTCATGCCTAAGAGACATGAATCCAAGCCAAAAAAGGTGAAGGTCCTCAAGCCTAAGAAAAAGGCAGAAAGCAAAGTCAAGAAATAAAATTTTACGTTTTTTTTGCGCCCTTGGTCGACCGGCCGGGGCGCTTTTTTTTAATCCCGATTCAGCTCAGGCTTGGGCGACAGTCAAAGCTCTGACCTCTAAAGCTCCAGCCTTTCTCAACGCCAGGCTGCATTCTTGGAGGGTCGATCCCGTAGTGAACACATCGTCAACCAAAAGCACGACCTTCCCTTTAATTTTTTCACCGTTTTTCACCTGGAAAGCGCCCTTTAAATTTTTTTCTCTTTCCTTGGCCTCGAGAGATGTCTGGGGAGGAGTCCTGTTTACTTTGACGAGCCGGTCTTCGATGAGTTCGATCTGCTTTCGTTTCGCGAGCTCTCTGCCCAGAAGCTGAGCCTGGTTGAAGCCCCTTTCTTTCTCTTTTTTCGGATGGAGAGGGACAGGAATGATAGCATCCGTTCCCCACCAAAGGTTTTCTTCCTTACCCAAGCTCTTATAGATAAACTCTGCTAAATATTCCTTGAGAACGCTAAATTTTCGGTATTTATACAGGATGAGGATATCTTTTAATCTCCCCGCATATAGTCCGCAAGAACGATGGCACGAAAAAGCCGGCCTTCGTTCCACACACCTCCGACAATAGTGGTGATCGCCAGTTCCTGAAAAAAACTTCCCGCAACTCAAACAATAGGATGTGCGATGTGGTTTTATCCCTTGAAGGCAGGAGCGGCAGACAATTTTTTCTCCGGGAAATTCGAGCAAATCCGAACACAGCTCACAAAGAGATGGGAAAAAAATGAGCTCGGCTAACTTAAAATAAGAGGCAAAACTCTGCTGGATAGAAAAGTTCAAAGAGCCTCTTCCTCAGCCTTTTCTTGACATTCGATGCAGTAGGGTGTCCAGGGAATGGCATCCAATCTCTTCTTTCCGATTTTAGTACCGCACATCTGACAGACACCAAGAGTGCATTCATCGACTCTTTTAAGGGCTTCGTCTATCAAATGCAATTGTTTTCGCTCCGTATCAGAGAGACTCAAAAGGAATTCTTTGGTATAGGAACTTTCTGCTTTGTCACCCATATCCATTGCAATCCCAGGATCTTCTACTTCTTTGCTTTCGTTATAGAATTCACTGAGTGTCTCGATAATCTCTTGTTTTCTTTTAAGGAGCTTCTTTTTATATCTTTCTTTCTCTTTCTTGTTCAATCTTCCCCCTATTTCGCGTAATGTCTTCCCTTCATGATGGTTAGGGAGCGATATATCTGCTCGAGGAGAACAACTCGAGTCAATTCATGAGAAAAAGTCATTTTGGACAAGGAGAGGAGGAAGTCAGCGCTTTTCAGAATTCTTTCGGCCAAACCTAAAAAGCCTCCGACAACAAAAGTGATGCATTGTGCGGCACTCGATCCGGTTTCCTCTAAAAACCGTGCGAATTCTTCAGAATTCATTTCCTTTCCTCTGTCAAACAAGCAGATAATATAATCACCTCGGATGGTTTTTTCAAGCGCATCGGCCTCAATTCCTCTTATTTTTTGACCGTGCTTATCAGAATAACCTCGAGCTTCCTTTGTCTCGACCAGAGAGCAATCTTCTAATCTGTTGATTTTTTCTAAATAGACTTCTTGAAGATCTCTCAGGCTTTTGTTCCGTGTCTTCCCTGGCCACACTATTTTCAACTTCATGAAAGGACCTTTATACTTCCAATCTCTTAAAATCGTCCTAAAAAAATAATGATTAAAACACAAAATGTCAATATTTTTTTCTCTCCGGAAGGTTTGTGGTTAAAAAAGATCAAAAATTCAATCTAGGGGCATCCCCCCAAAGCTTTTCCAGAGAATAATACTCCCTAGCTTCTTTTGAAAAAATATGAATAATGAAATTCCCGTAGTCCATAAGGATCCATTCTGCATTTTCTTTGCCCTCAATGCTCGCTGGCCTTATATCTTTCTCCTTCAATTCCTGCTCGACGTTCTCACAGATGGCCACGTTCTGTCTTCTGGAATTCCCGTGCATGATGATAAAATAGTCGGTAAAAGAGGAGATGTCTTTCAAATCCAAGATAGTCATATCCTCCCCTTTCTTGGCTTGACCTGCCTCCAAGGACAATACCACATCTTTTGGCAGATTTTTCTTATGCAGCTTCTTTGAAATTTTTTGACTCATTTCCCTCTCTGGTAAAGTTTGTTCTCGTTTATATAGGCTTCCACAGACTCGGCCACTTGACCGGTTATGGATTTTCCATTTTTTATTCTTTTCCGCACTTCCTGCGAAGCCAGGTCTAAGGCTGAAATAGACAAGAGAAAGATCTTATAGTCACTCAAAATCTGGTCACTAATTTCCTCTTGTCCCGAAAGCCGATGTATCCAATTTTTATACTTCCCTCCCAAGATATGCTCAGCATCCTCGAGACGATATCCAGGGCGGCTAATGACAATAAAATGACATTGTTCCAGAACTTTTTCATAATCCTTCCAAGTGTCTATTTCTAAAAAAGCATCCACTCCTAAAATGAAAAAAATCCAAGCATCTGGATAGCGCTCTTTCAATTTGGCGAGCGTCAGGATGGAATAGGATTTTCCCTTCGCTTCAATCTCTATTGAAGAAGGAATAAACTGAGGATAAGGAGCAACGGCTAACTCAACCATCTTCATTCGGTGAGAAGGGGCAGCTATATCAGAGGAACCCTTATGAGGAGGGATGTATGATGGAATGAATAAAATTTTTTTCAACGAAAAAACTTTTTGGACTTCCAAACAAGCTTTCACATGACCCACATGGATCGGGTTAAATGTTCCCCCGAAAATTCCTATCCGTTCCTTCATATCGATCTCGCATTTGATTCTAATGATTCCAATTTTTCATTCAGGAACATGATCAAATCCTTGAGCCCCTTCTTCCTCAGAGCTGACACTGCAAAAAAAGGAAGCCTTTTTCTTTGGGCAAGAAATTTCACTTTTTCGAGCCTCTTTTCGTCCTGTCCGAGCAGATCGATTTTATTTGCTACGAGAAGCTGCGGTCTTTTGACCAAACAGCTGTTAAATGCCTGGATTTCCTTCATCACAGCTTTAAAATCATTGACAGGATCCCTATTGGTATATGGTGAGACATCAACTAGATGGACGAGTATTTTTGTGCGTTCTATATGTTTAAGAAATTTTACTCCTAAACCATGACCCTGATGAGCCCCCTCGATCAATCCCGGAATATCTGCCACTACAAAACTCTGAAACTCGTTGACATCCACGACGCCGAGATTGGGCACCAGGGTGGTAAAAGGATAATCAGCGATGACAGGTTTGGCGGCTGAAATGTTCGAAATGAGCGTGGACTTGCCTACATTGGGAAATCCTATCAGACCAACGTCAGCAATGAGTTTCAATTCCAGGGTATATTCCCGCTCCTCGCCTGGCTGACCTTGTTCGCGAAATTTGGGAGAACGATTGGTGGATGAAGCGAAAGAGGCGTTACCCCTTCCCCCTTTTCCCCCCTTAGCTGCAAGAAATTCCTGGCCACCGGAAACCAAATCGAACAGAACTTTTTCCTTGTTTTTTTCCTTGATAATGGTTCCCAGCGGAACTTTTAGGCGAAGGTCATCTCCCTTTCTTCCCTGACGGTTCCCCCCCTCTCCATGAGCCCCTCTCGGTGCTTTGTTTATGGGATGAAAACGGAAATAGGCCAATGTATTGAGATTTTCATCAGCGACGAGGAAGATGCTTCCCCCCTTTCCTCCACGGCCTCCATCCGGGCCTCCTTTGGGCACCCCCCTCTCTCTCCGGAAGCTCACACAACCATCGCCGCCTCTTCCGGCCCGGAGGGTCACATTGACCTGGTCAACGAACATGTTTTGTGGAGTCTATACCTCCTAGGCTGGCAAAACAGATACGAATTTCTTGTTCTTTCCCCGAGTTTCAAAGCACACATTTCCAGCTATTTTGGCAAAGAGAGTATCGTCCTTTCCTCTTCCTACGTTTTTTCCAGGATTGAAAGGAGTCCCTCTCTGGCGAACCAGGATAGACCCTGCCTTTACGAACTGTCCGGCATGGCGTTTGACCCCCAGTCTTTTGGAATGGCTATCTCTCCCGTTTTTGGCGCTTCCACCTGATTTTTTGTGAGCCATTCTATTTCTCCTTCTCAGAGGTTGTTTTCTTTGATTTTTCAGTGACTTTCTTTTTGGCCGGCTTCTTTACGGAAGGTTTCTTTTTCGGTGCCGCAGCCCGTGTCTTTTCGTCTTTGGTCTTTCTGGAAGCTGCTTTCCTTGCCGGCTTCTTGGCTTTCTCCTCCGGCTTCTTTGTTTTTGTCCTCTCTTTTTTTGCTGCGGATGCCTTCTTTACTCCCTTAGCCTTCGGCTTCTTTGGCGCTTCCTTGGGTTCGCCTTTTGCCTTTGCAGGCTTTCTCTCTTTGGTTTCTCCGACATCTGGGATGATCTTTTCGATCTTCACTCTTGTGAGCTCTTGGCGGTGACCCATTTTCTTGCGATACTGCTTCCTTCTCTTTTTCTTGAATACGATGACCTTGTTATCCTTGAAATTTTCGATAATTTTACCGATTACTTGAGCACTTTCAACGAAAGGTGTCCCAATCAGAGTCTTCTCATTATCCTCAATCAGAAGAACTTGGTCAAAAACGACTGTCTGTCCTTTATCTGTATCCAGCTTTTCGACAGCCAAGATTTCTCCGACTTCGACCCTGTACTGCTTACCTCCGGTTTTAATCACAGCAAACATTTTTAATCCTTAATCTCAATTATTTAACCCGATTTCCCATTCATGTCATGGAAATCAAAGGACGCGTTGCCGACTTCCGAAAATCAGTGCATCTCCTTGAAGCCGAAGCTTCTCTCTTCTTTATCAGAATGCCCAAGTTTTTGAACAATTCAGAGTGATTACGTTTATCTTTTGAATGAAAAGATGTCTAACTTTAACATATGCCTATTGTTCTGTCAATACGCCGGCCCCTTGCAGAAGCATCTCCAAAACCTTGATGACTAAGAGCAAGAGTCTAAGCAAAAGGGCACAATTGAGCCGTTGACATTTATTTTCGAAAGGATTATTTATTAGATAAATTTTTCAGGATTTTCATCACAATAAAAAAGGAGGTTAAGGCGTGAAAAAACTACTTTTAATTTTGCCTTTGGTCTTTCTGCTTTGTTTTACTTTTGGCTGCCAGCAGGCTGAAGAGGTGGCCGAGGAGCCTGTGGTGGATGTTGAATCTGAGAAACAAAATGTTGAAGAAGTAATTCGCAATTTCTATGATGCTACGTCTTCATTCAATTTCCAAGGTATTCGAGACTTATGCACTGATGATTTCATCCTTTTTGAATCTGAACAGGTTATGAATGTGGAAGACTTCATCAACTTTATCACACCTTTCAAAGGTGCTACTATGACCTATAATTTGGAAGATGTAAAGATAAATGTTGAGGGTTCTGTTGCATGGATGAGGATGAGGAGTAAAGCTAAAATGACAATGGGAGAACAGGTAATGAACTATGAATGGCTAGAAAGTGCTGTTCTTAAAAAACAAGAAGGTATGTGGAAAATTGCATTTTATCATTCTACGACTGTTGAACCTCCTGAAGAGAATTAAAAGAGGATTGAACGATGAAAAAACTGTTTGTGATTTTGCCTTTGGTTTTGGTGCTTTGTTTTGTTTTTGGCTGCCAGGACAAGGCAGCGATGGCAGATCTTAAAGAGTTCAGAGCCCAGGCAGCACTTGAGCGGCAGAACAAGGAGCTCGTTAAAGGTTTCCTTGAGGAATTAAATAAAGGGAATGTTGAGATTTGGAAGGAACTGTGCGCACCCGAGTTTGCATTCTACTACCCATCTGAAACCACTGAGCCATTATCCCTTGAACAAACCTATGAAAGTTTTAAGATGGCTTTTAAGGGTTTTCCTGATATTAATTGGAATACCCATGAACTAATTGCAAAAGGAGATAAAGTCATAGCCAGGTTCACTGTTACAGGCACTCATGAAGGAGAATATCAAGGTATCCCTGCTACTGGCAATAAAATTAATATTAGCGTAATTGCAATATTCCAATTTAAAGATGGAAAGTGTATAGAGACAAGGGAAGAAGAAGATGCTCTAGGTTTCATGCAGCAACTCGGCTTTGAGCTTAAGCCGAAGGAGGAGTAGATTCTTATTAGTTATTGCTTCTCTAACCAAATCTTAAAGGCTTTCATCATGGCCCGGGCCGGCTCCAGATCCAGCTTGCTCAAATCATATGGAGGATTCTGATCCCAGATCCCGGTCAGCAGATCCCATCCGTAATTACCGTCTGAGAGTGATTGATATAAAAGTTTCTCGGCCTGGTTAGGAACCGGGAACTGGCCTCCGTCGCAGCTCGGGAGAAATCCCTTCGCCTTGTAGCAGATCTCATCTCTGGCATGTTTGTAACTCGACATATCCCCTATCTTGTGTTTTGCATAATTCCAGTGCAGATATATCAGCTTCTTGTAGAAGTTTGGGTTCGTCATCGATGTTAGCCGCCTGAAATAGGGAATGGCTCTGTTTCCGCTAAGATCTTTGAATTCGTCCAGGATCCCGGCCAGGACGGCCCTGATCGCATTTCCTAGTGCTTCCTTAGCAATCTTATCCAGGAACCTTTGAAAATCTTCGTCATCGATCTCGAAATTGAAAAGAAGTGAGGGGAGTCAGCTATATCTTTTTTATCATCTTAAAAGGTGAGATACATGGAAAAAAATCATCGCGAAAACAGTATAAAATTAATTGTATATTCAAGAACAATAGGCGAAAATATAAAGCGTCAGCGAAACAGATTGGGCCTGACGCAGAATGAGCTTGCAGAGAAAGCAAGAGTTTCGAGGAGTACAATTCAAACAGTTGAAAAAGGTAAAGAAGAGACACTCAAAATTACTCTTCGGAATTTATTTAAGAGAGCAGAGGCTCTAGGATTAGAGCCAGGAGATCTTTTCCTCACAGAGGAAGACCGGGAAGATCTAACATATAAGACAAAGGTTCTGTTTGATAGATTAAATAAGATGTTCGATCTTGAAGAGAAAAAGGAAGAAGAAAAGGCAAACAAGTGACATAAAATGCCACAAAGTGTAATAAAGTGCCATTTTTGGGATGGAGGTTGAAATTCCTAAATAGGAGAGAGATTTTTATTTAGTAAAAATTATGATGGGAGGCTAAAATGAAAACAAAAATTCTAGCTACTGCCTTGATCTGTGTTTACCTCACCAGCTGCGCTACTTTGTTCAAAGGGACAAAACAAGAAGTTAGTATCAACAGTGAGCCGCAGAAAGCAGAGGTATATGTAAACGGCCAGTTGATGGGAGAAACTCCAATCGCTCTCAAGCTCGAAACTAAAAAGACTTATTCAGTCGAATTCAGAAAAGAAGGATACAAATCTAAAACCTATCAAATCACAAATCATGTAGGAGCAGGCTGGATAATTCTAGATGTTCTAGCTGGTCTTGTAGGAGTAATCGTTGATGCCGCTACTGGAGCTTGGTATTCTTTAGACCAAAAAAACGTGAATGCCGTTTTAGAAGAACAGCAGAAAAATCCACTTAATCCTGAATTCTTGTTGTTTTATTGATTGCTAAAAGAAGATTCTTCTAAGAAACAGGAAATATAACAATAGAAAGGAGGAGCATCTGTAACGGATAAGGAAAAAAAGAAAACTGAAATAACCTGTCCTAATTGCGGCAGGGCCTATCTCGTTAAGAAGGAATTTAAGCCCGGCACCTTGGAAGAAAATTTTGAGGCAGAAACCGTCTATGAATGCCGGGGGTGCTAAATCATATTTCATAAGGAGCAGCTGAAATGATAAAGGAGGGGGAAATGAAAGGATTAATGTTCGATTGTAAAAATTGGGGAGAGCCACATTGTAATACAGATGTTCGTAAATTCAAGCTCGCATCTGAACATGAAGAATGGGAAGAAACTGAGATATATCCTATGGGCGAAGAGCTGAGAAAATTGGACGAGATCTGCAAAGAATGCGAGTTTTTAGAATTATAAAAAATGCCTCGTTGTCGTGAAGGCCCGGTAAAAAATCGGCAAACAGGATACTATTTCTTCGATGAATATGTAGGCTTCCCCCCCGACAAGAAACGAGTCCGGATCTCCCTCCGTACCAAGGATCCTGAAAAAGCTCAATGGCTGTGTCCAAATCTTGCTGACGTCAAATAAAGTTAATCTTAAGAATGCAAAGCTCGGCTTTGCTAAACTTCAGCAAGCAAGTTTTTACTATGCTAATCTTCAGGAAGCTGGTCTCTGGAGTGCTAATCTTCAGGAAGCTAGTCTCTGGAATGCTAAACTTCAAAAAGCAAAGCTCACAGATGCCAACCTTCAAGGAGCAAATCTCGAGTATGCCAAGCTTCAGGAAGCTGGTCTCTGGAATGCTAAACTTCAAAAAGCATATCTCGGGGTTGCTAGCCTTCAAGGAGCAAATCTCCGGAAAGCTAACCTTCAAGGGGCAAATCTATGGAAAGCTAACCTTCAAGGAGCAGACCTTCAGAGAGTAAAAAATATAAATACCGAACAACTTTCCAGTGCAAAAACATTATATAAAGCTATATTAGATCCAGAGCTTGAGAGGGAGATAAGAGAGAAATATCCTCATCTTTTGGAAAGACCATAGATGGGAAAGGAATAGACTGATAGGGGGGAGGAGATTTTCAGAAAAATAAAGAGAGGAATATAAAAGTTATAAAGACCAAGGAGGGATAAAAATGGATTTTAAAAAATATTTAGAAATGTATGAAAATCTACCGGAAGATGAGAAGGGAAACAAGCTTTTACATGGAGATTGGAAGCCAGAGATGGGAGACAATTATATCGAAAAAGGTTATGACTGTTCTCAGGTGATTAATTCGGAGGATGATTTAAAGAAAATTAAAACAAATAAAGATAAGTATGGTTGGCTTTTAAGAGCAAAAGATTTTTATAGACCTGAGTTGCTGTTGAGGGGTTCAGTTCTGAATGAAGATCATTTGAATAAATTGATGAATGGTTATTGGAAGGCTAAGAACGATAAGAAGATTAAACCTTTAGAAGGTGATGTTCATACTGACAATCTACAAATGGCTATGTATATATTCTATTTCCAAGAATGGGATGATGAAAAAAAAGAGTGGATTAATACAACATATGATATATTGTCATCGTATATTAAGAAAAACGATTGATTCCATCAAGGAAGATGGGTAGAATTTGGATACTGGAGTGAAGAGAAACCCAGAGACAAGAATGGATAAAAGTTGCATTTTTGGTCAAGATAAAAATTTATTTAAAACTAAAAGCTTGAAAATAAAGCAGTTATAGAGAAAATATCCAGGGCGGTTAGCTCAGCGGTAGAGTACCGGTCTTACAAGCCGGGTGTCACTGGTTCGAATCCAGTACCGCCCACCAGGGATATTCACTTCTCGCCTTAAAAGACAATCCGATACCTCCCGCTCTGATTCCACCCAGAGCGCCAGGAGATCCTGAAGAGTTGCTTAATAAAGAGGGAGACACAAATCTTTACTAAGAGAGGCGTATATATATAATGATATTGAAAGGAGTCACTGAATTGAGCGAGGAAAACGAGTTCGTTAAAGAGTTCTTGGAAGATATTCTGGAAAGCATGGAAGGGGGAATTCTTGCTGTAAATAAACAAAGAGAGATCACTTTTTTCAATCGTTCTGCAGAGGAGACCACCGGGTACATGCGAGAAGAAGTGCTGGGAAAAGACTGCTGCCAGATTCTGAAGAGCGATCTCTGTGAAGAATCCTGTCCTATGGAAAAAGCCATGGAAACAGGAAAGCCAATTTTCAACTATGAGATTATGATTACTCGAAAAACAGAGGATAAAGTTCCTGTCAACATAACGACTGCACCCTTGCTCGCGAACGACAACGAGATCATAGGTGCTGTAGAGAATTTCAGAGATTTAACCAAACATAAAGGATTGTGGGGAAAACTGCGCCAGGAAAGAAACAAAGCTCAGCAGTATCTGAATATCGCAGGGGTCATTATTGTCGCCATAAACGATAAGGGGATCATCACCCTTATCAACAAAAAGGGATGTGATGTCCTGGATTATGAAGAAAAAGAGCTTATGGGCAAAAATTGGTACGATCTCTGCGTTCCAGAAAGAGAGAGAAAAGAAAGAAAAGAATCTCATAAAAGATTGATGTCTGGCAACCATGATGTGGTTGAAGATTATGAGAACTCCATTTTGACCAAATCCGGAGAGGAAAGGATAATAGCCTGGCACAACACTTTAATAAAGGATGAAAAAGGACATACCATCGGCACTCTCAGTTCTGGAGCAGACATAACTGAAAAAAAGCAGACCGAGGAAGAGTTGATCAGGTCAGAAAAATTGGCCTCTCTGGGTCAACTGGCCGCCAGCGTCGCCCACGAGGTAAACAATCCTCTAGCCGGAATAATGGTCTATGTGAAGTTGCTTCTCAAGAAATACAGGAATGGAGAAATCCAATCAGAAACGACTGGAGAGCAGCTCACAAAGATGGAAAAGGAACTGGATAGAACGACACGAATCATAAGAAATCTTCTGGATTTCGCACGCCAATCCGAGCCGAGCATGCGTCCGGTCGAAATAAACAAGGTCATCGAAGCTGCTCTGCTGTTGGTCGGGAATCAAATCAACCTCGAAAATGTACGCCTGGTCAAAGAATTGGACCCAAATCTTCCCCTTGTTCTTGCAGATTCGGATAAGATCCAGCAAGTATTGATAAACATCATCCTGAATGCGATCCAGGCCATGCCCCAAGGAGGTAAAATGACCATCAGTACATCGACTGCCGATAGTATCAAAATCATGGACTCGTTGAAAAACTGCGTCAGAATCGATATCGAAGATACAGGCATTGGCATTCCCAAAGAAAATCTTCACAAGCTCTTCACTCCTTTCTTCACGACCAAAGGAAAAGGAACAGGAGTAGGATTGGGACTCTCTGTGGTTCACGGGATCATCGGAAAGCATAAAGGAAAAATAGAAGTGGAGAGTGAGCCGAACGTAGGAACGACTTTTTCCATATATCTGGAGGTTTTGGATGAGAAAAAGGATTCAGCTTCTCATCGTCGATGACGAAAGTATAGTGAGAGAATCTCTCCGCGACTGGCTGTGCGGCGCCGGTTATGATGTTGTCGTTGCGGAGTCGGGAGAAGAAGCGCTCCGGATCATAAAGCAGAAAAAAATCAAAATCATGCTTGCTGATTTGGTCATGCCGGGTATGGGCGGAATCGAGCTGATGAAAGAAGCAAGGAAAATAGTCCCTACCATTTCAACGATAATCATAACCGCTCACGCAACGATTGAAACGGCCATAACCGCGATAAGAGAGGGAGCCCATGATTATATCGAAAAACCGTTCTGCCCTGAAAAAGTCGAACTTCTCATAGTAAAATTGGTGGAACATCAGAAACTGATCGAGGAAAATATCTCCTTGCGGCAGAAGATTAAAGATCGATTTCAGTTCGAGGGAATCATCGCCAAAAGCCCAAAGATGTTGAAAATATTCGAACTCATCAAAACGGTCGCTTCTACCAACGCTACGGTATTGATTACAGGAGAAACGGGTACGGGAAAGGAAATTGTTGCTCGCGCTATCCATCATCAAAGTCCTCGCCGGAACAAGGCCTTTATCGCCACAAGTTGTGCTGCTCTGCCCGAAAGTCTGCTGGAAAGTGAACTTTTCGGCCATGAGAAAGGTTCGTTTACGGGTGCAGTGGAAAGGAAAAAAGGGAAATTCGAAGCAGGACACAAAGGCACTTTATTCCTCGACGAAATTGGTGAAATCAATCCCAATACCCAAATCCATCTCTTGAGAGCGCTTGAAGAAAAAAAGATTACCAGAATTGGCAGCAACGAAGAAATCCCGATAGATGTCCGGATCATAACGGCAACGAACAAGGATCTGAGGACCAAGGTCATGCAGAATCAATTCAGAGAGGACCTGTATTATCGCTTGAAAGTCGTCACGATCAACCTCCCTCCGCTCAAGGAGCGAAGGGAGGATATCCTTCCTTTGGCCGAACATTTCTTGAAAAAATATTCCGAAGAAAATGAGAAAGGCATCATCAATTTTTCACCAGAGGTCATTGAATTCATGCTCCATTATTCTTGGCCTGGAAATGTAAGGGAACTGGAAAACATAGTCGAGCATGGTGTCATCCTTTCCAAGAACAATACCATCACTTTGGCAGAGCTCCCCACAGATATTATTCAGCCAATTTCTCTGGAAGAAAAAACGATCGAGGCAGTGACAAAAAATCATATTCTCAAAGTTCTCGAGGAGACGGAAGGCAATATATCAAAGGCAGCCAAGATCCTGGGAGTTCGAAGAATGACCTTATACAACAAGCTTAAAAAGTATGACCTAACTGTCAACAATTTGGACACCTAATGTCTAAAACATTGACAGCATTGGTGATTCTTTTTCAACTGAAGTGTTCTGCTTCAACTGCGTAAGCTATTCCTATTCATATGCTTACAAAGATTCTTCGAAATTTCTCAATGCCTTGTCTATTTTGGCACGCTATTTGCTCCATTCAACAATCCAAGGAAATGGTAAATTCCAGCAGGAAGAGATTATTATCCTATCATTCCTGCAAGGAAGGAAATAATAAATCCATTAATAACGGAGGCAATAATGAGTAAAGAATCTATGCTGGTCGTCGAAGACGAAGACATTATGAGGGAAGCTTTAGTCGAGTACTTTTCAGGGGAAGGACATAAAGTTGACACGGCCGACAACGGAGAGAATGCCCTGAAAAAATTTGATCCAAAAGATTATGATGTCATGATCATCGACCTTAGATTACCCGGCCGTGATGGTCTCTCGGTCCTGAAAGAAGTCAGAGAACAGAATCCCAAGGCAAAAGTTATCATGATTACGGCTTACCCCTCACTCGAAAGCGAGATGGAGGCAAGGCGCAACGGTGCCATTGATTACCTGACTAAGCCATTCGAGCTGGACTATCTTGAAACCTTGATCAGGCAGTCTCTTGAAGTCGATGTAATCCCCACTCTTCCTGTCGAAGAGCCCGTAAAGGAAATTGTTGAAGAGGAAATTATCACTCCCTGCATTTGGACCCAGGCCGGTATAATCAAGAATCGGATGTGCACACGCCGTTATGAATGTCTAAGAGGATGTGATTTTCATGATGCTCTGATGAAAAACGAAAAATACAAAAATGATCCCCGCATCAAACCTTATCTGGAAAAAGTTCACTCGCTTCTGGGAAGGAATCAGTGCCGCTATACCATAAGCGGTGAGATCTCCTTTCGTACATGTTCGAGACTCTTTAATTGTGCAGAATGCGAACTCGATCATATGATCCAGCACGAGATGAGTCGCCAAGTGGCCATCAGGGAAGAAAACAAAAAAAGAAAGAGAGCCGGCAGGGTCGCCGAAGTGACCATGAAAAAGAGATCCAGTCGAACCGATCATTAGGCCACATGAGATCCTATTGAGTGAGTGGCCTCTGCTGGCTGTCAATCCCGGCTGATCTTACAGACACCCGGGGCTTAAGCTCCGGGTGTTTTTTTGTACTGATTTAAATTGGCACTCGCTCCCATCTTGTCCGGGCAGACTCTGATGGAGAGGAGCAAATCGTCAAGTATTAGTCGGTGGTTCTGCGCCATCACCGCGAGGGAGTAGAAAATCAAGAAAAATATCACCTCCCTATTCACCTGAAAAAGGGATTGTTTAATCCCCCCGGATAAATCAGAATAATTACCTGGGAAAAATGGAGGAAGGACTCTATACTCCCAAGATTTTGGCCTAAAGTCATGAACAAGACAAAAATCTTAGTCGTCGAAGATGAAAGCATTGTGGCCCGCGATATCCGAAATATGCTTCTAGGTCTTGGCTACGAGGTAACAGCAGTAGTTGCTGGAGCGAAAACCGCCATACAAAAGGCGGAAGAAACACGTCCCGATCTCGTGCTTATGGATGTCATGCTCCATGGAAAAGTGACAGGAGTCGAAGCAGCAGAGCACATTTATACTCAATTCAGTATTCCTGTTGTCTACCTTACAGCCTATGCAGACTCTTCAACGGTCCAGCGCGCAAAAAAAACGGAGCCTTTCGGATACATCATCAAACCTTTCGAGGAAAGAGAGCTCCAAACAACGATCGAGATCGCCCTCTACAAATATAAAATGCAAATGGAATTGAAGGATAGAGAACGATGGCTGTCAATCATCCTCAAAAGCATCGGCGACGGAGTGATCGCTACAAACCAGGACGGACTGATCACTTTCATGAATCCTTTGGCCGAGCATCTCACCGGGTGGAAACAGGATGATGCTCTGAACAAACCTCTTGGAGAAGTGTTTCATGTGATGAACGAAAAGCCTGGAAAGAGGCAAGATATCCCTGTCAGGAAAATTCTCGAAGGCGAAGGTCCGGAGCTCTTAAATGGAAGTTATCTTCTCTCCAAAAAGGGAAAGACAACACCTATCGATCCGAGACTGGAACCCATTAAAAACGATGGGGGTGAAATATCCGGTATGGTGCTGGCTTTTACCGACATTACTCCAAGAAAAAGGGCAGAGGAGCAGCTCAAAAAAAGCTGGGAGCAACAAAAGATAGCTATGGAAGGAACGGTTCGGGCTATCGCGTTTACCATTGAAACCCGAGATCCCTATACTGCCGGGCATCAAAGACGCGTGACAAAGCTCGCTTGCCTTATTGGCGAAGAGATGGGGCTGTCAACAGACAGGCTGCAAGGAATTCGGATGTCAGGAGAACTTCATGATATCGGTAAAATACACGTCCCTGCAGAAATCCTCAGCAAGCCCGGGAAGATATCCGAAGCAGAACACACCATCATAAAAACCCATGCACAGGTGGGACACGACATCTTAAAAACGATCGATTTTCCGTGGCCGGTGGCAAAAATCGTGCTCCAACATCATGAAAGAATGGACGGAAGTGGATACCCCCAAGGTCTCAAAGGAGAAAAGATTCTTCTGGAAGCCAGGATTTTGGCCGTAGCGGATGTCATCGAAGCTATGGCTACCCACAGGCCTTACCGTCCCGCTCTTACCACAGAAGAAGCCCTGAAAGAAATATCAAAAAACAAGAGGAAACTCTATGATGCCAGAGTGGTAGAGGCTTGTCTAAAGGTATTCAAAGAAAAAAAGTTCAAATTTGAGTGAAATCATATCCAAATTGTTCTAAAATAATGTGTGCGCCTCTGAATCCATCATATTCTCAGGGCAGCAAGGGAGGCCAACAATTAAAAATAAAATTTCAAGCATCTGGCTTTTGGTTTCCATCCTTTTTTGTCTGGGCGGGCTGGCTGCTTTTATTTTTCTGTTTGTCTTAGATTTCAATGTCTACTGGTTCATCCTTTCACCAATCATACTTGCCATATACGAAAGTCCGGCTGCTTTTTTCTTCTGGTTATACAAGAAAACATCCCAGAGGAATTCCCCGAAGGAGAAAAGCGCCCCCGACGGGATTTGAACCCGTGCTGCCGCCTTGAAAGGGCGGTGTCCTGGACCAGGCTAGACGACAGGGGCGCGAGGGTGGTGAGCCGTGCTGGACTCGAACCAGCGACACCCGGCTTAAAAGGCCGGTGCTCTCCCTCTGAGCTAACGGCCCTCCCTAATGTGAATCAGTATTTATAAAGGAAAATGAGCAAAGAGTCAATATCAGCCGAGCGGCTCGATTTCGACAATAATCCATCTGCCTCGATGGGTTAAATTCAAAGTTTCATCTGTAAGAATATATCTCCTCAAATAAAACCGGTAATCACTGGTTCCTGACTGACCTGTTGCCCGTACATCCACTTCTGAGAAATAAACCTCACCGGTTAAGTCTCTGATATTCGGAAGTCTACCTGTGCCTAAGGAGAAAATTGCAATCTCTTCTTCTCTCTGCGCAGCATCTTCGGCTTCGTTGAACTCTTGCTGCAGCTGTCTGTGAAGTTCCCGTTCTTCATCGAACTTAGCTTGAGCTTCTTCGATCTCTCTTTGTGCAGCCCGTCTAGCTGCGGCTGTTCTTGCGTTCTTCAGTTTTTCTTTCGCTTCCCATAAAGCATCTTCGGCATCCATAGTTGGCCCTACGTGGCCTTCCAACTTCCTCTTCAGCTCTAGTTCAGTTTGATTCATCTCAGGTAACTTGAATGGTTCAACCCTCTCCTCTGTTACACTGATGATTTCCCACCCTTGCGACGCATCGATGGATAGGGGTTCTAAAGCCATCGTCGATAATGTCGTCCTGTCATTCAGGGCAAGCGCACTGAAATATCTTTTGAGAAGGCCTTCTTCAGGGTGCCCTCCACAATTGGTAAGAACACTCAAGAGGATAATTATTCCCAGAAGAGATAAAATTTTTCTCGCCATCCTTCCTCCTTCCTATTCAAAGGTAATTTTGCTTTCTCAATTTTACTTTTTTTTATAACAAAAAAGCAAGCTTAATTCGGGATGATTCACGAAAAAATCCTCAAATATCTTTTTTTTGTACCAATAATCCTAATTGAATGGGACATCCAGTCTTTCCCTCTCATTTTCCGCTTTTATCCAGCCGTAGATTCTATCGAACAATAAGAAAAATTGAATACAGAATCAATTTTGGACATTTTTTTCCTTTTTTTATTGACAAGTCCACTAATTCTAAATAGAATTTAACGTAATTATAAGACATTCACTATCATTCCTATAATTACGCTAAATTATTTCATTTACATATGATGCAGGAAAGAGTCCCAATCTGAAACGACCCAAGAGCCTCCCAGTCTTATAGTTACACAATTTGATATCGTCTAAAATGCACTATTTTGGATATATTTCTTTCGATCCCACACGACTGACACAAGATTATCTTACAATTCTGTAAACAAAGGAGGATTCATGGAAATCCAGAAAAAAGTCATATTCGAAGAAGAGCTGGATCATCATTTTTTGGACGACGTCAGAGAGTCTTCTTTCAGCGAGGAAATCAGCCGCTGTATCCAATGCGGCACCTGCAGCAGCTCCTGCCCAATGGCCGAATATATGGATTACACCCCACGAAAGATCATTGCTATGATCAAACACGGATTCAAGGACGATGTACTCAAAAGCTTTACTCCCTGGCTCTGTGCATCATGCTACAACTGCCAGGTCCGCTGTCCCTCAAATATCAAAATCACTGATATCATGTACACGATCAAGAGAAAGGCTTTTGACGCCAAAGTTTATCCGACAAAACTTCCCATTCCGGCTCTGGCCCAAGAAATCTCTAAGCTCATCGCGAAAAATGGCAGGAATTCAGAACTATGGGTGGTCTTGAACATGTACCTTAGATTAAAAGATCCTTTTGGCCCGTTAAAAATGACCTCAACAGGTCTGAACCTTATGAAGACAGGCCGCCTGAATCTTAAAAAAGAAAAGATCAAAAACAGAAAGCAGCTGCACGCATTATTAAAAGCAGTATCGGAGGAAACAAAATGAAAGAATACGCATATTACCCAGGCTGTTCCTTAAAGGCAGGTTCCAAACACTATGAGGAATCCCTTCTACCTGTCTTTAAAGAATTGGGAGCTCCTCTCGATGAACTGGATGATTGGAACTGCTGCGGCGCCACGGCATATTTCTCCGTGGACGACATGCTGGCCGCGGCCATATGCGGACGCAACCTGTCCCTGGCAGAAGAAGTCGACAAAGATATCCTCGCTCCCTGTTTGGGCTGTTATCTCACCATGAAAAAAAACAATCATTTTCTCAAAAGCGGACGAGACAAAGCAAAAAAGATACTGAACGACCTGGAAAAAGTAGGCTGTAAATACGAGGGCAAGGTAAAGGTCGTTCATCCCTTAGAATTCCTCACCAAAGAATATGGCCTGGATAAGGTTAAGGAAAAAGTCCATAGGAAACTCACCAATTTGAAAGTTGCATCTTATTATGGATGCCAGCTGGTCAGACCTTATACCGATTTCGATGATCCCGACTATCCAGTGACCCTGGATAACCTTATGGAAGCTATCGGAGCAGAGCCGATAGATTTTTCTGCCAAAACACGTTGTTGCGGAGGCTCCCTGGCTGGGACTTTGGAAGAAGTCGGTACAGGTCTGAATTATGTCCTGCTCAAGGAAGCAAAGAAAAAAGGCGCTGATGTTATCGCGACCATCTGTCCCCTTTGCCAATTTAATCTTGAGATCACACAAGATAAGATCGTCCAAAAATTCAAAGAAGATGTCAGAATGCCTATTCTGTATTTTAGCCAGCTCATGGGTTTAGCCCTGGGCATTTCCAAAGATGAACTGGGTTTCTCCCGATCGTTTATTCCGCTGGATAGTATGTGGGGGAAACTTGTAAATGGAGGGAGAAAATGAGCACTAATGGAAAACCTAGAATCGGCGTTTTTATCTGCGATTGTGGAACCAACATCGCTGGAAAAGTGAATGTGCCAGAAGTCGTCGAATTCGCCTCCAAGTTGGATGACGTGGTGGTGGCGGAGGAATACAAATTCATGTGTTCTGACCCAGGACAAGAGCTTATCAAAAAGAGTATCGAAGACCATAAGCTCTCGCGTGTCGTCGTGGCTTCCTGTTCGCCTCTGATGCATGAGCCGACATTTCGAGGGGTTGTATCTGAAAAGGGAATGAATCCCTTCTATTTTCAGATGTCGAACATCCGTGAACATGTCTCCTGGGTGACTGAAAATCCTGACAAGGCTACCAAAAAGGCCAAAGCTCTGGTCTCTGCGGCAGTTCGGAGAGTCGCTTATCATGACCCGCTTCAGAAAAAGGAAGTTCCCGTCAGACCCGAGGTCCTGGTTGTAGGAGCGGGAATAGCGGGCATCCATGCTGCACTGACCTATGCAAATTCAGGCAAAAAAGTCTACCTTGTGGAGAAGGAAGCTTCAATCGGAGGTCATATGTCCATGCTGGACAAAACATTTCCCACCCTCGATTGTTCAGCCTGTATTCTTACGCCGAGGATGACAGAGGTCGGAAAACATCCCAATATAGAACTGCTCACGTGGAGTGAAGTGGAAGAAATTTCAGGATATGTGGGCAATTTTACAGCCAAAATTAAAAAGAAGGCCCGCTATGTGGATATTGATAAATGCAACGGCTGTGGCGATTGCTGGATGAATTGTCCCACAACTATCACTCCATCTGAAAGAATAATTAGAAAAAGGGATTTAGTCATTAAAAAACTCGAAAAAGAACGATAGTTATGACCCTAAAGGAAATCAAAGAGCTTCTTCAAGCAGATGTCCTGTGCGGGAGTGACCGTCTTGATCTAGAAATTAATTTTGCCGGAGGATCTGACCTTATGAGTGATGTTTTAGCCCTGGGCAAACCCGGAATTCTCCTCCTCACGGGGTTGAGCAATGCACAATCGGTCCGTACTGCAGACATCATCGAAGCCAAAGCTATCGTCTATGTTCGCGGGAAAAAGCCTGACCAAGAGGGAATAGAGTTAGCCAAGAAGAAAGGTTTACCAATTCTTTCAACCAAATTTATGATGTATAAAGCTTGCGGCATCCTTTACAGTCATGGAGTTCCTGGCGTGAGCAATTCCTAAGGGAATAAATGACGACAGAAAACGAAAATGGATTTTCACAACAATTTGAAATCACGGGGGGAGATTTTGGCAAAGCAGGAAGTGCCTCTACAAAAATCAAAGAGCTTCTCCAAGAAATCGGCATCGATCCAAGCATCGTCAGAAGAGCTGCCATCGCCACGTACGAGGCAGAAATGAATACTGTCATGTACGCAAACAGAGGGAAATTGATACTCTCGGTTACCCCAAAAAAGCTCAATTTCAAACTCAATGACGAAGGCCCTGGAATCGAAGACATCGAAATGGCAATGCAAGAGGGATTCTCAACAGCAACCGATGAAATGAGAGAAATGGGATTTGGTGCCGGTATGGGCCTTCCCAACATAAAAAAGAATGCTGATGAGTTTGAAATTGCTTCGATCCCAGGGAAGGGAACTACTTTGAAAATAGTATTTTTACTAGACCAGACAGAAAAAAAATGAATCAATATTACCATTTCATCCGGATCGACGCGGATAAGTGCGATGGACGCATGAAATGCATGCGCGTATGTCCTACTCAAGCTATCAGAGTTAGAGATGGAATAGCTTCCATCATCGAAGAGAAATGTATAGATTGTGGTGAATGCATATCCGTATGTCCGCAAAGTGCGATTTTGCCGTTAACAGATCCTTTCGGAGAGCTATCTAAATTCAAACATACAGTGGCTATCCCTTCTCCTGCTCTCTATGCACAGTTCGGGAGAGAGATACTGCCAGACAAAATACTGGATGGAATCAAAAGACTGGGCTTTGATGATGCCTATGATCTAGCCTTTACCTGCGGTGAAGTCAGTTTTGCCATCCAAGAATACATACGAAAATACAAGGGCCCAAAACCTCTGATCTCGATTGCCTGTCCTACGATTGTCCGCTTGATCCAAGTTAGATATCCTAGCCTGATAGATCAAATCATTCCCATTGAAATTCCAAGAGAACTCGCCTCTCGCGAAATAAAAAAGAAAAAATCAAAGCATTTAGGGCTTAAAGAGAAAGAAATCGGCACTTTCTATCTCACTCCCTGCCCTGCAAAAATGATATCCATCAGACAGCCAGCAGAAAAGGGCCGCTCACACTTAGATGGCGCCATCTCCATCTCAGATATCTACGGGCCTCTCCTTTCAGCGATGGAAGGCACAAATAAAGGAAGCTATCGTAAGGCTCTAGAAAATATCTGTATTCTGGGGATAGGGTGGGCAATGGCAGGCGGTATCTGCCGGACTCTCAGGCTAAAAAATTCCCTAGCTGTTTCTGGGCTACCTGAAGTTTTAAAAGTCTTCAACGATATTGAGCGCGGAAAACTCAGAAACATTGACTTTATCGAGGCTTATTCCTGTCCTCAAGGATGTGTGGGGGGCTCTTTAGCCGTGGAGAATCTGTACATTTCCTACAATAAAATTTTAAAGCTGATCGAAACACTAGAATACGAAAAAATTGCGGCATGTCCAGACATTAGGGAGGTAAGAAATCTCTACAAACAAAAATATTTTTTCATGGAAAACAGATTAGAACCTCGTCCTCTTAAACCTCTTGACGAAGACCTAGGAGAAGCCATCAAGAAGAGAAAAGAAAAAGAGGCGATTTATGAAGTTCTGCCAAAAATTGACTGTGGCGTTTGTGGTTCACCCACCTGCTCAACCTTTGCAGAAGACGTCGTCAAAGGGGAGGCTAAGTTTGATGGGTGTATCTTCAACCTTCCCGAGAAATTCAGGAAACTTACGCAGGAATTAACAGAACTGCTGAATAAATTAACATTTTTAAATCCAACAAAGTCTGAATCAAAAAATAAAGATAAAGGAACAAAAAAAAATGAAATTGAAGGAAATAGTAGAAAAACTTCAACTTAAAATTTTAACCCCTGAGAAAAAATTGGATATCAGCGTAACTGGAGGCTACACAAGTGACCTCCTCAGTGACGTTATTGCCAACAGCAAAGCCGGAAACATATGGATTACTTTACAAACGCATCAGAATATCATCGCTGTAGCCAAGCTGAAAGATTTGGCCGGGATAATCATTGTGAACAACAGAGAGCCGGATGAAGAAACTCTCACAAAAGCAAAGGAAGAAAATGTGCCTCTAATGGTCAGTAAGGAATTGGCTTTTTCCATATCAGGAAAATTATATGAATTAATTAGATCAGAGGAATAGCCGTGCTAAAACTTTTTAGAGCTGACTTACATATACACACCTGCTTGTCTCCGTGCACAGAATTGGACATGTCTCCAAGAGAGATTGTAAATCGAGCTAAAATCAAGCAAATAGACATTATCGGGATCTGTGATCACAATTCCTCAGAAAATTCTGTTGCAGCTGTAGCTGTCGGCAAAAAAATGAATGTCTGTGTTTTTCCCGGTATGGAAGTCACATCTCAAGAAGAAGTCCATGTTCTAGCTCTTTTCGATGAGATAAAAGACGCTTTAAAACTCCAGAAAAATGTGTATGACAACCTTCCTGGCGAGAATGACGAAGAAATCTTTGGCATGCAAGTTATTGTCAATGAAAAGGATGAAGTATTGGGTTTTAACAATAAGTTATTGATCGGAGCTACCACAATTCCACTTGAGGAGATCATCCGAAAGATCCACTCTTATAATGGAATTGCCATAGCTTCCCATATAGACAGAGAAGCTTTTAGCATCATCGGCCAATTAGGATTTATTCCAGAAAATCTAGCATTGGATGCATTGGAAATTTCAGCCCACATAACAAGAAAGGACGCAGAAAAAAAATTCAATTTCAACTATCCCATCACCTGCTCCTCCGATGCCCACTCCCCAGATGAGATAGGCAAAGGATTTTCATCCTTTCTTCTAAAAGAAAGGTCTGTGTTAGAAATAAGAAAGGCACTCAATCACGAGGATGGAAGAAAACTGATGCATTAAGATACAGATGGAAGATTTATCATTGCATATACTAGACATTGTCGAAAACTCAGTATTAGCTGAGGCAGATAAGATCGAGATCACTATAATGGAAGACGAGAAAAAAGACATGCTCACCATCGAGATCATCGATAACGGGAAAGGTATGGATAAAAATCAACTAAAGCTTGCGCTTGATCCTTTTTACACGACAAAAAAGACCCGTAGATTTGGTCTTGGATTATCTCTTCTCTCAGAGGCAAGCAAGGCAGCTAATGGCCACTTCCGTATAGCATCGAGCATCGGAAGAGGAACCAAAGTCAAAGCAGAATTTCAACACAGCCACATAGACCGAAAGCCCCTAGGCGATATGGCGCAAACTCTCCTCACGCTTGTCCTCGGGAATCCAGATGTAGATTTTGTCTACAAACATGTGAAAAACGGACATGAGTTCTATTTTGATACAAGGAAAATAAAGGCCCAACTCAAGCCAAAACATATAAATTCTCCCGATGGGATCAGAAAACTTAGGGAGGATTTAAAAGGTATGTAAAAGGAATTAATAGGAGGTAAATAATGAGAGATGAAAAACTGACTGAAGTAATCGAGAAGCACAGCGGAGAAGAAGGTGCTCTGTTGAATTTGCTCCTTGAAGTCCAGGAAAAGTACAACTATCTTCCAGAAGAGGTATTAGCTGAGATATCCAAAAAAATGGATATTCCTTTATCTCGACTTTACAGTGTAGCCACCTTTTTTAAGAATTTCAGCTTATCTCCAAGGGGAAAGCATACCATCCATGTGTGTATGGGAACAGCCTGCCAAGTTTGGGGAGGACAAAGGCTGGTGGATAAGGTTGGAGAAGAGTTGAAAATAAAACCTGGAGACACCACAGAAGACTTGAGCTTTACCCTTGAGACAATAAACTGTCCCGGTTGCTGCGGACTTGCGCCTGTAGTGGTCATGGATAAAGACATTTACGGAAAAGTATCTCGGAACAGACTTCTATCATTGGTCAAAGACTATAAAGATTAATCTTAGGAGGGAATAATGCCTAAATTAACACTTAAAGATTTAGAAAAAAAAAGAGAAGAAGCCAAAAAGGCAATCACATTGAGAGAAGACGGAGAGTATAAAGCCAAGGTCACTGTACATATGGGGACATGTGGGATTGCAGCTGGAGCGAGAAAGGTCATGGATGCTCTTCTAGAAGAAATTTCAGAAGGAGACATTACAGATGTTCTCGTTTCGAATTCTGGATGTGCCGGATTATGCAGTAGAGAGCCCATGGCCACAATAGAACTTGTTGGGGAAGCTCCTGTGAAATATGTAGACCTTGACAGCGATAAAATGAAAAAAATATTCAAAGAACATGTCCTGGGAGGGAAGGTTGTCACTGAGTATGCTCTCGGTTATGGAAGTGAGAAAATTTCTTATTAAGGAGAAGTGTAATGAGTTCTTACCGGATTAATCTAATGATATGCGCAGGCACAGGTTGTGTCTCAAATAGATCTTTTAAAATAAGAGACGCATTGGAGCAAGAATTAAAAAAGAACAACCTGGAAAAAGAAGTAATGACAGTCATGACAGGCTGCAATGGATTCTGTGCAGCCGGTCCGATCATGCTTGTTCAGCCTGATGGAATTTTTTATCAAAAAGTACAAGAGGAAGATATTCCTTTTCTCGTCGAAGAACATTTCCTAAAAGGAAGACCAGTAAAAAAACTCATGTACACCCCCCCCAAAGCGGTTGAACCGATCCCAAAAATGGCAGATATATCATTTTTCAAGAAACAAATCCTGATTGCCTTGAGGAACAAAGGAATTGTGGATCCAGAAAAAATAGACGATTATATTGCCCGGGACGGATATGCCGCCCTTTCCAGAGTCCTTACTGAAATGAAATCCGAAGAGGTGATAGAAGAAATAAAAAAATCAGGACTGCGAGGTCGAGGAGGAGGAGGATTCCCGACCGGATTAAAATGGGAATTTGGCCGACGATCAGAAGGTGATGGAAAATTTGTCATTTGCAACGCTGACGAAGGCGATCCGGGCGCATTCATGGACCGAAGCATCGTCGAAGCTGATCCTCATTCCATATTAGAGGGCATGACGATAGGCGCCTATGCCATGGGAGCAAGTAAAGGATATGTGTATGTTCGAAGCGAATATCCTTTTGCGGTAGAGAGAATGTTGAAGGCTATTAATCAATCAAGAGATTATGGCCTCCTGGGAAAAGACATCTTAGGATCTGGTTTAAGCTTTGACGTCGAAGTTATTCAGGGAGCTGGTGTCTTCGTTTGTGGAGAAGAGACGTCTCTCATCGCCTCGATTGAAGGGAGGATCGGGGAGCCCCGGCCAAGACCACCCTATCCTGTAGAAAAAGGTCTTTGGGGTAAACCGACAATTATCAATAACGTGGAAACATGGTCTAACATTCCGGCGATAGTCAATTGGGGAGCAGATTGGTACTCAAAGATTGGAACAGAAGGGAGCAAAGGAACAAAAGTTTTTTCGGTCGCCGGAAAAATAAAAGATGCGGGCCTGGTTGAAGTTCCGATGGGAATAACTCTAGGTGAATTGATTTTCGATATTGCTGGAGGCATCACCAAGGATCGAAAGTTCAAGGCTGTTCTGATCGGCGGACCATCAGGAGGAGCATTGCCTTCGGAAAGCCTTAATTTACCAGTGGATTATGAAAGCTTAACTGAAGCAGGAGCTATGATGGGCTCAGGAGGAATGGTCGTTGCTGATGAAAATAACTGTATGGTTGAGATGGCCCGATATTTTCTTAACTTTACTAGAGATGAGTCTTGCGGAAAATGCACACCCTGTCGAGAAGGTATCCCGAGGATGTTGGATATTCTAGACAAGATCACACAAGGCCGGGCAAATATGGATGACCTTGTACTTCTCGAAGATCTGGCCCATAGTACCAAGGACACTGCCCTATGTGGTTTAGGCAACACAGCCCCGAATCCCGTATTGACGACCTTGCGATATTTCAGAGACGAGTATGAAGCCCATATTAAGTATAAAAGATGTCCTTCAGCTGAATGTAAAGCCCTGGTGCCTTCGCCCTGTCACTATGCTTGCCCGATTAATACTGATGCGGCTTCATACATTGCTTTAATCGCACACGGGAAATTCAAGGAAGCCCTTGAAGTCAATAAAGAGGTCAATCCTTTACCCAGTATCTGTGGCCGAGTGTGCCATCATCCCTGTGAAGTTAGATGCCGCGCCGGTGAAATAGGTGATTCAATTGCCATTAGGGATTTAAAGCGCTTTGTCGCCGATTCTGAGAGGGCGGATGGAGGACCTCCATCAATTACAGCCGTTCCCAAAAAATTTGAAAAAGTCGCCATCGTTGGTTCTGGGCCTGCTGGCCTCACTGCGGGCTGGGAATTAGCGAAGGCAGGCTATGATGTAACCATTTTTGAAGCAGAATCGATCCCAGGAGGGATGCTGGCCTGGGGAATCCCTGAATACAGGCTGCCAAAAGATATCCTGAATTCTGAAATTGATGCTATCAAAGCACTAGGAGTAGAGATAAGAACCAACACTGTTATCGGCAAAGATATCACATTGGATGACCTTACTGACAAAGGATACAAAGCTATCTTTATAGCAACAGGTGCTCCAAACAATATGAATCTGGCCATTCCTGGTGAAAATGTGGAAGGAGTAATCGATCCAATTGAATTTCTTAAAGCCTATAATTTTAACCAAAAAGTCGAGATCGGAAAGAAAGTTGCGGTGGTGGGAGGAGGAAATACTGCAATTGATGCGGCTCGAACTGCCTGGAGATTGGGAGCGGAGGTCACTATTCTTTACAGAAGAACGAGATCTGAGATGCCAGCAAACGATGAAGACATCGTTGCAGCCCTTGAAGAAGGAATCAAGCTGGAATATCTTACTTTGCCTATTGAGGCCATATCCAAGAACGGCAAATTGACAGGAGTGAAATGCATAAGAATGGCTCTAGAAAGCTTTGATGATTCTGGTCGAAGAAGACCCACCGCAGTGGAGGGAACAGAATTCAATCTTGAAATCGACACACTCATACCTGCAATTGGCCAAACTCCTGATCTTTCTTTTCTGGGGGGCAATTCAAACATCAAAATCTCAAAATGGGATACCCTCGAAGTCGATCCGGAAACAATGGCTACCGATGTTCCTGGTATTTTTGCTGGCGGAGATGTTGTATCTGGACCTTCAACAGTCCTCCAATCTATGCATGCTGGCAAGATTGCAGCAGGATCTATCCAAAGGTTTTTAAGAGGAGACTCTATCGAAAAAGAATATGAG
Organism: uncultured Eubacteriales bacterium; assembly: GCA_964346815.1. Taxonomy (GTDB): domain Bacteria; phylum Acidobacteriota; class Aminicenantia; order Aminicenantales; family Aminicenantaceae; genus CAYFWF01. The sequence goes on along the minus strand of CAYFWF010000023.1, from coordinate 232,466 downwards.
CCGCTAAAATCTGTCAGAGAAATTCCCCCTGTGGAGTTGTCTGAAGAAGAGATCCTAAAAGAAAGAGCAAGATCAGAAATGCCTTGCCTTTCTGTCGAAAAAAGAGCAGGTAATTTCAAAGAAGTAGAATTGGGGATGACCAAAGAGGCGGCCATACAGGAGGCAAGGCGATGCCTCAGATGCGACTTAGAAGGAAAAGGAGGAAAATAATGAACGAAAAGAAAAAAGTAAAGCTCACCATCAACGGTAACTCTGTAGAGGTTGAGGAAGGAACAACAATACTGAAAGCAGCTGAAGAGCTAGACATAAAAATTCCAACTCTCTGTTTTCATCCACTTCTTGAGCCATATGCAGCTTGCCGTATCTGTATGGTGGAGGTAAAAAGGGGGGACACAAGCGAGTTAGTCACCTCCTGTAACACAGAAGTACAGAAAGGAATGATAGTAGAAACAGACTCACCAAGAGCATTGAAGGATCGAAAGCTAAACCTTGAGATGATTATGGCGAGGGCTCCTGCTGCTGAAAAAGTCCAAGAAATTGCCGATGAATTAGGCATTGAAAAAACAAGATTCGAGATAACCGATCCTGATGAAAAATGTATTCTATGTGGATTATGTGTGCGCACTTGTGAAGAGATTGTGGGAGCGAACGCAATATGTTTCTCAGAAAGAGGTAAAGAGCGAAAAGTCTACACGCCTTTTGGCAAGCCTTCCGAAGACTGTATTGGCTGTACAGCTTGCGCCTTTTTCTGCCCAACAGAAGCCATCACATTCGAAGATGTGCAAGGGAGAAAAGTTATCCATGAGGAATTGGAGCTCGGACCCGAGACAGCTATCCGTGTTCCCATCAGGCAGGCAGTACCCATGGTTCCGTTTATTGATGAAGAAGCCTGTATTCACTTTAAAACTGGTGAATGTAAAATCTGCGAGAAGGTCTGCCCAAAGGAAGCAGTGAATCACGAGTTGGAGGATGAGGAGATTGAAGTTGAAGTAGGCTCCGTTATCCTGGCTTCAGGTTTCAAATCGTTCGACGCTAGACGAATTCCCGCCTATGGATATGGAAGGTTCGACAATGTGATTACAGCTTTAGAGTTCGAAAAATTAGTCAACGCTTCGAGTCCCACTGGAGGAAAAATCCTTCTGGCAAACGGAGAAGAACCTAAAGATGTAGGGATAGTCCATTGTGTTGGATCTCGTGATGAAAACTACAACGAATATTGTTCAAGGGTGTGTTGTATGTACTCTCTGAAATTTGCTCATCTTCTCAAGGAAAAGACCAATGCTGATATCTATGATTTCTATATCGACATGAGATGTTTCGGAAAAGGTTATGAAGAATTCTATCATCGGCTGCTCGAGGAAGGGACCAAATTCATCCGGGGGCGCGTTTCAGAGATCACGGACATGGCTATGACACCTGAAGAAGAAAACAGACTGATTATTCGTGTGGAAGACACATTGGTTGGGATGGTCAGGCGTATCCCGGTCGATATGGTCATTCTCGCCACAGGTCTTGAGCCAGGTTTAGATCAAAACGAGATTGCCAGGATCTTCAACATCTCCTGCAGCCAAGATACATTCTTTTTAGAACGACATCCTAAGCTCGCACCAGTATCTACATTTTCTGACGGAATATTCCTGGCAGGATCTTGCCAGGCTCCCAAAGATATTCCAGATACCGTTGCCCAAGCAGGAGCGGCTGCTTCCGAAGCACTGGCTTTGGCCGATAAAGGAACGTTCGAACTGGAGCCCATTACGGCGGAGATCGATGAAGAACTTTGTGCAGGTTGCCAGCTCTGTGTGAATCTCTGTCCTTTTACAGCCATCACCTACAACAAGGAAAAAGGTGTTTCGGAGATCAACGATGCACTTTGTAAAGGATGCGGAACCTGTGTATCGGCATGTCCCTCTGGCGCATCTCAACAGAAGCACTTCCGGGATCAACAGATCTTTGCGGAAATCGAAGGCATATTCATCGAGTAAGAGGAAGTTAGAATAATATTTAGTTTACCTATAAATTCTATAGACATTATTGCCAAAAATGATTTACAATCGAGAGGAGGCTGACTTTGAGCAATGAAGCTTACGAACCGAAATTAGTTGGTTTCTTGTGTACATGGTGCTCGTATACCGGGGCTGACCTCGCCGGAACAGCTCGAATGACATATGCACCCAATATGAGGATCATTCGGGTTATGTGCAGCGGTCGAGTAGACCCTCAGTTTGTGCTTAAAGCATTCAAAGAGGGAGCAGACGGTGTGTTGATCTCAGGATGTCATCCTGGAGACTGCCATTACCAAGAAGGCAACTATAAAGCCTTACGAAGGCACAGGCTCTTGTCAAAGATGCTCGAACAATTCGGTATCGAAAGGGAAAGGTTCAGGTTGGAATGGGTTTCTGCTGCAGAAGGTGCAAAATTTCAGCAGGTCTGCAATGAGTTTACCGAGGAGGTCAGACAATTGGGACCTTTAAACTGGAACGGAGGAAAAAATGAGCGAGAAGCCTAAGGTCGCGTTTTACTGGTGTTCTTCTTGTGGAGGCTGCGAAGAATCCATCGTAGATCTGGCCGAGGATATCCTTAAGGTTGTCGAAGCCGTCGATATCGTTTTCTGGCCTGTCGCCCTGGATTTCAAGAAGAAAGATGTCGAAGCTATGGAAGATGGTTCCATTGCTGTTACGTTCATCAACGGCGCTGTTCGGCTATCTGAACAAGAGGAGATGGTAAAGCTTTTACGGAAAAAATCTGGGCTCATTGTAGCTCATGGAAGCTGTTCTCACCTTGGAGGCATCCCTGGTTTGGGGAACTTCTGGAACAAGGAAACGATCTTCAACAGAGCTTATCACACAACTCCATCCACAGACAATCCCGACGGAACCGTCCCTCAAGAAAAAGTGGAAGTCGATGGAAAAGAACTCTTTCTTCCGAGTTTCTATGACACGGTCTATGCCCTGGATCAGGTCATCGACGTAGACTACTATCTGCCTGGCTGTGCACCCCCTAAAGATTTAATTCTGAACGCTGTTCAGGCTATTCTGGAGGGCAAGCTTCCTCCTAAAGGAGCGGTTCTTTCACCGAACAAATCCCTGTGTGAAGACTGCGAGAGGAACGATTCAAAGCCAGACAAATTGACCATCAAAGAAATCAAGAGGCCATGGGAAGTGATGCTCGATCCCGAGACCTGTTTCTTGGCTCAAGGTGTCATCTGTATGGGTCCAGCAACACGGACAGGATGTGGAGAGAGATGTATTGAAGCCAACATGCCCTGCCGCGGATGCTTCGGTCCTACCGACCAGGTATTCGACCAGGGAGCGAAGTTTCTTTCGGCTCTCGCATCCATATTAGACACCGACGATGAAAAGGAAATCGAAAAGATTGTGGACACCATCGTCGATCCAGCCGGATCATTCTATCGCTTCAGCTTGCCTCATTCCATCTTAAGACGAAGACGAATGGAGGATATAAAATGACTGATAGAATAACCATCGATCCCATTACCCGCCTAGAAGGACACGGCAAGATAGAGATATTCCTGGACGATCAGGGAGACGTCGACAGAGCTATTCTTCAAATTCCCGAACTGCGGGGATTCGAACAGTTTGCGGTCGGACGCCCGGCAGAGGAAATGCCCCGAATCACGCCTCGCATCTGCGGTGTGTGTCCCACGGCTCACCACATGGCATCCACAAAAACATTGGATGACCTCTTCCATGTTAAGCCCACTCCCACGGCAGAGATGATCCGGAGGCTCATCTACAACACATTCCAGTTCGAGGATCATACCCTGCACTTTTTCTTCCTGGGTGGGCCGGATTTTGTGGTCGGCCCTCAAGCTCCTGCAGGAGAACGAAACATTCTTGGTGTTATCGGAAAGGTTGGGCTGGAAATCGGGGGAAAGGTTATCCGAGCGAGAAGAGAAGCGCGGGATATCATCAATTATCTGGGAGGAAAGGTTATCCATCCTGTCTGCGGACTTCCTGGGGGAGTCTCCAAGGGATTGGATGAAGAGCACAGAGTCGAGTTCCTGGAATCAGCCAAATTTTGTCTGGAATTTGCCCAGTTTGCGCTTCAGATTTTTGACGATGTCGTCCTTAAGAACAAAGAATATGTCGATGTCGTTGTCGGAGATGCCTACAAAATCATCACTTACTACAAGGGTCTTGTCGACGAAAACAACAAGGTCGATTTCTACGACGGTGACATTCGCGTGGTGGATCCTGAAGGAAAAGAGTTCGCCAAATTCAAACCACGGGAATATTTGAATCATATTTCCGAGCATGTGGAACCCTGGAGTTATATCAAATTCCCGTTCCTGAAAAATGTCGGGTGGAAGGGCTTTACCGAAGGCAAGGAGAGCGGAGTTTATCGTGTGGCTCCCTTGGCCCGGCTGAATGCCTCAGACGGAATGAAGACCCCACTGGCCCAAGAGCACTACGAAAAGATGTTTGAGACTCTGGGAGGGAAGCCAGTTCACAACACCTTGGCCTTTCACTGGGCCCGCCTCATCGAAGCACTTCAAGGTGCCGAAATGATGGTCAAGCTGTTGGAAAACAAAGACATAACAGATCCCAACATCCGAAACATCCCCACCCAAACACCTGATGAAGGAGTGGGTGTCGTCGAAGCACCCAGAGGCACTCTGTACCATCACTACAAAACAGATGAGAGAGGCATAATCACAGAAGCCAATCTGATTGTGGCGACCGTTAACAACGCCGCAGCCATCAACATGTCCATCGAGAAAGCCGCCAAAACATTTATCAAAGGCGGTAAGGTCGAAGAAGGACTGCTGAATATGGCCGAGATGGCCTTCCGACCCTATGATCCCTGCCATGCCTGTGGAACCCACGCCCTTCCAGGAGATATGCCTCTGGTCGTAAATATATACGATAAAAACGGAGAGCTGCTCCAGCAGTTGAAGAGAGAGTGAATTAGACAAGAAAACATTAGGACAAAAAACAGAGAGGGCCCGCTTCACGAGCGGGCCCTTTTTTCATGGCGCTCGAATGAACAGGGAAAAAAATGAAGACTCTCATATTGGGTCTAGGTAACGAGCTCTACGGCGATGATGGCGTCGGGATCCATGTCGTGCGCCAGATAAAACAAAAAATCGAGGCAAACAGTGCATCCTCCAAGGTTACGAGCCAAATCGACTGCCAAGAATGTTCCCTTTCAGGGATTGCCCTGATAGATGTGATTGTGGGTTACGACTCTCTCATTATCATCGACACCATAAAAAGCACCAATCCTAAGCCGGGGAAAATTCGTTTATTAGATGAGAACCAGCTCAGGCATATTCCCGGTCCTTCACCCCACTACGTTTCTGTCCCTCAAACCATCGAAATCGGAAGAGAACTCGGGCTTAAGGTCCCCTCTCGAATCAAGGTTATAGCTGTCGAAGCGAAAAGGATGTATAATCTCGGAGAAGGGCTCACCCAGGATATGAAAAACGCCATCCCCCGAATCGTCCAAGAGGTGCAAACTCTTCTCGAGAAGCTCGAAGAAACATGAGAAAAAAGGAAATTCTCGTTCTGGAGGACCTTTTAGGCTCCAACAAGAAAATCGCCTCCGACATCAGAACCAAGCTCACACAAAAGGACATCTTTACTATCAATCTGATGAGTTCACCCGGATCAGGGAAAACCACACTCCTCGAGCGTATTGCAGAACACATGAGGCCGGACACCAAAATTGCCGTGATCGAAGGAGACATCGAAACAGAAAGAGATGCAGAAAGAATAAGAGCAAAAGGCATTCCTGCCTGGCAAATCATCACAGGCGGAGCGTGTCATCTGGAGGCCAAGATGGTGGGAAAACTCTTCCCAGAGATTCCACCCGATCTGGATTTCTTGTTTATCGAAAATGTGGGAAATCTCGTCTGCCCAGCCGGATACGATCTTGGTGAAAATCTCAGATGTGTCCTTCTTTCTGTCCCTGAAGGTGACGATAAGCCGAAAAAATACCCCAAAGCCTTCGCGACTTCTGACTGTTTGATACTGACCAAAACAGACCTCCTTCCTCACATGCCCTTCGACAGCAAAAGAGCCAAAAGGGAGGCATTGGAGATCAATCCTAAAATCAAAATCTTTGCGACTTCTGCCCTGAAGGATACAGGAGTCAAGGAGCTGGTGGATTTCTTTGTCCTCACCCGCCAAAGCCTTTTCTACAAGAATGCATGAACTTTCTATCATTGCCAGCCTCTTCGAAATTATGGGAAAAAAAGCTGAAGAAAAGAGGGCTAAAAAAATCGTCTTCGTGAAACTCAAGGTCGGAAAGCTTTCCGGTGTAGTCCCTGAATTCTTACATACCGCCTTTGACATGTATAAAAAGGACACCATCGCAAATGGATCAGAATTGGAAATTGAAGAGGTCCCTCTGAAAATCGAATGCAAGACATGCGGGAAACAAACGGTCAAAGATGACTTTGTCTTCATTTGCACTCATTGCGGGTCGAAAGAGCTGAAAACCCTCTCCGGCACTGAGCTCATCCTTGAAAAGATGGAACTTGAAGTCTAAAAAAGAGGACCTCCCTCGATAACGGATTTTAAGGAGTTTAATATGAGAACTCTCAAACAGATCGCCAAAAACTCAGTATTGGAGGAAGAAAGGCTCCGAAAGATCGAGGATATCATTTTGCAAAAAGGTGTTTACACCAAACGTGCGATCAGAGAGGAGATCGACTGGTTCTGTTCGGGATTGGGCATGGACGAGTATTATTTTCACACCACCCCGACTGAGACGATCGCCAATCATATCGAAGCCCTTAAAGCCGCAGAAATCATGTCATCCGTTCAACAGGAGAGGGTCCTAGAAATAGATTTAAGTACAGAGAGAAAGAACGAGGCAATCTATCTGGTCGATGATTATCATTTCCATGCTCGTGAAGTGGAAAGCCGGATCGAGAAGAAATATCCTCATCACAGGGTTCATTCCTACCGAACTCTGGGGAAAGCTATGGGTATCGAGCACCTCCGGATGTACTTCGTCTACAAACCCAAATTCAAACTGAAGAAAAAAAATCGAGAAGAAACAGACCTGAAAAAAATCGCGTGTAAGTCTTTTTTAGACTCAGCCGCTCCAGAAACGCGGAAGCGTTACCAGGATATTCTGCTGCGATCCAAAGGTTGTGAAACCCCTATAATCGAGACCTCTTTCACCAGAAACAAACAAGAACTCCGGATTATGATCGTGGTGGATAGAGAGTCAAGCGTTCGCTTTTTTTCCAACATTTCCGACGTGATCAATTCTCACGGTCTGGTATCCCATCGAAAATACATCGAACAGTTCGCTAACGGAAAAACGATCTACTCTATTTATATTGACTCGATCCAGGATGAAAGAGCCGTAAAAAAACTTACCGGGGATATCAGCTTAGTCTATGTCATTCCGGAAAGCCCTCTTTCCTCACTGTTCCGGGAAGGGAGGCTTACGGCTCAGGAAACGGTATTCGGAGTCTCTGCGTGGAGTTTTGCCCACCAGTTTTTAACGGAATACAACGAGGAATATCTAAAGCTTTTGGAGGCTCTGAGGAGCTCGCCTGAACTGATAGGCATCTTACGAAACATGAAAACCAGGCTGGCCAAGGACGCCTACGACGAGGCAAGAATATGGGATTCGCTCGTCGATCATCACATTTATATAAAAAAAGCTTTCATTCTCTTCGAAAAAAAATTCAATCCGACACTAAAAACCTCTGATTTCAACCGAACAAGGCAGAAGCTGGAAAACGAAATTCTGGAGAAAATTGCAGTGGACATCGACCAGCAAATCTTTCTGGCCGTGTTGCTGTTTATCGACAGCATCCTGCGCACGAATTTTTACAAACAAGAAAAAACTTCACTCTCTTTCATGTACGCTCCCGAATACCTCAACAAGGTGGAGTACCCAGAAACTCCATTCGGAATCTTCCAGATCATCGCCATGGAATTTAGAGGTTTCCATATAAGGTTTCGGGACATCTCCAGGGGTGGAATCCGCATAGTCAAATCCAACAGCTTCCAGAACTATCTCAACAACTCTGACTTCATTTTCGACGAAAATTATAGCCTGGCTTTGACCCAGCAGAAAAAGAATAAAGATATTCCAGAGGGGGGATCAAAGGGCACCATTCTTCTGGCCTGGGATTTTCAGGATAAAGGGGAGACCGCATTCAAGAAATACATCAACGGACTCCTGGATCTTCTTCTCCTTGATGAAAGCATTGTCGATCAATACGGAGAGGATGTTATCCTCTTCTTAGGCCCGGACGAGGGGACGGCAGACCTTATGGAATGGGCAGCACAGAGGGCTAAAACTGAGGGTTATCCCCACTGGAAGGCTTTTTCCACCGGAAAGCCTGTAGAAATGGGAGGGATTCCCCATGACATTTACGGGATGACCACCAACTCTGTCCACCAGTATGTTCTCAATATACTCGAAAAGAAGGGCTTGAAAGAACACCGGATCAAAAAAGTCATGACAGGCGGACCTGATGGAGACCTGGGCAGCAACGAAATACTGATATCCAAGGATAAAATACTCGCCCTTATCGACAGTTCGGGAGTGCTGTACGATCCCGAGGGGATAGATCGCACAGAGCTAGAAAATCTGGCCAAGAAAAGAAAACCGGTCAAAAATTTCTCGAGAAAACACCTTTCATCCAAGGGATTTCTGGTGACCATAAAGGACCGGAATGTTCTCCTTCCTGACGGAGAGAAGGTTTCGAACGGGCTGGAATTTCGAAACACTTTTCACCTCCACAATAAGTTCGCTGCTGATTTGTTCGTACCCTGTGGCGGAAGGCCCGCGGCAGTAAACATCAATAACTGGACAGAACTGCTCGATAAAAAGGGAAAACCCAAATTTAAATTCATTGTGGAGGGGGCCAATCTGTTTTTCACACAGGAAGCCCGCCTTCGCCTCGAAGAAAAAGGCGTAGTCATCTACAAGGATGCCTCAGCTAACAAGGGAGGCGTGACCTCCTCTTCCATGGAAGTGTATGCCAGTTTGGCTCTATCCGATGAACAGTTTCAAACGCTGATGTGTGTCAAGGGAGGGAAGACAAGTTCTTTCAGAAAACGTTTCATCGAGGAAATAATCCTTATGATCAAAGAAAATGCAACTCTTGAATTCGAAGTTATCTGGAGAGAGAATGAAACAAAAAAGATCCCCCGATCCATCCTATCGGATCTGATCAGCGAAAAGATCAATCAGATGACAGACTCGATTTACTCATCAGAACTCTGCTCCGACAAATCCCTGTTCCAAAAGGTCATTGAGTGCTGCTGCCCACGTGTCCTGATTGAAGAAATCGGATTCGAAAATGTCATGAAAAGGATACCGGACTCCTACCTCAAGGCCATTTTTGCTTCCAAATTAGCCAGTCACTACGTTTACACATATGGTTTGGATGCTGGCGAAGTCGATTTCTATGATTTTATCAAGGATTACAAATAAGCTCCGTTTTCTTTCCCATGGCAGAAATTTTCAGTCGATTCAAAGACAATTTGACATTCGCGATATGGAGTGATAAAAACTCGTATAAACCAATTGATGAATCTCCTGAAATGATGGAGGAGAGTAAGGCTGGACAAGTTTGAACAGGTCAAGACCTGCCCGGTGTGCTCCAGCACATCTTTCTCCCTCTACAGGAAGAGGACTTTCGATCCCTTCCTGCTGAGCAAAGACGCGTTCAAAATCACAGATACCAGTTACGGCAAAGTCTGGGACCTCAGCAGGTGCGACTGCTGCACCCATGTTTTCGCTAATCCTTGTCCCTCTGAAGGCTTCATCCAATCTCTTTATGGTGAAATCGAAGATCCTGTCTATCAAGAGGAAGCAAAAGGACGCTCAAAAAACTTTATGCGGATACTTTCAGTTCTGGAAAAAATTCATCCTGAAAGAGGAAGACTGTTCGATGTGGGAGCGGCGACAGGGATTCTTCTGGATATCGCACGAAAACGAGGGTGGGAAACCGAAGGAATTGAACCCAGCTCATGGGCTGTCAAAGCTGCAAAAGACAGGTATGGGCTCGAGCTCCAGAAGGGAATTTTCGAGAATGCTCCTTTGACAGAGAACCAATACACCGCTGTCACTATGGTGGATTTTATCGAACACGTCTCCCATCCGAATCAGAGCATTTCAAAAAGCCACAAAATCCTCACGCGGGGAGGAACTCTCTGTCTGGTCACTCCGAACATCAACAGCCTGGCTGCTAAAATCATGGGAAGAAAGTGGTGGCATTTTCGTCCCGGCCATCTCGGTTTTTTTACCAGGAGAAGTCTTGACTGTCTCCTCCACCGCAATGGTTTACGTATCGTCAAGAGAAGGAAATATTCCTGGACTTTCAGCGCGTATTATCTTCTGTCCCGAAGACCTGGATTGAAATATCTCCTCAAATGTCTTCCCATGACTTCTTTCTGGAAAAAAATTCCAGTAAAATTAGCTCTCCAAGATTCGTTCGAAATATACGCAAAAAAGGAAACATAGAGTGCATCCCTACTTCGAAGCCATGCGGTTGGGCAGATGGCCGCGAAGCCTGGCCATTTTTTTCGGAGTGGCTGCTTACTTTTTCTTGCACCGCGATTCTGTGGCAGCACTTCCCATTCTCTGGGCTGTCGGTCAATCCGCATTCGCCTTCCTCCTCACCTGGGGCATTTCGACAGTCAACTACATCATCAACGAAATTGTAGATGCACCTTATGACATCCACCACCCCACCAAAAGAAATCGGCCTCTAGCCAGGGGCGAGATAAAAAAAAGGCCTTTCCTTCTCTGGGGAATATTGGTGGGTCTTTTGTGTCTCTCATCAGCATACCTTTTTTTCTCTTCTCCCTTCTTCTTTTCGCTTCTGGCTCTCTTGATCGCTGGTTTCATGTATAACATCAAACCCATCCGAACCAAAGACATACCTTTCCTGGATTCCATATCTGAATCCGCAAACAACCCGATTCGCTTCCTCATCGGATGGTTCGCTTTCTCCCCCGCCCATGTCTTCCCTCCTTTGTCCCTTTTGCTGTCCTGGTGGTTTTTCGGAAATTTCTTGATGATATCCAAGAGACTTTCGGAATACCGCCTCCTGAAAGACAAGGCAGAAAGCTACAGGTCTTCTCTCAGCAAGTATTCCATCCCATCGCTGCTCTTCGGCATCATGCTGAGCGGAGCTCTTTTTTTCGCCGGCTACTTCGTTTTTGCTTTATCCCATAAACTCCAATCTTTTCTCTACTTCTCTCCTTTCGTTTTCTTCTATCTCTTCCTGTTTTTATGGAAAACGCTTAGAGAAAAGGAAGCGATGGAGGAACCGGAGCGATTACTTGTCCATCCCAAATTCGCTGTCTATACGATTTTTCTCATCCTGTTGTTTTCGCTTTCCTATTTTTTCGATACTATAGGCAAATAACCTGAACTGTTCATAAGCACGCTTTTTTCCCTGAAAATCCAGGCACCACCTAACCTTATGGGACTATCCCAACCTCGATTTTTTACACAATCTTGTTTTATAAGTTGCAGTTATGATACATTAACAGCATATTCGCGCACAGGAATGCTATGAGTATCGCGGAAATCACTCTCAAGCTCGTCTTAGCCGTTGCCCTTGGAGGGCTCATAGGATTCGAAAGAGAATCCAGCCAAAAGCCCGCTGGATTCCGAACGAATATCCTTATCTGTCTTGGGGCGACAATGATGATGGTTCTGTCTCAACTTCTTCTTCAGGGAGAAGAAGGCAGCAGCTCTGACACAGCCCGGATCGCTGCAGCTGTAATCACAGGGATTGGGTTTATAGGAGCGGGTACGATCATCCAAGCCAAAGGGATAGTAATCGGATTGACTTCTGCAACCACTTTGTGGGCTGTGGCTGGACTCGGATTAGTCATTGGGGCAGGCTATTACTTAATTGCTCTGATATTCACAGGAATCATTATCCTTACTCTTGTCACTTTTCGACAAATCGAGTCACAGTATCTAAAAAGGGAACTCTATCACTACCATCTCAAAACCAAATATTCCAAAGATATCATTCTGAACATAAAGAAATTAGCTCTCCATGAAGGGATAAAGTTCAAAGAGATCGCTCATAAGGAGGAAGGAAATATCTATTCTATTGATTTCTCCTTTTCTGCATCCGAGGAAAAAGAACAAAAATTCAAATGGAGCCTTCTCAATCTCGATGGGATACTCGAGATAAAGATTGACTAACAAAAAGCTGCTTCTCGCGACAACTAATCCGGGAAAAATCAAAGAACTCAAGCGCTATTTAACCGTCTTTCCTCTTCAAATTTGCTCTCTTCGAGATCTTGAAATCAGCGCAGTCTTCCCAGAAACTGGACGCGACTTCATAGAGAATTCTCGCGGCAAAGGTCTTTTCTACTCTCAATACTGTGAAGATCTGACATTGGCCGAAGACTCCGGTTTGGCGATAGACTATCTCAATGGAGCTCCTGGAGTGTTCTCTTCTCGATTTGCTGGGCCGGAGGCAACCGATGAAGAAAATCTTCAAAAGGCACTTATCCTTCTCGAAGGACTTCCCTGGGAAAAGAGAAAGGCAAGATTTGTCTCATGTATGGTTCTGTGTGAAAAAGGAAATATCATTAAAGAAATCGAGGGATCTGTCGAAGGATTCATTGCCTTTGAAAAGAAGGGAACCAGAGGATTCGGCTATGACCCGATATTCTTCTATCCTCCTCTTAATAAAACTTTTGCCGAACTCACGCCGGAGGGAAAAAACGCAGTGAGTCACAGAGGGCGCGCTCTCAGTCAACTGAGTTCATTTCTCATGGAATATCTGAAATAAACGAGGAAAACCACAAAATTCAGCATGGAGAAGGGGATCAGGTCCCCTTCTCCTTTCTGTACGTGGATTCCTCTCCTACCGTGATAAGATCTTTCAACTGCAAGAATGTCTTTTCACCGATGCCCTTGATTTTCATGATCTCTTCAATTTTCTCGAACTTCCCGTGTTCCTCTCTGTAATCGACGATCCTTTGAGCCACTGCCTCACCGATTCGGGGCAACTTTTGAAGTTCTGCGATTGAAGCTGTGTTGATGTTGATCTTCTCATCGGGGGGATTTGCAGCGTGCGTCTGAACAGCCAAAAAGAACCCAAGAACAAGGAGTGCGACCACATTGAAAACCGTTCCTCTGACCAGTACTTTCATCATAAGTACCTCCTTTCGCTCCTTCCCTCTGCAATAACGGGGCCAATTTCTCATTTTGTTTCCCTTTTATTATCAACAATTTGCAGTCGGAACATTTCCCTGGTGTGAACACGAGTTAACAGAATCCGGCTCTAACCGTTTACACAAAGGGCGATCTTTCAGGATCTGGGATGACTTTTTCGGTAGACCTCCAAGAGGTGTTTGAGGTCTAGGTGGGTGTATTTTTGAGTGGTCGCCAGGCTTTCATGACCAAGCAACTCCTGGATCACTCTTAAATCCGCTCCTCTACTCAACAGGTGAGATGCAAAGGAATGTCTGAGGGAATGGGGGCTTATCTTTCGCCTCAGCGCTGAGCGAAGGATATACTTTTCTACTGTACGTTCGACAGAACGGGAGGAAAGCTTTTTTCCCCTGTAATTGAGAAACAGCGGCTTTTCTTCGATTTGTCCTTTGTTTATCTTCGGCCGCATCCGCAAGTAGCTCTTAAGGCTCGCTTCAGCTTTACTTCCAAAAGGAACCAGCCGTTCCTTTTTGCCTTTTCCTCTGATACGGATCAATCGTTCGGTGAATTTTACATCTTCCAGATTGATGCCAACAAGCTCGCTCACTCGAATGCCTGTGGCATACAGGAGTTCCATCATGGCGACATCTCTGAGGTCTAAAGGTCTGTTGGTGTGAGGCAGATCCAAAAATTCCTTCATCTCCTCTTCTGAAAGAAAAGAGGGAACAGGTTTATCCTGTTTTGGAGTGGAAACGACTTTCGCTGGATTATCCCCCATCCAACCCTTTCTGACACAATACTGGAAAAACGAACGAATAGCCGCCAGTTTCCTTCCCACAGTTGATTTTTTTTCTCCTCTTTCATAAAGAAGGGCCAGAAATCCTCTGAGCGAGACGTTATCCACCCTGTCGATACTTACTCCTCTTTCTTCCAAGTACTGGGCAAGCTGAAGGAGATCTCTCCTGTAACTGGCAATGGTGTGGGGGGATGCATTTTTCTCATGTTTCAAATAGGCGATGAAACTTTCCAATTCTCCGGCATACACCATGTTATGACCGCTCTCTCTCCTCTATGGTTTCTTTATAGGTACACTTTTCGTCGCTGCAGTATAGATAGGGTTTCCCTTTAAAAAGACTTTTTTTGAGTACGAATTCCCGGCCGCATTCAGGACAAGGCTGGGGAACCGGCTCATCCCAAGTGGCAAACTGACACTTGGGAAATGTGCTGCACCCGTAAAATGTCCTTCCTTTCCTGGTCTTTCTTCTCACGATTGTTCCGCCGCACTCCAAAGGACAGGAAATTCCTGTGTCTTTCTTTTCTTTTTTGATGAATTTACATTCTGGGTAATTCGAACAGGCTGCGAATGTCCCGTATTTTCCACGGCGCAAGACCAGTTGAGAGCCGCACTCAGGACAGTACTCCTCCAATGGTTTGGCCTCTTTTTTTACCAGACTCTCCTTGAACTCACACTCTGGGAATCCCGAACACGCCCTGAACCTACCGTATTTCCCCTCTTTGATCACCAGCTGCCGGCCGCATTCAGGGCAGACTTCTTCCAGAGGAATCCCCTTTTTCTTTATGCCCTCTTCCTTCAAAGCCTCCTTAAGATCTTTTTCCAGAAGGCCGTAGTAGGATTTCAGATATTCGACCCATTCCTTCTTTCCCTCGCTTATGAGATCGAGCTCAGCTTCCAGACGGGCTGTGAACTCGAAGTCCATTAGATCGGGAAAATTTTTAATCAGATAGTCAGTCACAAACAGGCCGAGATCAGTAGGAATGAATCTTCCTTTATCTTTAAATACATATACACGCCCTTGAAGAGTGGAAATGATCGGAGCATAAGTACTCGGGCGGCCAATTCCTCTGGCTTCCAGCTCTTTGACCAGACTTCCTTCCGTAAAACGGGGAGGAGGTTGAGTGAAATTTTGTTTGGAGTCAATATCGAGAACGTTCAGCTCTTCTCCCTCTTTGGCCTCCGGAAGCTTGTTGTCCTCTTTTTTCAGATCGGGATACAAGGTAAGGAAACCGTCAAACTCAAGGACCTCTCCTTTGGCGACGAATTGATAACGGGATGCCTTTATCCCAAATTCTTTTTCTTCCACTCGGGCCGATTCCATCTGAGAGGCGAGGAACCGGTTCCAAATCAGCTTATAGAGATTGTATTCCTCGCTCTTTAAATAGGATTTGACTCTCTCAGGAGTAAGGTCAGGGGAGGTCGGCCGGATGGCTTCATGGGCATCCTGCGCCTTCCTTTTGTTTTTGTAAAGGCGTGCCTTCTTGGGTAAATATTCAGGAGGATAATGATCCCGGATGAAATCTCTCGCCATGGCACACGCTTCATCGGAGACACGGACTGAATCTGTACGCATGTACGTTATCAAGCCCACCAAACCTTGATCACCGATTTCTAGCCCTTCATACAGCCTTTGGGCAACGGACATGGTCCGCTTCACAGGAAATCTAAGAAGACGAAAACCGTCCTGCTGGAGAGTGCTGGTGATGTAAGGGGGATTCGGGTTCCTTTTTTTCTTTTTAACCTGTATCTTTTCCAGAATAAAAGGCAGCTTCCAAAGTTCTGAAACGATGATTGAGGCCTTTTTCTCATCCTTTATCTTGGTTTTTTTCCCATCGATTTTGACTAGGCTGGCTTTAAACGGCGGTGGATTCAGCGCCTCCAACTGAGCTGAAATAGTCCAATATTCTTGGGGTTCGAAATCTTTTATCTCTTTTTCTCTCTCGCAAATCAAACGCAAGGCGATGGATTGCACTCGACCTGCACTCAACCCTCTCCCCACCTTTTTCCACAAGAGAGGGCTGATGAGGTATCCGACGAGCCGGTCCAATATCCTCCGCGTTTGCTGAGCGCTTATTTTATCCTGGTCAAGATAGCCTAGATTTCTGAAGGCCTCGGTAACGGCCTTTTTGGTGATCTCATGTGTGAGAACGCGAAAGATGTTTTCATTTTCTTTCTTCAAAATTTCGGATAGATGCCAGCAAATAGCTTCCCCCTCTCTATCCGGATCAGCAGCAAGCAGGATGGATTCAACATCCTTTGCCAGGGTTTTCAGTTCGGATACCAGTCTTTTCCTTTCCGGAATGATGTCGTATTCAGGGCGAAAATCGCGATCCAAATCCACCCCCAGCTCCTTTTTTGGCAGATCTCTTATGTGTCCCATCGAGGCTTTTACCACATAGTTCTCTCCAAGGTAGCGGTTGATGGTTTTTGCCTTAGCAGGAGATTCCACAATGACCAATTGCTTTACCATCACAGCTTCCTCTGAAAAAATTTCCCCGGCCTCTGGGTGATTAAATCCTTCAGCTCTAAACTCAAGAGAACGGAGAGAACCTCGGATACAGAAAGATGACATCGCTCCACCAGCTCATCGATAGAGGTGAGCGTATCGGTTTCGAGCTCATTATAGACTTTTTTTTCCTCTGGATTGAGTGAAGGAGCTTTTTTTCTTTCCTTCTCTTCAATGGAGAGAATTCTTTCCCTCAAGGACAAAGGAAGTTCCTCCACCACATCTCTCCAATCTTCAACCAGCTTCGCTCCATTCTTGATCAACCAGTTCGTCCCCCAGCTTAGACCTGAAGTGATGCTTCCAGGAACAGCCATCACTTCTCTGTTTTGTTCTAACGCCAACCGAGCCGTTATGAGCGAGCCGCTCTTTCGAGTTGCCTCGATCACAACCGATGCGAGAGAGAGTCCGCTGATAATTCTGTTTCTCAGAGGAAAATGATATCCCAGAGGAGGAGATTCGAGGGGATATTCAGAAAGGACGATTCCGTCATCCACTATTTTCTCAAACAGATGACGGTTTTCTTTGGGATAGATTCTATTCAGCCCAGAACCAAGAACAGCTATCGTCTTTCCTCCTTTCAAAGCACCCCAGTGGGCGATGGAGTCGATTCCGCGGGCTAAGCCGCTGACCACAACCAGACCTCGGGAGGCTAAATCTTCGGCTAACCTCTCCGCCACAGCCCTGCCGTAAGGAGTCGGTTTTCTCGCTCCTACCATGGAAACGGCAGGCACATCTAAAACTTCAGCCCTTCCCGCACAATAGAGGACGAGCGGAGGATCGAAAATTTCTCTCAAATACTCTGGATACCGTTTATCCTCTTTTGTCAGGACGTAATAGCCCTTTTTGTCCAGCCGCTTCACTTCTAGGTCTGCCTTGCTCAACAGATTCGGCGAACCAAGAGCTTCTGCTTTTTTCTCCTCTAATCCTACGGCGGTCAAATCCTTCTTGGATGATTCAAAAACATCCCTTATCGAGGAGAAATTCTGAGTAATGAGTGCCGCTGATCTCAGGCTATCGGAAACGACCAAGTTAAGAGCAATCCAGTATTTTAAATTTTCTTCCAATTTTATCGTGCACAATGAGCAGGAGGAATGGCGAACACAGGAAGATGACTATAGGATATCACCTTTTCTGTAGTGCTTCCTAAAAAAAATCGTTCAAGTTTGCTCTGTACACAGGTCGAGATGACGATCATGTCGATTTTATGGGTATCTGCATAATCGACAATTCCTGTAGCTGCATTCAGCGCACGATGGACATCTTCATGCACTTTGACTTTCTTCCCCTCCCGCTTCTTCCGCCTCTTGAGCTTCTTCATTACGGTTTCGAACATCTCGTCCAGGGCCTGAGGGGAGAATTCATAGTCATGCAGTTCAAAAATATGAAGGAGCGTGATTTCAGAATCAAATCCTCTGGCCAACCTCCAGGCATAGTCTCTTTCTTTCTCCTCCTGTTCGGAAAAGTCTGTAGGAACCAGTATTTTCTTAAACCGCGGTTTGCCTCTTTTCTTTTTGGTAAGAAGAAGAGGAACCGGGGAATTCCTGAGCACCCTGTTAGCCACACTGCCGATAAAGAGCTTCTCGATCGCGGACAGTCCTCTCCTTCCCATCACGATCAAATCCACCTTCTCCTTTTCCGCAACCTCGACAATCTTTTTTGCCGCATTCCCTTCTTCGATGAGAACCTTGAATGTCATATTTTTAGCTCGTTTGACAGCATCGAGCTTTTTTTTGGCCTCCATCTTCACGTAATCCACCCGCCTTGCCAGCTCGCCTTTGATAACCACCGCCGCATCATAAAGAGCCGGGGAGATGTCGGGAATCACATGGAGTGCAATTACCTTGGAACGGAATGTTTTGGTGAAAGCATCTGCATACAACAAAGCCTCCCGGGCCTCGTCCGAAAAATCAGTCGTCCAGAGAATCTTTTTTATGAATCCTGACATTTCTGTCTCCTATAGTAATTTTCTTCTCTCGGATTTAGGAATATTTTATCAGGAAAAAATAAAAACACAAGCTGTGCTTGAAGAAATCTATTCTTATAAAAGAAGCAGCTTTTTCTGGCTGCGTTTCAAACACATGCGAACAGCGATAGTCCAAGCATAATGATTTCCAGAATCTTTTTTACCTTCCGAGGAGGATCGATCCTTGGGTGAAGAACAGGCCGGCAACAGCGCCTGTCATCAAGCAAGCAAGGGTTGCAGCCAATAGCGCCTTTAACGCCACCCGTGAGAGGTCTTTGTACCGCTGAGGGGCTAAAGCTCCGATCCCCCCTACAAAAATAGCCAGGGAAGCGATGTGGGCGAACCCGCAAAGTGCGTACGAAGCTATGAGCGATGATCGAGGATGGAGAAGAACTCCCTGTTCTATCAGTTGCGAGAGATGCTGATAAGCCACCAATTCCGTCACTACCGTCCTTTCCCCTACCACTTTGGCGACTTCGAAAGCGTCCGAGGGGGGCACACCCATGATGATGGTAAAGGGATAAGCTATATACCCTAAGATAGACTCGAAGGACCATTCAAAGTTTATGCCGAACAGCCTGTTGAAAACCCCTCCACTCCATCCGAAAATAAGGTCTAAAAGTGCCAAAATTCCGAGGAAAGCAATCAAAAGAACGATGATACCTCCCAGAAGCCGGAGCCCGCTCCAAGCTCCGTTGATGATCGCCATAATCAGATTGTCTTCTCTTTCGTAATGGGGTTTGATGTCAACACCGAGAGTCTTGGGGGTCTCTGTTTCAGGGACGATGAGCTTGGCCATCACCACTGCAGCAGGCGCTGATAGAAAGGAAGCAGATATCAAATGCCCAGCGATAGTCGGCAACTGTCCTTGAAGAAACATCACATAGATAGCCAATACCGTGGAGGCGATGGTTCCCATTCCCGCAGCAAGGATGGTGGTCAACTCAGAGCGGGTCATCTCGGCGAGATGGGGCTTTACAACCAAAGCGGACTCGGCCCCAACAAAAATATTGCTCGAAGCACAAAGGGATTCGGCTCCGCTGATTCTCATCAACTTGGTGAACACAAAAGCAAAGACTCGAATGATAAAGGGCATAATCTTTAAATAATACAAGGCTCCCACAAGTGCTGCAAAAAATATGATGGTGGGGAGCCCTTGGAAGGCGAGAAAATTTCCGAGAGACGTCTCTCCTGCTTCGTTTGTTGTACCGGCTGGCAAAGCCAAACGCCCGAACAGGAATTTTGTCCCTTCCGTTGCCGTACCCAGGACCTCGATCACCACTTTGTTGATGAACAGAAAAAATTTCGATCCGATGGGAATCACGAAGATGAAAAAAGCAAAAAACAGTTGGAGACTTATTCCCCAGAATACGATTCTCCAATTAATGGATCTCCGGTTCTCCGAACAGAGCCAGGCGAACAATGCTATGAGAAAAATCCCGAAAAAACTTATCAGGTTGTAGATATCCATTTTATCTCCATCCCTCTGCCAAACCACAACCCCTATGACTCATACTCAAGGATCACGATCTTTTTTCGAGATTTTTTTCCCCTTAAGATCTTCACTCGAGAACGAGGGAGACGAAAATGGGAGGCGACCACATCGATGACCTCCTTGTTCGCCTTCCCCTCGACAGGAGATGAGAGAACATGAATCTTGTATTCTCCTTCCTTTATTTTCTGTATATCCTGTCTGCGGGAGTTCGGCAGTACCTTTACGCTCAATCGGATATTTTTCTCAGGTGCTGCCAATCTTTCACCGGCTCCGTCAATAATACAGAGCATGTTCCCTTAACAACTGATGGGCATAAAGGGAAAGGGATTTGACCAAGAATGAATCGACAAATATGATCAAAAGGATGACAATCATCGGACTGATGTCAATCCCTCCAAACCTGTGGGGAGGAACAAATCTTCGGACAGGTTTTAAAATCGGCTCTGTCAAATAATAGAGGATTACTGAAAACGAATAGAGAGAAGGAATGCGTATCCAGGAGAGAATAGCCCGGATAATCAAAATCCAGATGGAAATCATCAGCGCGATGTGCAAAACTCTAGACGCTCCTATGAGAAAATTGGCAAAGAAAATCATTCTGATCCGATGATTTCTTTATACTTGTTGAACAGCTCTTTGAGCTGTTGTTTGGTGATGATGTATCCGCTGACATAGAGAGAAAGATTAGGACGCCGGGTATCATTTGATTTGAGCAGTATGTATTCTCTTATCAGACCTTGTCTCGAACGGGGAGGTATTTCTATTTCGACCGCAGCTTCTTCTCCGGCAGCTATCCTTAACTCGGATGAAATCTCTTTTCCGTCGTGAAAATATTTTGCGTCTCGATGGGAAAAAGAAACTCTGAGCTCCTGTTCACCCCGATTGATAATGACACTTTGAGCGAGAATTGGCTCTCCCTCCAGAATCAGGCCCGCGTCGAAATTGTATTTTTCAAGATCTATTCTCGGACGGGGCGGGACTTCGATCATGGCAGATATGATAAGCTGCACTACAGATCGGGCCTTATCATTGGTCTCCACATAAACATATTTGGATACGCTTCCTTCATATCCCCTGGAGTCGAAAGTGACTTTGATTTCTCCTTTTTTTCCAGGCTCGATAGTCTTATCTGAAACCAAAGCCGCAGCGCATCCGCAGGATGTTCTCACCCTTTTCACGACAAGAGGGGCGTCCCCTGTGTTTTCGAACACGAATTGGTGCGTTTTGACCTGTCCCTCCTTCATTTTTCCGAAATCCCAAGAGCTTTCTTTGAATTTGATCTGCGGCCCCGCCTGGGATAATAGGAAGCCATAGGAAAGAGCCAGAAAAAACGGAAGCGCCAAAATTGTCAGAGATTTGGATTTAAAAAGTCTTGTTCTCATTTCAGTGTCCTCTATGTTTTTATAAATATTATAACCTTTCCCAAAAACAACGCAACTCTCTTCTCACCCGTACCATCCACATCTGCTCTTATGTATTCAATTTTTTTCCGATGAACAGACTCTTGATTTTAGTCGAAACTCGGGCAGAAGCTTCTGAAAGATGCCGATTATCTGGACCTCTTCGCTCCCGTCACTCAGCAGGAAGAAGAATATGGAAGCATTTCTTGACAGCCCTATGGACCCCTTTTATAATCGAATTGAAGTGAAAACTCTGGTCAAAAAATCCTCAATGAAAGATTCCCATCTCATCTTTCTTGTGCTGATTCTCTTTCTCTTGAATTCGACTCCAAGTCTCCAGGGGCAGCAATTCAATCTAAAGATAAAGGTGGTTGCAGAACAAGCGAACATCCGTTTGGAGCCAGATATCGCAAGCATCATCATCCGCCAACTTCCCCAAGGAACCGTTCTGGAGTCCAGAGGAAAAGAGGGCGAGTGGTATGCGGTCAAACTCGCTCCGAAAGAAGGAACTTCTCTTTCCGGGTATGTCCATGAAAGCTTGGTTGCTGTTATCGAGCCTCCCCCGGAACTAACAGAGAATCTCCCAAAAATTCAGGAAGAGGAAAAGCAAATAACACAAGTGATGGATGAACCTAAGGACCAGGAAAAACCTCAGATACCGTCCCCTCCTGAAATCAGAACGAAAACTTCAGCAGGAAAAAAACCTCATCGCTTTGATATTACGCTTTTTACGGGCGGCAGCTACGCTATCGGAGGAGACTTGAACAAGGGATCTCTAGGACTGGGGGATTTCTACAGGAGTGCTCTCGGAATTTCAAAGAAAAGCGATTTAAAGCCTGCCCACTATGGCTTTTCTTTCGGAGGGGAATTTTCCATATCTATGACCTCGAGGCTGTCACTGGGGATAGCTATTGAATCTTTCCAAAGCCAAAAGGAAAGCCTAGCTGACTTCAGTCAAGTCACACAGACATACATGCTCAAAACGCGGCCTAAGCTCAGCGCTGTTCCCGTTGGGATCACAGCATCTTATGCACTTTTTCCCGTTCTGTATATCAAAGGCGGAATTTCCTATTACTTTGCCAAATGCTCCTATTTTTATCAGATCCGAGAGCAAGAGCACATACAGGAATGGCAGGGAGAGGCGAGTGCTCGGGGACTGGGATTGCGAGGGGGATTAGAGTTCGCCACTCAAATTGCACCCCATCTGAATCTTATCGCTGAGCTAACAGGGCGCTTTGCTAAAATCGGCGGATTTCGAGGAAAAGACACCTTCCAGGACACCTCAGACCAAATCTTGACCGAGGAAGGGACGCTCTATCTCATTCAAGCAGAAGTCTCGGAACAGCAATCCTATCCCCTGCTGTTCATCCGTGAGTCCAAGCCGAACGAAGCAGGCGTTATCGACGCCAAAGAAGCTCAGGTTGATTTTTCTGGAGTCAGCCTTCGAATAGGCATCAGCGTCCGCTTCTAGCCAGCCGTTTTTTTAGCCTGTCTCATCCAAGTTGTTCACTGACATTTCGTATGGATAAAAATAGGATGGAATAAGATATCAGATTGGAAGAGAACACTTCAAATTAATATAAATACACATATTTGGGAGACCGATCCAAATGAATAATGTTATCCGCGAAAGGAATTTCTTTCCCGTCCCTATTTTCGACCTTATCCACACGCTTAAAAAACTTATATGTAACCGAGGAACTCGCTGTCCAGCACACCGCAACCTCCCTTTGTTCTTTGCTGAACACAAAAATCTTCGCCTTCGGATGCGGGATTTTCCTGATGAAAACGCTTCCTTCGAGGCAGCCGGCCATATGCTTGAGAGCAAAAAAACCAGGTCGCCTGCGCCAGGCCTTTTGCCGGCTATCGATCAAACCATATCCTGGCGCAACGAGCTGCCACCAGTATATTCTCTCCGCAAATCCACTCGCAAGACAAAGAACGAAATACCGAGTCAGATAATTGGCTTGATCCTCTTCCGATACATTCGCCTTGCCGACAGCAGGTGAATACTTTCCTGTTCCCTCCAGGGGCCAGTTCACCTCGGTTATCCATATGTCCTGCTTTTTCTCAAGGAATCCATCAACCACTGCCTTAAGAAGTGCAATCTTTCTGGACGTATCCCACCCGAATTGTTTGTTCTCTGGGGCGCCAACTCTATCTACGTACAGAAGGCTGGTGATCTTGTCAAAAGAGATCTTCTTCAAAACCGGAGGATAGAGATGAAACTCAAAATCTATCACTGCGGGTCCGAGAAGCCTTGCCTGATACTTCTCGGCCAAAGAAACAGCTGGGTCTGCTAGCTGAAGATACTCCCGGTAATCCCATATCCCCCACTTGGTCCTGTTCCACGCATGCCCGATCTCAAAAAAAGAACATACCGTACCGAATCTGGAAAAGATGTCTTCGAGGAAGCGAATCCATCCCTTCGGATTTTTCACATCCGTTCTTCGTTGCAGCAGAGCAAGGATCACATCCAAAGCATTTTCCTTAGCCGTTTCGATAAATCTCTGGTACAAATCCAGCCTTCCCCTTTCCCATGATGGAATTCTGATAAGTGTTTGTTGAATGCCGAGCTCTTTGAGACAGCTGAAAACCTCGCTCTTTTTGTCCTCGTGAGGAGAAATCGAAATCCCGAAGCAACGATCGAGCTTCACGGGTTCGACATACATCCCTTCTCTGTACTTTCGATAAAGGGAAAGGATGGGAAAGGCCTTTCGCAAATTCGATGCAACAAGGGATAAGTAGCCGGGAACATACCTGAAGTGATGCCAAAATCGCTCTCTCCTGGACGCCAAATTGTGGGGCTGGTCAGCATAAGGATTCCACCTGAAATCTTTTTCCATTTTACTGAATGCCCAATTTTCGAATGAATTGTCTTATTCTCAATTTCCCTTTCCACTGGATATAGCTTGTGTACATCTTTTTGTTGAGTTTATACCAAATCCAGACAAGGCTATTCAGCCGAGCTGATCCCAAATATTTCTCTAAAAAAAAGCGCTGAAAGGAAGCAGGAATACCGAAACGAATGAGATTTTTTATCCTCGACAGCGTGCCCAGTCTCCTTTTGATGCGGACACGATTGGTGTCGATGAAAATGAATGAATACTCCTCGTCGGAATTCTTTTTGACCAGAACGTTCCCGTCGGAAAGATCCCGATGGAGAATGCCCTTATCATGGCAGGAGGAAAGATGAGAGGCAAGGGCCTGGATAAGTCTCCCCATTTCTTGCTCTGGAAGCTGCTTCAATAAATGTCGAATTTCTTCGGCACCATCCACGAAAAGAGAAAAATAAAAACTTTGATCGATAAAGGGTGATTTCTTTTTCTCGAGATATGCAACAGGATCGGGAGCAGGGATGCTGTTTTTCGCGAGGACCAAACCTCCGCGCCAAGCTTTATAGGCCTTTGAGGGCAGAAATAAGGTCTTCAGTTTGTCAATGCCTCGCACCTTGAATTCTTTAACCACAACATTTATGGTTTGCTCCTCATATAAAGAGAATTGCAGCTTGCCAACACGATTCCGTCCGTTGAGAAGAATCTGACAACTGGGATCCTGAAAAAGCAGATCGCAGGCCGATATTTTTTCTGCCAGGGAAGGATAGGGAAAGTCTGGATGAAAACGCCCTTTAAAAGCAGGAAGACTCAGAGGGAGTCCAAACTTTTTGATCTGGGATTTCATATGGCTATAGATATCACCCTCTCTCTGTCTCTGTCAATATTCCTGTGAGCTAGGCTCTATGCTAAAAAGTGGGGGGCTCTTTCCGTTTTGTGTGCGTTAGCTCTGATGGAAAAGATATCAGGCATGTCCGGAGCGCCATTGAGGATCTAGCCTTTACGAATCGTCCTTCGAGGGTATCCGGCAGAGCCGGAAGGCGAGTATGTATTGAGCACGACAGAACCAAAGGATTAAGAATCCCAACAAACACCGGAACAGAGGCTGGTGTCGATAAGATGAGGAATAAACGTGCGCAGTTACGCAGCCGCCGAGAAGGGCGAGGAGAGAATGGCGTCAAAGATCCGAACTAGAGCGGAGGATATGCCTGGTGGCAAAAACAAGCTTGAAAGTTATCCCTATGTAAAATGAAAAAGAGCCCCGCTTTTCGTAATATAGCCTGTCAGCTATTGACTGGGAAGAACTCATTAGGTTATGATAACGAGCCTGGAATGCACCAATGGCTATTGACCAAAGAATCCTGAACATCCTTGCCTGTCCTCTCTGCAAGGCCGATATCAAACTCACCTCGGATGAAAAGGGGTTGAAATGCATCAAATGCCATCGTGTCTATCCAATAAGAGAAGACATACCAGTCATGCTCATCGATGAGGCGACCATTGAACCCGACAGGGCAACAAAAGATTGACCCTCTTTTTTAAAGCACAATCAATGACGCGAACAACATGGCTGAATTTTATCAAGAATGCCTCATCCCTTCTCTGGCTGTTACTTTTCCTCTATCTTCTTTTCTCCATGATATCAATCACTCTCAGCTACACAGCTCTTATTCTGGCCCTGCTCAGCTGGCTTTTTCTCCTTATAAAAAACAGACGCCTTCCGCAGTTCCCTTCCTTTTTCTGGCCCCTCCTGGTCTATTCTCTTTTTTCTCTCATTTCAGCCTTTCAATCGGTTAATCCGGAAATTAGCCTAGTCGACAGTCGTGAACTTCTGATTTTCCTCATCATTCCCATCGTTTATGCAGGTATGACTTCAGGGGAAAAGATAAAAAAAGCACATTATGCTCTGCTTGCATCTGCTGGAGTAAGTTCTCTCTATTCCCTTTTTTATTTTATCTTTCAAGCAGCGCCAGGAGAAAGGATCACTGGCTTTATGGGCCATCCATTGACACAGGCAGGCCTCCTGCTTCTCTTCTTATCCGTTGCACTGAGTCATTTTTTATTCTCCAGAGAAAAATCAAGATATCTTTGGGCGGCGGCCTTCATTCTTGCCGCAGTGGCACTCGCTCTGACTTTAACCAGGAGCGCCTGGATAGGGCTTTCTTTAGCGGTTGCTTTTATCCTGGCCCTTTACAAGCCCAAAGCACTCATCCTGATTCCCATCGTTATCGGACTTTTCTTCGTTCTCAGCCCGAAGCATGTTAAATCAAGAATCCTCAGCATTTTCAGTACGCAGTCCTACTCGAATGTCCAGAGGATCGAGTACCTGGAAGCGGGAATCAAAATCATCAAAGACTATCCTCTTTTCGGGACAGGACCAAATACGGTGGACATGGTCTTCCAAAATCCCAAATACGGCCTCTCCGATCTCTCCAAACGAAATGTCCACCTCCATAACAATATCACCCAGATCGGAGCCGAAAGAGGGATTCCTGCGCTCATAGCCTGGCTTACATTCATAGGCTGGGCATTTCTATCCCTTCTCAAACTGCTGCGGGATAAAGAAATCCCCCGCTATACTCTGACGGTTTCCGCCCTGGCTGCTCTCTTGGCCCTCTGCACAGCAGGACTGTTCGAGTACAATTTCGGGGATTCCGAAATCACCGTCCTCTTTCTCGCCATTATCACGCTTCCATTCGTCCCGGGAAAAGAAACCGACACAAAAACGGGGACAATTTGACAAGGAAAAGAGTCTTATTCGTTCTCCTCTCGCTTCTCCTGATCTATGTCTTCTGGTTGGGTTATCAGCTTATCGGCTTCAAAACCTACACCCTCGAGGACGCCGATAGAGAGGCCCTTGAGATACGGGGGGCCTATCACATCCACACCGTCTTTTCCGATGGCAGGAAACATCCGGATAGAATTGCACGGTTGGCTTCCCGAACTTCTCTCGACTTCATCATCCTAACCGACCACGGACTTCCAAACCGCGAGTGTTTAGCTTCGGCCGACTGGAAAGAGGGGGTGCTCGTGCTAGCCGGATCCGAGCTTTCGGTCAGCAGAGGCCATCTCGTGGCTCTCGGCTTCGATCCCCCAGAAAAAGACTTTTCTCAAAACGCCGAACAGGCTGCCTTTCAGATTAGTGCACTGAATGGATTTTCTGTCATCGCCCACCCTTATTCCAAAGTGGCCTGGTCCTGGGGAAAACCTACAGGATATAACGGAATAGAAATCATCAACGCCAATACCGTATTGAAATACAATATGCTTCGTTTGGTTCCTCTTTCTCCGGTCTTATTGATAAAACCAGAGTATGCCCTGTTAAAAATGCTAAGCCGGCCTCAAAAAAATCTGAAAAAGTGGGACCAAATCAACCGTGAGCAATCGATGTTTGGATTCTTCAGCGTAGACGCCCATCTTCTTTATCGCACTCTCCTTCCTTCTCTGCAGCTTCACGTGCTTCTTGACAATCCTCTTTCGAGCGATTTCGAAGTCGCTTCCCGCCAGGTCTACTCAGCCCTTCGCCGCGGCAGGTTTTACAACGCCGTGGATGCAGCTGCTCGAGCACAAGGATTCAGGTTCTGGGCCCAGAAGGGAAAGGAAAGACTGACCATGGGTGAGAAGACCCTATTCGACCGCCCGATAACCATCCATATCCAAGTCCCTGCACCTTTTGCTAAAGAAACCAGACTCATCCACGATGGCAAAGACATTCTCGTCACATCTAGGGGGAATCTAGAATATTTAGCTGCCGATCCAGGATTCTATCGGGTGGAAGTTTATCTCAGAGAAAAAACGCCTTTGCACAAGGACATTCCTTGGATTTTATCCAATCCCATTTTTCTTCGAGAAAAAATCGATTAACCTTTTTTAATCCCATGAGAGTCGAGTCCAATTCCACTTTTCAACTAAAACAACTATAATAATACGTACGAGTAAAATGTGTGGTGTCATAGGCATTTACGGTAACGAAGACGTCTTCAAGGACCTCTATCAAGGGCTGTTGTCCATCCAGCATAGAGGCCAGGATTCCGCAGGAATCATCACCTATGATGGAAGCAGATTCCACACCAAAAAAGGAACTGGACTGGTCAGAGATATCTTTACCAAGGAGCACTTCAGACGGTTGACCGGCCATATCGGAATTGGTCATACACGCTACCCGACTATAGGAGGAGGCAGAGGAGAGGATGCTCAGCCGTTTTATGTCAATTCTCCATTTGGCATCGTTATGGCTCACAATGGAAATGTGATCAACTACAGGGAATTGAACAAAATTCTCTTCAATCAATACCATCGCCATCTCACCTCCGATAACGACGTAGAAATCATCTTAAACTTCTTCGCTCAAGAGCTCGCTGATCAACACGTCAAGAACATAATACCTGAAAACATCTTCCAGGCTGTCAAAAAAGTATTTGAGCGAGTTAAAGGAAGTTACGCTGTCATTGCCTATATAGCCGAGCAAGGCATGCTTGCCTTTAGAGACCCGTATGGGATAAAGCCCCTTGCCTACGGAAAAAGAAAAGGGGAAATTCTGCCTGCCTATGCAGTGGCTTCAGAAAGCGTCAGTCTAAATATCATGAACTTCTCCGAGATCAAAAACGTAGAGGCCGGTCAAGCCCTTTTTATCGATAAGAACCACCAGCTTCACACCCGAAAGATCGCTCACTGTCCTCACACTCCCTGCCTTTTCGAATGGGTTTACTTCGCTCGGCCTGATTCCTATATCGACAACGTCAATGTTTATGACTGCCGCGTCAATCTAGGTCGTTTTCTCGCAGACGAAATCAGAAAACAAAACTTGAAGATCGACGTGGTTGTTCCGGTCCCAGATTCCGCAAGAGATGCCGCCATCGAGATTGCGCGAAGACTCAATTTGAAATACAGGGAAGCTCTGGTTAAGAACAGGTATATCGGTCGAACGTTTATCATGCCTGCTGACCAGCAAAGACGAGCCTCCGTACGTCAAAAATTGAACCCTATCCCCTCTGAGCTCAGAGGAAAAAATGTGCTCTTGGTCGATGACAGTATTGTTCGGGGGAACACGTCCCGGGCTATCATAGACTTGGTCCGTGAGTGCGGGGCCAAAAAAGTCT
Source organism: uncultured Eubacteriales bacterium (assembly GCA_964346815.1). Lineage (GTDB taxonomy): Bacteria > Acidobacteriota > Aminicenantia > Aminicenantales > Aminicenantaceae > CAYFWF01. The sequence continues at coordinate 203,242 of CAYFWF010000023.1, read as the reverse complement.
ATTTCGGTTCCTATTCTCCACCTCTGAGGTATCCCTGCGTCTACGGAATCGATATGCAGACCAAAACCGAATTCATAGCCCGCAATGCCACCGTGGAACAAATCGCCAAGAAGCTCGGTGCGGATAAAGTGATCTACCAATCTCTTGAGTCTTTAAAAAAGGCCGTTCGCCTCGGAAACAAGAAGCTCACCCAATTTTGTGGCGCATGTTTTGACGGGAACTATCCTACTGGAGATGTCACTCCTGAGATTTTGAGATCCATCGAGAACGACCGGAAGCTCAACCAGAAAAATCAATTGGAACTGGATCTCTGATCCCCTCGTTCAGACTCGAGAGCGCCAGTAATCCAGGAGTTCTTTGAGAGACTGCTCGAGAGGAACAACTGGCTTCCACGAGAGTTCGTTCCTTATCTTTCTGTTATCACCCACCAGAACAGGACATTCAGTTTTTCTCAATTTTCGAGAATCCACCTGGATCTCGATGTGTTGAGAAGAAAAGGACAGAAGCATATGGAGAATGCTCTCCAGAGAATAGGATTTTCCCGAACAGATGTTGTACATTTCGCCTTTTTTCCCCTTTTCGAGTAAGAGCACATAAGCTTTTGCAACATCTCTCACATCCGTATAATCCCTCTGGACGGAGATATCACCCACTCTTATTTTGGAGTTTCCTTGCCCCTTTTCAATTTGGGCTATCTGGCGAGCCCAATCCGAACAGACAAAATCCGCACTCTGCCTTGGGCCGGTGTGCGGAAACGGCCTGGCGATAACCACATCCAAATCCTCGACACGGATGTAGAACTCACCCAAAAGCTCTCCACTCAATTTGGAATACGCGTAGGGATTCATGACATGAACGTCAGCATTTTCGTCTAATGGCATATCCGAGGAACGCTCTGCTCCGTACACATCGGAGGAGCTGATAAAAAGAACCCGAGCACGGGGGGCGAATCGGCGTACGGCCTCAAACAGGTTGGATGTACCGAGAAGATTCGTCTCGAGAGTCTCCCTCCGCCTTTCCCATGAATGCCCCACATTGGAGATGGCAGCGAGATGAACGACCCAATCGGGTTGCGCTCTTTTCACACCCGAAAAAACCTCCTTTTCCGATCTGATATCCAGATGAAAAATACGTCCCTCCGAAGGGGCGGGCGGTTTTTCCGGAAAGGCAGTACCCCAGACAGTCGATCCCCTGGATTTTAAGAACTCTCTTAGATAACACCCCACAAATCCGGTGGCCCCGGTGACAAAAACGTTCAAGCTAAATCATCTCCCTCCAGTAATCCAACAAATCCTTCAAGGATTGGCGGATGGGAATTTTTGGTTCCCATCCAGTAAGCTCCCTGAATTTTGTACTGTCTGAAAGGAGGACAGGGACATCTGACGGTCGGAGACGCGTCGGATCGATCTCGATTTTCACATCGACCTGGGCCAAGGAAAGCAGCATTTCCAATATTTCACGGATGGAATAGGTTTTTCCCGTACCGATGTTATAGACCTCTCCCTCTATTCCCTTCTCCAAGTTCAGCCAGTAGGCTCTGACCATATCACGAACATCTGTGAAATCCCTTTTGGCCTCCAAATTTCCCACATAGATCACCGGTTCTCTCCTTTTCTTTTCGATCTCCACTATCTGCTTGGCAAAGTTAGAACAGATAAAGACTTCTCCTCTTCGAGGACCCGTATGATTGAATCCGCGAGTCCGAACAACTTTCAGGCCGTAGCTTTTATAATACTGCCAGCCCAACAAATCCTGAGCCACCTTGCTGACAGCATATGGACTGAGCGGCCGGAGAGGGTTGGACTCTCTCATCGGAACCTCGTCGCTATTTACTTGCCCGTACTCCTCACTCGAGCCCGCTACTTGGATCTTTGGGGACAGTCCCAGGCTGAGGATGGCTTCAAAAAGATTGATCTGACCGATGGCATTTATGGCAAATGTCTCGGCTGGACATGTCCAGGAAGTCGGGACAAAGCTCTGAGCAGCAAGATGAAATATTCGATCTGGTTTTGCTTCGGTAAAACCTTTCTTTAAAGAGACCATATCTTTGAGATCTCCCTCGATAAGTTGTATGCGATCCTTGATCTGGAGGATGTTTTCCATCCGACTCCGCCAACGGACCAAACCGAACACCTTTATATCAGGATGATTGTCCAGAATATAATCCGCCAGATGACTCCCCGCAAATCCAGTGATTCCAGTGATAAGTACTCTCATGGATCCTCCTCAACCTTCATTGTTTGTTATAGTATCTTGCATAGAACTCTTTGAAATCCTTACTCTTTTTCTTGATCTTGCGCCACCAATCAGGATGCTCTCGATACCAGCGGACCGTGAATGCCAAAGCTTGCTCGAAATCTTTTAACGGCTTCCAACCAAGGGCATGAATCTTCCTGCAGTCCAGGGCATAGCGCTTATCGTGGCCCAGTCTGTCGGTCACGAACTTGATCAAACTCTTCGGTTTTCCTAACTCATCGACTATTTGCTCGGCCACATCGATATTTTTGACCTCGTTATTGGCTCCGACATTATACACCTGCCCAAGCTTACCTATTTGCATGATAAGGTCTATGGCCCTGCAGTTGTCCTCCACATAGAGCCAATCCCGCACATTGGTGCCTCTTCCATAAAGGGGAAGCTCTTTGTCCTCCAAGGCATTGGTTACGAACAGAGGGATGAATTTTTCGGGATATTGATAAGGTCCATAATTGTTGCTCGGTCTAAGGATTATGATGGGAAGATCGTAAGTGACTTTGTACGCGAAAGCCAATCGATCGGCTCCTGCCTTGCTCGCAGCATACGGAGAAGAGGGGTTCAGAGGATCATCTTCTTCGAAATAGCCTTCGTCCCGGCTTCCGTAGACCTCATCGGTCGACACATGAACAAAGAACTCGATATCAGTGCTTTTGAGGGCGTCGAAGAGCACAAAACTTCCATACACGTCGGTTAAAACGAATTCGCCTGCATCGAGGATCGATCTGTCCACATGGGTCTCGGCCGCAAGATGGACAACGCCATGGACTCTTCTGAAAACATTTCGGACGAGATCTTTGTCTCGGATATCTCCTTGGATAAACTCATACCTGGGATCGTCCTCCACATCCTGAAGGTTATCCAGGTTTCCGGCATAGGTCAGCTTATCTAGATTGATAATCCTGCAGTTGGGATATTTATCGAGCATATAATGGATGAAATTGCTCCCGATGAAACCGGCTCCTCCTGTGACGAGTACGGTTTTATCCTGAATATTTCGCACCTCAGCCATCTTTTCTCTTCCAATCGTACGGGATATCGTTATCATGGGGATCCAAACGGTGTTCATCAGGATGGTCATAATCGTAGACTTCTGTCGGAAGATTCACGATGACAGCCTCCTGTTCGCTGACACACATCCAGCCGTGATAGATCCCTTTGGGGATGTGCACGAGAACCGGGTTATGTACGCCAATATAGAACTGATCGACCTGCTTGAACGATGAGGAATCTTCCCTGGGATCATACAGAGCCAATTTGATCATTCCCTGAATACAGGCCACATTGTCAAACTGTTTTTTGTGCATATGCCAGGCCTTGACAACGCCGGGATAGGTCGTGGTGATATATGCCTGGCCGAACTGCAAAAAGATGTCATCATCGCTGCGGAGAATCTCCATCAATCTTCCCCTCTCATCAGGAATGACCTTCAATTTCTTTACCTTCACTCCTTCAATCATGTTCTTCTCCTTACGATGGGATGCGGAGATAAAAGTGGAAGCATACAGACTACTTGGACTATTTTATCCCTATTTCGCTTTTGTCACCCACCATGAACCGATAGACAGAAGGCTTGGGAGGGCATTTAAAAATTCTCACTCCTCTTCCGATCAAGCTTTCATCTATTCGGCTCCCAATCTCGCTGATCTCACTTCCCTCCAAAACGATGCTGTGCTCGATTTCCGTACAGTTGATTTTGCACCCATTCTGTATGGAAGTGAAAGGCCCGACATAAGAATCGATGATCTCAGAATCTGCTCCTATGATAGCCGGCCCCCGAATGATGCTGTTCTTAACAACCACACCTTTCTCGATCATCACTTGACCGTTAATCTTGGAAGCCCTATCGACCTCTCCGTGTATTTCACCCGGAATCGACTCGAGTATCAGACGGTTTGCCTCAAGAATGTCTTCGATCTTCCCGGTGTCTTTCCACCACCCTGTGACAAGATGAGGGTGAACCTCGTACCCGTGTTCGACCAGATATTGAATGGCATCTGTGATCTCCAATTCATTGCGCCATGAGGGCTTAATAGCCTTCACGGCATCGAACACATGCACATCGAACATATAGACGCCCACCAGCGCCAGATTGCTGACTGGATCTTTGGGCTTCTCCACAAGCCTTATCACTTTTCCGTCCTTAAGCTCAGCCACTCCGAACATCTCCGGATTGGGGACTTCGGTCAGGAGTATCAAAGAATTGGGTTTTTTCTCATGAAATTCCTGAACTAGAGATTTGATTCCGCTCTTCAGGATGTTGTCTCCCAGGTACATGACAAAAGGATCCGATCCCAGAAAAGGCTCGGAAATCTTGACGGCATGAGCCAGTCCAAGGGGAGCTTCCTGCTCAATATACGAGATATTCACTGCCCAGTTCGACCCATCGCCAACAGCCCGTTTGATCTCCTCCTTGGTATCGCCCACTATGATGCCGATATTATTGATTCCAGCATCTCTGAGAGCTTCGATCCCGTAAAAAAGAACAGGTTTGTTCGCCACTGGAACCAGTTGTTTGGCTTGGGTAAAAGTCAAAGGTCGGAGTCTCGTTCCTTTTCCCCCGCTGAGTATCAAACCTTTCATGTTAATTTCCAAAGCCTAATCCTCCTAAAACATCTGTGGATTTTCCGATATTCCCCAACCCGAAGGAAAACCGGAACTGCGCTTCCGGTTTATCCCGGAAGTAAAATATCTTAAGTTCTCCCCTGAAATCAAGGCATTGATAATGGTAGACCAAAACAAATGCAGAGTAAAGCATCTGTTTTTCAATAATGTTGAAATCCAGGTCCGCCTGAGCTTCCAAAGAGAGACCAGGTATTTTGATTCCTCCAAAAACACCTATCTGATGACGGGCTAAACGGGCTTCTCCCACATAAGGATTTTTACTTTTGTACCAGTTGACTCTCAGGAAGCCAGAATCCGTCAGATTCCCCAAGCTCAATCCAAGCCGGATTTGAGACAAGTTCTTATTGTAGGTGTTAAAGGATGCTGAGAAATCCAGGCTGTAATTCCTTGCGGGATAAAACCTGAAGTATCCGTTGATATCCGAAAATTGCGGAGGCTCTCCGTCGACTTTGTACCGGCTGATGGGGCTGTTCTCCGGATCGAAATAATAGGTTTGGCCCAATCCCAGTGTACAAATCTCCCGAGGCATACCGTCCTTATTGATCAGAAAATGGTTGACCAGCCCGTATCGCGCATAATGGTTGATATAGAAGAAGCGCTGGGCAATGATCCGATCCGACACATCCACCGGGCTTTCATACATGTAGGTGAAGGTCGGTTCGATGACATGTTTGAGCTTGGGTGTGTCCTGCTTATCGAAGAAAATTTTCGAAAAAACCGGACCGTTGAAATCCAGGCGAACCGCATAATTATGGCTCATGATCGGTTCGTCCACGACCGTATTCGTTCCCGGTGCATAGCTTTTGAAATAATAGGTGAAATTTGTGGAAAAAGAGGAATTGAGAGTCATCCAGGGTATGGAAGTAAAGGGGATGGTGAGTGTAGGACTAAAGGATAAACTTTGCGATTTCCTCTGTTTTCCTGCTTCGTATTGCGACTCCCATCCATATTCCCAGCTGTCAAAAGAAGATTGGAAAGAAAAATAGAGGGGAGAGAAAATTTTCATCTTGGTCGAACTGAATCCTAGCTGGGGCAGATTCATCCGAATAACGGAGTCATCCGTCTGTTTATAATACGTTTCGAACCGAGATACACGCATATTGAAATTGAAATATGACCAAGCTCGGGAGAGATAGACCTGAGATCTTCGGTTGGATACCACAGCACGTCTGAAATTGTTGTCAAACTCTCTGAGAAAATCATAAGAACTCTGATAATCGACATCAGCAACTAAGTTGAAATTAAGGGGAAGAGACTGGTTGTGTTTGACACGGATGATAGAGGCGTTATCAGGAGATCCAAGAGGTGCCCTGTTGTTGAAATTGAAGTAATAGAGATTGATTCGCCCTCCGGTTCCCTCAGAAAAAAGATATCTGTATTCGAATCCTCCTCCTAATCCTCTGTCTAAGAAATAATCCAGATTGAATGTGGCATCCATATTTCTGGCCATTGCCCAGTAAAAACTATGGGAATAGAAGATTCCTTTCTGACCCGAATATCCGGCCTGCGGCATGAGAAAACCCGTCGATCTTTCTTCATCGAGCGGATAGCGCATATAAGGGAGGTAGAAAACGGGTATATTCTTGATCCTAAAAACAGCGCTGTACATTTCCATGTAATCATCTTTCTTGAAATTCGCTCGCGAGCACGAAAATTGCCAGCGCGGCACTGGCTGAGTACAGGATGTGATTTTGGCCCTCTCAAAAGTATAAAGATCTTGATCTTTGCGACTTATCGACTCGGCTTGGTAAAAGATGGTCGGCTGGATAACTCCGAACGCTTTCTTGAGCTCTCCCTCGGAAGAGTCCAGGTTGAAAGTGACCTCCTCACTGCTCACGACTTCATCAGGGAGACGTATGGTTACATTCCCCCAGGCACGGACATCCTTGGTTTCGATGATGTATTCGACCTCATCGGCAAGAAGGGTAATATTCTTGTAGTGAATTTCTACATTCCCTCTTGCAAAGACACGTTCCTCTGTCTTCTCATAATAACGGGAAATGATCTGGACTCCCTCGACCGGTGACTGCTCCTGCTGACCGGAAAGAAAATTTCTCGCAATGAAGAGTGAGAGGACAATCATCAAAAAAAGCTTCGCTTTATCCATCTGAAATTCGCTCACATGTGCAGAAAAATTTTATCTTACCTTCATGAAGGAATCAACACACATTTCACACTCATATCTCTTACGGCTTCAGCCGCAACACGGTTCCGGCGGAGCTCACATCTTGACTCTCTTGGAGGATCCTATGATAATGGACTTTATAGCACCCTGGATAATAGAGAAAAAGGCCACGGATAAGGCTCTCATGACGAAAAAAAAGCAATGGAAAGACGAGACGCGCAAAGTTCTTGCTCTCACTTCACTGGGGCTTCTCCTGCCTTCCTCCATAGCCGTGGGGCTCCTTATCGGCTACCTCCTTGATAAAATTTTTGGAACACGCCCTTGGTTGCTGTTGATCTTTCTCTTCTTCGGAACCGCATCAGGCCTCCTCAGCCTTCTCCGGGGACTGAGCCGCCTCCAGGATGAAAAGGAAGCAGAGGACACAGAAGCACAATGAATCAAAAAAACGTGATTTCAGCCTCTGATCCTCACGAGGAAAGAATTCTCAGACGTATCCCTTGGGAAGTGCTTGGCCTCTCCTCCTTATTAGCGGTTTGTGCCTCCCTCGTTTTTGACATCTCTACGGGATTGTTTGTGCTGGGAGGAGGCATACTCTCCGCATTAAATTTTGCATGGCTTCGCCAGACATTCTCCAGTGTGTTGCTCCGTGAAAAAAAGCGCGCTCTGAAGGCATCGGCTCTGGTCTTTATGCTCCGGCTCATGTTGATTCTAGGCATCTTTTTTATTATAATCTTCTTCTTTTCAAAAAAGATTATTGCATTTGCCGCAGGATTCTCATCGATTGTTATCGTACTTTTAATTGAAGCCGTGGCTTCTATGTCCAGGCTGAAAACATGGAAGAATTAGAACACAGTTTATTCCTGGTCGAACTCTTCAACAAAATCTTCAGCAAACCTCTCTCTGCTCTCTTGAGTCTTTTTGGCATAGAGGTGAGAAACCCTGAGCATCTCGTTCCTGATTATGTCGTTATGAGCCTTCTGGCAGCAGGAGTTCTTATCCTTTTTTTTGCCCTGGCATCCAGAAGCCCGAAACTTGTTCCCTCCAAGCTTCAAAATGTGCTCGAGCTCATCATTGAATTTTTCGAGACTCTTTTGACCGAGCTGGTAGGAGAAGAAGGCCAAAAATATCTTCCGATGATTGCTACGCTGGGACTCTTCATTCTTGCTTGTAACCTGCTCGGTCTTGTCCCCGGCTTCATGTCTCCAACCAGCAAAATCAATGTCACTGCGGGATGTGCTCTGGCCATTTTTGTCTATTACCACTGGCAAGGGATTAAATCCCAAGGCTTCTTTAAATATCTCAGACATTTCATGGGCCCCATTCCCCTCTTAGCCCCCTTGATGATACCTATCGAAATAATCAGCCATTTCTCTCGTCCTTTATCCCTTTCCATGCGGTTGTTCGGAAATATTTTTGCTGAAGAACTGCTCATCCTGATTATGGCATCCATCCTTCCGTTTCTGCTTCCCCTCCCCTTTATGCTCATAGCTATTATCACGGCTATTGTACAGGCTTACGTTTTTGTGCTACTGTCATGTATATACATAGCGGGAGCTGTGGCACATGAAGAGGAACACTAATTTTTTAGGAGGAAGATTATGGCAAAACTTCTCAAGCCCTTAACGATCTTAACCCTCTTTCTCATCTTGATGAGCATGCCTTTACTCGCCCAGGAGGAAGAGAGAACCTTCAATCCTCAAAAAACCCCGCTCTTCAGACTGGCCATCATCGTGGGCGGTGCCATCATTACGCTTGCAGCTGCAGCAGGAGCATTCTGTCAGGCCAAAGCTATAAGCAGCGCCTGTGAAGGCATATCCAGAAATCCCGCTTCTGCTCCCCATATCCGGTTCTTGCTCATCCTGGGGCTTGTTCTGATAGAGACCCTTGTCATTTACGCCCTATTTATTTCCATCTTCATCGTTATGATTCAATGGGGGAATTATTATTAGCAATCTCCTTTAATCTGCACGATCGATGAAGTTTTCTGTCTTCATCATTCTCAAGACCACCATCCTGAGATTCCACAGGGACAGATGCGGAAACTTCGCCATAATCATATCTTATTTCGCTCTCATGTGCTCGATTCCCTTAGCTGCCCTTTTTGCCTATGTGACGACGAAAATTCTGGGAACGGCAGAACTCGCTGTTCGAAGCCTCGATGTCTTCTCTGAGGAATTTTTCGCTCAATTGGATCCTTATTTCTTCGAAAGAGTTCAGGAATTGTCTCAAAATATCACCAATCTCGGGTGGTTCGGTCTGGCAGGGTCCTTTATCGCTGCAAGCTTCCTGTTTTCGAACCTGATCCACTCCATCAATCACATTTTCAAGGCCGAATACCAAAAGTCCTTTTTCTATAACCGGCTGATGGAGTACATCATCATGTTCGTCATTGGCGTCATCATGCTGATCTCGCTGTCTATAACGGCTATTTGGACGGCTCTGCACAGGACACTCCAGATGAGTCCCTTTGTCGCCAATAACATCAATCCCGGAATCGTTTCCTTGATAGACAACTTTTTTCTTCAGTACCTTCTCCCCTTCACATTGACATTTTTGGTGCTTTTTTCCCTTTACAAATTCATACCCGAACTGAAAGTCTATACCAAAGCTGCTGCTTTAGCGGCCGCCATCTCTGCGCTTCTCTGGGAAATTTTTAAACGCATCTTCGCATTCTACGTGGCCCATGTTTCAGCAATCGGGATCGTTCTCGACAGGCTTATGAAAGGAGCCCTGACTTCAATTATTTTCTTTCTGCTCTGGCTGTCTATCTCTATGGTCATCCTGCTTTGGGGAGCAGAACTGGCTGCGGTTTTGAACGAACGGATCCTGGAAAAACATGCGTAAGAACAAACATTTATCTATCAGCGTATCCAAATTAGCCGAACTCTTGAAATGCCCATATCGAGGAAAAGGAAGCACAAAAATATACGGAGTCGCAAGCCTCGAAGATGCGGGTGCCGGGGATCTTGTTTATCTTGCTCACCCCAGATACCGAAAGCTGCTGGAACAAACAAAGGCATCTGCAGCCATAATATCCAGGGAAGAAAAATTTGCCCGGATCCCTGTCATTAAATCTGACAACCCTCATCTTTCTTTCATCAGAGCTGTCGAATATTTCTTCAAGCCTTACCGGCCTCCATCCGGGATCCATCCCCAAGCTTACGTTTCCCCCTCGGCCAAAATCGGAAAGGGAGTGTCCATCGGCGCATTCTCATCTATCGGAGATGAAGTGGAAATAGGAAGCGGGACAACCATATTTCCGCTGGTAGTCATCTATCCTCACACTCGAATTGGCCGGAACTGCCTTGTTCATTCCAGAGTATCCATCAGAGAAGGCTCAATCCTCGGGAATCGTGTCATCATACACAACGGAGCAGTCCTCGGTTCTGATGGATTCGGATACATTCAGGATAAAAGGAAATCTCACATTAAGATCCCTCAAAAGGGAGTGGTTCTTTTAGATGACGATGTGGAAGTCGGAGCGAATACCACCATAGATAGAGCCTCGTTGGGGGAAACCGTCATCAGGAAGGGGACAAAAATCGATAATCTGGTTCAAATCGCCCACAATGTGGAGGTGGGTTCTCATACCATCCTCGCAGCACAGACCGGTATCGCTGGAAGTTCAAAGATAGGAAAACATGTCATCGCCGCAGGTCAAGTCGGGATTGCCGATCACGTGAAAATTGGGGATAACGTCATCATTGCAGCTAAAAGCGGAGTGACAAAGGACATCCCGTCTCATTCAATGGTAGCAGGGATCCCTCATCTGGACATCAAGGATTGGCGGAAAGTATGGGCGTCCCTGCCTCAACTGTATGACCTTCTCAAAGAAGTAAAAAAGTTGAAGAAAAAGATCGATAGGTTAGAGAAAAACAGCGGAATCAAATCCCAGTGAGGTAACCGCTAACCGAAAGAGCGGCTGCCACACCGGTTCCTACAGCAGTGGCCATCTGCTGGGGACTGGCATCAGTCACATCACCTGCCGCATAAAGTCCTGGCTGCTGGGTGGACATGTCGTTTCCAACCTTGATTTCACCCCATTCATTCAGATACACGAGAGAGCTCACGATGTCCGAGTTGGGGACAGTCCCGATAGAGACAAACAAACCGTCGAGCTTCAGTTCATAGGTCGTGTCATCCTTGACATTGCGGACCGTTACGGATTTTAAAGTGTCCGGACCTGAGATTTTTTCCACGACTGTGCTCCAGAGTATTTCAATTTTCGGATTCTCAAAGGCCCTCTCCTGAAGTATCTTTTCTCCTCGAAATCGATCCCGCCGATGGATGACCCTGACCATCCGGCAGAATCTTGTCAGAAAGATCGCCTCGGTCAATGCCCAATTTCCTCCCCCAACCACAGCGACGTCCTTGTCCATAAAAAACGCTCCATCACATGTCGCACAATATGATACGCCTTTTCCTGTCAATTCTTTCTCTCCCTCGACATCGAGTCTGCGGTGGGATGATCCCGTTGCGACAATAACTGCCCTTGCGAAGTATCCCTCTCTGCTTCCGAAGATCTTCCAGTCCTTTTCCTTCCTTTTTATTTCCCTCACATCATCCATCACGATCTGAGCGCCGAACTTTTCGGCTTGCTTGCGAATATCTTCCATCAACTGAAAAGGAGCGATTCCTTCAGGAAACCCAGGATAATTTTCGATAGAGTCGGTCAGCAGAATCTGACCGCCTGGTGCAGCCCTTTCGAGAACCAGGGTGTCGAGTCTTGCGCGCCCCGTGTAAATCGCGGCTGCCAGACCTGATGGGCCGGCACCGATAATGACCACATCCCGTGTTTGACTCATAAGTGTTTCGATACAATCTCCACGATTTTCTCTTGAGGCTGGGCTCCAACTATGGTCTCTTTCAGCTCTCCTCCTTTGAAAAGAAGAAGGGTCGGAATGCTCATCACGCCATAATTTGAGGATGTTTTCATATTTTCATCCACATTCAGCTTCACGACTTTTAATTGGCCTTTATAAGATCGTGCCAAATGTTCCATGGTGGGAATAACCATCTTGCAGGGGGCGCACCAAACGGCCCAAAAGTCTACAAGAACGGGAATCTCTGACTGGATCACTTCCCGCTCAAAATTTTCATCAGAAACATCCAAGAAATCTTCAGCCAACTGTTCCTCCTCTTCTTATCTCGATAGCATTTTTATAGAGTTTTGCGTATCTCTTTGCAGCTTGGTCCCAGGAAAAATTTTCCTTCATTCCAGCTGCCAGTATCTTATTCCAAAGTCTCGGCTTCCCGTAATACTTCACCGCTTCTATCAGTGCCCCCAATAGAGCCTTCGCGGAATAATCTTGGAAAACAAAACCATTGCCTTTTTGGGTATCTGGATCAAACGGCTTTACTGTCTCCTCCAACCCACCTGTGGCCCGGACTACAGGCACTGTGGCATATCTGAAGCTGTAGAGTTGATTCAATCCACAGGGCTCATAAAGGGAAGGAATCAAAAAAATATCGGCGCCAGCCGTAATCTTATGAACCAAAACAGGATTCATCTCCAGTCGAATCGCCACCTTATTGGGGTGTTTTCTCTGTGTTTCGATGAGGCAGTTTTCATATATCTCCTCGCCTAGACCGAGAATGACCAAAGCGGCATCCATCTTCACAATCTCATCCATCGATTCAAGGAGAATGTCGAAACCTTTATGTCTCCTCATGTAGGAGACGAGACCCACAACAGGAGTTTTCTTGGATATACAGAGACCAAATTCCTTGATCAAATCCTCTTTGCATTGTATCTTGCCACCGAGATCGGCAAAAGAATAATTGGCCGCAATGTAGGGATCCGTTTCAGGGTCCCACACTTCATAATCGATGCCGTTCCGGATGCTGAAAAAAACCTCCTTGCGGAGATTTAGAAGTTGTTCCAAACCGAGCCCATGTTTTCTGGTGAGAATCTCTCTTCTATAGGACGAACTGACCGTGTTGATCACATCTGAAAAAAACACTCCGGCCTTAAGAAAATTGAACATGCCGTCCAGTGAAAATTGCTTGGGTGTGAAATATTTCCAATTCAAGCCGGTTAAAAGAAGAGAATCAGGAGGGAATTCTCCCTGGTAGGCGATGTTGTGGAGAGTAAGTACTGTTGCTGTATTTTTAAATCGTTTTTTATAGAGACGGTTGGTCTTGAGAAAGACAGGAATGAGTGCTGTCGGCCAGTTGTTGCAATGGATGAGATCCACCCCCTTGTCGGCCTTGAGCATGAACTCGATAACGGCGCGGCAAAAAAAGACAAACCTCTCATCGTTATCCAGATACTGCCCCTTCCCTGTTCCATATATATGATCTCTCCAAAAGTACTTGGGATTATCGATGAAATAGATATCATACTTGCCCTGTTCCCCCTTGAAAACCTGGGCTTTGATTTTTCTATCCCCCAAGGGCACGGGAAGATTGGAGCAAACCAGTTCCTTGGGCAGGGAATCAATTTCGGGTCTTCTGTATTTGGGCATAAAGAGCGAGACGTTCATACCCAAAGATGAAAGATGTTTGGGCAGAGCATAGGCGACATCGGCCATCTCGCCCAGTTTGGCATAAGGTAAAGCTTCGGCAGAAACAAAAGCCACCCTGAAATTTTCCGTCATGATGAAAAATGATAATCCCGCTCTTAGCAAAAGTCAAACCCGAGCATGATACGAGAAGCATTTCCATGAGACACAGGACCTATCCGAGACAACTTAAGGAATTTGACCTTTGAGACAGTCAATCCAAGGAATTCTGCGAAGTCGAATGGGAAATTTTATCCCCATCGGAGTTTTTGTTGAAGAAGGTCAAAAAAATTTCTTTTGGGTGAGGATATCAGCCGGAGCTCGAGATCGCTGCAGCGAACCTCGACCGTATCGTTTTTTTTCATCCGGCTGCCTCTTTGGCCGTCGATGGTGAGATAAACCTCTTCTCCTCCTGTAAGAAGTTGGATTTTGACCGATGACTCGGAAGAAATGACCATTGGCCTGAAGGATAAAGTGTGTGGACAAATGGGAGTAATGATGATGGCTGGTATGTACGGCTGGATGATCGGGCCTCCTGCAGAAAGCGAATAGGCAGTCGAACCCGTGGGTGTCGAGATGATAAAACCGTCAGCCTTGGTCGTTGAAATCTTCTTCTTATCAATCCAGATGGCACAGTGAATCATTCTGGCTAATGCTCCCTTATTGATGACCACATCGTTCAGGCAAAAATAGGTCCGACCCCTTGTCCGAGCTTCCAGCATACGCCTGCCGCTGATGATCTTCTCGTCTCCCCTGAAGTAAGCGTCTAAGGTCAAATAAATTTCGTTGAGCGGAACTTCAGTCAAGAACCCGAGAGCTCCTAGATTTATCCCCAAAACAGGAACATCTTTCTGTGCAGCCACGTGGGCAATACTCAAGAGGGTTCCGTCCCCGCCCAACACGACGACTAAATCGGCCTGATTGGGGATCTCTTCCCTCTTTACTCCTCCCTTCCTTCCCAGCTTCTCCGCAGCCACCTCTTCCAGGACACAGACAATGTTTTTGTCTTCGAAATAGTTCATCAGGTCTTTCAAGATGCTCGCAACATCGGGTGCATGGGCTTTAATAACAAATCCAACGTTTTCAATTTTTCTCATTCCAGACGGCCTCCTTGATTGATTTCTTAAAACGTTCCAAATGCAGGGCTGATTCGATTAAAGACCACAAAAGAAAAAATTCCTGGTTTCCTTTTTGGCCCCTGAAAGATGTTTTGAACAATCCCCTTGGATTGAACCCCATCTTCTTTCCCTCTTTGGCCATCCGAACGAGCACGTCTTGATGCAATTGCGGGTCACGCACAACGCCTTTCTTCCCTACCTGTTCTCTTCCCACTTCAAACTGAGGCTTTATCAAGGCCACCAACAAGCCTTCTGCAAGAAACTTTCTAAGGGCCGGAAGAACTTTTAAAACTGAAATAAAGGAAAGATCGAGGGTGATAAGATCCAAAGATTCATCAAAATCATCGGCTTCAAGGTAGCGAGCATTTTTTTCAATCAATTGCACGCGTGGATCCTGCCTCAAGCGCTGGTCAATCTGTCTGGTATCCACATCCACGGCATAGACTTTTCTTGCACCCCTTTGAAGGAGGCAGTCCGTAAAACCTCCAGTCGATGAACCCAAATCCGCAGCCACTTTACCATCCACTGAAATCTTGAACGCATCTAACGCCTCTTCCAATTTAAGCCCACCCCTGCTGACAAACGGAAGGAGTTTTTTGATCACAACCTCCTGGTCAACGCCCAATTTTTCTCCGGGCTTATCGATCCTCACCTTTCCGGAATAAACCACTCCTGCCATGATCATGGCTTGCGCTTTGTGCCGGCTTTCAGCCAAGCCTCTCTTCACGACGATCTTATCCGCCCTTTCCTTAGCCTTCCCTTTTGGCATGGATGATTCTGCCCCTTTCCTCCATCCTCCTGACTGTTGGCTTCCAGCCTCCAGAGGAATACTTAGGACAACTTCAGAGATCTTTTTTTTCCGACCCCGCTTGGTAAAACTTCCTGATCTCCTGGACCAAGCCTTCTTCATCCAGTCTGTACATCTTTTTTATTTGCTCGGCCTTGCCGAGGGGATAAATCTCTACCGGGATTCCGAGACTCTTAAACCGGATATGGTACAGCTCTTCCCTATCCAACAAATCCCGAACAATACTTCCAAACCCTCCAGCTCTTACCGCTTCTTCCACGGTTATGACCATCCGTGCGTTACGGGCAAGGCCGAGGATGCGTTCCTTATCCAGGGGCTGGACAAACCTGGAATTCACTACCGCCAGGCTGATTCCTTCCTTCTCCAAACGACGTGCCGCATTCAGCGAGGGATAAACCATGCTGCCCAGTGCCAGAAGAACATCTTTTCCCTCTTTCAAAACCTCACTGGTTCCCGGGGGGATATCCAGCAGCGACTGATCCATTTCCACCCCATAACCTTTCCCCTTCGGAAAACGAATGGCTGTGGGATGTCGGTAGGAAAGGGCAGAGAAGAGCATGTGCTGCAGCTCATTTTCATCCTTGGGTGCCATAACTATCATGTTGGGCAGATGACCGAGATAGACCAGATCGTTGATCCCCTGATGGGTTGGCCCATCATCGGAAACGATCCCAGCTCGGTCCAAAGCAAAAACTATCGGAATATCCATGAGACACACATCATGATAAAGCTGGTCATAAGCTCTTTGCAAAAAAGTAGAATAAATTGCTACAACAGGTTTATATCCGCTCAATGATAATCCAGTGGCAAAATCCACTGCATGTTGTTCGGCAATCCCTACATCAAAAAATCGATCCGGGAACTTGTCCCCGAACGGCTTCAGCCCTGTTCCCTCAGGCATAGCCGCTGTGATGGCCACGATTTTCTTGTCTTTATCCGCAATACTCAACAAGGTCTCCCCGAAGACCGAAGAATAGGTAGGTCTTTTATCTGGATTTTTGGGCTTTCCCGTCTTGATGTCGAAAGGAGAAGCACTGTGATACTGTGCAGGATTGCTCTGGGCTGGTTGATACCCTCTTCCCTTCTGGGTCACACAATGGATCAAAACCGGCCCGCTGTAGGCTCTCGCTTTTTTGAAGACTTCAATCAAGGATCTCAGACTATGTCCTTGAACGGGACCGATATACCGAATGCCTAATTCTTCAAAAACCAGGCCTGGAAAAAAGACCTTCTTGAATGCCTCTTCTACTGCTCTGACCACTTTGATCACAGGCCAGCCCACAGCTGGAATATGTTTAAGGATAGATTTGACCTGGTCTTTGATCCGTAAGTAGTGCTGGCCTGATACGAGATAGGAAAGGTATTTGGAAAGGGCGCCGACGTTAGGAGATATGGACATCTCATTGTAGTTGAGAATAATGGCCAGCTTTGGCCGATGATGACCGATCTGATTCAAGGCTTCCCAGGACATACCTCCGGTTAGACTTCCATCCCCTACCACAGCCACCACCTCGTAATCTGCTTTCTCCTTATCGCGCGCCACCGCCAATCCCAGGGCTGCAGAAAGAGCCGTAGAAGCATGACCGGTGTTGTACACATCGTGTTCGCTTTCCTCTCTGCTGGGAAAGCCGTACAGCCCCTTATATCGGCGGAGCGAGGAAAATTTATTTTTTCTACCGGTCAAAATTTTGTGGGTATAACATTGATGGCCGACATCCCAAATGATCTTATCCCTGGGCGAATCGAAAACATGATGGAGAGCCAAAGTGATCTCCACGACCCCCAGGTTAGGAGAAAGATGCCCGCCGTTTTTGGAAACGACCTTCAGTATCAAAGCTCTAATCTCTGTGGCCAGATCCGAAAGTTCTTTAACGGACAATTTCTTCAAATCCTCTGGACCATCCAATGCTTTCAAAATGCTATTCATTATTATTTTTCAATCTCCAAAAGTTTGGATCCCAAAAACCGCAGCTCTTCTGATTTTAATGAAGCTCGATCTAAAGCTTCGATCGCCAGCCGAACATGGTTTTTCAATCTTGCTTTGGCTTCTTCCAGGCCAAAAAAGGAAACCGCATTGGGCCGCATGGAAGAGGAGGAAGTTTCTGGAAAGTCCAGGATGTCATCCCTCATCTGAAAGGCCACACCGATATTCCTGCCATAGTCGGCCATGAAGCTTAACTCCGAGGAGCTGGCGTCTGCTAGGATTGGTCCAACCTTTACGGCAGTCATGATCAACGCTCCGGTTTTTCTCTCCATGAGATCGAGCAGGTTCTCTTCGGAGAAGCTGCCGGGTAAAAGAGTAATGTCCAGAAGCTGTCCTCCAATCATGCCATCGATCCCTGCATTTTGAGCGACTTCCTTCATAAGGCGCTCTTTCCGCTTGAAATGCCGTTTTCCTACGGGAGCCGAGGCAATAATTTCGAAAGCTAAGGTTAACAAGGCATCCCCTGCTAAAAGGGCGATATCTTCGCGGAAGGCTTTATGACAGGAGGGTTGGCCGCGACGGAAATCATCGTCATCCATCATAGGTAAATCGTCATGGATCAGTGAATAATTATGTATCATTTCCACGGCACAGGCAAAAGGGAGTATGACTTCCTGGCTGAGATCAAAGCTCTCTCCGGAGGAAAGGGCGAGGAGGGGCCTGAATCTCTTCCCTCCTGAGAATACGGCGTATCGAAGGGCTCGAATAAGCAGGGAGTCTTTCTCAGGGAGCAGGCGATCCAGCTCTGCCTCAACCGCTCTTTTTTTCGTCAGAAGCCTTTCCTCGACATCCATCGGATTCTAAAAAGGGAGGCTGTCGTCTCCGCCACTCTCCGGATCTTCTTCATTTTTCGAGCCTGGTTTATCTTCTTCCTTCAGCTCGAAGGTTTCTTTTTTAATCTCGCCCTTCTCATTTTTTAAAAGAATTTCAATCTTCTTTTCTGCCTTTTCCAGCTCTTCTCTTAAGAATCTGGCCAGTTTAATTCCCTTCTCGAACAAAGCTAAAGATTCGTTCAGGGCAAGTCCTCCTTTCTCCAGCTTTTCCACAATACCTTCTAATTCAGATAATGCCTTTTCAAAGCTTTGCTCACTCATTATTCTCCTCTCCCAATTTGTTCCTGGTTTCTTCGGACGCGGGATTCGACGAGTCGTTTTTTGTCGATCTCTCTCACCTGGGCTGTGAATTCGCCTTGGTAAAAAGAAACGGTTACCTCGTCATCCCGATCGACTTCCTCTATCTTCTTGATAAGTCTCCCCAACGAGGTATTCCAGCAGAGCGTGTATCCTTTTTTGAGGATATTCAGAGGACTCAGGTTGTGGAGTTCCACCGAAAGCCTTTCCCACCTGGAATGGAAATCTTGAAGGGCCCTTTTTATAGAACTCGACAGCATCTCTTGCAAAAGAACAGCTCTGGACTTGGATTCAGCCATTTTCTGGACCATACCCCTGATCACATAACCGGATCTCGTTTCCAGGTCGTCAACACGTTGGATGAGGTTAAGCAGACGTACCTTGAAATTTTGGAAAGCCTGATGATGGATCAGACTCAAAACCTCATGCCTCCTCTCTTGGACAGAGTACTGTAGATGGTGAACGATTCTTTTCTCTAGGTTCTCAATACGCTCGAGAAAGGACTGCTCCTTCTCTATGACCATTTCTGCTGCCGCAGAAGGTGTCGAAGCCCTAATGTCTGCGACAAAATCGGCGATCGTAAAGTCGATCTCATGGCCCACCGCTGAAATGATTGGAACAGGGCATCGGAAAATTGCCCGGGCCACCTGCTCTTCGTTAAAGGACCAGAGGTCCTCCAAGGAACCTCCACCTCGTCCGACAATGATGACATCGATATCCGGCTGGCTCCCCAGATAGTCGATTCCTTCCGTTATTTCATTCGCGGCCCCTTCACCCTGAACTTTGACCGGATAGATGAGGATATGCAGGCGGGCAAAACGTCTATTCAAGGTCCTGATGATATCGATGATGGCGGCTCCTCGCGGAGAGGTCACGACTCCTACTTTCTTAGGCAGGAGCGGAAGTTTTTTCTTTAGACTGACATCGAATAATCCTTCTTTTTTTAACTTCTCCTTGAGCTGCTCAAAGGCCAGCTGCAGGGCACCTTTTCCTTTCGGTTCAACGCTCTCCACCAAAAGCTGGTATTGTCCTCTGGGCCCGTAGACCGATATTTGACCTTTGCAGATCACCTGAAGTCCTGTCTCTAGCTCAAAAGGCACTCGCTGAGCGTTCGAACGCCACATCACACAACTGAGGGCACTCGCTTCGTCTTTCAGAGTGAAATAGAGGTGTCCAGAATGAGCCTGGGTAAAGTTAGCGATTTCCCCTTCTATCCATACGAGGGGAAAACTCTCTTCCAGTTGGAGCCTGATCATACGTGTGATTTCAGAGACAGTATAGACCTTATCCGATTTTCCCTCGTACTCCATTTTCCCTTTCTTCCTCCACGATCGTCTCTCTTTTAATCGAAAGAGCTCGTCCCGATTGCGCATCGATTTCTACGAACACAGCCGAAAAGATCCTTCCGGTTTTCCCAGGTTCAAAGCGCTGCGGCCGGGAGGTTAAAAATCTCTGGATAGCCTGGTCTTTTTTTATGCCGATCACTGAATCATAGCCTCCCACCATTCCTACATCGGTCATAAAAGCTGTACCCTGAGGAAGGATTCTTTCATCTGCCGTGGGAACATGCGTGTGGGTTCCGATGACCGCTGAGACTTTACCATCCAAATACCATCCCATGGCTTGTTTTTCCGAAGTGGCTTCAGCGTGAAAATCCACAATGGTAAGAGCATCCTGGTCTTTGATTCTCTCAAGCTCAAGGTCAGCAATCCGAAATGGACAATCTATGGGTTCCATAAATACTCTTCCTTGAAGATTGAGCACGCAGATCTTCAAATCTCCGTTGATTTCAAAAACATAGGTTCCTCTGCCAGGATTAACCGGCGGATAATTGGCCGGGCGCAGCAACCGTGGCTCCGAGTCCAAATAGGAGACCGCCTCTTTTTTATCCCAGATGTGATTGCCTGATGTCAAGACATCCACATGATCAAGGAGCTCCTGACAGATTTGAGGCGTGATGCCTATTCCTCCGGCCGCGTTCTCGCCGTTGGCCACGATGAAAGAAGGAGAATACTTCTCGACCAGAACAGGAAGAAATTTTTTCAATGATTTTCTTCCCGGTCTTCCTATGATGTCACCTAGAAACAGGAAACCAAACTTATCGAGCATATTCCACAGCCCTCATCTCCCTAATGACCGTTACCTTAATCTGTCCTGGATAATCCAATTCTTCCTTTATCTTCTCTGCGATCTCTTTGGCAGCAAGCGCAGCCTTCTCATCTGAAATCTTTTGGCTTTCCACGATAATTCTTATCTCTCTCCCTGCTTGGAGAGCAAAGGCTTTGGCTACTCCCTCGTATGAGTTGGCGATTTCTTCCAATTTTTCTAATCTCTTGATATAAGCCTCTAAAAGTTCCCTCCTGGCACCTGGCCTAGCTGCAGAAAGAGTATCAGCGGCTTGAACCAGCACAGCTTCGATCGATGGAAAATCAACATCCCGATGATGAGAAGCGATTGCCTGCACAACCGCATTTATCTCTCCGTATTTTTTCGCCAACTCGACACTCAATTCAGTATGGGTTCCTTCGACCTCCTTATCAACCGCTTTTCCGATATCATGCAGCAGGCCAGCTCTCAATGCGACATTCGTATCTACTCCTAATTCCTTAGCCATAAGGGCTGCCAGATAGGAAACCTCTTTGGCGTGCTGAAGCACGTTTTGGCCGTAGCTCGTTCTGTATTTCAGCTTTCCTAAAAGCTTAATAAGCTCGGGGTGCACATCCTGTATCCTGAGTTCCAGAACAACAGACTCCCCTTCCTGCTTGATCGACTCCTCCAGTTCTTTTTTGACTGTCTCTACAACTTCTTCGATTCGAGCGGGGTGTATCCTTCCGTCAATCACCAGCTTTTCAATGGCCAATCGGGCCATTTCCCGTCTTATGGGATCAAAGCTGGAAAGGATCACGGCCTCGGGTGTGTCGTCGACGATAATATCCACCCCAGTAGCCAATTCGAGTGCGCGAATGTTCCGGCCCTCTCTTCCTATAATCCGGCCTTTCATGTCATCCGATGGGAGGTCAACCACAGAAACAGTTGTCTCTACAACATGTTCGGCTGCAGACCTCTGGATGGCTTGACCGATTATCTCTCTGGCTAAAACTTGGCCCTTTTCGCGCGTTTCCTCTTCGATTTTGCGCAGAACTTGAACCGCATCCAGTTTAGCTTCATCCTCAATCTTCTTCATCAACTCTTTTTTCGCTTCCTCCTGAGTCATGCTGGCGATTCTTTCCATCTCTTCGAGCGTTTTCTTGTTCAACTCCTGGTACTCTTTTTCCTTTACCCCGAGTTCCCGCTCTTTTGAAAACAACCTCCGCTCCTTATGGGAAAAATCCTGCTCTTTTCTTTCGAGAACCTGATACTTGTGTTCCAGATTTTCTTCCTTACGGACGAGTCTCCTTTCCAACTCATTGAGTTTTCTGCTTCTGTCCCTGGTCTGTCTTTCAAACTCCGCCTTCAAATTGAGCTGCTTCTCTTTCGAAGCGATGGAGGCCTCTCGTTTGATTTTTTCAGCCTCTTCTCGAGCCTGATCCAAAACGAGTTTGGCTTCCTGCTGGGCTTTGAAGAGAGCTCGGGTTCCTCCAGCTCTCTTCACAAAGACAAATATTACAGTTGCCGATAAAATCAGTACAATACCGGCAATAACGATATAAGCAAGATTCACTTTGACCACCTCCTTATAGGGGCCGCCAAAGGAGATGAAAGATTGAAGGTTCAGATGATATTCACTCTATGCCGAGAGTCAAATGACAGAAACCACAATGCACGATGTTTCGCACAATGATCGAGTTTCGACGCTTTATCCCTTTTCTCAGCTTGGTTAAAGATTCCTTTTAACCCATCTATGATTTCCCATCCGGGTTTGACCGCTTTATTCAGTCGCTTTTTCAAGATTTCGGTATGTATTTTCATCTTTAAAAGCAAGGACCTCCACACTTTCTATTTCATTCTCCATTTGCCCTATTACTTCATTAAGCTGATCCAGATTCTTCTGACAGAGGAAATGTTCATCTGCAATATTCAGCGCCGCTAAAACGGCAACCTTCAAGACATCCACAGATTTTGACTTTACTGCCACCTCACGCATTTTCTGATCAACATAAGAAGTAAGATGGCTGATGTATTTTTCATCCTCTTCTCCTTTGACTTTTATTCTATATTTCTGCCCATAGATTTCGATTTCAATGACTTTATCGATCATATTGATAACTCATCAATTTTAGTGATGATCGTTTCGATCTTTCCTTTAATGACTTCTCTTTCTTCTTGGTATCTCTTCAAATCCTGATCGACTTTTTCCACTTTTTTTGCCTGATCTTCGTAATTTTTCTTTTCTACCTTCAACTCCTTGACCTGCTGCTTGAGCCGCTCGTTCTCGCTAAGGAGCTTATTTATATAATCCACCACATGCGAAATCTTTCCCTCTAGAATTTTAAGTCTTTCTAGTTCACTTGTCAATTTTCCCTCCTTCCCTTAATTGAAAGCTATATCGTGACCTGAGAGCAGCAACGATTTTTCCCTGAAGAATATCCACTTCTTCTGAATGCAGGGTTCTCTGAGGATGACGAAAAACGAATCTCAAGGATATGCTCACTTTATCTTCAGGGATTGATGCACCCGAGAAACGATCATAAAGGCTGTATTTCTCTAAATGCGGTAATCCAAGCTTTTCGATGACCTCTCTGATTTCTTCAAAAGTGATATTCTTATCTCCGATAAATGAAATATCCCGATTGACACTGGGATATCTGGCTGCAGGCCTCAACTGAAAGGAGTGGGGCTGTTTTTCAAACAACTGACTCAGATTGATTTCTGCTGCCAAAATCCTTTCATTCAAGAAATAGACATCTAAAATTTCCTGATTCAGGAATCCCAAATGACCGATCTTTTCATCTTTGACATATAAAGCAAGGGAAGAGTCCTTCTGGTAATGTGGATGATTTTCTTTTTTGAACGAAAAGGGCTCGTAGCGCAATTGGATGAGCAGGGATTCAACAGTCCCTTTAAGATGAAAAAAATCGGCATCTCGGTCATTCTCTTTCCAATATTTCTCCTCAACCTGACCCCACATAACCAAGGCAAGCATGTTCTTTTCCTGGTGTTCGTCACCATCCCAATAGAAAATTTCCCCTATCTCGAAAATATGAACGCCTTCTGCACCCCTGTTTTTGTTCCAGGTTACATTTTCGAGCAGTCCTCCGATCAAGGTCGTCCGCAGCAGCGATGTTTTTTTTGATATGGGATTCCGGATCTCTACAGGCTTAGTTCCAGAAGAAAGCCGCGTCTCGGTTTCTGGATCCATGAAGCTGAAGTTCACCACTTCATCAAATCCCTGATGAAAAAGAAGACGGCGTAATTTACTGATCTTTTCTTTCGTCGGATCAAGAATGGGGTCAAGGGATCTGAGGGGGGGGATCTGGATGGGTATCTTCTCGTATCCATAAAAACGGGCTATTTCCTCGATCAAATCCGCCTCTCTCTCGATATCAATTCTGAAATGAGGGATTTTGACCTTCCTAATTCCTGACTGTTTCGCTTCTACTTGAAATCCAAGATGGGTGAGAGTTCGCTCGGTAAAACCGTCATCCACTTCAATACCTAGGAGAGCTGTCACCCGATGATTGCGAAGCATAATTGCCTTGGTCTTCCTTGATTTGGGATAGACATCCACTATCCCCTTGCACACCTTCCCTCCGAAATGGGTCATTAGTGAAGCAGCCATGCGGGCCGCCTCCGGAGCAAAAGAAATGTCTGCTCCTCGCTCGAACCTGAAAGAGGCATCTGTTTGAATCCCTGTGTTCTTGCTCGTTTTTCTCACTGATACTGGATCGAAATAAGCACTCTCAATAAACACATCCTGGGTCGTTTCCATAACCGCTGAATGATCACCTCCGATGACCCCTGCGAGAGCTATCGGCTTCTTCTCATCGGCTATCACAAGCATTTCGGCGGAGAGATCGATGTTTTCTTTATCCAAACTCAGAAGTCTTTCACCTTTTTTTGCCCGGCGTATAATGATTTTTCTGCCACCTATCTTGGCCAGATCAAAGGCATGAATAGGTTGTGCTGTAGAAAAAAGAACATAGTTTGTCACGTCCACAACATTGTTAATGGGCTTCAAGCCCATAGCTTCTAATCTTTTTCTCAGCCAATCCGGAGAAGATTCGACTTTGACATCCTTGACAATTGCCCCACAATAACGAGGACATAGATCATCGTCCCAGATCTGCACATCGATAAGATCTGAAGTCATCTCGCTGATTTCAGCTAGGGGCCAGCTTTGTTCTTTGAGCGGATGGGCAAGAGCTGCCGCCAGCTCCCTGGCCACGCCCTTATGGCCAAGGGTGTCTGGACGGTTGGCATAAGTTTCGATATCCAGAATGACATCGTCCCCTTTTTCTTCCCACTCCTCAACCAACAATCCGATATTATCTAAGAGTTCAACCAGCCGTTGGATAGACAGGTCCACATCGACATATTCCTTGAGCCAATTCAAACTAATTTTCATTTCAGAGTAAATTGTCGTAAAAATCGCAGATCATTCTCATAGAAGCATCTCATGTCGGCTATCTGATAGGCAAACATTGCTGTTCTGTCCACACCCAGTCCAAAGGCAAAGCCTGAATATTTCTCCGGATCGATGTTCACATTCTTCAAGACCTGGGGATCCACCATTCCTGCCCCTAGTATTTCTATCCAGCCTCCCCCGCCACAGACCCGACAATCTTTAAATTTTCCTCCACATACAGTGCATCCGATGTCGACTTCCGCTGAAGGTTCGGTGAAGGGGAAAAAGCTCGGCCGGAACCGGATTTTTATTTTTTCATGGAAAAGGGCTCTCAGAAAATACTCCAATGTCCCTTTGAGGTGGGCAAACGTTATGCCCAGATCCACCACCAGTCCTTCGACCTGGAAAAACATCGGCAGATGAGTGGGATCAGGAGCCTCCTTCCGGTAGACTTTTCCTGGAATGATGATCCTGATAGGAGGCTTTCGTTTCTCCATAACCCTTATCTGGACAGGGGACGTGTGAGTGCGAAGAAGCAAATCCTCTGTGATGTAGAGCGTGTCCCAGTCATCACGGGCAGGATGATGGGGAGGGAAGTTCAATGCTCCAAAATTATAATAATCCGTCTCTATTTCGGGTCCATCGGCGATGGAAAATCCCATCCTCAGGAAAATTCTTTCGATTTCTTCTTGAAACAGGAGCACCGGATGGGGAGAACCCCAATAAATCTTGACACCCGGAAGCGTCAGGTCGATTTTCTCTTCAGTTTCCTGAGGAGTGGAAAACTTCTTTTGGAGAATCTGGATGCTCTTTAGAACGTGCTTCTTGAAATCGTTGAGCAACATCCCTGTTTCCGGCTTTTCTTCGGGTTCCAGGCTTCTAAATGCATTGAAGAGCTCGGTAATGATGCCCCTCTGCCTGCTGAGAAATTCATTGCGAAGTTCCTGCAGAGAATTCAGATCTTCCACTTCAGACAGCCGTTCATCGAATATCTTCCTCTTTTTTTTAATCTGATTTTTGATGTCTTCCATACTTCTCGATCTCTTCTAGGCCTGTTCCTCCTTGACCTTTTGAACGATCCGGATAAAGGTCTGCGGGGAGTGGACAGCCAGGTCAGCCAGGATTTTCCTGTCTAACTCAATGTTCAATTGACGCAACCCATGGATGAAGCGATTATAGGATAGACCGTTCTGTTCGACGGCTGCCTTGATTCTGATGATCCACAGCCGCCTGAAATCTCTTTTTTTTGTTCTTCTATCCCTGTAAGAATAGAGCAGCGCTCTTTCCACTGCCTCTTTGGCCGTTCTGTAATTGTGGCTTCTAGCTCCCCAGTAGCCTTTGGCCATCTTCAAAATTTTTGCCCGTCTCCGGCTTTTCTTCGTTCCTCTTTTCACTCTCGGCATTTTGCTCTCCTTCGGTTTTCTCTGTCTTTTACGACCAGGAATCCAGCATTTCCTATCCCGGGAAAGACGATTTCAGGACGTTCCCGCGTCCTTAAAGAAATATGTCCCTAAAGATCATAGGGAAGCATATCTTTGATCGGCCCCCTATCTGGCTGACTGATCGTATCCTTTTTTCTTAAACGCCTTTTTCTCTTCGCTGACTTTTTGGTCAGTATATGGCTTTTATTGGCTTTATGATGGACGATCTTCTTCTTTGCTGTCACCTTGAATCTCTTTTTGGCTCCCTTGTGTGTCTTTAGTTTTGGCATCTTTTCCTCCAGACTTTATTGCACTCAACAGGACCGAAACAGCCCAGGGTTGGGTTCGAATTTCACTGTCTTGCTGGCCTAATTCCTTTATGTCTTCAAACACTCGATCCAGGATACCGTGGGCCAATTCTGGCTTAGCCTTCTCTCTTCCTCTCAGCATCACTGTGATTTTCACTTTGTTTCCTTCTTTAAGGAATCGTTCGACATGGCGCATTTTAAAGCTGTAATCATGGATACTGATCTTTGGCCTGAATTTGATCTCCTTGATTTGGACCTGCTTCTGGTGTTTTTTCGCCTCGTGGGCTTTTTTATGGAGTTCATACAAATACTTTCCGTAATCCATGATGCGGCAAACAGGTGGAGCGGCCTGAGGGGCGATCTCGACCAGATCCAGGTTTCTCTCATTTGCCATGGCCAAAGCATCAGCAATAGGCAAAACCCCCAACTGCTGTTTGTTTTCATCGATAATCCTGACTTCCTTAGCTCTGATCATGTCGTTAACCCTGTGGGGCTTTTCCTTTCTATCCCCAGGATGATATCTCCTTCTTCTGATGATTAACCTCCTCAAATTTTTACTGTCAATGATTTATTTTTAACCAAATCTTTGACTTTTTCAAGAAATTCATTCACATCCATCTTTCCCTTGTCTCCAGCTCCATGAATTCTGATCGAGACGGACTGCTCAGATACTTCCTTATCACCGATAACACACATCAGAGGGATTTTCTGTGTTTCCGCATCGCGGATTTTGTAGCCAACCTTCTCCCTCCGAAGATCGACAAATGTCCTAACTCCCTCCTCTTTGAATCGCCTCTGTAATGCATTTGCATAGCCGTTGTGTCTGTCCGCGATTGGAAGGAAAGCAACCTGAACGGGCGCAAGCCACACCGGAAAATTTCCATAATAATGCTCGATAAGTACACCAAAAAACCTTTCCAATGAACCCAGAAGAGCTCGATGTACCAAATAAGGCCTCTTTTGTTTTCCGTCTGCCCCGATATAGACGAGATCAAATCGTTCAGCCAGGTTGAAATCGAGCTGGATAGTGGTGCACTGCCATGATCGCTGGAGCGCA
Organism: uncultured Eubacteriales bacterium; assembly: GCA_964346815.1. Classification (GTDB taxonomy): domain Bacteria; phylum Acidobacteriota; class Aminicenantia; order Aminicenantales; family Aminicenantaceae; genus CAYFWF01. Next base: position 175,405 of record CAYFWF010000023.1, on the reverse strand, counting down.
TCTTTTATTTTGATGTCGATTTTGGGCCCGTAGAACACTCCAGCTCCTTCGTCCAGCCGATACTCAAGGCCCTTGTCCTTCAAAGCTCTCTCGAGAGCTAAAGTGGCTTTGTCCCAATCTTCGAGAAGCCCGCAATACTTATCCGGACAAGTGGACAGATAGACGTCATATTCTTCAAATCCAAATGTTTTCAGCATCTTTAATGCAAGGGAAATGACTCCCTTGATTTCCTCCTCGAGTTGATCGCCACGGCAGAAAATATGGGCATCGTCCTGAGTAAAGCCTCTCACCCGCATGAGTCCATGAAGGACTCCGCTTCTTTCATACCTGTACACCGTTCCAAGCTCTGCCCACCGAAAAGGGAGATCCCGATAGCTTCTCGGCCTGGAGTTATAGACCATGATGTGAAAAGGACAGTTCATCGGCTTCAGTTCGTACTCAATCCCTTCCTGAAGAAGCGGGGGATACAGGGCATCGTAGAATTCGGTATGGCCGCTTTGATGCCAGATATCGAGCTTGGCAATATGAGGCGAGTACACGATTTCATAGCCGTCCCTAAAATGTTCCTCGTACCAATATTCTTCGATCACCCGTCTTATGGCCGATCCCTTTGGATGCCAAAGAATCAGCCCGCCTCCCAAATTTTCATTGAAACTGAACAGGTCCAACTCAGGTCCGAGTTTCCTGTGATCTCGCTTTTTCGCCTCTTCTATACACTTAAGATAATCCTCGAGTTCTTTTTTCGAGAAAAAAGCTGTGCCATAAATCCTTTGCAGCTGTTTATTTTTTTCGTCTCCCTTCCAGTATGCTCCCGAGACTGAGAGCAGCGTAAAATGTTCTATTTTCCCTGTAGAGGGCACGTGAGGTCCCAAACAAAAATCGATAAAGTCTCCCTGCCTGAAGCATGTCACCCTATCCTCGCCCTTTTCCTGGATAAGCTCGGCTTTCAACTCTTGTCCCTTTTCTTTAAAGAGCTGAAGGGCTTCTTCTTTTGTGAGCACCACCTTTTCGATGGGAAGATCCCTCTGGACAATTTCTCTCATCCTCTTCTCGATGGCCTCCAGGTCTTCTGGAGTGAAAGGCTCCTCTCTCAAAAAGTCGTAGTAAAATCCATTCTCGACAGCAGGTCCGATTCCAGTCTGGGTTTCCGGAAAAAGCTCCAGCACAGCATGAGCCAGGAGATGGCTGGCACTGTGCCTCAGAATCTCCAGAGCTTCCTCAGAATTTTTCTCTCTCAATTGAAACTCTACCTTATGCATCAATCATTGGTCAGGGGATTGGATAAGTCAGAAAGGGTCTTCATTCCGTCTGGAAAAATAGACTTGCATCTTCCTGCACCGATTCGTTCCGTCATTAAGTCTATGCGTATTCAAAGGGAAGGAAGTGCACGCTTCTGCAAACCTTCTTGTCGAATACAGGCTCCTTTTAGTGGTAGGCGCGGAGGGGATCGAACCCTCGACTTCTTCCGCGTCAAGGAAGCACTCTTCCACTGAGCTACGCGCCTACGCCTCCAAGCCTATATATATTAAATATTTAGACAGCATGTGTCAACACTCCAGACTTTAGAGTTGGCTTTTTCAACGCCGTGATCGAAGAAAAGGGCCAACCTGGAAGGCGCAGCACCGAGCCCTGAAGGCGAGCGTGACGCAAGCTTTACAGGCAGGTATTCTCCTCCGAAGTGACGTTGGGAAAATCCAAAGGCTGATGAATCTACTTTTCTGATCTTTTCCCGCTCGATGGCTTTTTCTTTTTTGAAGGAGAGGGAAAAGATTTTCGAATTTTTTGCCAGGCAGGCTTTTGTCTCCGATGTATTCCTCTTGCCATTTATCTATTTATGAGATTTCCTTAACCATTCACGTCCTGGTTCATAATGTCACTATTTCTGCTTCTTTTGTCGCTGGATCGAATACGGCAACCGAACTTATTCCGGAGAGCCATCCCCCGGTCTCTCCGGGGTTGATGAGGATCACGCCGTTTTTTCTCTGAACGTCTGCCTTATGTGTGTGTCCAAAGACGATGACATCATGATGGCCTGAAGATGCATATCGATCAACTGAGGTATGAACGTGGGTGACCAAATATTTCATACCAAGAAAAGAGAAGCCAAACGGTGCCTCCCGGACTTCGCCAAAGTTTTTGATAACATCTCTCAACCCATTCTTCTCCCCATCGCAGTTTCCGAACACAGCCTTAACTGGGCAAGAAAGATTTTCCATCTCTCTTGCCGCAAAAGGAGCGACAAAATCTCCGGCATGGATTACCATATGGCATGCTCTGCTCTGAAAGAAAATGACCGCTCGCCTGACAGCAACTACATTGTCATGTGAATCGGACATGATCCCAATCATTAAGGTGCTCTCCTCGCTTCTTCATTTTAAAAGAAACGTCTTCCCTTGTCCAATTTGAGCCCGTGTTTCCAAATCTGTGTCGGTATTAAAGTGTGAGGCTAAAGAAAATACAGCATTAAACTTCGACCGATCCTGATTTTCTTGAATAATTATCAGGGCTATATTATACTAAGCGTTTCTTTTTCAAACTTCAGGCTACAGGAGAAAACAGAATGAAAAACGTCATAATCATGGGTGCGGCAGGCAGAGATTTCCACAATTTCAATGTTTTCTTCAGGAATAATGATAACTATCGAGTCTCTGCATTTACCGCGACTCAAATTCCTGATATAGAGGACAGAAAATATCCCGCTGAACTTGCAGGCCGACTTTACCCGGACGGGATTCCCATCTATCCAGAAAAAGAACTGCCGAACATCATCAAAAAGTTCGATGTATCAGAGGTTTATTTTTCATACAGCGATGTTCCTCATACCTACGTTATGCATAGGGCTTCGGAGGTTCAGGCGACAGGTACGAGCTTCATCTTGCTTGGCCCCGAAGAAACCATGATAAAGAGCCGCCTTCCGGTTATTTCCATCTGTGCAGTCCGGACCGGATGTGGAAAAAGCCAAACCACCCGAAAGATCGCTCTTCTTCTTAAAGAGAAGGATCATCGGGTGGTGGTGATTCGTCATCCTATGCCTTATGGAGATCTCCTAAAACAAAAGGTCCAACGCTTCGCGACTTATGATGACATGATCGAACAGGAATGCACTATAGAAGAGATGGAAGAATACGAACCTCATATCAAGAACGGAATCTTGGTCTATGCAGGAGTCGATTACGGAGCCATACTGGAAGAGGCAGAGAAGGAAGCAGATGTTATCCTCTGGGATGGAGGAAACAATGACATCCCTTTTTACAAGGCAAATCTTGAAATAGTGGTGGTCGATCCGCATCGACCCGGTCATGAGCTTTTATATTATCCCGGTGAGACCAATCTCCGGCGGGCCGATGTTCTGGTCATCAACAAGATGGATACCGCGTCGGAAGAAAACATCAAAACGGTTATGAATAACATTGAAAAGTCCAATCCTGCTGCAACAGTGATCCGTGCAAAATCGCCGATCACTGTTCAGGGAGGAGAAGAAATAAACGGAAAAACGGTTCTGGTTGTCGAAGATGGGCCAACCCTCACCCACGGAGAAATGACCTATGGTGCGGGTATTGTTGCAGCCGAGAAATACGGAGCGTTGAAAATAGTGGATCCCAGGCCATATGCCGTGGGAAGTATAAAAGAGACCTTTCAAAAATACTCGCACCTGGACAAGGTCTTGCCTGCAATGGGATATGGAGACAGCCAAATCGCTGAACTCACCCAAACCATCGACAGAACAGAGTGTGACCTGGTGATTGGTGCCACTCCGATCGACCTCGCGCGCTTGATCCAGACAAATAAAAAAATCCTCCGTGTCACCTATGAGCTGGAAGAAATCGGCAGCCCAGATTTGAAGGAGGTCCTCAAGGATTACTGATGAAAAACAAAATCGCCCTTATTGCCTTTGGAGGGAATGCCATTCTTCCCGAGAACAAGAGAGGCCTGCAGACGCACCAGATGAAGAATGCACAAAAAGCTGCCCGCTTGATGATCCATGTGGTCAAAAAAGGCTACGATTTGATCATCGTTCATGGAAACGGACCCCAGGTTGGAAATCTCCTCATCCAAATGGAAGAAAGCATTAATAAGGTTCCTCCTTTTTCATTGGAAGTCTGTGACGCAATGACCGAAGGAAGCATGGGATTCATGCTCGAAAAAGCAATCATCAACGAACTCAGGAAAAACTCCATCGACAAAGAGGTGGCCACACTTATCACCCAAGTTGTGGTAGATAAAGAAGACCCTGCCTTCAATAATCCTTCCAAACCTGTCGGCCCCTTCTATTCCAAACACCGGGCTGCGATGCTTAAAAGACAAAAAAAGTGGAATATGATCGAAGACGCCGGCCGGGGCTACCGTCAAGTCGTTCCCTCACCGAAACCCATCGATATTGTGTCCAAACGGGTGATTCGTGACTTGGTGTATGCGGGGAGAATCGTGATCGCAGCAGGAGGAGGAGGCATACCTGTGATCATCAACGGCAACGGTCTCTTTCAAGGAGTGGAGGCCGTCATAGATAAGGATTTCACGGCCAGTCTGATTGCCAGAGAAGTCAAGGCAGAGCTCTTTGTCATTCTCACAAATGTTCACCGGGTTTACCTGAATTATGGTCAGCCTGACGAAAAACCCCTCCCATCAATGACAGTGGACGAAGCACTGAAGTACCTTTCCCAGGATCATTTTCCTCCCGGCTCGATGGGGCCAAAAATAGAGGCAGCTGTCGAATATATTCGGAGCGGAGGCGACGAGGTTCTCATCACGTCGGCAAACCATCTGAAAGCATCCCTTATCAACCGTTCAGGAACCAAGATTATAGCTGCTCACTCAGGAGGAGAAGATGCATAAAGATTTTCTCTCGATCCATGACCTCACACCTTATCAATTCAGTCAAATTATGGATTTAACAAGGGAGATCAAAGAAAAACCTCATCGATTCAAAGATAAGCTCAGAGGCAAAATCTTGGCCATGATATTCGAAAAACCCTCTCTCCGCACCCGGGTGACGTTTGAAGCTGGCATGCTTCAACTCGGGGGTGAAGCCATTTACCTGGCTCCCACTGACATCCAGATGGGAACCCGTGAGACGCCTTATGATGTGGGAAAAAACCTGGAGAGATGGATAGATGCCATCATGATCAGAACTTTCGCTCATCACATCGCAGTCGAGCTCGCTCAGGCCAGCGATAAACCAGTTATCAATGCACTGACCGATCTTCTCCATCCCTGTCAAGCCATGGCAGATTTTTTCACTCTCAAAGAAAAGCTGGGCGATTTGGCCAATACGAAGCTGGCCTATATCGGAGACGGAAACAACGTTTGCCACAGCCTCCTTTTTGCTGCGGCGAAAATCGGCTCAAAAATAAGCATTTCTAATCCTGATGGATTCGAACCGAATCCCGAAATTCTCGAAAAGGCGAAACAAGACGGAAAAAATACGGGATTCCGGGTCTTCCTCACGCCAGATCCAACCGAGGCTGTACAAGAGGCCGATGCTGTATATACTGACGTCTGGGCATCCATGGGACAAGAGAGTGAAAAGGAAAAGCGGGCACGAATCTTCTCCTCTTATCAGGTCAACAGCAAATTGATGGGCCAAGCAAAAAAGAATGCCTTCTTCATGCACTGCCTCCCCGCTCACAGAGGAGAAGAGGTCACCGACGAAATTCTCGATTCTCAGAGATCTATCGTTTTCGATCAGGCTGAAAATAGGCTTCATGTTCAAAAAGCCATTATGGTATTATTATTAGTGTAGAATATCAAAAAAATGAAAAAAGAAAACGAAAACACAAAAATCGCTGATTCCGATCTCGTTTTCCTGGACAAAGAACTGTCTCATACAGACAAGGCACTGACTCTACGGGAGCTTGCCGAAAAACTCGCATTCAAGAAAACGTCCGGCCAGCTGCAACAAAAAGTTAAAATTTATGATCCCTTTTGCAAGTATGAGGTGGGAGATCTCATCTATAAAGAATATGATGAGCCACTGTTGATCAGCAGCAAAGGAGCTGATCACTTTAAAGGTTCTGTTGTGCTCAAAGTGCTGAACAAAATCACCTATCAAAATTTCCAGAGTGAAATGCTGGAAGTGGAATATACAGGCGGAGGGCCGTTTCGCAAGCACATCGATTACATGAAAAAAACCAAAACCCAGGTGCTTATCCCCAGTGATTGCGAGGGAAAAGGATTGACGCCGGAGGTTCTGAAAAAAGAGGAAGATCCAAGGCTCAATCAAGTGCCGATGACGGATAAGGACCTTAAAAGGCTGGAAAAAAATCTCGGCCGAGCCCTTTCCAAATCCGAAGTGTTTTTCAACTGGAACGATTTCTGGCAGTTGAAACAAAAACAGATCAAAATTCCAAAAAACAAAATAGAAGAAATCAAAAAGTATTTCCAAGAGACCAAACAGTCGGCAGCAACAACAGAGCTGTGCACACAATTCTTCAAACAAACTCCCGATAATGACCTTTTCGATATCACCTGTCTGAGCCTGAACCATGCCTTCGAAAAGACCTACAAAAAAGACTTTGTTTTTGTATCTCCGAAAGGCTGGGGAAAATGGCACCTCAAGGAGACATTGGACAGCTTCCTCAAAGGACTGCCTCTTTCAGCACCGCATGCAAAGCTCCCGCCATTAGAAAAAGAAGGAAAAACAGAAACAACCAATCCGCCAAAATTCCCATTGAAAATCTATCTGACATGGAGAGAAATACTCTCGGGCGGTGTGAAAATGCCCAAAAGCCTGAAAAAACCATTATCCGAGTTCAGAGAATACACATTCATCAATACCGAGGAGGAGAAAGACTATACGGTCTATTTTTATCCTTCCCAGGGCATATTGCTGGGTTTAAAGGAATTTTATGAAAAGAACAACGTGCCGCAAGGTGCAAGTTTGACTCTGGAAAAACAGGAGCCCGGTACCTTTAATTTTTGGCTTAAAAAATCTAAAAAAAAGCTTTCTGTTCCCGATGTTAGGTATGACCTGAAAAAGGACAAATTTTCGGATACGGGAGAAGAGAGATTCACCTTCTCCCTTCCTAACAAAATCATCCATCTGGAAAGGGATACGTTGACCAGACTCTTCTCTTTGTATGAGAAAAGGGACAAACGGGACCTCAAGGAATTGCTCATTTTGATCTTCAATCACTTTGGTCTGGAAGGAGAAAATCTCTTTCTCCATTATTTGCGTGCTTTCCACTTGGTCGATATGCTGAAACAGACCACCCAGGAAGATGTAGAAAAGGTTTTGCTCGGAACCCCTGAATTCGAAAAGTCCGAAAAAAAGAAGGGGATTTTCTTTTACAAAGAAAAGGAAAGGGTTCTGCCTGAAACGAAGCGAGAAGGTGCGGCCGTCCCGCAAGAAGAAATCAGGGTATCTGAAAAAAGAGAGGAAGCCGCAGAGGAGGCCCAGTTGGCCATCGGAACCATCGAAGAAGAAGTCTCTATTCCTGAACCAGAGGAAGAAATCATCGTGGTCGAAGAAGTCGTTGAAGAAGCGCCAGAAGAAATAAAACCGGCTGAACCTCCTGAAATGCTTGAAAGAGAGGTCAAGGCAAAGCCAAAGAAAGAACCCCCACCTAAGAAGAAAAAAAAGAAAGAAAGAGAGACCCCAGAGAGAGAGCCTGTTCCGCGCCGGAGAAAAGGGGAGAAAAAATTTATCGAAGAGCGGATAGAGCTGGAAGAATCCGAGCTCGAGGCCCTGTTTGCCGTTAAATCGAAAGGGGAGCAGGACAGAGAAAAGGTCGTTTCCGATAAGAAGGAAAAAGAAGAAGAATTCAAGGTGCCTTCTGCCGAAACGGCAAAATTCGGCGTTTTCGCTGAGAAGCTCCAATCTGCCCTCGGTCAACAGAAAAAAGAGGACAAAAAAGCAGAGCCGAAAAAGAAGAAAAAGAAATAAAAAGAAAAAAGGATTCCGCTGAAATCGTTATTATCGGAGGCGGAATCATTGGCCTTTCTGCAGCCTATTTCTTGGCCAAAAGAGGCCAGAAAGACGTTATTCTTCTAGAAAAAGACCTCCTGGCACAGGCATCAACAGGGCTTTGTGTCGGTGGAATCCGTCAGCAGTTCTCTCACCCGGCCAATATCCGACTTTCCCAGGAGACTATCCGTCTGATCAAAAATTTCCAAACAGTATCCGAAACAGAGATCGGTTTTCATCAGGTGGGGTATCTATTCCTGACACAAAAACAAGCGACTTGGGAGGAATTCCAAGAAAACGTAAAAATCCAACGTCAAAATGGTGTTCCAGTCCATATTCTACGGCCAGACGAGATCAAAAAACGCTGGTCCTATTTGAATGTGAAGGACCTGAGGGGAGGCACATTTGGTCCCGAAGACGGATATGTCGATCCTTATCAGGTGGCGATGTTTATAGCAAACCAGGCGAGAAAACTGGGAATCACCTTGAAAGAGCGAACAGAAGCGACCGGTATCCGAATAAAAAACAACCGAGTGACTGAGGTGGAGACAACACAAGGTTCAATCTCCACCAGAACCGCAGTGAACGCTGCCGGCGCCTGGGCTGCCGGAATCGCTCGAATGGTCGGTCTCGATCTGCCTGTCCTACCCTACCGACGCCAAGTCTTCGTGACAAAGGCCTTTGATTCCCTCCCTGGGCCTGTGCCGATGATCATCGATCAGGATATCCTGTTTTATGTTAAACGCTACCCTCCGGGAATCCTCATGGGGATGACCGATCTTTCAGAACCCTCGAGCTTCCACACCCATGTGGACCGGGACTTTCTTGAGAAAGTAACCGCCGCAGCCCTTCACAGGATTCCTGTCTTAGAGCAAGCAGAAATCCTGAGAGGATGGGGAGGCCTTTATGCGAACACTCCTGATGAAAATCCGATCATAGGAGAGATCCCAACGGTCCAGGGATTTGTATGTGCTGCTGGGTTTTCAGGGCATGGCTTCCAGCATGGACCTGCTGTCGGGCGGCTTCTGAGCGAACTTATTCTCGACGGTAAAACCTCCTTTGACTTGAGTCCTTTTGTCTATGAGAGGTTTAAAAAAAGAGAAAAAACGGTGGAAAAAAGGACAGTATAAAAGGAGCGCAATATGAACATAAAACTGCTTTCATACCAGGATGTACAGCAATCGGTAACCATGACCCAGGCTATCGAATCGGTAAAACAAGCATTCATTTCTCTTTCTCTGGGTGAGGTCGATTTACCGCTGAGAACTCAGATTCCCGTAAAAAAACAAGAAGGAACAGCTCTTTTTATGCCCGCTTATCTGTCCACTGATGAATCTTTGGGCGTAAAAATCGTATCCGTTTTCCCCAGGAACACCGAATCCAACCTGCCGACCGTCCATGCTCTGGTAATGCTCTGCCACGCAGAGACGGGCGAGCCTGCGGCAGTGATGGATGGAAATTATTTGACAGCTTTACGGACAGGTGCTGCATCCGGGCTGGCGACCGATCTTCTTTCTCGAGAGGATGCTCACACAGCGGCAATCATAGGGGCAGGGATACAAGGACGGACTCAATTGGAAGCCGTGTGTTGTACGAGAAACATCCAGGCGGCCTGGATATATGATACAAAATCCCGCGCCTCTGAGGCTTTTGCAGAGGAGATCCGAAAACGAGAGGGGCCTTTCCCCTCAGAAATAATGGTAGCTCGCTCTCCAACAGAAGCAGTTGCTGATGCCGATATCATCTGTTGTGCCACCACATCTTCAGTTCCTGTATTTCAGGATGAGGACCTGAAGCCAGGCACACACATAAACGGAGTGGGCTCCTATACTCCACTCATGCAGGAAATCCCAGAACGCACCATCCTGCGTTCCAAAATAGTGGTTGATTCCCTCTCTGCCAGCCTCGAAGAAGCAGGCGACCTGATCATTCCTCTAAAAAAGAAACTGATGAGCAAATCCCATATTCATGGGGAAATCGGACAGGTCGCGGCTGGTCGGATCCCGAACAGGGAATCCAATGAGGAGATCACTCTCTTTAAATCGGTGGGGATTGCAGTACAAGATATAGCAGTGGCAGCGCTGGTTCTTCGGCGGGCCAAAGAACTCGATCATGGGACCGATTTCAAACTGTGAAATTCGAGCATGAATGACCTGGGTTGGTAAACTTGGATCGTCAAGATTAAAAGGAGGAAGGTCATGTCCCCAAAATGGATGCCTCCAACGAGCTGGACAGTGATCAAAACGATCGATGTCCACACTGCGGGAGAACCTTTGCGGGTCATTCTGGAAGGAATACCCAAAATTCCTGGAGATACGATCCTGGAAAAGCGCCGTTATGCTCAGAAGAATCTCGACCATCTCCGGAAGGCCATAGTATGGGAACCTCGAGGTCATGCGGATATGTACGGGTGTATACTTACCCAACCTGTGACTCAGGATGGGCAATTCGGCGTGCTCTTCCTTCACAATGAGGGATTCAGTACCATGTGCGGCCACGGAATTATAGGATTGACCAAAGCAGCCTTGGAAACAGGTCTCACCCCGCGAACTGAAGGAGCGAGTTCAATCGCTATCGATACTCCGGCAGGTCGAGTGACAGCCCGTGCCCTCGTCCATGAAGGCCGAGTCCGAGAGATCTCTTTTCAGAACGTTCCATCATTTGTTTTCGCTATGGATCAAAGGGTCGACATTCCAGGAGTTGGACCGGTCGGATTCGACATTGCTTTCGGGGGAGCATTCTATGCGTTTTGCAGGGCTGAAGAACTGGGGCTCGAGCTCGTTCCAGAAGAAGCATCCAGAATCGTCGATATTGGAAAACGGGTCAAAAGAGCTGTTGAGCAAATCGGTCAGCCCCAACATCCCTTTGAAAAGGACCTGAGCTTTTTGTATGGAGCGATATTCACCGGACCACCCCGAAATCCTGATAATCACAGCCGAAACGTATGCATATTCGCCGACGGCGAACTAGATCGGAGTCCCACAGGTACGGGTGTCAGCGCTCGAGCTGCATTACTCCATGCCCGGAGTGAGCTTGATAAGAACGAAAGCTTTGCAGTAGAAAGCATTTTGGGGACATGTTTTAAAGGGCGGATCCTAAAAACCGCTGCCTGCGGTCCTTATAATGCCGTCATCCCAGAAATAACAGGAAGCGCATATATCATAGGAAGAAACGAATTCTATATCGATCCCGACGACCCTTTGGGCTATGGCTTCCTGTTGTAGGAGTCAAGAATTTCCCGGACAGATCCTCTTCTTCGCGTGACTCCCATCTGGTCGAGCAATTCCAGAATGGGGATAGCGAATTTTCTGGATAAACCGCTCATGTCCTTAAATTCCGCAACCGTCAGTTCCTTCCTCCCAGATTTTCGGATTGTCTGGATGATATCGTCCAACCAACGGGAATGAAGAATGAATCCGTCCTTGCTCAAAACGACCTTTTTCCGGTCCATCAAAAGAATGAGCAATTTGTGAAGACGCTTGGATGACAGGTTTAATGATTTCCGGAGAGTCTCTATGGAAAGAGATCGAAACTCGCCTTTGAGACACATTTCCTCTAATTGCTCTAAAATCTTTTCTTCCTCTGGAAGCAGTGTCATCTTGAAATCGGAAAGCGCCATTCGATCGTCCATTTCCTTTATGCGCTTTTCCTGTATAAGATATCTCAACGCCAGAGAGAGGATTCGGGGATGGAGGCCGAATCTATTCCTAATCTTTTCCTTGTGGACTCCAGTCATATCCGGATGTTTTTCGTGGAATCGACGAATATAATCGAGAATTTCTTCGCACAGAAATGAAAAGCTCGATTGGGAGATAACGAAAAGAGGGGAAAAACTGAGGATCCTTATTTTCCCCTCAGCTTCAAGCTCCTGACTCAAGCTGACAAGCTTTCTCATGGAAAGAGAGCTAAATCGGATCATTTCCTTTTCCCATAAGCCGTGGATTCTCTTAGACCGGCAGAGCGCCAGAAGCATATCTTTTTCTCCACCGAGGAGCTGCTTTAAATATTCCAATTTTCTCTTTCTCAACTTCCGACTGATCTTTTCGGAGAAGGGATCGAGAACCGTTCCCTTAGCCCATATTTTTTTTGTATCCGGGCTTCTCAACAAAAAGTTGTCTTTCCACTTGAGAGGAAGAGGAAGAGGCAAACGCACCTGGACGAAAGCAGCCTCTTCTTCTCTTTTTTCACGATCTTCATAAAAATAGAGGAAGGCCCGCACGCTTCCTTCTCTTTCTTGATGGTAAAATAATACCGAACCAGGTTCTTCTCTCGCAGGAAAAGAGCCTTCGATCCATGCATCAAAACGAAATGTTTTGCCCTCCCTTTCTCCTTCTGAATGTTTTTTTTCCTTAACCTTTTTCTTATTCATGTTCATGATTCTTGCCTGCAGCCGCTGTTCAAGGAACAAAAATCAAATTCATCCGTCTGAGAGCCGGGTCTACAGAAACAAGAATGACTTTGACTCTGCTGCCCAATTCGAATGTTCTGCCCGATCTTCTGCCGATCAGAACCTTCTCAGATTTTTTATAAAAATAGTCCCCACCGAGGTCGCCATAGGGAACCAAACCATCCACAAAATACCCGTCAAGCTCTACGATCAAACCCGCTCTGGTTATGTCGACAATGAGCCCTTCGAATTCCTCTCCTAGTTTGCCTCTCAGGAATCTGTAAATTCTCCATTCAATCAAATCTTTTTCGGCCTCTTCCGCCGACCTCTCCTTTTGAGAACAAAATTTAGATATGGAGGATAATCCTTCGATTTCTACCTTGCCCCGATCGAGAACATGCTTCAATATGCGGTGAACGACCAGATCCGGATACCTCCTGATGGGAGACGTGAAGTGGGTATATTCTTTTTTTGCCAAGCCGTAATGCCCGATATTCTCTTCCGAGTATGCCGCTAATCGTAAACTCTTGAGCACCTGGAGAATAATGAATTTTTCTTCAGGCCTATTCCTGGATTCTGCCAATATTCCTTGCAGATTCTTTGGAGTCACTTTTTGTGGTTTCGGCAGATAGATATTGAAATGCTCAAGCAATTTTCGGAGACCATCTAAATCCTCAGGCGAAGGCTGAGGATGAACTCGGTAGATCGATGGGATCCCTTTTGAGGAAAGAAAGACAGCGACAGATTCATTAGCTGCCACCATGAATTCCTCGATGATGTGATGAGCTTCGTTTGATTCAAACGGAACCACCGAGTACAAATTCCCTTCTTTGTATACAAGTTCCGGTTCGGTGAGATCGAAATCCAGGCTCCCTTCTCTGATCCTCTTTTTCCTCAACACTTGTGTCAAGTCCTTCATTTTCAGCAGTTCAGGCACCAGAGAGGCGTATTTTTTCTTTTCAATTTCATCTCCCTTCAGAATCCGGAACACAGATCCATAAGTCATTCTTTCCACAGTCCGGATCAACGAGGGATGAAAATCTGCATGCAGGACTTCTCCTTTGTTGTTTATCTCCATGACTACCGAAATGGTGGCCTTTTCTTCTCTGGGCCTCAAGCTGCATACAAAATTCGAAAGCTTCTCCGGTAGCATAGGAAGAGTCCAGTCAGGAAAATACACGCTGGTTCCTCTCCTGTAAGCCTCTCTGTCCAGAGCAGTGCCTGGGAGGACATAATGAGAAACATCCGCGATGTGCACCCCCAGGAGATAGTGTCCTTCTGGCGTAAATTTGATACTGACCGCATCATCAAAGTCCTGTGCATCCTCCCCATCGATCGTGATGGTGGGCCAATCGGTGTGGTCCGTCCGGTTGTTCCGTTGTTCGGAGGATAGGGCCGGAGAGATCGTCTCAGCTTCTTCAAGAGCCTCCTCAGAAAACCGGGCCTCTAGATTGTACCTTTCGATGACAACTTTTATATCCACTCCCGGAGATTCAAGGGGTCCGAGGATTTCCTCCAGGGTCAAGGTGTTTCTATCGACTTTAACGACATCACCTGACTTTGGAGCATGCGCCCCTGACCACTTTATGGGCAGTTCCTGAGCGGAGGGTGATCCGAAAGGCAAAATAAAGGCCTGTCCTGAACGGACATGACAAAGGCCCAGCAAGCTCTGTTTTTCTGTGCGCAGAATCCTGATAATCCTTCCCTCTGGTCTGCCTCTCTTACCTTTGTCCCTAACCCGCACCTCAACAAAGTCCCCCTGGCAGGCTCCTCCGGAAAACCGCGCTGGGACAAAAATATCTTCCAAATGTTCCTCATCTGGGATAACGAATCCAAATCCTCTGGGGGAGGCTGTGAATGTTCCCTGAACGATGTTCGTCCGGGGAAGGAGAAAGTATCTTTTTCGCAATTTCAGGATGACTCCTTGATTTTCGAGCCGCTTTATTCTTTTTCTGAGCAGAGTTTTTTCTTCCGGCGAAAGATGCAGTTCCCTGGCTATCCTTGCCAGGCTCAGCCCTTCCTTGTGCCGAGAGAGAAGAGAGAGAACTTTTTGAATCATAATGACATTCGGATCTAATAATAATACAGAGAGATGTGGGGGATTTTGTACTTTTCCCGCATGTGCTTGATGATCTTCAATTCGAGAATACGGGTATGTTCCGGTCCTTTTTCATCCGGGTATTCTCTGTTCACCTCACTGCGGATCTCGTCTCTTTTTGACTCCGATACATTCCTGATCAACCATCTCTCCACCTTTTGTTCAATCCGTTCGAGTCTGTCCTCATCAAATTCCCTGGAGAGCATTTTTTTTAAATGAGAAAATATTTCTCTCAGTTCCTTAAGCTCTTCAGGACAGCCTTTTAAAAAGCTATCCACTGCTTTTCCCAATCGTTTTTTCCTCTCACCCTCAGCGATTATTTTCGAGCCACTCCCCACTTTTCTCTCTTGGTAAAACTCGAATGCCCGGAGGACAAATGAACGGCAGAAGACCAAAGAATGAATTTTGTTCTTCCGGCCCGGCTTCCTCCTCCTGTGGTAAGCAAAACAATCCCTTATCCCCTCGAGGGCCACTTGAACAGGGATTCCTTTCTCTTTCCAGCCTGCGATAGCATCCAGTTCATTCGAGGAGAGGAAAAAAGGCGAACCGCGCTGTTGGAAAAAAAAGTGCGCAATCGTCTGAAAATAAAAGCTTGATTCGTTTTTCTTTCCGCTCATAACACCTTGTTCCGGTCATGAACGATTCTGAGGCCTTCCAAAACGAGATGGGGATGGAGTTCTGAAATGATCTGAAGGTCGGGAAAAATCTGAGAAGCGAAGCTTCCCGTGGCCACCACTTTAATATCTTCGCCCAGTTCTTTAGAAATCTCCCTGATAATATTGGAAATGAGTCCGATATAGCCAAAATACAGTCCAGACTGCATGCTTGTCACTGTGGTTCGCCCGATTGCATATTGAGGTTTTTTGATCTCTATCCTGGGGAGTTTAGCCGTCTTCAGATACAGAGCCTCTGCAGCAATCTGAATGCCCGGGGCAATAGAGCCTCCCAGATATTCTCCTTTAGCGGAAACGGCATCGAAAGTGGTGGCTGTCCCAAAATCTACGACGATCACTGGACCTCCAAATTTCTCGAACGCAGCTACGGACGCGACCACTCTATCCGCTCCAACTTCCTGGGGATTTTCATACAGTATAGGCATTCCGGTCCTTAAACCTGGGCCTACAACCATAGGTTTTATTTTCAAAAGATTTTGACTCAATTCCTGAAACACCGGCGTGAGAGGAGGAACGACACTGGAGATAATAACTGATTTTATACTTTTCGGATCGAGTTTTTTCAGGGCGAGCAAATTCAACAGTGCGATCCCATACTCATCGCTGGTCTTATCCCTCTCCGTTCTGATCTTCCAGTGCTGGATCAGGCTTTTTCCTTCAAATATCCCTGAAGCGATGTTTGTGTTCCCTATATCCACTGCCAACAGCATTTCAGTCCTCCTTAGACTCCTTGTCGATATCGATGACGTCTGCAGCCAAGAGGGTGCGCTTTCTTCCGCCATCTACCAGTATCAACCGCCCCTGCGGGTCAATTCCAGCGTATTCCCCTCTACATCTTTCCTTTTCTGTTTTCAAAGCCAACACTTCGCCTATAGAGAAAATCGAGCTGTCCTCGAAGCCTCTAACGATCTGGAGATCATTCCCTTGAAGGAAAAAATGATACCAATCATCCAATATCCCCCAGGTCTTGGAGAGCAAATCATCCCTGTCGATACATTTTTTGAGCAAAAGCTTCAAGGAGGTAGCTTGAGAACGGAATTCCTCGGGAAAATCATCATAGTCATGATTCAAATTTATGCCAATCCCAAGAATCGCGTGGTTCATCTCATTGCCCAAAAAGCTTGCCTCACACAATATGCCACCCAGTTTTTTTCCAGCACAGACAAGGTCATTCGGCCACTTGAGCCTTACGGCAAGATTTTCTGCCTCGAAAAGAGCATCCTTCACAGCCAATCCAAATGCAAGGGGAAGCAGAGAGAGATCTCTTCTTCGGGGACGAAGGATTATGGAGAGGTAGAGCCCTTTTTTGCTGACAGAAAACCACTTACGCCCCTTTGTTCCTCTGCCTGCCGTTTGATTTTCGGCAATGATCACGGTGCCTTCTTCCTCACCCCGGAGGGCTTTCTCGTTGGCCAGGTCATTGGTCGAGGAACAGGATTCGACCCGAATTATCTTTTTACCGATTATCATGACTTCAATGGGCATTACTAATATAGAATAAATTGTGGAGTTAGACAAAGAAAATTGCGCAAAAACTCACCAACAATTCTCTAGTTTGCCATTATCACAGAAAGCATCCAGGAATGCTTACATCAACAAGAGAATGTGCTCCAAATTTTCATTGAGTTTTCTCTTCCGGGCTCGAAGTTCTTCCAATCTCTCTTTTGTTTCTTCGATAATATCACGGGGTGCCCTATCCAGAAAGCCTTTACTGCGCATCCGTTTCTCGATCTTCTCGATCTCTGTTTCTATTCGAGCGATTTCTCTCTCCAGGCGGAGTTTTTCCCTTTCGAAGTCGATCAATCCTTCCTCGAGTGGAATTGCCATTTCTATCGACCCTGAAACTCCCTTCAACAATTTCTGCCCTTTTGGCAGCTCGTCGAGCAATTCTATATTCTGGACGTTGGCCAAAGATTTAAAAAAGATCCGATGTTTGTCCACGATCCGTTCTTCTGTTCCGGCGCACTTCACCAAAAGATTGATCTTTTCTTTCAACGGAATCCCGTTTTCGGCCTTCAAAGTTCGCACTTCGACTATTGCACCTTGGAGAATTTTCATGCTCGCTTCAGAGTTCTTGTCTCTCAAGCGAGAATCTGCTGCAGGAAAGGAAGCAAGAGCCAAGGATTTATCGGAGAAGGGAACGTGCTGCCAAATTTCTTCTGTCACATAGGGCATGAACGGATGCAGGAGCCTCAAAATCTGATCCAGAGTATCCACTAAAACGGCCAGACTTGTCTGGTTTCCCTGCTCCAAGCTCGGCTTGGAAAGCTCGATGTACCAATCACAAAATTCGTGCCAGACAAAATGGTAGATTTTGTCTGCGGCCTCATAAAATTTATAGTCCTCCAATGAAGAATCCATGTCACCGATGGCTCTAGTCAGCCGACTCCTGATCCATCTGTCGGCCAGGGTCAGGTCTTTCTCTTCGACCTTAAGCTCCGGTTTTTCCAAATTCATCAGAACGAAACGAGATGCATTCCAGATTTTGTTCACAAATGCCCTGTAGCCCGCCATTCGCTCTTCGCTGAGAGAGATATCCATTCCTGGAATGGCCAAGGCAGCGAGGGTGAACCGCAATGCGTCCGTTCCATACTTCTCCATCATTTCGAGAGGATCGATAATATTCCCCTCGGATTTGCTCATTTTGCGTCTTTTAAAATCGCGGACCAAGCCATTTATGAACACATGGCGGAAAGGAATATCCTTGGCAAACTTAAGCCCCATCATGATCATTCGGGCTACCCAAAAGAATATGATATCGAATCCAGTCGCCATGAGGTCTGTCGGATAGAACGTTTTCAAGTCTTCGGTCTCCTCCGGCCAACCCATCGTAGCAAAGGGCCAGAGCGCTGAGCTGAACCAGGTGTCCAAAACATCTTCTTCTTGGATAAGATTTTGGCTCCGGCACTTATGACAACGATCGGGAGCCGATTCGGCCACGATTACCTCATCACAATCCTGACAATACCAGGCTGGAATTCTGTGTCCCCACCACAACTGTCGAGAAATGCACCAGTCATGAATATTGTACATCCACTCAAAATAGGTCTTGGCCCAATTGGGAGGAATAAATTCGATCTGCCCTTCCTCGACAACACGAATGGCATCCTCTGCAAGAGGCTTTATCTTGACGAACCACTGCCAGGACAAATGGGGCTCGATGATGCTTTTACAGCGGTAACAGTGACCGACTGCATGCCGATAATTCTCTGTCTTTTCGATGAGGTCCAGTTCTTCAAGACGGGCAAGCACTTTGCGTCGACACTCAAACCTGTCCAATCCTTCAAAATCTTCACCAGCCTCTTTGGTCATCTTTCCAGACCCATCGATGACGATAACCTGTTCAAGATGGTGACGTTTCCCCAACTCGAAATCTACAGAATCATGTGCAGGCGTTACTTTAACTGCCCCTGTACCGAATTCCATTTCTACCTGTTCGTCAGCAATGACAGGAATTTCCCTGTTTTGAAGAGGAAGAATAACCTTTTTTCCCACATACTTGGTATAGCGTTTATCTTCTGGATGAACAGCCACCCCTGTATCCCCGAGCATCGTTTCCGGGCGGGTTGTGGCCACAACGATATTTTCTTTCGAATTTTTAACCGGATACTTCATATAATAAAGCTTCGACTCCAGCTCTCTGTGTTCAACTTCGATGTCCGAAAGGACAGTTCCACAGTGTGGGCATCTGTTCACCAGATAATAATCCCTATAAATAAGTCCTTCTTCGTAAAGGTCGACAAACACGCGTATGACTGCTTTTTGAAAGCCGCGGTCTAAAGTGAATCTCTCCCTCGTCCAGTCCAGAGAAGCCCCGAGCCTCTTGAGCTGGTTCACGATCATGCTACCGTATCTGTTTTTCCAATCCCATGCGATTTCAAGAAACTTTTCTCTGCCCAGCTTTTCCCTTGAAAGGCCTTTCTCTTCCAAGCTTTGCTCGATCACGTTATGAACAGCGATGCTGGCATGATCCGTTCCCGGAAGCCACAGTGTATTGTATCCTTTCATCCTCTTCCATCGAACGATGATATCAGGTAAAGTGAAACACAGCGCATGCCCCATATGAAGCGATCCCGTTACGTTCGGAGGAGGCAGAACCATCGAGAACACTTTCTCCGGAGAAGGCATTTTCGGCGTAAATACACCTTCTTCAATCCAGAATGAGGACCATTTATCTTCAACCGGTTCCGGATCATAAGCTTTGGGCAAAACGATTTTTTCTTTCATCATTCTATCTATCCTTCGATATCAGAGCCTTATTTTACCAATTTAATGATATTTTTTCCTCTGTTTTCTGAATAAGGTGAGCATCTCTTTTCCCCGGATAAATGTGACTTTCAGGGATGGTTGAAGCGGTTATTGAAGATTCCGATCCAGCCTGGCCCAGGCATTCCGGCCGTTCTTCGAGGGTATCCAACTCGGTCAGAGGTGCCTCCATGACTCAACTCGGAGCAGCAGGTTCAAAAACAATGATGGGTCTGAAATCAGGGCAGATGTTTTCGTATTCGTGTAAGGGGGACTACTTCTTCTGGTAATCAATGAGCCACATTTTGAGCTCTGCGAGTATCCTAGCTTTTATCCGTTTTTCCAGTTCTCTTTCCACATCAAGGATTTCTTGTTTGACCAGATGTCTGAATTTCTCATCCGTTTCCACTCTTCGCTCCTCTGGGGACTCTTCACCCCAGACAGGCTCTTCTGGAAGGGTATTCGGGATTTTCTGTCCTTCGATCATAGTCCGCACCATCTGGACCAACATCTGCGAATCGAAAGGCTTCTGAATGAGCTCATCGTACTCAAAAGCGGCCGCTCTCTCTTTATCGAGAGGTTCGAAGGCTTCCTTCAACAATATGAGCGGAATCTGCCTGAATTCTTCTTGCTTTTTAATAAAGGCTCCGACCTCGTAGCCATCCTTTTCTGGAAGGGAAAGGTTCAAGAGGATGGCGTCCGGTCTAACCCGGTTGAGAGAATCAACGAATTCTTTCCCATCGCTGAAAGCAAATATTTCGAACTCTGAGGCAGGAAAAGACATTTGGATAATCTTCTGGACAGAAGGGGAGTCATCGGCGATGATAACTTTGTAAGGCATCTATCTATATTCCAAGGTGTCTGATCCCATTAGTATTCAACATAGACAGAGTTTTCCCCGAGCAAATGCTCGATGTCCTTGATGAGCTCTTCAGAGGGCACGACTCCCTGAATATTTCTCGATTGAACGACCATCCGATAAGAATGAGGCTTCTCGAGTTCGAAAAGAACAGGACAACTCCCCTGGTTTTTGTCCAGAATGGATTTCAACTCTTCAAAAGCGGTTTCCTCGATACCAGGAAGAAAAATCCTGAATATCACTCTTTTCGCCTGTTTTTGAAAAGCGTCCTCCAATGGCATAATCTGCAACAGGTGAACTCTTCGGCTTTCTCCCTCGCCTAAAAACTTTCCCTTTATCCAGACAAGCCGATCTTCCCGCAGATATTCAAAAAATTTTTTGTAACTGTCTGGAAAAACGACTACCTCGATGCGGCCACTCAAATCTTCCAGTATCAGAGTAGCCATCCTCTCGTCTTTTTTCGTCTTCAAAGGCTTCACAGAAGATATAATGCCGGCAAGTCTTATCTCGTTGTTGAAGTCCTTCTCATCATCCAGCTGGTTTATCGAATGTGAAACCAGACTGTTCAGCTGCTTCCCATAATGAGTCAGAGGATGACCGGTGATGTAAAAGCCTAACGCATCCTTCTCGTATGAAAGAAAGAGGGGCTCGTCCCATTCCCTCATTTCTTGAACCTCGGGAGGAATATGCGGTGTTTCGATATGGCTTTGCCCAAAAAGGAGGTTCTGCTTCGAGGAGTTGATCTTTTGCATATCGTGGGCATAGTCGATCATCTTATCCACAAGATGAAACATCTGAGACCTTTTCCAGCCCAAGGAATCGAGGGCACCTGCCTTGATCAGACTTTCGATCACTTTGCGGTTCAGAGTTTTGGGGTCTGCCCCGCCAAAGATATCGAATGGAGACTTAAATCCGCCTTTCTTCTCTCTGGTTTTAATCAAAGCACGTATAGCGCCTTCACCAACATTCTTGATAGCCGAGAGCCCAAACCGAATCTTTCCTTTAGAGACGGTAAAATTGAAATCGCTCTCGTTGATATCGGGCGGCAGCACTTCTATCCCCATGTCTTTGCACTCGTTGATATACTTAACCACCTGGGAGGTCGCTCCCCTCTCGGCTTCCGAAGTCAAGAGTGCAGCCAAAAAATAAAAGGGATAATGGGCCTTTAAGTAAGCCGTTCGATAGGCCAGAAAGGCATATGCTGCACTGTGGGATTTATTGAATCCATATCCGGCAAAATTCTTGATCAGCTCGAAAATTTTATTGGCTTTCGCCTGGGATACGCCTTTTTCCTTGGCGCCTTTGATAAAACGCTGTTTCTGCGCCTTCATGACCGAAGAAATCTTTTTTCCCATTGCTTTGCGCAGAAGATCGCTCTCTGCCATAGAATACCCCGCAAGCTCTGTGGCGATCTGCATCACCTGCTCTTGATAAACAATAATGCCTCTTGTTTCCTTCAGGATAAGCTCGAGCTCCGGGAATTCATAACTGATGCGATCCGGATGGTTCTTCCGTTTGACGAACTCATCCGTCATTCCGCTTTTCAATGGACCTGGTCTGTAGAGGGCATTCAATGCGATCAGGTCTCGCAGAGACTCCGGCTTGTAGTTCCTGAGCAAATCCTTCATTCCCACACTTTCAAACTGGAATACTCCGTCTGTATTTCCAAGCTGGAAAACCTCGAAGGTTTTTTCATCGTCGAGGGGGATTTGATCCATGTCGATCCCGTCACCGTTATCTCTCCTGACTAAATCCACCGTATCTTGTATGACCGTGAGGTTACGGAGTCCAAGAAGGTCCATCTTGAGAAGCCCTATCGCTTCGATGTCTCCCATCGGAAATTGAGTCGTTATTTCACCTTTTACGGACTGGTACAGAGGCATGAATTCAACGAGTGGTTTCGGTGTGATCACGATCCCCGCCGCATGTATGGAAGGATGACGCACCTGCCCCTCCAGTTTCTGAGCGACAGAGAGAAGATGGGTTATTTTAGCATCTCGATCTCTCATTTCACGAAGTTGATGGATGTTTTTCAGCGCTCCTTCAATAGAAGAATCTGGCCCGAAAGGCGGAATCATCTTGGCGATCCTGTCCACCTCGGGGAGAGGAACTTCTAATGCCCTCCCAACGTCTCGAACGGCCTGTCGAGCCGCCATCGTCCCAAAGGTTATGATCTGGCAGACATTCTCTCTTCCATATTTTTGGGTAACATAAGAAAGGACCTCATCTCTTCGCCTGCCACAGAAATCGATATCGATATCCGGAAGGCTTATCCGCTCCGGGTTTAGAAATCTTTCGAAGAGAAGATCGTATTCCAGGGGATCTATAGAAGTTATGCCCAGGCTGAAGGCGAGAAGACTTCCTGCTGCCGACCCTCTGCCTGGACCCACCGGAACACTTCTCGAACGTGCCTCACGGATGATATCCCCAACGATCAAAAAGTACCCCTCGAATCCCATATCTTTGACCAGCCTGATTTCCTTTTCCAAGCGTCTCTCATAGACTTTTCGACCGGGAAGCTCTCCTCCCTCGATCAGGGATGACAACACCTGCATCTTTTCTTCGAAACCTTGTCGGACAACCCTGTCGAAGTACTCACTCAAGGAAAGATCCTCCGGCGCTTTGAAATTCGGCAGGAAATATCCAGAAAGGGGAAAAACGAAGTTGCATTTCGCTGCAATTTTGGTTGTATTCTGGATCGCTTCCGGGATATCTCTGAAGAGCGCCATCATCTCTTCGTTCGACTTGAAGTAAAACTCCTGGGTGGAAAACCTGATCCTTTCCTGGTCAGTCACCCTTTTGTTCGTCTGGATACAAAGCAGGATGTCATGACTTTCCGCGTCTTGTTTGCGGAGATAATGGACATCATTGGTGGCGACCAAAGGCAGGCCCAGCTTCTTCCCCAGCCTAATGAGCTTGGGGTTCACCTCCTTTTGAGCCTCGATTCCATGGTCCATGATCTCAATATAGAAGTCCCCGGGTTCAAAGAAAGCCCCGTACTCCACTGCCGCTTCTTCGGCCTTGTCTTCCAGACCTAAATTCAAATAATAGCTGATTTCGCCTTTGAGACATCCTGAAAGGCCGATCAGACCTTCGCCGTGTTTGACCAACAATTCTTTATCGATGCGGGGTTTGTAGTAAAATCCCTCCAAATAACTCTTGGTAAGAAGCTGGCACAGATTCCTGTACCCTTTTTCATCCTTGACAAGCAGAACAAGATGGAAGTGTCTGGGACCTTTTTGATCGGGATTCTTATCGAACCGGCTTTCCGGAGCCACATAGATTTCGCAGCCGAGAATCGGTTTGATTTTTTTCTCTTTGGCTTGCTTGAAGAAGTTCACTGCACCGAAAATGTTGCCGTGATCCGTCAGGGCCACAGCCGGCATTTTACTCTGGTAAGCAGCATCCACAAGAGCAGCGGTCTTCAAGGCCCCATCGAGGATGCTGAATTCCGAATGATTGTGCAGGTGGATAAAAGTCGACTCCATGCTCATTCCCATTCAATCGTCCCTGGCGGTTTGGTGGTTATATCGTAGACGACTCTGTTAACGCCTTTGACTTCGTTGACGATTCGGCCTGAGATCCTGGAAAGAATCTTTGTGTCTGCAGGATACCAGTCAGCGGTCATTCCGTCCACACTCCGCACCAAGCGAAGGACGACCACTCTCTGGTAGGTACGCTTGTCTCCCATCACTCCCACTGATTTTACCGGCAGCAAAACAGCAAATGCCTGCCAAAGCTTATTATAAAGCCGGGCCTTTTTAATTTCTTGAAGAAGGATCTCATCGGCATCTCTCAGGATTCTGAGTCTCTCCGATGTGACCTCTCCCACAATCCTCACGGCGAGGCCGGGTCCGGGAAACGGGTGTTGGAGGATAAAACTCCGGTCTATGCCCAACTCCCTCGCCAGCTTTCTGACCTCGTCCTTGAAAAGCTCCTTAAGAGGTTCAATGAGCCTGAACCTGATATTCTTGGGTAATCCTCCGACATTATGATGGGATTTGATCTTGGAAGAGGGTCCTTTGACTGGATTGCTTTCTATCACATCCGGATAGATGGTGCCTTGGGCCAGAAATTCGATCCCTCCAATCTTTTTAGCCTCTTGTTCGAATATTCGTATGAACTCCCTGCCGATGATTTTTCTCTTTTTCTCAGGAGAGATAACCCTCTCGAGCCTGTTCAAAAAAGAATCTGAAGCGTCGACTCCAATAACATTCAGAGAGAATTGTCGGCGGAACTTTGAAAGGAGATCCTGGAATTGTCCCTTCCTCATCAAACCGTTATTTACGAATATGCAGTACAGGTTATCCTTCACAGCTTTCTGAACAAGCAGGGAGGCGACCAGAGAGTCCACTCCGCCGCTGAGCCCGCAGATGACATTCCTCCCCCCCACAAGATCGCGGATTGCTTCAACCTTTCTCTGGATAAAAGGCCCCATCTTCCACTCTTTTTTGAGTCCTGCTTGAGAGAAAAGAAAATTCGAAAGGAGTTTCATGCCCTGAGTGGTGTGAATCACCTCGGGATGGAACTGAACACCAAAGAGTTTCCGCTCTCTGGATTCGATGACGGCTGCATCGCAGTTTGTGGTCACTCCGGAGACGATGAATCCAGGAGGGACATCATGGATTTTATCCCCATGACTC
The DNA here is from genome assembly GCA_964346815.1 of uncultured Eubacteriales bacterium. Taxonomy (GTDB): domain Bacteria; phylum Acidobacteriota; class Aminicenantia; order Aminicenantales; family Aminicenantaceae; genus CAYFWF01. The sequence goes on along the minus strand of CAYFWF010000023.1, from coordinate 150,596 downwards.
ATCCAAACCTGTCCATGATTTTTCATTCCAGAGAGAAGGCCCGACGTGTCCACCACCTTCAAAGATGCAAAACCATATTCTCTTTTCCGGGAAGCCTTGACCTTCCCCCCTAGAACCTGAGTCATGATCTGGAGTCCATAACAGATACCCAGAACAGGAATACCCATACGGAAGACATCCGGAGAGACGGTCAGTGATTCCGGAGTGTATACACTCTGAGGGCCTCCAGAAAGGATGATGGCCCTTGGATTGTCTTTGTGCAGTCGAGAAGGGGAAAGATCGAAAGGATGGATTTCGGAGTATACTCCCAATTCCCTTATCTTTCTTGCGATTAATTGGGTATATTGGGAGCCGAAATCGAGGACAAAGACCGTATCCATGGAATGATTCTAGCAGAGGATTTATGTGTTGAAAAGGGTGAAATTCAAAGAGGCTTCAAGGCATGAGGACTTTTTTATGGAAAACTTTTTGTTTATAATGATACGTTCATTCAACTATGAAAGTTATGAAGGCCTGACTCCTGGAGAAAGGAATGGATCGGGAAAAAATCGTCGCCCAACTCAGCATCGAAACACCCTCAAAAATCATTCTCCTGGTCATGGATGGACTGGGAGGACTGCCGGTTGAAGGAAAAACAGCCCTTGAAGCTGCCCGCTCTCCTCATTTAGATCGGGCGGCAGCAGAGAGTTCCTGTGGAATATCTGATCCTGTTTTCCCTGGAATTACGCCGGGAAGCGGACCAGCCCACCTTTCCCTCTTCGGGTACGATCCCACAAAATATATTCTGGGAAGAGGCATATTAGAGGCTCTTGGAGTGGGCGTCGAGGTCCGCGAGAAAGACATGGTCGCACGCGGAAATTTTGCTACGCTCAGAGACAACATCATTGTTGACAGACGGGCTGGAAGGATTCCCACTTCTGAAAACGAAAAGCTCTGCAAGAAAATCAATGATTTTTTGAAATCTCGAGCCAATGCAGATATAACTCTATACCCTGGAAAAGAACATCGCTTCGTTGTCAAATTCAGCTCCGAAGGTCTTTGCGATGCTCTCAGCGATGCGGACCCACAAAAGGAGAACAAACCCTTGGTCTACACCGAACCTCTGAGTCCAGAAGCACGAAATTCAGCCGATATGGTGAACTCATTCCTGGACGATGTGACCGAATTTCTTAAAGACTCCATTCCGGCTAACACCATCTTGTTGAGAGGTTTCGCCAAACACCCTTCTCTCCCTTCCCTGCAGGATCTCTACAAACTCAAACCCGCCGCCTTGGCCAATTATCCCATGTACAAAGGGATGGCCAAGCTCGTAGGGATGGACATTATCGAAGTGGGCCCGGAGATAATCGATCTCTTCGACCGTTTAGAAGAAATCTATTCCCATTACAATTTTTTCTACCTCCATATCAAAAAAACCGATTCTGCCGGGGAGGACGGCAACTTCGAGGCGAAAAAAGCGGCCATCGAGGAAACCGATGCACATATTCCCAGACTCATCGAGCTGAACCCGGATGTTTTGGTCGTCACTTCGGATCACTCTACTCCCTGTTTTCTCAAATCTCATTCCTGGCATCCCAATCCTTTTATGCTCCGTTCCCGAACGGCTATGCCGGACAGAATCAATCACTTCACTGAAAGAGATTGCAGTCAAGGTTATCTGGGAAGATTTCAAGCCCTCTCTGCTCTGTCCCTCATGCTGGCCCATGCAGGCAAACTCAAAAAATACGGGGCTTGATATCCCGGCAGATTGGACAATATTATATATATTTTATAGAATTAATAGGAATAAAGAGAGAGATGGATAACAAGTTTCTTTCCGTGTTCATGTTTATTGTGTTGTTGACCTCTCCTATCTCCTCTTCCTCTCAGGAAGATGCCAGGGTCGAAATCTATGACCTCCGCCATTTCACTCACCCGACCTTCACCAGGATCGTCGTCGATGTCGGGCATCTGCGAGAATACAACTTCAACCGTCTTCCCTCTCCTGACCGCATCTATGTGGATATCTATCAGACAAAGCTGAATCCGATCCTCCACAACAAGACTTATCTGGTACAGAACGACTATATCAGCCAGATCCGGATCGCTCAAAAGACCCCCAGTACAGTCAGAGTTGTCGCCGATCTAGATTTTGACAAGATCAAACGTTTCCAAGTTTGGCCGGCTTTCGACCCTTTTAGAGTCGTCTTGGATATCTACCCCATAGAGCCAGCCTCTGAGCCCTCGACCGAAAAGTCTCCTTTGCCTCCACAACCTACCAAAGAAGGCTACAGCATGGTGCGTCAGCTGGGCTTGGGTATCCAGAGAATTGTGCTCGACCCAGGACACGGAGGCACCGATCCCGGATGCATCGGAAAAGACGGAACCATGGAAAAGGCCGTCGTGCTCGACGTCTGCAAACGATTGAAAAAACTCCTCAATGCACACGAGGGATTGGAGGTCATCATGACCCGGGAAACGGATATCTTTGTACCGCTCGAGAACAGAACAGTCATCGCCAACCAGAAACAGGCCGATCTCTTCATCTCCGTCCATGCCAATGCCAACCCGAGTAAAAAACGTTCGGGAGTCAACACCTTTTATCTTAACTTCAGCCATGACCCGTCTGTTATCGAAATAGCTGCCCGAGAAAACGCCACTTCCACCAAAAAAATTAGCGATATGAGGACCATCCTGGAAAAAATCGTTAAAAACAGCAAAATCATGGAATCCAAAGAACTGGCAGAAAGCATTCAGAAAAATCTGATTTTGACCTTGAACAAAAGCTATAAAGATATCAAAGATCTCGGATTCAAAGGAGGCCCTTTCTGGGTTCTTATCGGTGTGGAGACACCTTCGGTACTCGTTGAGGTTTCCCACTTGAGCAACGCGAAAGAGGAAGCCAAGCTCAAGACTCCTCAATATCGACAATCCATAGCTCAGGGAATCTATAATGGGATTACAAACTACATCAGCTCTCTCGGTAAAGGAGTATAATAAATGAAAAGAAGAGACTTCATTAAAAATATGGCTGTGGGAGGCGCACTGCTGAGCGTGCCTTCCCAGCTTCTCCCTCGGCCACAAAGCTATCCTGACCTGGCGGTGATCCAAGGTGAATCTCCCTCCCAGATCACCAAGGAGGCCATTGTTTCACTGGGTGGCATAAACAGGTTCATCTCTAAAGGAGATGTCGTTATCGTCAAGCCCAATATCGGATGGGATAGAAGACCGGAACAGGCCGCCTGCACAAATCCCGATGTAGTCAGAGCTCTGGTGGAACTCTGTCAAGAGGCTGATGCCAAAGAGGTGATCGTTTTGGATAACACCATAAATCCAGCAAGACGAACCTATGCCCGTTCAGGTATTGCCAAAGCTGCCAAAGAAGCCGGGGCAAAAGTTCCCTATCCCAATCCTCACCATGAGAAAAAAATGGATATCAGCGGCGAATGGCTCAAAGAATGGAAGATCTATACAGATTTTGTCGAAGCGGACAAAATCATCAACGTTCCTATTGCCAAAACCCACAGCCTCTCCCGGCTGACCATGGGGATGAAGAACTGGCTGGGAGCCATCGGGGGAGCCCGGAATCAACTCCATCAGGCTCTCGATTATGCGATGATCGATCTCTCGAAATTTTTCAAACCTGTGCTTACAGTTCTGGACGCCTACCGCATTCTAGTCCGAAACGGACCTCAGGGAGGAAGGCTCTCCGATGCCGAACTGTATAAGACCGTAGTGGCTGGAGTAGATTACGTGGCGGTGGATGCAATGGGAGCTACGTTCTTCGACATCAAGCCAGAAGAACTGCGTTTCCTGGAACTGGCCAGCCAAAGAGGTATCGGAAGAATCGATCTGGAGAAGCTGAACATTGAAAAAAGAACGGTCTAAAAAATACAGAATCATCCAAACCGCCAGGATACTCACTCAAATTGTCTTTTTCGGCTTGTTCTTCATACTTCTTTTGAGGACCCGCTTTCCCGGAGAAGATTACATAGCGAACGTAGAAGGATTTTTTCATTGGGACCCTCTGCTCGCTCTAACGACGATCATTGCTTCCCGGGCACTTTTTGGGGCCTTTCTTCTGGCTGCTGTAACCATGGTGGTGACTTTAATCCTGGGACGTGTCGCCTGCGGCTGGGTCTGCCCTTTAGGAGGCATTCACCAGTTTTCCTCCTTCATCTTCAAAAAGACGAAGCTTCTCCATCCGAAAAAACTCAAGAACGACAACACAACATGGAAATACTATATTCTCGCTTTCGTCCTGGTGAGTGCTGTGTTCACCCTGGATGTGGTGGGCTTTTTCGATCCTCTTTCCCTGCTCTACCGTTCTTTTGTGACAGGCATCCTTCCTGCCGCAAGCTACGGTTTTTCGGTCCTGACAGAACTTCTCTATCAGTTCAACCTGACTTCCATAGGAGACACCTTTGCCCAATTCTTTGAAAGCACAGACATCAACATGGTGTTTCTTCAAGGTTTCATCATCGGGACGATATTCATCGGCATCGTTTTACTGAACATGACGAGGGAACGATTTTGGTGCCGGTACCTCTGCCCTCTGGGGGCTTTACTCGGGATTGCCTCGAGATGGAACCTGCTCAAACTCGAGATTGACCGGGACAAATGCATCAAATGCAACCTGTGCACCATTCACTGTCAAACCCAAGCCAATCCCTACCCTAATGAGGATTGGCGAAGCTCCGAGTGTATCTATTGTTTTACCTGCAGCGCCATATGCCCGACCAATGCCATTTCTTTCCCAGCAAAACTGTCCCATGAGCGTATCGAATCTGTCAATCTTTCCCGCCGAAAACTCATCTTCACATCGTTTCTGGGTTTCCTTGCTGTACCGTTTTTCCGTATAACTCCAGCCAGCCAACGAGCTTCGGAGAAACTGATTCGTCCTCCAGGCGCTCTTCCTGAGGAACAATTCCTCCAAAAATGTGTGAAATGCGGGGAGTGCATGAAGGTCTGTCCCACTAACGCTCTCCAGCCAGCGCTCACAGAAGCGGGGCCTGAAGGTATCTGGACGCCGATGCTGGTACCAGAGATCGGCTACTGCGACTACTACTGTTCTCTCTGCACACAGGTATGTCCTACAGGGGCGCTGAAAGAGCTCACCATCGAGGAGAAAAACGAACTCAAAATTGGCACAGCCTGGGTGAACAGAAACCGCTGTATCCCTTGGAAATTCGGCGATCCCTGTATCGTTTGCGAGGAACACTGTCCCGTTTCTCCCAAAGCCATAAAGTTCATAAAGATCGAAGTCGAGCGGCCGGAAGGCGTGATCAAAACACCCATCGCTCCGGTGATAGATTTGGATCAATGCACGGGATGCGGCATCTGCGAGACCAAATGTCCAGTAGTCGACAGTCCGGCCATTTATGTGACCAGCGTAGGAGAAAGCCGATCGGAAAAGAACCAGATGCTTCTCGACATCATCAAAGTAGAAGAAAACATCTTCTGACCAGAACCATTCATCGTTTCCTGATTAAAGAATACATTCACCTAAAATCATCCCCGGACTATCTGCGGTTGTTTGATTTCAAAGAAAAGGACAGGTAAACTGAGCATACCATGAGCATACTTTTTATCTGTTATGGAAACACATGCAGAAGCCCTATGGCGGAAGGACTGGCAAAACGGATTATAGGAAGCAGCGAAAGGATCGAAAGTGCTGGATTGTCCCCGGTCTTTAACGGTGCGGCGCCCGAGGCCATAAAAGTTCTGCAAGAAGAATACGACACGGATATCTCCCAACACAAAACGAAAAATCTTGCTGAGGTTCAGATAATAACTTTCAACCGCATCATCGTCCTGGACCTATATGTCTTCGAAACGCTAAAAAACCGTTTTCCGTCTCTATCCAATAAGCTCATCCTCTGGGACATCCAGGATCCCTTCGGAAAGGATATCGACAGCTACAGAAAGACCGCCGAGAAAATCCACCATTTGATCCAAAAGCACCTTTTATTCAAAGGAGGAACCGATGAAGAGTAAAATTCTTTGCTTCTTTTTGTCAATCTTTTTCCTACTTTCCCTTATCTCTTATTCTCAAAACTCGGTCTCGATCTTATCCGAAAAAGAGATCAGGGCTTTGAATAATGAAATATCGGGAGAGCTCGCACTGGACTATATCAGGCATATCGCACACCACAGCAGGCTTCAGCCCAGCAGAAGCTACCATCAGGCCGCAGAATGGGTTGTTCAAAAGGCAAGAACATTCGGGCTGAGCGATGCGAAAATTGAGCGATATCCCGCTGATGGAAAAAAATATTACTACATGTATAAATCCAGGCCAGCCTGGGATGTCAAATTTGCGGAGCTGTGGATTGTCGAACCTTACGAGGAAAAGCTCACCAGCTATTCGGAGATTCCGGTCTCCCTGGCCATAACCAGTCAGAGCTGCGATGTAAAAGCACCGCTGGCGTATGCGGGAGTAGGGACATCCCCTGAAGACTATGAAAATATCGAAGTCAAAGGGAAAATTGTCCTGGCCTATGGAAACATCGGGTCAGTGGCCAGCCTTGCCGTAGACCGATATGGAGCATTGGGCGTTCTCGTCATCAATACGCGCTTTTCTCATGATGAGCCTGACAATGTGAGCAGCATCAGAATCCGCACCAAAACCCCGACCTTCGGATTCGGACTCTCCCACCGCAGGGGAGAAGAATTGAGGGACCGGCTTCTCAGAGGGGAAAAAATCGTTGTCCGCGCCATAGTCGAAACGGAGATCCATCCCTGGCACTATGAAAATGTGGTGGCCACCATTCCCGGAACCGACCTCGCAGAAGAGGAAATCCTCTTCACTGCCCATCTCTGCCATTACAAGCCAGGGGCCAATGACAATGCCAGCGGAAGCGCCTGCCTCCTCGAGATCGCCAGGGCATTGAAGAGATTAATCGGCGAAGGAAAGATAAAACCTCCCAAGAGAACTCTCCGTTTTCTCTGGGTTCCTGAGATGAGCGGAAGCATTGCCTATGCAGCTGCCCATCCCGAGATCGTCCAAAACACAGTGGCCGGGATTAACCTGGATATGGTCGGACAGTATCTCAATGACAACAACTCTACCTTTTTTCTCCACCAGACTCCTCACTCGAGGCCCCATTATGTCAACGACGTTCTGATCAATCTTACCGAATTCGTCGCCGCCCACAATGTGCAAGCCCTGATGAATAGAGGAGGATTTTCTTATCCAGTCTATTCTCTTTCTGGAAGCCGGGATGCATTCAGATACAGGATATCGGATTATGTGGGTGGAAGCGACCAGTGGATCTTCAACGACGGATTGCTCGGGGTCCCGATGGTCTTCTTTTTAGTCTGGCCCGACCGTTATTACCATACAAGCGGCGACAAACCAGAGATTTGCGATCCCACTCAACTCAAAAGATCCAGTTTCCTGGCTGCTGCTGCCGCTGTTTATCTCTCCGACGACTGCCCGCACAAATCACGGAGGCTGGCAGGGGAAGTCTTCAACAGGACCCAGTCAAGGATAATAAAAGAGCTGAAAAGAAGCTTCGATTGCTTAAATCAAGCCCAGGGTCATTCCATTCACGAAGCTTACAAGGAAGCTTTGAATTTTATCAAACAGGCATACACAAGAGCGATCGCAACTCTGGAGAGTGTAAAAAGTTATTCCCGGAGAGATGAATCCGTGGATCGGTATATCGATATCTTGATCAGAGAAATCGAAGAGGGGAAAGCGAAAAGTTTCCAGGACCTCCAAAAATTTTATGCGTTAAGCTGTGAAGCACGAGAGACCGAAGAACGGAAAACCTCTCTGACAGAAGAAGAAAAAGAAGCCGCCAAGGCGATACCTGCTCGAAATCCTGCTCTCAAAGGGCCCTTGGGCTGGGGCTACCTGCAGGATAAGCTTGAAGGCAGAGATGTCGATTTTTTTCGACTTCTCCCCGGGTTCGACAGCCGTATGGCCTACGAGATTCTCAACTTCATCGATGGAACTCGAAGTGTCCTGGATATCCGTAACGCGGTGAGTGCAGAATATGAACCGGTGCCCGTGTCCAAGGTCTCGGAATTCATCCAGATCCTCGCTGAGGCAGATGTGGTTCGGTTGTTAAATTGACCAAGTAGAAAACAAAACATTCCTTCCCTCCTAAGGATAGAGGGTGTTCACAGCTAGGGACCGATTCCAAAAAAAAAGCACGAAATCAAATCCAGCATTTTTTCGAAGTGCCGGGGATTCGAATAGGTGTGATCCGCTCCTTCTATGATTTCCAGACAGCAGTCAGGAATCAGGCCTGACACTGTTCGACTCTGCTCCAGCGGGACGGTCTGATCGCGATCTCCATGCACAATGAGGGTCGGGACCTTTATATTCTTGGCGAATCGAAGACCATCCGCTCTCTGTGCGTCCTCGAAAAAGGAATAATTGAGTTTGAGACTCTGTTCATCCATACCCTTGACGGTGATGAAACCTTTTTCTTTCCACTCTTGTATGTTTATATCCTGGTCTTGGGCAAGAAGCAGCCCCATGTAGTCGGAGACCGGAGACTTCAAAGCTAAAAGGAAGATATCCTCTGTTTGTCCTGCTGCGACAAGGCAGGCAAATCCTCCGAAACTCGATCCTATGAGTCCTATCTCTGTATAACCCGCATCCTTCACGAATCGGACGGCACTTTTTACGTCATCCGCTGCCTCTGAAATCGTAATCTCTTCGAACTTGCCTTCGCTCTCCCCGTGCCCGAAAAAATCGAAACGAAAGGTAGAATATTTCCTCAGGTTAAAAATCTTCTCGAGTCTCACATACGTGCGGCCGCTCTTGCTTGTGGTGAAGCCATGGCACAAGACCGCAATAGGTAAGTTTCTATCCCCGGTTGGATCGGATATGATTCCGCACAGCCTGTTTCCCCTGCTGTTCTGGAAAAAAACTTTTTTTTTCATTGCGGCTGGTTTCAACGCGATAACGAAGTTACGATTTTATGGATGAACATTATATAATAGGAACAGCCTACTTGAAAAACAAGCAGACGCATACAGTAGAACCATGGCTCGATGCATTCAATGCGGCAAAGAATCCATTCTTATCTCCTCGCCTCTCAATGTTTGTGCAAACTGTATCCGGAATCACTTCGATAAAGTCAAGTCCCACATTGATAGTGTCCATGCCCGGGTGAGGAAGTCCTTTGGACTTCCTCCTTCTCCTCCTAGGTCGGATCAGGGCATCACCTGCTCCTTCTGTGTCAACAATTGCCAGATTCCACCTGAAGGTAAGGGATACTGCGGGACAAGAGTGAACAGAGAGGGAAAGCTTGTGGGCGGAGGACCTAAAAAGGGAAACCTCTCCTGGTATGATGACCCTCTTCCAACCAATTGTGTCGGCACGTGGGTATGTCCAGGAGGAACGGACTGCGGATATCCTGATTATTCTTATTCGAGAGGTGCTGAATACGGATATAAGAATCTAGCCGTGTTTTTCCATTCCTGCACATTCGACTGCCTTTTCTGTCAGAACTGGCACTTCAGAAACTATTCCATAAAAAAAGAACAAAGGGATCTTGAATTCATCGTGAATGGTGTAGATGAGGAGACATCCTGTATCTGTTATTTCGGTGGAGATCCGACGCCTCATCTTCCCTACGCCATAAAAGCCTCTGGAATGGCCTCACAAAAACGAAAGGACCGCATTCTCCGCATTTGCTGGGAGACAAACGGCTCCATGAACCCCAGACTTTTGGAAAAAGCCGCCGAGCTGTCCCTTGAGAGCGGAGGAAATGTGAAGTTCGACTTGAAAGCCTGGGATCACAGGCTCCACTACGCTCTCTGCGGTGTCACCAACCACCGGACACTTTCAAATCTCAAATATCTTGCAGGGCTTATACCTCAACGCCGCGACCCCCCCTTGATTCTGGCATCCACCCTTCTTATCCCTGGATATATAGACGGTGAGGAAATAGACCAGATCGCACGATTCATCGCTTCTCTGGATCCTGATATTCCATACAGTTTGCTGGCTTTCCACCCACAATTCGCCATGCAGGATCTTCCCACCACCTCCCGCAATCATGCTGAAAGATGTCTCAACGCGGCACGAAAGGCTGGGCTCAGGCGAGCAAGGATCGGAAACCTGCACCTTCTGAGGAATTCCTATTGATGGAACGAAGATCGTCGAGTTCTTCTCCCTCTTTTGCTCAGTTCGAAAGTCTACCAGAAAGAGGGCTTCGATTTATTTCTCGTAAATGACTTTTCCACCCACAATGGTGTAAAGGACCTCAGCCTCGAGAATTTCCTCGTCCGGAATCGTCAAGATGTCTTTCGAGATCACGGTGATGTCAGCCAGCTTTTGGGGGACCAAAGAGCCCAAAATGTCTTCCTGGAATGCAGCGTAGGCTCCATTGATGGTGTAAGAACGCAGTGCCTCTTCCCTGCTCAATCTCTGGTCTGGAAAAAAGGAGCTTCCATCCTTGGTCTTTCGGGTAACCGTAGCATAATAACAAGCAAGAGGATCCACATCCTCCACCGGAGCATCCGTCCCATTGCAGATGACGGCACCGGTCTCCATCAGCTTTTGCCATACATAAGCTCCTTCCTCTGCTCTCTTCTCTCCTAATCTTTTGAGAACATACGGCGCATCCGATGTACAATGGATGCCTTGCATGGAAGCGATGACTCCCAATTGACCAAACCTGGGGATATCATCGGGATGCAGATGCTGGGCATGCTCGATCCTCCACCGCAGGCCTGTTTTCTCCGGATGAGCCTTGAAGGCTTCCTCGAAAATATTCAGAGTCTCCCGGTTGGCTCGATCACCGATAGCATGCACGCAAAGCTGAAAACCATTCTCGATGGCTATACGGGCGGTTTCCCGGATATCTTCTACAGCAGACGTATTCAATCCTGCGCTGGAAGGGAGGTCCGCATAGGGTTCCAACAGCCAAGCTCCATGAGGACCCAACGCTCCGTCGATCGAACGCTTTATGGAGCGCACTGTCAGGTGGTTGTTTCCCAACCCCATAATTTTGTACTCGGAAAGCCGTTCCTCCAGCTCCTCGTTATCCACTCTCACCATGACATAGAGTCGAAGGCCCAGTCTGTCTTGTTCTGCGAACTCCTTGAAGAGATCGATGGTTCCAAAAGAGGAACCCGCATCATGGAAGCTGGTGATCCCCTTTGATAAACCTTCTTGAGCCGCCAATTCGATAATTTTCCTCTGTTCGGCATCGACCTGTTCTGGGGTGCGTTCCTCCATATATTGACTCATGCCTCTTCTGACCAATCCCTGTGCGGTCTCCCGGAACACACCGATGGGATTTCCATTTGGATCTTTGACGATTTCCCCACCCGGGGGATCGGGCGTTTCCTTTGTTATCCCTGCCAGCTCCATGGCCTTGGCATTGGCAAAGGAGGCATGTCCGCTGGCGTGAGAAAGCAAAACAGGATTATCGGGCGAGATCTCGCTCAGGCTGTGGTGATAAGGCAGCCCCTCGACATTGGGCTCAGGCACCTTATTCCACTTTTCCTGGTGCCATCCTCTCCCCAGAATCCACCCTCCGGATTGAGCTTTTTCTACAGCCGCTGCAACCATGGCTATGACCTGGTCCCAGTTTTCGACCTGCATCAGGTCTAGCTGCATCTTGGCCCGACCTATGCTTGTGAAATGCCCATGGCTCTCGATAAAACCTGGTACAGCCAGCTTTCCATCGAGATCGATCACCTGGGTGGCCTCTCCGATGTAGGCATCGATCTGCTGATCGGTTCCGACAGCCACGATCGTATCCCCCCGGACTGCCAGGGCCTCGCCCTCCGGATTCGATTCATCCACTGTCACAATCTTTCCGTTCTTCAGAACCAGATCAGCCGGCTCTTTCTTTGCACAGCCAAAGGACAAAGCCATAACTGAAACAGCAAATAAGATTAAGAAGAGTCTGGTAAAGAATTTTTTGGCCATAAAGTCCCTCCATATCATGAAAGTTCATTATTCTTGGAATCATCCACAATGTCAACCCAACGAGACACCCGCTCTCCCTCGCATGCGGATGATCATCCTTGATTGCACCAACAAGTTTATATATGATGAATGACTCCACAATATTCGATAAAAATGAAGATAACTGTTTGCAAAATGGGAAATGATCCGGAAATGTTTGCAGCGGACTGGGACATGCCACGATTGCATTTTTTGAGCGTCCGAAGCGCGGAAAATGCGAAGGGAGAAAACGAAAATGGCAGAAACATTGAGCCGTGAAATTCACTTGAAAAGCCGTCCTGTGGGCATGCCTACAGAAAACGATTTCGAACTTGCAGGGGTCCTGCTGCCAGAAATCAAAGAAGGACAAATTCTGGTACGCAACGCTTACATGTCGGTGGACCCCTATATGAGGGGACGCATGGGGGAGAGAGAGTCCTACATCGTTCCATTCGAGATCGGAAGACCTTTGACAGGAGGGGCTGTCGGACAGATCATCGAATCAAGAAGCGAACAGTTTCGAGAAGGAGATTATGTCTTGAGCGACAAGGGTTGGCGGGAGTTTTTCGTGACGGATGGATCAGATCTGGCCAAAATCGATCCTGATGCGGCTCCTGTTCAGAGCTATTTGGGAATTCTCGGAATACCAGGACTTACCGCATATGTCGGGCTGCTGGATATCGGGAATCCGAGGAAAGGAGAAACCGTTTTTGTATCCACAGCAGCAGGAGCAGTGGGTTCTCTGGTTTGTCAGGTCGCAAAAATCAAAGGCTGCCGTGTTGTGGGCAGCACGGGTTCGGAGGAGAAAATCACCTGGCTCATTGAGGAGGCTGGCATAGATGCTGCGCTTAACTATAAAACAACAGAAAACCTCGCTGAAGATCTCCGCCAGGTCTGTCCAGAAGGTATCGATATCTATTTCGACAACGTAGGTGGCACTCACCTGGAAGCAGCCATCGAGCTGATGAACACCCACGGTCGTATCGTTCTCTGTGGAATGATATCCGTATACAACGCTACACGCCCCCCGCGAGCACCGCGAAATCTGGTCTCTGCCATTCCCAAACGCTTGACTCTTAGAGGCTTTATCGTTTCTGACCACAATGACCGCTTGCCTGATTTTACTGAGGACATGAACCGATGGATCAAACAGGGACGGATCCAATGGAAGGAAACCGTTGTACATGGCATCGAAAATGCTGCCCCAGCTTTTCTCAGTCTCTTCACCAGCAAAAGCTTCGGAAAAACGCTGGTCAAATTCTAGAATCATTTTCGGATCCGTATTCCTATTCCCATGATCCGATACACCATGGCGGTCTCTGGCAATTCCCGGGACAGAGGGATCCTCCCTTATCCTAGATTTGGAGAGACTTACGAAACACATAAATTCCTTGATATAAGCCAAAAATTCTGTAATCATAATTCTTCTGACGAACAGGAGGTTTCGATGAAAAACTCATCCTTTTCCAAAATGACAAAACTCATAACCTTTGGAGCCTTTCTTTTTGTCTTGTTCTTCTTCTACTCAGCATGCGGAAAAGCTGAAAAGGCAGAAGCTCCTTCCGAAACGCTGCAGCCCCCAGTAGCTAAAAAAACACCCAAGGAGCTGACAGCCCACGGCCACACCCGGATCGACGACTACTACTGGCTGAACCAGAGGGATAACCCTGAGGTCATCACCTATCTGGAAGCGGAGAATGCCTATAAGGAAGCGGCTATGGCCCACACCAAGGATTTTCAGGAAAGACTCTTCGATGAGATGGTGGGAAGAATCAAGAAAACCGATATGTCTGTTCCTTATAAAGATCAGGGATACTACCATTATACCCGGTATGAGAAAGGAGGCGAATACCCCATCTACTGCCGGAAAAAAGGCAGTTTGGAAGCAGAGGAGGAAGTCGTTCTCAACGTCGACCAAATGGCAGCAGGACATGACTTCTATAGTGTCGCAGGCTATTCCTCGAGCTCCGACAACACCCTGATCGCCTATGGAGTAGATACTGTCAGCCGACGGTTATACACCCTCTACTTCAAAAACATGCAAACTGGTGAGGTTTTGGATGAACAGATCCCTGATACGTCAGGCCGTGCCGCTTGGGCCAACGACAACAAGACTGTTTTCTACGCTCTCAAGGATACCGCCACACTGCGCCCTTACAAGATCATGAAACATGTGCTCGGCACTGATCCTTCTCAGGACAAAGAAATTTACGTGGAAGAAGATGAAACCTTCAACACAGGAGTGTATAAAACGAAATCGAAAAAATATTTGTTCATCGTCTCACGGCATACCTTATCCAACGAGTACAGGTTTTTGGATGCTGACAACCCTGACGGGGAATTCAAGGTGATCCAGCCCCGTGAGATGGGCCACGAATACAGTGTGGATCATTTTCAAGACAAATTCTACATCCGCACAAATCTGGATGCCAAAAACTTCAGGCTGATGGAAACTCCCGTGGATCAGACGACCAAAGAAAACTGGAAAGAGATCATCCCTCACCGGGAAGACGTCTTGCTGCAGGGATTCGAAATTTTCAAGAATCATCTGGTGCTGAGTGAACGGATGAACGGCCTGACCCAGTTACGAATCATCAAATGGGCCGATAGATCCGAACATTATCTGGATTTCGGAGAAGAAGCCTATTTAGCATACATATCCGCGAATCCGGATTTCGACACCGACCTGTTGCGCTACGGCTATACCTCGCTCACTACACCCAATTCTACCTACGACTACGATATGAACACCCGGGAAAAAATCCTCCTGAAGCGACAAGAGGTCTTGGGCGATTTCGACCCTGATAATTACATCACCGAAAGACACTATGCCACTGCGAGAGACGGCACCAAGGTCCCGATTTCCCTTGTCTACAGAAAAGGTCTGGAAAAGAACGGCAACAATCCCCTCCTTCTCCATGGCTACGGTTCATATGGAGCAAGCAGGGAACCGACGTTCAGCTCAGTCCGTTTGAGCCTCCTGGACAGAGGTTTTGTCTATGCCATCCCCCACATCCGTGGAGGCTCTGAGATGGGCCGCTACTGGTACGAAGAAGGAAAGCTGCTCAACAAGAAAAACACCTTTTATGACTTCATCGATTGTGCCGAATACCTGATTGAGCAGAAATTCACCAATCCAGACATGCTCTTTGCCATGGGTGGAAGCGCCGGAGGCCTCCTGATGGGCGCGGTAGTGAATATGCGGCCGGATCTATGGAAGGGCATCATAGCGAGTGTACCCTGGGTCGACGTGATCACGACTATGCTTGACTCCAGCATTCCCCTCACCACCAGTGAGTACGACGAATGGGGCGATCCCAATAAAAAAGAGTACTATGAGTATATGCTCTCTTATTCCCCCTATGATAATGTGGAGGCCAAAGACTATCCGGCCATGCTGGTAACGACCGGCTACCATGACTCCCAGGTCCAGTACTTCGAGCCTGCAAAATGGGTGGCAAAGCTGCGTGCGCTGAAAACGGATGACAATCCTCTGATTTTTCACATCAACATGGAGGGCGGACACGGCGGGGTTTCAGGAAGATTCCGCAGGCTGCGAGAAACGGCCCTGGAATATGCCTTTATGCTCGATCTGGTCGGAATAAACGAATAGCCGCAAAAGAGCTTTCTGGCCCCTAAAGCGATGCCGCCTGAAGAGCAGTGATGAAAACTGTATCGTCTTTGCTGAGGATACCTTAATGATTGCAGGCTCTTTCAGCTAGAGGAGAGACCCGCCATGAAAAAGTCATATTTTGTATCATCTGTGCTGTCATTATGGGCACATCTGCCTGTTTCAGCGGCGTCCGCGACATACACAGTCTGATCTTCCCCCGATCCCTATAAGAAATCTGTCCAGTTTCCCCAAGATCAGCTTAGAAAAAGCCAAAGATATAATCCAAAAACGACAAGGGCTCAGCTGTTTTTGGATCTCGGGGTCAAGCAAGAGCCTTAGGTTTTGAAATCTAAGGAAGCGCTTACTTTTTTATCGGCCTCTCCTTCCAGATGTTGTATAGACTCTCCCACCAGTTGGAAAGGTCTATGTCCTTCCCATCGATGAACAGGTGCTTGACCTCGGAGCGCAAATCAAGCGGGTCTCCTGTGGTGATGAAGAGGTCAGCATCCTTGCCAACCTCGATGCTTCCCACCCGGTCATCGATCCCGAAGATCTTTGCAGGATTGATGGTCAGGGCTTTTATGGCCTCCTTCCAGTCCAGGCCAAAAGCTACAGCTCTCGCAGCATGATATGGTAAATCCTTGCTGATGGAGGGATCGACACCAGATGAAAAACAGATCGTCACTCCCGCCTTAGCCAGCTCCACGACATTCCTGAAGGGGGCATCATAACCGTCTTCAGGTTCAGAAGGCCCGGTGTACAGATCATCGATGATCACAGGTATTCCTGCTTCCTTGATCTTTTCGGCAACCTTGAATCCCTGGGCACAACCTCTGAATATTGCCTTGATCTTTTCCTCCTGGACAAAATCTATGGCCAGCTCGATATCTTTGGCCTTTTCAACCGATATGATCACAGGCAGAGTTCCTTCCAGAACAGGTGCCAATGTCTCGTATTTAGGGTTGAGATCCGGCATCCCGGCTTTTTCATCTTCTGCCGCCAATTTTTTCAGTTCGAGATAATGCCGTGCTTCCCTCAAATATTCCTTTATCTTCTCCACCAGTCTGGATGTGACATCCATAGTGGTTTCTCTCTGGGGGCCGATTCTCGCTCCTCTGGGCGGCCGTGGTGTGATCGGGAAATTGATAAAGGATGTCGCTACTTCTCTGACCAACATTTCATCGATGGTCCATCCATCCATCTTCACCAGAGCCGACATACCCGGAAAGGTCCCTCCTGAAGGAGCGACCAGAACAATGGTCGTTCCGTTGATACGTGATGTTCTGAAATGCACCGAATGAGGGTTGATGGCCCAGGCCACTTTCAGCTCTGGATTTTCTCTGCCCATTTCCCTCACATCCACGGTGCTGGGAATGGCAGCGATCTCGGCCAGGCCAAGGTGGGTGTATCCATCGATGAAACCAGGATAGACGAACAGTTCCGAGGCATCTAGGATCTTCGTCCCTTCTGGTGCCGGGATCTCATCGGCCAAGACAGCGATCTTTCCATCTTCGATGAGCAAATCCCCTCTCTGGAGTGTCTCTCCCACCACTGGGACGATGGTTGCATTTTTGATCAAAATCTTCCCTTCTCCCTGCTGTGCTGCAAGTGAAGACACCAAAAGAAGAGCCGCCGTAAAAAATACTGCGCTATTTTTCATGGTCATACCCCCTCTCCGATTTTCTTTTCTTTCTCTTTATTTGCCTCAGCTCTTTTTTCCTTTTTTTCCTCTTCGGCTTTTTTTCTCTCTTCCAGATACTTTGCCCGGTCGAACAGGACTTCTCCATCCACCAGAGTCATCTCACATATGGTGTAAGGATCGAAAGGGTGGCGGTTGAACACGGCCAGGTCCGCATCCTTCCCTTCTTCTATGGTTCCAGTCCGTTGGTCAATGCCCATGATGATGGCTGGATTGATGGTGATGGTCTTGAGCGCCTCGATCTCGGAAAGTCCTCCAAAACGCACCGCCTTGGCCGCATCATGGAACAGACGCCGCATCCTCTCGGCATCATCTGAATTTACGGCAGTCAAAACGCCTCGCTTGGCCATCAAGGCCACCGCGTGCGGCATGGTGTTATATGCTTCCCACTTATAGGCCCAGTAATCGGCGAAAGTCGAGACAGCCACCCCGTGTTTCACCAATTCGTTCGTTATCCTGTATCCCTCGAGTCCATGCTCAAAACAAACCAGCTTCACCCCGTATTCATTACAGAGCTTCATGATGGAAAGCATCTCTTCTGCCTGGTAGCCATGACAGCGAATCAAGTATTTCCCCTCGAGCACGTCACCGATCACCTCCAATCGATAGTTTTTCTTCGGAGGCAAGGGTTCAGGTTTTTTCTGCTTCCTGGCCGCTTCGATCTCTTTTTCATATTCCGTCCAAGCCCGCACATAATCTCTTGCTTTCTCGAACTCATATCGTATCGAAGCCTCTACACCCATGCGAGTCCTTGGATAGCGGGCTTGCCCGGGAGTCGCAACGTTGCTCTGCTTGGGATTTTCTCCCAGAGCCCACTTGATAGTGAGAGGAGCTCCTTTAAATATCATCTCCTCTGCACTCTTTCCCCATCGGAGTTTGAGGACGATGCCTCTCCCTCCGATGGAATTGGCCGAACCATGCATGGTGTGAATGGTCGTGACTCCGCCAGCCAAAGCATAAAAAACATTCATGTCCTCCGGCCAGATGACATCCCTAATATCCACTTCAGAGGTGATAAGGTTTCCCATCTCGTTGACCCCGCCTTCGATAGCGATATGGGAATGGGAGTCGATGATGCCCGGCATCACCCATTTTCCTTTAAGATCCAATTCGTCCGTAAGAGAATCCCCTTGGAGTCCCTTTCCGACTTTGGCGATCCTGCCTCCTATAATAAGGATGTCTCCATCTTTAATCGTCTCTCCTGCAACCGTAATGACATTCCCATTCTTCAGGAGAAGCCCTTTCTCCTGCCCGTCGGCAAAGCCATTAGAGACAAAGAAAACCAATGCCGCAATTGCAATCCATACTCTTCTAATCGTCATCTTGTTCCTCCTTATCCCGGAATCCTCTTGGCCGTAAATTCAGTCGAACCTTCCGTTCCCTGAACCACCGTTCCTGTCATTTTATCTCCTTCCACAATAGCTGAGAAATACAGATCGATATCCTGGCCTCCAACCGAGATCGACATCTCGAAATAGATCTCGTTACCCGAAACCGTACCACCCGAGAAATCAAAGACCCCGAAAGGAGTGGTCATTTTCCCTGAAAGAGCAGACTCTTCCTGCACAAAATCGACGGTCAATTTCAGGCCGGCTTCCTCGATCGAAATTTCCCATTTCCCGGAGATGTTGACCGAGGGTTTCTCTCCTTCTTTGACCTTGGTCTCTTTGATTTCGAATTTCTCTCCGTCTGCGAAGACGAATTTCACTTTAGAATCCTCGGTAAAAAGCTTGCCTTCAACCAAAACAAGGTTGGCAATTTTTCCGGGTTCCACTGTGCCCAGAGCTTTTTCCAGCTTCATAAACCTGGCTGCTTCTGTAGTCAGAGCACGAAGGGCCTCTTCATCAGGAAGCCCATTTTCTACGGCCTTCCGGATACCCTCCATAAAACTCTGGGGATCATCCGTGCCTAAGGATGTGAAAACGAAAGGAATGCCTGCCTCAGCCAATTTTGCAGGGTTTTTTGTAAAAAGCTCTTTTTCAGCCTTCTCTCTCGCTTCTCTTCCCATCTGGGTATGGACACTGGTGCTCGGAGCTTTGAAGGTCAGGGGGAGCAAAACCATGGCTTTTGCCTCTTTGAGTTCAGGAATCGCTCGAAAGGCTTCGTTCCCTAAATCACAGATGGAATAAACCAGACTTAACTCCGAGGCGAGACGTATGGCCCGCCGGATATCATGTTGATTCCGGCATAGAAAAATCACAGGCTTGTTGCCGACAGCGAAGTCAGAAAGTGCTTCATATTTGGCATTGTATTCGGGCCGGGATATCCACCTCATTTCTTTGAACCAGCGATTCTTATGCATTTCAAAGTAAGAAGCATTGGAAAACTCCTGTCTGAGAAAAGCCACAACACCCATCAACGAGCTCGGATAGACCATAAATCCCCCAGAGGAGAATCCAACTCCGAGGCTGCTGTCTCTCAGGATAACATTCTTATTTTTATCTGTTCCACTCAGGCAAAAAACCGATGCTTGGCCTGTAAATATCCCCCTTTCTGGCATGACTTGAACCGCAGTTATGCCGTTGGTATGATATTTTTCTAAAGTCGATTTGCTGATCTCGAAGTAGTCAAAGGCCCGCAGTTCCGGAGTGATTCCTTTATCCTTGTCGGTGTATTCTCCTGTGTAGACTTTCAAGGGATCAAACTCGCGTTCCGGGAGTTTGAGAAGGGATTTTCCAAGAGCATCGATCAGGCCTGGATAAGCCGTAAGCTCTCTTCCGTCGATCACTTCTGCCTCTGCAGGAATAGGGATTCCGGTTCCGACAGCTTCTATCAATCCGTCCACGATCACAACCGTTCCTTTCTCAAGAGGGATTCCGGCCTGGGTGACAACACGACAATCCTTCACAGCCCAAACACTGTGGAGGTCCTCTTCAGAACGGAGACTTGAAAAGGATAAGGCCAGAACACAAACAAGACAGAATATCAAACCTGCCTTTGGCGAGTTTTTTTTCATCATACCTCCTTTTTTCGTTCTTTGTATATGTGAAACCCATTGACTCTGGGTTAGGGTATTCATACGGAAATCAGGCAGAAAATGTTCCATTTCTTCCAAGCCGTCAATTATTGAAAATTTATATAAAAAAACAGAATTTATGACAATCAATATTAATATATCCATGCCGGTTCAGGAAAGGAAAAATAGCAAGGCTTTTATTTCCGTGATAATTTCATCGGAAGTTCGCCATTGCGTACTTCTTTTTGTTATGATAGAAAGACCATGAGATGATGAGGTCTGGAGCATGAACCAACAAAAAACGAGCGATACAACCAAAAAATGGCTCATAGGCTGCGGTATCGGGTGCGGCGTTGTTATTCTGATACTGATCGCCTTGGGAATCACCGGATATTTCTTTTTCAAAGATATAGCGGATGAGTTCAAGGAATATGATGCATTGATGACCACCCTAACAGAACGTTATGGGAGAATCAAAGATTTCACTCCCAATCCAGATGGGACCATCGGTCCTGAGCGTATAGAGTCATTTTTAGCCGTAAGGGAAGCCTTCGCCCCGGTGCGAGAGAAACTGGAGGCCTCCTTCAAAACGCTTCAGGATCGCGTCGGACGAAGCGAGATAGAGGTTAAAAAGCCCAAAAATATTTTTCAGATGATCAGAACCGGCGTGGGATTGATCCCGCAGATCGGCGAATTCATGAAAAGCCGCAATCAAGCCTTGCTGGACGTTGGTATGGGAATGGGAGAATATTATTACCTGTACGTCATTTCCTTTTACTCCTGGCTCGGGTATTTGCCGGAAGATGGGCCGGATTTCGAAATTGTCGGTCCCGACGAAGAGCGGAGCACCTGGGATCAAGAAGAAGTGCTGGAAGAACGCAGAGACACCGCCCTCAGGCGCCTCCACAGGATGCTCTTGCCTATGTTGCACAACCAACTGGAAGAGCTTTTGGCATCCGACTCGCCCGGCATCTCTGGCGATTGGCGTCAAACCCTGGAAGCAGAGATCAAGGCCATGGAGGAGGACCGCTTCCGATTGCCCTGGGAGGATGGACTCCCCGATGTTATCGAATCTTCACTGAAACCCTTCCGGTATCGGTTGGAACAAAGCTACAATAAGATGACCAATCCTCTAGAGCTGACATTTGAGCAGAGATAATCCTAACTTAACGGAGGTATAGCATGCGTAAAAAATTTTACATTCTTTTCATTCTCGTTTCAATGGCTTTCCTCCCCGTTTGCCAGAACCAGGGAGAACAGCCCCGAGGCGAACTCCAATATCCTGTTACAAAGAAAGTCGATCAGGTAGACGAATACTTCGGCACCCCAGTGGCGGATCCTTACCGGTGGATGGAAGATGATCAATCCGAAGATATCAAGGAATGGATCCAGCAGCAGAATGAGCTGACCTTTTCTTATTTGGAAAACATTCCTTTCAGACAAAAAATACGGCAGCGGTTGAACGAAGTCTATAATTATCCTAGATATTCATCCCCTTTCAGAGCAGGAGAATATTATTTCTTTTACAAGAACGACGGACTGCAAAATCAATCGGTGATCTACGTCCAAAAAGGCCTGGAAGGGGATCCCGAAGTCTTTATCGATCCCAATTTATTATCTCCCGATGGTACGATCCGAATCTCTTTGGTAGGTTTTTCCAAAGACGACAAATATGTCACCTATTCCCGTTCTGAAGCCGGTTCGGACTGGCAGGAGCTTCACATCATGGAGATCGCATCCAAGAAGGAACTGAGCGACCGAATCCGGTGGGTGAAATTCACAGGAGCTGCATGGCACGGTAACGGGTTCTACTACAGCGGCTATGACAAGCCTGCAGAAGGTGAGGAACTTACGGCCATGAATAAATTCCAGAAGATCTTCTACCACAAAGTGGGAGATCCCCAGGAAAAGGATGTAATGGTCTATGAAGATCCCGACCACCCCATGCGGTATGTGAGGGCAAGGGTGACTGAAGACCAAAGATATCTTTTTCTCTACATAACAGAAGGTACCCATGGCAACGAACTCTACTATAAGGACCTTTCTGCTCCAGATGCCGATTTTGCACCGCTGATCACAGGTTTTGAATCCGACAGCTATATCATCGATAACGATGCGGATCAATTTTTCCTGTATACGAACATCGATGCTCCCAATTACAGGGTGATCCTGATCGATTCCCAAGACCCCGGTAAGGAACATTGGAAGACAATTATCCCCGAGAAATCCGAGGTTCTTTCCAGTGTCAGCACAGTGGGCGGACAGCTGTTCTGCAACTATCTCAAGGATGCCACCACCCGAATCTTCCAGCATGACCTTTCAGGCAAGCTGATTAGAGAGATCGATCTCCCAGCTCTCGGTTCTGGAGGAGGTTTCAGCGGAAAAAGAGAGGATGAAATCACCTTTTATTCCTTCTCTTCTTTTACCTATCCACCGACAATATATAAATATGATATCTCGAGCGGGAAATCAGAAGTCTTTCACAAGACAGATGTGAATTTCAGTCCCGAAGATTACGAGGCCAAACAGGTTTTTTACTCCAGCAAAGATGGCACGAAAATCCCGATGTTCATCGTTTACAAAAAAGGAATCGAAATTGACGGCCAGAGGCCCACATACCTTTATGGCTACGGAGGATTCAACAGCAGTAGAAGGCCCTACTTCGATTCGACGCTTCTTATTCTGCTCGAAAACGATGGGGTTTATGCCACTGCATGTATCCGTGGAGGCGGTGAATACGGAGAAGAATGGCATCGAGCCGGGATGCTGTTGAACAAACAAAATGTATTCGATGATTTCATAGCTGCGGCTGAGTATCTCATCGGAGAAAACTACACATCGAAAGAAAGGTTGGCCATAGCCGGAGCATCCAACGGAGGTCTACTGGTCGGAGCCTGTATGACCCAGAGGCCGGATCTCTTCAAGGTTGCGTTCCCTGCGGTCGGAGTGATGGACATGTTGAGGTACCATAAATTTACCGTGGGATGGGGCTGGACGGTTGAATATGGATCGAGCGACGAGAAGATACACTTTGAGAATCTTTATTCTTACTCTCCTCTGCACAATATTGAAGATGGGACAGCCTATCCGGCTACTCTGGTCACAACGGCCGACCATGACGACCGTGTCGTTCCGGCTCACTCTTTCAAATTCATCGCCACCCTCCAGGAAAAACATAAGGGAGAAAATCCTGTGCTGATTCGTATCCAAACCCGTTCTGGACATGGTGCCAGCAGCACCACCAAAAGACTCGAAGAAATTGCGGACAAGTGGTCCTTCCTGTTTTATAACATGGGACTCGAAGTCAGATATTGAATCCTATTCCGTGCCGGACAACTTCACGAGAAGAAAGCCACAGAAACCCGAAAATCGCACATAAAATCAAGGAGTAAAGGATATGGAATATCGTTTTTTGGGAAACACGGGTTTGAAAGTCTCTGCCCTTTCTTTCGGGGCATGGGTGACATTCGGTGAACAGATCGGAGAGGATACAGCTTCTGCATGCATGAAGATCGCCTATGAAGCGGGGGTGAACTTCTTCGACAATGCCGAGGTTTATGCCCAAGGCCGTGCCGAAACCATGATGGGCAGCGTCATAAAGAAAATGGGTTGGAAAAGATCCGATTTGGTTCTATCCACCAAAATCTTTTGGGGAGGAAGCGGTCCCAACGACCAAGGGCTCTCCCGTAAACACATCCTGGAGGGAACCGACGCAGCCCTCCGCCGTCTTCAAACAGATTATGTGGATCTGATCTTCTGCCACAGGGCTGACAGAGACACTCCGATCGAAGAAACAGTTCGTGCCATGAACTTCCTCATCAACCAAGGAAAGGCGTTCTACTGGGGAACGAGCGAATGGAGCGCCGAACAAATCTCCACGGCCCATCACATCGCCCGCAAGGAACATCTCATTCCGCCGGCCATGGAACAGCCTGAATACAATATGTTCTGCAGAGAGAGGGTAGAAAAGGAGTATTTTCCCCTTTATAAAGAGATCGGACTTGGCACAACCATATGGAGCCCTTTAGCCAGCGGCTTCCTGACAGGAAAGTATGATAAAGGCATCCCTAAGGGGACACGGGTCTCCCTGCCTGGCTACGATTGGCTGCGCCAGCGCTTGGAAGGCGAAGAAGGACGACGGAAGATCGAAAAGGTCCGTAAGCTGAGCCTCATTGCCGGAGAACTGGGGACAACCATGCCCAAACTTGCCATCGCCTGGTGTCTGAAAAATCCTCATGTCAGCACCGTTATCACCGGGGCCTCCAAGCCGGAACAGGTCTCCGAAAATATGACGGCCTCGAATCTGGCGCCCCGATTAACCGAGGAAATCCTGGACCGTATCGAGCAGATATTGGACAACAAACCAATGCCTGAGCCAAAATTCCGTTAATTACAGCCTTCTAATTCCTTGACCTCGATATTTTCCTGTTGTATATATCTTTGGGGTTAGTCAGACGAAAAGCAGAGGCAGGAATGTCGCCCCGCGCCGTGAATAAGATAAAAAATGAAGAAGAAAGCAAAACACTGAATTTTACCGTAAGGGCATACCGTCGAGGAGACAGAAATCAAGTCAGATTATTGTGCTGCGATACAGGACATTTCGGCAGCCCTGTGGACAGTGTCTTCCAAGACAGGAAATGGTTTGCGGACTTCAACACCGGCTATTATCTCAGATTCGAGCCTGATTCTTGCTATGTCGCCGAAGCAGGACAGGAGAATCCCAATATTATCGGCTATATCCTCGGCTGCAGACACCCCATGAAGTTCAATCTTGTCTTCTATCCTTTCATAGCCGCCCCGCTTATCCTGAAAGCCGCAGTGAAGTCCTTGTTCAGAATCTACGATGCGAAGAGCAGAGCCTATATCAAACGCTTGATAGCCAAGGGAAGCCGCGAAAGACCAAAAAGACCTAGAAGGACGTCTCATTTCCATTTCAATGTCGCAAAAGGATACAGGAATAGAGGGGTGGGAAGGGCCCTCATTCGGGCTCTCTTCCGTCATTTCTTGGAAAACCGTGTCCATACTGTCTACGGGGAGCTTCTCCATGCCGAAAAACTCAGAGACGAAAGTTTCTACACCGCTCACGGATTCAAACTCTACGATAAAAAGCCCACCTCTATCCAAGAAAAGGAATTTGGCAGAATCCATTGGGTGACGGTCACAGCACGAATCGAAGAGACCAGGGATATCTTCGATATATAGAGCCTTTATTCAGCCATGCATTATCTTATCGTTTCCATCCATGACGCAGCTCCTCCCTTTCTCGATGAATTGAAAGCATTGGCGGCATGGCTGGATCAAAGATCACTTCTCCCCCGCAGCATCAAAGTCATCCCCAATTATCTCGAAAGATGGAACATCCTCGAACACAGCGAATTCCTGGATTGGGTGTTTTCAGAGAAAAGCAAGGGGAGCGAAATCATCCAACATGGATACAGCCACAGAGCAGACGCTGCGAAGAAAGGACTCGCCGATCGCCTGAGAGAAAAATATATCACCAGGAACGGAGCTGAATTTTTTCGAACAGGATATGAAAAAGCCAGGAAGAGAATCGAAGAAGGAAAGCAGATCATGGAGGAAGCAGGCCTCATTTGTTCAGGATTCACCTCTCCGACATGGCACCAAAGCAAAGAAACCGTGAGAGCCATCCAGGACTGCGGATTCAGGTATTGCACCACTGGATTTTCCATCTTCGACTGTAAAAGACAGAAAAATATCGCTTCTCCAGCTATGGGCTATCTGGGAATGCATTCCTTCCTCGAGTACCTCTCCATGTTCGGTCACAGGGTGATGAGAAAAACGGGTTTTCTCTGCTCCCCGTTTGCCAGGATGGTTCTCCATCCTGGAGCTGTTTTCGAAAAAGGCCCTCTGAGCTTTGCACTGAAAGAAATCTGGAAACTTTCCCAAAAAAGAAGACTGATCACTTACAGCAGTCTCTTGGATCGTGCGAACGATGGAAACAGGTAAGAAGGTATCCGTAATCATTCCCGCCTTTAACGAGGAAAAATATCTCGGAAGAGCTCTTCAGTCCGTAGAGCGCCAGACTTTCGATCATTCGGATCTGGAAGTTATTGTGGTGGATAATGCCTCTACAGATAGAACCTCCGAAGTCTTTCACTCTTTCTTTCAAAACAGCGCCATCTCTCATATCCTCCTGGAAGAGCCGATCCTGAGCCCGGGAAGAGCCAGAAACACAGGAGCCAAAAGGGCCCTGGGAGAGGTCTTGCTCTTCTTCGATGCCGACTCAAAACTGAGTCCTCGAACGGTACAACGCGTCTACGATAGGTACAAAGGAGGACTTCTGATGGGAATCGTACGTATCAATGCAGACTCATCTGACCGGGCGGCCAGTCTTTTTTTCGGCCTCATCCATTTCGGAAAAAAACTTTTTCATATGGCCTGTCATTTGGGCTATTGCGAGAGAAATCTCTTTTTTGAGGTGGGGGGGTTTGATCCTGTGATGGCTCATGCAGAAGATCTCGAGTTCTTCACCAAAGTCAAGAGAACACTGCGAAAAAAGGGAAAAAACTGGTGTATGATCGAGGATGCGCCTATCTACACCTCGACCAGAAGGATGTCCCGATATCCCTTTAAGCTGGGTTATTTGATCACTCTGCTCGAATGGGCTTTTTGTGGGCTCTTGAATTTCAACCGCAGCAGGTACACTCCCTATCGTTAAAAGCACCTCCAAAGCCTTTACGAGCACATGATTTTCGCCAGTTCGCGGAGTTTTCTTAACATTCGGTTCCCTCCTTTATTTTTGTGAGGTCTTTCATTTTTTCTTCCGAACGCTCACTCTTCGGATGCTTTTTAAGTCGGCATCAAGCACCCCAATTTTCAGATCCTCTGTCTCAACAAACTCCCCCCGTTTGGGAATCCTTTCTATTAGAGAAATGACATACCCGGCGATGGTATTGTAATCTCCCGGCGGGATGCCCATTCCGTATTGATTATTAATCAATTGAATCTCTGTTTTTCCGTCACATTCGATAACCTTATCGCTGATCCTATGAATGTCCCCCTCCTCATCTCTGTCTTTCTCATCCCGGATGTCACCCAGGATTTCCTCGATCAGGTCCTCGATAGTCACCAATCCGACAACTCCTCCATATTCATCGACGACAAAAACCATTTTTATGCGGCTTCGTTTGAGCTCTCTCAAGAGAGAATAGACCTTCTTCGACTCAGGTTCGTGCCGAATGTTTCTCTGCACAAAGGGAGAAATAGTGGGAGTGACGGTCTCTGAATAAAGAATATCGAGGATGTTGACCAAGCCGATCAAATTATCCACACGATCTTCATAGACAGGTATTCTCGAAAATCCTGTTTCTGATACCTTTTTATAAAATTCATCTACGGTTGCATCTTTAGACAGGGCCACTACATCGACCAGCGGAGTCATGACATTCTCCAGCGTCAAGTTTTCCAAATCGAGCACCTTTTGAACCATCTGTAGCTGTTCGATCTTCAGCACTCCCTCTCTTTCCCCCATTTGAGCTAAAAGCTTGAGCTCCTCGCGCATGATGCGCTGTTTCTCTTCGATGTCCTCCTCACTTGCCATCCGGATTACAAAGTTGGTGATTTTAGTGACCAACGCGACCACTGGACGGAGAAGCATTCCGGAAATCCACAGTGCAGGCGCACTGCGCAGGGCCAAAGAGTCGGCCTTGGCACGAAAAATCGTCTTGGGAAGAATCTCGCCGAAGATCAGAACGACAAGAGTCATCACGATGGTGTTCAAAACTTCCTGTAGGCTTTCAAGGCCTGGGAGAGCATAAGTTATCAGTCTGAGGCCCGCAACACCTGCAGCGGCTAAGGTCAAGTTATTGCCGACCAGCACGATTCCCAGCATCTTGTCCGGCTCCTGCCACAACTTATTGATGATCAGAGCACGGGTATTTTCTTTTTGAGCCAGCACATCTATTTTCGCTTTTGAGGCTGATACTATGGCAGTTTCTGAACCTGAAAAAAAGAATGAGCACAGAAGCGAAAAAATGAGCAAAAACAACAAAATGAGCGCAAAAAATTGACTGTTTTGAAGGATGCTGGTCCCTAGGAATGCTTCGATGCCAGCAAGACCGAAGAGAGGAACAGGGATCATCAGGAGGAGTAAAAAAATAAGTGAAAGACCGAATGTCTTGCCTTTTTTATCCCTTTTGTTTTGTTTGCGTAATTTAATCAAACTGACCCTATTTTTCGACACTTCGAGGACTTCGAAGATCAAACCGTTCACTTTATCCGTCACCACATCGCCGACATCGGGTATCGCCCCGAACAGTCTGACGGTATAGCCGCCGATAGTGTCGGCTCCCGACAGATTCAGCCTGAGCTTCAGCCGTCTATTGATGCTCCGCAGACTGACGAATCCTGGTATCAAAATGCTGGATGGATCTTTAGGATCCTTCATTATGGTCAATTCTGACAGCTTGTCGTACTCATCGAATATCTCTCCAAGCACCTCTTCGACAATATCCTCCACTGTAATCAGTCCTGAAACCCCTCCGTACTCACCCAGAAGGATCGCCATCTGCTGTTTTTTCTTGGTCATCTCGCGCATCAAGGAGCCGATTTTCTTAGTCTTGAACACAAAAAAAGGCGGTCTGGCAAGTGTGCCTTCGTTACCGGGATTCAATTCTTTCAGGATTTCACTGTTGGAGAGGAACTCTTCTAAGGTCAGCTGTTCAACGCTCCGACCTCCCAGCTTTTCTATATTCACTCCCTTCCAGCGAGGCATGTCCTTCACATAAAAAATGCCGCAGATATTGTCGATGGTCTGCCGATAAACAGGAAGCCGTGACAATCCAGCTCTTTTCGTCATATCGAAGGCTTCTTTTATGGTTCGAGACACCTCCAAACAGACCATTTCTGTCCTGGGAACCATGGCCTCCTTGGCAGGAATATCGTGGAGTTCGAAGATGTTGTGAATGATCTCTCCTTCTTCTTCGTCCAGCGCCCCATGTTCTTCTGTCTTTTTCACAATCGCACGTATCTCCTCGGCCGTAAGAGGAGTCTCATCCACAACATTCCGCACCCCGAACAAGGGAAGCAGAGTATCCGTTAAAATCCGCAATGCCTTTCTGAAAGGGAATATAAGAATAGAGAATCCCCACAAAGGTTGTGCAACGGCTCTTGAAAACCTTTCAGAATGTACAATCGCATAGGTCTTCGGCGTTATTTCCCCGAAGATCAACAGCAGTAATGTTTGTATCAGAACAGCCGCCAAAAATGCCAGCCCAGGGCTGCGCTCCTTGAACAGACTGTTATAGATCAGCGATCCAGAGACACTGACAAAGGCCATATTCACCAGAGTATTACCGAAGAGGACTGTAATGAACAGCCGTCGAGGCTCATCCAAGAAATTCACGATTGCCTCGCTGCTCTTTTTCCTGTCCTCACGGATTCTCTGAATCTGTGCTTTGTGCAGGGCCGAAAGGGCCGTTTCTGAGCCGGAAAAGAAGGAAGAGAACAGCAGCAACACAGCCAATCCGACAAGATGCAGGATAATGCTGAGGATGCTCATTCTGACGATTGCTCTGAATCACATATATCACAGGAAATCCTCTCGGTCAATGTCATAAACAGGCCAAACCTCGATAACCGCTGCCTGGTGCCGGTCAAACAAACGGATTCGACAGGATCTCTTCTGGATGGCTTCCTCCTAGGCGTGCTTGACGGCTGCTGAAAGGGGCATAAAAATGGATTTTTTTTCAGATTGAAGTTGCAGCTTCCAGAAAATCCTAGATTGAAGTAAACTAACCTTGACCATCAGTTTTTTTGCGAACAGTTCAGGCTAAATCAAGAAATGCATGTCTGTGACTGAAGGAGGGAAAAGATGAAAAAGAAAAAACTTACTTTTTCCGTTCTCATCATCCTGGTGTGTTTTTCGCTCACAGCCCCCTCAGAAAATGCATCCAGGACTTCCAGGAATACAGGCCAGAAAGCTGCAAGACTCGATGGTAAGAACGCAGAAGGCCTGCAGCATTCCTACATCGTCAAGCACTACCATAAAGAAGAATACATGATTCCGATGAGAGACGGAGTGAAGCTCTACACACAGGTCTATTCCCCAAAGGATGAATCGAAAACATACCCGATTATGCTCTTCCGCACGCCTTACGGCATCCCTCCTTATGGAAGAGCTTACAGAAATTCTCTGGGCCCCTCCAGGCTTTTTACTGAAGAAGGATTTATTTTTGTCTACCAGGACTGCCGGGGGAAATACAGATCCGAAGGCGAGTTTGTGGTTATGAAACCGCATAAGCCTGAAAAACACGGTCCCCAGGATACAGACGAGAGCAGCGATACCTATGATACCATCGAATGGCTTCTGAAAAACGTTGCCAATCATAATGGCCGGGTGGGACAATGGGGGATTTCCTATCCTGGATTTCATACCGTGATGGGCATGATCGATGCCCATCCGGCATTAAAAGCCTCCTCTCCTCAGGCATCGCCCTCTGATATGTGGATAGGCGATGACTTCCACCACAACGGTGCTTTTCGGCTCATGTACACCTTCGGATGGCTGGCACGCAGTGCCCGCATAAGGACAGGCCCTTCTGCTTCCCGAACAGAACGGTTCCAATACGGAACCCCGGATGGATACAAATTCTTCTTGGAACTCGGGCCTGTCTCTAACGTGAACGAGAAATATTTCCGTGACTCTGTCCCCACCTGGAATGAATACATGGAGCACGGCGATTACGATGAATACTGGAAAAGGCAGAATGTGCTGCAACATCTGGACGGCATCCAACACCCCGTTTTGAATGTGGCCGGCTGGTTCGATGCCGAGGATTTTTACGGTCCGATGAGCATCTACTACACCATCGAAGACAAGAATCCCGATAACAAAAGCCTTCTCGTGGTAGGTCCCTGGCTCCACGGAGGATGGACACGGATGGATGGCGATTCTTTGGGAAATATCCGTTTCGACATAAAAACTGGACTTGACTACAGGACAAAGGTGGAATTTCCATTCTTCAACTATTACCTCAAAGACGAGGGCACTCTCGATCTGCCCGAAGCCTTCGTCTTCGAGACGGGTTCGAACCGATGGAAATCCTATGACAGGTGGCCTCCTGAGGAAGCAAAGGAGAAGAATCTCTATTTCCATGCCGGCGGCAGACTTTCTTTCGATCCGCCCTCGGAAGAATCAGCCACAGCCTTTGATTCCTACATCAGCGATCCCGACAAACCTGTTCCCTGGTCCTCGGAAATCCGAACCAGCCAAGGACATCTCTGGATGGTGGAGGATCAAAGGTTTGCTGCCCGCCGTCCGGACGTGCTGGTTTATCAGTCCGATGTCCTCGAGGAAGACATCACCATTTCAGGCCCCATTATCGCCAGTCTGCATGTCTCCACGACCGGAACAGACGCTGACTGGATCGTTAAATTGATCGACGTCTATCCCGGCGATGCCCCAGACAACCAGCCCAATCCCTGCAATGTGCGGATGGGAGATTTCCAGATGCTCTTAGCCGGTGAAGTCATCCGCAGCAAATACAGGAACAGCTTCGAAAAACCAGAACTTTTGCTCCCTAACGAAGTGACCAAGATCGAATTCGACCTCCGCGACAAATGCCATTGTTTCCTTAATGGCCACAGGATTATGGTGCACATACAGAGCACCTGGTTTCCTGTGATCGACCGCAACCCTCAGAAGTTCTGTGACATCTATCACGCCGAGGAAGAGGATTTCCAAAAAGCCATCCATAAAGTGTACCGCTCAAAAAAATTTCCTACCCATATAAAGCTCAAGATTTTGGAATAAGCCACAAAAATCAAAGAATCTCCAGAATTTCTCTTCTCTTAACAAACTTTTAACAAAATATTTACATCTTCTTGACAACATTTCCCTCCAAAAAGCTCAAATTAAGTGATGAGATACGAAATGAGTGAGGGAGAAATTGAGTTCTCGTTTGGCAGGCTTTTTTGATTTTTTTGATGCCACTGCTCCCCGTTGTAAAAGAGGGCAAACGAGGATCTAATGAAACCTGATTTAGGAGGAGGGGAAAATGTATAGAATTCTTTTTGCCTTTTGCACTCTATTGATTTTTTTGATCTTAATCGTCAGTTGCACGCCTATAGGAACCAAATCAACCAGAGAGTTTTCCATATCTCCGACTTCTGAAGTCCAAGCGAAGAGATTCCCGGAAGTGGAATTAATAACGTCAGAAGGAGATATCCTTAAGGGAAAACTCATTAGCTTGAGAGGGAAAGATTTGGCGTTTTCCCCTTTTCCCTATTGGAACGTTGAACTCCTCGAAATTAAGCTCGACGATATCCATTCCATCAAGCTGCCCAGAAAAGGCAGCAAGGCAACGTCAGGCATGCTCAGTGGTTTCGCCTGGACATTCATAATTGTTGGAGGCGTAGCTGGAGCAAGCAGCAAGTATAATGAGGATTTTGAAGAGGCTCTCATTGGGAGCACAATTTTGGGAGCAGGAGCCGGACTCATCGGGGCTCTTGTTGGCGCACTAGCTGATGTAGGAACGAAATCAGAATATAAATTTTACAAACTGGATGAACGAGAAAAGATAAAAGCCGTAAAAAAAATTATGGGTAATTAAAAAAACAGGAGGAACATATGAGCAACAAAGGATACAAAGCAATAACTCTGATAGTGATTTTGATATTTTTTATCTCCTGTACAAAGACCGTCACCTATATTGCTCCCCAGGAGGGAAACAAGATCTCGGCTTCAAAATCAATCATCGTTCTTTTGAAAGATGGAACAGAGCTTAAACTGAAGCAACCAAGCATAGAAGAAGAGAAAATCGTCGGATTTATCAAAGGCAATGTCAAAAAAGAAGTAGATTTCTCTCTGATCCAATCTGTAAAAATAGAAAAAACAAATAGTTACTATGCTGTAATGTATGGTGGAGTGGCTATCATTGCCGGTATACTTACGATTGGTACCGCCACTGCACCTGAGCCACCTCCTTCCGAATCCTGCCCGTTTATCTACTCCTTTGATGGAGAAAATTATGTGTTCGATGCAGAACCGTATGGAGCAGCAATTTGTCAGACCCTGAAGAGGACTGAGTGGTGCGGATTGGAACATGTGAGAGAAATAAACGGCCAGTATAAGATTTTGATTGTCAATGAATTGGACGAGACTCAACACACGGATGAGCTGAAACTCATAGTTGTCGACCATCCGGAAGGAACACACGTCGCTCCCGACGCATCGGGCAAAATACATTCAATCTCTAATCCGTATCTTCCAATCCGAGCTGCTGACGGCGAAGGGAATGATATCCTTCCGCTTGTTTGCGGAAAGGATGGCAAATTCTGGCAAACCCAAGTGGAACAGAAAAATCCAGATAAAAAAGAAGATTTGAAAGATGAGCTCATCTTCGAATTTCCCAGGCCAAAAAATGGAAAGAAAGCGAAGCTCTTCGTCGATGCGTGTACAAGCCTCTGGGGATCTCAGATCGCCAAACAATTTCTGGAATTGCACGGGAAAAAGATTGATGATTGGTATACTGAGGTTAACAATTTTGGTCCTGCGTATCAACAGATTATGAACTGGTTCTTTAATGAAGAGCTCTATCTTCTTCGGATTCGAGTAAAGACAGAGAAGGGATGGAAATCCAAGGGAACGATTTTCGGAGGAGGCCCGTTTATCTCGGAAGATAAAGCTTATGTTATCGATATCAGCGATGTGACAGAAGAAACGCTGAAAATAAAAATAACACCCCCGGCAACATTCTGGAGGATCAATTCTCTTTTTGTCGATTATACAGAAGATCTGGACCTCCAGATTCATGAGGTGAGAGCTTCAGAAGCTGTGGACAACCGGGGTCATGATGTCAAAGAAATACTGGAGGAAAGTGATAACAACTATCTCATCATGCCCAATAAGGGCGATCAGGCTGAAGTCATCTTCCCAGCACCTCCAAAAAAGGAGGGTTGGGAACGATCAGTGATCCTCAAAGCTTCTGGGTACTACACGATTCACCTGAGGGCAGAAGGAGAGCCTCAAAACGAGCTGCTCGAAAAGTTCTACTCAGAACCTGGCTATACCATTCGATTCGCACTCCAGCAATATCTGAAGTCAAAGGAAGCAACCGCTGGAAAAAGATAGTCAAACAGAAATCCTTTAGACATGCGAGCCCTCGACATAAAATCTGGAATAAAAATCAAGCCGCTCAAGTATCCCCTCAAAGAAACGCCCCACGCAACCATCGAGCCGAACAGGACGTGCAACATGAAGTGTCGCGTTTGTTACACGCGGGAAAAAAATTATGTTAAATCTCTTGATGAAGTCAAAAAAGAAATAGACTTAGCCGTAAGAAAGAGAAAGCTTGAAACCATAAGCTTATTAGGAGGGGAACCAACCCTGCATCCTGATATAACAGAGATCATACAACATATCAAACTTAAAAACCTGAAATGTCAACTTTTGACCAACGGAATTGTTCTGCTTCATGATAAAGAAGACCTGTTTTTAGATAAGCTCATCCATGCCGGATTGGACAGGATATTGTTGCATATCGACGTGGGACAGAAGCATATCCATGGGGATATCGAAAGTGTCCGCCATCTTTTGTTCGAGAAATTGGAGAGGAAAAAAGTTCATTTTGCTCTATCTCTAACCATTTATGAAGCGAACAAAGGGGAAATTCCGAGCTCCATAAAGAACTATTTCAGGTATAAATTCTTTGATGGCATTCTAGCCGTTCTAGCCCGAGATCCCGTACATCAACAAGCACATAAAACCGAACTTGTCTATGAGTATGAATGCATTTTAAAGGAGCTCAAGATCAATATGACTGCTTATATTCCATCGAATCTGGATGATGATGACATTAGCTGGCTCATTTATTTCTTTTTTATCAACAGCAGCACGGGTCATGCTTTTTCCATATCTCCAAAAATCGATAGAAGACTGAGAAAACTTTTCAGGGTGATAAACGGACGGCAATTTTTTGCCCCTATTTTTAAACGTTTTGCTCTTCCCCTTTTGATGCCATTTGTAGCTTTTTTAGAAACTTTAGAAAATCCAAAAGCAATCCTTGAATTCTTCAAGTTGATCAAGAAATCAAGCCTCACAAAAGCCATAAGGTTTCATGTTATCGCTATTCAAAATCCTCCTGAATTCAACAGCGAAAAAAGTCAATATCAGATCTGTTATCATTGTCCTGATGCGACTATAAGAAATGAGATGTTAACACCTGTATGCGTTGCTGATATAATCAATCCTTTGAATGGTTCCCAAAGAGACGGAAAAACCCACAAAGACATTTATCAGACAGTGTACGAGCACCTAAGAGAGATATGAAGAAGCAATCTTTTTATTTGTCCCTCTAAAGATTTCTACGCTCTTCCGCTTCACTCCAGCCAAATCCAATGCCAATAAAGACATCCTGCGGTTTGACCAGAGAATCTCTCTTTGGTATACGTGTTGTTGGAGGGAGATATGGAGTTACTCATCAACCGCCGTCAATGGCTGAAAACAAGCACCCTTGCTTTTGCTGGGCTTATGGCAGGGCCAAGCTTTATTGGTTGTAAAGGTCGAACATCGATGCCTTTGCCAGAGTCTGAGATGGACACCTTTATCAGGCTCGACAACAATGAGAGTCCTTACGGTATCTCAAAAGCCGCACGGGAAGTCATCATAAGTTCGATTGAACAGTCTAACCGCTATCCACACCGCCATTATCCGGAGCTCAAAGAACTCATAGCCGAACGTGAGAATGTCACACCAGACCACATCATCCTGGGTGCCGGCTCCACCGAGATCATGACAACCCTCATTCATCTGTCCAAGAGAAAAGGTGAGATTTTGAGTGCCGATCCCACCTATTTTGACTTTGTCTATTACGCCGTAAAATCGGATTGCCCTCTCAACAAGGTTCCCTTAAACGATCATTTTGAACACGATGTGGACGCCATGAGCAATCGGCTCGTTTCTCAGACCGCCCTGATTTACATCTGCAACCCCAACAATCCCACAGGATCCGTCACTCCTGAGGATAAGCTCTTCTCTTTCTGTGATCTGGCTTCACAAAGGGCATTGACTGTCGTGGATGAGGCTTATCACGAATACGTGGAAGATCCTGCGTATACCTCGATGATCGAATTGGTCAGAGAAGGGAAAAATGTTGTGGTCACACGGACGTTTTCAAAAATTTTCGGTCTAGCCGGTCTGCGTATAGGTTACGGCATCGCTCAACCGGAAATCATAAAAGAGCTGAAAAAGCTGGAGAGGAATTTCGCTCCGGTTTCCTGGTTGAGTTTGAAGGCCTCCGCTGCCAGCTATCGGGATACATCCTTTATCCAGCGTGTCAGAGAAAAGAACGAGGAAGTGAAACTTTATCTCTATGAAGAGCTCAAGAGGTTAGGCTATTTCTATGTTCCCTCTCATACGAATTTTGTTCTTTTCAAAGTCAGGCAGGATGCGTTGAGGATGGTTAAAGAGTTAAAAGAACGGAACATCCTTGTTCGGGCTTTTGAAATCAAGCGCGACCACTGGATACGTGTCAGTCTCGGGAGTTTCGAAGAAATGCAGGCTTTTATCTCGGCTCTGGAAGAAATCTCTTTTTAGTTTCCAGGCCTCATGAGGGGTGCGGGCTTGGGAAGACAGCACAACGAAATTCAGGCCCGCACCATCTGATATGACGGAAGAGTTTCCGAAACTCTGCAGCGACCTCTTTTTTGATCTTCAGCCGTATAAGCTACCGTTAGCCGAGCAGCAAGTCCTGGTCCCAGCCGTAGTGTTGGACCTCGATGTTCTCCCAGTTGCTGGTTCCCAATCCATAAACTTTATCAGCCGCTTCAACACAAAGCGGAGGGGGCGAGAGCGGCCATTCTTCTCCCCTCATGGCTTTTCTCTTTTCCTGGATGATTCGCAGACAGACCGTTTCCACAGCCACGGGATCTGTGCCCGCAATCAAACCGTTGTAGGGCCATTTGTAGCGGGGATCCGGCTGGGGCCCTTTATCACACAGCGGATGGAGCGCATCAACAAGAACCAGCTTGGTCTTCCCCTTGACAAAAGGATAGTTCCAGATTTCCCCCAGTTTGGCGCTGTTTTCGTCATGGTAGTTTCTCGGGTTTCCAGAGTACAGGATGTAGAGTTTCATGACCGTCCCGATTCCCGTCAGCCAATGGGCTTTGAGTCCGGGAAGTCCGATCAGGGCTGTACATGCCTTGGGTTTATCGGGCCCTCCCTGGGCTTCAAGGATTTTCTCTTCAGGGATTCCAGCCTCGATAAGCGAACTCCTGACAGCGTCTACCACTTCCTGATGAGTGGGATTGAGATGAGGTGTGGGAACCAGGCCAATCGTATCTTCAGGAGTGACAAGGCTGAGCCAGGCATCCCCTGGAGTTGTCTCTCCTGTCGTATTGATCAAAGTATCATCGAGCATAGCCCTTAAAACATCGGTGTTGACTGTATTGCTGTCGTCCATCGCATCTTTGTCCCGGACGACGGTCACCAGACTCGAATTCGCTCCCTTTCTTCCCGCAGTGACTCCTCCAGCAGTGAGAAACTTCGATCCCATGAGAGATGCCCCGAGAGTTGTTCCCAGAGTTCCCCGGAGAAAATTTCTCCGAGTCACCGGCCTTTTCTCTTTCGGCATTTGCTACCTCCTTGCAGGTGATATTCTAGTTTATTTGCTCGAGCATTGTCCTGACCGTTTCCTGGTCGGGACATTCGAAGACAAAGGCTAGGGTGCTGTCTTTCAAACTGTATCCAAGCCATCCATCCTCCACGGAAAATATATTCACGACTTTTTGGGAATAATCCGATGGCAGGTGAAAAGGATACTCGGGGAGATAGACTCTATGGAAACGCGAGAGAGCGTTTTTTGCCCTCTCGGATTCTGCATATTCCAGCAGAAGGAACTGGATGCGCTGAAGACCCTCCGAAGAATCTTTTTTTTCGTAGGGAGCGGTGACACCTTCAGATGTCAGATCCAGTTCCAGTATGTTTTCATGCCCGAGGTAATAGAGCGAGTTCAATACCAGATAGGATCTGAAATAACTGGCCCTGCCCCTGCGCAGCACCCAGTTCGGCTCGAAGGAACCGGGGAGTCTTGCCATCAGTTCAGGAGGAGGAGGATTCTCGCGGTCTTTGGTGATCGAACGGCCGAGCGCTAAAACGGCTTCTCTCGATTCTGAGGTCTCTTGAGCCGCCATGACCCTGGCATAGATGTTATCCGACCGCAATCGCAGCAGCCCTCCGCCGTACAGAGCCTGCGGCCACTTCGATCCATCGGTGTCACGATCCTCCTGAGAAGCAGGTGTCAGGGTCACGGGTTCGCCACCCCAATCCAAGGACAGCAAGCCAAAGGCATCGTCCGATGTCTTCATGAAATACAGCTCTACGAGGATTTCCGGCTGATCCTGTGCTCTGTACTCAAAAACCTGGAGGAGATCAAACCGGTAGGCAAGATAGAGCTCTCCAGCCCCATTCATATAATCAAAAATATCTTCGTCCGTAACGATCTGAGGCGAATCGGGTCCTGTCCACATCCCGATGGTTTTGGGGAGGGTCGGCCTCGACTGCGCCGATTCAGTTTTTTCAAACAATTCAAACCCTATCAGGATAAGAACAACCATAACAAGAATCAGCATATTGAAGCAAATTTTTTCTAACAGTTTGCTCAACATCGTTGCTCCGCACGGCGATTGTAGCATCTATCGCTGCTCGTTCCAAGCCGCAGCCCTCTGAATTCGGTGACAGTATGCGCAATTACCGAATTCTTTCTATCTCACACTTTCAGGAAGTTCCGGATTTCTCTTATTGCTTTTTCGCTCAGCCTGGAGTTCTCCCCTTCTGTTTAAAGTTAAAAAGGGCAAAAATTGATGTGATTTTAAATCTTTTGCCCGGGAGGAAGCGATTTTAAGCTATTCATTCATACCTTAACGCATCTGCGGGACTAGCCCGTGCAGATCTGACTGTACGGAAGCTCAAGGTGAACAAAGCAACGATGAGTGTAGCCAAAGCAGAGAGCACAAAGCTCAGGATCGAAATATCGACTCGATAGGCAAAATTCTGAAGCCAGTTGTGCATCAAATAATAAGCCAGCGGCCAAGTGATCAAATTGGCCAAAACCAGAAGTCTGAAAAATTCTTTGGAAAGAAGATTGACTATTCCAAAAACAGAAGATCCTAGGACTTTTCGGATGCCGATCTCCTTGGTTCTCTGTTCGGTGGAAAAGGAAATGAGTCCGAAAAGACCGAGACAGGCAATGAATATGGCAAGACCAGAGACATACCAAAAAAGCTGTCCCATCACCGTCTCGGATTTATACATCTTATCGATATCATCATCGAGAAAAAAATATTCCACAGGTCGTTCGGGAAAGAATTGTCTGCATGTTTTTTGGATCAAAGAGAGCGCTGAAGGAACCCTTTTATTGTGAACCTTGATGTACATATTATTGAAGAAATCACCACCTGGCACGAGGATCAGCGGCTGGATCTTTTGATGAAGAGACCTGAAATGGAAATTCTCTATGACTCCGATCACAATACCTTTCTCTTCCCTTTTTTGCGCCCAGGCCAGCTTCCTGCCCAAAGGGGATTCCCATCCAAATGCCTTGGCGGCTGCCTCATTAATTATAAACGCTTTCTCTTGGTCTGAATCGACATCTTCTGAAAAATTCCTGCCTTGAAGGATCTTTATTCCAAAAATGTCGATAAAGTCATGATCGACGAATAGTTTCTCCACCCGCATGGAATCCCCTTCCTGGGCTCCCTCCCACCAGAAGGGAGATGAGGAATAAACCCGGCTCAAGATATTGGAAGCTCCTGCGATGCCGATGATCTGGGGATTTTTTAGCAGCTCGTTTTTAATCAGCGGAAACCGACTGAGTTCGAAACGATTCTCTAAGGGAAGTACGATCACATGTTCTTTCTGGAATCCCAGCTTTTTGTTTTTCAAATAATGGAGCTGTCGGGAAATGACCAGAGTGGAAAAGATGAGGCCGATAGTGATCACAAACTGAAAGACGACAAGAAAGCTTCGAAAGATTTTTTTCGATCTGAAAAGAAGAGAGCCCTTCAATGAACTCACCGGTTGAGCAGCCGAGACGAAAAAAGCCGGGTAACTCCCTGAAGCTGTGCCAACCATTACGGCCAGCAAAATCAGAATGAGCCAGACGGATCCGGTCCGGGAAGCCCTGCTAAGGATGTCTCCACCCATTAAGGGATGAAAGACGGGCTGGAGTACTGCCAAGATAACGACAGCCAGGAGGAGACCGATCAGAGCCATCACTACGGATTCAGTGATGAACTGCTTGATAAGCTGACTGCGGCGTGCTCCCAATACCTTCCGCATCCCTATTTCTTTCAGCCGCCGGGTCGAACAAGCTGTGGTCAGGTTGGTGAAATTGACACAGGAGATAACGAGGATAAAAAAAGCAATGGCAGAGAATATATAGATATACCGAATGTCATAGTTTGCAGACAGCTCTGCGAATAAATGAGAATGGAGATGGATCCGCATCACGGGCTGGAGAAACAAATTCAATCTCAGACTTGCCAATCCTCCAGGTATTTGATCCTCCAAGGGCGCATATTCCTGAATTACAGGCTGCATGAATCTCCTCGCAAAACCTTTAAGTTTTTGTTCCAGTCCAGAAACGGATGCACCTTTCTGGAGAAGGATATAGGTGTGGAGGCTGGATTGTGTTCTATCTTCTGAGAAGCCCTTCCAGTACAAATCGTCGGCACAGGCAAAAGAAGCCAGAAAATCGCACCGGAAATGCGAATTTCTTGGGATATCTTTCATCACGCCTGTGACCATAAAATCAAACTGCTTGTCTACGTGAAGGACTTTACCCACCGGTTCCTCTCTGCCGAAATATTTCTCCGCCATTTCTTCTGTAATCACAACAGAGAATTTATCCCCCAGGACATTGTCTGGATCTCCCTTGACCAAAGGGAAAGAAAAAACCTGGAAAACCTCCGGATCGGCAAGGATAAAATGCTCCTCTTTAAAAGATCTGTTTTGATAGCTCACCAGGAGCTTACTGTGGACATCATTGATCCTCACGGCATGAGTGATTTCAGGAATTTCCCGGGCAAGCTCTGGAGCCATGGGATTGGGAGTGATTGCCGATTTTTTTCCTGTTACGGCATCTTCCTTGCTCACTCTATAAATGCGTTCGGCTTTCTCATGATAGCTGTCATAGCTCATCTCATACCGAACAAACAAAAAGATAAGAATGAAGCTGGCCATCCCGATGGAAAGCCCCAGGATGTTGATGAAAGAATATTCCTTCAACCGCACGATGTTTCTCAGCGCCACTTTAAGATAATTCTTAAACATGATTATTCCCCTCTTTCATAGGACGATCTCGCATTTGTTTTAGAGAAAGGTTATCATTCGCTCCCTTTTCCATAGGTAAATACGGAGCAAATTGCCATAAGGTTTCATCCGCTGACCAACTCTAATTCTAATTCGGGGATAGTATACGCAATCACCGAATTAAGGGATTGCTTGTTACTCTACTCATCCTGCCCAAATTCTACATCTTTTTTCTTATCTGCATATTTTTCTCCGAGGCTGTTACTGGTTTTCATCCGCCTTAAAATTCCTTTTTGTAAACCATTTTAACATCGTCTCGTCTTTATATATGTATTCATTTTTCAGACAGATATCATGCTTAAAAATTATCTGAAAATCGCATTAAGAGTCATTAAAAGACAAAAGCTTTACAGCTCGCTGAATATTATCGGCCTGGCAGTGAGCTTGACATGCAGCTTTCTCATTCTTCTCCATGTAAAGGATGAGCTCGGCTACGAAACGAATTTTCCCAAAGCGGATCGTATTTACCGGGTGCAGGTCAATTCAAAATACGGAACAAATTTTCGAAACTGGGCCGCCTCAGCTCCTGCCCTAGCTCCTATGCTGGAGGAATCATTCCCGGAAATCGAAGCTGCAGCAAGGATTCGTTCTCTCGGCCGAGAGATATTCAGTTATCAGGCTTCTCAAGGGTCAGACAGACGTTTTGAGGAGACTCGGGGATTCATCAGCGATCCATCAGCTCTCAGCATGTTCGATCTGGAGCTCATATCCGGAAACCCCCAGACAGCCCTGAAAGAGCCCAATGCGATCGTGCTGACCTCCACACTGGCAAAAAAATATTTCTCCTCCGAAGATCCCATAGGAAAAACACTGACCAATGAGAGCAGAAATCTTCCTCTCAAAGTGACAGGAATCATTCAGGATCTGCCCAAAAATACTCATCTCAAGATCGATTATCTGGTGTCTATGCCCACCTTCGCGGCTTATTTGGGTTTCGGTATGAATAACGCAGAGCTGCTCAATCACCGCACCTGGAAGGCTGTGTCTACCTATGTCCTGCTCCAATCCACCCACTCCGCACAAAGATTTCATGTTAAAGCGCCAGAATTCATGAAATCTTTCCTGTCAGAACGTCCTGGCCGCCACGAAGAGCTGATCCTTCAACCCATCAGAAAGATCCATCTGTACTCTAAACTCGAAGGAGAAATCGGATCCAACAGCGACATCGCTTATGTTTATATCTTTTCAGGCGCCGCCTTTTTGCTTTTACTCATTGCAGCCGTAAATTTTATCAATCTGTCTACCGCCCAATCTTTCAAGAGGATGAAAGAAATCGGCATCCGAAAGGTCGTAGGCGCACAGAGAGGACAGGTCGTCAAACAATATCTAGGCGAAGCATTCCTGCTTATTGTACTATCCACAGGCCTCACCTTGATCCTCTTGAATTTCGTCCTGCCTTTCTATAATCAAATGAGCGGAAAAGGCTTTGTTTTCAAGGATATCTTCCAGATCCAGAACATTGTTTTTCTCCTTCTCTTGATGGGAACGCTCAGTCTTTTAGCAGGTCTTTACCCTGCATTTTTTGCATCCACATTCCGACCTGTCAATGCACTCAAGAGCACAAAGAGCCCGCGGTCATCAACGTCTCGGCTGCGAAAAGGATTGGTTGTCTTCCAATTCATCATCTCTATATTCATGATCTTCAGCACCATCACCATCTATCGACAGCTGGTCTTCTTCCACAATCAAGATCTGGGATTCGATAAAGACAAGCTTATCGCCCTGCGCCTTTACGGAGACATCAGGGAAAAGGCACTGCAAAACTCCGGTGCACTCAAGACCGAAATCCTTCGTCATTCAGGAGTGAGTCATGTCGCGCTTGCTTCCAACCTTTTTGGAACTCCTTTCAGCAATGAACGTTTGACTCCTGTAAGCGTTTCGGATAAGAACACCCTTCCCATGCTGCGGTTTATCAGGGTGGATGAGGATTTTATAGAAACCGCAGGCTTGGAGATCGTTCAAGGAAGGAACTTTGACCGAGTATCCGATCAGAAATCAGCATACATCATCAGCGAATCAGTGGCTGAAGAGCTCAATTTGGACCAGCCTCTGGGCGTTCAATGCCGATCCGACGTGCACGACGGAACGGCTCCCATTGTGGGTGTTATCAAGAACTTCCATTTTGCCTCCCTCCATAATCCCATCGAACCATTGGTTCTGGAATACCTCCCGAACTGGACGGGTTTTCTGCTTGTCAAGGGGCAAAGCGACCGCTTTGCTGAAGTCCTTGAATTCCTGAGGCAAAAATTTAAAGATATCGCGCCTCATTATCTGTTCAGCTATCTCTTTGTCGATGAACTCTTCAACCGGAACTATGAAAACGAAAACCGCAGCTATGATCTGTTTAAAGTCTTCTCGATGATCGCTCTTTTGGTTGCGTGTCTCGGCTTGTTCGGACTCACGGTCTATGCAGCAGAAACCAGGATAAAGGAAATCGGCATCCGAAAGGTTCTAGGGGCCTCGATTCCGAACATAGCGCTGCTTCTTTCCAGAGAACTCATCTGGTGGGTTCTGATTGCCCATATTGTTGCCTGGCCTGCCGCTTATTTTGCGATGAACAAATGGCTGGAAAATTTTGCCTATCGGGTCCATATCCATGGCTTCACATTCGTGATCTCTGCAGGGATGGTCGTTTTTTCTGCTCTGGCAACAGTCGGTTATCAATCCATCAAAACCGCCATCGCAAACCCTGCAAAGAGTTTGAGGTACGAATGAGGCAGGGGAGTGTCTAGGATTGCGTAATGCTTCTTGACATCTACTTTTACTTAAGATACCTTGACCCATATGGTTCGCTCTCAACAGAAGTTCAGGAGTATGCAGAACCATAAAGGGAGGGGAAATTTCCCTCGATAAACTCGAAAGGAAGAAGCCCTTGCCGCCAGGTTGTATAGCAATAATCATCCTATTCGGACTGCTCTTCCTCGTTCCGTTTTTCTTCACTCATGCGATTTTTACCGCCCTTTCAAGACTCGGTCTCTCGCCAGAACTAGCCCTTGTCGCTTTGGTGGGCATT
This sequence comes from uncultured Eubacteriales bacterium, assembly GCA_964346815.1. Lineage (GTDB taxonomy): Bacteria > Acidobacteriota > Aminicenantia > Aminicenantales > Aminicenantaceae > CAYFWF01. The sequence goes on along the minus strand of CAYFWF010000023.1, from coordinate 106,088 downwards.
TTCCTGGGAGGCGCCATCAATATTCCTGTTAAAAGGATAAAGCGAGAAGAGGAACTGCCCTCCACCCCCTTTGTCCTATTCGGCCTTCAGAGAATCCTCCCCGGCGATTGGACCTCACCCCTGCAGCGCGGCGCCCAAACCTATATGGTTATCGCGGTCAATGTCGGAGGATGCCTTATCCCGGCAGCTATTGCCCTCTACGAGATCATCCGGGTGACAAATCAAGGTGCGTACGAATTCTTTGTCCTCTGTCTAATCACCGGGATAAACATCGTCGTTTGTTATCGCCTGGCCCGGCCTATTCCCAACCTGGGCATCGGCATGCCTGCTCTCGTTCCACCTCTCGTTGCCGTTCTCCCTGCCCTAATTTTTGTCCCTCACTTTGCTCCTCCAATCGCCTTCACCGCAGGAGTTCTCGGCCCTTTGATCGGAGCCGATCTCCTCCATCTCAAAGACATCCATCGCCTCAGAACAAGAATCGTCTCTATAGGGGGAGCCGGAACTTTTGACGGTATTGTCCTCTCTGGAATGATCGCAGCCCTCTTAGCTTAAAATCCCTGAATCTTTTCTAACTGCCAGCAATAAAAACCATATTTTTACGAAATTATATTGCTCTGAGTTCTATCAAGCCATAATGATGGCATGAATATTGCACCAATAATTACGGAGTCAAAGATGGACAGAAAAAAATTACAAAGCTTGTTGCTGCTGGACCTGTGCGCTTTTGCGGCCTCTCTTCACCATCCGTGGTCCCGTGAAGAAGCCATGGAGGAATATGAACAGGCTTACAGCTTAGCCCAGAAATATGATTTGCCTGAGGTCCAAACTTACAGGCACTTCATGGAACGGCTTTAGCACAAAAACGTTCTTTAAAAGTCATTTTCTTCCAGACAATTCTTCTCAAACCCGAAACCGTCAAATTCTTTTACATATTGCGGGAGGCTTGCCCAAAAAGACAATCCTATCCTACAGGAACATGCTGGGATATGAATCATCAATTCCAAGACGATCGCTTCGGAATTCAGGGGGCCATCACTCCAGGATTCCTCGCTGATATGTGGGCACAGACTAGGGGGTACAATAATAAAAAGACTTGAGGTCTTCGATTTCTGGATGATCTTGGACAAATGGAATGAGTGTCACTCCCCTTAAGTCTTCCACTAACTTCTCAGCCTCGGAGAAGTAGGACTCGCGGATTTCATCTATATTAGTAAGATCGATTCTCTCCGTCTGGAAGTCACTTTCCACCCCAAACTCGACCTCTTTATCTTGAAATCCTTCATAAGACCATTCCCCCGTCTGGATATTGAACCTGTATTTGGGAAGAAACACATGGCCGTAAAGAGCCGTGAATTCGATGGCTCTCGCCAAAAAATCGACGTCCTTTTGCATAAATGTGTAATGGATGTTGATTCTCACCCACCCCGGTTTCAATCCGAAAAGCCCATTCTGGATGGCATCCCGGTATTTTGCGGACAACTCGTCGGTGATGCCGAGCAGGATGTGACCGTATGGTCCAGCACAGCTGCAGCCTGCCCTGGATTGGATCCCGAAAAGGTCGTTCAAGAGCTTTGTCACAAACTTTGGATGAAGAATGCGGTCTTTGTGCTTTATGTTAAAGGAGATAATCGGAATCTTTTCTTCTGGATCCACACGTCCGACCATTTCGATGTTGGGCATCGTTCTTAGTCTGGCAAGGAAATCTCTGGTATACTCTGCCTCGATCCGCTCAATCCTGTCCACGCCAATCCTGTCCTTCAAGTCCAACGCCAAAGCGGCTCTAATGGTTTGAAGAATGGGTGGTGTGCCGGCTGTCTCTCGAGTTTCGATGTCTTTGGAATAATCATGAGAATGGAATCCCACAAAATCCACCGTCCCTCCTCCTGCAGTTGTGGGGGGCAAATCACTCCGGTAAAGGTCTTCGCGGAAAACCAGGACTCCGCTCGATCCAGGCCCTCCCAAAAATTTATGGGGAGAAAAAAAGACAGCATCGAAGTAAGAGTGTTCATCTTTGTTCATATCTATTTCCACATAAGGGGCCACAGCAGCGAAATCGAAGAAAATCAAGCTTTCGTTATGGTGACAGATCTTCGCGATCTCATAAACAGCGGTCCGTATTCCTGTAATGTTGGACCCGGCGGAGAACGAAGTGATTTTCAGTCGATCTTTATATTTTCTATCCGAGATCTTACTGCCTAGATCTTGAAGATCGATCCTCCCCTGGAAGTCCAACCCGACCACCACCACATCTACAAAAGCCTCACGCCACATCAGCTCGTTTGTGTGGTGCTCATAAGGGCCGATAAACACCACCGGCCTCTCCTTCTTGGCCCTTTCCCAAACTTCACTACAGTCTGCTCCAAGTTTCTGGATGGATTGAAAAATCCTCTCCCTGGTAACAGGGGGGAGAGTCACTCCGATGATTTCCTGAAGCTTTTTCAACGCTCCGGTCGAACCCGATCCAACACAGATAACCTTTCCCCCGGGTCCAGCATTGACATGATCCTTGATCTTTTCCTGGGCCTGGTGGAAAAGCTGAGTCAAATATTTCCCGGAATAGTCGTCTTCTGTATGGGTGTTGGCATAAGAACACAGGATGTTTTGTATCTTTTCTTCGATGAATCGGACTCCTCTTCCTGAAGCGGTATAATCTGCATACAGAATGTTCCTTTGGCCAAAGGGCGTCTCAAACATAAGGTCATTACCGATGATCTGGCTGCGGACATAATCAAGGTTATGGTTCTCCATATCGATCTCCTCTTTTAGATCGGACTCACCTTATTTCCGATTTTTAGAATCTCGGTCCTGATCCGTTACATTTCCTTTGCAAGGATTTCCGGAAAAGGGAACAACCGGGATTCGACTCGAGCCCTTTTCATGATCTTTCGAAATCGAGAGACAATCTCAGGATATTGATCCGCCACATTATTGGCTTCGCCCGGATCTGTCTCGAGATTGTAGAGCTGAATGCGGGTATCGGCATCTTTCTCCTTCAATCCGGTGCGGATCGCCTTCCAATCCTCGAACCGCATGGCCTGTTGACCACCGTAATCCGGAAATTCCCAGTAAAGAAACTCGTGCTGCTTCTGAGGTTGTCCAAGCAGGGTCGGTGCCAGGCTGATTCCATCGATTCCGCTAGAAGGGTGGATGTGACTCAGGTCGCAGATGGTGGGCAAAATATCCCAAAAAGCGGAAATATGGTCGCTCACCGAGTCCGCTTGGATATGTCCCGGCCAGCGCACCATCAATGGGACTCGAATCCCACCCTCGTACAGACTGCCCTTCAACCCACGGAAAGGTCCTGCGCTCTGGAAAAACTCCGAATCCGATCCTCCCAGACGGTCGTAGGTGGGGCCGTTGTCACTGGAGAAAAATATGATGGTGTTCTGGTCCAAGCCAAGTTCCTGCAACAATTCCATAATCTGGCCGATTCCTTTATCCATATGGGTGATCATCGCTGCATATCCTGCCCGAGGATATGGATGCTTCAGATATCCGCGATGGACATAATCGGACTCAGGAATTTTTCCTTTATATTCCGCTAATGTTTCCTCTGGAACCTGAATGGACAAGTGGGGAATGATAAAGGGGAGGTAAAGGAAGAACGGCCGCTCTTTATTTTCCTGAATGAACCTTTTTGCCTCTTTTATGAACAGGTCCTGGGAGTAGTGGCTGCCGGTCAAAGTGCGGTCATTTCCAGGAAGCATCTCTTTGTGGTGATTCCTCAGTAAGAATCGGGGATAATGATTATGGGCATGAACCTGGCAGTTGTATCCGTAAAACAGATCAAAACCTTGGCGGTTAGGATCTCCTGAAGTATCGATCTGTCCCAATCCCCATTTTCCCATAGCCCCTGTTGCATATCCCTGTTTGTGCAGCAATTCCGCAAGGGTCACCTCCGAATCAGGAATCGGGTGCTGTCCCGGGAATTTGCCCTCTTCTGGATCGAGTTTACGCCCCTCGGGATTTCCATTGTCGCGGATATAAGCACGGCCAGTGTGTTTGCCGGTGAGCAGCACACACCTTGAGGGCGCGCAAACCGGACTTCCAGAATAAAACTGAGTGAATCGCATGCCCTCTGCAGCCAGTCTATCGATATGCGGAGTCTGAATAATGCTCTGACCGTAACAACCCAATTCCCCGTAACCCAAGTCGTCAGCAAGGATAAAAATGATGTTGGGTTTCTGGCGAATCGTTCTCCGGCAAAATTGGACCTGTGACAGAGCGAGACCGGCTGTGCTTAGGCAAAATGTCTTGATAAATACCCGTCGCTTCATATCGACACCTTTCTTTTACGGAATTCATTTCTAAATGCAGTGAAATCAGGGATACTTATCAGAAATCCATGGGACACGTTGCCGATTTCAGAAAATCGGCACATGCCCCGGATTTCGGGTGACGTATCCCTTGATTTTGAGCTCGTCTATGCAGGTTAATTATATATCGAAATAGAATATAAAAAAAAAGACCTGGGGGAGTATTTGACATCTTTTCGTGTGTGAAGCTACACTCTTACATCATGAGCTGGCTGGGAAATCCACAAAGGCTCGGAGGTGCAGACATTGTTCGGGAAGATTTAGTGAGCGGCGTCGATATTGCTGTCAATTCCCTTGCTTTGGCCGGTATTCCGATTCCGGAATACATGGAAAGCCGTGACCTTTTTGCGGATCGATTCAAACCCAGGGAATATGTCATTTCGGCGCGGGATCGATGTGATTACACCATCGGCCGGATTCGGACGGTTCGCACCAAAACAATTCGGTATATCCGCAATTTTTTCCCCATCGTCCTTACATGCAGCCGAACTCTCGCGATGCATGGGAAATCACCCAGGTGATGAGAAAACTTCACGAAGAAGGGAAGTTGAACACGGTTCAAGATCGATTTTGGGCCGAGGAACATCCATCCGAAGAACTCTGTGACCTGAAGAATGATCCCCACGAAATTGACAATTTAGCCGACGATCCGGCCTCTTCTGCCGAGCTCCAGCACCACCCGGCTATTTTGGAAAGATGGATTAAAGAAACCGATGATAGGAGGCAGTACCCTGAGGATAAGCCAAATCTGAAGTTTATGTTCGATCGGTGGGGCGAGAAATGCGTGAACCCGGAATACGATATTTTCAGGAAGAAAAAATAGGCTCTCTTCCATTTTGTATGAATATGCCTTCCCAGGTTATCTCTGCCATCAGCTAGATCCTCATTGGCGCTACGGACATGCCTGATGTCTTTTTCCTGTATTAGCCTTTTGTATCAGTCCGGATCGCGGTTGGCGATACGCTCAAAGGGTTCTCGCATACGTTCTCGTGCATAAGGATTCAGCGAATATTTCAACCCATACTGGCCGTGCCGCGTTCCACAAATATTACTTCTGTGAGTTTTGCCAACGAATTTGCAATTCTCTCAGTTATATATATATTGAAAGATCTCGCATCAGTTATTCTTACCTACGAATAAAGGACGAAAAAAGGTAACAGATACTTTACGAGGAGGAATAATGAGAAAAACGTCGATCCATTTCCTGGTCTTTTTACTGGCGCTATTGGCCTCTTGTTCGAGCCATTCATCATCTTCAAAACTGAATATCTCTATCGATCCCAGGATGGAACTTTTGGCTGCGGTGCAGTGGCTTTCAGACTATAAAGAAACATATTCTCTTCTCACCTCATTGGATTTCGATTACAAAAAAGAGATGCTCCAAACCTTCGAGCCTTATGCAGAGCATGATGCGGTCAAATTATTCCAGGAAATGAGTCATGAAGGATTCACTTTTGATGCTCCCCCCACAGTGATGCTCCATCTCAGTCCTCCTCCTGAATTAGCCGTCGATCATCCTCTTACGGAGTATTTAATCAGCCGGGCTGGAGGAAGGGAAAAACTGCTGCTGTTTATCGAACAGCTTAGAGATTTTGCCGAAATAACCAATTTTATGTCTTTTTTTCAATCGCATCGAGAGTTTTTCAAAGAAACGATTGAAAGCGTTAAAAGCAATTTCGAGGATATTGATTTCGTCGGAATATTGGAAGATTATTATGGTCAGAAGCAGCACAGTTATAACATTATCCTTGCCCCGACATTCAAAGGGAACTACGGACCTCGGCTCGACCGAAAAGATGGAACCCTAGATATGTTCAACATCGTAAGCCCGAGCCAAATCAAAGACGGAATTTTGTACTTCGGTAGCAAAGACGATTTCGAACATCTGGCCTGGCATGAGTTCAGCCATTCTTTCGTCAATCCTCTCGGAGAGCAACACAAAAAAGATTTGACTGAATACGCGTCTTTGTTCGAGCCCATTCGAAGCAAGATGACGGCGAGCGCATACGGAAATTGGCTGACAGTGGTGAACGAACATGTGGTCAGAGCGGTTACCACCCGCTTCAACTACATCCACAAAGGGAAAGAGGAGGGCGACCGCTCCTTGCAAGCAGAAAAAACATACGGATTCGCCTACATTGAAGCTCTCTGCAAAGCACTGGAAAATTACGAGAAAAGGAGAGACGAATTCCCCACCTTCACCTCCTTTTATCCCCAGCTTGTGGAGACGTTCAAGAGACTTTCGGAAAACAATTTGGGATCGGAATTTTACCATATCCCATTCACAGGAACGATCAATGCAGTATCCGGCAACAAAGATGATGTCATCCTTGTCCTCCCCACCAACGAAAAGGATAAAGCGGCACAGAAAAAAATTCAGGAATACGTTGCGATGATAAAAGACAGGTTTTACAGAAACAATCCGTTGATAACCGACAAAGAAGCCTTGCACCGGGACCTTTCAAAACATGCTGTCGTGATGTATGGGACGAAAGAGGGAAATTTACTTCTAGCAGAATTTATAAAAGAAATGCCCGTAAGTATAGAACGAGATAAGATTTTGGCGGATAGAGCATACGAGGGGGAAAATTTGAGGTTCATCACAGCATGGCCCAACCCCTATAACCCAGACAGAGGATTACTCATCTATTCCGCTCAGCAGGCCATGGATATTCCCGGGATAAACAGCGTCTTCCACGGCCCGACGGATTACGTCATCGCTCAAGAACGCAAAGTCCTGCATTCAGGGGATTATAAAAAAGATAAAGAAGGCTGGAAATTTTGATGTGACCCGCAGTCGTCTCTCACATATCTTAATTTTAGGCTTTGTCCCAAAGTGACGGGGATGAAGTATCCATCTAGGTTGCGGGGAAATTTATCCCGATTTTATTTCCCCGTCACTTTGGGACAACCTCTAATTTTAATTATTGAGTTATGAGCGCGGCTATTTCGTTATCGCTTCGGTTTCGGTCAGTATCAAACCGGAAGAAGAAGAAAAGACGTTGTAATAAGAAACGAACCGGTCGATTTCCACCGCTTCCTCCTGTTCGAGATTATGGGCCCAACGGTAGGAGATGGGCTGATACCAGAGCTCGGCCCTAACCTTGAAGGGACCCTCCGAACCTTCTAACGGCACTATGTAGGTCACTCTATCTCCTCCCCCCTGGAAGTCTTTGTCCGCCTCCGCAGCACCATGCACGGCTATGTCCTCCTCCGCAGTGGCCTTATCGAATCCTTCGGGAAGAAGCCGGTTATCCTTGGCGTAATGAGTCGCTGTCAGCAGCACAGTGGTTACCTTTTTGTCGGGTCCGGCCAGGATCGGCTCGTAGATCTGGACCTTGTCGGAGCTGTCTATCTCTGTATAGTGGGGCTCGAACCTATCTCTATCAGCATCGTTGTCATTGCCCGCTATGGATCCGTCCGCACCCATTCGTCCCGACTCAAAGATCAAACTGCCATGGCGGTCTCGAACCGTAAAATGAATCCAAACCCTGCGGGAAGGATAAGCGGAGGGAAGTTTGTGGCCGGCCAGGTTTTGGATCGACACTTCTGCCCGCAGTTTTCCCTTCGTGACCTTCACGCTTTTCACTTCCATTTTGGCCGCTGACGACTGAAGGTGCACGATTGTCCGTCGAAACGTCGTATCCAGTTCCTGGGTAAGGGCATCCACACCCAACTCTTCGCGGTGACGGTTCAGAATTCTGGGCATAAAAAAGTTTCCTCCTCTGAATACATGACGCGAAAACTGCTCCCTCTTTTTCCCCGCTACTCCGGAAACCGCCATCTCACCTTCGACCTCAGGCATATGGCAGGACTGGCAGCTCTCGGAGTTTGCATACGAGCTGTGTTTCCATTCCAGATAAGGAACTTGTTCTGGCAATTCCCCGACTATTTCTCCCTTTTCATCGAGAGCGTGGGTGAACAGGGTATGACAGGATGCGCAGAGTTCAGAACTCTGGATATGGGCGGCCTGACTGGGAAGGAACCGGGATGAGGACTGCATAAGGGCCTGTCTTCCTTCGTCCACCTCAAAAGGCCCGAAGATTTTCCGCTGTCCCAACGGGGTTTCGGTGTCGACGACAAATCCGGCGGTAAAGCTCTCTTTTTCGCCGAGCCTGTCTTTCTTAATCTGATGGCACACGGAGCAGGAGACGCCGTCGGCTGCAAGCATGTCCTCTTCTGTGGTTCTGCGGTTAATAGGAAGGTGTGTGAAAATCTGCCCCTTTTCACCGACAGCCTTGGCCATGAATCGCATCATGGGCATATGGCATGCAGAGCATTCGTGTTCGATGGCGGCCTTGGCCGTGGAATGAACCAGAGTTTCGCGCCGGATGGAGGCCTGCCAGTATGGATCGCGAGCGGAATGAGCCATCATAGACGACCTCCAGTCTGTACCTATGGAAACATCCTCTCCCCGCGGTGTCACCAGGCCGTTATGACAAGCTATGCACCGGTCCGCAGTGACAAAAAGCGGGGACATCTGTGCTGCTGCGTGTCCTGTCGCGAAAGCTGTTAAAAGTGCTGTCAAGACTATTTTTTTATAATTCATCGTTTTACCATCCTTCAAAAAAACCGCCGTCGAACCAATCCCAGAGCAGGTAGGCAACCAGCCGTACGTCCCGCCCCGAAGTGTTGTTCACTGGGATCCGGACGCCGACGTTGAACATGATGTGCTGCCTCTTATTAAGCGTCACCTGTATTTCCGGCACAACATCCCAATTGATCTCCTCGCCAGAAACCAGTTCCCGGGATGCGAGCAGCTCGACCATTGGAGACCAGGCCCGTCCCCATGGTCCGGACGTAAAGGTCCGGCCCAGGACAAGACGGAGAAAAGCTTCATTTTTTGCACTTTCGGTCTTCGTGGGAATCTCCAAGCCGGCCTGAGAATGGAGAAAAAACTCGGCGGGCAGGATCTGTCCGAAAGAGACAAAAGGTTCGAACACAAATGTCCCCTTTCCGAAACCCCTGGCCTCGTCCCCTGTGGGTAAGATGATCTCGGCCGCTGCGCTGAAAATCGAACCTCCTTTTATGTTGTGATAAATGGCCCGTTTGACTCCCACGGCGACATCCCCAAGGCTTGAGGCCCAATCGGTCGCAGGGCCCAGCTCGCCCGGGACGGTCATCTCCGACCATCCGAAAGGGACCTTGATTTCGACCTGATTTCGAGGTCCGAATCTCTGCTCATAGACAATTTCTCCCGAAATCCGATCCAGATCCTCGCTGACCGAGGCGGTTATAACCGCCTCGTCCTCAAGATAAGCTTTCTCTGTGAACAGAGCCCGGGGCAGGTTGAGTTCTCCTGACGGCCAATTTTTATCGGTGCAGAACGTCCGAATATGCCCGACAGCCTTCTCGATTTGCTCCACCGTCAGCACATGAGCGAAAGCCGGCATCATTTCGCTGAATCCTCTGGACGGGCCCCCTTGAGCGGCCACTCCCACCCAGTCACTGTCGGGCTCTCTGACTGCGAAGTCACAGTCTGTGAAATCGGGCAGGGGGTCGGCGAATCCGAGGCGACTCTGGGGCTGCCCCTTTCCATCATATCCGTGGCAGTTGGCGCATGCATAGAGATAGATTTCAGGTCCGGTCTCCGGAACATCCGGATCTTCCCCCCGGAATCCGGCCCTAACAGGTATAAGCAGTAGGATGATTCCTGCCGCAGAAAGAAAAACCCTGCTGACCGCACGGGAAAGAAATTTTTGATGAGTATTCATGATCCATTCCTTCTTTTTGATTGGGTTAGACTCTGCCTAAACAGAATAAATTCGTGAAAGCTTTCCTCCGCGGCTATCCATTTTACCTGACTTGTCCAAGTGCAGCAGCCGCCCCTCATGAATTGTCATACTAGCAAGAATAGAAACAGCAAGTCAATAATTCGGGGACAGTATACGCAATCGCCAAATTAAGATCATATCCCTGAATTAAGTAATTGCGTATACTGCCCCAAATTAATGCCTGAATGAAGGAATGAGCGGTTATTCGTAGCGGAGGGAGTCGGAAGGATTGGAGACGGCTGCCTTTATGGCTTTTGCCCCTACCGTCAGAAGCGCAATGACCAGAGCGATCAGTCCCGCTACAACGAACACCCATATTTCCGTATGGATCCGGTACGCGAAATTCTGGAGCCATCTGTTCATCGCAAAATACGCGATAGGCCAGGCGATAACATTGGCCAGAACCACCCATTTGGTGAATTCTCTGGTCAGAAGCATCACCACACTCCCGACAGAAGCGCCCAGCACCTTGCGAATCCCTATTTCTTTGGTCCTTTGTTCAGCCATAAAGGAAGCCAATCCGAACAATCCCAAACAGGCGATGAATATGGCAAAAGCGGAAAAAAAGAAAAACAGCCTCTCAAATTTCAGTTCCCTTTGATACAGAGCTTCAAAGCTTTCATCAAAAAACTGATATTCAAACGGAAAGCCGGGAGCCAGTTCATCGCATGTCTCTTTTATGAAGGCAATGGTTCGACTCACATTCTGGATGGATAGACGCACATTCACGATCGGATTGACATCTCTCTGATAGGCCAGAAGTAAAGGGCCTATCTCATGATGAAGGGACCGGAAATGAAAATCTTTGACCACTCCCACAACAGTATTGCGGCTTACGATTTCACCGACCGGGGAATCCATGCCAAATTCCCTGACTGCGGATTCATTCAGAATATAAGCCCGGTTTCTGTCGCTTCCTCTAAAAAAATTCCTCCCTTCCACAATCTCAAGCCCCATGGTCTCTATATAATCAGGATCTACTAAAAACACGTCTGTGTCCATCTGTTTTTCATTCCAGCTTTGTCCCCACATGCTGCGCACGCCAGGTTTCGTGTAATTTGATGTGGCCACACTTTGGATGTGGGGATGCTCTCGAAGTTTCGTTTTCAATACCTGTGTTCGATTCCGCAAAGAATCGTTCATCTCGAACCAAAGAACTTGATCTTTGTCGAAACCAAGGTCTCTGTGCCGAATATGATTCATCTGGCGACCGACCATTAGGGTGCCCACAATCAGCACGATGGATACAGTGAACTGGACGATGATCAATGCTTTTCTGAACGGACCTCCTTTGCTTCCTTTTTGACTCCTCCCATGAAGCACATTGGCTGCCTGAAAGGAAGAAAGATAAAGAGCCGGATAAATTCCTGAGATCAATCCGATAAAAACTGCACAGCCAACAAATAAAAGAAGGACAGCAGGGTCGAACACATACTCGAATTCGATTCTCTTTCCAATGAGCTCAAAAAATCTGTATCTCATCAGGACCACAAGAATGCAGGCAAGAATCACGGATCCGAAAACTAAGAATATTGATTCGGACAAAAACTGTTTGAGGAGCTGTGATTTGGAAGACCCGAGGACTTTGCGCATGCCCACTTCTTTTGCCCGGATAGAACCCGTGGCAGTAGAAAGATTGATGAAATTGATTACGGCTATGCACAGCACAAACAGAGCCACCGCAGAAAATATATAAACGTTCTGAATATTGCCATGGATCATGCTTCCGCCACGGTCTCTATCGAAATACAGCGATTGAAAGGGCCGCAAACTGAATTTGAACCTGTCCCGCAGGGACTGCGGCCATTGCTCATATCCATTGTATTGGCTGTAAAGAAATTGGCTCATCTTCGACTCGATCTCGGACGGATCATGGCTTTCTGGAAAAAGAAGATAAGTCTGAAACAGCATACTATCGAGATTATCGATAAGACCTGGAGAGATCCGATCCAGAGTTTGGAAAGAAATAAGCGCACCAAACTGTATGGTCGAATTCTGAGGCACATCATCGATGACCGCCCTGACCACCATATCCTGCCCTCCGACATGGAGGACTTTGCCGATGGGATCTTGCTCTCCGAATACTTTTTCTGCCTCGGATTTGATCAGAACTATGGAAAACGGATTATCCAGAGCCGTCTCCGGATAGCCCCGGAGGACTGGAAAGCCGAACACCGTGAAAATCGTCGGATCGACGAAATAGGCCCGTTCGATCTTGAAATTTTTTCCCTGGTATTTGAAGTTCTTCTCTCCATAGTTAAACCTGAACCGGACAGTGCTCAAGATTTCGGGAAATTGACTTTTCAACAATTCTGCCCTCGGACCAGGAGTTCCATTATGCCATCCCGTTCCGATCTGGTAGATCCGGTCTCTGTTCTCATGGAACCCATCGTGGTTGACTTCATTCAGAACATAAGAGGTGATGAATATGAAGACCGTAAGCCCGATAGTTAAACCAGTGATGTTTATAAAATGGTGCAATTTGCTTTTTTGGATGTTTCGGAGCGTGATCTTCAAATAATTTCTGATCATGCTCATTCTCCAATAAACCGAATCATACAGAAAGGAGGGCAGAGACTTCAGGACCTGGCCCCAAAACCAGAATTTTGCCTGTAAGGGACCATTCTCCTCAGCCATTCCAAAATAGATCTCATCGAAATCGCCCAAGGCTCCATCCCGGATCTTTTTTGAGATCGTTCGTCTGAGGATCCAGTTGGCGATTCTGGGAAGCTTGACTTTCCCCTCTTCGTTTTTCATCAGGCTTCCTTTAATTCTACGGCTGATACTCTTTTCCAGAGGTTTTCGTTGACGTGTTTCAATTTCAACAAAGCCTCTCTTCCTTCCCGGGTGATTTGGTAATAGATTCTGCTTCTACCGCCGCGTTCCTTCAAAGGCTTGCCCTTTATGGCTTCGACATACCCCTTCTCTTCCAGCCTGTGAAGAGGGGCATAAACAGCCCCGATGGACCACTTAAATCCCGTCGCTTTTGAAACGTACTGCCTGATTGTTATTCCGTAGGCATTGTCCTTTAGATTCACGATGGCCATTAAAATGATTTCTTCTGCTCGAGATAAAAAATGCATTTTATGGATTCCTTTATTTGTATTCAGAAATAGAATAATTCAATCAACAGATAGTGTCAAGAATTTATTTCATTTCCGAAGACATATCTCAACAGGAGGCCTTAATTCGGTGGCTGAACTCGGTGACCCCCTAATTATTCCTGAATGCTCTTTTGAAACAAGGAATTCCGATGCGAGTCGGGCATTATCTCCATCCCAGGAGATCAGCTCAAGACCGGTGGCGCATATCGTTTAAGAAAAAACTCTGAGAAAAGAGTGGTATCTTTCCCGTCCAAAAGGTATTCTAATGTGGGAGAAATGCGATGAAAAAGAATGTCATTACTCTTCTTGTCCTCATTTGTTTCTCAGTTATTTCACTCCATTCAGAGGAGAAGGAACCCATCATTCTCGTCACAAACGATGACGGGATCGACAGCCCGGGCCTGTTAGCACTGGCGAAGGAGATGACAAAACTCGGTTCAGTGGTGGTGGTTGCACCTAAGACAGACCAGAGCGGAACAAGCCACACTAAGAAGCATAACCAGCCGACTTTTTTTGGAGAGAAAGAACTCATTCCTGGAGTCAAGTCTTACTGGGTAGACAACACTCCTGTAGTCTGCGTCTGTTGGGCGGTCGCAGGACCGCTCGAGGGACTCGTGCCTGATCTCGTGGTTTCAGGCATAAACAATGGACTGAATTTGGGTCCTGCCTATGGATCCGGAACCGTGGCGGCAGCACGGGAAGGAGCGCTCGCTGGTGCCACAGCCGTCGCTGCCTCTCAGCTTGCAGTGGGCAAGGAGACTGACTTCGAAGGTGCTGCAGCAGTAGTATGTGATCTCGCTCAAAAAGCACTCAGTATGGGCAAAAAGCAACTCCTCTGGAACGTGAACTTTCCTGGAGGGAAGATTGACTCGAGTAAAAAAATAATCGTCACTGAGATGATCCACAGATGGTGGAAAATGAAATATGTGGTCAATAAGGATATGGACGGAAAGCCCTACTTCTGGTTCGAGAGCATCCCGAATGTGACCGAGATCGAACCTGAATCCGACCTTGCATACCTTCTCAAGGGATTCATCACCGTGACCCCTCACCTTGTCTATCAAACCGATGTCGCTGCGATGGAAAAGGTAAAAACCTTATTGCACCATAACGGAACTGGGCAAAGATAAACTGTTTTTCCAACAAACGCACAAATTTGGAAACACATAACTCAACTTGAATTTTTCCTAAAAAATGATGACACCTTTTTTATTCATTGGGACCTCGATTGCCTGCGCAAAATCGTATTCAGTTAAGTAATTGCGTATATTGTCACCGAATGAGGGTGTTATCGAATGAGCTACCACAACTGCTTGATTTCATCCTCCAGTCCAGTCATTTCCCATCGAATCAAAGATAGAGGAATCATGCCGTAAGAATGAAATTCGTCGAAAAATTGCTTGAGGTTGAATTTTTCTCCGAGCTGCTGTGCACGATCTGCGATCAATTTTTCCAGATGGACTTTGCCCACCACATAACTGGTGCCGTAGCCGGGCTGCTTCAGATAGAGGTCTTCATCAGCCCAGATCGTATTCCCTTCCTTGGGCATCCATCCGCGGGGCGTCCACTTGACGCCAAAATCGACGGCCTCTTCCAGCGTAAACTCATTGCTGTGCATTTTCAGATCGCCCATGCCCCGTGCGCACCTGCAGGCCAGCATGATCCAGACGAGCTCCCGCACCCTCGGTTTTTCATCCATCAATCCTGCGTGCATGGCGATCTCTTCCATCCCGGTAGCCAGCCCTTCGGCCCGTGAATCCCAGATATTGTAAAGGAGAGGGACCCGGCGGACCGGGCTTGGGTGGGGATCGTTTTTCATCCGGGCCAAATCGAACCAATGGGTCCCGTGGCACCGCAGTGGAAGCGGGTCATGGTAGTCGACCTCGGTGAAAAAATCGCGAAGCCCATCGGGCGGGATGAATCCCACGGTTCTCTTAAGGGTACCGGTCTGATACTCTGGCAGAGTCATCACGTTTTCCCGCATGAACCTCATGAAGTGTTCCACCGCCTCATCATGGCGTTTCTGGTATTCTTCTTTACTTTCTGGAGGCTCGAGCGGAGGCAGATGGCGATTCCGGTTTTCTTCCAGCTTCAAGCTGGCGATGGAGCGACCCAGCTCCCTATTCAATATCACCACCTGGTCTTCCCAGGTGTAGGGCCAGAGGTGGACGTTTCTCATGTACCAGTTGTAATTTTCCACGCCGATACCCGATGGGGCGGTCATCCCCTCATGTTCTGCCTCCAGCCATGTTCGGAATTCATCCACAGCCGCCTTTGCCCGACGGATATCCGGAACCAGGTCAGGATGGTCTTTTCCCAACCGCTCGGCTAGATTTTCGAGGTACACGCTTTCTGCCTTTTTTCTCCTTATCCCTAAAAACCACAGATCTCTGGCATCTTCGGTCAAATTTCCTTTGGCCTGCTCGAGCACTTCAGGGATGGCCTTCAGCCGCATCTGAAAATCTGCGTGCTGTTCTCCCTGCAAGGGATAGGTGTACTTCCACAGGCAGAGGGTTCCATACCGCCACGGACCTTCAAGGGCAGGAACATCGGACGGCGATGTATAGTAGACCGCGTAAAAACCGGGATTTCGCGACCAGGGTTTCAGCACCCGGTGGTCGAAGTCCAGCCCGTTCATCTCTGCCCGGATAATGTGATAATCCACCTGCCGGGAAACCGGCCAAGATGTGGGATCTATGGCCGCCAGCCGGGCCTGATATTCCTTCAGTTCGAGATGCTGCTTGGCCATCGCCTCCGCGGTGTAATCAGGGACGGCATCCACCATAACGGGTTTCTGGAACTCCCGCCATTCTTCGAACAATTTCATCAGGTCTTGGTAATCGCCGCTCCCAGTCGGCTCACTGACCTCTTCCTTCGAAGAACAACACAACACTGCAAAAACGACAGCACAGATCAATCCAATGCTCAAGGCCTTTCGCTTCATCATGACGCTTGCCTCCTTTTCGTGTGATACCTCTTTCAGTCTATCGGGATTTACTGATTTGTCAATCATGAGATATCGAGGGCCCGGCTTCGAAAAATCTTGATCGAATCGACCTCGCTCCAATACAGGTACATGAAAATTATCATCGATACGAAAATAAATACTGCTGGCTCATTTCTGTTGACATCCTTCTTGGTCATAAACTAATGTAGGTTTGAACAGGAGGAAACAATCAAACGATATTCACATTCAATCCTTAGGAAAGCAAGGCATCAGCGGGTATCCGTCCTTCTCATCACGGCGGCCCTCTTCGGAATGATCGCCTGCCAAACTGAAAAGCCCGATACAGAACAGGTCGGTGCGGCTGGTCCGGGCAGGACTGTACTGCCCGTAAATCAGGTCCTCGAACCCTCCGGCATTCAAATACCGCTTCCCGGGCTCCGCCCCCAGGCCCTTGCCCTTTCACCGGACGGCCAACTTCTTGCGGTCTCGGGAAAGACAAGCGAACTCTTGATCATCGATCCCGGATCCGGCTCGATCATCCAGCAGGTGGTGCTCCCTCCAGAAGATCAGACCGAACCCTTGACAGACCCTTCTCCGCCCAACATCTTCGAACCTGACCGCAAGGGCCAGGTGAGTTACACAGGCCTTATCTTCTCGCCAGATGGACACAATATCTACCTCAGCAACGTCAATGGAAGCGTCAAGGTCTTCTCTGTCGGAGCAGACGGAAGGATCAGGCCATCCCATACCATTCCTCTGCCTCCTGCCAATGCTCCCCGTCGGAAAAATCAGATCCCATCAGGACTTGCTCTTTCTGAGGATGGCCAGAGACTCTATGCCTGCGGCAATCTTTCGAACCATCTCCTCGAGATCGATACCGATACCAATGCAGTTCTGCGCACATTCGATGTCGGAGTCGCACCCTTTGATGTCGTACTCGCCGACAACAAAGCTTATGTCAGCAACTGGGGCGGACGCCGGCCAGCCCCCGGAGATCTGACCGGTCCGGCAGGCCGCGGCACAGTGGTCAAGGTCGATCCCGTCAAACACATCGCAAGCGAGGGCTCTGTGAGCGTTATCGATCTCGCTTCAGGTTCGACAAAAGAAATCCTCGTCCATCTTCACTCCTCCGCACTCGCCCTCTCTCCGGATGGCCGGTACATCGTCTGCGCCAATGCTGCATCCGATAACCTCAGCGTGATCGAGACGCGGACGGACACGGTCGTCGAAACGATCTGGGTTAAGGCCCGGCCTTCGGACCTTTTCGGCGCGTCGCCGAATGCTCTCTGTTTTTCGCCCGATGGACGCTCGCTCTTCGTAGCAAACGGAACACAGAATGCAGTCGCAGTGGTTCACTTCGAACCGGGGGAGCGTGAATCGAAACTTCTTGGACTCATTCCAGTAGGGTGGTTTCCAGGGGCCATATCTTTCGATGCCAAACGCGGAACCTTATGTGTGGCCAACATCAAAGGCCTTCCTTTGAAACCGAAACCGGATAGCGCGACCGGCGAGCAGGGATTCAACACCCATCACTACCACGGTTCTGTTACAATCGTCTCGGTCCCGGAAAAAAACGATCTCCAGCGGCTCACGGAGGCAGTCTATGACAATTACCGCCGCGAACGGATAGCCGGGGCGTTCGAAAAACCACGGTCAGGAGAGCCGCTTCGCCCCATCCCTGAACGCATCGGAGAGCCCAGTGTTTTCAAGCATGTCGTCTACATCATCAAAGAAAACCGTACCTACGACCAGGTACTGGGTGACGTCCCCCAAGGAAACGGGGATCCCTCCCTCTGTCTCTTCGGAGAAGAGGTTACGCCAAACCAGCATAAGATCGTCAGAGAATTCGTGCTCCTCGATAACACCTACTGCAGCGGTATCTTGAGCGCAGACGGCCACCAGTGGTCCACAACGGCCTTCGGGACCGATTATCTGGAGAAATCTTTCGCCGGGTGGCCCCGCAGCTATCCCGATGGAATGGGGCCGGATGAAGCCGATGCACTGGCATACCCTCCCAGCGGATTTATATGGGATAACGCTCTCCGGCACGGAATATCTATCTGGAACTTCGGGGAATTTGCCCAGCCTGAATGCGGTTGGGCAGATCCGACACGCAAGGGCAAGCCCGAGTGGAAGGATTACTGGGAAGAGTATCTCCACGGTCATGGCGAGGTGGTCATAGGGAGCGAACCCACCATCGAGACCATCCGTCCCTTCACCCCCACCGATACGGTGGGCTGGATCATGGAAGTCCCGGACGTCTGGCGAGCGCGCTACATCACAGAACAGATTGTCGAATGGGAGAATGAAGGCCGGATGCCGCAGCTCATTCTGATTTGTTTGCCCATAGACCACACCAGCGGAACCAGGGCCGGGTCTCCTACGCCATCCGCTTGTGTTGCCGACAACGACCTTGCCTTCGGCCGCATTATCGAAGCCTTCAGTCACAGCCGATTTTGGAAGGAAACGGTCATCTTCGGTATCGAAGACGATCCACAGAACGGATTCGACCACGTGAGCGGCTACCGCACCACCGCCTACTGTATCAGTCCCTATACCAAACGGGGAGCTGTGGTCAGCACGCAGTACAACACGACCAGCATCCTCCGCACGATCGAGCAGATCCTCGGCCTCCCCCCGATGAATCAATTCGATGCCACTGCGGTTCCGCTGTTCGATTGCTTCGCCTCTGCACCGGATTTCAGGCCCTTCGAATCCGTACCTAACATGGTACCGCTCGATGAGATGAATCCTGATCCCAAGAAAATCTCAGACTCGCTTTTGCGCAGTAATGCGCTCCGTTCCGCAAAGTTGAACTTCCGGGAAGTCGACGCCTGCCCGGAAGACACTTTGAACCGTATCCTCTGGCATGCGGTAAAAGGAAGTGCCGCTCCCTATCCAGCCTGGGCAGTAACCCTTGTGGAGGATGAGGACGACGATTGACCTACCCTTGGACAATTCCTGAATTGCCCTCTTTTTGAGGCATAGCTTTGAAGATGTCCAATGACATCGTAGATTTCTATAAAAACCGTGAATATTTTGGTAAAATCCTCTATTAAAAAAGAGGAGGTGAGTATGAAAGCTCTGAACAGAATAATCCTCACAGTCTTTGCAGCCGTTCTTACCATGAACATTGTTGGATCTGCGCAAATCCGGCCGGTACCGGTCCAGCAGCCTATGCCGGACTTCACTCTGCCGGTCTACCAAGGAGGAGAGATCACTCTATCTGATCTCGAAGGCAAAAATGTCCTGCTCATTTTTCCAAGAGGATTGGCTGGAGAAGATCACTGGTGTCACGTATGCAATTACCAATATGCCGAGCTGGCAGATCTAGAGTCGAGCAAAAATATCCGTGAAACAAACGACCTGGAAATATTATTCGTCCTCCCTTATTCGAAAGAAATGGTCCAGGATTGGGTGGACAAGTTCGCTGCCCAGATGGCAGACATCCAAAAATGGAAAAATCCCGAAGATCCTGAAAAACTCGACGAGAGAGGACGAAGACGTCTCGAAATGATCAAAAAGTACTTTCCCAAGAACTACACATTCGAGAAGGGAAAAGTCCCTCTCCCCTTCCCCGTACTGATCGATGCAGAAAGAGAAATCTCCAAAGGACTGGGTGTTTTTACCAACGAATGGGGAGGAAGCGAGATTGAACAAAACATCCCGACCGTCTATATCATCGATAAACAAGGAATCTTGAGATTCAAATATATCAGCCAGAATACGTTCGACAGGCCTGGTCCTGATTATCTTCTCCAATTTATCTCCTTCCTGAACCAGGAAAGAGACAACCAGTAACCTTTAAGAACGCTTATCCGTAATAAGAAAGAGGAGGTTTAATCATGAGAAGATTCCATCATCCTTTTATTTTCCCTCTGGCATTATTCTTTATGTTGTTCTTGTTTTCTTTTAGGACCGAGGCCTACGCACAAGACAAGGTCAGCAAAATCGACGACCTGGTAAAGACCTACTACGATTATAAGCAGTTCACCGGATCCGTGCTCGTTGCAGAGGGTGGAAAGGTGATCTACAAGAAAGGTTTTGGATTGGCGGACAGAGAGTGGAATATCCCGAACAAGCCGGATACCAAATTCAGGCTGGGTTCTATCACCAAACAGTTCACATCCATGCTGATTCTCCAGCTCGTCGAGCAGGGGAAGATCGACCTGGAGGGAAAATTATCCGATTATTTGCCGTTTTACCGGAAAGATACCGGCAACAGGGTGACCATCCATCATCTGCTGACCCATAGTTCAGGCATTCCGAGCTACACCAGCATTCCCAATTTTTTCCAAGATATCAGCCGCGATCCCTATCCAGTCGAAGAGTTCGTCAAAAAATACTGCAGCGGTGATCTCGAGTTCGAACCGGGTTCCCGGTTTCTGTACAACAACTCAGGATATTTTCTGCTGGGAGCCATCATAGAAAAAACCACAGGACAGACCTACGAGGAGGTCTTGAAGGAAAAAATTTTCGCTCCTCTCGGGATGAATAACAGCGGCTATGACCGACACGATCCGATCATCCCCAACCGGGCGGCAGGATATTCCTTTACCTTCGATGGATGCCTCAATGCTCCTTATCTCGATATGTCTCTCCCCTATGCAGCCGGCTCCCTGTATTCCACTGCAGAGGATCTTTATCTGTGGGACCAGGCCCTGTACACAGAAAAGTTGCTTTCCGCAGAGAAGAAAGAGCTTCTGTTTACTCCTCACATCCAAGGTTACGGCTATGGATGGGGAATAAGAGAAAAGAGCCTTCCCGATTCCGAAGAAAAACTGACCAGCATTTCTCACGGCGGCGGTATCAACGGATTCAACACCTGGATCGAAAGAATAGTCGGCGATAAGCATTTGATTGTGCTGTTGAACAACACTCCCCGGGCCCGGCTCAACCAGATGAGCGATGCGATCATCCGGATTCTCTACGATAAACCTTATGATTTCCCGAAAAAATCAGTTGCTGAGGCGATGTACGAAACATGGAAGGAGAAGGACGTCCAATCCGCGATCCAACAATACGAAGCGCTAAAAAAAGATCATCCCGAAGAATACACTTTCACAGAGAGTGAGCTGAATATGTTGGGATATTATCTGCTCCAAAATAAGAAGAAGACCGAAGATGCCATTGAAATCTTTAAGCTGAACATCAAGTCTTATCCTAAATACGCCAATGGATACGACAGCCTCGCTGAAGCCTATATGATCTCAGGCGAGAAGGATTTGGCGATCAAGAATTATGCCAAATCTCTGGAACTGGATCCGAACAACACAAACGCCGTCGAAAAGCTCAACCAGTTGATCAAAGAAAAATAATCTCCCAAATTATGGTTTCAAAATTATGAAGATCATCATCGAAAAAAAAGATCTGCAGGCAATTACCGATGGTCTGTGATCAACAGTGCATACGACCGGAGGGAAGATGAAAGCATATGCATTCAAACAGGTCGATTTCGACAGCCCCTCTCTTCTCTTTAAACTAGAAGATAGACTGAAGGGGCCTTTAGGTCGATTCATATACAAACCCTACATCGAGAGCTTCGAACTAAAAGGCAGCGAGCGCGTTCTCGATTTTGGCTGTGGCGGAGGCGTGGAGTCCCGGTATGTTTTGGAACATCTCCAAGGACAGGGACACCTCATGTGCGTCGATATTTCTAAATATTTTATGGAGAGAGCTCGGAAACGATTGAAAAAAAATCCAAATGTGACGCTCATTCAGGGGGATATTCGAAAACTCGACATCCCTGAACGTTCCTTCGACGTCATCTTCGCCATCCATGTGATCCATGATATCGCCCCGGACATAAGACAGGATGTGTTAAATGTATTGTCACAGAAAATCAAACCTGGCGGTATCTTTCACATTTGGGAACCCATCAGAGCTTCCCACGGAATGGCAGTCACTGAAATTCGGGAGCTGCTCTCTAACGCCGGATTTCATGAGTCTGTCTTTCAAACGACCAAATTGACTTATAAAGGCAAATTCCTGAAGGAAAATTGATTCTGGAAAGAGTGTTTTCGGCACCAAATTTATTTATGTGCCGTTTTATTCCCTCCTGGTTCCCATTTTATAGCGATCTTCCGAAAATGAAATCCATAGATGGCAAATGTCACGGACACCCCGATGAGGTTCGGTCTTCTCAGAAGCGTCCAGAAAATCAGCTTCCAGTAATGGAATCTTTCTCTTCCCCTGATCCCCAAATGCCAGATAGATTTAAGGAAAGCACCGAAGTAACTGAATTTAAAATAGATTTTTTGCCTGAGCTGTCTCGGCTTATACTGTTTGAGGAAAGTTTTGACTCTTTTGTAATAGTGTTTGGGTAAATAAATATTCTCAAGGATTTTCTTATAGCCGCTTATGAGAGTCTCATAATTCATTTTGGGAATGAAATTCAAAGAACAATCCGTGTTATCCCCAGAAGTATTGGCAAGCAGCCTGCCTTCTTTTTTCAGACGCTGATAGAGCCTCGTCCCCCGGGGAGCATTCAACAAACCAACCATAGCCGTAACGATTCCGCTGTTCTGAATAAATCTGATTTGTCTTTCGAAAATCGAAGGAGAGTCGCTGTCAAAACCGACGATGAATCCTCCCTGCACTTCTAATCCGAAGTTCTGGATCTTTTTGATACAGGCAATCAAGTCACGCTTTTTATTCAAATATTTATTGCATTCTGCGAGGCTTTTCTCGTCAGGAGTCTCTATGCCGACAAAAACCCGACGAAAACCCGCCTCCACCATTAGCTTCATCAATTCATCATCGTCAGAGAGATTTATGGAGGCTTCGGTCAAAAAATGGAAAGGGTATTTTTTTTCTCTCATCCATTCGATCAATGAAGGAAGAAGATCTTTCTTCAATTTCCTCCTGTTCCCGATGAAGTTATCGTCCACAAAGAACACCCCGCCCCTCCATCTTTGGCTATACAAAGCTTCGAGCTCCTCGATAATCTGCTCCTTGCTCTTGGTGCGTGGTTTGTGCCCGTTCAAAACCACAATGTCACAGAATTCGCAGTTATACGGACATCCCCTCGAATATTGAATATTCATGCTGGCATATTTTTTCATATCGATGAGGTTCCATAGAGGAGAAGGAGTTTTTCTTATGTCCGGCCACTCTTTGGAACTGTATATGCGGCGGAGACATCCCTTTTTTAAATCTTCAAGAAAAGGTGCAAGTGTGCACTCCGCCTCATTGAGAACGAAGTGATCGATATCCGGAAAATCTTCATGACCGGTGGTGAAAAGAGGGCCGCCTCCCACCAGTGGAACTTTCTGTTTTTTACATCTTTTTATGACTTCTTTTACAGATTCCTTCTGAACGGTCATGGCACTGAGAAAGACATAGTCAGCCCATTCGAGGTCATCATCTGATAGCTCGGACACATTCATATCGACCAGCTTTTTTTCCCATTTCTCGGGAAGCATCGCTGCTACAGTCAAAAGCCCCAAGGGTGGAAAGGATGCCTTTTTGGAGATGAACTTGAGAGCGTATCTAAAACTCCAGAAGGTGTCGGGATACTCGGGATAAACGAAAACGATTCTCATGTCCGAATTCTCTCTCAATCCCAAAAGGAACGTGAAGGATGACATTATTCTACCATACTTGCCAGCTTTAATCTCTCTTTTTGTAGCTTGGGTAAGCATTCTTATTTCCGTGACAAAGAAAAAGTCAGGCAAGATGATTCGTCAGCCCGTGGATTTTCCCCAGCGAGGAAAATCCACTTATTCCTCGGCTCGCTCTCCTCTTCGAGGAACCGTGCCTGCTCGCCTCCGGATGGCTTCCGAACCAGCTTGCCTGACTTACTAAGATATTATCACGGAAATAAGGATGCTTCCGTAGCTTGGTGAGCACTTCCCAAGCCGTGATCGAAGATAGGAGCATTGGGGAATGTTTGCGCTCCATTCAGGTTTCCAACGTCATTCCTCTCAGCGCATCCTTTGAGTTTTCGAGGTGGTGCACCTCGATACAATCAGGCTGGCTCTCTCCGCTGAACAATTTCGCTTTTCTTCGCTGCTTTCATGCATATCATTCAAGAAGTTCTTGACTCCTCCCATTTTATTCATAATCTTATTCATGATGGATAGTTCTACCATGGCAGCCAGCAGCGAGATCTTCGACATCCCTGTCCGCTTCGGCGTAACGAATCTGTCTTCACCAGCGCTTTCATCATTTTTCAAAGACAAGATACAAGGAGGGAATAGGACATGTGTCTCTTGAGGATCAAGCCAGCTCTGGATAAGGCACTCGAGAACAACCAGAAGATATTCGATCTGACAGCGGAAACGAAAATCGTGATTTTCAGCGATCTCCATCGGGGAATCGGGAATTGGGCCGATGATTTCATACACAACCACCTTATCTTCTCGAGCGCTCTGGACTATTATTACACCCGCCACTTCACGTACATCGAGCTCGGTGACGGAGACGAACTGTATGAAAACCGGAATTTGACAGATATCGTAAGGGCCCACGGAAACATCTTCCGGCAGATGGACCGGTTCCACAAAGACAACCGGTTGTGCTACATTGCAGGGAACCACAACCTGCAGATGGCAGATGAAAAATGGATGCAGAAGGCACTCGAGGAAGCTCGAATGCTCATCCCTGATCTTTTTTCTGACATCCATATCTATGAGACGGCCATGCTGGGAGAAAAGATTTTCCTTTTTCACGGCCACCAGGGAGACTTTATCAACGACACATTCGTTCCATTCGGCAGATTTTGGGTGCGTCACATTTGGGGTCCGCTGCAAAACATCTTCGGGTTTAGAGACCCGACGAGTCCGGCTCAGCAAGCCAGAAAGCGCAGCAAGGTGGAAACAGGTATCATAAGGTGGGCCCGACACCGTCACATGGTCGCCATCGCAGGCCACACCCATCGCCCGATGTTCCTCTCTTTGAGCAAGCAGCAGCGTTTGGCAGGGGAGATGGAGGAGCCTTACTACTTCAACAGTGGATGCGGGACTCATCCCCGTTATGTAACCTGTATCGAAATCAAAGAAACGACCATAGAACTGATCAAATGGCATATCATGGCTGACTCTCATAACGATCTCCGCTTGAAGGTGATGAGAGAGCCGATCCGAGGCTGTCATGCTGATCTTGACGCTGTCATTGCAGGACTCTGAATCCTCCTCCTCCGAAACCTAATCTGTTGACACACGAAGTAACGATCAGTAAAGTATGGGCTTAGAAATGGAAAAGAAAGAAACCTTCTCGCGCTGGGGCATCATCTTTGCCGGCTTGGGTATGGCGGTGGGAACAGGAAATCTGTGGCGCTTTCCGCGAATTGCCTCTCAATATGGAGGGGGGGCCTTCCTGATCGTATGGATCCTGTTTCTCTTCGTCTGGGCCATACCTCTCCTCACCATCGAGCTTGCCGTAGGAAAAAAGACCCGACAAGGAGTGGTCGGTTCATTCGGAAGGATGATAGGAAAGAATTTTGCCTGGATGGGAACTTTTGTGGCTTTCGTGACAGCAGCCATCACGTTTTACTATACGGTCGTTACAGGATGGTGTATCAAATATTTCTTCGCCACGTGCTTTCAAGGACTCATTCATAAAAAACCCATCCAGTACTGGGAAAATTTCACTTCCTCTTGGGAACCCGTCGTTTTCCACTTTACAGCCATATTGATCGGGTGTTCGATCATCTACTTCGGTGTCGCCAAGGGAATCGAACGTGCCAATAAAATACTCATCCCATCGCTGTTCATACTATTGCTGATCGCTGTGGGAAGATCCGTGAGTCTTCCCGGTGCGGCGCAGGGCTTAAACTTTCTCTTCTCTCCTAATCTGTCCCAACTGAGAAATATCGAAGTATGGCTCAATGCATTGAGTCAGGCGGCCTGGTCGACTGGAGCTGGCTGGGGGCTCATGCTGACATACGGTGTGTACTCCAGGAAAAAAGAAAATCCCTTTTTGACCACAGCGACCCTGGGATTCGGCAATAATACCGCATCCCTTCTGGCTGGCATCGCCGTGATTCCTACAGTCTTTTCCTTCTTTGTGGGCCAGAACCTGGCACAAGAAAAAGTGGTCGAAATCATGAGTCAGGGAAACGAAGGATTGACGTTCAAATGGATTCCTACTTTGTTTGCAAAGATCCCATCCGGCTCATTCTTCCTGGCTCTTTTTTTCCTGGCTCTCTGTTTTGCGGCTTTCTCTTCCTTGATCTCTCAGCTCGAACTCATATCCCGTATCTTTATGGACTCAGGCTTAAGCAGAAAAAAAGCAGTGACTATAGTCGGGACAGCCTGTTTTGTCTTTGGATTTCCTTCGGCTGTCAGCATGGGATTTTTCAACAACCAAGACTGGGTGTGGGGGCTCGGTCTGATAGTCAGCGGTTCTTTCTTCATATTCCTGGTTCTCAAGGTCGGTCCCAGAAAGTTCCGGAGGGAGATCGTCAACAGCTCTGGACATAAAGTCAAATTGGGAAAGGCATTCGATTATCTGGTGACTTTTTTCCTCCCCCTTCAGGTCATCGCTATGCTGATCTGGTGGTTCTGGGACAGTTATAAATCGAATCCAGACAACTGGTTGAACATATTCGCACCAGGTTCTGTGGGGACAGTACTTTTTCAGTGGGGAGCTGCTCTGGCCGTGTTTATCGTTTTCAATAAAATCATCACCAAGAGACTTCCCCTGAATTCAAATGAAGTCGAGGACGATAATGACGTTTGAAGCCATACTCATGATGATCTTGATCTTCGGCATTTGTATCGGAGGATTCCTGTACACACTTCACCTTTCCTCCAGAGAGGAATAAAAACAGATAACGGGGATACGGTATTTGAGGATCATCGACAGGGAGAAAATTTCCATGTCAAAAAAAACCATTCTGTTTATAGGCCTTGTTTCAATCCTCGCCACGGCAGCCTCATCCTTCGCAGGGGAAGGCAGGCTTCAGTTTGTCGAAACAGAAGTTGTTCTCTTCCCCGATGGCAAGGCTTCTGTGGAATATGTGGTGCGGTATACTGTGATTTCCGGCGAATTCCATGGGTTTTACTTTGGAGGGTTTGACCGCCTGACTCCCCACTTCGATTATCAAAATGCCTCGGCCGTCGACAGCCGGGGCAATACCTATGCCTTGGATATCAAACGGACCAACGAAGACCTTTATGACGTCGTCCTGGCGAACGGGAGAGCTGTTTCTTCGGGTACCGTCACCTACAGGTTCCGCTTCGCAGCCGACATGTCTCGGGCCGGATATCTGGCATCTACAACCGCAGCAGGAGGACGAAAACTCGTCGTCTTCAATTGGGCACCTACAGATTGGGACCAGCCGCTGGAGCACTACACAGTCAAAGTGGTTTATCCTATCGAGTATACCCCCGCTCAAACAGACCGAAACGCCATCGAGGCCGAACTTCTGGCCCGAGGATTCGCCACCGAGAGATTTATGAATCAGGAGTACAAAATAGACTACCGCCTCAGAAAAGTCGGAGAAACTCAGCATATCGAAGTTCTCTTGCATAAAGAGAACGCCCGCACGCGATACCATTTCCGCATCCAGCAATACATTTCTGCGGATGTTTTCCCTGGAATCGATTCTGTCCGATCATATCCAAAAGAAGCTGTCTCGCCAAATCAAGGGACTCTGCCCTCAAAACAATTCCCTTCAAAAGAAAGTCGAACGTCCTCATCCCGCTGGATCCTGCTCATCGGCTTTGCCATCACATTGCTGTCCGGTATTTTCGGCGTATCCAGAAAACACCGGTCCTTGGTCCGGGCCCAATCGGAGCTGGATGATGTCAAATGGGTCCGCGGGGATTGGGAACCGCCAAAAATAGAGCTGGCCTCCTTCCGCAAACCCGGTAAAATCGCCAGGGATCTGGATCCCATCGAGGCCGGGGTTTTTATCGGCGTCCCCTACAAACAGATCTTCTCAACCATTTTATCTCAACTGGTGAAAAGAAACTGCATCGAGCTCGTCAACCGGGACCCTCTTCGTGTGGAAGTCGTCAAGCCGATGCCCATTTCCTTCAACGACTTAGGACCTTATGAGCAGAAGATGTATCGAGCGGCCAAAGATGACGGTCAATTCAGTGAACAGGAGCTGAGTGAACTCTTGAAGGCGGTGGTTTACAACATCCAGCAGAAAGCATGGGACTGCGATATAGAGGCGACAAAAAATTACTATCACGATGAAATTGCCAAAGCCTTCGGCAAGGCACAGGAAGAGCCTCTCAGAAAGAAAAACAGCAAGCGCCGGCAAGATGAGCCAGTGTCGAGCTGGTGGTACTGGTATCACTACCGTTATGGCATGCACCGACACTATGATCCTCAGAGATACGACCATGAGTATGAAGCCTCCCTTCCACTCAACCCGGATGTGGTGGATTTTCAAGAATTCCTCGGGCCTTCAGCAGGAGCCATCGAAGCCTGCCATGCCGCATGCCATGATGCCTGCCACTCTGCCTGCCACAGTGCCTGCCACTCTGCCTGCCACTCTGCCTGCCATTCTGCCTGTGTCAGCGGAGGAGGTCACTGATGGAGGCTCCCTCAGTTCTCCTGGATTGGGTTGATACCTTCGTGGACAGAATTCGACCTTATGTCCACGTACGGCTGACCGACAATGTCCTGATCCGTCTTCCGAACCACGCCTTCAAACTGAACAACACGGGCGCCCTGGTACTCCACCATATTATCCAAGGCGGCTCGATCCAAGATATCCTCAAAGCAAGAGCTTCCGATCAGAAGCTTCCGGCACAACTCCATTCATTCTTCACCGATCTATCCCGTATGTTGAACTCTTCGGTCTGTGATGGCTACCGTTCTCCTTCACTCACGAGAGTGCCGTTTGACTTGGGGTACATCCAACTTCCCGTCTTGTCCGAAATAGCTCTGACATGGCGCTGTAACATCCAATGCCGGTTCTGCTATGCTTCGTGCATATGTGTCTCAGGGTCTGAGGATGAATCCGGCCTCGATGAACTCTCCACAAGTGAAGTCAAGCGTGTGCTGGATATGATTCGAAATGACGGCGAAGTGCCCAGCGTTTCCTTTACAGGAGGAGAGCCTCTGCTCAGGGATGACATCACGGAACTGATCGCCTATGCTTCCGGTACCTTGAACATGCGCGTGAATCTCATCTCCAACGGAACGCTCATTTCTCAGAGGACCGCCAAGGAGCTGAAAGCGGCTGGGTTGGCGTCAGCCCAGATCAGCATTGAATCGCCAGATCCTGATGTCCATGACGATATCGCCGGCTTTAAAAACGCGTTCCAAGCCTCCTTGAATGGATTGGATGCTTTGAAAAACGAAGGAATTCTGGCACATCCTCATGCCACCTTATGCCGGTTAAACATGAAAAGCCTTGAAGAAATGGGGCAATTCACCAAGTCTTTGGGGATCGATCGGTTCTCTTTGAACATGATCATCCCGGCAGGGCGGGGGACCGCACAGGATTTGACAGTCAAATACAGTGAAATCAAAGATATCGTATTGAAAATAAAAGCAGCAGCGGAAGCCGAAGGAGTCCGCTTCATGTGGTATTCACCGACTCCGATGTGTCTTTTCAATCCGGTTTCCCACCAGATGGGGAACAAGGGCTGCAGTGCCTGTGAGGGATTGCTGTCTGTCGATCCCTTTGGCAGGCTTTTACCGTGTTCCAGTTGGAAAGAGGCCGTAGGGAATCTGCTGCGAGAGGGATTCCAGGCCTTATGGTTCGGAGACCGCGCTCGCTTTCTAAGGGAAAAACGGGCGGCACATCCTGGATGCAGGGATTGTGAACACTTTGCAGTGTGTCACGGTGCATGTCCTTTGTACTTCAAGGTCCATGGGTATGGCGAACTTGAAGAGCCGCTGGCACAGCTCGAATCGAACATAAGTCTCAATCCCAGGGATAGCCAATGACATCGATTCTGGGCCTATTCGGATTTCCCCCTCCAGACCGACGGGACAGCGTAAGATTTTATTTTGCCAAAAACCTCCCTTACAATTTAAGGATCCATCTGACACTGTTTCTGCTGATTGCGGGATTTATCCTGCAGCTTTATTTCATGCATCCTCTTTACGGCGTTCCCTTCCTCCTGACCGGAATCGGAATAATTCTGGTAAAAGGATATGACAGCCGCGTCCGGACGAAAAGTTTCAATCTAGATCCCAATTGGAAGAGCGTTTCCATCGAAAAGATACAGGAAATGGAACAGCTTCGAAAACGAAATAAAAAATGGGACAGCGATGCACTGGATGTTTCTAATCCTCTTGGATTGTTCAGTTTTTTCATTTTTGGAGGGCTGGCCCTGTTAGCCTCTTGGATTCTTGGAGAGTTGGCAAAAGACATGAGGGTTACGATGATACTGGCGGTTGACATTGCCGTAATTATGGTTCCGCTCTGGTTTACTGGAATGAGATTTATTCTCAAGCAGCCGAATCTGATGGTTAAAGTCAGGATCCTTTTATTGCTTTATAACGTTTTTGAGAGCCTGAAAAAGAAGGGGGAAGAGTTTCGGCCCGCCATCTTGTTATCCAGGGATAAAGAGAACAAGACAATCCCGGTCGATGTCCGTTTTTCTGTCAGGTTTCCCCATTCTCCTGAAGGGTTCTACGGCCTTCAGGCCCAGATCAATCTCAATGTGGTTCAAGGAACGAGCTATCCCTATTTTTACTGCGTGCTGGCTTCGAAGCCCGGATTCGGAATGTCCCGATACAAACAGGAAATCGAATCCTCTGGAAAAATCATCTGCGAATATCAGCAAGACAGCAGGGCCGAAGTTCTGGTAATAAGACAGCACACAACGAAAAAATCTGGCTACCATACCAAGGATCGCCAGTGTGCAGAAATCTTCAGGATTGCCCTTGAAGGCGGCAGGCTCATCCAATCTTGATTTCGTGACAGTATACGCAATTACTTAATTTATAATGAAAAAAACAGATAACTCGGGGATAGGATACCCGATCACTCATTTTACTGGTAACAGAATTCACGCTCACTGGATAATGTCATCTACCTGAACTCATCCAGATTAATTCGGTGATTGCGCATAATGTCCCCAAACTCGGAATGGATTTGAGACCGAAAACTTAAAACCGGATGAGAAATTCAACGTATGAAAAAATAGACACTGATTGGTTCTGGAAAAAGGAGAGATGCCCATGGTTAAAGAGAAGACCTGGCCCCAGATTATAAGGGGAAAGAGATGGATTCCTCTCATATCGGGAACACTTCTGCTTATTCTTCCCCTTTTCAGCTTCCAAACGTCCCCTGATGATATTTTCGATGCAGTGAAGCGAGGAGACCTGGCCAAGGTTCAGGCACTTGTCGAAAAAAATCCTGCGCTTGTCGATGCCAACGATCAAGAACAGGGCACGCCGCTCCACGGTTCCGCAGACGCAGGCCATTTAAAAATTGCGGAATACCTGATCGAAAAGGGAGCGGATGTGAACGCATGGAACAATGCCCATCAAAATCCGCTTTTTTACGCTGCCTATAAGGGACACTCTGAAATGGTCAGTCTACTGCTCGAAAAAGGTTCAGAATACAGAGAACCAGACATATACGGTCGGAATATTCTGCATTATCCTGCCAGGGAAGGGCACCCCAGAGTGGTCGAGATCCTGATGAAAAAAGGATTGGATATCAGCCAGGAAGACAGAGGCGGTGTTACGCCTCTCCATTTTGCCATCGAAAGAGGTCACACCGATATCATTGACATATTCATCACTCTGAAAGCCTTAGACGTAAAATCCGATTCAGGAAGGATAAGTCTTCATCTCGCTGCCGCAAAAGGACACCAGAATATCGTGAATCTTCTGATAGATAAAGGAGTGGGAATCCACACAAAGGACGATGAAGCCAGCACCCTCCTCCATAATGCAGCGATCGGAGGTCTCCTGGAGCTTTCCCATCGATTGATCAAAGAGGGTATCAGGATAAATGCCCAAGATGATAGAGGAAAAACACCTCTGCATTATGCTGTCAGAGAGGGCCATCAGGAGATAGTCAAGCTCCTTGCAGAGAACGAAGCCGACCTGAACATCAAAGGGAAAGATGAAAGAACTCCTCTGCATATCGCTGAGGATTGGGGCCGCAAAGGAATCATAGATCTGCTCGCAGCAGCTGGAGCTTTAAAAGCTCCAAGGCCTGAACCGAAAAATCCCGATCAGCCCTGGATCGGTATCACCTACATCGCCAATGAAGGTTTCTTGATCTCATCGAAAACGAAAAAGATCCTGGTGGATACCCCGTTTAAAAATCCTTTTGGATACCTGGACACTCCCGATGAAATTCTCGAAAAGATGATTCTTTCCCAGCCGCCTTTTGACCGGATCGACCTTATGCTGTTCTCTCATGCTCACCGTGACCACTTTGAACCGAATACAGCTTTGAAAGTCCTGATGAGTCATCCAGAGACCACCCTGGTTGGCAATGAAATCGTTGGTAAAGAGCTGAAAGAAGCAGCAGGGGAAGGTTATACGGAGATCAGCCAAAGAGTCAAAAACATCAATCCTGAATGGGGAACCATCATCCGGGAAACCATCAACGGCATGGATCTCCAAATATTTCCTGTCAATCATTCCACCCCTGAGCGGCCGTATATGACTCTGGCGTTTATCCTGGATATGGATGGAACGAAAGTTCTCCACCTCGGTGACATTTACCCCCCGGCCAACGAAGAATATTTCAGAGCCTTCCAGCTGCAAAAAGAAAACATCTCGATCTCTTTCATAGATCCTTTCTTTCTCCTCGATGAAGCAGGCAAACAGATGGCTGCAAAATTTATCCAGCCTAAGCAGATCATACCGATGCACATGAGGCCCAACGAGATAGGAAGATATGCCCGAGATTTGAAAGAGCTCTATCCCAATATCAATGTCTTCTGGGAGAGTATGGAAAAAAAGCTCTTTGAAGAGTTCTGATCTGCGGTTGCATAATCACTGCTATCTCAGGTATTTTATACAGGGTGAAGGTGCGTCAATCTCCACCATCAGCATCAAAAACACGCCGACAAAAAAAGGGGAATTCATCAATACCGATGAACGGAGAGTTATCTATTCGCTCGGAAAGAGGCAAGACTCAGAGGCCATGGTTTTTTTATACCCAAAAACATCAATGCCGAGCCCATAAGGGCAAGATTTTTTGTGAAGTTGATCATTTCGGCGGCCTGCTGCTCCCCGGTCACCGCCCAAAAGTTGTGCACCATAAATGTGACCGGCAGGAAA
The DNA here is from genome assembly GCA_964346815.1 of uncultured Eubacteriales bacterium. Lineage (GTDB taxonomy): Bacteria > Acidobacteriota > Aminicenantia > Aminicenantales > Aminicenantaceae > CAYFWF01. The sequence continues at coordinate 72,781 of CAYFWF010000023.1, read as the reverse complement.
AACAACACGAGAGCGATGATTCCAATATCCGGGAAAACACCGAGAAGAAGGGTGATCCCGCCGATCAGAAGCAACAGAGCGGATCCTGCAACTGCCATCTCTGGAAAAGGCACACCTTTAAATCCTGCATATTCGGACAATTGTCCAAATTTTGCGACATGATTACCGGCATTGTAGAGATAAAACGCTCCGACAATCAATCTCCCCATAAAAAAAGCTGATTTCATACTGTCTCCCTCCCTTCACAGGATAACACAGGCTGAAAAGGAAGGTCAATGCTCGTCAAATCGATTCACTTCAAAACGCATTGGAAGCGCATTCATCGTCTTGTCATCTGGACTCAACTCTGCTAGGCTAAAATGTCACTCAAAAACACTATGGCTTGGTGATATGAGGAATATCGTTCTCAGCCTATTCAGAAACATCCGCACAAAAGCTTCGCTGTTTGTGCTTCTGCTGCTTGTCGTTACCACAGGGATTTCCTATGCCGTTACAGTACGCCTGATGCGTGACAGAATATACAACGAAGTCATCAGACGAGCCGAGTCTTTGTGCAGAAGCATTTCATCTGCCGCCGGCTACAGTTCCATTTCCGAGGATATCCTCGGTCTCGATTCCCTTGTGTTCAAGATAAAAGACTCGAATCCAGATGTCAGAGACATTGCCATCGTCAACACACAAAATGAAATCCTCGTCCACAGCGATGTGAATAAAACAAAGGAAGCTTATACTCCCTCCAAAGGAACGATTTTCAAGACCTACGAAGATGGAACGGCCATAAAGGAATTTTCTGATTCTCTAGGAGATTATTTTGAAGTTAAGAGTCCTATAGTCTTTTTGGATAAGGATCTGGGATCGGTCGTTCTGAGTATAAACAAATCTGTTTTCACGAGCGCTCAACGCAAAATGCAAGAAAAAATCGCCTGGGTGTTTGCTCTCATCCTGTTAGTAGGAACGGCCGGAAGTCTCTATCTCACCTCACGTCTAGTACGTCCAATTAAAGAATTGTCCGTTGGCGTCGAGGAGCTTAAAAGAGGCAGGGGACACAGGCGGCTCAAGATCTATTCTGATGATGAATTGGGAAGACTGACCGAAAGCTTCAACGAAATGTCTGAATTGATAACCGATCAGAAGGATAAGCTGAGCAAATATGCGCAGGATCTTGAGGAATCCTATGTCGAAACCGTCAAGGTTCTTTCTGCAGCCATAGATGCGAAAGATCATTATACTCTAGGCCATTCCACTCGAGTTTCAAAATTATCCGTCGCTTTGGGAGAAGAAGTGGGACTATCGAACTCAGAGCTCGAAGATCTCAGGATAGCGTGTTTGTTCCATGACGTCGGCAAAATCAAGATTCCAGATTCCATACTCCTGAAGAAAGGAAGGTTGGAACCTCTCGAAATCACTGAGATGATGCGTCATCCAGAATATGGAGCTGAAATACTCAGCAAAGCCTCTTCACTCCTTCGATACATACCGGTCGTCAAGCATCACCATGAACGGTACGACGGCAGCGGATACCCGGATGGCTTGAGTGGAGATGAGATCCCCCTTTCTGCGGCTATCACCGGCCTGGCGGATGCCTTCGACGCCATGATTTCCGATCGGCCCTACAGAAGAGCTCTATCCGAGAGAGAAGCTATAGAAAAAATTCAACAATTGTGCGGAACGCGGTTCTCTCCTGAACTCGCAGAAAAATTCATTGGCCTGTTCAAAAAAATAGGTTTAAAGTATATTTAAGACACAAGGAGAACATGAACAGTCTATTCCGTAAGCTCAGCAACATTCCTCTGATCTTGTATTTTTCTTTCTTTGTGGTGTTTTCTTCATGCGCTTCTCGTAAAGATACCGTTCCTCACCCCAATCTCGAAGCGCCCCGGCAGCATTATTTCCAGGGCGACCTCCAAAAAGCCATCGAAGGATACAATGCAGCGCTCGAGAAATATCCCGATGAACCCGTGGTTGCGGAAAACTATTCCCAGGTTCTCGAAGAGATCAGGCAATCCGCCGATGAAGCCTTTCAATCAGAAAACTTCGCCTTAGCTGGGCGGCGCTATTCTTTATTGTTGAGCAATTATCCCCTTTTCCAGACACTGGAAAAGATGTTGTCGTTCGGCCCCCAATATCTGGGGCACAGAATAAAAGATTGTTTGACTGCCCGAGGTAAAACCCAAATCCAAGATGCATTCGATCCACATGATTATGTGGATGCCGTCGAGGCGTATAGCCTCGCAATTCAAGCTTTTCCTGAAGAAAACTCTCTGAGAGAGGACCTGATCGAATCACTCAGCGATCTGCATAGACGAGGCGAAAAAGCCTTGGAAGAAAAGGGGTTCGCCCAAGCCGGAAAAATGTATTCTTTCCTTTTAGATGTGAATCAAAAGCTCAAAGATCCAGAGATGTCTATTCCCTTTTCAAAAGAATCATTGGAGGAAGGGATAAAACAGTGCCGGATCCAATTGACCAGAAAAGGACTCAAACTCTATCGCGAAAAGAAACTCAAAGAAGCCATTTCTGTTTGGAAGAGCATTCTGGAGTTCGATCCCGAAAACCCAGAGATTGAAAAGGCTATCGCTAACGCCGAAGAGCAGCTCAAGAAGATCAAGAAATAAACACATCCTGACCATTTTGTGCTCGATGGCAGCACTCCTGAAAATGTCGGCAGACAGCTTATCGCCGGGATAAAGCTCAATGATCCAAATTTTCGCAAATCTCTGATCGAGGGAGGAGAAGAAGCCGTCCGAAATTTGGTGAATGCAGAGGACCGTGATGGCCGATTTCTGAGATGATAAAGATCACCTTCTCAGAATTTATGACCGCTGTTTAGAGAATTATCTCAAGTAAAATAACGATCGTTGTTAAATGGAGCCTTCAGCCTGACAACCTCACTGAGCAGGCATGCTCGTGTTCCATATGTCGATATGGAGCTTCCAGGTCCCATCCATGGTTTTTTTCCAAATAACCACGTACTTGCCGTTATCCTTTATCGCTTCCTGTCCTTCGGGCTGAATGGTCAGGTCATACTTGCCGATTTCACAGACCATATCTCCCATTCCGAGGACATCCACGGTGGTCAAAACAGCATCCTTGATCCCCATCTGAAGGCCTCCACCCCAGAAAGCTTCGATTCCTTCCTTCCCTTCGATCATTTCGCTGTTGGGAGGTAAGAGCCTGGCATCTTCGGTGTAAAGGCCGGCCAAAGCTGCTGCATCGGCCATGCGGACAGCTTCACCAAACTTGACGTTGGCCTCCTCAACCGCCTGGCGGACTTGAGCCATATCCATGACAGGTACCGGTTCTTCCTGTTCAACTTGCTCCGCCTGCTCTTGTGTGCCCTGGCAGGAAATCAACGAAAATCCCATTGCCAAGACGGTGACAAAAAGAAAGATTTTGAATTTCATCCCATTCCTCCTGTTTAATTCTTGAGTCCAGAAACTCTTTTTACGATTCCTTTATATCAAAAATACAATTTATAAACAACACGTCTCTTCCGCACCTTTGTCCATAAGCGCATGCCAAGAAGAGTTCAGCCTGTCTTCTTGAGTGCCTTCTTTCAGCTTATCCAATTTATCCATCAGACTTCTCAGGATGGAGTACATGTTGGAGCCCTTATCTACGGCTTTTTGGAGATAAAGCGTTTGCATCTGGGTATCACCCATAGTTTCGTAGGCTCCCGCAATATTAGCCAGGGCTATAAAGTCAAAATTGTATGGTTTAAAACTCAGGATTTTTTGATAAAGCTCGATTCCTTTGTTCCACTCTTGCTGAGCAAAATAGAATTGTGCCATCTCATGCAAGATATGCACATTGTCAGGATGCTTATCCCAGACAGAAAAAAGCAGCGGTCTGACATGCTGAAAATTTTTCTTTCTGGCCGCCTCTAATCGTAAAGATCTTGCCGTCCATCTGTCCTCCAGGACTTCCCGTACTCCAAGAACCTCGAACTCAGGATCGATAATGGCTCTGGAAACAAATTCTCCCGGCTCAAGAATGCAGACGAATTTTGCTTTCTTCCCTATGACATCGAACTCTCTCCTGAAGGCTCTCTGATTCGTTAAAAACTCGACGGTGAGCGGCATCCTGAACTGATCAGGCACATGATGTTGGTAGATAGTGCCCGCCACCTGATTCCTGAAATTTCTGAATTTTATCTCGTAGCGAGGAGACTTCTTCCCTTTGAGGTAAAAATCGAAAAACCGGTGTAAATCTCTTTGAGACACCGAATTCACCGAGTGAATAAAACCATCTGTATCCGCTTTTTTATCTCTAAAGGTTTCGATATAATGTCTCAGAACTTCAAGGAACTTTCCTTCTCCTAGAATATGCTTCAAGGTTTGAATCATGAATGCCGCTCTCTCATAAATTAGAAATGCTTCGGGGGCGTGCTCCGCGCCTGCTTCCAGAATAGACAAAGTGTTTGGATTCCCAATAGGAATAGCTTTGTTAAGAAGTTCGAAGAGCAGCCTCCTTTTTGCTTCCTTTTCAAAAGCTTTTTCTAATCTGTAATAATAGTCGGAAAAGGTCGCCAGGCCTTCATGGAGCCATGAATCCTCGCCTAGATGGAATGCCACAGTCTCGCCCCACCAGAGATGTGCGATCTCATGGGGAAGCAAGGTGAAATCACGGTTGATCAGGTGAGAAGAAATACCATAGCCGAAGGGAGCGCTCATGCCTGTGCCGTATCCCATGCCGATTTCGACGATGCTGAATTTTTCAGCCTTTGGTCTTCCGAACTTTTGGGTATAAAAGCTGAGGATTTCAGCGGTTTTTTCAAGATAGGAATCAAGAAAATCTTTGTGACAGGGGAAAAAATGAGCCGCTATTTGAAAGCCATCGATTTTTTTGCTCTTGGACACATACGGAGCTGCAAAAAGTGTGATATCCAGGCTCGAGATTTCATCCTCTTGAAAGAGAAAAATCCTTTTCCCTTTCTCCTGAGTAGAACTCTGCAGTTCTCCATTGGTGACGACTGTCCATCCGGATGGGACTTTAGCCTTGATGGTTAAGGGCATAGACTTCTGAGCGAGGTAAGGATACCAAAGCTGGACGGCCCTGAGCCACGCGGCTTGCTTGGTTATCGAAGAAAAGGCTCTGTTGTACCGCTTTTCTTCAGGATTATAATCAGAAGACATATAAAATATGCCTTCGTATAAGATTGAAATTTCAGTTGTTTCACCTTTTAAAAGTTCGCGGCTCAGGCCAATCCGAACGAGACTGGTATCGGAATTGGGAAAAATCCTCTGGACCCTACTCTGGGAAAAAGCGAGATCAATGTTCTTTTCATCCCTGACTGACGTGACACGAAGGGCAGGACGAATATGGAAGTGAAAAGATTTCCATCCGTCCATTCCAGAGCAAAGCCTTATCTTTGCTTCGCCGATAAGGCGATGCCTTTCAGGTTCTATCTCTATGTCTAAACCAAAATGGATGACTTCGAATTCATTGTTCTCAGAGACAGCATGTAATACTCCCCAACAGGAGAGGAAAACGAGGATGAGACAGATTGCTCTTTTCATCGGTAGACATATTTTATTTTACAAGCATCCGGAGTATTAGCCAATATCTCGGATCACGTCGTAGGCATTTCGATCTCGTCCTGCCCGGCATCTGACATGCCCTCCTTTTCCCGGATAATCTCCCCCGCTCGATTCATCCATTCTGTTATTGGGTGTCCCGGCAGTGACAGATTTTTTCATTCAAACACTTTGGATAAACGACAAAACTATTGCATATTCTGAAAGGAAAGGCTATGGCTGGATTCTCCGTACTCAGAGGTTTCAAAAGCAGGCAATTTCACATGCATACTGCCCTCAGATTCATGACAATTCTGTTCGTTTGCCTTCTAGCCAACTCCGCCCATTCCTCGGAAAAGCCAGGGCAACTAAGGGGAATCTATTTCCCATCTTTCAACCTTTACGGGCGGAGCTTCGAAGGGAGCGTTCACTACATGCAAGCCGCAGGCTTGAATCTGGCCGTGCTTCATGCCAAAGATCCGAGAGGCCATTTGTTTTGGAATTCGAACAATCCCCTAGCAAAAAACATGAACGCTTCAGTCCGCAACGCACCGCTTGCCAGAGCCATCCACACCCTCAAGCAAAAGGGCTTTTGGACCGCGGCCAAACTGGATGTGTTCCAGGACAGCCTCCTTGTCACGAACCACCCAGAGATGGGGGTCAAAGATTCTGAAACAGGAGAACTCTGGGCGGACAGGAAAGGGCTCCACTGGGCCAATCCATATGATCGAAGAGTATGGGATTATACCATCGAGCTTTGTCTGGAACTTATCGATCTTGGTGTAGACGAGATTCAGTTCGATTATATCCGCTTTCCGACCGATGGCAACCTATCGACGATCGAGTACCCGGTCACTCTCGAGGACACATCACGGGAAGAATGTATAGGGAAATTTCTCGCCTGCGCAAATTCCAGACTGAAACCATCGGGCGTGGTTCTTTCTGTCGACGTATTCGGCTTGACAGCCTGGAAAACCGTGGACTTTGGGGTGGGTCAGGTCCTGGAACAAATAATCCCACATGTAGATGTGGTCTGCCCGATGCTCTATCCATCCCATTTTCCTGAAAATTTCCTGAGCCTCGAAGATCCGGGTCAGTATCCATACAGAATCATGAAGGAAAGTCTGGAGGAGATCAAGAAAAGGACAGACAAAGAAATCCGTCCCTGGATTCAGGGATTCTGGTACACACCCGAAGAAATCCTTGCCCAGTTCCAGGGAGTTTCGGAAAACGAGGTACAAACCTGGACGGTGTGGAACCCGGCGGGCAGGTATTCACTGACCTTCGATGCCCTCGCCATCCACACCGGCGTTCGATTCCCCAAACCGGAATTTTATCCGTCGCTCGAAGATCTGAGAAATCGTAATGACTTAGTAATTCCAGGCCGAACCAGAATCATAAACCATACCTGCTACCGGGAAGGTTTTTCGATCATTTCCCTGGACGACGCCATGCAGGGCGAAAAAAACGGGTACACCACGATAACTGATGTTGTGTCTACACTGGATGAAAGTGTCATCGATCGAATCCTGATCGGCCGCAAAATTGACTTTTCTCAGTGGACCAACCTCCGCACAAAAGTCAAACACATAACCGAACTGATCATCAGAGACCTGGATGCAGATCCATACCGGATGCACCCTGCTCCTATCTACATCGACTGGGATGGAGCCTGCGTTTTCACAGGATTAGTTCCACCGGAGAGATCAGAACTCTACCAGAGTCACATTGCGGACCTGCAAAACACCTATCAATAAATTCTCTTATCTCAATTTCTTCACGTATAGCATTTTCCTCTTTTGCCTCTTCATTGAGGCAATATGAAGCCGATTTGCATCCTGACACCATCCCGTCTTCTCTTGATTGTTGGGCAACTATTATCGTATTATCTCTTTTTACGTTTATCTGCCTTGCTCTGTCTCGCCGGATACACTCATTTTAGGATGTCAGCCGTCATCGAGAACGCGAGTAGAGCGAGGATCAGTGCCAACATAAGGATGTCTACTTGGCTAACCGGGAGTTCCAGGTCGAGGATGAATACAGGTACAGCCGGAAAGGACCGGTCCGCTGGATTCTCTCCCACTTGATCCGCTATCCCCATCTTCCTCTGCTCTTGATTTTCACCGCTGTGGTCAACAACATTGCCTACAGCGGCATACAGGTCTTTGTCGGAAGAGCCTTCGATGTGATCTCGGCGGCCGGCTTTCAGCTTTCCGCCCTGGCTTACCCAGTGATGGTCATCCTCGGTCTGGCCCTCGGAGAGGGATCCGCAGGGATACTCCGCAACTTTTCTGGAGAATTTCTGGCCCAGAGGATCGAGAGGGACTCTCGAGAAGAACTGTACCTGAGCCTTTTGGGAAAAAGCCAGACGTTCCACGGACGGCAGCGAGTGGGTGACATCATGGCTCGAGCCACTAACGACGTGCGGGCACTCAACCTGATGTTCAGTCCAGGTCTTACTCTGATCATCGACTCTACACTGGCTCTGGTGGTACCTGTAATCATGATCGGACTTATTCATCCCAGCCTGCTGCTGGTTCCTCTGATTTTCACCGGGCTTTTGATCATAACGATTATCGATTATAACCGCCGCCTCAAACCGGTCAGCATCGCTCAGAGGGAACAGTTCGGTGTTTTGAATGCCGGGCTTGCCGAGGCCGTAGCCGGGATCGAGGTCGTCAAGGCCAACGTGCGGGAGCGGTACGAGTGGAATAAATTCACCGGGAATGCCCGGCTGTTCCGCGACTACTTCGTGCGTCAGGGGCTTATCCAGGCCCGCTATCTTCCGATGCTCATGTTCAGCCTGTGTTGGGGTGGGGGATTTTTCCATGTCCTGATGCTCTGGCGGCAGGGCACCATCACCTTGGGACAAGTGGTTGCCTTCATGGGGTTGTTCGGGACGCTGCGGTTTACCACCTTCATCTCGATCTTCACCTTCAATCTGGTCCAGTTGGGAATCGCCAGCGCAGACCGTATCCTGAAAATGATCAAAACCGAGACCGAGCTGGATCAAAACCAGGAAGGGGTCACCAAGCCGATTCGAGGCGAGATTTCCTTCGAGAAGGTAAGCTTCAACTACAACGGAACTCCGGTGCTCAAGGATATCAGTTTCCGGGCGCTGCCTGGAGAAACGGTGGCCATTGTCGGGCTCACGGGATCCGGAAAAACCACGATGACCCGGCTGATCAACCGGATCTTCGATGTCAGTGCGGGCCAGGTGAAAATCGATGGGATCAATGTGCGGGATTGGAGTCTGGAAAGCCTGCGCTCCCAAATTTCGACTATCGAGCAGGATATTTTCCTGTTCTCACGCACCCTGAAGGAGAACATCTCCTTTGGCCACGCAGGAGCCCTTCGGGAGGCTGTAGAGAAGGCCGCACAAGAGGCCCAGGCCCATGATTTCATTTCCTCTTTCCCCGATGGATACGAGACGTTGATCGGCGAACGGGGAGTAGCCCTTTCGGGCGGACAGAGGCAGCGCATCGCCATAGCCCGTGCCTTCCTGACCAATCCCCGGATCCTGATCCTCGACGACTCGACAAGCGCCATCGACAGCGCCACAGAGGATCAGATCCAGCGGGCCATGCGGCGGATTTCCAAAGAAAGAACGACCTTTATCATCACCCATCGTTTGAGCCAGATACGCTGGGCGGACCGCATCCTGGTGCTGCGCAAGGGAGAGCTGGTGGATCAAGGAAGCCACGAGGAGCTCATGGACCGATCGCCCGACTACCGCCGGATTTTTACCCGATATGACTAGGCGTTTAAAAAAGGAGATATAGATGCCGTTTATACTGGACGGCCTGGACAGCGAAGACTACGATCGAACTTATAAAGATCGTGAGCTGCTGCGCCGGATAGCCGCCTACTTTCGTCCCTACCGCAACCTGATTTTGCTCACCTCCCTGATGCTCACCCTGAATTCTGCTGCCGGAACGGCCGGCCCGATTCTGATCTCCAAGGCACTGGATCTGGTCAAAACAAATCCCTCGGTTCAGGTCCTGCTTGTTCTCTCCCTGGGTGTTTTGATGCTGGGAGTCTTTGCCTGGGGATTCAACTACATCCGTCAGGTTTTTGCTGCACGAGTGGTGGGAAATGTGGTCCTGCGACTGCGGGAGGATGTGTTCAATTCCGCAGTGCACAACGACCTCACCTTCTTCGACCAGCATCCCTCGGGAAAGATCGTCAGCAGAGTCACTTCGGATACACAGGATTTCTCAGATGTCGTGACCCTGGTCCTGGATGTCATCAGCCAACTCCTGTTGGTGTTCCTGCTGGCTATCTGGCTGTTCACCATCAATGTCCGGCTGACTATGCTGATCCTGGCCATGAGCCCGGTGGCGTTTTTCATAGCGCTGAGGTTCCGAAAGATCGCCCGCAAGGTCACCCGTAACGCCAAACGGGTCACAGCCGCCATCAACGCCGAAATCCAGGAATCGATCAGCGGCATCGTGGTAGCTAAAAGCTTCCGCCAGGAACAGGCTATATTCGACCGGTTTTTGGAGAATAACCGCAAAGCCTACCGGGTCGGCCTCGCCCGCGGTCTGACATTGAACAGCATTTTTCCCGTCCTCAGCACCGCCTCCGGGCTTGCAGTGGCCCTGCTCGTGTATGCCGGAGGAGCGGCCGCCCGGTCCGGAAGCATCACCCCCGGAGACTGGTACCTGTTCATGCAGGCTGTGGCTTTCTTCTGGTGGCCTATGATCAGCATCGCTTCTTTCTGGAGCCAGTTCCAGGACGGACTCTCTGCCTCCGAACGAGTTTTCGCCCTGATCGACTCAGAGCCAAAGGTCGTCCAGATCGCTTCTGATCCGGTTCCTAAACTGAAGGGAGAGATCGAATTCCGGAATCTCTCTTTCTCCTACACCGAGCGGGAACAGGTGCTGGAATACTTCAGCTTGGTGGTCCCAGCCGGACAGAACCTAGCCCTGGTGGGCCACACTGGTGCAGGGAAGAGCTCGATCGCCCGGCTCATCGCCCGTTTCTACGAGTTCCAGGAAGGAGAACTTCGAGTGGATGGGAAGGATGTCCGCCGTTTCGACCTCGCCCAGTATCGAAAACAGATCGGTCTCGTTCCTCAGGATCCCTTTCTTTTCTCAGGCACGGTGAAGGACAACATCCGCTACGGCCTGCCCAAAGCCACAGAGGAACAGGTCTGCCAGGCAGCCCTGCGCATCGCTGAAGGCACGTGGCTCGAGGCCCTCTCCAACGGGCTGGATACCGAGGTCGGTGCAAGGGGGGCAAGCCTTTCCATGGGCCAGCGGCAGCTGGTGGCTCTCGCCCGGGTGCTTTTGAAGGATCCGGCCATCCTGATCCTCGACGAAGCCACAGCCAGCGTGGATCCCTTTACCGAAACCCAGATCCAGGACGGATTGGAGCTGGTGATGAAGAACCGCACCGCCATCGTGATCGCCCACCGTCTCTCTACCGTTCGTCATGCCGGCCGGATCATCGTGCTGGAGAAAGGCCGTATCATCGAGGAAGGAACTCACCAAGAGCTGCTCACCCGAGGCGGTAATTATGCGGAACTTTACAACACCTACTTCCGCCACCAGTCCATGGAGTACGTGGAAAGCTTTGCTGTCCCTTCCCGATGAGGCATCGCGATGCAGCCTTCGAGAAGCATTATATATGAATTTCGGCTCTGTATGAAGAAGAGATATGTTGCATTTTTTTCCATGAATTGATAATTTATTGCCGATGAACGTAGGGGGAGGATACGCATGAAATGTCCGAAGTGTGATACGGTCAATCCTGAAACAGCACGTTTCTGTCTCAACTGTGCCACTCCGATACCCTCCTCTGAAGACATTCCTGATCTGACCAAGACCATGGAAGCGCCCAGGGAGGAACTCACCACGGGCTCCACCTTTGCCGGCAGGTACCAGATCATCGAGGAGCTGGGAAAAGGCGGGATGGGAAAGGTCTACAAGGTTCACGACACCAAGATTAGAGAAAAGATCGCCCTGAAGCTCATCAAGCCCGAGATCGCCAAAGACAAAAAGACGATCGAAAGATTCAGCAACGAGCTCCGGCTGACCCGCAAGATCCGTCACAAGAACATCTGTCAGATGTTCGATCTGGGCGAAGACCAGGGAACACAGTTCATCACCATGGAGTATGTTCCCGGTGAAGATTTGAGGAGTTTGGTCAGACGTATCGGTCAACTGCCCATAGGAAAATCCATTGCCATATCCAAACAGATCTGCGAAGGATTGGCCGAAGCTCACAGGTTAGGCGTCGTGCATCGGGATTTGAAGTCCAACAATATCATGATCGATAAAGAAGGGAATGTGAGGATCATGGATTTTGGGATCGCCCGGTCCCTTGAAGCGAAGGGCATAACAGGCGCTGGAGTGATGATCGGGACTCCGGAGTACATGAGTCCAGAACAGGTGGAAGGAAAGGAAGTCGATCAGCGGTCTGACATCTATTCCCTGGGGGTCATCCTGTATGAGATGGTCACAGGAAAGCTGCCTTTTGAAGGAGATACACCGTTCACCATCGGGATGAAGCACAAAGGCGAGATGCCCCAGAATCCGAAAGAGTTGAACACCCAGATTTCCGATGAGCTCGATGGTGTGATCATGAGATGTCTGGAGAAAGAGAAGGAGAAAAGATACCAGAGTGCAGGCGAAGTGAGATCCGAACTGGAGAACATCGAAAAAGGCATCCCAACTACAGAAAGAATTATGCCAGAAAGAAAGCCCCTCACATCGAGAGAGATTACCGTTCAGTTCAGCCTCAAAAAAGCCTTTATTCCTTCACTCGTCATCATCGGGATTGTGATAGCTGCTATCGTTATTTGGCAGCTTTTGCCCAAAAAGGAAGCCGCTTCCATAACACCCTCAGATAAGCCTTCTCTTGCTGTGATGTATTTCGAGAACAACACCGGCGATAAAAGCCTGGATCACTGGAGAAAAGCCCTTGCCGAGCTGCTGATCGCCGATCTCTCTCAGTCGAAACATCTGGTCATACTGAGCCGGGACCGCCTCTTCCATATTCTTTCGGATATGAACCTGGCAGAGGCAAGCAGTTACTCTTTCAGCGACTTGAAAGAGGTGGCGAAAAAGGGAGGGGTCGAACACGTACTGCAGGGGGCCTATGCAAGGGCAGGGGAAAACTTCAGGCTGGATATCACGCTTCAGGACGCAAGTACAGGAACACTCATCGGGTCTGAAAACGTGGAAGGGAAAGGCCAGGAGAGCTTCTTTGCCATGGTCGATGAGCTGACCAGAAGAATCAAGAAAAATTTCCAATTCACATCCGAATCCATCGCCAGTGACATCGATAGGGATGTCGGGCAGATCACGACGAGTTCGCCCGAGGCTTACAAATACTACATCGAGGCAACGAAATACTTCGATGCAGGCGATTACCGCCAGGCTGTCCAGTTGTACGAAAAGGCCACTTCCGTGGATTCCGGATTCGCGACCGCCTACAGGTCCATGGCCATGGCCTACTACAACATGGGATATTACACAGAAGGAGACAGATTCGTCCAGAAGGCTTTCGAACTGAGCGATCGGGTATCCGACAGAGAGCTCTACCGGAATAAAGCCGAATTCTACCGCATATCGGAAAAAACCTATGATGAATCCATCCAGGCTTACAAGAAATTATTGGAGCTTTATCCCGATGATAGAAGCGGCAGTAATAATCTGGCCCTGCTGTATGAAGACCTCGAAGAATTTGATAAGGCAGCAGAGTTATACTCCGAAGCTCAGAAAGGGGAATATGCCGACTTTCTTCCGACAGCAAATCTGGCAAGAGTCTTGAGAATGCAAGGACTATTTGCTCAGGCCAAACAGGTAATCTTGGAGTATCAGAAAAAATTTTCTGACCATGCAGCCTTACGCTGGGCTCTGGCCAGAATCCACCTGCAAGAAGGGAATTATGATCTTGCCCTTCAAGAGGTCGATAAAGCTCTGGTTCTTAATCCAACCCATAATCAAAACTTTCGCATCAAAGGACATATTTTTCTCTGCAAAGGAGATATGTCCAATGCGGAGAGGGAATACAAAAAACTGCTCTCGGAAAGCGATCCTGTATCCAATTTCTATGGCCTATTGAACTTAACCGATCTTAACCTTTTTCTGGGGAGATTTGAAACTTCGAAGGAATACATGGAGCAGCACACCGAACTGGTACAAAAAGCAGGGCAAAAAGTGTGGGAAGGATATACTTCACTCCAACATGGAAATAAATTGATGAGAGTGCGACGTCATGAAGAGGCGCTCGAAAAAATCAATACAACTAAGAGAATTGCCCTTGAATTAGAGGATTGGAACCTGGAAAGACAGGCGGTATTCACCAAGGGCCGGACTCTTGCCCAGAAGGGATCATTGGAAGAGGCTCATAAGGCTGCCGAGGAACTCAGGGTATTGTGCGAAAAATCTTTGAACAAAAGAAGTATCCGCCTGTATTATCACCTTGAGGGTAGGATAGCCCTCGAGAATGGAGATTATGAAAGAGCTATAGAGTTCATAGAGAAAGCCATGTCTTTAGATCCCTATTATTTCAAATCGGAACTGGATTCGTTGGCAATGGCTTACTACAGGGCCGGAAATCCAGAAAAGGCTGCCGCAGAATATGAAAAGATCATAACCTGCCCCACCGGTATCAGAAGATACGGAGATGGGTATGTAAAGAGCTTCTACATGCTCGGCAAGATCCACGAACAACAGGGCAATACAGCCAAAGCCGTCGAGCACTACGAGAAATTCCTCGACCTGTGGAAGGATGCTGACCCTGGCCTGACCGAAGTAGAGGATGCAAAGAAGAGAATTGCCGGCTTGAGAAAATGATTCCGGCAATTCATTCCAGATGGTTTCCCAACCACTTGACTCGTGAATGATCCTGGCTAATTGGTCTGGGCTCTGGTGAAATCGTCATGGAAAGAACACCGAATAAATCATTATCTATCTATAAAAAACCGGCTGCATTAAATATAATACTATCGAGCGTTTTAAGGAAAGAGAGTCTAAGCATGCAAAAAAAATGGAGAGTCTTTCGCCTCTTTATCATTCTGATCCTGTTAACTCATCCGTTTCCCGGTGCCTCAGCAGATAACGCTGCTGCCACAGGCAAAAACGGAATGGTCGTCTCGGTGGATGAATACGCATCCCGGATCGGCATAGAGATTCTCAAAAAAGGCGGAAATGCGGTGGATGCCGCCGTGGCGGTCGGCTTTGCTCTGGCTGTCACTTATCCCTCAGCAGGAAACATCGGTGGGGGCGGATTCATGATCATCCGATTCCCCGAAACAAAGGAAGCCGTTGCACTGGATTTTCGTGAGATAGCTCCGGGGCGCGCGGCTGCCGATATGTACCTCGATGATGAGGGAGAGTATGTCAAAGAGAAGAGTCTTTTCGGGCATCTTGCCGTCGGAGTGCCAGGGACCTTAAAAGGTTTCGAGCTTGCCATGGAAAAATATGGAAGCCTGAAATGGGGAGATGTTATCGGGCCTGCCATAGAGCTGGCAGAGAAAGGATTCGAGCTGAACAAGAGAAGGGCAGATTCGTTCAACTGGCTGAAGAAAAGGTTCAAACATGGTACCGAAGAATTTTTCCGTATTTTCTCCAAACCTGACGGATCGGAATTCAAAGAGGGAGACATTTTCATCCAGAAAGACCTCGCCAGGTCTCTGAAGCTGATCGCCGAACATGGCTCTGACGCCTTCTATAAAGGAGAGATTGCAAAATCGATCGCCCAGGACATGAAAAAGCACGGGGGTTTGATCACGAAGGAAGACCTCGGCAGCTACAAGTCATTCGTAAGGAAACCCGTCACAGGAACCTATCATGGATATCGAATCATTTCCATGCCTCCCCCCAGTTCGGGTGGAACGATCTTGATTGAAATGTTGAACATTCTTGAAGGTTATAATCTAGGGCAAAGGGAACGATATGCCCCTGAGACTCTGCACTTGATCGCAGAAACCATGAAATTTGCTTACTTCGACAGAGCCAAATACATGGGTGATACGGATTTTGTCGAAGTGCCGGTCGAGCGATTGACATCCAAGAAACATACTGAGGAAATCCGATATAAGATCGATCCAAACAGCGTGGTTCCGAGCAGAAAAATGGGTCAAGAAATTCTCACTCTCGAAAAAGCGGAAGAAACCACCCACTACTCGGTCATAGACCAGAAAGGCTTGGCCGTGGCGACAACTTACACCCTGAACGGCGGTTTCGGATCAGGAGTAGTGGCCGAAGGGACGGGAATCCTGCTGAACAACGAGATGGACGATTTCAATACAACACCCGGATACACGGATGACAAAGGCTTGATCGGTACAGAGCCCAATCTCATCGAGCCCCACAAGAGGATGCTCAGCTCTATGACTCCGACTATAATTTGTAAAGATGGCCGCGTGATTATGATTACCGGCAGCCCCGGAGGCCGAACCATCATCAATACCGTTTTGAATGTGGTGGTCAATGTTATCGATTTCGACATGCCGATCCAGGATGCTGTGGATGCCCCCAGAATGGACCATGAGTGGATGCCGGATCGACTGAGGCTGGAGAGAGAAGGCCTTCCCGAGGAAGTGATCGAATCGCTCAGAACCATGGGCCACACCATCAGGAGTTCCCGCTCCTGGAGACAGGGAGATGCCCACAGCATCCTGATCGACCCAGAAACAGGAATCTATTATGGAGCTGCAGACAGGCGTTCTCGAGGCTCAGCCATCGGGTATTGAAGATTTTTGTATTCTCTGGATTTCTTCCCAGAACTTTTGCTTTTCCCTGATTCTTATTTTTTGAATTTCACAGACGAAGGCAGGAATCTCGCCAATCACAGATCCAGCAAAAGCTGCCGCAACAGGACAAACCATGCATTTCTCCAGTTGTGCGCAGAACAGGCATTCCATACCTGCACTCCTGAAATGATCCATCGATAACCTGGCATAATTCGAGGAAATCCTTGGAAAGATTTTTTCATGGTTTTTAGCGAAAGAATCCAAACTTCCGAAGAAATACCTCTGATATTCTGAAGAATTTTCCTTTCCTCCAAGATAATCAGCGAACACATCGCATCCCCAGATATGCTCCTTTGAAGTAACAGCCAGCCTGTCCTGGCCTCCCGCGCAGTAAAAACATCCTTCTGAATCATCTTTCCTGAAATCCATCACTGGAATCTCCTCCGATTTTCTATAATGAGAGATAAGAACCTTTCTTACCTTCTCCATTTCTCCCTTTAATCGTTCAAGAGAAAGCCGGCTCCAGGGCCGTAGGAGGGAAAGAGACAAATTTATGTTTTTTGCGCCAAGCTCCATTATGAAAGCCATGGATTCTGATATGTAGTCCGCAGTCCCTGGAGTAAAGACGCTGTTGATCTCGAGACGGACATTCTGGAGTTTCAAGAGTTCTTTAATATGAGAAACAGCTCCTTCTAGACTGCCCTGCTTTCTTTGGATATTCTGGGCCAAACCGTCGAAACTGAATACAACAGAAAAACTATGCTGAGAGAAAGTTCGGGCTGTTTCTTTCGTCATCAAACTGCCATTTGTGGTAATGGAATATTGGGCCGCTTTGTTGAACTTTTTATTTTTTTTATCCAGGAATGATAATGTCTGTTTTATCAGATCTATGCAGAGAAGCGGTTCTCCTCCATAGAAATTGATGTTGTAACGATCGGTCAAAAAAGGCAAAAAAAAACCATCGCCTTCTTGACCGAGGCGAAATTCAAGGAGTCTTTACATTTTTTCTTGTAACAATAGGTACAGTCAAAATTACAGTTTTCGGTAACCACAAAGGTGAGGCTTCGAATTTTCAATTTGTCAAAAAGAAGCGGGCAGGAAAGAAATTCCTGATATCAATAATAAAAATTTACTTACGATGCTATTAATCGCGTTCCGCCAGGACAAGTGGCTCCTTTCCCAGGCTGCGGCTTTCCTTGGAAGGTACGTGACAGGTAAACGATGGCGCCTTCTGCGTTTTCTTTCAACTCACCTTCAGGTAAAGCTTTGACAGCGGCTTTCAAGTGCTCAAGACACTTTTTGACATTAGGCGTTACGCTGATCCTTTTGCTTTTTGCCATTTTATCCTCCCCCTGTAATTTTTTTAAATCTTTCTTCATTTCTAACTATGTCAAAATTCCTGTCTATCTCCATGTATCTCAATTTGATGTATTTTTCCTTTTCGGTGTATGCATCGGCAAAAAAAGATTCGAGGTTTTCATAACCGGATTCTTTGTCTCCAATTCCAAAATATACGGAAGCCAGTCTCACCGATTCATCAAAATCTCCATACTCCTTGGGTTTCAACGTCTCAATTTTTCTGACCATACTCAAAGCCTCTTGAATCTCTCCTCTTTGGGCCGCAATCATCGCCAAAAAAAAGAGAGAGTATATTTTATAATTCAAAGGAAAATCGAGATGTTGAAAAACCTCCCTGCTTTTATCCAGTAGACCGGAATAGTAATAAATTTCTCCGAGCATAGATTTGGTAATCAGGGAAGAATCCGAACCTTCTATAAATTTGCATACATCTATGGCCTCATAAAATTCTCTCTTGAGCATGAGAAGTTCTGCAAACTTGACATTGTCTACGGCTGAAGGATTCAAAACAAAGCCTCGTTCCTTGTATTCCAATGCTTTGTCAAAATCAGCCTCCTCACCATTTTCCCCGAATCTGGTCAAATAACAATACCCGGCTATGGAGTTCAAATGCGGGTGGTTGGGATATCTTTCAATCGCCTCATTGGCGAGGGAAAAAGCGGCCTTTCCTGTTCCATCATGGAAACAATCTTCTCTTAGCAGATAAATCTCGATCAGCGTGCTGTAATACTCATCGAGGTCAGGTGATATTTCCTGCGCCTTTTTCAGAAGAATTTCTGCCTTGTTTATCCAATTTGTGTCAGAGTCCCATCCAAGGTTTACATAATGTGCATAACAATGAGCTAATCCGATATAAGCCAGAGCATAGCTCTTATCGATCTCGATAGCTTTATTGAAAAGGTTTATGGCCAGCTCGTTGCTTTCCTGTGTCAACCTCCCCAAAAAATATTTTCCTTCATGGCATAATTTCCAGGGATCGTCATTCTGATCGACGATTCTGTTCAAGATATAATTTCCCTTCAGATAAGTATCATAGGCTCGATAATCTTTGGTATATCCTCGGTTTGATTCAACAAGAAGGTTTTCGCCCACGCCAATGCCCAGCTTTTCGTGAACTTTTTGACAGATATCCTCTTTAACCGATAATATCTCCCCCTGGCCAGCATCATACTCCTGGTTCCATAGGCTTTTATTATCTTTGCCTCTGATCAAGCTTATTGTTGTTCGAATCTTGGCTCCATCCTTCTCGATTTCTCCGAATAGATAATAGTCTGCTTTAAGTCCCCTTCCGATCACTTTCATGTTTTCAGCAGTATTCTCAAATGGGCCTTCCTCACCTGCATGGACCACTCTTATTTTGTTCAATCTGATCAGACTGCTTATGATTTCATTTGTTATTCCCTCGGAAAAATATTCTTCATATTCTGAAGGGCTGTGATTTTCAAAGGGAAAAACTGCTACTGTCGGTTCTGGGGGAGGAGAAATCGGTGTTCTTTTGAGGAAATAGAGCCAGAGAAAAATCGAGGACAATAAGAAAAATCCTAAAACCAATCCGGTGATCATCCATTTGTTTTTCCAGACGGACCTTTCTTTGTTTCTATGGTTTGCCCTTTCCCTTAACCAATAGTCGATTTCCGATTTGTAGGCAAAAACCTTCGATCTTTGAGATTTCTCATCGATGCGGTGGACGGGCAATCCGAACTCTCTTTCCCATCTAATACAGGTTCTTATCCCTCTCTCCAGGTATTTGGAAATGTCTTTCCAGGATTGTAAGACATCATTTTCCTTCATTTCGGCCCCTCAGATGCTCTATAATTATTACCATTTATGAACGTTTTGTCAAATACCGCTACTTGAACGGAACCCGACATCCCATAAACACCCATTCTGGATGGAAGATCAATATCTGAAGATACAAAAGAAAAAGGGAAATTAAGTGCCATAATGTGCCAAAAAATGCCATAAAGTGCCATTTTGGCTCGAAACCTTGATTTTTTATAAAAACGAACACAAATTAAGAGTGAGTACGGATATTCGCTGAATGGGCTTCTGATGAAAGAAAACGCCTCTTTTGCAGCAGCAGGGAATGGTGATGGGAACCAAAGGGGGGTGTTCTCCCCGGTCTCCATTAGGATCTCTTATAGCTGAGTATGTTCAAAAAAGCGATGCGTTCTCATTCAGGCAGTTTACCGCAAAGTTGAGGAGCCGTTTTTCTAAACAAAAGAAGGTCTCTCGAGGCGGAGCTCTTACCTATTATTTCGATCCTTTCGTATTGATAACTCACCTTTCTCATCCAGTATAAAGGAGTTCAAAATTGATAGAAGAAAGGCTCAGGAAACCCAATGCCATTAAAAAGGAATTGTATCTTCAATGGAAGGGAGTCATAAAAAGAAATCCACTGGTTACCGCTTCTTATCTTATGCAAAAGGCAGAATTCGTGAGTGCGGTGCTGCAGGAGTTGTCACCGTTCAGTTTGGATGCAGCCTTCATATTCGATTCCACCGAAGAACTCATAAGAGCGTTCCCTGATAACGATTCCCTGAGATCTATAGCCGTTCGATTCACCAAATGCCTGAACAGATTGGATAGAGACCTGGGAAGAGCCAAAAGCGATGCAGAAATAAGAGCATCATTCGAACGTTTCGGAAGATGCTGGATAGGTGAAGAATAAGAACACAAGTCAATTTTCACTCATAACCTTCAGTCCAATCATTCTACATGTCCTCCCAGAAGACTGCATTTCTGATTCTTAAATAATCTTTACATCCCTCCAGCATGATCTCTATCCCCACAGTCTATGAGTGAACACATGTGAACTGGAAGGGCCGATACTTCAGGAGTTGACGGAAACGCTTTGAATAGTGTAAGTTTGACGGATAAAAGCACTTGAAGTGCTGCCCAAATAACCACAAAGGAGTTTTTAATGAAGTCCTTATTTCAAACGGTTTCGCTCAACAGAATGTTTTTTTTCATCGGTCTTATGATTGCCATCTCCGCTCCTGTTCTGGCAGACCAGGACAATCTCTACAAGGAAGATTATCTTCTGCCCCCTGAATTTGTTCAAGACGTTTTGAACCGGTCGAGCCACTACGACACGCTGAACGCCCTGAGTCCCGACAGAGTGCACCTGATGATCCCTGTGGACGCAGAGTTTTCCTCCCTGGAGCTGATGACGCAGAAAACATACCGCCTGGCTATGCTCGAGTTCTGCCCGGATGTCAACAGGGAATGGCGGCTGTCCACTTCCGGGACAAAGGGGCTCAAAATTTTCTCTCTCGAGCAGAAAAAAAGCTGGACGGTCGATCTGCCCGACGAATGCATCATCAGCGACATGACCTGGTCGCCGGACGGGAAAAAGATTGCCTTTCTGGCACATCTTCCCCAGGGCTCCCAGGTTTGGACAGCCGACGTTGAATCAGGCCGTACCATGCCTCTCAGCAAGGCGTATGTGATGGCCACTTTGTCCGCACGAAGACGCTACCGCCGGGGCGGTGGAGCAGCCTCTGCCATGCTCCAGTGGACTCCCCGAGGATCTGTTATCACCTTATTGGTGCCCCCAGACAGAGGGCCGGAGCCCAAAAAAAGCGACATTCCCCCCTCCCCACTCATCCGTCACACCAGGAAAAAAGCTGCACCAACGCCCACCTATCCTTTTCTCCTTCGCACGGCCCATGATAAAGAGCTCTTCCGTTACTACACCACATCCCAACTGGCAGAACTGGCCCCGGGTAAACCGCCGCGCCAGCTCGGAGACCCAGCCATGTACATGAACATTTCCCTCAGTCCGGATGGGAAATATATCCTTACGGAGAAGCTGGTCGAGCCGTTCTCTTATATCGTCAGCTACAGAAGCTTTCCCAGGGAACTTCAGGTCATGGATCTGGAGGGCAAAATCCTCTCCACCATCCGCAAAATCCCCCTCCAGGAATCCGTAGCCAGAAGGGACGGACGGGATCCAACCGCTGACCTGCCCAGGGATGTCTCCTGGCGCCCGGACGGAAAAGGCCTTTCCTTTTTGTGGCGGGAACCCAAGCCCGAAAAGGACAAAGACAAAGAAGAAGCGGACCAAGAGGAAGAGAGAGAAGAACGGAAAGACCGTCTGATGCTGCTGTCTCCTCCATTCGAAATGGACCAGGCCCAAACCCTCATCACCAGCATGAAACGGTTCAGCCAGGTCTCTTACCAGGCCGAGGGACAGTATGTGTTTGCCCGGCTCAGCGGGCGAGGAGAGGACTGCAAAACAGGAACCGACATCGCTGCATTCGACCTGAGAGAATCTCCTCCCCGGAAAATCGTTCTCCTCAAGGACATCGAAACTGAAGATCCGGTCAAACTCCCCGGAGACATTCTGACCCAGACCACCAGCAACGGTGTGACCTATGCCCTGACCTCGAGCAGCGCGGAGTTCGTTTATCTTGAAGGAGAGGGGTACAAGGAAGATTATAAGCCAAGGCCCTTTATCGATAGAATCTCGATCCAGACCGGAGAAAAAGAACGGGTTTTCGAGGGTTCGCCAGACATGTACGAGCGTCCCCTGGTACCGCTGGATGAGGACTTGAATGCCCTGATTATCAGCCGGGAATCGAGCACGGTTTTTCCGGACAGCTTTCTCTGGAAAAAAGATGGAACCTTGACCAAACTCACGGACAACCGCAATCCTTTTCCCGAGTTTGCGGGTTGCCAGCGGGAGTATTTCGAATTCACCCGAAGGGACGGATTGAAAATCCAGGGATATATCTCTCTTCCGACTGGTTATCAAACGGGTTCCCGGGTGCCGGCCGTTTTCTGGACCTATCCACGGGAGTACACCTCATCTAAGGATTACCAGAGGTCGGCCATCCGCAGCTATAATCAGAACGAATTCCCCCATCTCAACAAGCGCAACGCCTCCGACATCTGGCTCTCCCAAGGCTATGCCGTAGTGGTCCCGGATATTCCCATCATCGGGAAGGGCAACACCTACAACAACAACTACATCGCTCACCTGGTCGATTCCATGTATGCGGCCATCCGTAAGGTCGATGAGCTGGGGTACGTGGATGTTGACCGGCTGGGCCACGGTGGACACAGCTACGGCGCCTTTGCCACGGCAAACATCCTGGCGCGGACTCCCTTCTTCAAGGGAGGGATCGCCGGAGACGGAGCCTACAACCGGACCCTGACCCCGATGACCTTCCAAAGAGAACGGCGCTTCATCTGGGAGGCGCAGGACGTGTACCTGGAGATGTCCCCGTTCTTTCAGGCCGATCACATCGACACTCCGCTTTTGATGTACCACGGCGCAGAAGACAACAATACCGGCACGTTTCTGATCCAGTCGGAGCGTCTGATTCAGGCTCTCACCGGATTGGAGAAAAATGCGGTTCTCTACATCTATCCCTTCGAATCCCACGGCCCGCGTTGTAAGGAGACATACATGGATCTGTGGACCCGGTGGCTGGAATTTTTCGACACCTACGTCAAAACCGAATAATTTGATGCGCCTCTTTGGAAATACGATTTTTCTCTTTCCAGTCGGATAGGCCCGAATACCTCTCTGACCCTCCGTGCGCAGGCAAAGGGTCTTAAGCTGCTAAAACACAGCATAGAGCAATCCTGATTCTTTCTGCCGCCTTTGAATCGAGAATCAGGAAGATTACTGGTCAAGTTCCAGACCTATTTCCTCCATTTTCCTTTTAACCCAGGCCTGGGCCCTCTTCATATCCTGGGAAAGAGTCAGGCGTGCTCCCAGAACGTCGCTCATGTAACCGGCGATATCCATGACCTGGGAGTGCTGAAAACCTTCCTCCCGGATCTTGGCGACTACATCCCAATCGGTCTGAGGCTTCTGCGGAGAGGCAAGAGCATATACAACCATACACACGCTTATGACAAAAACAGATCTAGATATTTTTGACATGAAATCCTCCAGTCTTAAAATTTAGGCTAAATTAAAGTCTGCGCTATTTTGCCCGAAAAAATGGGAATGTTCAATCCGGGCCATATCGGATGGCGAGTTTAAATCGAATTTTTATTCAGGAGGCGGAAGATGGCCCAGCTGGGTGAGCCACGCCACATTATCCCAGGTCACCCACGTTTCGGCGATCCTGCCGTTCGCGATTCTGTGGATACCGATGACTGTCACCTCGAATGATTTACCGCTTGGAGGGAACGGACCGAATGGGCCCTTTTGAGTGCCCGCGGCTTTGCTGAGGTAGGCGACTCGATCCCCTTCTGCGGCCAAGATCTCGATCTGCTCATCCCAATCGGGGATAGAGTCTATGGTCATCGAATACATCTGCTTAAGACCTTCAATACCCCGGATTTCTTGAAGAGGTGGAGGCATCGCCTCACAGTGCCGAACTTAATCCGGGACGATGAACCGCTCCAGTGCATCAGGATCCTTCTTATTCCAGACCTCATCCAGGTAGCCGCGAACGATCGATTTGTTCCTTTCCAGATTATTCATCAGCACACTCCCTTGCAATTCTTTTCCGTTTTGAGAAACATTATATATTAATTTAGATCCTGTATGAAGGAAAGATGCGAACAGCAGGGAGACACAGCTATGTCAATACACTACCTATACGAACCTTGTCTTGGGCCAGATGACAAAAGAAAGAGAACATCCTCCTCTATCTTGTATATCAGAAGCCTGCTCTGTCCTTTTACTGTATAACTAAAGGACCGTAAATCTTTAAACTCTCCCTTGAGTTTTTTCCCCTGTTCAGGATTTTCCATTAGGTGAGTTATCGCTTTTTTCAAGGCATCCTTTTCTTGAGTTTCTTTGATTTTTTTGCGCTGCTTCTTGAATTTCGAAGCTTCGACAAGACGCATCACAAATCTTTCAAATCTAAATCCGAAACATTGCCCATCTCATAATCGACCAGTGCTTCCAGGATATCCTTGATCTCCTGAACGGTCAGTTCTGGATTCTCCACAGCCAGAAGGCCGATGCGAAGAGTGTATCTCAGGGCGCTCGAAAAATCCCGATGCTCCTTCTTGGCAAAAATGTCCAATTCCCTCACCAGGTCTTCATCCATGGCAACCGTTTTTCTGATCATACTCATCTCTCCGCATACAATATATGATAATTTCATATTTCTGTCAACATTATATGATAAATTCGTTTTGTCCATGAACTTGAACACCCTGTACACGACTGACATACAGGCGTTTCCCTTTTTCTCATGAATTATGAATCTAATGCCATTGATGGACTGGCTCTTTAACTTCATACGGATATTTCTGGATGTCAATAAAAGAATAAAGATCCTCGTAAGATAATATTCTCGCCATTTTATATTGCATTGACTCTGCTCTTAATCCTTGACATCCTTTCCTAGACAAAAAATGGGAGTATAAGGGGACAGCAATGTCGATTAAATGCCCAAAATGTGACGCCAATAATCCTGATACCGTAAAGTTTTGCGGCGAATGCGGCACTCTCTTGCGGTCTGTTCAGGGGACAGATCCTACAGATGCAGGGCCAGATCCCCGATCGGGCCGTCCCTTTGAAGATATTTCTGATCTTACAAAGACCGTTGAAACACCCAAAGAGGAATTAACCACAGGCTCTACGTTTGCAGACAGGTACCAGATCATCGAAGAACTCGGCAAAGGCGGCATGGGACGGGTTTACAGGGTGCTGGACAAAGAACTCAATGAGGAGGTCGCTCTCAAACTCATCAAGCCTGAAATCGCCAAAGATAAAAAGACCATCGAACGCTTCAAGAACGAACTGAAGGTCGCCCGCAAGATAAGCCATAGAAATGTCGGACGTATGTATGAGCTCATGGAAGCAGGCGGTATGCACTTTATCACCATGGAGTATGTGCCCGGTCAAGATCTAAGGGGGCTGATCAGACAGACAGGCCAATTGACGACAGGGAAGGCAATCGCCATTGCCAGGGAGATCTGTGAGGGATTGGATGAGGCACACCGCCAGGGAGTGGTGCACCGGGATCTCAAACCATCCAATATCATCATAGACCGACAGGGAAATGCCAGGATACTGGACTTTGGAATAGCCCGATCTATCAGCGGTAAAGGGATCACAGGTGCAGGAGTGATGATCGGGACACCTGAGTATATGTCTCCGGAACAGGTCGAAGGGAAGGGAACTGACCAGCGTTCGGATATATATTCATTGGGTATCATCCTTTATGAGATGGTTACAGGACAGGTGCCATTCGAGGGCGACAAGCCCTTCACAGTCGGTGTCAAACATAAAAGTGAGTTACCTAAGGATCCCAAAGAATTGAACTCACAGATTCATGAAGACCTCAGCCGAGTCATCTTAAGATGCCTGGAGAAAGAAAAAGAGAAGAGATATCAGAGTGCGGGTGAAGTCAGGTCTGCTTTGATCAATATCGAAAAAGGCATTCCCACAACAGAAAGAATTGTCCCCGAAAGAAAGCCGCTCACTTCAAGGGAAATAACCGTCCAATTCAGCATAAAAAAACTCTTTGTTCCTGCGTCGGTAATTATGGCCGTTGTCGTCGCCGGATTGCTTCTCTGGCATCCATGGTCAAAAGAGAAAGCAATCCCTTTGGCCCCCTCAGGCAAGCCATCTCTCGCAGTTATGTATTTCGAAAACAACACAGGAGATGAGAATTTGGACCACTGGCGAAAGGCTCTTTCCGAACTTCTGATAGCAGACCTCTCCCAATCAAAATACATAACTGTATTAAGTGGGGATCGGATTTTCAATATTCTACAAGGACTGAACCTTCTGGATGCAAAAAGCTACTCTTCTGAGGATTTGAAGAGAGTCGCAGAACGAGGAGGAGTTGAAAACATAGTAAGGGGAAGCTACACCAAAGCAGGTGATACCATCCGTGTGAATACCATGATTCAAAGAGCTGACACTGGAGAACTTATCGGTACAGAATCAGCGGAAGGCAAGGGAGAAGAGAGTTTTTTCTCCATGGTCGATGATCTTACCAAGAAAATAAAAGCCAATTTCAGACTCTCCTCCGAAGAAATTGCCAGTGACATTGATAAAGAAGTCGGTAAAATCACCACGAGCTATCCTGAAGCATATAAATATTATGTCGAAGGAAGAAAATATCATCTCAATATGGATTACCGCCAGAGCATCTCTTTTATGGAGAGGGCTGTCGAAATAGATCCCGAGTTTGCGATGGCATTTAGATCTATGGCTTCGGCTCACTCCAATCTAGGAAACAGGGAAGAAAGAACAAAATATCTCATAAAGGCTTTCGAGCTGAGCGATCGAGTTTCTGATAAAGAAAGATACTGGATTCAGAGCGATTACTACAGAATGGTCGAAAGAAATAATGACAAAGCCATCGAAGCTTTGAACAAATTGTTAGCTTTAGATCCAGACGATCATATTGCTCACAACAATATGGGATTAATCTATGCGAGCTTGGAGGAATGGAATAAGGCAATCGAGCATCTGGAAGTGTGCAGAAAGAATAAAACGGAATTCCTTGGTTCTTATACGAATCTTGGGGCTTATTATGAAGCGAAGGGAATGCATCAAAAAGCAAGGGAGGTTTATCGGGATTACATCCATAGTTTTTCAGACAATGCCACAATCCATGGGTATTTAGCCACAAATTATATTTATGAAGGGAAATACGATCTTGCCCTTGAAGAAGCGGACAAAGCCATTGCCCTCAATCCCGTGAGCTTTGCCAAGGGTACAATCTATCACTTACAGGGTGATTTTGAGGCTGCTGAAAAAGATTATAAAAGTTGGCTTGAATTTGAGCGTGAAACATGGCAGTTGCAGGGAAGAAGATGGCTGGAAGTTCTTTATCGAAATCTTGGGCAATTTGAGAAAGCAACTGAACAGGCTCAGCAGGGTTTAGAGCTTTCGGAAAAATATAGGCGAATTGTATGGAAATCATGGTTTCGTTTTCAATTAGGATACAATTATTTAAAAATCGGGATCTATGAAAAGGCCTTACAAGAATTCAGTAAGATTTGGGACATTGCAGTCAAAAACGAACTCACCGGGCAACAGCATGGCGCCTTATACTGGAAAGCAAGGACATTTCTTGAAATGAAAACTATGGGTGAAGCGAAAAAAACTGCAGAAGAGCTTAAACAGCTTATTGAAGGCGGCATATATCCCAAGAACATAAGATTGTATCACCATCTGATGGGTATGACCGAACTCGACAAAAAGAATTTTCCCCAAGCCATTGATTATTTTAAACAGTCTTATTCTTCGATGTACGCACAATCAAACTGGATCGACAACCATGCCTTGTTTATCTATCCTTTGGGATTAGCTTATTTTGGTACAGGAGAGTTCAATAAGGCTTTGGAAGAATATGAAAAAATAATTGCTATGACTACGGGAAGGCTGTGGTTTGGGGACCTGTATGCCAAAAGCTTCTATATGCTCGGCAAGATCTATGGACAGCAGGGCGATACAGAGAAAGCCATCGAGCATTACGAGAAATTCCTCGAGCTCTGGAAGGACGCTGACCCTGGGATCGTTGAAGTCGAAGAAGCAAAAAAGAGATTAGCTTCGCTTCGGTCTTAAATTTCGTTCAGAGATTTCACAGACGAGTAAAATCCTTTCTCTTTCATCCTGGTCAGGATATGGTTGCCCTCCTTAAGAGTTATGATTTTATCCCGGACTGTTTTCTTGAGGAGGCCGAGTGTTCCAGTGAGTTTGACGTCCAACAAACCGGCTTCTCTCCTTGCCGCCCTATCATCCCTTGCGAAGATGAATCCTCGCACCTTTGCCACAGCGATGCTGGATGCCTCGCCGAGACCGAGGGACACAGAAAGAGCTTCATAAATGGATTTCTCCTTTTTGCCTTTTAAGTCAACCTCTCTGAGCCATCCTTCCCTCAAGGCTTTTGTGATTTTCGCCAGATCCTTATGCCCCTGCTGAATCCCTCTCATAATTTCGGCAGACACGAAATTCGTGATGTGAGAAGACTGACTGCAAAGTTTCTCCAAAACAAAAAGCGAATCGGAGACCGCAAAATTGGAAATACAGCAGCAGTCGAAGATAATCTCAGGCATTCTTCGAGTCTTGTGCAGATTCCTTCAGGTTCTGGGATTGGATGGGAATTCCCTGCTCCTTCAGGTAATTTCTGGCACTGACCGGATCCAGTCCTAGCACCTCTGCGAGTTTCCCAAGGCTTATGAAGCCCTCGTTATAAGCACTGATGGCAACCTGTCTTCTCTGCTCGAGGGCATCTTTTTTCTTATAAACGACATCCAGTGCATCTCTCACCAACCCCCCGAGTGTCCGGCCTTCTCTTTTGGCATAACGCTTCAACTTTTTATGCTGCTCCTCACTGAGCATGATGTTTGTTCTTTTCATAGATTTCCTATATGTGTAAGAATATGTGTATATTATAAGTTCTTTCTGTCTGTATGTCAATTATCAATTTGCAGTCCATTTTCTTATTGCAATTGTTATGTACACGCAGGACAATAAAAAGTGAGATCGATGAAAGCATTCCGTCATTGGATCCCGCTTCTCCTTTTGGCAATCTCAGGTCTGTTCACATTCATTTTTCTATCCGGCACAGAGAGATTGAAAGGTCCCGACCCTCAAGCCGATAAATGGCAGACTCTTTCAGGAGAATGGCGAGAATCAGACCAGGCAGAGAGCTTTCTCCGCCAAGTCCTGGATAAATCAGGGGCAACGGCTCTTTCAGTGGCAATCGTTCAGGGTTCCAATGTCGTTTTCCAGCGGTCAATGGGAATCGTCGATAAGAAAACCAAAAAGCCTGTCAATAATCAGACTGTCTTCCGAACCGCCTCATTGAGCAAACCCGTTTTCGCCTACCTTGTGATGAAGCTTGTAGATGAAGGGCTGCTCGATGTGGACAAGCCGGTGCATCTCTACCTGGAACGGCCGATTCATGAATATCCTGATTACAAAGACCTTAAGGATGACGAAAGATATCAATCGCTAACAGCCAGGATTTTGTTGAGCCACCAGAGTGGTTTTCCTAATTGGCGCGTTATGACTCCGGATCGACGCCTGGATTTCAAATTCACTCCTGGAAAAATGTTCAAATATTCAGGTGAAGGTTACAGACTCTTGCAGTTCATCCTGGAAGAGATGACCGGTAAAGACCTCGACCAGCTTTCCAAGGAAAAAGTTTTCCTCCCCCTGGGAATGGCCAACTCATCTTTCCTATGGGAAAAGCGTTTCGACGGCAATTTTGCCGTAAACTTGAAAACAGGACTCCGCCGGCTTATAGAAAGGACAAGAACCGTACCCAATCCTGCGGCCTCATTGCTGACAAATACGGCCGATTACTCTCAATTCCTCTTGGCCATAATGAATGGAAAAGGTTTAAAGCCCGATTCCCTGAAAATGATGCTGGAACCTCAAGTCGACATCACATCCAGAAGCCTTCATGCTTCACAGGGCACTGATCCAGGGATCACAGAAAGAATTCACTTGGCCTGGTCGATGGGATGGGGCAGGTTCCGCTGCCCCCGAGGTGATGTCATTTTTCATGTGGGCTTCGAAGAAGGATGCGATAACTATGCCATCGTTTTCTTGGACCGGAACATTGGAATAGCCCTACAAAGCGTGATCACTGGACGCGAGGGTATAGCTCCCACTGTAGTGAAGGAACTCATCGGTGACACCTATTCACCGTTTTCCTGGCTGCAGTACTAACCTTCTGGTCACGGATGTATTATATCTAGTGCACAAATCCATACAAAAGCCATGCGTTTTTTTATCCCTTAGCCTCCTTTTTTGCTCTGATTTCATAATGTCGTGATCGTTCATCAAAATGGGAGAGCACCTCTCTTGCCTTGTCAGGAACAAAGGCAACTTCATAATCCTCTCCTGCAAACTCACGGACAGCATCTAAAGAATCAAACAGCATGATCGTGACAAATTCCATTTCTTCACCAACTTTGCGGCGCAGCAGTTGAATGCTTCTAAAGCCACGAATATGCCGATTTATAACCCCGACAAAGATCTCTTCTTTAAGCAGTGCCTCATATTTGTCTGCGTTGTCAAGGGTTGTCCATCCATGCCAGATTCTACTAATCATAGGATAACTTCCTCCTTTCACACCGAAGATTTCATGCCCTCAAGCTCTTCCGCGCGTTCCCTATCCCGACAGCCAACCATAATCCTTTTTCTTCTTTTTACCTGTGACAAAAGCCAATAATATTTAGCTGAAAAATATTTGATTCGACAGAGAATGTCAACTCAACCCCCGATCATTCCATCACAAACTTGCCAACCTAAAACGAACAGTTGTCAATAATGATACCGGAGCTGGACGATGAAGAGAGAATCTTCTTGGACCTTGTAGACGAGACGGTGTTCTTCGTTTATTCGTCTGGACCAGTAACCGGAGAGGGCATGCCTCAAAGGTTCAGGTTTCCCTTTTCCCTTATAAGGTGTTCTGCAAATATCTTTGATGAGATCATTTATTGTGCTATTATCGTTAGTTCGTTTTCCAGGATCTCAATCATGTTTTACCGGAATATCTTCAGCCGATCGCTCCTTATCTTGTGTCTCGTTTTGATCGCCGGAGGTGCCTGGGCTGAAAATCGCTTAAAAGAGCATCAACAGAATAATCCCGTCCTGCGCGACGAAAAAAGCAAACGGTCCATCACTGCCGTTCGAACAGAAACTCCATTGAGAGTGGACGGATTATTGAACGATCCGGCCTGGCAGAATGCCCAATTTCAAGGCCAGTTCACCCAGCGGGAGCCGGACGAGGGGGAACCTGCATCCGAAAAAACCGAAATCGGATTTCTCTATAACGAGAATTTTCTTTACATCGGCGTCAAGTGCTATGATTCTGAACCTGACAAGACCATCGCCAGAGAAATGCGGCGCGATGCCATTGTCGACGATGACGATTATTTCGAGATAGTGCTGGATACCTATCACGACCACCGGAGTGCCTACTATTTCATAACCAATCCCCACGGGGTCAAGCGCGAAGCACTCATGGCTAACGAGGGCCGGGACTACAACCCGGCCTGGGACGGTGTCTGGTGGTGCAAAGCAAAAATCACTCAGGAAGGCTGGTTTGTGGAGATCGCTATCCCCTGGAAAACGCTGAGGTTCGCAGAGGAAGGTTCATCTTCTTGGGGTTTCAACTGCGCACGGATGATTCGCAGGAAGAATGAGCATGTCTACTGGCAGCTCATCCCGCGCGAGTATGGAAGAAGAGCAGGGATATTCCGCCTTTCCGAGGCAGGATCGCTCCACGGCATAGCCGAAGTCCAAATGGGAGGGAATCTGGAACTGATGCCTTACTTCCTGGGAGGATTGGAAAACGACTTAAACACCGACTTCGCTACAGATCGCCTGAGCGATATCGGATTGGACGCGCAAGTCGCACTCACGGCCAACCTGGCTTTAGACCTCACATTGAACACGGATTTCGCCCAGGTGGAGGCAGACCAGGAGCAGGTCAATCTGACACGCTTTTCCCTTTATTATCCGGAAAAACGAGAATTCTTTCTGGAGGGTGCCGAGGTCTTTTCCTTCGGCGGAAGCGGAGGTTTCCGCTGGCATAGAGAAGGAGGCGGCGGATCCGATATGAATCTTTATTACAGCCGCCGGCTCGGACTCGTGGATGGCCGTGAAGCCCGGATCCTCGGCGGCGCAAAAATGGTCGGAAAGGTCGGAAAATATCAAATCGGACTGATGAATATCCTGACCGATGATGTGACCTTTCCAGAGGGAGACTTAACAACCACTATCAATGGATCAAATTTTACTGTGGTTCGCCTCCGGCGCGATATTCTCCAGCGGGCTACTATCGGAATGATATTCCTCAACAAGGAAGAATTGCATTCCCCACGCTATAACCGCTCTCTAGGACTCGACGGCAACATCCCTCTCAGTCTCTATTTCACAATATCAGGATATCTCGCAGCCACCTTCGGGCCTGAAGAAAAGTTGGACGGACAAACCATCGATATGAACGAGAAAAACATGGCGGGCAAACTCAGTCTGGATTACAACAGCGATCTTTGGAGGGCCTCGCTCTCTCACCTGGATATCGGTGCCCGGTTCAACCCGGAGTTGGGATTTATCCGCAGGACGGATTTTCGTCTGACCAATGCCTCGATTGAATATGCTCCTCGGCCCAGACAATCCTCCATCATCCGGCAGTTCGGATATCAACTGGAAGGCAGCTATCGTGCTGACCATGAGAACACGATGTTAGACAACGAGATCCAGGCATCTTTTTCCATAGAGTTCCAAAACAGCTCCCGCTTCAGCGTCAATATCCAGCGGGAGAGTGAATATATCGATTACGACTGGGAAGTCCGTGAGGGGTTTCTTATCCCCGAAGGAACATACTCCGGCTTTATGTATTCTTTGAATGCCTGGAGCGACAGAAGCCGCTCTATCGCCGGCGGGATCAATATCAATTACGGAAAATATTACAGCGGCAACCAATTGAACTTCGGTCTCGACAGCACCATCACCCGCATCCAGCGGCTGAGGATGGAGCTGGACTACAGGCATAACTACATCAGTCTTCCTGATGGAAGTTTTCGCACCAACACGTTAGGACTGCGGATGATTTACTTCTTTTCCACAGACCTGTATCTGAAAGCCTACCTGCAGTGGAACGACGATAAATTCTATAATGCGGGGAGGGAGAGAATCGTCAGCGACATTCTGCTGCGGTGGATTTATTCGCCGGCCTGCAATCTCTATGTGGTCTACAACGACTCGAGGCTTGTCGGACCAGGCAGCGACGAGATCGCCAACCGGACACTGATGGTCAAGATCACCTATTTCTGGCGTAAGTGAAGCCGCAGGAAAAAAATCCTATTAAAATATGTATTCACGGGAGATTTCGAGATGAATGACACCCTAAAAAAAATCGCCCGGTATGCATGGCTCACCGCCCTGGTTTTGGCGTTGATGACAGGCTGTGCTCCTGGTCCCGAGGTACAGCCTGAACCGGAACCTGAGCCCGCAGAGGCTCCTCCCACTCCATCCGGATTCGTTATGAAACCTTTTCACCGGTCGATGAAAGAGGAGATGCGAAAATCGTACCATCGTGCGGATGAAATCATCGCCGGCGTTTTTACAGGGACTTACCAGGATAACGAAAAAGGCCTCATTTACTATTTCACCGATTTCAGCCGCTTCGATAAGCAAACGCTCTCCTGGGAATCACCTCAAAACGTTATCATGCAGGTTCAGCCCAATAGGTTCAAGCCAGAGATCATCCGGCGGAATGAATTCAAAACACTCATCGACCTCGATAAAACCGGCATCTGCTGGGATTATTATCAGGGAGACCGCAATGTTTTCCTTGTAGAGGGAAGAAAGAATCTCATTTTTCTCGAGACGGGCTTCGACGAGGCCGCCAATGATTCCTACAGGAATTTGCTCGACGCCTACCCGATTACCGATGAATGCAGGGCCAAAGATGTGTTCAACCTGATGATTCAGGATCTTTTCTCACTCATACCGCAGGCTATCGACCGGATTGGCGGTGGCGGCTTTGATGGTCTGAAAGCCGATGGTCAATCCTGCGATGACCAGTGCAAACATCCCAGACACCACGAACACCTCAATCCGAATGGGAATTCGGTAAGCGAAATTCTGCAGCCATTGCCTGGTGACCAGGTAGGCCACAGGCCAGGCCGCTGCATTGGCAATCATCACCCATTTGAGGAAGTCTTTGGTCATAAGAGCTAAAATGTCTGATATCGAAGCTCCCAAGACCTTTCTTACTCCAAACTCCTTTCTGCGCTGTTCCGCAGTAAAGGCAGCCAATCCGAGAAGTCCCAAGCTGGAGATTAGAATAGCCAGTATGGAAAAAGCAGCCGTCATATCCCGGATTCGCATCTCGGTAGCATACAGCCGGACATAATCCTGGTCGAGAAAAGAGTAGTCCAATGGAAGCGGAGGAGAGAAAGACTCCCAAGTACGGGACATAATCTGCAGGACCTTTCGTATATCTGCAGGCCGTACACGGACCGCAAAAAAATCAGCATATCTGATTCGATCCTCCCCGGTGAACAGAATTCCCAATTTATCGATCTTTTCATGCAGCGACGAGTAGTGGAAGTCTTCCAACACGCCAATGACGTGGTAATCATCATTGTTGATCCTGATGCTTTTTCCTATCGGCTGGTTCCAGCCCAGTTGTCGGGCTGTCTCCCGATTGATGATGATGGCCCGGTCATCGGTGGAATATTGCTGGGAAAAAAAGCGTCCCTCAGCCATCTGCATTTTGAGGGTGTCCAAAAAATCTTGATCACAATCGAACATGGCAAGCACCACCCCTTCCTCATTCCCCTCGGGAGTGACGAATCTGAGGCTGGTGCCTCTTCCAGGAAGCGAAGAGGTGGCAGAAACTCTCTGAATATCAGGATACTGGAGCAGTTTTGCCTTGAATGACGACATGTTTTTCCCCAATAGATTGGCATTTTTGACAACGATCACACGCTCGCGGTCAAATCCCAGACGTTTATTCTGGAAAAACTCCGTCTGCTGGTAAACCACACTCGTCCCGATAAATAGAAAAATAGAGACTGTGAATTGAAAAACGATCAGGCCCTTTCTTAGAGCCGAAGAGCGGTGGCTTTGAGCGGCGAAGCTCGAGCCTTTGACCACAACGGCAGGGCGAAATGAGGAAAGAACGACCGCCGGGTAAAGGCCCGATCCGATTCCTACTGCGAATATCAGGATTACCAAGCTTATAGACAACGAAAGGGTGATATACTCCTGAACAGGGATATCTTTGCCAATCAAACCCTTGTAGACTGGCATAAACACGGCTATCAAAACGAAGGCCAGGATGAAGGCGATGAAGCTGAAAAGCAGCGATTCTCCTAAAAACTGACGGATAAGTTGGGAACGGCTTGACCCGACAACTTTCCGGATTCCAACCTCCCTTGCCCGGATGCTGGCCTTGGCGGTGGACAGATTTACGAAATTGAAACAGCCGATGAGGAGAATCAACACAGCGATAACGGAGAAGATATACACATAGGCCACGTGGCTGTTGGGTTCGAATTCTCCGAGGAGAAGATGAGAATGGAGGTGGATATCGGTCAGAGGCTGAAGAAAATATTCCCAATCTTTAAACATACCTCTGCTTCTTGTTTTTCCACCGAACATGTGAATGTGCACAAATTCAGGAAATTGTGATTCCAACTTTTCAGGGGATTCTCCTTCTTGCAGGACAATATAGGTAGCACAGAATCCGTCAAACCATCCAGTGCTGCGGCTGCGGGGGTAGGAAGAGATCGAGGTCAGAAGGTCGAAATGGAAATGCGAGTTCCGCGGCGGATCTTCCACAATCCCTGTCACGGTGAATTCGTTTTGCTCTATGGTAAGAACTTGCCCCAAAGGATCGCAGCCACCGAAATATTTTTGAACTGTGGACTGGGTCAGGACAACCGTATTGGGATCGGCCAGAACGGCCTGGGTATCTCCTTGGATGAGCTTGAATGAAAAGACTTCGAAAAAGGACGAATCGACACCGTAGATATTGAGCTCCTCAAAACGGTTCTCGCCATATTCGACGATCGACCAGCCAACTTTATGAACCCGTGCTGCCGATTCAATCTGGGGAAAGTCCTTTAAGAGAGTATCGGCAAGGATCGGCGGAGTGGGAAGTGCGGAATCGACCCGATCCTCGATGTGGATGTATTGACCGATTCTGTAGATGCGGTCCGCTTTCTCGTGGAACCGGTCATAAGAGAGCTCATCCCATACGAACTACGAAAC
This sequence comes from uncultured Eubacteriales bacterium, assembly GCA_964346815.1. GTDB lineage: Bacteria > Acidobacteriota > Aminicenantia > Aminicenantales > Aminicenantaceae > CAYFWF01. The sequence continues at coordinate 36,516 of CAYFWF010000023.1, read as the reverse complement.
GAACATGCTGCAGGCTACGCCGACAGCCAGGCCAACAATATTGATGAAAGAATGTCCTTTGTGTCTTTTTAGAATCCTTAAAGCGATCTTTAAATAATTTTTAATCATCATTCATGTTCCCTCGCCATATCCCGAAAGATTTCAGGGCTTTTTCCGCTTTGTGGATTCAAATATATAAACTTAGGAGGCTAATAAAAGGTTGACGGAAAAGATTTTTCACTCATACCGCAGGGAATCAGCCGGGTTGGCCCTTGCGGACTTCATGGACTGGAGGCTGACGGTTACCGCAACAGTCAAAAGAACGATCGATCCGGAAAAAACAAACGGCCAGATGGTCAAAGCAGTACGGTATTCGAATGCCTCCAGCCATCTGCGAATCATGATGTATGCTATGGGCAGGGCGATTGCATTGGCGATACAGACGAGCAGCATCAATTCATGATTCAACATCCGGACGATACTGAAAATCGAAGCGCCCAGCACCTTGCGGATGCCGATCTCCTTGGTTTTCCTCTCCAGGATGAAGTAGATCAGCCCGATAAGACCAAGCAGTGTGAGAATGATCGCGATAAAGGAAAAAAATATCAGAACCGTGCCCAACCGCAGCTCTGCCTGGTACATAGCGTCGAAAGAATCATCCAAAAAATGGTAGTCAAACATGAATGAGGGATGGTATGCACGAAATGTCTCCCGGATAAAAGCCAGCGTTTTCCCAACATCATCAGGCGCAATCTTGATGGAGAATCGATTGGCCCTCTCTGGACGCAGCAGAAAGAACATGGGCTCGATCTTCATCCTGAATGAAGAAAAATGAAAATCATGCACCACCCCCACGATGCGGCCTTCCTCGATATCCCAGCGGGAAAATTTCTTATCGATGGGGTTGGTCAATCCCAGGACTTCGACTGCCGTCTGATTGACGATGACGGCCTTGTCCCGGTCCGTGGAGAAATGCGGCGCAAACTGCCGTCCTTCCACGATCTCGATATCGTACAGGTCGAGGAAATCGTAATCGACATAGCAGCAGTATATCTGCCCCAGACGCTCCATCTCTCCATCGTCCCCTTCTACCTCGGCCGGACTCACATTCCCTATATTCAGCGGTCCCTGATTGTGTGTCGCCGCAGCAAGAATCGCCGGATTCGTCATCAGGCCGAGTTTGATATTCTCTAACTGCTCCCTCAGCTCATCCTCCCAAATAAAGAGCTCGACCACATGATCCCGGTCATATCCCACATCCGTGTACTTGATGAAGTGAAGCTGTTTCTGGATAACCCAGGCGGACAGAATAAGGGCGACAGATATGCAAAATTGAAAAACCGCCAGGACATTCCTCAGATTGAGAGGCTTTCTCGATCTTCCCTGCCAGACCGTGTTTTTCATAGCATCTGCCGGTCTGAAAGAAGCGAGCAGGAAGGCCGGGTACACGCCGGATAAAAATCCGACCGAAAGATAGACGGACACCAGAAAAACCAAATTGGGCAGCGTGAACTGATCCGCGAATATCACCGGAATCCGGGCAAAGGCGCTGAACAAAGGGAGAAGAGAAAAAACCAACACAAGGGCAAAAAAAACAGCGATGAGCGAATAGGTCAGCGATTCGCCCAGGAACTGCGCGACAAGCTGAGGCCGCTTGGCACCGATGGTCTTCCGGATACCGATTTCTTTATTCCGTTGTGCCGCCCTGGCCGTGGCGAGATTCATGTAATTGATACAGGCAATGGCTAAAATCAAGCACGCGATGGAGATCATCAAATAAACGATTTTGATATCGCTGTTTTCCGACATCTCGAAATTCAGATGCGAATGGAGGTGGATGCTGTTGAGCGGCTGAAGGAAATAATGGGGTTTGGCTTCTTCCGAATCATATTTATGGTGCTGTTCCACGACTGCCGGAAATTTTGCCTCCAGCTCTTTGGATTGATCTGCATCCGCAAGCAGCACATAGGTACAATAGTCGATGGTCCCCCAGCTCTGGATGTCTGATTTCCCCTGGGCCTTCAACGTCGCGAAGGAGAGGATGTAATCGAATTGAATGTGGGAATTTGGTGGCACATTCTCCATAACTCCGGTGACTCGAAAATCCATTTCATCGCTCAATCGGAGAACTTTCCCCATAGGATCGGCATCTCCAAAAATCTTCTCAGCCAGCCTCTGGCCGAGGACTACGGAATAGGGCTCTGCCAATGCTGTTTCAGGATCGCCTTCGATCAGCGGAAAAGTAAAGACCTCGAAGAGTTTTGTATCTCCGTAGATGCCGTGCTCCTGGAATTTTTTATCCCCGTAGGACAGGGGGCCCCATCCTTCTCTCAAGCAGGTCGCTGCGACGACCTCATGAAAAGTGTCCTCGAGGGTAGGCGCTAGGATAGCCGTTGTCTTGCAGAAATCCATTGAGCCCTTATAATTCCAGGACGGCAGATGAACAGCTACCCGGAAAATGCGATGGCTGTTGGTGTGAAACTTTTCATAGCTTAACTCATACCGCACGTATATCATCAGAAGCAAAAAGCAGGTCAGTCCCACAGCCAGGCCAAAGGTATTGATGAAGGCATACCCCTTCTGCCGTTTCATGTTTCGAATCGCAATCTTCAGATAATTGCGGAACATCGTTTGACTATCACAGTTGGATACTTACAATGTTTGAGACTCAGCCCCCTTGCAAAAGGTTGCCTGATTTTACCGTCTCGATCCGAATGGAAATACTTAATATGGCCTCAAACCTCATTCATACCGCAGGGAATCGGCCGGGTTGGCGGTGGCGGCTTTGACGGTTTGGAAACTGATCGTGAAAAGAGCGATGAACAGCGCCATCCCAGCAGCCAGTGCGAACATCCATAGTCCCATATCAATTTTGTAGGTAAAATTCTGAAGCCATCTGTTCATGATGAAGTAGGAAGCCGGCCATGAGATAAGATTCGCCACTGCAACCAGAAGAAGGAAATCCTTCGACATCAGCCCGACGATACCGGATACAGTCGCTCCGAGCGTTTTCCTGATTCCGATCTCTTTGACACGCTGCTCCGCCATAAACAAGGACAGTCCAAAAAGACCGAGACAGGAAATAAATACGGCCAGCACCGTGAAATAGGTAATGATCCTGTTTATCTTCCTCTCTGTCTGGTAATATCGTTCGATACTCTCGTTCAAAAAATGCAGCTCAAAGGGATAATTGGGATTGATCTTTCTGGCGACATCCCGGATGAATCCTATGGTATCAGGAATATTTTCATTCTTCATGTTGATGATCAAATAGTCATAGAAATAGGGGAACTGCACATACAGTACAGGCCGAATTTCCTGATGCAAAGGTGCATTGTGAACATTTTCTACGACCCCAATGACCCTGCCCGGATCTCTGTCCCACATTTTGAAGGACTTCCCCACTGGATTTTCTATCTTCATCAATTCGATGGCTTTTTCATTGATGATGAACTCCCTGAGCAGTCTGTTGTCCGGAGTCGTTTTAAAAGTCTCGCCTTCGATGAATTCGATCCCCACAGTGTCGAAATAATCCTTTTCCACGCTTACAAAATTCATGCCGCCTCTCACATCAGCGGGTTTCCCTTCCCAATCGAGTCCGCCTGCGAAACTCGATGCATTATTCGGAAGACTCTGGGCGACCGTCACCGAGTTGATATCTGGATTTCTCAACAGTTCATTCTTGACTGTGTCGAATCTGGTTTTCAAATCACCCAGGAGCTCGACGTAGGCCAAATGGTCTTTTTCAAAACCGAGCTCCTTATTTTTTATATAGATCATCTGTTGAGTGATAACGATGGTCGAAACGATCAGGATGATCGAAATCGCAAACTGAGCGATGACCAGAAATTTTCTCAATAAAGAATGGCCCGATCCGGTCGATGCCGCAGGCTTCATAATTTTAACAGGAGAAAAAGAAGACAGATAGAAAGCAGGATAAGTCCCAGAAATCATCAGCGTGACAACGGCGATACCGAACATACAAAGCAGTAATACTGAATTCCCGGTTATTGACAAAGTGAGTGCTTTACCCGAAAGAACATTCAACTTTGGAAGGAAAAGAATCACCAGAATGACCGCCAGAATAAATGCGGTAATCACCATGACGGCCAGCTCGGAATAGACCTGTCTTCTTATCGATGACCTGTTCGCTCCGATGACTTTTCTCAATCCTATCTCCCTTGCTCTTTTTCCGGATTGGGCGGTTGTGAGATTCACGAAATTTATACAGGCGATGAGGAGCATCAAAATGGCAATAGCAGAAAAGATAAGGACAAATTTAAGAGTCCCGTCGTTGTTCAATCCGAATAATCGAAGATCCTTGTAAGGGAAAAGTTTCAGTCTATGGTGATCCACGGGGTCGTTATCTGCAATTTCGTTGGCAATCTTCCCCGAGAATGCCTTAGGATCCACATTGTCATGTAAAATGACGAATCCGCTATAATTTTCATATCTTCCCCAATTATCCATTTCTACATCATCGAACCGGCCAAAATTCTCGAAAGCAACTAAATAATCGAATCGAATGCTGGAACTTCTGGGAACATCCTCGATGATGGCGCCCACCGAAAAAACATACTGATTCTCCAGTCTAATCGTCTTCCCCAAAGGGTCCCCGGAACCGAAATATCTCTCCGCCATACTTTCGGTAAGAATTATCGTATTCATATCCATCAACGCTGCCTTGGGATCGTTCAAGACAGCATGAAATGAAAAAATGTCGAAAAGCTCAGGGTCGGCAAATCCGCCGTTATCTTCGAAAACATTGTTACCCATATAAGAGAAAAGCCGCCTGCTGCTGGCTCTGAACCGCGAAGCATGTTTGATTTCGGCATAGTTGTCATTCAAATGGGGTATGAGAGGGGCCGGGACCGAAGAGCTGCAGCTGTCCGGATTATCCGTCGAATAATGTACAACACAGAATATATCGTCGATATTTTCGTTGAATCTCTCATAGTTCAATTCATCCTGAACCCACAGCGTAATCAGCATGCAGCAGGCCATACCTATGGCAAGACCCGAAATGTTGATAAAGGTAAAGCTTTTATGCTTTGTGAAATTCCTGAGCGCTATTTTCAAATAACTTTTCAGCATGTTATCAATCCCTTTCAATTGTATATATATATACTCAAGTTAGCATCAACCGGTTTACTCAGCTATTTTTTTTATCCGATAGCCACACTTAAGAACAAAAGAATGAATTGACCGGCTGGAGATACAAGAAGGTGTGGGAGACTCTTGAAAGCCAGGTCAGTGTATCCAATCTTTTAAATGCGCTCTCACTTCTCGAAGATGTCTCCCAAGGAAACACCATCTGGTCAGTTGCTTATGACACATCCTCCTTGAACTTCCTGGTCGTCATGGGAAGAAAATATGGTCAGGTTCACGAATTCAATCTGAATCAAGACGTAGGGAATTAAGAAAAATTATTGATCGCTGTTTCCTCATCATCGACGATCTCGAAAACCTTATCGAGTCCCGCGACTTCGAACATGAGGGAGATTCGCGGTTTCAGATTCGTGAGTTTGAGCTTGCCTCCAAGCTTGGAAATTGTTATCAAGCACCCGACTATCTCCCCGAGTCTGAGGCTTTCCAGATATGTGACATCTTTAAGGTTGAAGAGAAAATCTCTCTTTCCCTTCTCTAACTGGCCTTTCACATGTTTGTGCAGCGCGAGGGGCATTTCATCGATGATTTCGAATTCCCATTTGATGTCATAAATGACAATATTGTTTATTTCCCGTGTTTTAAATTCCAATCCCTTTGCTCCCTCATTTATATCATTATCAAATGAATATATGTAAGTCAATCCCCACGTTCAAGCCGGGAGTGGGCAAGTGAATCTAATCATAGATTTTTTGTGGACATATGTAACCTCGATATGCAAAACTTAATAGGAAACTCAAATGAAGGAGGGATTTCAGTGAAAAGACATATCTCCACACTGTCATTTTTAGTTGTATGTACTCTTTTCCTCATTTTTATCGCATGTAACCAGCAAACGGATGTTTCTGGTGCAGATCAGAATGATTTAGGTCTCTCATCGGATCGCTTAGAGAGAATCGGGAATGCGATCGAGAAATCTATCGACGAAGAAAGAATTGCTGGTGCTGTGGCGTTGGTGGCGCGCCGCGGAAATATCGCTTATTTCAAGGCTTTTGGAATGATGGACAAAGAGGCCAAAAAGACTATGCAAACAGATACTATTTTTCGGATATGTTCCATGACTAAGCCCATCACCAGTGTGGCTGTGATGATGCTCTATGAAGAGGGATACTTCATGTTGAATGAGCCCCTTCACCATTTCATTCCAGAATTTCAAGACATGAAGGTTCTAGACCTGCCCTATCCAGAAGACCGCACTTCTCCCCCCGATTCACTCGTAAAAGCCAAACGCCCCATCACAATTCGTCACTTGTTAACCCACACTTCTGGACTGACCTACAACTGGAATCCAAGGGTAGGGAAAATGTATAACGATCAATCCATAGGTCACGGGCTCATTCAGCAGGAAGGAACCATAGGCGATGCGGTTAAAAGACTTGCCGGCTTACCTCTTCTGTTTCACCCCGGGGATCACTGGATGTACGGTGTTTCAGATGATGTACTCGGCTACCTTGTCGAAGTCGTTTCTGGAATGACACTCGCCGAATTCTTCGAGGAGCGTATCTTCAATCCTCTTGGGATGACGGATACCCACTTCTACCTGTCCGATGAGCTGGCTGCGCGTCTGGCAACCGCCTATGCCTATTTTGAGGAGAAAGGGCTTCAGCGGTTTCCCGATGAGCCTCTTTCCGTGGGTAGTCTTTGGTATTCAGCAGATTATCCTACCAATGGCCCGAACACATATTTTTCTGGAGGGGGTGGACTCTGTTCGACCACAGAGGATTATTTTCGATTCTGCCAAATGCTGCTCAACGGTGGCGAACTGGATGGGGTACGACTGTTGAGTCCCAAATCTGTAGAGTTGATCTCGCAGGACCATGTTGGAGAACTCCTGGACGGGATGGGATACGGCCTCGGCTTTGGCACATTTAGTGAAATTCCCCATTTAACTGAACTGGGATCGATCGGTGCCTATTACTGGGGTGGATTTTTCTATACCTCATTCATCATAGATCCAGAAGAAGAGATGATTGCCATCTTCATGGGCCAGTTGCACCCAACTGGAGGATTGAATCTATCTGACAAGGTCCTGAATCTGGCTTACCAGGCAATTATCGACTAACTACCATATTTCCCCATTTTCACATAAGGCAGAAAAACATCTGCCAGCGTGGACTTCAAATCCTAGAGTCGGGAGCGAATCCCTCCTGCCGTGCTACAGCGAATTCCAGCCCAATTTCTTGGCTAAGCCAGTGAGATGCAGATGAACTTACAGACTGGAATGAGCGTTCTTTAAAGGTGTGCCTTGGCCAAGGAATTATTCATTTATTGGACGGGACCAGGGATCTTTCCTTTTGCCAAATCGATCGCCTGCTCCATTGTTAGAGCACTTCCCTCTCTTTGTGCTGACTTGTATGCTGCCTCGTCAGCTCCACTACGCACAGCCGCTTTCCACTTCTCCAACTCAGAAGCATCCACTGGAGGCAAAGGAATCCCCAAACTCGCACGCAAAGCTTCTGCTGCTGCAAAAAACAGTGCAGCTTGTTCGAATTCAGACTGGGCTGCGGTTACACATGCAATCCCTTCCAGGTTTTCGACTATCCCCTCTCGATGGTCCATTTCTTGTACCAGATGTAGACTCTCAACAAAATGCTTTCGCGCAGAACTAGGTTCTCCCTCCGCGAGGCAGCATTGCCCGAGCAATCGAAGCGCCTGAGCCTCGACTCTTTTAAAGCGAATCTCTCTGGTTACGTTCAGGCATTCCCGGCCCAACGATGCCGCCTCCTTGATATGGCCCTGGTCAAGAGCCACTCTGCCAAGTCCAACGATGGCGATCGAAGCGCATCCTTTGTCTCCCATGGTTCGAAAACTCTCCAGCGATTCTTCATATAAGGCTTGAGCATGTACTTTGTTACCTTGAAATCGTTCCACTTTTCCCAAACTTCTGAGCTGGGTTGCGACTCCATGAAGATCCTTCAAATCCTTGTATATTTTCAGACTTTCGCTGAACATCTCTCTTGCTTTGTTTAAGAATCCCTCGACTACTTCAATCTGACCGAGATTCCATAAAGCGCCTGCGATTTCACGCTTATCCTGCACCTCCCGGAAGAGGGCTAAGCTCTCTTCGAAGAGCTTGTTGGCTTGTTGGAAATCGTATGCAGATGCTGCCCGATGCGCCAAAGGACCAAGCGCGGTAGCAATTCCCCTTTTGTCTCCCACCTCTCGCCACATTTCGAGGCTTTCCGAGTATAAGCCTTCAGCCGATTCGTCTTCAGTACCCAAGATCTCCTTCACATCTCCCATTCCGCCGAGAGCTTTAGCTATTCCTGCCTTATAGTTTATTTCCCGAGCAACTTCTAGAGCCTGTTCATAAAACTGAAGGGCCTCGGTCATCTCAGACTGACGGACTGCGAGCCAAGCGGCACCGGCCAGTGCGTCCACTCTCTCGATTGTTGGAGTATCGCTTAACGCAAACATCCTCTTCAGCCATCTCCGACCTTCACTGACATGTCCATGGGTATCCCAGAACCGCCACAGTGCTCCTGCCATTTGCAAACCAGATTCTGCAGCTGCTGCGCATTCTTCGTTATCATACTCAGCCTGCTGCACAAACCACCCGAGCGCTGAGCGAAGATTATTATGTTCCTCCTCCAACCGATCTAACCACCCTTTCTGTTCCGGTCCTTTAAGCAGTGGCTCGGCTTCTTCCGCCAGGGACAGGAAGAAATTGGCATGTCTTTTCCTTATATTCGCTTCAAGACCACTCTTCCTCAGCTTTTCCCCGGCATACTCACGAATCAGTGTCAGCATGGTGAATCGCGATTCATCCTCAGTCATCTCGTGCTGCCTGAGTAGATTCTTGTCCAGGAGGGAGGCAAGCGCTTCCATAATGTCCATACTCAGGGCTTCTTCAGCGTGCAAAGCGCGGCTGCTTTCTTGATGGCAACACACGGCTTCGACCGCCGGCAAAGTGAATCCACCGACAAACACAGAAAGAATCTGGAACAATTTCTGTTCATCTTCGCCCAGCAGTTGGTAGCTCCAATCCATCGCAGCGCGCAGGGTTTGATGGCGTTCTGGGGCATCGCGAGGTCCACGGGAAAGCAAGTGCAGCGACGAATGCCCATCAGCCTTTATGAGGCGTTTAAGCAGCATTTCTGGTGGAAAGAGTCTTATCCTTGCTGCAGCCAGCTCGATCGCAAGCGGCAGACCATCCAAACGGGCACAAACCTCGGCCACTGGTTTGACGTTCTCCTCCGAGAGGCAGAATTCTGGTTTCACCGACTGCGCGCGCTGGAAGAACAATTCCACGGCGGGATTCCTTATAAGGGCATCGACCGCAGGCCGTTGGGATATATCAGGAAACGCCAGGGGATGTACAAGAAACTCATACTCGCCCCTTACATGCAGCCTCTCACGACTGGTGACCAGAAACTTGACAAGCGGGCAGGTTTCGAGCATGTGTGCAACTTCTACAGCCGCTTCGCAGACATGCTCGAAACTATCGAGGAGCAGCAGCATTTTTTTGGGCCGCAGAAATTCTTCCAAAACTTCAAGGATGGGCTGGCTTCCGCGATCATGTAAGCCCAGCGTTTGGGCAACTGTCGGAGTGACGAGCGAGGGATCTGCGATAGGCGCCAGGGGGACGAAAAAAACTCCATCGGTAAATTCGTCAGAAAGTTCTGCAGCCAACTGCAGACCTAGCCGGGTCTTCCCTGTCCCTCCCGGTCCAATTAGCGTGAGCAAGTGCACATCCTTCTGAGACAAAAGACTGCGGGTAGATGCAAGGTCTGCATCCCGGCCGACGAGGCTCGTGGGCTGGATGGGCAGGTTGTTCGGATGGGTATCCAGAGATTTGAGAGAAGGGAAGTCAACCGGTAATCCCGGTATGACCAATTGGAAGATGCTCTCAGGATGACGCAAATCTTTCAGCCTATGATTGCCTAAATCGCGCAGCCCTATTCCTTCAGGTATTTCCTCCTTGATAAGACGTGCTGTAGCCTCGGACAGCAGTACCTGGCCTCCATGTCCAACGTTTGTAATACGTGCAGCCCGATGGAAACTTGCCCCTGCAAATCCTTCCACCCAGACATCCAACGGCTTCTCTGTATGGAGCCCCATGCGCACACGCACGTCGACTCCCTCTGGCCAAATGTGCATCCCAAGGGCTCGCTGCCCCAAAACCGCTGAAGAAACGGCATCTGTCGCCTTAGGAAAGGCATAGAAAACACCATCCCCCTTCACACCGACCTCCCGACCTCTCGACTTCTCGAATGTCTCTTGAAGGACCCTGCGGTAATCGGTGAGCAGCTTCGCATACTCCCCACCTAACCGCTTTTCCAATTCCGCCGAACCCTCAATGTTCGCGAAGAGAAAAGTCGCAACGCCCTCTGGATAGCTTCTTTGAGGCGCGCCGTTGATCAATTCACAGAGTACTTCTCCGGCATTCTGATACCGTCTCTCTGTATCTTTCTCAAGACACTTCAACACGAGACTGCTCATTGCCTCAGTAATCCGATCATCGATTTTCCTCGGATCTTGCGGCTGCTCGTGTTTGTGCTTATAGGCAATACTTAAAGGTGCATCCCCTGTGAATGGCACTTGACCCGTTAGCATTTCATACAGTATGACCCCCAATGAGTAGATATCGGACTTCTGATCGACATCCTTTCCTTCCACCTGCTCCGGAGACATATATTCGGGCGTTCCTACCATCATGCCAGTAACAGTGATCCCCTTTGCTTTTAACGAACGGGCGATCCCAAAGTCCATGATCCGGGCGTTGCCTGCTTTATCTATCATGATATTGCTGGGTTTGAGGTCGCGGTGGATGACACCCAGCTTGTGGGCTTCTGAAAGCCCTTCACATATTTGCTGAGCGATTCTCACGGTCTCTTCCTGAGATATTTTCTTTTCCCTTCTTATCCTGCTCTTTAAATCTTCACCCGCAACATACTCCATGGTGATGAAATGGGTCTCTTTTTCCTCGTTAAGATCATACATCCTGCATACATTTCGATGTGCAATCTTTCGGGCCAACTTCAGTTCATTCTTGAATCGTTCTATCGTTTTCTCATCGCTGGCGATTTCAGGATTCAAGAGCTTCATAGCGACCTCTTCCTCCAATTTCTTATCGAAAACTCTGTAGACTTTTCCCATCCCTCCTTCACCGAGCTTTTCGACAACTTCATATCTTCCAGTAAAAAGAATACCCCGGGCCAGTGATGCAGCTGGAGTTTCGAGGGTTTTGGTGGGGGATGCCTGCACCTCCCCACTGAGAGGTGCAGCGCACTCACCACAGTATTTCTGCGTTTCGGGATTCTCAGTTTTGCACTTCGGACACGTGACACCCATTGTCCCGCCTTGGTGGGTATAGAATAATCAATTCATCTCAGAATAGTCAATCACAAATAACGCAGACCGGGCAAAGCTTATCCTGTCCTTAACTTAACAATTTTTTCAGCTCCTTGGATGGGAACATTCTCCTTTGCTGAAAACGTTCCTTGTTCAAACAAGAATCCAGAGCCGGAGGTCTATGGGAAAGGATTTGTCAAATGATTTTTTAGACTGTTATTTTTGCAGCAGCCATTTCTCTGCTTCTTTTTTCAGCGTCAGCCTTATTGTCTCATCCGGCCTGACCGTGACAGCCATCTCGAGAGGTTCGGGCTGCAGGAACAGCCTCAGGGTGTAATTTCCTTCCAGGATCTGCACCGGTTCACCGCCGACTACTCCCCTGGCCTTTATCTCTCCTTCCTCATCCACGAGCACGAACTCGACCTTCAAGGTCTGCTCCAGCGAAGACAGCAGCTCCTGGGAATCCTTGGCGTCGAGGTAAACGCCACCCGTAGATTTTGCAATCGCTTCCAGCTGTTTTCGGGCCTCGATTTCTTTGATGTCGAATCCCACGATGTGAACCTGGAGTTCCAGTCCGGCCTCTTTTATAGCGGGAGCGATGGCATCGATATCTCCATCACAGCTCTCTATTCCGTCACTGATCAGGATGCCGGTTCCATTCTCCAGGTCTTCAAAATCCTTTATGGACTGGAGCACGGAATAGACTAGAGGTGTTTTGCCCCTGGGAGTGATCGTATTCACTGTATCCCTCAGCTGCTCTTTATTGACCGGACCGATCGGGACCACCAGTTCCGTATCCGTACAGGCCCTTTTATCATTGAGCCCGTATCTATGACCATAGACCCGCAATCCGACATTCATCTCATCAGGTAGTTCTCCGATAATCTGACCCAGCACCTTTTTAGCGATGGAAATCTTGGCTACGCCCTGGATCTGTCCCCACATGGAATTGGATGCATCCAAAATGAGTTCCACGTTTTGGGAAGTTTTTTTCTCCGCTCCCTTCTCGAAACGGATTGCAAGCGATCCGGGCTTCCTCTCTTTCTGGGTCACCTCTGCTCTGATCCTGTACTCAACCGGAGAAGTGAGCTGCCTGAATATGATTTCTGCGCTCTGTTCGACCTTTTCCTCTGTGGGCGAAAAATAGAACTGCCCGCTGCTTGCGAAGGCGATTTCTTTGAATATCCTCTGCCGGGTATTTCCGAAGTAGGGCGTTGTCGATTCCCATCCGCTCTGGACGGCAATGGTGGAAAAGCTTATGCCGGAATCTAAGATTGCATCCCACAGATCCACGTAGTATTGGAGACAGATACTACCGGAACAATCGATGACGTCAAAGATGGCAAGGACAGCCCGATTCCCCTCTTTTTTTCGGACACTCCTCACTGCCGCCCCCAATCCCTTGAAGGTGTCGGTCCCCCCTCCTCCTCTGACTTCTTTTTCCATGGCCTGCTTCAATAAGCCAGCATCATGGGTAAAATCCGACAAAAGATAGGGTTCATCCTCGTATTTCATGAGCTGGAGGTTCAGGCCCTCTCCGAGATTATCCAGATACCCCCCGAGAATCCTCTTTACGATATCGACGCTCGAGCTCATGCTGCCGCTGTCGTCGAACACGATGGTCAAATAAGAGTCCGGACGCTCGATCCTGAGAAAATAATCATCCGGCACAACGTCATAATTGACCTCTATGGTGTTGGCCACCGCCACTTCCTGAGAGGGTTGGATGACCGTGCCCTCTTCTGTCATAAGGACGTAACCGGGTCGCATCATGCCGATGTTGTTCATGACCAATGTCAGGGTATTTCCCTGCTGATTCTTCAACGAAAGTTTATAATAATCGACATCCTCTCTGGAGGCCTTGCCGCCCAGATAAGTGTTCAAAGGAAGAGGCTGCGCCTGCTCCTTCGTATCATTCGTCTCTTTTTCCTGTATCTGGACTTCACCCAAACGTCCTGCTTCCTTCTGTTGAGTCCCGAATTCTTGAAGATATCCTTTGACAAATATCTCATGGATTTCCAACGCTTCAGAGCCTGCCGCCTGCGAGATCTGCATTTTGAGGTATTTCGCTCTGGTCGGAGGAACTTCGAATTCCTGATAACTATAACGCTTTGGCTCGATGGTAACGGTTGTCAATGGGGAGAAGCCGGATTTCGGCGTTTGGTTCGAAACCCAGAATTTGATTTCTTTCGGAAAGGCTCTCGCCTGAAGTTTAAAGCCTATCCTGTGGATTTCTGCATACCTTCCTTGAGGAAAACAGAAGACCGCTTCCTGGGGAAGAGGATCTTCTGAAAGTTGGATACTGTAGGTATTCCCAAAACTGTCTTCCTCCATGAGCTGATGGTCCAGCATGTCATCGAACATTTCCCCTTTAGGTATAGATTTTCTGTAGATAACCGCAGCCCCTCTTCTGGATGCCAAAAGGTCCTGCAGCTCCCTCTGAGACAGAACACCCTGGTCCAAAGAAGCGACCTGGAAATCGCTAAAATTGATAGCCCCGCTTTCGAGGGCAGAAGTCCCGATTCCTACCCTGCCGGCGATCGGTTCCCCGGCATCGATATCGAAAATCGCCTTTTCATCGAACCGCATAAGAATACGGTCTCCATAAACATCCACGCGCAGAGGAAGCCACTGCGCTCTTGGATAATCAGCTGCGGCACGCGCTAGAATCTCGAATCCGTTTGGCGTCTGGGCTCCTAACTCGAATTGATTCTCCTGGAAGTTATAACCCGCCACATAATAATTTTCTGGGCTTTGGAATCCGAACACAGGACCGGAAAGATTTCCGTCGCTCTGAACCGCATACAGATCGGTCTGAATGGAGTAGTTGGTCCAATCTTCTTTTCCCGTCACAAGAAAAGTCGCCGGGTGATCGAGATCAGTGTATATGTTCGAGAATTCGGAAAGAACCACCCGCCACTGGCTCTCTGTTTCATCTGCATTCGGATCATCCCAAATTTCCCATTTGTCGACACCGCCTGATGAGAAATTATCTGCAAACAGGATCTTTCCTGGCTCGCCGGACGAAGGAGCTGAGGATGAACCGGCGCCGGGGTCCGAGCCGATTCGAAATCCTTTGACGAACATCTCGTCGATCGAAACGTATCTTTCCTTTGGCTCAGAAAGGGAAAGCAATTTTACTTTCAGGTATTTTGCCTTGACACGATCGAATGGGAATTCCTGGTAGCTGTCTTTCTCCGGCTCGATCTGAAATGTGCCGAGCGATCGGAACTCGCTCTCCGGACCTTGCTCAGAAACCAAGAATTCGATTTCTTTCGGGAAATAACGGGATCCCAGCTGCAGACCAATGCTGTGGATCTCGACGGTTTTTTCCTGCGGGAAAGCGAAAATTCCTGCGAGAGGAAAGGGATTTCTCTGTACGTTTATGGACAGGGATGAGCCTTCTCGGTCTTCCTCCTTATCCAAATAAAAAGTATGGTCTATCAAGGCCTTGAATGCACTTACCTCTGTCTTCGATACAACCTCTACGCCATTTTTCAGCGCAAGCAGATCTTGGATTTCCCTGGGCGGCAGAACAGAAGCGTCCAGAGATTTCACGGTCACGGGTCCGATCAGGATTTTGGAACCTTGAAGCCCGGAAGCCCCTAATCCGAATCTTCCGCTGGCATAGCGGCCATCGTTCACATCGAAGATCAGACGCTCATTGGCGCTGAAACGTAAACGCTCACCAGCATAATCCAAACGCATCGGGACATCGACTGTCTCGAGAAAATCCACCTCACAAGAATCCAGCAGTTCGAATCCCTCCGATGTCCGGGCAAAAAATTCAAACCGATCCTGGTAAAAATTGTAGCCGATGATGTAAAAATGTTCCGGGTCCTGATAACCGCAAATGATGCCGACCAGATATCCCTGCGGGGAAGCCATATGCAAAGACGTCTCGACTGTATAGTAACTCCATTCTGTTTCTCCCGCAATCAGAGAAGTTGCAATGGCCTGGTCTCGATTATGAATACCGGAAAAATCAGCCAGTCCGAAGCGCCATTTTCCCGGCGCCCGTTCCGCATCCGCGTCGTCTACGACCTCCCAATTGTCCTTGATATCCGTAAAATTGCTTTTGAACAAGACCTTCTGGGCTTCCAACGTGCTGGTAATCAGCAGCAGTCCGACCAAAACAAAAAAAACTCTCTCTACCTTATGGTATTTCATGCTTCCTCCCCGCATTTTTTCCTTCTAGACAAAAATGAGCTCATTCATACTGGCTCAGATAATGATTCAGGATGGTGGTGGATGCACAACCGAATCCCTTGGCAAAGGCCTGACACCATCCCATATCGATCTTGACTCCTGCCTCGTATCCCCAAGAAAATTCTTTTTTGTAACAGTCCTCTATATCGACGACCGTGACGGAAGCGAGACTCACGGATGCGGATTTTTCGAACTCGGGGCACATGTAGGCTTTTATTTGTTTCATATAGGATTTGATCTCCTGAAGAGCCTTTTTATTCAACTCTCCGTATTTCAACACCATGCCGGCCAGCATCCACTGCGTATCTACAGCGCCGGTTATGGCCCCAATGGCAAAACCCATTTTCGAGTCCAGCATCCCTTCGGTATCGAGAACGGTCCTTTGCAGCATAGCCTGGTGAAGTCCTGTATCGAGAACACCTACTGCCTCCCTAGTCCACGGATCGATCTCCCACCATCCCCAGCGGTTTTTTCCTTCGAACCGGACACTTCTCTCTGGAACGATCAATATGGAGCCCGATGCAATGGCTTGCAAGGCTCTGTTTCGCACATGGTCAGGCATTGCCAACTTTTCCAGCTCCTGCTTTTCCAGCTCAGAATAAAAGCGGATGGGAACTTTACGTTTTGCCGCCTCCTGCATGATAAACGCTGTGGTCAAAGCCTTTTTTCCCGAGAACAGCTCGAGGATTTTACCCTCCAGGACCGACTCGAACACACCCCTCCCGTACAAGAAGGTCTCCCCCATCGCGATGGCCTGCCCGGGGTACGGCACGGCCGAGATGCTGTCATGCCTGAGATCCATGCTTGTCGCAACGGTTTTTCCATTCCCCTCGATCGAATAGATAACGATGCGAGGCAGGTCATAATAACTGTACACGGACAGGGATTCTCCAGCATCTTCCGTGAGAGAATCCGAGGAATATGCGAAGATCATGCTGATCAAATGTCCTAATTCAGGCCCGATTTTTTCTTCGAGAGAAAGGCTTTCGCTCAATAGAATGTTCCTGTCCTTCTTGGATTTTACACCTGATTTGACTTCCTCGACACCTGTTCTGATCTCATCCAGCAAACGGGCATCGGATACTTTCTGGAGCTTCTCCTCCCATGCTTCGAGGGGAATGGCGTTGGCGGTGACGAGAATGGAATGTCTTTGGAAAAGGGGCAGTTCGTCAGATTTCCGGATTTTTTCGAAGAGGATACGTTCCCTTTCGAGCAAAACTTTTCCCTCCCCTGTCAACCGGAAGTTGAGCCAAATTCTTTTTATGGGATTTTCAACTGGAGCTTTTTTCGATGGGCCAAGAACTTCTTCCCTGAATTCACCGGAAACTTTTCTTCCTTCCCCTATTTTCAATTCGGCCAGATAAACTGCCTCCAACCCTTTCGCTTTTTTCTTCCCCGATGCACTCCGGCTCAGACCTCCGAATACCCCACCGGGAGAGCCTCCGGATTTTCCTTTCCCCTCGGACTCCTGAAATCTGGTGGAAATCGACAGGGTTACCGGCTGATTAGACAGGGCTTGGAGTCTCTCCTCCATCATCAAGACATCTTCTCTTGCCCTTTCTTTTTCAACACTCAGAGAGATCATCATTTTAGGAAAAAAATCTTCGTTCTGGACAGGATAGGTCTTTTCAACCTTGGCAAATGCCATTCCTGGAACGGTATCGGGAAAAACCGGATCGAGATCCAGCCATCGATCATCTTTATGAATTTGAATCCAAAAATGATCTCTGACATTGGAAAGAAGGTTCTCCTCTGCGGATGGCTGGGAAATGAGGACATCTTCGGCATAAGAAAAACCGTTTCTTTTATCTTGGGGGAAAAGAGAGTTTATCAACAAGGCAGATTTTTCATTGTCGAGTCGACCCGAAACCAGTCGGGCTTCCTCTCCAAATATCTGCAAAACATCGAGCAGCAGAACGGCCTGTTCCTTGGCATTCCCGCTCGAACCCCACAACACTCCCTGTGAGGACTTTAGGCAGTAGGGAGAGGGTTCGAAACGCACATGATCTCTGACATATTCGAACGCCCTTTCCCAGTCTCCATCGAGGTCTCGGATGAGCTCATCGACCGACACATAATGATTTTGGCTTTGATCTCCGAAAGAAAGAATCCCATTCGGTAAAAGAACTGCCAATAAAAAGCTGACCAGAAACACAGATAATTTAGGACCAGACATAGTCCCTCCTCTATTAGCTAACGGTAATAAAATTCTAATGGGCTGCAATCAAAATTTCAACTGCCCTTCGCTGCGATAATCCCGGAAGCGCAAGAAAATGGGATCTTCTGCGGCATCGAAAGCCAGCTCGAACCGGATCGATTCACCGAGCGGAACAATGATCAGATGATCATTTCACGGGTTTGTAGACAATGGTT
The DNA here is from genome assembly GCA_964346815.1 of uncultured Eubacteriales bacterium. Taxonomy (GTDB): domain Bacteria; phylum Acidobacteriota; class Aminicenantia; order Aminicenantales; family Aminicenantaceae; genus CAYFWF01. Next base: position 18,495 of record CAYFWF010000023.1, on the reverse strand, counting down.
ATTGCTGTTTTGGCTCCGGGCAGAAAATCCGTCTGGGCAGAAAAAGCTCCCATGATGACCACATTGGGAGTGGTTGCGCTTTCTGTAACGTCCATATTGTTGAATTCATCTTTTCCGGTCCAGAAAATGTCGAACATGTCCATCTGGTTTTTATGCTTCCAGTCGGCAAGCTTTTCTTTGTAGAAGGCTGTAACTTTCGCCGGTTCATCCTTGGTAGCCAGAGTTATAGCCGGCAAGGTATCCATTTTTTCCCCGTTGGCTTCCATCCAACTTTTCTCTTTTAAAGCAACGATGACTGAACCCGGATAAGCAGGAATGCCCACTTCTTCTTTACTGGGGACGACCCACTGATTGACCAGATTGACCCACATGTCACGATTGTCGAGATTCTTTGGAAGATCGACTTTCGGTGCGAAGGGCTCTTCTGCTAGAGCTGTCAAAACGGTCGTTGCCATTGCCATGATCAGGAAAATCCCGATCAACGATGAATGTTCCTGTGTGAAATTTCTCATGATGTTCTATCCTTAAGAACTCCTTTTAAATTTAGCATAATCTATAAATACTATAGATTCTATATATATTCTAGCAATTTTAAAACCTTGCACTGGGTTTGTCAAGGATTTTTATATGAAAAAAAACACGCTTACATTCGAACATAAAAAGGAGATAAAAAATGAAAGCTCAAAAACTGCTTGAGACACTACCTAACCCAAGGTCTTGAAGCGGGTTCCGGTATATTTCTCCAGGCCGGCTGCAATGACTTCGATGTCGCCTTATTTGAGGTTTTGACTCGAGTCTGTTTCTGAAGAACTCTGGCCCGGAAAATAAATAATCGTTTGAAAAGGTGTCGAATTGTTTCTCGGAAGAAAAAGATACGCAGCCATCCGTTCGTTCCCGGAGGCTGTGTCAAGCGAAATTCTTTCCTGGATCCATTCTTCGGCACTCTCGTCCCGGCTTTCAATCTGGGCGTTCAAGGCTGTTTTATCGTAGGAGAACTGATCTTTGTAAATCTTGTATATGGAATCAGGGACCGCCTCTTCCTTGTAAAAATCGATCATTTGTCGGATATGGGGCTCGAATGCCTGTACAGGGATTTTTTCAAAATCCACGTATTTGACACACCGGAAGCCATTCTTAGGAGATCTGTCAAATGCAGGAATCTGACTCCTGTTGCTGAACAGGCAAGCAGCGTCGTTCCATGCGCCGCCCCTGATAACTCTTCCTCCTTCTGTTTCATTCCAGCACCATTCACAGACATTGCCGCCCATATCGGATGCTCCGGAAGCGGTGGGGTCATCGTGAGTTCCTACAGGAGCCGGACCCTCGCCTTTAAAATTGCTCTTTTGTGAAATATACGAACGATATGTACCCCAACGGTGAAGCAGGGGAGTTCTTTCTCCGTTAGCAATACCCCAATGAAGGCTGGTCGGTAAGCTCTTTCCTGCAAACTCAGCATAGGCAGCCGCCTCATACCAGCTCACTCATGATACAGGATAATTCTCCAGACCTAGAGGGAAATCCCCGGCGCGCCATGTAGCTGGCCCGGGCCTTCCTGTCTGGTCTACGAATGCAGCAATAGCCTCTTCCCAGGAGAGGGTTTTACCGTCCTTGATAAAGGTGTGCTTCCAGTATTTTTTTTCTTGATAGCCACCTGCATCTACAAATTCTTTGTACTGGCTGTTGGTGACTTCGTATTTATCGATGAAGAAGTCTTCGACTCTACCGAAATCCGTCTCAGCCCCTGCAACGCCTGCTGCAAGCTCTTCGACTTTCGGCAGAATGACTTCCTTGGCCCAATGGATCTTAGCCTGCCGGTTGAAGAACCAGACAGCAGCCACGGCGATGGCAGCGATGATGAGGAGTGCTGGGACAGCCACAATGGGCTTGCACATTTTTCGGAGAGATGATCGGAATGAAAAAGCACCCAATTCCTCGGCTCTAAGGCTGTCTTTGTACTTATGAAGATTTCTCAGGAAATCAGCCGTGGATCGATAGCGAGCCTCTGGTTTTTTCTTCAAGCAACGGTCGATGATTTGCTGGAGTTCTGAGGAAATCTTTGGATTCCAGGCTGTGACAGGCTTGGCTTCTTCATGAACGACAGAATAGAGGATAGAGGCTTCGCGGTCTCCCACGAACGGGAGCTGCCCGCTGAGCATTTCGTAAAGAACGATACCCAAAGACCATATATCCGTTCGGTGGTCGACCTCCTCGCCTCGGGCTTGCTCGGGTGACATGTAGGCCACTGTGCCCAGAGTCGTTCCTTCTCTTGTCAGGAGTGTGCCCCCCTTGACCTTGGCCAATCCGAAATCCATGATCTTGGCCTGGCCTTTTTCCGTGATCATGATGTTGGCGCTTTTGATATCCCGGTGAACAATTTCTTTCCTGTGGGCTTCTTCCAATCCTTCAGCCACCTGAATGGCTGTATCGACCGCTTCTTCGATTGCGATCGGACCTTTGTCTATTTTGTTTTTCAGACTCTCTCCTTCCACATACTCCATCACGATGAAGGACCTGCCTACCTCCTCATCGATCTCATGAATGGTGCAGATGTTGGGATGCGAAAGGGCTGCAGCCGCCTGGGCTTCAAGAACGAAACGATCCCTGGCTTCTTTATCCTTTGTCAGCCCCGGCGGCAGAAACTTGAGAGCAACATTCCGCTTGAGCCTTGTGTCCTCGGCCTTATAAACGATTCCCATGCCTCCTTTACCCACCACATCGATAATCTTGTACTTTTCTGCAAGCTCAGTTCCTGCTTCCAGTTCAGCAACCGGTCTGAGGATGGTGCGTGTGTGGGACAGAAAAGCTTTATCTCCCGGATGGATAGGTGTTCCGCATTTGCTGCAGAATCGGGAATCATCCAAAATCTCAGCCTGGCATTTGGGACATTTCATGCCGACCTCCCCTCTAGCGGTCGGAAAAAGGATACCAAGGAACAGGTAAGGTGCCAACAAAAATGACACGCTTTGGCATTTTTTCAGTGGGATAAAGATACTCTAAAGTCTGTTTTCTATCAAATCATGCACCAAAAAATCCAACTATAAAAAAATTCTTCTGTTCTCACATCACATCTGCTGTCACATTAATCATAATCAGCTCTGTTTCGGCTCTCCTGCTTTGACTTTTACCATTCAGCTTGTATTCAGTTACGAGCACCGGATAGAACTCATGGATGAATAATTCTGTCTCATCTGGAATTGCACTATTTGAAATTTTCTGCCAGGTTCTAATGTTTCGGCCGGCTATTCCTTCTTCGCAGGGAGCCATATTAAATGCACATCTGGCATCGAAATAACGCTCTGCCTCTTTTCCCATCAAAGTCATTGTTTTTCTCATCTCAATCCTCCTGATCTACTCTCCAAGGAACAAGGTAATGGAAAAAGAACGAAGAGTTGTCAGGGAATTGTCAAGAATTTGTAAAGAGTCTGTTAACAAATTCGCGCTCGGATCGTTTTTGTTTAGCCTTCCATTCTTCACATTAACTGCATCTATGGCAGCTTCCCCATTTTGACAAACTTTTGACAAAATCTTTACAAACTTTTAACAACTTTCTCCCTGTTTTGCGTTATACTCATTCCGGGTAAAAATTCATCTAAAGGACGGAAAGTCCGATGTTTTCAGCATAAAGGAGGACAAGAAATGGAAGGGGAAAAATCGCTTTCTGTAAAAATCGGTTTCGTGTTTACACTTATTGGATCCCTGTTACTCTCTCAATGCGTCCCCCGTTATTACCAGCGCCTCAAACGGGAAATCAGAGATGTATCCCAAATGGGCCAACTTGACCAGAAATCGCCTTTTCTGAAAGCTCACATGCTGGACGGCCGAGTATATGTCCTGTCCGAATGGGATCTAGAGGGTGAGAATGAGTCCATTTCAGGGAAAGGCCGCCTCCTCAATTTAAACCGGGAGGAAATCCAAAGGGGTCAATTCATGATTCTTCTCGACGAAGTGGCGCTTTTTGAAACGAATGTGCTGCAGGCTTCGAAGTCTATACTCGCCATGGCATCTCTCACCGTGCCTTCAGCTCTTCTTTCAGTGTACTGCCTGGCAAATCCAAAGGCCTGCTTTGGCTCCTGCCCGACTTTCTATGCCTGGGATGGAGAACGGATGGTATTACAGGCTGAAGGATTTTCGGCAAGTGTTTGTCCGGCGCTCGAAGCGCAGGATATCGACGCCCTTTTTCAGACAAAGCCTCGGAGTCAGGATTTCGAACTCCGGGTTACAAACGAGGCTCTGGAAACCCACATTATCAGGTATGCAAACATTCTTGCTGTTCCCCGGCCTCCCAGGGGACGAGCTTTTGCCACACCCTCAGGAGAGTTCTGGCAGGCCTTCAAAATCCATGAACCCAAGATATGCTCGGCCCCAGAAGGAAGCTGTCTGGATGTCGTCCGATCCCCGGACGGGATGGAGCGTTTCAGCGGAGCGGACCCTTATGATCTGGCCAAACGAGAAACCATAGACCTCGAATTCGAACCTCCCCCGGGAAAGAAGCTCGGGCTTGTTTTGGGCTTCCGGCAGACACTGCTCACCACGTATCTCTTTTATCAAGGCCTCGCTTATATGGGAAATTCTGCTGGTTACTGGCTTGCTAAGTTGGAACGGGGTGACGAGACTGTGAAAAAATATACCAACAGCCTGGGGGACGTGCTGGGAGGAATCGAGGTCTTTGTCCAGAGTGAACGGGGCACTTGGATCAAACCGGGAGAAATCAGGGAAACGGGACCTATTGCCTCTGATGTCCGAATGGTTCTGCTGCCCGAAACCGAATCAAGCCTTATAAAACTCAGGCTTCGCATGACAAAAGGGCTGTGGCGTATCGATTATCTGGCTCTTGCTGAATTGGGCGAGCGCGTAGATCCCATCAGGCTAGCCCCTTCCACTGTCTTGAATAAAGGCATGCCTATCACTCAGAGCAAAAAGCATTTGACTCATCCAGATAGCGCTCTGGTGACCATGCCAGGGGATGAATACGTTCTGGTCTATCCCCTCCCCGGCGATTTCCAAAACTACGAGCTCTTTCTGGAAAGCCAGGGCTACTATTTGGAGTGGATGCGGCCGGACTGGCTCAAAGAAGAAAATCTCGAGCGGACCATTATGATGTTCACAGATCCAGAGGAGTTTTTAAAGCTCATCGCCCCTGAATTCAAGGAAAACGAGCCTCGAATGGAATACACATTTTGGAGGAGCAAATATGTGCGCAAATAGAATAGTGAAAATCTGCGGCTTATGTCTGATTACGGCAGGGGTGCTGAGCTGCACAGCAGCGCCCGGCCCCAAAGGCTGGCTGCCATCACCAAAGGAGGCGCTTGCGGATGCCTTCGGAGCCTGGATGATCGTAGAATACTCAGCTGAATCCGAAAATAAAACCGCAGAAGGGGAATTCATTGCTGTAGAAAAGAACTCTGTCTATCTGCTCACCGGAATTTCCCTTGAAGAAATTCCCATTCTCAAAGTCCAGCACGTGACCTTCGCGGCATACAAAGAACCACGGATAGTCGGTGCTTGGGCCCTTCTCGGTTTCTTATCAACAGTCTCACACGGATATTTCGCCGCTGCTTCGGCCCCTATTTGGCTGTTTACCGGCATCTACAATGCTTCAGCAGAATCGACCGGAGGAGTCACAGACTCTGATTTTGTCGTTTGGGACGAAATTCGAAAATATGCCCGTTTTCCTCAGGGTATTCCCCGGGGTGTAGACCTTCGGCAGCTGAAGCCCAAACCGTTTAAGTAAACTTGTACAAGATCCACCGATGGAATAACGGTCATCCAGCAAGAATAGGCTGATCGTGAAGTTTTATCCGAATCTGAAAACCCACACATTATCAAGCTCGATTTCTGTTGTTCCACACAAACACCGGGTTCATCAAATGGGCCAGAGCGATGAGCACGACACAGCCGATCACGTTAAACCACAGATAGGGAATTTCTGTGAAAAAATAGCAGGCCAAAACGGTGAGTTCTGCCACGAGGGCCGCGAAAAAGGTGGCGTTTCCGCCTATCCCCTTGAAAAAGAAGGCGATCAAGAAAATTCCCAGAATCGTTCCATAAAAAAGAGAACCCAGAATATTTACAGCTTCTATCAGTGACCCCAGACGATTGGCAAACAGAGCGAAACCGACGGCATATACACCCCAAAAAACTGTGACTAATTTGGATGCGATGAGATAATGCCGATCCGAGGCGCTTTTCTTTAATACCCGTTTGTAAATATCTACGATAGTGACCGAGGCCAGGGCATTCAATTCAGCAGACGAAGAGGACATGGATGCCGAGAGAATAGACGCGAGAATCAGCCCGATGAGCCCCACCGGCAAGAAGTTTATGACAAAACTCAAAAAGATATAGTTGATATCGTTGGTGTCGGCAGCCGGGTCGGTTTTTTTAATGAGTGCTGCGGCTTCATCTCTGATCTCTAGCTCCGATTCCCGCGATTTCTGTACCATCCGGATGGTTTGGTCTACATCCGAATCCGTACGGCCCTCCATGGCGGCCAGCATATCCCGAATGTGTGCCTGTTTCTCTTTATGAACAAGCTCATACCTGGTTTCAAGTTCCTGATAGGTTTGGGAGTAGGCGCTGTTTTTAACGTTTGCGGCTTCGACCGGATTGAAAAATAATGGCGGAGTCACGAACTGGTAAAAAACAAAAATCATAGCTCCGGTGAAAAGAATCATGAACTGCATAGGCACCTTGAAAATCCCGTTGGCGAGCAGTCCGAAACGACTCTGTGCTATGGAACGTCCAGAAAGATAACGCTGCACCTGCGATTGATCTGTTCCGAAGTAAGAAAGGGCCAGGAATGTTCCTCCGATCAGACCGGACCAGATGTTGTACCGGTCCCTCCAGTCAAAAGCGAAGTTTATCACGTTTAATTTCCCCATCTTACCCGCCACATGGGCAGCGTCCAGAAAGGAAATGTCAGGCGGAAGCAAACGGAAAATCATGAAAAACGCTGCTGCCATCCCTACGGTTATGATTCCCATCTGCAGGAGATGGGTTTTATAAACGGCATCTGTACCGCCGGTAGTGGTGTACAGGATGACAAGACCGCCGATCATGAAAATGGTGAGACGGATATCCCACCCGAGAAGCACTGAAATGATCAAGGACGGGGCGAAGATCGTGAACCCGCAAGCCAAGCCCCGCTGTATCAGAAAGAGAATGCTTCCTAACGCGCGGTTTTTCAGATCGAAGCGCTTCTCTAAAAATTCATAGGCTGTGTAGACTTTTAGCCTGTGGAAATAAGGAACAGCCGTTATGGAAAGGATGACCATGGCGATGGGGAGGCCTAAATAGAATTGCACAAAACGCATGCCGTCCACATAGGCCTGTCCCGGCGTGGAAAGAAAGGTAATGGCACTGGCCTGTGTCGCCATGATAGAAAGCGTGATGGTAGGCCAGGAGGTCGATTTGTTCGCCAGAATGTAACCATTGATGTCTTTTTTTCCTCGCGTTTTCCAGACGCCGTAGACAGCGACAAATGCGAGGAAAGAACTCATCACGATCCAGTCAAGGCTGCTCATCGTTTACATTTCTATCGGTCTTTAGCCGGAAATTATTGATGTCTTCTTCTAGGCCTTCAATATTTCCTGATAATAGGCTTCGTATTGAGGGATGATCCGATCTGCACTGAAAGACTGCGCGGCTCGTTCCCTTGCCCGCTGTTTAAATAAATCATGTTTTTCAGGATGATTCAAAAGTTCGATGGATTTTTCCGCCATTTTATCTATGTCACCCACAGGATACAGATATCCTGTCTCACCGTGTGTGATGACTTCCGGTAAACCTCCTGTCTGGGTGGCTATCACTGGAACACCGCAGTTCATGGCTTCGAGCGCCGTCAAACCAAAACTCTCCTGTTCGCTGGGCAGGAGAAAGAGGTCTGCGCACAGGAACAAGGGCTCTAAATGATCCTGTTCCCCGAGAAAATACACATCGGCACTGAGTTTCAATTCTTTGGCTAATTGCTGGATGAACAGCCGCTCAGGCCCGTCACCGATCAATATGAGTTTTGCCGGGATTCTGGCATGAACCCGCTCGAAGATACGGACGACGTCTCCCACCCTTTTTACAGGCCGGAAATTGGAAGCGTGCAAAAGGATCTTTTCTCCGTCCGGAGCAAAAGATTTCCGGTCGCACTGGCTGCGTCCTTGAGCCGGCCGGACGGGATCGATGAAATTGTAGATAACCCGTATCTCACGCTGAATATCGAATTCCTGGATGGTCCGCTGTTTCAAATAGTTGGAAACGCTGGTGACACCGTCGGATTTCTCGATAGTGAATTTTATGACCCGGTAAAAGGATTGGTCGGCTCCGACCAGTGTGATATCCGTTCCATGCAGTGTGGTGATGATTTTTATCGCCTTTGAACTCAAAATCTGTTTGGCCAGATAGGCGCTGGCGGCGTGGGGAACAGCATAATGGGCATGGATAAGCTCGAGATCATAGGCCTCCACCAGTTCCACGAGTTTCGTTGCCAGTCCCAGAGCATACGGTGGATATTTAAACAGCGGATAGGTCGCCATCTCCACCTCATGGATAAAGATGTTCTGATGAAAAGAACGCAATCGAAAGGGGGGAGCGTAGCTTACGATATGGATTTCATGCGCTTTTTTGGCAAGGCCTATCGCTAGTTCCGAGGCCACCACACCGCTGCCGCCGTGTGTGGGGTAACACACTATTCCGACTTTCATGGTCAACGTCTATCCCGAAATATGCATGAAGCCGTAGTCCTCATGGAATCGTCTCCAGATATTTCACGTCGAAAAAAGCAACTGGGTCATCGATTTTGATGGCCTCCCGGACCAGAAAAGGCTCGCCGTACCTGACGCCGATGTATGTCCCGTACTGTTTGTCTCGAGTCTCGATCACATCCAAAAATTCAGGCCTGCTGAGCAGAGTCTCATCCTCTCCGAATTCTGCCTTATCCTTATGGTGAAACTGCGATTTGTAGGAGAGAATGGATTTTATCTTTTGCGCATGAAAATCAGAGATGTCGACGATAAAAGAGGGTTTGAACTCGAACCGTGTCGGGTAGTAAATGACTCTATACGGCCTATGAGGTTTCTGATCCGTTTTCAGCTTTTTCAGCCCGGCGAGGTAGGCGGCTTCACGTACCAGATGGGAAGTTTTCTCATGATCCGGATGGCGGGAAATCCAGTAGGGAGCGAATACGATTCTGGGCCGGTACGTGCGGATTTCCCGGATAATTTTGAGCCTGTTCTCCCTTGTGACTTCGATCCATCCGTCCGGGATGTCCAGCATCTTGTGAGAGGCAAGCCCCATGATTTCGGCGGATCGGACAAACTCCCGGGCGCGGATCTCGGCACTGCCCCGGGTCGCCGTCTCTCCACGGGTCAGCGTAATGACCCCGGTTTTATATCCCGAGGCTCCTAATTTGATGATCGTACCGCTGCAGGACAGCTCCACATCGTCCGCGTGCGCACCGAAAGCCAATGCATCGAGCTTCACCTCAATCTCCGGTTCGTGTCTTTACATCTTTCATAATTTCAAAATCTGATGGTCGTGATGTTCTATATCTACGGCTTTATAAAGCCTGTCTATAAATGCAAAGCCATATTTTACAAGAAATGGAGTGACGTTGAACACCCTTTCCTGAAGGTGTCTGTTTGGGTAAAGACTGTTTTCGGCAAGCCGTACACGTTTCATCATGACGGTGTTCCGTTTTTTAAACGCCTTGTGAATCTTCTTTTCCAGAAGGCTTATGCGGCGATGGATTTTCCTCGCGGTCAGGTCGACCGTTTTTTCCAGCGCAGGTTCGAAAGCCAGCGTTTGTTTCCTGATATCCTTCAAATCCTTATCCAGATGAGAGGCTGCGGTGTGGATGGCTTTTTCCAGGGATTCAGGAGTTTTTTCTTTAGCGATTTTATCGATTTTGGCATCCACGCCCCGCCATATACCCTGGACTTTCAGGCCGTAAGTTTTCAAGCCTTTGTCCACGCTTTTTTCGATAAGGGTGAGACTTTTCCTGGGAAAGATAACCGGCATCGGCAGCTTGAATTCCTCATATGCTTCCTTCATCTGTGCAAAGTAGGCGATCTCACCCGGACCTCCCACATACACGACGGTCGGCAGGAGTTCATCCTGATAGAGGGGACGCAGCAGGACATTCGGGCTGAACAGATGAGGCTGCTCTTCCAGAACTCTCAGGAGTTCATCCTTCTGGAATGTTTTCGACGTCCCTTTTATGCTGTAACCGGTCTCTCCGAACCGGATGGTTTGCCTTTCCTTCTCTGCCAGAAAGAGATTCAATATTCCCTGATGGAGTTGTATTTGTGTGCCGTAGCTTTTTTGCTCCAATCTGCGCGATGTTTCCAGGACACAGCGCGTTAAGGGTGACTTTTGGGCGATCTCGGTAAAAAAAACACCTTTTCCCAGCTCCTTCAAGTCAGGATGTTCGGCATCGATGAATATAAGGCCATAGGACTTGAACATTCGTGTCATCCACCGGGCAAAGGCTTCCACAAACGACCGGCCGAGCCGGTAGGCTGTGCCCAACTGCGACAGGATTTCCGGTTTGAATTCGGAATCCCGGATAAGATCATCGAGTTGTCGCAGGCAGTTCGAAATTTCCTCTGTGAGCACGATTCTCGAAACCGGCGTTTTCAGACCGAGAGAATGCTCCTGGTATCGAATGTCTTTGATCCGGTTTTCTTTGTCGAGGACAGTGACGTGATTGATTTCTGCGAAGTCGTGATCGTTCGAAGCCAGCCAAAAAATCGGCACGAAGCACCCGGAGCTGTTTCGGTTGAATGATTCGGAGAGTTTGAGCGCAGTGACCGCTTTGAAGACGGTATAGAGAGGGCCCGCGAACAATCCAACCTGCTGCCCGGTTACCACTGCACAGGTCCCATCTCGGGTGAACATGTCGATATTCCCGATAGTCTGCTCCCCGCATCCGTAACTCAGATTTTGCTCTTTCAATAGGGCGGCCAGCCGTTTCCGCGGCAGATCACGTGATCTGACTTTCTCGATTTGACGGCTGAACGCCGTTGGATCGCGAAAATTTCCTGAGAAGAATTCACTCACCTTGTCGTATGCATAAAAATAATCATGGACCAGGGGGGACAGTCCGGGAAGTTTATGTGTCGGTATCACCGAGTCTCTCTCGTTCTCTAATCGAATGCCTTGGTAAACAGATAGAAAAGAAGTATGAGTAAGGCGAGATTCAGCAGGACCACCGTATACAGCCGGTTCCAAGACGATAAAATGGGCGGCTTTTCCTGATCTTTTTCTTTTTTTTCTATTCGTTCATGGTCCATCGGCCTCTCCAGAGGAAATCAAGTTGGCGAATAAGCGGTACGCTCCCGGAACACCTGCCGGGAGCTGCCGGAACCAGGAATATCCCGTATAGATAAAAACGCCTTTCCCGAATCGTGTATACAGCAGGCCACCTTTTTTCCCCGACTCATGGGCGTCGTGGGATGTGAGAATCGGGTCGTATCTTTCGTCCCATTCCGAAGCGAAGTATAAACCCCTTTCTTGAATCCATCCCTCGAAATCCTTTTGGGTGATCAGGTTGGGAAAGTTCAAGAGAGGGTGCCGGGGGTCGAGGAAAGCGACAGGAGCGTCTTCTTCACTCACCCGATCCCGCCCGATAGTCAAAGGATAAGGACCGATATTTCCGGTCTGCAGTCCACGAGATACATTGTATTGGACGATAAAGGTCCCTCCCTCCTCGACGTACTGAAGAAGCCGGGGATACATATATTTAAGACGTTCCCGGGTGTTGTAGGCTCTAATGCCGGCTATAATGGCATCGAACCGGCTCAGATCCGCCCTTTCCAGCATATCATCATCCAGGAGAGTCACATCGTAGCCGAGATCGAGCAAACTGTCCGCGACTTCGTCACCAGAGCCCATGATATAGCCGAGTTTACTTCCTCGGTGCTTCACGTCCATTTTGATGGCTTTTACGCCGCTTTCGGGAAAATACACCTGCCTTTTGATGTGGGGGTGGGATATTTCCACCATATCACGGCCAAACTTTTGCCCGTTGATCTCTGCTTCGGCGGTCAAGATGGCTTCACCTGGCTTCTTGGGAGGAGTGACTTCAAACGATACAAGGATTTCCTCATATTTACGGGACAAGACAAATGGAATGCTTTCGGGGGTAACGCGCCACTCTGCAGTCCCTGTGAGGCGGACAGCGCCCGCAATATCTGGAGCGTGGCCCTTTAATTTTACCCGGATCTCCTTGGGATCATCCTTGGTGAAAATTTTAACCTTGTTTTCAGCATGAACTGTCACCAATGGTCTGATTTCAAAAGGCCTGTAACATTCGCCCTCCACTCTATCCCTCCACCGAAAAAGCAGGGGAACGGAATATTCCAGGAGACTGCCGTCGGCGGCCAATTTGATCTTTATCCGTATCGAGGGAGGATTTTCAGCCGTTCCGATAAGTTTTTGCTCCCGGACCGAAAACCTGGCCTTTTCTGGTGGATCCAGCAGCCAGTAAGGTTGTGAAATCGGAAAATCTCCATGGATCCGGAGGGTATTCTCGAAAGTTTGGGGGTCGTTGTTTTCGAGGAGGATATCCAGCTCTGAGGCAGGAGCGAGTCCGTCAAAATCTATTTCTTGAATCCTGAAGGGGTATTCCGACCGGTTGATGATGGTGGTTTGTATCTCGATCTCATCGCCGGGAGCAGCGGCAAAATCGGGCGAAACCGCCTCCATCCAGAGCCCGGCACAAGACCGGATGACCCGCAGCAGTTCTTCTTTTTTTATCTTTACCCAATACGTCTCATCCAGCTCACTCAACTCAGCATGGACAGCCAGCAGGCTGGGGAGAGATTTCCACGGGTATCGCGGATCGAAAGTCTCGATAATATGAGCCAGCAGAAGCCCGATCTCCTGGCCTCCAGGGACCCGCCGCCAGGTTGTATCGATTCCGTCAAACGGGTCCGTGGCTGCCGGGGTCCCCTCCATGAGCTGAAAGTAGTCGGTGCGGTTTCCGCGTCGAGCGGTCACACCGAATCCCTGACTTTTGTGCATGGACCGGCTTTCTGCGCCGATTTCCGAGTAGGATTTACCGAACAGAGGATTGTACTCACCTGTATTGATCGTTAGAACTCCGTCCGTCTCCGACTGACCGCGCTGCCACCTGTTCCAGAATAACCTTCGAGCCTGCCAAGGCCGCACATCCTGCAGTTGTTCCGGAAATCTGTCAGGTTCTGCGGCCGCCCCAAAGGCTTCCCTGACCAGCTTGCCGGCGGCTGCGTGGTGTCCGTGACCGCCGTAGCTCTCGCCAAGTGAACGGCTGATGATCACATCGGGACGGAAGAGACGAATGACCCAGACGATGTCTGCGAGGATGGCTTCCTTTCCCCATAAAGCCAGCGTTTCCTCGGGTGTTTTGGAGTAGCCGAAATCGATGGCACGTGTAAAAAACTGTTCGGCGCCGTCATTTCTCCGGGCAGCCAGGAGTTCCTGGGTTCGGATGATCCCGATTTCAGCGCCCTTTTCAGGTCCGATCAGGTTTTGCCCCCCATCGCCGCGTGTGAGAGACAGATATGCCGTGCGGTATGTTCGGCCTTTCGAAAAATAGGCCAGGGCCGAAGTGTTTTCATCATCCGGATGGGCTTCGATGTAAAGAACACTTCCGAGCACGTTGAGCTTTTGAACGGCGATCTGCAGTTCTCCAGCATCGAGAAGCTCTATCTTCGGAGCGGGTGCATGGGAATTGAGAAACAGCACACATACAAAGAGGATGGAGAGATGCTTCTTCATCGTTCCACCCCTTTCCGGAAAAAGAAAATCAAGGTATTGGCTTGTTTTTTATTGAATTTCTGCTCCTTCATCGGCAAAAACGAATATGAATGTATCGATTCCTGTGTCATCGCGGGGGGCGTAACGACGTGGTGATCTCTTTTTCCTGACGAGATGGGCACGCGGCTTTTGGTCACTCGCCATGACGATGTCACACCACTTCATGCTTTGATATTTGATACAGTTCTCTTGTAGACACAGGGACTGAAACGACTGTTCGTAAAAATCCTGAGCCCAGGGCTTGATTATTCCTCGGGCAGCTCGATCTTAAACGGCACCTTCAACTCTTCCCAGTGGAGGTAAGCGGTTGCGGATGTCCCTGCCAGATCTTCGAACCCGTACATCAACCACTCCTTGTGTGGCGCCTCTTCAGGAGTTACGGTTATCCGGAGAGCATCTTCCTCCTGGTTGTAGGAGAAGCTTCCCCATGCCGAGTTGTTCTTGCTGAAGATGATGATCCAGTCTTCCTCCGAAGGGATCATGTGTATGCCGTATTTACCAGCCGGCAGTCTGTTCCCTTCGACAAGGACATCCTTGCTGAATTCTATGGTGGTGTTTTCGTTGGCGCCCGCCCGCCAAGGATAAGGCTTATTGTCGGAGTATTTGTTTCCGGGAGCCATGCCGTAGGGTACGAGCCCACCCCATATTTCTCTGCCTTTTACCCCGGGCCTGCTGTATTCGATGGTGATATCTGTGTCGACTCCCAGTCTCTGCATGACGCTGGCTTTCAGGCTCTTCCGGACCTGGTCTCCTTGGGCAAAAGTGGTCGAAGGCAGAATCAGGAGAAAAGACAGGATCAGGAAAAAAGTGATTTGGCTTAGGCGTTTCATAGTTCCCTCCTTTTCAAGGCCAAAGCTTATAGAAACACTCATTCAAAGTAACCCCATTTCTATCATAATTTTCTTACCATGTCTATGCCTAAGGTTTGTTTCATTCTATGTGCATTCTATGTGCTTTATTCATCATAATGTTTGACTTCAGGGAGCACCTTAGCCCATCAACTCCCTTGGGGAAGGTTCATCCGACGCAGAAGGTCCTGGAAGCGTGGATCGCCGCGCAGATCATCGAAAATCGGATCCACACTGATATACGGCATATTGGGATCATGAGCCTCATATGCTTTCTCCAGCCATTCGAGGGCTTCCTCATTCTTCCCGGCACGGGTGTACAGCGTCGCGATCTGCCAGGGTGTAACGAAAGTTGTCCGTGAGCGTTCGATCATCATTTCCGCCACGCTGCTCAAAGCCCCGGAGTATCCCCCCTCCTCATAGCCGCGTGCCAGAGCTTCTTCGGCTTCACGATCGCCCTTGGTAGCGAACCACATCTTCCATATTTCCAGCGCTTCTTCATACATTCCTTTCACATGGTAGGCAGACTTGAGAGCGGAGAGCGTCATTTGGTCAGTGGGTGCTGTTCTGAGCGTTTCCTGGAGATGCTCGACTGCTTCGTCAAACCGGCGCGCGTACATCAAATCCCAAGCATAAATCGATCGGAAAGCGGCAT
The DNA here is from genome assembly GCA_964346815.1 of uncultured Eubacteriales bacterium. GTDB lineage: Bacteria > Acidobacteriota > Aminicenantia > Aminicenantales > Aminicenantaceae > CAYFWF01. The sequence goes on along the minus strand of CAYFWF010000023.1, from coordinate 3,204 downwards.
GGAACGGGTCCAATTCCAGGGCGCGTTCGATCTGGGCCATCGCTTCCTCCGGACGCTCCATGTAGAACAAGAAATACGAGTAATAGGCGCGTGGATCCGGATAGTTTGGGTTGAGCTCGATCGCCCGCTGGAATTCCTTTTCCGCACCCTCCCAATCCCAATCCCCCCATGTTTTCTGTGTCGCCAACGCATAATGCACTTCCGGAAGCGTGTCGTCCAGTTCCAGGGCCTTCTGGCGAGCCGCCCTCGATTTCTGCCCCGCCTCGCTGGCGGACACCAATCCCTGCTGCTGGCGTCCGCCCCAGACTTGACCGATACCCACATAAGCCAGAGCGTAATCCGGATCCTTCTCCAAGGCTAACTCGAAGTACTGAAGCGCGAGCTCGAGGTCCTGTGGAGTGAGTTTATAAAAATGAAACATCCCCTTATTATAGGCCTCGTAGGCCTCGGGATTGACCTGGCGGGTACTGGCAAGGTTCGCTTCTTCCTGTGAGGTCAGCTCGACTCGGGTTTTATCGGCAATGGCGCGTGCCATTTCTTTATACATCACCAGCACATCGGTCATCTCCCGGTCGTACGTCTGCGCCCAGAGGTTCCGCTCCTCGGGAAGCGCCTCGATCAACTGCACCCGGATGCGCACGCTGTCTCCGACATGAAGCACCGTCCCTTCCACCACAGCATCCACATTTAATTCCTGTGCAATCTCCGGTATGGGCTTCTTTACACCTTTATACTGCATGACCGATCTGCGAGAAATCACCCGCAAGGCACCGATCTGGGCCAGCTGCCCGATCAGCTCATCGGTCGCTGCATCCACGAAAAACTCCTGCCCTGGATCGCCCGTGAGGTTCTCGAGCGGCAGGACCGCAACCGCTTCCAGGGCTTCAGTACGTCCCGTAAAAAGGCTCAGGATTATGACTGCCGCAATGATGAGCAAACCCGCGATACCTGCATAAAGAATAGCCCTCTTCCTTCTCAGCAGCCTGGCTTTCCTCAGCCTCACCTTGATCTCTTCTGGTACAATTCCCTCTGAGATAGATTTTAGATCATCCAGCAGCTCGTCCATGAGCTGGTATCTCTTTTCCGGATTCTTCTCCAGAGCCTTGCACACAACCTGATCTATAGACAGAGGAATGTCGGAACGTGATTCAGTGACTGACGCAGGCTCTTCATTCAGTATCGAATACACCACGGCCTGATCATGCTCCCCTTTGAAGGGCAGTCGACCGCTGAACAGTTCATACAGAAGCACACCGAATGACCAAATATCTGTCCGGAGATCGACCTTTTCCCCCCGCGCCTGCTCGGGAGACATGTAAGCGATCGTCCCCATGGTCATCCCTTCTTTGGTGACCAGAGTCCCTTCTTCGAGCCTGGCCAATCCGAAATCCATGATCTTGGCCTGACCTTTTTCCGTGACCATGATGTTGGCGCTTTTGATGTCCCGGTGGATCACTCCTCTCTTATGTGCCTCCTGCAAACCCTCTGCGACTTGTGTGGCAATCCCGATGGCTTCATCCAATGCAAGCGGGCCGGATTCGATCTTTTTCTTTAGGCTCTGGCCCTCCACATAGGCCATAGATATGTAGGTTTTCTCCTCGGCCTCATCGAATTCATGGACGGTGCAGATATTGGGATGGTCCAGTGCTGCGGCAGCTTGGGCCTCCTGCATGAATCGCTCTCTGACCTCGGGGATGTAGGTTAACTCCGTAGGCAGAAATTTCAGGGCAACGGTACGCTTGAGCTTGGTATCCTGAGCTTTATACACGACACCCATGCCTCCTCTTCCCAGCTCTTCGATGAGCTGGTACCTCTCTGCAAAGGTCGTTCCTTTGGATAAATCTTTAGCCGGCGTTTGTATGGTCTTTGTGCGAAGGACAGAGATCTCTTCTGGCGACGCGAACTTGGTCCCGCATTTCCCGCAGAAAAGAGTGTCGTCGGGATTCTCGTGCCGGCAATTGGGACAGGTGTTAGCCATCTTTCCTTTTACTTTGATAAAAGATTATCAAGGAATCTCAGGGGTGTCAACCCGCCTGGCGCTTCGTGACAAAAGTGGTGTGATTTCCTCAGCGCATCACCCCCTGAATCACCTCCGAAGGCGATTGACCCTGCCTGAAGCCTGATCCAAAATAGTCTGGTTAAGATGCATTCTCGATGGGAGAATATCATGATGAAGCTATTTATTTTTCTGATTGTCCTTTCTCTGATTCAGGTCACGGTCTCGGCACAGGACACTCGGGTCGATTTCGGCATTTCTGTCGCCGACGGAGAACTTCGGAGTTTTTATCTCGCCGTCAGCAACCACTACCACATTCCTGGAAAAGAAGTGGTGGCCGTTAAAGAGCGGTACCGGTTCAGCACAGAGGAGCTTCCTGTCATTTACTATCTCGCTTCCCGGGCCCGGGTGAAGCCTTCCGCTGTCATCGATCTCCGCATGAACCGGATTTCGTGGCTGGATATCTCTTTCCGGCTCGGCCTCTCCCCGGAGATCTTTTTCGTTCCTCTCACAGTGGAAAAGATCGGGCCTCCTTACGGCAGGGCCTACGGCTACTATAAAAAATACCGTCCCAATAAAGAATGGAAAAAGATCGTTCTGACCGACAGCGAGGTGGTCGATCTGGTCAATCTCAGGTTCATCTCGGAATACCACAAGATCGCTCCGGACAAGGTCACCGAGATGCGGGGCAGGGGAATCAAATTCGTCAACATAAACAAAGAGATCGAGAAAGGAAAAGGAAAATCGAAGGGTAAATCGAAAGGGAAAAAAACGAAGGTCAAGAAGAAAAAGTGACCTTGTTCATACGTTCTCGAGGACAGCGGCCAGCTCCAGGGCTCTGGCCCGGACATCGAAACCGACAGCGCATCGGACGGTGCAGACGGCGCAGTCCCTGCAGGCCAATCCGGCTGAGCTCCAGCCCCTCAGCGCCTCCAGGGCTTTGTGCGGTTTATTGTGGCCGAAGGAATACATATAGGCACGCATAAGTCCGGGGATTTCCAGTCCCTGAAAATATCATTTTTTTATTCATTTCACTTCATCAGGCCCAGGGCATAAAGCACGGCCAGGATAACCGGCTGATGCAATATGTAGATCAGCAGCGAATGACGTCCTGCGGCGTTGACGAACGTTTGCGGCAGGCGCCACGGCAGGAGGCTCCGCCTCGGGGCATAGACCGACCTGCCGAGGGCGGCTCCGATCAAAAAAAC
>CAYFWF010000022.1:0-7258 GCA_964346815.1 uncultured Eubacteriales bacterium | reverse complement strand
ATTTGACGAAAAGGAATCTGAGCCTATGAGACGAAATGGCTATCATAAGAAAGACAAAAGAAAGGAGAGTGAAATACGTCATTTTATCTATTGACAAACACAGCGCTTTCATACATGCGAGTGGAACGAAGCAATCTTATATAATAAGAGATCGCCACGTCGTTTCACTCCTCGCGATGACGCATGAATGCAATGACAATCTTAACCTTGCTCCCTGCAATAAAAAAGACGATTTTTGATAATTATATAACTGGAAGTTATAATGAGTTGCATGTTTCATCCAAGGCAAAAGAGCGCAATCTCCCATCGTTATGAGATTGCTTCAACCCTTCGGCTTTCACAATGACAATTGAGAACCTTTCCTAACTCGGCAAAAACCTGCCATAATTAGGTAAAGATGAAGTTATTCGCCGTAGGGCATTCCACACGATCGATCGAAGATTTTATCTCTCTGCTCCAATCATACAGGATTGAAATTCTGGCCGATGTCAGAGCCTTCCCTTCGTCCTCGAGATTTCCCCATTTCAACAAGGAAAATCTCAAGGTGAGTCTGTATCAAAACGACGTGGAATACCACTGGCTGGGAAAAGAGCTGGGCGGCTACAGAAAAAAGTCCGAGGGATTGGGCGAGAGCTCGCCAAACAAGGGTTGGAACACAGGAGGATTTCGGATCTATGCAGACTATATGCTCACCGCTGGATTCAAAAACGGAATAGAAAAACTCTTAGATTTGGCAAAGCAAGGGATCACGGTCTATATGTGCGCGGAGAAGTTTTTCTGGCGCTGTCACCGGAAATTGATCTCTGATTATCTCGTGAGCCATGGTCATGAAGTCCGGAACATTATAGAGGCTGACCAGTTGCGAATGCATGAATTGTCCAAAATCGCTCAAATCAAACATGGGATTCTCACTTATCCTGCCAGAAAAATTCCAACCTGATGATCCTGCAGTTTTTTATGATGCCATGGCCATGACTTATGTGAAATTGAACGGGCTTGATAAGGCAAAGGAGAATGAAGATTCATGAGTAGCAGCGGGACACTGCCAACACTATCGAGCAGTAGAAGGAATTCCTCGACCTCTGGAAAGACGCTGATCCAGGGATAGCCGAAGGGACGGATTGACATCAAACCGTGCCTCATTTAAAATCTTTGAAGGATATCTGGACGGTAAAGAACACAGCATATCTCATCGATTGAATAAAGACGTGCAAGATGAAGTGTCCTCAGTGCAAAACAGAAAATCCTCCTGACAGCAGTTTCTGCCGGAAGTGCGCTACTCCGCTTCCTTCAGCAGAGGAGCTCGTCCTCACCCAAACCAAAACCTTGGTTATGTCCCCGGCTGAACTGGAGAGGGGAACCACTTTCGCCGGACGCTACGAGGTCATCGAAGAGCTGGGAAAAGGAGGCATGGGCAAGGTCTACAAGGTCTTTGACAAAAAAATCAAAGAGGTCGTGGCCCTCAAGCTCATAAGGCCCGAGATCAGCACTGACGCAAAGAGCATCGAACGGTTCAACAACGAACTGAGATTGGCCCGCAAAATATCCCACAGGCATGTATGCCGCATGTATGACCTTGGGGAGGAAGGTACCTCCCACTTCATCACCATGGAGTATGTTCCGGGTGAAGACCTCAAGAGATTTATCAAGAGGTCAGAGCAGTTGACCGTCGGAAAGGCGGTCTCGATCGCCAAGCAGATCTGCGAAGGGCTGGCTGAAGCCCATCATTTCGGCGTCATCCACAGGGATCTCAAACCCCAGAACATCATGATCGACGCAGACGGAAACACCCGCATCATGGATTTCGGTATCGCACGCTTCCTCGAAGGGGAAGGGGTGACAACTCACGGCGTCATGATCGGTACTCCGGATTACATGTCACCCGAGCAGACCGAAATGGAAGGCGTAGACCAGCGCTCAGACATCTACGCTCTGGGTGTGATTCTTTTCGAGATGGTCGCAGGGAGAGTGCCCTTCGAAGGAAAGACGCCCATCAGCATTGCCATGAAACACAAGAGCGAGCCGCCTCCTGATCCCAGAAATCTGAACGCACAGGTCACAGAAGGACTCAGCCAGGTGATCCTCAAATGTATGCAAAAAGAGAAGCGTGACAGGTATCAGAGCGCAGAGGAGCTCCTCGCTGATTTAAAAAATATCGAAGAAGCTCTTCCGACCACGGAGAAGATCGTTCCTCCAGCAAAGCCTAAGCCTCAAACATTGAAAGAGATAACAGTTACCCTGAATACAAAGAAACTCCTGGTCCGTGTTGCGGCATTGATTGTCATCCTCGTTGGAATATCCGTGGTGGTATGGCGGCTTCTTCCCCTAAAGGACGAAGGAACATCCTCCAAGGAGCCTATCAACATAATTGTGCCGCCTTCTCCTCCAGAAATCAAAAAGGATACCGTGATCGCAAAGGCCCGGAAAGAAAGCCAAAAAGAGAGCGAAAAAACAGGCACGGAGGTAACAAGAACACGGGAACCTCGGACTGTTTCTCCTGAACTCAAATGGTTCATACCCAAAGATGTCGAAAAATACCTGGATGCCTCAAAGTACAGTACAAATGCCCAATGGCTGTTGAGGATGTTCAATCTACTGGGTCCAGAGGTCATCAAACATTTGGGCAAAGACGATCTTAAAGGCATCGAAAATTTTCTGGAGAATATCAAGGGAAATCTTCCAGAGGAGGGAGCTCACAGGGAAATCATCGACCAGATAAAAGGCAAACTGCAGGAAGGGCAAAAGCTTCAAGAGGAGGGCAAACAAGAGGAAGCCCAGAAAAGCTACAGAGAAGGCCAGACTCAGATGCAAAAGCTCCTCGAGATCGTCAGAGACAAAGAGGAGGCGGATCGAGCAAAGACCTCCATGGAACAGGCCAGGATGGCCGCTTCGCGAAGATTGGCGGAAGAGGAGGATAATTTACTCTATCGAGTCGCCCAAGAAAAGGAAGAGGACGCCACCGATGCCTACGAGGAGAGCGATTTTACGGGATCAAAAACGCTTTATAACATACTGGCAAAGATCTTCGCCTTCAGTATCGAAGGTTGTGAAGATAACCGGTGTATCGAGATTCTTAAAAACTTTGTCGATGGCTTGCGAAAAGAGGCGGCTCTGTTGGATGCCCCATCGTCTGCGTCAGCCTCCTGGTACTTCGAGCACGCAAAGGAGGAGGAGGAAGAAGCGGCCTCTCTTGTGGAAGATGATGATCTCGAGGATGCTGCAGAACGCTACATCCAGGCTGCATTCTTGTATGAAAAGGCCAAAGAAAAGGCAACGAAAGGCAAAATCCAGGAGCGATAATCTTTATCTTCTATCTCATCTCAATCAAGATGGAACAGCTTCCTCATATATCCTGCAACTTTTGAATTCATCGAGAGGTTAAAATTTTAAACTGCTTTTTTTCGTCTGGAGGTCTCAATTGAAGAGAAAGAGAAACTCACTGAGGGCATGCCTGCTGTTTATGCTCTATCTTTCCTTTTCCCTGTCCTTTTCGTTTTGCTTTTCTTCAGCTTCACCTGAGGGAAACGATATGGAAAAGGCTGCCCGGGGAAAGGACATGGTACAAGGGGAGGTGGCAAGAAAACTGGATACATATCTGACGCGGATTACGCCCTTTGGCTTCTCAGGAGCACTGCTTGTGGCCAAAGACGGCAAAGTCATCCTCAACAAAGGATATGGGGTGGCTATCCTGTCCGAGAATGTGGTCAACACCTCAGAGACGGTGTTCAGCACAGGATCGATCACCAAACAGTTCACTGCGGCTGGAATCATGAAACTGGAGATGATGGGAAAACTGACCACCGGCGATCCGATCGCCAAATATTTCGATGACGTGCCGGAGGAAAAAAAGGGCATTACCCTTCACCATCTGCTGACCCATACGTCGGGAGTCATCAACTTCACGGGTCCGGATTTTGTTGAAGCTCCTAGGGATAAGACGATGCGAAAAATCCTGGATGCTCCCCTTCAGTTCAAACCTGGAGAGCATTTTGCTTACTCCAACGCGGGCTACAGCATGCTGGCGGCAGTGATCGAGAAGGTTTCGGGCCAAGGCTATGAAGAGTTCATGAACAAGAACATCTTCACGCCGGCGGGGATGACCTACACTGGATACAGAATGCCTGATTGGGACAAGAGGGTGGTGGCTCACTGGTATGTAGGGGATAAGGACAACCGAACGCCCCTAGAAAAGCCCTATCCCTACTGGAACTATATCGGAAATGGAGGGATTCTCTCCACAACAGAGGACATGTATAAGTGGCATAAGGCGCTTCTCGGGGAGGAGGTCCTCTCATCTGGGATCAAGAAAAAAATGTTCACCCCTTTCCTGAACGACTATGGATACGGATGGGATGTGCTGGAAAGAGAGATGGGAACTCTGATCCAGCACGATGGAGGCAGCATGCTCGGCTGCAGCGCCGAGATTCGGCGTTATATCGATGCCGGGGTGGTGACTATCCTGTTCTGCAACCAGAGCTACGGCCAGCAGACGCTTATGGAAGCGGTGAGAGATCAAATCGAGACACTGGTCTTCGGAGGAGAGGTGAATCTGCCTGTTGAGGTTATGGCAGCGGCTCCAGAGAGACTCCGGAAATTCGAGGGGAAGTACACGCTCAGAAGCGGCGGATACCTGACCGTCGAGGAAAAACAGGGAAAGTTGGTCATCCAGGCTCAGGGGCAGGATGCGATCTGTCTGCTTTTCGATCCTGAAAATCCCGATCCTGCACATTTCGAGGAACTGAATAGGCTCTCCAAGTCGGTATTTGAGGCTGCACTCAAAGGCGATTATGAGCCCTTCGGGGGTGTGCTCATGGATAAAGAGAGGCGTCTGGAGCGGGTGAAGGAGTTGATCGATATGAGGCTGCGGATGTATAAGGAGAGGACAGGAGCGATAAAAAGCGTCACCGCGATTGGAACGCTGCCTTCGACATTCGGCGGTGAAGCGGCCGCAATGACCTATGTCCAATTGAAGGGTGAAAAGGAAAGCATGTTTTTCGTCCTTTATTGGCGCGGAAAGAAAAATTTGGGTGTAGGTCCGACCATGCCTCCTGGTGAGATGGTTCTGCCTTTTCTGCCTGTTTCTAAGACGGAATTTGTGGGATACCGGATTGATACGGCCATGAGCTCCCGGTTAGAATTCAATGCCGATGATGAGGGAACTGTGATAGGACTTACTGCTCCAGGGAGAGAAGAGCTCTCGGCCTTGAAGGAATGACAAAAAGTCAATCTAACAGATTCGCCAGTCCTTGTATTCTTTGTTTTTCAATAGCGCCATAAACGGTCATTATAAGGAATGGGATGACCAAGTAATCCAAAGTTCCGGGCAAAGCGGAGGAATCTAAATATATAGGTTTACCCAAATGTCGGTAGTTAGAAAAATTATTGACCTCATTGTGAGACTGTCTGAAAACCCTCATCTTGAATCGTTAGTACCAGAGATAGCTTGAGACTCTAAGGGACAGTGTCAATCGATGCTGTCCCTTTTTTTGCACGTTTTCCTATCTTTACGACTTTAATCTTTTCTTCCCTACATTTTACAATAAACTCAGCTCTAAATGGGACATTCTCAAGATTTTCATAATCAATGACGAGAGAATATTCTTCCACCTTTGATTCTTTTGTGAAAAATGGGAACCATTTTTTATTTAAACCCTCATATGCTTCTACGAAATATTCAAGTTCTTTATCTTCAAACTTAATTTCAGGTTCAATTATTTTCTCTTGTTTAGGTTCAAGAACATATAGGGGTGGAAAAGTTACTCTAAATATAAGTTTTTCTGAATCTTTATCAATAGCTTCAAAAGTGCTAATTTCAACATTAATCGCAGAACTGTTACCAATATTTCTACATATTAAATTATCTGTATAGTCAAGAATAATATAAGGAGTTAGTTGTATTTCAGTTTGTCTAACAGTCTCTTTCCACAAGTCTCTTGTTTTCCACGCATACCAAACAATAGCCAGAAACGTGAAAAACAAAATTATGGCTACTGATAGTTGTATTATATTTTCACAAGTCATTTTTACCCCGTCCCTTATATTTCTTTTATTTCTTTTTGGGCGGCTTTTTTGTACCTTTCTTTATAAAACACATCTCCAGAAATTATAAGCTAAAAGAAATACAAGTAAGACAAGATGGACGAAATATATGATAATTTTCCAGACAAGTGGAATAGTCTTCTCACTACTTATGAATTTAAAAGTAACCTTGCCGCCTTCTTCAATTCTTTCCGGCGGAACTTCATAATGTAATCCGAGAAGACGATGTATCATGCCGACGAAGGCAGTACTTTGGGCATATAAAATCAAAGACGGCAGAAGAAACATTCTTATCTTATCACTGAGTTCTCTAAGAAAGAGAAGTAAAAGAAAAGACAGAACACCCGCAGAAATGGCAGGTGCGAATCTTGGCATTTTGACAAATTCAGTCGGTAATTCTATTTTCATTTTAACCCCCCTACGATTTTATTAAATCAACCACGCTATTTTTTCTTCTTAGTCGTCTCTTTTTTCAGAACTCGTTTGATTTTCTTCAAGTCTTTCTGTGGTATTTGAACCTGAACAGTGTTTCTTATTAAGAATTCCTCAATGTGCTCTCGTCTGAATAAAACACGTCTTTCGAGTTTGATATAAGAAATCTCTTTTCGAGCCATAGCCTTATCCAAGAGATGACGACCGAGACCGTATTCTTCCATCACCTGTTTTTTGCTGAGTAGGATAGTCATATCGAAATCATTTTCATACATCTGGCGGTCAGAGTCAATAAAAAAACATGATAACGCCACTCTCGTGGCGTTTATTATTGATAACTACTCTTAATTACACTAAAACGAAAACCAAATCCCCTAAATCCCCGGTTTCCCTGAGTTGAAAGGGCAACTGTGTGAAGAAGCAAATCTTAGAAGAATTGTTAGAAATAGCCGGTATATCGCGTTTCAAATAATAGAGGTTGTCATATTCATGGAGGTATTTGCCGGGATTTTATCCAGAATCAATCGATTGCGATACTGTTCACACCATGGAGCTGCTTTCTAGAAGAACCGGATGGAAAGGTATCTTTAATCGTTAGATTTTTAGAGAAAAGCTGTGAACACCAAAGAAAATGGTCACATATTGAATCCAAAATTGCATGAGAACTGTTTTATCATGCAAAACAGAAGCTAAATACTGAGTTATAAAACAACGGAATCTTAACTATCTCTCTCATGAAGTTGATATGGGCAATATTTATTAAAAAAAAGGATTGACATGATCTGCT